>NZ_JACHFF010000007.1 GCF_014207425.1 Jeotgalicoccus coquinae | reverse complement strand
CTTGAAGAAAGGGTTATTCAATTCATGGAAAAGTATACAGAGAAAAAATTGAGAAATCAACTACTACAAACGTTCATAGGCAAGCATGTTACTGATTCCACACTATTACGAATAAAGGAGTGCAACACATTTATGTTATTTCTTGCTGATAAAACGCTTGAAAAGACGAAGTTGCATGGTGCGAACAGTTGTAAGCATAGATTTTGCCCTGTATGTTCATGGCGTAAGTCGAGAAAGAATGCATTGAAGATTAGTATTCTTATGCAGTATTTAAAAGAGGAAGAAAATAAAGAATTTGTTTTTTTGACGCTTACTGCTCCAAACGTTAAAGCAGATGAACTTGATGATGAGATTCAGCATTACAATAAGTCTTTCAAGCGATTAATGGAACGTAAGGAAGTTAAAGCAGCAGTCAAAGGTTATGTAAGAAAACTTGAAGTGACTTACAACAAAGAACGAGATGATTATCATCCACATTTCCATGTGGTTTTAGCAGTAAATAAAAGTTATTTTACTGATACTAAAGCTTATATAACGCGAAATCGTTGGCTTGAATTATGGCAAAAATCAACGAAAAATCCTTTAATCACACAAGTTGATGTTCGAAAAGTAAAGCACACAGACAATAAAAAAGAAGTATCTGAAATTGCAAAATACAGTGCAAAGGATTCAGATTATCTTCAAAATGAAAAAGTTTTTGATGCATTTTATAACACGCTTTCTGGTAAACGATTGATTGTGTATTCAGGATTATTTAAAGATGCCAGCAGAATGTATGAAAATAAAGAGTTAGAAAAATATAAAGAGATTGATCCAACACAATATATTTTCCAATTATTTTTTCATTGGGGACAAACAGAATATATTCAAACAGAGCAAAAATTGATGACAGAAGAAATGCAGAAAGAAGTAAATAATAAAATGCTGGACGGAGAAAATATTGAGGGGGAGTAACCAAAAGGTTACTCCTTTTTTGATTTCACCCTTGAGGCGGATTTTCCCAGGGGAATGCTCGTTTTTTCGTAAGAAAAATACGTGCGTGTAACTGGGCAGTGTTCTGATATTCAAATAATCAAATCAAGAAAGTATTAAAAAATTAATCTAACTTGAGTTTAAAATGCATTTAAAGCCCAAATAAAGCTCATATACGCTTTTAAACAGGTTTTAGGTATATTTTATCGTGATTTATTCAAATTATCCGTAAGGGCGCACTTATACGTCGTAGACGACGTTTCTTGTGCTTTTTATCGCCTACGCTCAAAATAAGATACAGAGATCTGTTTATGCCGAGAAAACTTTTTGGCTTTGACAGGTCTTAAAATATACTAAGAGCGAAAGCGAAAGTAGTAGCGATAGCTATTAACTTTCGGTTGCAAAAGCTCTTAGATTTTTAAGACCGCAGCGCATCAAAGCCATAAAAGGAAATTGGAATAAAAAATAAATAGTTTTTATTCGAAATATAAGTGTAAAGAAGTATTGGAAGTGTATTTTGCGAAAGGTATAATTATTTTAAATATATTGACTAAAATTAAATTGAGGTGTTCTGTAATGTTTGCGATATTACTTTTGATTATTATTGTTGGATTTATGATTTACAAGAAAGGAAGAGGGGATTCATTTGTTGATTGGATTAGATCACTAGATGTGGTTGTAAGAATTGGTATTTTCTCTGGTATTCTCGGGATTATGTTTAATTTAACAGCTAGTTTATTTATGTCTGGTGATCCATATAGTGAACCATCATTCCCTATGGCTTTTTTAAGTGCGATAGGAGCGCTTTTAATTATTGTGTCTTATTTATGTTTTATATATATATTCATAAGATTTTTATATTATCTCTTGTTCGGAAATAACAATTAAAATTTATGTAATATTAAACGGTTTTTGACCGGTCTTTTCTTATCTTGATACTAAGGGTCATATCTTCGATTTGACCCGAAAGCTCTCTATCCCTTGATACGACTGGTTTAAACACAAAAAAACTTGCATTATCTAGCATAGTATTATAAGTTAGTGGTGTCTAAGCATTAACTAAATACGCTAGGTGCAAGTTTTGTGCCTTTCTTGAAGAAAGGGTTATTCAATTCATGGAAAAGTATACAGAGAAAAAATTGAGAAATCAACTACTACAAACGTTCATAGGCAAGCATGTTACTGA
>NZ_JACHFF010000006.1 GCF_014207425.1 Jeotgalicoccus coquinae | reverse complement strand
TTGTCCTTCTACTGCACTTAAATCTCTATCATGAAGTGGACTAATTGCGATAGGCACACCCATCAATTCTAACTTCGTTTCCCAATCTTCCGGAATAGATTCTGGGTACAATAAAAAAGTGAAGTATCTTGCTTTATCTTTAGTCATAATGTTAATATAACCTTATTAGAACAGCTATTTAGCGAATTTTCCCCATCTTAGCAGGAGAGGAAATTCGCTATTTTTTTTGCTCTAATTCCTTTCTTGAATATTCTTCTAATGACAAAGCTACAATTGCAGATTTCGTAAAACCTTTTTCCTTTGCTATTCTTTCCAATATTTCGCTTTGTTCTAAGGTCAACGAAATCATCACACGCTTTTTTCTATCCGAAACAACCATACAATCTCTCCTTAATCTTTTATTTGATTACTAGTTAAACATTATTGTGTTCAAAGTGCAACACTTTAGCTAAAAAAATAAAATGTCGCTCAAAAACTCGCCAAAATGTCGCTCAAATGTAGCATACCTAAAACCCTTGTGGGAGTAAGTTCAAAACCTATTTTTATTTGAATTTGGCACTCGGCACTTAAAAGGGGGGTCGTAGTAGTCCCCCCTCCCCTCATATTTCTCTATAAATCCAATCCTATAACAACTATGAATAATGATATTATTAAATAAAATAATACAAAAAATGAACCATTATGTAGATCAATAGGAGTAGATTTAAATGGATAATAAGAAACTAACTAATTTTACATTAGTAGATGTTATCGAGGCTAAAATACATTTCATAAAAACAAATACTATATTTGATGAAAAGGACTTTAAAGATAATGATGAAGGTGAATTATTGGCCTATAATGAGCTATTATCAGATGCCAAAGAAATGAATAAAAATGAATTTCTAAGTAAGTACTTAAAGATAGTAAATAGACTGTACAAACAGTTAGAAAATGAGGAATTCAAGGATAAAAAACAAATAGATAAAATGTCAGGATACAATAATGCAATTGTGTCTGTACTTAAATGTATAAATCCTATTTATGAATATGATTTGAATGATTAGTGTTCATCTCATTATTCGTTACATTTATTCCAATTTCCTTTTATGAATGGAACCAACAATTCCATGTGTTGTTGAGTTGGTGTTTCGTTGGGATTAATCCCAACAAACCCCTGCCCAACTCGCTACTAAAGTAGCTAACACATTTCATTTTTCCATTCAAAAAGTTTTCTCGGCATAAACAGGCGTTACCTCTCAATATCAATATCTCTTTGTTTTGTTCGCTCTTGTTCACGCACTTCCTCTTTCACAAAGTCCATAAACTGCCCAAAAACTGCCGTCTTATCGTTTTGTTGAAGTTTATTACTGATATTGTCATATACCTTGTCAAAGCCTTGAAAGCTATCTCTAAGCGTTGTATAAAGCCCTCTGGTTAGTTTTTGATACTTAGTAAATAACTCCTTATATTCTTCATGCTCTTTTTTGAGTTTCTTGTTCTCTTTATCTATCTCAATACTGAACGCAGCATACTTCATATTCTTACTCTTTAATTCCTCATTTTCTTTGAAAAAATCAGTTTCTCTAATTTTTTCATAATCATCAAGCACATCACGAGCAGACGATACAGTTTGTCGTATTCGCTCGAATTCTTCAGCAGAAATAACTTTACGTCCTGTTTCCAGCTCTTCTCGTGCCGTAAATAAGCCCTTTTTGACTTCTACCTCATTCTCATACTCAAAATCGCTAGAAACCCTTAAATCGCTTATATGAGCGTTTAATTGCCTATCCAATTTTTCAAGATCACTTTTAACCGTTTGTAATTCTCGTTTATGATATTCTGTTTCTTTTTTGTATTTATCCATATCTTTATGCTCTCGTTCAGATACTTGTTTCGCAGTTCCACGTTCAAGGTTATATCCTCTCGTATTAACATATTGATTAAATCTATCTTGTAATTCAGTCATTGCTTTTTTATTGCCTAATTTTTCTTTAGCAGACAGTCTACCGTCTTCTGTCAGCGGAACAAATCCAAAGTGCATATGCGGTACTTTTTCATCCAAATGAACAGTGGCATATAATACATTTTCTTCGCCATATTCCTGTTTAACAAAATCCAAACTATCCTTAAAAAATTGACTCATTTCTCTTTCATTTAATCCGTTAAAGAATTTCTGATCACTTGTAATTATTCCTTCCACATGACGAATTGCATCCGCACGAATTTTACGATTACCTGTATAATTTGCATCAATTTTATCTGCAATTAATTTGTTATAATCTACATTTTTTTCGTTAATTAAATCATAATTTTTATGCGTATCTTCATGCCTAATATCCTTATTATTATAATTATTATTTTCTCTTTGATTATGCTTTTGAAGTCCCTTTGTATTTCCAGATCCCTTTACTCTTTCAACTCTCAAAATAGAATAAGACATACTACACCTCCAGCTTTAACACTTAAATAACATACATTAAGTCTAACACACTAGACTTATTTCATAAGTCGTTAATTCGTGTGGTCTTGCAGACAGCTTAAACCCAGTTTTCGCTGGTGCGAAAAAGGGTGGCTCGAGCCACCCTAAATCATCAAATCTATTTACGATTTGATTTCACCAGTTTCCTTATCAAAGTCACTTCTTCCATATTTACGTTCTTGATAAACTGCATCAAAATATAATCTAATTAATCCTGTATGCGAACGTAAAACAGAGTTGATAATCTTCATACTTGGTAAACCATGTTCTGCACCATGTAATCTAACAAATCTTCTTAATTCTCTTATATTAGCTAAACCATACTGGTCGATTAAATCACATACATCATTCAACATGTCATCTTTATCTTCAACATCAAGAGTTATATATCTATCCACATCAAAATTACCCAATAATTTTATATCTTTTCTTGAATATTTCACTTTATTTTTTGCTACCGCATCTTTCGATTCATGAGTTAAATACAAGTACATATTTTCTATACTCGATTTTACAATTTGAACTTTTGCAATACTGTTCTCACCTAATGATCTTTGCATTCTCTTACGTACACTATCCGCAGTTACAGGATTTTTAGCCACATAAATTACATGGTAATGAGCCTTTTTGAATTGTTGTCCTTCTACTGCACTTAAATCTCTATCATGAAGTGGACTAATTGCGATAGGCACACCCATCAATTCTAACTTCGTTTCCCAATCTTCCGGAA
>NZ_JACHFF010000005.1:0-3214 GCF_014207425.1 Jeotgalicoccus coquinae | reverse complement strand
TTATGTACATTGAAAACCGTATAGAAGTAAAGAGAAGAGTAAAAAGATTTCAAATCGAGAAAAAGAATTGAAAACGAGAACGCAAACGTATCTATAAGATACACTCACAGAAATTTCATTACGATTAAGTAGTGAAGGGCGCATGGCGGATGCCTAGGTAGCAAGAGCCGATGAAGGACGGAACAAACACCGATATGCTTCGGGGAGCTGTAAGTAAGCTTTGAACCGGAGATTTCCGAATGGGGAAACCCAATACCGCGAGGTATTACCACGACATGAATACATAGTGTCGTTGGAGGACACCTGGAGAACTGAAACATCTTAGTATCCAGAGGAAGAGAAAGAAAAATCGATTCCCTAAGTAGCGGCGAGCGAACGGGGAAGAGCCCAAACCAGCTTCGGCTGGGGTTGTAGGACATTCACAACGGATTTAAAGACTTAGACGAATGGTCTGGGAAGGCCAACCGCAGGGGGTAAGAGTCCCGTAGTTAAAAAGTCGATAAATTTAGAATGTATCCTGAGTACGGCGGAACACGAGGAATTCCGTCGGAATCCGGGAGGACCATCTCCCAAGGCTAAATACTCCTTGCTGACCGATAGTGAACCAGTACCGTGAGGGAAAGGTGAAAAGCACCCCGGGAGGGGAGTGAAATAGAACCTGAAACCATGCGCTTACAAGTAGTCAGAGCCCGTTAATGGGTGATGGCGTGCCTTTTGTAGAATGAACCGGCGAGTTACGAATATATGCAAGGTTAAGCAGTGAATGTGGAGCCGCAGCGAAAGCGAGTCTGAATAGGGCGATTGAGTATATGTTCGTAGACGCGAAACCAGGTGATCTACCCATGACCAGGCTGAAGTTCAGGTAACACTGAATGGAGGGCCGAACCGACTTACGTTGAAAAGTGACCGGATGAGTTGTGGGTAGGGGTGAAATTCCAATCGAACCTGGAGATAGCTCGTTCTCTCCGAAATATATTTAGGTATAGCCTCATATTAGCATCGTGGAGGTAGAGCACTGTTTGGATGAGGGGCCCATCCCGGGTTACCGAGTTCAGACAAACTCCGAATGCCACAGATGTGATGTATGGGAGTCAGACAGTGGGTGATAAGGTCCATTGTCGAGAGGGAAACAGCCCAGACCACCAGTTAAGGTCCCCAAATATATGTTAAGTGGAAAAGGATGTGGCGTTGCACAGACAACTAGGATGTTGGCTTAGAAGCAGCCATCATTTAAAGAGTGCGTAATAGCTCACTAGTCGAGTGACGCTGCGCCGAAAATGTACCGGGGCTAAACATATTACCGAAACTGTGGATTAAAATTTATTTTAATGGTAGGAGAGCGTTCTAAGTGCGGCGAAGCATGATCGTAAGGACATGTGGAGCGCTTAGAAGTGAGAATGCCGGTGTGAGTAGCGAAAGACGGGTGAGAATCCCGTCCACCGAACGACTAAGGTTTCCAGAGGTAGGCTCGTCCGCTCTGGGTAAGTCGGGACCTAAGCCGAGGCGATAAGCGTAGGCGATGGACAACAGGTAGAAATTCCTGTACCAGTAAGATTGCATTTGAGTGATGGAGTGACGCAGAAGGAAAAGATGAGCGCGCGGAAGGAAGAGCGCGTCCAAGCCATAAGGCTGCATGCTAGGCAAATCCGGCATGCGTTAAAGCTGAGTGGTGATGGGGAGCCGAAAATAGTAGGCGAAGCATACGGACTCACACTGCCAAGAAAAGCTTCTAGCAAGTAATCATACTGCCCGTACCGTAAACCGACACAGGTAGTTGGGAAGAGAATTCTAAGGTGAGCGAGCGAACTCTCGTTAAGGAACTCGGCAAAATGACCCCGTAACTTCGGGAGAAGGGGTGCTTATAGCAATATAAGCCGCAGTGAATAGGCCCAAGCGACTGTTTACCAAAAACACAGGTCTCTGCCAAACCGAAAGGTGAAGTATAGGGGCTGACGCCTGCCCGGTGCTGGAAGGTTAAGAGGAGTGCTTAGCGCAAGCGAAGGTACGAATTGAAGCCCCAGTAAACGGCGGCCGTAACTATAACGGTCCTAAGGTAGCGAAATTCCTTGTCAGGTAAGTTCTGACCCGCACGAAAGGCGTAACGATTTGGGCACTGTCTCAACGAGAGGCTCGGTGAAATCATAGTACCTGTGAAGATGCAGGTTACCCGCGACAGGACGGAAAGACCCCGTGGAGCTTTACTGTAATTTGATATTGAATCTTGACTCCACCTGTACAGGATAGGTGGGAGCCGATGAAGCATGAACGTCAGTTTATGTGGAGGCAATGGTGGGATACCACCCTGGTGTGGTTGAGATTCTAACCCGCAGCCGTGATCCGGCTGGGAGACAGTGTCAGATGGACAGTTTGACTGGGGCGGTCGCCTCCTAAAGAGTAACGGAGGCGCTCAAAGGTACCCTCAGAATGGTTGGAAATCATTCAAAGAGTGTAAAGGCATAAGGGTGCTTGACTGCGAGACCTACAAGTCGAGCAGGGTCGAAAGACGGACTTAGTGATCCGGTGGTTCCGCATGGAAGGGCCATCGCTCAACGGATAAAAGCTACCCCGGGGATAACAGGCTTATCTCCCCCAAGAGTTCACATCGACGGGGAGGTTTGGCACCTCGATGTCGGCTCATCGCATCCTGGGGCTGTAGTCGGTCCCAAGGGTTGGGCTGTTCGCCCATTAAAGCGGTACGCGAGCTGGGTTCAGAACGTCGTGAGACAGTTCGGTCCCTATCCGTCGTGGGCGTAGGAAATTTGAGAGGCGCTGTCCTTAGTACGAGAGGACCGGGATGGACATACCACTGGTGTACCAGTTGTCGTGCCAACGGCATAGCTGGGTAGCTACGTATGGACGGGATAAATGCTGAAAGCATCTAAGCATGAAGCCCCCCTCAAGATGAGATTTCCCCAATAGATGCCTCAGAGACTATGAGGTTGATAGGTTTGGCGTGTAAGTGTGGCAACACATTCAGCGGACAAATACTAATCCATCGATGACTTATTCAAAGTAATTAATGAACAATTTAAAGAGTGCGTTCACTCTTCTCGATACTTCTATCCGGTTTTGAATGTATATGACATTCACCCAAATAGTCTGGCGGCGATGGCGGAGAGGCCACACCTGTTCCCATGTCGAACACAGCAGTTAAGCTCTCCAGCGCCGATGGTAGTTGGACTGACGTCCCGCAAGAGTAGGACGCTGCCAGGCT
>NZ_JACHFF010000004.1 GCF_014207425.1 Jeotgalicoccus coquinae | reverse complement strand
GACGTCCCGCAAGAGTAGGACGCTGCCAGGCTAAGACATATTCAAATATATGGATGCGATGAGCCGCATTGAGACCTTTCGAGGTCTCTTTTTTTGTTATATAATAGATTAATACATTATTTATTGAAGGAGTATCAGCATGCATACTTTAAAGTTAAATTCACTGGCAGATACTAAACAACTGGCTGAAATACTGGCCGGTGAGATTTCAGGGGGAACTGTTATTATGCTGTCGGGAGATCTCGGCAGCGGAAAGACAACATTCTCACAGTTTTTAGGTAAATATTTAGGTGTGAAAAGACATATGACTTCACCAACATTCAATATTATAAAATCATATAATACTAATGCTGATCTTAAACTTCATCATATGGACTGTTATCGTCTGGAAGATTCAGAAGAGGATCTCGGATTTGATGAATACTTTAACGATAGTGATATTGCGCTTGTAGAATGGCCGCAGTTCATAGCTGAATTTTTACCTGAAGATGTAATCAGTATTAATATTAACTACGAAAGTGAAAACGAACGTTTTGTTACTATAGAAGGTACAGGAGACAGTAACATAAAGATTGCGGAGGATGTTTATGATAAGTTTACTTCTTGATACGAGTAACCAGGCTTTATCAGTTGCGGTAAACCGTGACAGTAAGATGGTTGCTGAAATCAATACGAATTATAAGAAAACCCACTCCGAAACGCTGGTGGATAACATACAGAAAGTACTTGAGATTGCAGATATTAAAAAGAGTCAGCTCGACAGGATTATTGTTGCTAAAGGACCGGGTTCATACACAGGCGTACGTATCGGTATAACTGTAGCGAAGATGCTCGCAAAACAGCTCAATATTCCTGTATACTCTGTATCATCGTTATTTGTAATTGCTGTTTCCAATGGTATTAAAGGCAATACAGCACCGCTTATCGATGCGAGAAGAGCACATGTTTACGGTGCAGTGTACAATATTAAGGAAGATGATTATACTGAAGTAATTGCGCCGCAGTATATCGATTTCAGTTCTTTATCGGCTGATATAAAGGAAGCTGTTTACTTACTGAACAGCAGTGAGAAAATTACTGTCGATATCGATGAGTATACTCACGTTACACCGCGTATTTCACAGACAGAGCGATATGAAAGAGCATTAAAACTAGAGGATGCCGATCAGCTGGTACCTGATTATCTGCGCATCTCGGAGGCGGAGAGAAATTGGCAGGACAACCAGTAATCAGAGAAATGCAAATTGAGGATTTAAATGCTGTATACGACATAGAAGTCGAAGCGTTTAAAAATTCAACGTGGACGATGGAAGCTTACACGAGAGAACTTGTAATGAATAAATTTGCCCATTACTTCGTTATGGAACTGGACGGCGAAATTATCGGGTATACAGGTATATGGCTTGTTGTGGACCAGTGCCAGATCACTACAGTTGCAGTCGCTAAAAAAATGCGAGGCAAAGGCTACAGTCATATTTTAATTGAATATATAAAAGATTTTGTAAAACCGCAGGCGGATATTGTCTCACTTGAAGTCAGGGTGGATAATACACCGGCAATGAAACTGTATGAAAGAAACGGTTTTAAATACGGCGGGGTACGTAAGAATTATTATGGAGAAGGGCTTGATGCACACGTGATGTGGGTGAATCTTAATGAGTAAGGATATTAAAATACTCGCAATAGAAACGAGCTGCGACGAGACTGCAGCGAGCGTCATTCAAAATGGTCATGAAATATTATCGAATGTAGTGGTAAGCCAGATAGAAAGTCATAAAAGATTTGGCGGCGTAGTGCCGGAAGTCGCATCCCGTCATCATGTCGAAGCTATTACACATGTTATAGATCAGGCTTTAAAAGATGCTGAGCTTGAACCTTCAGACTTAACAGCAGTAGCTGTAACAGAAGGTCCGGGGCTTATAGGTGCGCTTTTAATCGGTATCAATGCAGCGAAAACTTTTGCATTTGTACATGATCTTCCACTGATTCCTGTACACCATATTGCAGGGCATATATACGCAGCACAGCTTGAGAAGCCGCTGGTATTCCCGCTTATCTCACTCGTTGTGTCAGGCGGTCATACAGAGCTTATATACATGAAAAATCATATGTCATTTGAAATTATCGGAGAAACGAGAGACGACGCAGTCGGAGAAGCATTCGATAAAGTCGCAAGAGTGATTGACCTGCCGTATCCGGGTGGTCCGCATATCGATAAGCTTGCACAGACAGGTGAAGATACATTTGATTTCCCGAGAGGGTTAATGAAAGAAGATACGTTTGACTTCAGTTTCAGCGGATTAAAGTCAGCAGTCATTAATAAACTGCATAACTATAATCAAAAAGGAATTGAAGTGAATAAGAGCGATGTAGCAGCGAGCTTTCAGGCAAGTGTTACAGACGTACTGACAGCGAAAACATTCGCAGCATTGAAGGAATACAACGTTGAAAATCTCATTATTGCCGGCGGTGTTGCAGGCAACAGCGAATTACGCAGCAGATTTACAGAAATGTGTGAAGAAAAGAAAGTTAACCTGCAAATACCGCAGCTTAAATTCTGTACTGACAATGCAGCAATGATCGGTGCAGCAGCATATCATTTATATGAGAAAAATCATCTGGCTGATTTAAAACTTAATGGCCGGAACTTTATCGATATAGAAGAATATACGTTTTAACATATACTTAAGAGTATATATTCACTATTTATTGTAGTATAATAAAAATAAATAATCTAAGGAGGGCATAACATGATACCGCGTATTTGGAACACACTTTTGAATTAATAATTTAATAAAAAATTCAAAAGTCTTGTTCAAACTATATTTATACACGGGAGAAGTATGTCCTTTTCTAAAAATAAAATTTACGTTTGAGACAGCACAGGACTGTCTCTTTTTTTGTGCAGAAATATAGTTTGCAGGCCTGAAATGGAGTGCAGATTATAATGAACGAACTAACTTTAAAGTTAAAAAATATATCAGTAAGTTTTGGCAATAAAGATATCTTTGATATTGAAAATATGTCAGCTTATATGAATGACAGAATTGCAATTACAGGAAACAATGGTGCAGGTAAATCGACACTGCTTAAAATAATTGCCGGCGATTTTAACGACTTTACCGGTGAAGTTCAAAGAGAAACAGAGTTTAATTATTTAAGTCAGACAGGAGAAAGAGACGAAAGCACTGATGACTATATGGACTACGAAATGCTCAGCCGGATGAATGTGCCTGAAAATGAAAACCTGAGCGGCGGAGAAGAAACAAAGCTCAGACTGGTCCAGACACTTTCTGATTATAAAACAGGGCTTCTGCTCGATGAACCGACAACGCACCTTGACCATGAAAGTATAGAGTACTTAATCAGAGAGCTGGAGTATTACTATGGCACATTAATATTTGTCAGTCATGACAGACATTTTATTAACAGTCTGGCGACTAAAATCTGGGAAGTCTCAGATGGTACAGTAACAGAGTATACAGGAAATTATAATGACTACGAAGAAATTAAGAAACAGGAGAAACTTGAGCTGGAGCGTGAGCATGCAAATGTATTAAAAGAAAAAGACAGAATGAATGCTGCGATCAATAAGCAAAAAGCCAAAGCAGAGAAAATGATGTCAGGCAGTAAGGGTAAAGGACAGGATATTAAGCCTGACCGCCTGTCGAGTTCAAAGCAGAAAGATACAGTGCAGAAACAGGCGTTTAAAACAGCAAAAGCAATGGAAAGCCGGATGGAGCAGCTGCAGGAAACAAAACTGCCGGAAAGCCGGGAAGAACTGGAATTTCCACTGTCTAAAACAATGGAGCTGCATAATAAGTTTCCGGTGATGGGACAAAATGTTACGATTCAAAGAGGAAGTAAAATACTGCTGGATAATGTAAGTTTTCAATTTCCGCTCGGACAGACAATAGCAGTGACAGGAAACAACGGGACCGGGAAGTCGAGTTTCCTTGCAGAATTAGTTATTGAAGCAGAAGGCTTTGATATTTCGCCTAAGGTGACTATCGAGCAATACAAACAGATGGATTACAAACTTTACGGCAATGAATCCACAGTTCAGTTTTTAATGAAACATACAGAACTGCAGGAATCCGTCGTCAGAAGTATGCTGGTCAGCCTGGGTTTTAGTCCGTATGAGGTAATGAAGCCTGTGAGCAAACTGAGCGGCGGTGAGGCGACAAGAGTATCGTTGGCATTAATGTTCGTTAAACCGTCCAACATTATTATATTGGATGAACCGACGAACTTTATCGACCTTGGAACGATTGAAGCACTCGAGAAATTTATAAAAGCATATCAGGGAACGATAATTTTAACATCACATGACCGTTTTTTTGTGGAACGTACAGCAGATTTGATTTATAAAATTGAGGATAAAAAATTACAGCAGATTAAATAACGATTATACTACATTTATGAACTATTTGAGGAGTGAAAAAATGATTATAAACCCGATCAAAAAAACTCAGGTATTATTTAACAAATTGAAGCAGACGGAAGATAAAGAAATTGGGAAAAGATATTCGGATGCCAATCAATTATTACCGAATTGCAACTGTCGTCACAGATATAGATGAAGTTAACGGATTCTTAGATGATTTTTATATACGAAAATTTATGTGGACAAGTAAGAACAGTCTTAAGCTCACTTCGCGGGCTTTGAAAAAACTGTATGATTTTTTATATGAAGCGGGAGAAATCAGTGAAGAGGATTTGAGTCTGGTGAAAGGGAATATCATAGAGAGTACAAAAGAAGGTATAGCATATGAGGTTTTATAAATGGTCAGCAGTATGAAATACGGCGATGATTATAAATTTCTGCCGGTAACGTCAAAAGAGAACGGTAAAGGAATCGAGGTACTTTCCGATTTATATCAATACACAGTACAAATTGTGAATGTGATTTTTTACGGCAATCCGGATGACAATCAGTTCGTACTAATAGATGCAGGCATGCCGAAATCTTCCGAAAAAATTATTGAAGCGGCGAAAGAACGATTTGGAGAGAACAGCAGACCGAAAGCGATTATTTTAATACACGGGCACTTCGATCATGTCGGTGCAGTAATAGAACTTGCTGAATACTGGGATGTTCCTGTGTATGCACATAAATTGGAACTGCCGTATCTTAACGGTATGGAAGATTACCAGGCCCCGGATCCTTCAGTTGACGGGGGAATGGTGGCGAAGATGTCGCCTGTATTCCCGAAAAAAGGAATTGATATAACAGCAAGGCTTCATGAACTGCCGGCAGACGGCAGTGTACCTTATATGCCTGATTTTGAATGGATTCATACACCCGGTCATACTAAAGGGCATGTTTCTTTATATCGAAACAAAGATAAGGCACTGATTGCAGGAGATGCATTTGTTACGGTGAAACAGGACTCCTTGTATAATGTAATGACTCAGGAAAAAAATATCTACGGTCCGCCGAGTTACTTTACTCCAGACTGGGAAGCAGCGAAAGCTTCTGTTGAGAAACTGGCATCAGTAAGTCCTGAAGCGGCAATAACAGGACACGGCCAGCCGATGATGGGGCAGGAATTGAAAGATGAACTGAGTAAACTCGCAAATAACTTTGATGAAATTGCAAAACCGGATTCCGGTAAATATACAGAATAATAAAAAGAGCTGAAATTTTTCAGCTCTTTTTATTATTAATCGAACGTACATACATTTAATAATACGTTTGATACATTATGCGTTCTGTCAATACGGAACGTACGTTTTGTCCACAAATTGTGGATAGTTTGTGGGTAACTTATCATAAGTTGTGCATTAATCTGTGGATAACCTTGTGTATAACTGTGAAAAATGTGGATAAATCACGAAAGGTGCGGTTATCACTGCATTTCTAATGTGGATAACTTTTTATTGTAAAAGTCTACTTTTGCCCGAACACTAAGTAAATTTTCTGTAAAAATATTAAAAATCAGCGAGCAATTCTTCTGCTTCTGCCCATTCAGTCATCAGTGTTTCAAGTTTAGCGTTAATTTCCTGCAGTCTGTTATCCAGCTCCTGGGCTTTTTCATAATCATTAAAGACTTCCGGTGCGACCAGCTTATCTTCAATCATCGTCAGTTCAGTTTCCAGCGTCTGTATTTCCTGCTCAAGTTTTTCACTCTGTTTTTTAACGCGTTTTAATTCATTGCGGCGCTGTTTTTGAGCTTCATAGTCAGAGACATTTTCTTTCTTCTCTTCTACTGACTCAACAGGTGTTTCCATAAACTCAGCTTCTTTTTTCTTATGCTGGAAATAACTGTAATCACCATCGACCATCATCACTTTGTGCGGTTCGATTTCCATGATACGGGTTGCGATTTTATCGATGAAATAACGGTCGTGGGAGACGACGATAATCGTTCCCGGGAAGTTCTCGAGTGCCGTCTCCAATACTTCCTTGCTGTCGATATCCAGGTGGTTGGTCGGTTCATCCAGGATCAGCAGGTTGTTTTCTTCAAGCATCAGTTTAGCGAGCTGTATTCTCGCTTTTTCGCCGCCGCTTAATGAATTGACCTGTTTCATAACTTCATCCTGTGTAAATAAGAAGCGGCCGAGTATTTTTCTGACGTCGCTTTCTTTCATCTCGGGATATTCTTTCCAGAGTTCTTCAAGTACATTATTCTGAGATGTAAATTCAGCCTGCTTCTGATCGTAGTAGCCGATTGTTACGTTTGTTCCGTACTGAATATTACCGGCAAGTTCCGGAATGATTTTTGCGATTGTTTTTGCAAGCGTCGATTTACCGATACCGTTTGGTCCTAATATTGCCAGGCGGTCTCCCTTATCCACATTAAATGATAAGTCGCTGCGGAGTACCGTATCATCGTAGCCGATGGACAAGTCTTTCAATCTCAGTACATCGTTGCCGCTCTCACGTTTAATGGTGAAGTGGAAGTCAGCACTCGAGCGGTCGATGAACGGCCGGTCCATGCGGTCCATCATTTCAAGCTTTTTCCGGCGGTCTTTCGCCATGCCGGAAGTGGATGCCCGTGTAATATTTTTCTCGATAAACGTCTCGAGTCTTTTGACTTCACTCTGCTCCCGCTCATATTGTTTCATTCTGAGACGGTGTGTTTTCTCTTTTTCTTTCACGTAGTTTGTATAGTTAGTGTGATACAATGTCCCGCGGTGCAGTTCGATTTCATAAATCTTATCGACGGTGCGGTCCAGGAAATAACGGTCGTGACTGATAATCACCACTGCACCGTCATAGCTCTTCAAGTACTGTTCGAGCCATTCAACAGTCGCCATATCCAGATGGTTGGTGGGCTCATCGAGAAGGAGCAGGTCGGGTTTTGTTAACAGCATCTTACCAAGAGCAAGACGGGTTTTCTGGCCGCCTGAAAATTCTTCAACTTTACGGTCAAGATCAGTTTCAGTAAACTGCAGACCGGTCAGCACGCTTTTAATCTGTGCATCGATTGTATAGCCGTCCTTATGCTCGAATTCAAGCTGTATATTTTCATAACGTTTAAGTTTTTCTTCATAGTCCGCATGCGTGTGCTCATGCTCGCTGAGCCAGGCAGCAATTTCCGCCATATCGTCGTTCATTTTAAGTATATGTGAGAACGGCTTCTGCATTTCATCACGGACAGTTTCATTGGATTCCAAAGTCATCTGCTGGGCAAGATAACCAAGTGTCACATTTTTCGGCATGCTGATTGTGCCGCTGTCGTAAGTGAGTTCGTCAGCCATAACTTTCATTAACGTACTCTTGCCTGCGCCATTTTTTCCGACGATACCAAGCGTTTCTCCGGATTTTACTTCGAGATCCAGATTTTCAAAAATTGTATTCGTTCCGTATGCCTTCGAGACATTCCCCAATTGTAAAAGAATCATTACGTCTACCTCATTTCACTCTTTAGTTTACACGAAAAACCGACATAATTCGACCCGATAAACCGGTGCGACGCTATATATATTATGTTATAATAGAGCGACTAGAAATATAGAGGTGAAAGGGAATGTCTAACAAGAAAAAAATCCCTAATGCAACTATGAAACGTCTACCGCTTTATTATCGTTACTTCAAACAGGAAGAGAATAATGGTAATGATAGAGTTTCCTCGAAAGAAATTAGTGAAGCATTAGACATTGACTCAGCGACTATTCGCAGGGACTTTTCTTATTTTGGAGAATTAGGCAGAAAAGGTTACGGATATAACGTCGGCAGCCTGCTTAAGTTCTTTCTGGAACACATCCAGGGAAACAATGTAAAAAATGTAATTCTTCTTGGTGCAGGTAATCTTGGCAGTGCGTTATTGAACTACAAATTTGCAAACATTCATGATAAAATGAATGTAGTTGGCGCTTTTGACAGCAATCAATCATTAGTAGGAAAAAAGATTAATGGTATTAATATTTTCCATACAGATGACTTAGAGGCAATCATACAGCAGGAGAACGTTGAAGTTGCAATTATGACTGTGCCGATGGAAGCTGGACAAGAGTCCGCAGAACGTTTAGAAAAAGCAGGGATTAAAGGCATTCTTAACTTTACACCTATCCGGCTGAGCACTGGTCCTGATGTGACTGTACACAGTATTGACTTAGGCGTAGAGCTGCAGGCACTATTTTTCCAGATGAAAAATAAATAGGAGGGGTATTCATGATAGAAGTTCTTTTACCAAATACATTAATGGCGGTTACTCCAGTAAGTTTAATCGTTATTGCAGTTGTAGCACTTATCATTTTCGGACCTAAGAAACTTCCGCAGTTCGGTAAAGCCGTCGGTTCTACATTAAAAGAATTCAAAGACGCTACTAAAGGTCTTGCTGATGACGATGATGACGAAGAAGTAAAAGTCAGCAGAAAATCAGATGAAGAAGCAAAAAAAGAAGAACCTAAAAAAATTGAATCAGAAGCATAAATGAGAGGGTGGCGAAAGCCGCCTTTTTTTAAAGAGGTGATTTAAATGGCCGATGAGGAAAAAGAGTTTACCGAGCATTTTGAGGAACTCAGAAAGCGATTATTGACGGTAATGTACTTTTTTACAGCCGCACTGTTTGTCGGTTTTTACTTTTCAAAACCGTTGATTTATCAATTACAGAATGCGCCGTGGACAGAAAATGTTCAGATGCACGCATTCCAGATTACAGATCCCATTAAAATTTATTTAATTGTTATTGTGGCTATTGCCTTTATTATAATTTTACCGGTTATTATGTATCAGCTGTGGGCATTTATCACGCCGGGACTATATGAAAAAGAACGAAGTATGACATTGATGTACATACCTGTAGTGATGGTTTTAATGCTGGGCGGTCTGGCATTCGGCTACTTTATTGTTGTACCTTATATTATTAAATTTACATTCGATTTATCAGCCGAAATGGGAATAGAAGCAACGATAGGAATTAACCAGTATTTCGGTTTCCTGTTCAGAACGATCTTACCGTTCGGTTTTATATTCCAAATGCCGGTCTTAACATTATTCCTAACACAGCTTGGGATTATTACACCGATGTTCCTTAAGAAGAACAGAAAATATGCATATTTCATTATGTTTGTGCTGGCAGCGATTATCGCGCCGCCGGATATTATGACACACTTACTGCTGACGGTACCAATGATTATTTTATATGAAATCAGTATTCATATTTCAAAAATAGGCTACCGCAGATATTTAAAAGCAGAGCAGCAGCAATTGGAAGACGAACTGGAATAAATACAGGAGGTACTGGACATATATGCCAAAAAAACTTGAAGAAATTTCGCGTGCAGAATTAGACGAATTGGTACAGGCAGCTGATGATTCGAAGTGGAAACAGGTATATCATGTTCAGCCGCCTTTTGGATTTTTAGGTGCACCGACAGGATTTAACTATGTAAATGGTATTTATCATTTATTTTATGAATGGTCACCGGACAGTGATTCAACAGTAACACCGGACAGTAAATACATATATCATGCTACTTCAAAGGACCTCGTTACATTTCAGAATGAAGGCGTAAAAGTCAGACCGGATTCGCTGTATGATGCAGAGAACATATTCGGCGGCAGTCTGTCTAAAGTGTTTAATGAGGTCAGCTTTTTTTATACAGGTGAACGTCTGAAAAGCGATGAACTGCTGACAACACAGCTCGGCGGTTATATGAATACCGACGGGAAAGTAAAGAAGTATACGTCACCGCTGATCAGAAATCTGCCGCCGGGTTACACGGAATACTTCCGTAACCCGTATGTGACAGTAATAGACAGGGAAGTAATAATGTTACTCGGTACGATGAACAGAGAAGAATTTGGTCGTGTGGTAATATACCGCGGTCCGTCTGTTGAAGAATTACGCTTCGACGGAGAGCTGGATACAGGTTATAAAGTGTTCGGACACTTATGGGAACAGCCTGAGTTTTTTAATCTGGATACGGATTCAGTTCTTATATTCAATGCGAGAGGGCTCGATAAATTCGATACTAATTTCTGGAATATATATCAGTCGGGTTATATGATTGGTGACTTTGAGCGGCGGAGAAACTATTTCATCCATGATGATTTCTATGAGTTCGACGGCGGCTTTGATTTTTACCGTCCGGCAACGACTGTTGATGAAGACGGCAACAGAGTGCTGATTGCCTGGATGGCAGCAGAAGAAAGCGGTTATCCATCACGGGTGGACAGAACAGTCAATGTAATGACAATTCCGAGAGTGCTGACAATCGACGGAGACAGAATCCGACAGCTGCCTCATCCGAACCTCGAGAAACTGCGCGGTGAAGCGATTACGGCAGAAGGATATTTTAAAGAATATCCGACGAAACTGACAGCGTTTTACGGTGAAGTATATGAATTGATTATCGATATAATTGAAAATAATGCATCGATACTTCACATATATCTGCGCAAAAATTCACGTCATGAAACAAAACTTATTTACGACAGTGAACAGCGTTT
Source organism: Jeotgalicoccus coquinae (assembly GCF_014207425.1). Classification (GTDB taxonomy): domain Bacteria; phylum Bacillota; class Bacilli; order Staphylococcales; family Salinicoccaceae; genus Jeotgalicoccus; species Jeotgalicoccus coquinae. The sequence goes on along the minus strand of NZ_JACHFF010000004.1, from coordinate 187,339 downwards.
ACTGACGCTGGACCGGACATTCAGCGGTGAAGAAATCGAGAATGTAGACGGCCTTGTGCGCAGTATTAAATTGGACGAAGCGCTGCAGAACATGAGAATTTACGTGGATCAGTCGAGTATCGAAGTATTTATTAATGACGGTAAATATACGATGACCTCGAGAATTTTCCCAAGCGACAATGCAACAGGACTTGAGATGGTTACTGAATTTGGAGACTGCCGTGTCCAGCTGACGCAATATCCTCTTCAGTCCGGACAGCGGTGTGAATAAATCGAAAAATTAGATAGTTTTAAAAATACGTATAATAAACTGTAACAATATATTACGGAAAGTGATATAATTACACCATATTATTCATATCGAGAATCAACATAACAGTAAAAAGAGGTGGTTAATTATGTTTTCTGTACTTAGTCAGATTAATAAAAGACTGGAATATATGACACCGGTCGAACAGCGTATCGCAAACTTTATGCTGGAAAACCCTAATAAAGTCATTAATATGCCGGTTAAGGAAATTGCCAGACACTCATCGACGAGTGACGCAGCAATTGTGCGTTTTGCCAAAAGAATCGGTCTGCAGGGAATTAAAGAATTAAAAGTGGAACTTGCAAAAGAACTGCACACGCTGGAGCAGGAAAAAATTTCACGTGTTATTGATATTGAAGAAGATACCCATGCAGACATCTTTGATAAAGTATTTAAAAATACGATTCAGGCACTGTACAACACTGAAAAAATCGTCAATCGCAAACGTATGCAGGAAGCCGCACAGCATATAGTTAAGGCGGACAATACATTTATCTTTGGAGTCGGAGATTCCGCAAACGTCGGACATGACATGGAACAGAAATTACACCGTGTGAACATCAATGCGTTCTTTACTGCTGATAAATATTTATGTATGACACGATTAACGAACGCGAGACCAAATGACGTACTGTTTGTAATTACTTTATCGGGTAAAACACAGGAAGTAATTGAAATCGTCAAACTGGCTAAAAAATTAGGTGTAATGACAATTATTCTGACTCAGAACCATTCATCAATTGCGAAGAGAAACTCTGACATTGCACTTGAAATTACTGAAGAAGAAACAAACATTCAGTATATGAATATGACGAGCCGTATCGCCCAGCATATTATTTGTGATGTCCTGTTTTTCTACGTATGCAAAGAACTCGGCTCAAGTGCATATGACACAATTATTAACACGTATGATATGACGCATTAAGTATAATTACATAATAATACGCGAATATTAAGGTTATGTAACAACTTTGATATTGTATAGAAATGCTCTCTGCCATCAACTATAATAAATTGTACATTAATGTGAAAAGACCGTTAAAATGTATAATTTATTTCAGGATGCGTGGAGGGGAATAACAATGCGAAAATCAAAAATTAAAAAAATGAAATTGGCATCTGTACTGCTGCTGTCAACTGTACTACTCCCTAACATTGCTTATGCTGACGAAGAGATAAATGAAACTATTGAAACCGAAACATACACAGTTCCGGAAGAGGTACAAAATACAAAAGAAACAGATCAGACAATTAATGAACAGGAAACTGAGACAACAGAGAACGCGGAAACATCTGTAACAACAAAAGGTGAAGCGGCGACTCAGGAAGTAACACCGGAATCAGATACTTATAATAATGATATAGACACAGATACAGGTACAACTTCAGAGAACGTACAGGAAGAATCAACTGAAGGCGGCGGAGATTTACTGCAGCCTGCAGAACCTGATCAGCAGACGGGACTGTCGGAAGAAGAGCCGGCAGAATCCGAAGAGCAGCTGACAGAAGATGAAACTGACGTGCCTGAAGAAGACGAATCACAAGTATCCGGAGGAGAAGAAGAGACTCCTGGTGATACATCAGAAGAAGCAGAAGGTAACACTGAAGCAAACCCGGAATATGATAGTGAAACAATAACAGACGAGACTGCACCTGAATCATCTGAGACAGATGGAGCCTACGGTGACAACACTGAAGACGAAACGGATGTAGCCGAATTGCCAATAGAGCAAATCGATCCGATTGAAACAGTGGAACCTGAAGAGACAGAAGGCACTGAAATTCAGCCGGAAGAGTGGTATGAACAGACTACTGAAGAAGAGAGCACAGTAACATCACAACCATCTGAAGACGTTGTTGAAACGGCAGAAGAAGCAGTAACTGAAAACGCTGAAGCGAAACAGGAAACTGCAGCAACTGCAGGAACAGGCAAGAAAAAACTGTACCGCTATGACTACGGCGATATTTTAAATGGAATATCATTCAGTGAAGAAAGTATTACTGAAGATTTATCAACACTGGATCAGAGAGTTACGCGTGTAATGTCTTCAAAAATTATTGAAGAAAAAAATTTAACAGAAGCACAGAAACTGGAACTTGAAGAGAAAGTGAAAGCTGAAGAGACGTCCTCGTACGATGAGAAAGAACTTCCGAATACGGGAGAAGCGGATTCGACTAACTATGCATTTGCAGGGGTTCTGACGATATTCGGTGCAATATTATTATTTATGAGCAAGAAATTAAAAACAGATAACTAATAGATGATTGATATCTATAAATTTGAGGCCCCGGTGAATTTCGCTGGGGTCTCTTTTGTATTCAGTGTTATAATGTTTTTATCAGTATTATTCAATATTCTGAAATTACATACATAAACATCGGGGTGAAGGAATGAAAACATTAAAAATCGCATCTATTCCAGGTGACGGGGTCGGCAAGGAGATTATGCCTGAAGCAATTCGCGTAATGGAAAAAGTCGCAGATGTTCACGGCGGTCTTAAGTTTGATTTTGAAGAGTTTCCATACAGCTGTGATTACTATTTAAAACACGGTGCAATGATGCCTGAGGACGGTATGGATCGTCTCAGCCAGTTCGACAGCGTGTTTTTAGGTGCTGTCGGTGATGCTTCCAAGGTTCCGGATCACATTTCATTATGGGGTCTGCTGCTTAAAATACGTCAGGAGTTCCAGCAGGAGATTAACATCCGTCCTGCGAAATTACTGAAAGGTATTAATTCTAAACTTGCAAATCCTCAAGATTTCGATATCGTCGTTGTCAGAGAGAACAGTGAAGGGGAGTACAGTTCTATCGGCGGGCGTATTTTCCACGATGATAATGAAATCGCGATTCAGAACAACGTCTTCTCTAAACGCGCAACGAAACAGGCGATGAACATTGCGTTTGATCTTGCATCGAAGCGTAAAGGTCTTGTAACAAGTGCAACTAAATCCAACGGGATATTCCACGCCATGCCGTTCTGGGATGAGATTTTTGACGAGATTTCAGCGAAGCATCCAAATATTAAATCCGAGTCCAAGCACATCGATGCACTGGCGGCTTATTTTATTACACACCCGCATGAGCTTGATGTGGTTGTCGGCAGTAACTTATTCGGAGATATCTTATCGGATGTTGGTGCAGCAATTATGGGAAGTATTGGTGTCGCGCCTTCTGCCAACTTAAATCTGAATGGTAAATATCCGTCAATGTTCGAACCTGTACACGGATCTGCGCCTGATATCGTCGGTAAAGGCATTGCCAACCCGATCGGTCAGATCTGGACTGCCAAGATGCTGCTCGAGTTTAACGGTGAAGCAAACATTGCTGAGCACCTGTTAAAAGTCATTGAAGCTGTAACCGCTGATGGTTATCAGACGCCTGACCTCGGCGGAAAGTACAAGATGACAGAAGTCACAGATGAAATTATTAACAGATTAGGTAAATAAGAATATAAGAAATCCCGCATGAATTTAATTCATGCGGGATTATTTGTGTTTTAAAGTTTTTTATCGTCGATAGAGTTCAGATAAGCATGAACTTCATCGATTACCGTTTCAAGAGAGCCTTCTTCAAACGGAGATTTCAGTTTAGCCAGCTCTACGAGTGAGTTGAACGGCAGCGAGCCGCCGACTTTACATAGTGCCAGGTAGTCAGCCCATGCGCCGTCGAAGTCTTCTTTTGCACGTTTCCAGAACTGCAGCGCACACACCTGAGCAAGCGTGTAGTCGATATAGTAGAACGGTGCGCCAAAGATATGACCCTGCTTGTGCCAGAATGCACCGCTTTCAAGCGGTTCGATTCCGTCATAATCAATGTGCGGTAAATATTTCTGTTCGATTTTCTTCCATTCCTGGCGTCTTTGTTCAGGTGTAAGATCAGGATTTTCATAAACTACATGCTGGAATTCATCGACAGCGACTCCGTACGGCAGGAACGAAATTGAGTCAGCCATATGAGAGAACTTAAACTTGTCAGTGTCTTCTTTAAAGAATAACTCCATCCACGGATAAGTGAAGAATTCCATGCTCATCGAATGAATTTCCGCTGATTCATAAGTCGGGAATGCATATTCAGGCACTGTCAGATGACGCGACATATACGTTTGGAATGCATGTCCTGCTTCGTGAGTCAGTACTTCAACATCACCCTGTGTACCGTTAAAGTTCGAGAAGATAAACGGTGCTTTATAATCTGCAATCATCGTGCAGTAGCCGCCGCCTTCTTTACCTTTTTTAGCTTCAACATCAAACAGGTTGCGCTCAGTCATAAACGTATAGAACTCATCTGTTTCAGGTGACAGTTCTTTATACATCTCCGCGCCGTTTTTCATAATGTCTTTCGTTTTGCCTTTAGGTGTGGCGTTGCCTGTAATAAATTCAAAGTTGCCATCATAGCTCTTCAGCGAATCGAGTCCAATACGCTCAGCCTGACGTTTTTTCAGGTCAGTAACGATCGGCACTACGTACTCTTCAACTTGTTTTCTGAACTTCTCAACCATTTTACGGTCGTAGTCGATACGGTTCATACGGATATATCCAAGTTCAACGAAATCTTTGTAGCCGAGTGTTACCGCGATTTCATTTCTTGTTTTGACAAGCTCATCATAAATATTATCTATTTCTTCAAGGTGTTCACCCATAAAGCCCTGTACAGCAAGTGATGCTTCTTTTCTTATATTACGGTCAGGGTTTTGAGTGTAAGGTGTGAATTCGGACAGGTTTAACTTCCTGCCGTCAAATTCTATTTCAGCTGAAGCAAGCAGTTTGTCGTACTGCGTCGCCAGTTTATTTTCTTTTTGAAGCAGTGATTTGACTGAAGGGTCAAAAGTTTTTAAAGCATTATCCGACAGTTTGAAAAGCTGTTCCCCAAAACGAGCTTCCAGTTCATCGCGGAATTTACTTGTTGTGATTGCTTTACGGTAGCGGTTCGTAATTTCCGTGAATGACGGGTCATTCTCATCGAAGAAATTACGTTCTTCATCGTAGAATTTATCGCGTGTATCGATTGATGAACGGATTGATGCCAGGTTGGCCATTGTATCCAGATGGTCAAATTCTGTGTTTAGTTTATCGATTACAGTAACCTGTGCATCTGCGGAGCCGGCAGCATGGAATTCCTTAAGCAGCGAATCCACAGTTTCTTCAAATTTTTCTAAATCCGGACGTTCATATTTAAAATCTTCGAACTTTGTTACCATGATAAAATTCCCCCTTAATGGTCTTAATACGTATTTTAGCATAAGGATTAAAAATTCTGTTACAAATATGATAGTGTGGATAGTAATAATCTGCTGAAATTGGGGTAATATATAAGAGCAATGTCTTATGACTAAATTTAATACTTAATGAAAAGGGGACACACAATGAAAAAGTTACTTATACCGATTGGTGTACTGATTGCGGTAATTGTTATTATCGCAATTATGATCGTACCGAGATATAACAGTCTCGTTAATCTCGATGAAGAGGTTAACCAGAAACAATCGCAAATTGAAACGCAGCTGCAGCGACGGGGGGATTTAATTCCAAACCTTGTAAGCACGGTGCAGGGCTATGCTTCTCATGAAGAGGAAGTATTCACTGATATCGCTGACGCACGTTCACAGCTTGCAGGTGCAGGCGGGGACGTTGAAGAAATGGCTGAAGCCAACAACGAGATGACAAGTGCGTTATCACGACTGTTGGCAATTTCCGAGAACTACCCTGAACTGCAGGCGAGTGAACAGTTTACAGGTTTAAGAGATGAGCTTGCAGGTGCGGAAAACCGTATCGCAGTTGCTCGTCAGGATTACAACACAGCTGTTCAGGAATATAACCGCAATACAAGAACATTCCCTGGTAACATTATCGCAGGAATATTTAATTTCGATGAAAAAGCTTATTTCGAAGCGGATGAATCTGCACAGGATGTACCGGAAGTGGAATTTAATACTAACCAAGATGATTCAGATGGTGGAGAGTAATGCAAAAAAACTTTGTTTTTACAGCTGTCGTACTGAGTGTATTACTGTTCAGTACGCCTGTAGAAGCAAGAGTGGATTTGCCGGCGCTCAATGAAAGTCATTATTTTGTGCAGGATAATGCAGGTGTACTCAGTGACAGTGCAATTAATGAACTTAATGACAAGGGTACACATCTTGAAGAAGGTACAGGTGCCGAACTGCTCTTAATGACAATGGATTCGACTGGGCAGGAACATCGCCAGGATTTTGCGCTCCGTGCACTGAGAGAGTATGGTGTCGGTAAGACAGAGAAAGATAACGGTATAGTTATTCTTTTGAATCTTGATAACGATAATGAGTTTAATAACCGCGGTATCGAAGTGCAGGTCGGCTACGGTGTTGAAGGATATTTAAACGACGCGAAAGTCGGACGTATTATCGATAATGTTGCATATGAAGATTTAGTTGCCGGAAATTATGAAACGGCACTGATTAATCTGTATAACGCATTTTATGAAGAATCTTTAACAGCGTACGGCTATGAAGACGGTGAATTTACCCGAGAAGAACCGGCAGAAGATACAGAGACCGGCCAGAATGACAGTATATTTGCAATTATAATCAGGCTGGGGATATTTATGGCAGTACTTTACATTATTTATAAAATGGTATCAGGCGGCGGAGGTTCCGGTGGATCCGGAGGCTCGGGCGGCAGACGCAGAAGAAGCGGCGGACCGGTTATATTCTTCCCTCCAGGCGGGGGAGGCGGATTTGGCGGCAGCTCAGGAGGCGGCTTCGGCGGCGGAGGATTCGGCGGGTTTGGCGGCGGCTCCGGCGGAGGCGGCGGTGCAGGACGCGGATTCTAAACTGAAATAAAAAAATTCCGGGGAAGATTCCCCGGAATTTTTATTTTTTTACATAAACAATGAAATTACAGCATTCAGCTGGTTTTGAATTTGTTCCGTTTCTTCTAAAAAGTCTGCGAAGACTGTCTGCAGCAGTACGACAAGTCCATTCATAATAATATGAACCATAATCGGTACAAACAAACGTCCGGTAATTACATATAAGAAACTGAATACGTAAGACATCGACAGATAAATCAGAATATGTGTGAAATCAGCATGTGCAACTGCGAATATTAATCCACTCACAAGTCCTGCAACTAAAAATGCGAGTACTTTCCTTGATCTGCTGCCGCCGGGAATTATTTCGTAAATCTCGCCGAATATAGCTCTTCTGAAAACGTACTCTTCAATAATCGGACCGAATATTACAACGACCAGAATCATCCACGGAGTGTCAAAGATCATGTCGACAATATCTGTCGTATTCTGACTTTCAACCGGATTACCGAGAACATATATATTGATAAGACCGGCAGCAATCTGTGACATGTATGCAAGGAACACACCGCCGATAATCCATACTGTTGTAAGAAGACCGTCGGATTTGGAGCCGAGTTCAATTCTGTTTTTATTCTTATGCAGATTGCCGATAAGAATTACGATAACTGCACCAAGTGCGAATGTAACGACCTGATACGGCATCAGTTTTTCAACGAGTTCGCCGGGCCCGATAGAAGGGTCCATAGATGTGAAAATTAAGCCGACCGGGAGCAGTGCAAACTGCACTGCCAAAAATGTTAGGATAATTAATAAACTGTATACGCGTCTCACGATTAAACCTCCAATAATCAATAGTTTTATCTTACATTAAAAAGAGGAAACTCAAAAGTAATACAGTCTTATTACTTGCAATTTTGACCAACTTTGATTATTATAATTATTGTTAGCACTCAATATTGATGAGTGCCAAATTATGCAGTTAATTTTAATAAATTTATGATTAATAAGGAGGGCATTTCCGTGTTAAAACCTATTGGAAATCGAGTAGTAGTGGATATTTCAGAAAAAGAAGAAACAACAAAAAGCGGTATCATTTTAACTGATTCTGCTAAAGAAAAACCGCAGGAAGGCACAGTAGTCGCAGTCGGTTCAGGACGTATACTTGAAAATGGTACAAAAGTGGAACTTGAAGTTAAAGAAGGCGACAAAGTTGTTTATGCCAAATTTGCAGGGACAGAAGTCCAGCATGGAGATAATGACTATTTAATTCTCTCTGAATCAGAAATTTTAGCAGTAATTGAATAATATAAACATCGCATATAATTCACTTTGGGAGGCAATATAATGGCTAAAGAATTAAAATTTTCAGAAGATGCACGTCAGTCAATGCTGGCTGGTGTGGACAAATTAGCTAATGCTGTAAAAGTAACATTAGGACCAAAAGGACGTAATGTCGTTTTGGATAAAGCATTCTCATCACCGTTAATTACTAACGACGGTGTAACAATTGCAAAAGAAATCGAACTTGAAGATAAGTACGAAAACATGGGTGCAAAACTGGTAGCAGAAGTTGCGAACCAGACTAATGAAATTGCCGGGGACGGTACGACAACAGCAACAGTACTTGCTCAGGCAATGATCCAGGAAGGTCTTAAAAACGTAACGAGCGGTGCGAACCCTGTCGGCATACGTACTGGTATCGGCATGGCTGTGGAACGCGCTGTTGAAGCATTGCAGGAAGTTTCAAAACCTGTTCAGGATAAAGAATCAATTTCACAGGTTGGTGCAATTTCTGCAAACGATCCTGAAATCGGTGAATTTATTTCAGAAGCTATGGAAAAAGTCGGCAATGACGGTGTCATTACGATTGAAGAATCACGCGGCTTTAAAACTGAACTTGAAGTAGTAGAAGGAATGCAGTTCGACCGCGGCTACCTGTCACCTTACATGGTAACTGATTCAGAGAAAATGATTGCTGAACTCGACAATCCGTACGTATTAATTACGGACAAAAAGATTTCAAGCATTCAGGATCTTGTACCGTTACTTGAGCAGATTGTTCAGCAGTCACGTCCAATCTTAATTATTGCAGATGACGTTGACGGTGATGCAATGACCAACCTTGTATTAAACAAAATCCGCGGAACATTTAATGTAATCGCAGTAAAAGCACCGGGCTTCGGTGACCGTCGTAAAGCAATGCTTGAAGATATTGCGACATTAACAGGCGGACAGGTGATTACTGATGAGCTTGGTCTTGAACTTAAAGATGCAACAGTTGATCTTTTAGGTAACGCGAGCAAAGTTCACGTATCTAAAGATGATACGACTATCGTTGAAGGTGCCGGGGACAAAGAAGCTATCTCAGCACGTGTGAATCAGATTAAAGCACAGCTTGAAGAAACGACTTCAAGTTTCGATAAAGAAAAATTACAGGAACGCTTAGCTAAATTAGCTGGCGGAGTTGCAGTACTTAAAGTCGGTGCAGCAACAGAAACTGAAATGAAAGAACGCAAGCTTCGTATCGAAGATGCATTGAACTCTACGCGTGCTGCAGTAGAAGAAGGTATTGTAGCAGGCGGGGGAACTGCACTTGTAGAAGTGTACTCTAAAGTTGCAGAACTTGAAGCGGAAGGCGATGTGAAGACTGGTATCAGCATCGTACTGAAAGCACTTGAAGCTCCATTACGCCAGATTGTTGAAAATGCGGGCCAGGAAGGTTCGGTAATAGTTTCCCAGCTGAAACATCAGAAGCCGGGTATTGGTTATAACGCTGATACTGCTGAGTGGGTAAACATGATTGATGCAGGTATCGTGGATCCGACTAAAGTAACGCGCTCAGCACTGCAAAATGCAGGTTCTGTAGCAGCAATGTTCTTAACAACTGAAGCGGTAGTTGCAGACATTCCTGAAGAAAACGGCGGCCCTGATATGGGCGGCATGGGCGGCGGAATGCCGGGCATGATGTAATAATAGTTAATCTATTTCGAATTTAATAGGTGTTAAGATAAGGTCTTTCATAAGGTTATCCAACCTTGGGAAGACCTTTTTAAAACTCTATTATTGTAGGAAGTAATAAAATGAACAGATGAAAATGTGTTATATGACAATTCTATTTATTTGTTCCTGATGTAAGGTGGATAATGAAGTATATATTTTATAACTTTCAGCAGTAGGCTAAGCCATAAATTCTGCTAATTATATGTTTCAAATAAACCTAACTTTAAAGGAGTATACTATTTATGAGTGAATATAATGCAGTATCAGCAACGAATACAAAAAACGCGCCGAAATTTGACCAGTCATCACAATCAGCGGCTTTTTCCCACTACAATAACCTTTCAGCACAGCTTCCAATAGATCCTGCAACAGGAAAATTAGTTGAAGGCGGAATTAAAGCACAGGCTGAACAGAACTTTAAAAATATTGAAGCGGTACTTGAGAGTGTTGGTCACGTAATGAGCGACATCGTCAGAATTTCTGTTTTTGTTAAAGATATCCAGGATGTTGACGCTGTGGATGAAGTTTACAAAACTTTCTTCCCGACGTATGTACCTGCACGCACAACAGTTGCTGCTGCGTTACCGATGGATGCTTTAGTGCAGGTGGAAGCACTTGTATCACACGGCGAAGGAACAATTCCAGATGCACCGCAGGCAGGAGATTTAATTAAACTGTCAAACAACACATCTGCTGCACCTGTGAGCAATTTATCATCACAGACAGTTGCATTCTCACACTACAACAACATCACAGCTCAACTGCCGATCGATCCTGCAACAGGCAGAATCGTTACTGGCGGAATTAAAGCGGAAACTGTACAGAGCCTGAAAAACATTAAAGCTATTTTATCAGGTATCGACGTACCATTCGATGACATCGTTAAAATTAATATTTTCGTTAAAGACCTTAAAGATATGGATGCAGTAAACGAAGTTTACTCAACATTCTTCCCGGATTCTTCAATCGCAAGAACTGTCGGTTATGTACCTGCACGTACTGTAATCCAGGCTGAAGATCTGCAGATGGGTGCTTCAGTACAAATCGAAGCAGTAGTATCACACGGAGACGGTACGCCGCCACAGGCTATCGAAGACAGACACGGTATTGTAATCAAAGCACACAACACAGAAAATGCACCGGTTGACAGCTTATCTACACAAACTGTAGCATTCTCACACTACAACCACCTGTCAGCTCAGCTGCCAATTGATCCTGCAACTGGTAAATTAGTTGAAGGCGGAATTAAAGAACAGACTCAACAGGTTTTAACTAACATTAAAGCGGTTATCGAAAGCGTTGACCACGTAATGGAAGATATGGTTAAAGTAAATATCTTCGTTAAAGACCTTGCAGATATGGATGCAGTAAACGAAGTTTACGCAACATTCTTCCCGGAAGGCACGCCTGCAAGAAGAGTAGTCGGCGTTTCAGCTTTACAGGAAGATGCTTTAATTCAGATTGACGCAATTGCAGGAAATGCTGAAGGTACACCACCTGAATTTAAATAATAATTATGATATAAAAAATACGCCTCCGCTAATGCGGGGGCGTATTTTTTATTCCGGCAATATTTTATGGCCGATCTTTTTAAATATAAACGTACCGATAAATGTAGTAATCAGCGTTGACAGTCCAACTGTTGCTGCACTGAACCAGTACGGCAGGCCGAGTACTAAATACAGCGCCAGACCGACGAACAGGCCTGCAAGCACGCTGTACTGCAATGCATTGACCCAGACGTTTTTTATAAAGTAACTTAATGAATAAGCGATAACCGATATAGTTACGCCGACGATGACGTCGATTAAGCCGAGGCTTGAGAAAATATTTGCGATTCCGACTCCAAGAATCATACCTGCGATATATTTGCGGTTGAAAAATGGAATGACACAGAGCATTTCACTTATTCTGAACTGAATAGCTCCTGTGCCAATCGGATTGATAACAGTAAGAGCGACATAAACTGCCGCCAAGACACCGTTAATCGCCATGTCTCTAATGTTCATATTGCGTCTTCTCCTTAGTTTTTTTGACAGGGAGTTTGCGAACCTGTTTTTTATTTATTGACTGATATCGTTTCTGTTATTTCACCGGTTTCAACACCGTTTTTAAACGTGCGTTCAATCAGTGTAATATTATTCTGACGGTCGACAAGCACGACAGTGGAACATCGTGTGCCGTAATCAAAATCCGGAATGTCGATAAACAGCGGTGATAATTTCTTTTCCAGCCCGGCATCAACACCGGTCTGCTGCACAATATCATCTGCTGCTTTCGTATCAATACGGAGCAGGCTGAATAATGCATCGATATCTATGTCGTCTTCCGATATAACTTTATCCAGCTGTTCTTTTCCGATAACGACTTTAGGCCACGGTGTATCGAGGTACTCATTCGATAAACCGTGTGTACCGTCAGTAACCCGTGAGATTTTGTTATCGTAATTGTTCATATAGTAAAGTTCATCCGGAGTGCCTGTAAGCAGATTAAATCCGGCATAATCACTGCTGTGACCTGCCAGAGCAGTTAAATACTCCTTTGGACTTTTTTCTGAAAGCAGATAGTTAACGACGAGTTCACCGCGCGACTTTTTAGCTTCCGCCGTCATTTCCTCAGGTGTGCGGATATTAGTCAATGCACTTATTTTACCTGATTTTGATACTGCGAGCCAGGTGCCTTGTGCTTTTAAATCGCGGCCGCCTAAAATATTCGGATGATCTTCCCAATAATGCACAGGTGCAGTGGGGCGTGAATAGAATTCATCGCGATTTGCTGCGATAATCATTTTATATTTATCATGCGAACCGATATTAAAATTAATAAGACACATTAAAATCACTCCACGGGAATGTTTCCGGCGGATTGCAGTGTACTTCCACGTACTCATCTTTCGTAGGATGTTTAATGCGCAGGTAAGTTGAGTAAAGTGCAATCTGCTGACCGACTTTAGCATTCTTGTTATATTTCTGATCGCCGAACAGCGGGTGTCCGAAATGCGACAGCTGAACACGGATCTGGTGTGAACGTCCTGTGTGAAGGTTAACTTTTACAAGTGAATACCTGCTGTTTTCTCCAACTGTTTCATAATCCAGTTTGGCCATTTTTGAACCGCGGTGGTTTTTATGAACGACTTTCGAGATGTTTTTCTTCGCGTCTTTAAATAAGTGGTTCGTTAAAGTACCCTTTTTCTGGTCGAGGTGATTCTCGACTACAGCGTGATACTGGCGGTCAAAGTTTTGCAGTCTGACTTCGTTTGACAGTCTGGCCGCCGCTTTCGAAGTTTTCGCAAATACTACAGCGCCGCCGACGGGACGGTCAAGTCTGTGAACCAGCCCTAAATAAACCGCACCGGGTTTATTGTATTTCTCTTTAATATATTCCTTTAACATAGTTAATAAGTCTTTATCTTCTGAACTGTCTTCCTGGACAGGGATGTTAACCGGCTTATCGACAATGAGTAAATGGTTATCTTCGTACAATACATTAATATTCACACATTTCACTCCTTAAAATTCGTAAGTTATATTATACCATTTTTACTGCAAATATCTTATCACTTTCGTAAAGTTTCTTTGATAGAATAGAGATGAGTGTAAATTAATACTATTAATTACAGAGGTGAATAATGAAAAAACGATATTTTGTCCTGATCATTTTGGCAGCTTTAATACTTATACCTTTCGTTGTCTCCGGTGTGCGTTACTTTATGCCGGTACCCGCTGGTGTATCGTTCGAGTCTGAAGAATACCAGACAGATGATGCAACGTTTTTATACGACCTTACATATACAAATAATGATGATGCAATTACACAGGAACAGGAAATCTTTGAAGAAGTGTATACGATGATTGGTGAAGCAGAAGAGTTTTTAGTTATAGATATGTTTTTATTTAATGATGACTACAATCATGAAACGCTTGATTTTCCGCCATTGTCCCAAAACTTAACGGATAAACTGACAGCTAAAAAATCTGAAAATCCGGATATGGAGATTATTTTCATAACAGACGGAATTAATACATTCTATGATACATACATGCCGCCACATATTAATGAGCTGAAGAAAGCAGGCATAGAAGTTATATTTACGGATCTGTCTAAACTTCGTGATTCGAATCCGCTGTACTCCGGATTTTACAGAACTTATTTCCAATGGTTCGGAACTTCTGAAGACCAGTGGATGATAAATGCTCTAAGACCGCAGGGTCCGGAAGTTAATATCCGTTCATACTTAACGATGCTGAACTTTAAGGCCAACCACAGAAAGCTGATTATCAATGAAAAAAACGGTCTCGTAATGTCGGCGAATCCGCATGATGCAAGTGTGCATCATTCGAACATTGCAATGAAGCTGAATGGAGATATTCTTTACGATCTGCTGCAGAGTGAACGTGCAGTCGTAAATTTCAGCGGCGGTAATACACGTGTATTCAGCGACTTTGCCGATAAACTCCCTGAGAAAACTGAAGACGATGAAGGACAGTATACGGTACAGCTGATTACAGAAGGAAAAATTAAAGATAATATTCTTGAGATGGTTAACGCCGCAGAAGAAGGCGATAAACTCAGTGTCGGATTATTTTACCTGTCCGACAGAGATATCGTCGAAGCATTTAAAGCAGCGCTTGACCGCAATGTCGAAATGAATATGATTCTTGATATTAACCAGGATGCATTCGGTAATGAGAAAAACGGAGTGCCGAACAGACCGGTTGCGGATGAATTGACGACGCATGACAATCCGGCAAATATCCGCTGGTATAAATCGGGCGGGGAACAGTATCATGCGAAATTTATTATGCTGGAAGCAGAAGGTGAAGTGATCTTTAACGGCGGCTCCGCAAACTTTACGAGACGTAATCTTGAAAACTATAATCTTGAAACAAACGTGCTGGTTACCGCACCGGCGGACAGTGATTTTGCAGGAGAGATTACAGAGTACTTCAACAGACTCTGGACAAATGAAGACGCGGATTATACGCTGGATTATGAAGAAGAAGCGGAAGAATCCTTAATGAAAACAATTCTGTACAGAGTACAGGAAGCAACAGGATTATCGACGTTTTAAAACAGGACAGGCGCTCCGGGCGGAGTGCCTGTCTTTTTGTCTGCTCCGCAATGAGCTTTCTCTATTCCTCTCCAAATACAAAAACCGGGACAAAATGTCCCGGCTTCAGTAAATTATATTATTTCAGCGCCCAGCGAATTTTTAAAGTGCTGGAGTGCGGTTTCATGTGCATCGAGGTTAAAGCTTGAGACTCCGTCTTTATGAATGACGATATCAAAGCCTTTGTTGTATGCATCAATTGCAGTATGAAGTATACAAATATCGGTACATACACCGACTAAGTGAATTTCAGTAATGCCCCGTGCTCTCAAACGCTGTTCAACGTCCGTACCTGCAAAAGCGGAGTAGCGTGTTTTATCTGTGTAATAAATATTTTTCTTATCCTTGTTTTCCTGATACAGCGATTCAAGTTCCCCGTACAAATCCCGGCCGCTTGTACCGACAATGTTATGCGGCGGGAACAGTTTTGCTTCAGGATGATACTTATCATCTTCTTCATGAGCGTCAATCGCAAATATCGTGTAATCCCCATTAACGATAAATTCACGGGTAACGTTCAGGATATAATCGTGAAGCTGCTGTGCAGGTTCTCCTGCAGTCAGTTTACCGTCTGCTGCGACAAAGTCATAAGTATAGTCGATATTAAGTAAAGCTTTCATAAAAAGTTCCCCCTTAGAAAAAAGACAATGGCATGCCATTGTCTTTTGTATTGATTATTTTTTATTTACTGATGCGTCATAGATAGAATCGATTGCTTCTGATAATTTACCGTCAAACTCTTCAGCAGACTGTGCTGCGTTTAAATCGCTTGAAAGTGCACGTGAGAAGCTCGCGATGATACCTTCGTTTTGTTTTAATAAGTTGTTTGCTTCAGTTCTCGTGTATCCGCCTGAAAGCGCCACTACGCGAATCACGTTAGGGTGATCAACAAGTTCTTTGTACAGGTTGGGTACAGTAGGAATTGTAAGTTTAAGCATTACAAGTTCATCTTCAGCAAGGCCGTTTAATTCTTCAAGAATTGCATCTCTTAAAATTTCTTCGATTTGCTCTTTGTCTTCAGCATTAATATTTACTTCAGGCTCGATAATCGGTACAAGTCCTGCAGCGATGATTTGCTTACCAACTTCAAACTGCTGTTCAACAACTGCAACGATTCCTTCTTTGTTAGCTGAAAGAACGTTGGAGCGCATTTTCGTTCCGAAGATGTGACGATCGTTTGCACGTGCTAATAAATCCTCAAGATCCGGCATAGGTTTCATCAGCTGAACACCGTTTTCTTCATCAGCAAGTCCTTTGTCGACTTTCAGGAATGGCACGATACCTTTATCAGCTAAATAGTCACCAGTGTACTGGCCTTCTACTTCACGGTCCATTGTCTGTTCAAAAAGAATGGCACCGAGAACTTTGTCAGAAGTGAATGAAGGTGAAGTTACGATACGTGAACGCATTTCATGTACCAGATCGAACATCTCGTCTTCATTAGTATACTGATCTTCGTTAACACCATATGCTTTTAAAGCTTTCGGTGTACTTCCGCCACTCTGGTCAAGTGCGGCAATAAAACCATTACCCTGTTTTACTTTTTCAAGTTGCTCCTGATTCATTAAAAAACACTCCTTAAATAGTTTTCCACACTCCTCTAGTATCCTAAAAAAAGCGCTTTACTGCAAGGCTTTATGCATAATACGTTGATATGTTTGACAGATTGATGAAAAGGAAAGATATTTAATGTGTCTAATATCAGGAGGTATGCAAAATGACAGATTTAGTTGAACTGGGGAAATCGGGAATTATAGTACATCCAATCGCTCTCGGCGCAAATTTCGTCGGCGGTTATAATTTATATGGTGACGTAAATGAAGAAGAGGGCAGACAGACTGTAAGAGATGCGATTGAGGCAGGCGTGACAATGCTGGATACGGCATTTAGTTACGGTCCGAAACGTTCAGAAGAATTAATCGGCGAAGTGCTGAAAGAATATAAAAGAAAAGATGTTGTGATTGCAACGAAAGCTGCACAGCGTGAGCTTGAAAATGGCGATATGATTATCGATAACTCACCGGAGTTTTTAAAGCAGTCAGTGGAAGATGCACTGGAAAGACTTCAGACGGATTATATAGACTTGTTCTACATTCACAAACCGGATGAAAAGACACCGAAAGATGAAGCGGTACAGGCGCTCTATGAAATGAAAGCGCAGGGTAAAATTAAAGCAATCGGTGTATCGAATTTTACAGTCGAACAGCTGGCAGAAGCGAATAAGAATAATCATGTTGATGTTATTCAGAATGAATATAACCTGCTTAACCGCGAAGCGGAAAAAGAGATGCTGGATTACACTGCAGCAAATAAAATTACGTTTATTCCATTCTATCCATTAGCTGCGGGACTTCTAGCAGGGAAGTACGATGAGAATACTAAATTTGAAGATCTGCGTTCGAAACTGGCATTTTATCAGGAAGACCAGTTTAAAGAGAACATTCAGAAGGTGGATAAACTGAAAGAACTTGCGAAGAAATATGATGAAGAAGTCGCTCAGCTTGTACTTGCATTTTATTTAACGAGGCCATCAATCGACGTCATTATCCCGGGTGCGAAAAAAGGTGAGCAGATAAAAGCGAATATGCGTGCTGCTGATATTGATCTCGATCCGGAAGATATTGAATATATCGATGAAATTTTTAAAGTGAATTAATAAAAAATCGGTTAGGCGCATAAATCCATGCGCCTAACCGGTTTTTTTATTTGTCTTTGTAAAGAATCAGTACTGCAAATACGCTGCCCACACTGAATTTAATATCCGTTACTTCAATATACTGATTTTCGTAAAAGAATTCTGCAATTTTCTTATCGAGTCCTTTTTCCGTCATGGCGGAAAGTGTTTTTGTTTTCACGGCTGTTCCATCCTTTCAGTAATATCATTAACTTCATTATATATCTGTTCGTTACAATTGTGTACTTTTACGCTGATTACTGAAGATGATGCCGATAATCATAAAGACGATTGTGTACAGCACGAGAATACCGATTGATAATGCTGAATCGCTCCATGTGATATCGCTCGATGCATAAATCTGCGTGTAGTGATACAGCGGCAGAAACTCTGCGACGCGCTGTGCGCCGTCTCCGAACAGTTCAATTGGGATAAAGATACCTGACAGAAATGCCAGCCCGAGCGTAACCAGGTTCGCGATACCATTGACGATAAAACGATTTGTCGTCAGCGCATTAATCGCATACTGGAGAGCAAGCGTGAAGGCCATAATCAGTACCATCGCGACAAATATATGAGCGAGCGGTATCCCTTCGAGACGGTCGTAATATAAGCCGATCAGACCAAAGAACATCACGAGCACTGCGAAAATACCAACCAGCGACTGTGCGCTTAATATCTGAACTGCACCAGAAGTTGATGATACCGGTGCTGCGATAATTCGTTTCTGAAGCTCCGGTTTATTGTACTCAGACATCAGGTTGCCGACTGACAGCATAATGAACAGCATGAGCCAGTATGCAGCGAAGTTAGAATAGGCTGCAGCATTTTCAAAGTTTTCCTCACTTGCAATCACTGTATCGCTGTTCAGTTCAACATCGACTTTATTGTCCAGTGCCGATTGCAATGTGTCTTTATCGAGTGCGCCGGCGTCGTTAAACTGAGCGTTGGCGAACATCAGAAATTTTGAAACCTCGGTCTCCAGCTGGAAACTGGCTGCAGCACGTTCATCAGTAATGATTTCAACAGCCGGTTCTCCGTTTTTAACATGAGTGTCAAAGTTATCGGGAATAATCACAGCACCGTGAATCTCCATCAGAAAAACCTGTTCTTCAAGTACTTTACGGGACACATCATCCCGCACTGTAGCTTCATGCGAGCTGCTTAAATATTCGATCAGCGCTTCTGATGATTCTGAGCCCGATTCATCGACGACAGTAATGCCGAGTGTCTCACTTTCAAACGTTTCGGTGCCGCCGAATAAACTGAACATTGCTGCGATTAAGAAAAACACCAGAGCGAGCGGTATAATCATCCATTTAAACTTCCAGAAGTGGAGGAGTATTATTTTAAAGATTGTCATATTGTTTCCTCCTCAAAGCGATTAATGTAATGAAGAAACTTACAAACGTAATGCCGAGCAGGAAGAGAATCGTTGTCCAGTACCCGTCGAAGCTGTCCATAAGATTTACACGGTAAATTGTATCTGTAATATGAGCCAATGGATTGAACTCATTGATGAACGGCATTTCTCTGTTAACCACCGTTCTGAGACCGGGTCCCATTAAACCTGCAAGAAATGCGAGGCCGACGATAAATATTACCGGAACGACGGATTTTACATTTATATTAACTCTCGGTGTCAGTCCGATAATAAATCCTAGGCCAAGTCCCGCGATATTGCCGGCAAGTATAATGCCGAGCGTCGGCAGCAGGCGGTTGAACAGCACGGACTCGTTAAAGATCATTAAATAGCCGATTAACAGACTGTTCGAAAACAGTCCGAGCAGCAGTCCTGCTGCAGAACTTGCCAGAATATATTTTGATTTACTGAATGGACTGGCAGAGAATCTGGCACCCATCGTACTTAAATTCGGACGCATCGATGAAATAAGCTCCATACTTGTAAACACTGTATAAAGAGAAACCATGGCAATTGTTGAGTAGTACATAATGACCTGCGGTTCAGTTTCCATATCTTCAGTCTGAATAAAGTCTGTATCAAAATTAAAGTTTTCAGGTGATACTCCAAGAGCTGAAGTCTGGCGAATCTGATTCATGACTGATTCCAGCACGGATTGCTGGAATCCGCTGTTTTGCACAATCAGGCTGCCGTCTTCTGTAATGTATCCCGTCACGTTTTCTTCAGCCAGTTCAGCTCTTGCGGTACTGTCGCTCATTTCATGAACATTGATAAAATCAATTTCTTCAAGAATTATGCTGTATTCGTTATCCCCGGAAACCGCAACATCGATATCGGACATATCTTCTCCGCCGATGTTCGAAGTTGTCGCCATAAATATTGTGACTAAAACGATGGGATAACCGATTGTCCAAAAGAGAAAGCCAAAATCCTTAAAGTTAATGATGAGTAAATAATAGGTGAGACGTAAAAAGTTCATCAGTCCCTCAGCTCCTTGCCTGTCAGTTCCAGGAAGATACTGCTCAGCGACGGCTGCTCACTCGCGATTTCTGTATAAGTCAGCGAATGGTCTTCGATAAAACGGATCAGATTGGCTAAGTTGTTATGGTGTTTTTCGAATTGAATGTTATACCTGTCTCCGGTTTTAACGACCTGATTAACATGAGGAAGCTGTTTCAGCCGCTCAGTCAGTGCGTCATCTCCGGAAATGAATTTAACGGTAATGCTTTCCGTCGTTGAAATTGATTTCTGCAGCTCGTCGAGCGTGCCGTTTGCGACATTGCGCCCGTTGTCCATAATGACGAATGAATCACATAAATCTTCAGCTTCTTCCAGGTAGTGTGTCGTATAAACAACAGTCGTGCCCCGGTCTTTCATTTTCTTAACGCCTTCGAGAATAAAGTTTCTGCTTTGCGCATCCACTGCGACTGTCGGTTCATCGAGAAAAAGAATTTCCGGTTTATGTGCGATGCCGCAGGCGATGTTCAGTCTTCTTTTAAGACCGCCGCTCAGCTGTTTAGGCACAAATTTTCTGTATTTCTCAAGGCCGACAAATTCAATTGCTTCGTCGACCAGCTGTTTACGTTCTGCTTTGTTTGTTATATACAGTCCGCAGTAAAAATCAATGTTTTCAACGACGTTCAGCTTATCGAAAATAGCGAGTTCCTGCGGTACGATACCGATGCGGCGCTTAATTTTATTGTTGTTCGGGCTGACAGTATCGCCGAATAATTCAATCGTTCCCTGATCGAATTTCAGCAGTGAAAGCATACAGTTGATTGCTGTCGTTTTACCGCATCCGTTAGGGCCGAGCAGGCCGATAATTTCGTTTCGGCCGGCCCGGAAAGAGAAATGGTCCAGTGCGATAACGTCTTTGTACCTTTTAACTACCTTGTCCATTGCAATCATATTATTGCCCCCTGTACTATATTGGTTAACTTAAGTTTATAATATAAGTAAACGTACCGTTAGTGTCCGGGGTCATGAATCACAGTGACAATTGTCATAATATGAGGTGAAGCGATGTCAAACATGTATGAGAAAATTATGATATTCACAATACTTGCAGCATTTTACCTGATAACTGCGGATGAAAGCCATGTGACAGTTATACTGATTGCTTTTATCGCATCGTTCAGTATCGACGTTATCAGCCGAAAATATATGCTGGCTGTTACAGCAGTCTTGTTTGCAGCACTGCCTTTTATCGATATTAATTTTTTGTATTTCTATCCGCTGTTTGGACACATACTGTATAAGCATTTTCAGATGTACGGCATTATTACGCTGATACCAATACTGATGTTCCAGCAATGGGAGCTGCTTGTTTTGAGCATCGTGATTTTTTATCTGACAATCCTGTCTGAAAAGCTGTCGGCATCAAAACAGCTGAACAGGGAAATGCGCGATCAGCTGACAGAAGATAATATGCGCCTGAAAGCCCAAAGGAACGAGCTGATGAAGAGTCACGAGAAAGATATTTACATGGCGGAGCTGAATGAAAGAAATCGAATTGCACGGGATATGCACGATGCGCTCGGCCATTCACTGTCGAGCAGTATTCTGCTGATTGAATCGCTGCAGTATGTAAAAGATGAAGATAAACTGCGTGAATCGTTAACGCAGCTGCAGACGAGACTGAAATCGGGCATGGACGATGTCCGTCACAGTATTCATAATTTATATGACACATCCATCGATCTTGAAGCGAGAATTGAAAACTATATGTCAGAAATGAAAAGTTATCATGGAGAATTTATTTATGATGTGAAGCTGACACTGACTCGCGAACAGAAAATTGATCTGCTGTCGCTGGTCAGGGAGGCTTTGACAAACATCAAAAAACATTCAAATGCAGAAACATATCAAATTATTATAAAAGAACACCCCAGATTTTTAGCACTGACAGTTAAAGATGATGGGACGGCAGCAGGGCAGTTCAACAGGGGAATGGGACTGCAGTCGATGACAGAGGTTGTACAAAAATACGGCGGTGTACTGAATACTTTTAAAGACGAAGGATTTATCGTACACGCAATATTTTATAAGGAAGGACTGGAAAATGAGAATAATTATAGTTGATGACGATCCGCTTGTAGTATCCGCACTGACGACGATAGTGGAAAACTCGGATTACGAAGTTGCAGCAACGGGAGCGAACGGTTTTGATGCTGTTAAACTTTACAGTGAGTTCAAGCCGGATTTGTTAATGACAGATATCAGAATGCGTGAGAAATCCGGACTTGAAGCGAGCGGGGAAATACTTAAAGAACACCCGGATGCAAAGATTCTGCTGATTACAACATTTAAAGATGATGAGTATATTCACGAAGCATTGAACACAGGCTGCAGAGGATATCTTTTAAAAGATAATCTGTCAGGTATTATACCGGCAGTTGAAGCGGTACTGTCCGGCAACATGGTGTTCGACAGCAACATTGTAAAAAGCATGTCTGCACATTCTGCGCACAGGGATTTTTCAGACCTGTCGACACGGGAGCAGGATATTATCGAACTGGTTGCAGAAGGATATAACAACAAAGAAATCGCCGGTTCATTGTATCTGAGCGAAGGGACGGTCAGAAACTATATATCCCAAATGCTGACGAAACTGGACTTAAGAGACCGGACGCAGCTGGCCGTATACTACTATAAAAAATAATAAGGAGAGAGTCTGATGAAACTCGTAATCCGAAAACCTGAAGTCCGGGATGCAGAACGTATTTCTGTTATTTGCAGCACGGGCTGGCGTGAGACTGTTGAAGGGCAACTGAGTAAGACGTTTCAGCAGCAGACGGTAAACTACTGGTACAGTTCTGAGAAAATCATTCAGGATATTAAGAAGGGCAGCTACTCTTTTGTCGCTGAAACAGAAGGCACGGTTGCCGGTGTCATCGGCGGTGGAATGACGGGTGGCAGGAGTGCCGAAGTGTATGTATTATATATTGATAAAAAATACAGGTATCATGGAATTGGCAAAGCATTATTACATAAATTAACTGAACATCATCAGCGTAAAGGTGCAAAAAAGCAATGGGTTTCCGTGCAGGAGAATAATGAGCTTGGAATGCCGTTTTATAAGGCGCGGGGTTTTGTTCAGCAGTCGGTAAAGAAAACGAAAAGTGCGGCAGGCGAAGTGCAGGTGTCTTTAAGAATGAAGAGAGATATTTAACCGTATGCAGTCTTTCTGTAAAATTAAAGCGGCTCATGAGATAATTATTTTAAGAACGATGAATGGAGTGTTTTACTGATGAGAAATGTTATTTTGGATTGTGATCCCGGACATGATGATGCGATATCGATAATTATTGCGGCTTCAGGTGTCGGTGATTTAAATATTTTAGGAATTACGACCGTTGCAGGCAACGTCGAAGTTGAGAAAAATACAATTAATACATTAAAAATCTGTGAACTGCTTGGACTGGATGTACCTGTTGTTCAGGGCGCCAGACGACCGTTAGTAAAGGAAAGTGAAATTGCACCTGAAATCCATGGAGAAACAGGCATGGACGGCCCGGTGCTTCCGGACCCGCAGATGCAGGTTACCGGCGGGCATGCGGTTGATTTTATTATTGAACAGGTTATGAACTCGAGCGGTCCTGTAACACTTGTACCGACAGGACCGTTAACAAATATCGCGATGGCTTTAATTAAAGAACCGAGAATTATAGAAAATATTGATGAAATAGTTTTAATGGGGGGCGGCACATTCGGCAACTGGACACCGGCAGCCGAGTTCAATATTTTTGTCGATGCAGAAGCGGCAAAAGTTGTGTATGAGAGCAATGTGCCTGTTACGATGTTCGGTCTTGATGTAACGCATCAGGTCATTGCAACTGACGATATTATTGAACGTGTAAGTAAAATCGACAACAGGATTGCGGTATTCGTTAAAGAGTTATTAATCTTCTTCGGAGAAACATACAAAAATCATTTCGGCTTTAACGGCGGACCGATTCACGATGCATGTACGACAATGTATCTGTTAAAACCGGAACTGTTCAAGACGGAATACTTAAATGTCACTGTCGAGACGAAAGGCGAGTATTCATACGGCATGACTGTAATTGATACATTAAGTGTAACGGGCAGAGAGCCGAATACGAATGTCGCACTTGGTGTAAACCAGGATGGGTTCTGGATATTGTTCGAAGAAATTCTGAAGTCATTTGACGGAGGTCAGTAATATGAGGAAAAGAAATATATGGATTGACTGCGACCCGGGTATCGATGACGCGATAGCACTTGCAGCAGCTGCTGCAAGCACAGATGTATTGAACATCCATGGTATTTCTACAGTAGCAGGAAATCAGACGATTGAACGCGTGACGAACAACGCGCTTTTGCTGAGTTCTTTCTTAAACATGAATGTGCCTGTCGTCAGAGGAGCAGAAGGTCCGTTAACGAGAGCGAAAGAAGATGCAGGACATGTCCACGGTGAAACAGGTCTCGGCAACACTGTACTGGCTAAAACATCAAAGCAGGCTGAATCGGGGAACCCGTTCCAGATTATCAGGGATCATATTATGACTCTTCCTGAAGATGAAAAAATGACACTTGTACCGGTCGGCCCGCTGACGAATATTGCACTGCTTTTAAAAGTGTTTCCGGAAGTGTCGGAACGCATAGAAGAAATCGTGTTAATGGGCGGCGGTACATTCGGCAACAGAACACCGACAGCCGAATTCAACATCTGGGGAGATCCTGAAGCGGCAAAAATAGTTTTTGATTCAGGATTGCCGATTGTGATGTGCGGTCTGGATGTCACGCATAAGAGCGGACTTAACAGACCACAGGTTGAAGCGCTGTTTAACAGCGTAGGTGAAGTTCAGAAAGCATTCGGCGAAATGCTGAAGTTCTACTTTGACTCACCGGCATATATTAACAGCGAACTGGTGCATATACACGACGCTGTCGCAGTCATTTATCTTACTGATCCTGAGATTTTTAAAGGGATGCAGGTCAGCGTGGATGTAGACTGTACAGATGATATTAACCGCGGCATGACCGTGTGTGATGTGCGTAAAACAGCACCTGAAGCGGGGCGTAATGTGAACCTGCTTAACGATATTGATTTAACGGCATTTCAAAACATACTGCTTGAGAAACTCGGCAGTTTACAGTAATTTCTGGAGGTATAACAGATGAGTAAGCCTAAGGTAACAATAGTGGGCAGTTTAAATATGGATTTAGTTGTTACAGCAGAACGCCATCCTAAAATCGGTGAGACACTGACGGGTGAAAAATTTACGACACTGTGCGGCGGTAAAGGTGCAAACCAGGCAGTCGCAGCAGCAAGACTCGGCTGTAATGTGACGTTTATCGGGAGAGTAGGAAATGATGCATTTGGCATTGAGATGGTTGAAAGCCTGAAGAGTGAAGGTGTGAACGTCAGCAACATTGAAATGATTGACGACGTGGAAAGCGGCATTGCGATGATTACCGTGAATCCGCTGGATAATACGATTATCGTTGTTCCCGGGGCGAATGCTCATGTTACGAAGGAAGTAATCGATAAACACCGTGAGGCGATTTTGGACAGTGAAGTTGTAGTTACACAGCTGGAAATTCCGATGGATACAGTCGATTACGTGGCACAGGTATGCGGTGAAAATAATATTGAGCTGGTCGTTAACCCGGCGCCGGCACAAAAGCTGACGGACAATATTATTAATTACAGTACATACATTACGCCGAATCAGATTGAACTGACACAGCTTGCAGAGGCACATCCTGAGCTTTTAAAAGACCACATCGATAAATTTGTTGTAACGAGCGGAAGCAAAGGCTGTTATTATACAGTCGATGCCTACCGTGTTGATGTTCCGACGATGAAAGCAGAAGTTGTTGATACGACAGGAGCAGGAGACTGCTTCAACGGCGCATTTGTCAGCTATATTGCAAGGGGCAAAGACCTGCAGGAAAGCTGTCACTTCGCGAACACTGCGGCATCATTGAGCGTTGAAAAATTCGGTGCACAGCACGCGATGCCGACAATTGATCAGGTACTGGAAAGAATGAATCAGTAAATAAAAACTGAAAGCAGACTGTGAAAAGAGATTTTAACTAAAATATAAAAGTTCCCCGGCGAAGATGCCGGGGAACTTTTTGCTGTTAAATGATTGATGAGAATAATGATGTCGGGATAATAATAATCCACGGTGCCATTAATAATGCAGAGATCATGCTGGATTTGGCAATCTGTTTTTCATCCAGACCGAATTTCGAATAGATTTTCCCAGTCAGTTTAAACTGTACTAAAATAATAACTGCAAATAAAATAAGGACAAAAATTATACTGTAAATACTGTTGAACGGATTTGCGAGAATTCCTTCGAAAAACGCAACAATCCAGTCAGGTGTGGCATTACTGATTTCCTTAACATCATCAAATGATGTTGGATTACTTCTGAACAGGGGATCGATATACAGTGCTGCATACATAATTCCAACAGCGGCGAGATGAAGACCGATATCCGTCAGCCAGATTTTCCAGGAAGCCTTAACAGTAATTTCCTTGCGGCTATATTTTTTATCGAGCGGCAGATAAATCGCGAACCAGTCGATTAACATTTTTAACGGTATTATCATAAAAACTGCAGGTGGAATTAACCACATCAGCCATACCGGCATAATCATTAAGAAAACCTCTTTCTCATTTATGTGTATTATCCTGTATATTTTACGCCTAACAGCGGGTGATGTAAATTGAAATGGAAAACTCAGGCTGGTACAAAAAAAGACCACTCGTAGGAGTGGCCCGGATTAAAAAACTATTCAGCGAATACTGTACTCCATGTGCTGCGGTCTTCGAGCATCTTACGCGCGATTTCCTTAGCACCTTCTAAACTGTGGCTCGCTGCCCAGCCGCATTGTACTTCGTTACATGCCGGAACTTCTGTCGCTGCAAGAACATCATTTAAAGTTTTCTCCATAACATCTTCAATGCCGGCTTTATCGTCGTCATTTAATACAGACAGATAAAAACCAGTCTGGCATCCCATCGGGCTTAAGTCGACAACGCGCTCGTGGTGGTTACGGATATTTTCAGCCATCAGGTGTTCAATTGAGTGAAGTGCAGGCATATCCATATGCTCTTTGTTCGGCTGGCAGAAACGGATATCGAACTTATAAATCGTATCTCCGTGCTCGCCTTCGTTTGTCCCTGCAAGTCTGATATAAGGTGCAGCAACTTTTGTGTGATCCAGGTTAAAACTTTCAACGTTCATCTTTTTCATATATGGACACTCCCTAAATTGTTTGGTCTTATTTATCTTATTACAGTTTGAAGTTGAATGGCAACCGGAAGAGACTGAGCGCACCGGCGTGTCCGGTGCGCGGGCTTCTATATATTTCTCGGATCAATAATCGATTTGAAGTTGAATACCGCATTGAGGATGATTGCTGTCAGACTCCCCATTACAATTCCGCTTGATGTGACAACCGACAGGCTTTCAGGCAGTGCACTAAACAGTTCAGGAACTACTGTAACACCAAGCCCCATCGCTACTGAAATCGCCACGACAACCATATTTTCCTGTTTGTTTAAATCGACATGTGACAGCATTTTTATTCCTGCACTGATTACCATACCGAACATCGCAAGCATTGCACCGCCGAGTACAGGACCCGGGATAGCTAATGTTGCTGCCCCGATTTTCGGCATAAGTCCAAGTATAATCAGCATGGATCCCGCAATGTAAATAATTTTATTTCTGCGGACACCTGATATTTGAATCAGTCCGACGTTTTGAGAAAATGTAGTGTAAGGGAAAGCGTTAACGAGTCCGCCCAGAATTATCGCAATACCTTCTGCACGGTAACCGCGTTTTAAATCTTCGCCTTTAATTTTCTTCTCAGTAATATCTCCAAGTGCAAAATATACACCTGTTGATTCAACAAGACTCACTACTGCAACGAGTGTCATCGTTAAAATTGGAACGAGATGAAACTCAGGTGTACCGAAGTAGAAAACTTGCGGCAGGTGCAGCCATGATGCCTCTGCTACCGGGGTAAAATCAACACGTCCGAAAAACGCACCGATAATTGTACCGATAATAATACCTGTTAATATCGCAATAGATCCAAAGAACCCTTTAGCGAATTTTAAAATGATTAAAATAATAATTAATGTAGAAAAACCGAGGAACAAGTTAAGCGGTGAACCGAAATCTTCGGCGCCCTGACCGCCTGCCAGGTCATTAATCGCGACAGGAATAAGTGTAATTCCTATGACTGTAACGACAGTACCGGTCACAATCGGCGGGAAAAATCGTATCAGTTTACTGAAAAATGAAGCAATCAGTACGACGATTAATCCTGAAACTAAAATTGAACCGTAAACGGATTGAATACTGTAGGTGTTTGCAATGTTGATTATCGGTCCGACGGCGGTAAACGTACATCCAAGAACGACGGGCAATCCGATGCCGGAGAACTTATTCTTCCAAACCTGCAGTATTGTTGCCACACCGCACATCATAATATCGATAGCGATTAAGTATGTAAGCTGTGCGGGTGTCAGTCCGATTGCATTCCCGACGATGAGCGGCACGATTACGGCGCCGGCATACATTGCCAGTACATGCTGCAGACCGAGTGAAAAGTCTTTTGCATTGGACGGGTTATGTTCCTGCATTATTCCGTATCCTCTGCGAAAGTAATTGTGCCGTCTGTTAATGACTTGATGCGTGCAAGAGATTCCACGCGGTAGTTCCTGTTTTTAAGAATTGACGCACCGCTCTGGAATGATTTCTCAATCACGATACCAAGTCCGGCAACGTTTGCTTCAGCCTGTTCAACGATACTGATCAGTGCGCCGGCAGCTTCGCCGTTTGCAAGGAAGTCATCGATAATTAAAATATTGTCACCAGGCTGGATGAACTGGTTTGAAACACTGATCATGTTCGTTTCCTGCTTAGTATACGAAAAGACTTGTGCAGATAATAAATCATTAGTAAAAGTCAGTGATTTTCTTTTGCGTGCGAATACTGCAGGGACGTTAAAGTTCAATGCAGTCATGACTGCAGGTGCAATACCTGAAGATTCCAAAGTCAGTACTTTTGTAATCTTGTCATCTTTAAATCTCGCATGGAATTCTTTACCGATTTCGACCATTAATTCAGGGTCAATCTGATGATTTAAAAATTTATCTACTTTTAATACGTTATCGGAAAGTGCGATACCTTCTGATAAAATTTTATTTTTTAACAAGTCCATTATGAGTGCTCCTTTTATTATGTAAGTTTGTGAATGTATTTATATTAACAGAATTTACGAACTTAGCAATGATATTTTTTAATTAAGTTCTTAAAAACCGCTTACAAAGTGTAATATATTAATAAACGTTCGGTTATTGTAATTGTTAGTATGGAATTCGGCATGTGTGTATAATAAATTTATCGTGTTATAAGGAGAATTAATCATGTCCCTGGATAGTAATGTAATAACTAAAGAAACTTTAATCAGAAGTAAAGTTCACGAAATGATACTGCATGGCGTACTGTGTCCCGGCGATAAACTGCCGAGCGAGAATGAACTGGCAGAGCTGTATAATGCGAAGCGGATCGATGCACGCAATGCACTCGTTCAGCTTGAAAAGATGGGGATTGTATATGGCAGGCAGGGGGTAGGGCGTTTTGTAAATGAGCCGCTGCCGGCTGTAGAGTTTTTAATTACGGGAACGACGAGTTTTTCGGAGAAGATGAAGGAACAGGGCATCCCGTATAAAAGCCGTGTAATTTATGCGGATTATGCAGACGATAAGGAACAGGCAAAGTATCGCGGATTACTTGGTGCGGATGATGTGAAGATATTTAAAGTATCACGCTTAAGAATAGTAAATGAAATGCCGTGTGCGATTCATATTTCATATATCCGTGAAGACCTGTTCCCTCATATATATGAGGATAAAGAAAATCTGACATCGGTGTATACGTATTTTAAAGCTGCAGGATATGAACAGTTAAGAAGTAAGGACCGCACACTGTCAGCTCAATTCCCGACACTTGAAGAAATGAAGCTGCTGCAGTGCAGTGAACTGGTGCCGCTGCTCGTCTTTGAAACGGACACATACGATAAGGAAACGAATGACTGTCTTGAAAGAGTGAAAATATTATACAGAAGCGATTTGTTTAAACATCAGCTGTCAGATGAAAACTAGACCGGAACTTTATGTTCCGGTTTTTTTTATTTTGGCGGACGAAGATCGTTGCAAATCAGTCATTCCTAAGCTCTCTTAACAAATGCCAAACATTCATCAACTCAACATTTACATACCTTTACCAACACTTAATCATACTGGACTTGGCAACAAGTTAGGATTAAGTCATAAGGAGGTTGTGACATGCACAGAAAAGAATGGACACGCATTTTCACGAAGTACGGCAGATCCGAGGCTCTCGATTTCTATAACAGGTTTAAAGGGTCACTCGAGTTCGATATCATCAGCGAGCCTGAAGAAGGTCTCGTTATGGTGAAGACGAGAGAGCATGCCAGAAATACTTTATTTTACATGGGTGAGGTGCTTGTGACCGAATCTAAAATAAGACATGGCTCAACTGTAGGACTCGGTCTCGTCAAAGGAACTGACCCCGGGCTGTCAGAGGCGATGGCTTTTATCGACTTAAGTTTTAAACTGGATAAATTTACAGCGGAGTTAAATGACATTTTAAAATCGCTGAAAGATATTGAAGCAAAATCAATCGCAGGTCGCACAGAGAAGATTTTACAGACTAAAGTCAGTTTCGACATGATGAACGACTAGGAGGATTCCGGTGAAAACAATCGTACATACAACACAGCAGGTATACCGTCAGCTCATTAACGCATCGAGCCGTCCCGGTCATACCGAGAATATTTCTGAAGAGGTTAAAAATTATTCGGATTTCAGTGACGCAGCACTGCTTGCAGCAATGACGCTGTTTGATAATGAAATATCATTTTTCTCAAAAGATAAAACGATGAGAAAAGAATTAAAGGTCTTAACAGGCGGCATTCCCAACAAAGATCATACGACTGCTGATTTTATCATTTCAAAAGCAGCGGATTTAAAAAAGAAATACTTCAGAGAAGTGATGAAGGGGATCTTAATTTCTCCTGAAAAATCGGCAACGCTGATTATCGATTTAAACAGTATCGGCGAAGGCACTGAGTACAGTTTGACAGGTCCCGGTATTAAGGATGAAACAAATATTAAACTGTCACTCGACAGCAGCTGGATGGAACTCCGCAATGAAGTATGCAAAGAGTTTCCGTTAGGCATCGACCTGGTTCTGACTGATAAACAAAATAACCTGGTAATTATCCCGAGAACGACGAAAGCGGAGGTGAAGTAGATGGGTTACGTTGCGGTTAAAGGCGGCGCGCATGCGATTAACAACTCGGTCATATTATATAAAAACAGAAGACTCGAAAACGGTGCGGATATTGAAGTCGAAAGCATTAAAACGAATATGCGCCAGCTGATCAATCAGGTGATGAGTGAAGCAAGTTTTTACGACAGAGATACAGCGGCACTCGCGATTAAGCAGGCGGAAGGCAATATGGAAGAAGCGGTATTCCTGATGCGTGCCCATCGTTCGACGCTTCCGAGATTGTATTACTCAACAGTGACGGACACGCGTGAAATGTTCGTTGAACGCAGAGTCTCTGCAAGTTTTAAAGATATTCCGGGCGGACAGATTTTAGGAGCTTCACCCGACTTTACACACCGTCTGCTGGACGATGCTTTAAAAGAATCTGCAGACGGACCGAAGGAAACGATTGAGTATAAAGAAGTGCCGTTCAATTACGAACTCGATAAACTGCCGAAAGTCATCGATTATCTCGAAGGTGAAGGATTGTTCGTAAGAGAGGAAGAAAATAACGATGAGCCGGATGATATTACGAAGAAGGCAATCGAATATCCAAGTACGAGAAGCCAGCGTCTGCAGGCACTGACGCGCGGACAGACAGGTGCTGTTACTTCGCTCGGTTATGCAGAAATCCGCGGGTACGGTATATCGGCTCATCCGAACATCGGGGAATGCCGCGTCGGCCAGCAGCCTGTGCACATTGATCCGGACGACGATTACGGCGAGTATTTTATCGGTGATTTTGAAGTTACTGAAATCGATGCATTTATGCCGGACCTCGATGAAGATGATTCAGATGCAGGCGATAAAGATCTCATGATTAAAATCGGCTACGGTCTTGTCTTCGGGCAGAATGAAACAAAAGCAATCGCAATGAGCGTGCTGGATTACAGTCTAGAACATCCGGTGCCGGGTGTAGCAACAAGTGACGATGAGTTCGTTCTTTATCATATCGACTCAGTTGAATCGACAGGATTCATTTCGCACTTGAAACTGCCGCACTACGTAACATTCCAGTCGAAACTCGACCGTATGCGTCAAAGTAAGGGGGAACAGGAGTGAGCCAGAACTTCGCATTTTTAGATGAACATTCAAAAAAAGAAATCCGAAGAAAAACTTTAAAAGCAATTGCTGTTCCAGGATATCAGGTACCATTCGCATCACGTGAACTGCCGATTGCACGAGGCTGGGGAACCGGCGGACTGCAGCTGACACTGTCACTGATAGGCAGAGAAGACATACTGAAAGTCATTGACCAGGGCTCGGATGAGTCGGTCAACGCGGTGAATATAAGAAATCTCGTACAAAATACAACAGGTGTTGCCGAGACAATCCATACATCGGAAGCGACACTCATTCAGTCGCGTCACAGAATTCCTGAAGTGCCGCTGAAACCGTTCCAGATTTTAGTACTGCAGGTGCCGCAGCCGGAGCCGTTAAGAGCTGTTGAATCGAGTGAAAGAAAAACAAAAATGCTGCACGGGGATAAGGAATACAGCGGCGCGTTTATAAAACTGTTCGAACAGATTATGAAGTTCGGTCACATTACGGATGATGCAGACTATCCGGTTATGGTAAACGACCGTTACGTTATGGCGCCGAGTCCGATTCCGCGATTTGATAATCCGAAGATGAATTACAATGAAGGGCTTATTCTTCTGGGGGCCGGCCGCGAGAAGAAAATTCACGCAGTACCACCGTATACGAAAGTGGAATCGCTGGCATTTGAGGACTATCCGTTTGAAGTGGAAGACTTCGACGATAAAGTCTGCCGCGAATCCGGATTGTCAGGAGTTTACATGGATGAGCTGCAGGACGAAAAAACAGGAGAAACATATTACGTTACAAATGATACAAGCTACATGCTTGAGAAGCTGAACGAGGAGGCTGTACAACATGCCGGCAAATGACGATGTAGTGCTGTCGATCAGAGATTTATCGAAACAATTCGGCCGCGGCTGTGAATATTGCAGCGATGAGAATTATGAACTGCAGAAAAATATGTGTCCGCACTGCCATACGGTATATGCCGTCAGAAATACTTCATTTGATTTATATAAAGGAGAAATTCTCGGGATTGTCGGCGAAAGCGGCAGCGGTAAAAGTACTTTAATGAAGATGCTGTATTTCGATCAGGACGCAACATCCGGCAATTATAATCTGCCGGAAGACCTGACTGTGAAAGGCAATGTCTTTAACGTCTCGAGCCAGAAGAAAAGACAGATCAGAAACGAGCAGCTCGGAATGGTGTATCAGAATCCGATACTCGGACTGAAGATGGACTTTTCGTCGGTGACAAACATTGCCGAGAAACTGATTGCGAGCGGCAACCGCAACGTCGGCGAGATGACGGACCGTGCAGATCACTTTTTGGAGAAAGTAAATATTGCACTGAACCGTAAATATGAAGCGCCGAAAAACTTTTCGGGCGGTATGCAGCAGCGTGTGCAGATTGCGAAAGCACTGTCGAACTACCCGCCGATTTTACTTCTTGATGAAGTAACGACCGGCCTCGATTTATCAGTGCAGGCAGATGTACTGGAACTCATTAAAGAAATCCAGCGGGATATGGGCGTCAGCATGATTGTCGTATCCCATGACCTTGCGATTATCCGGATGCTCTGCGACCGCACGATGGTAATGCTGGACGGCGAAGTGATAGAACACGGTATTACCGATCAGATACTGGAAGACCCGCAGCACAAATATACACAGCAGCTTGTGTATTCAATTTTATAAGAGGTGACATGTTTTGATAATTATAAACAGCAGTGTTATTACAGCAACTGAAATACTTAACGATTACGCGGTCATTGTTAACGGCGATACGATAGAAAAACTGATTCCGATGAGTGAGGTAGACACTGAAGATTACGATAAAGTAATCAATGCTAAAGGCGGTTACGTGACAGCAGGGTTTATCGATATTCATTCCGACTATATAGAGGGCATCATTGCACCGAGACCGACGACGATTATGGACTTTAATATCGGCATCAAAGAATCGGAAAGAATTTTAAGCTCGCACGGTATTACAACAATGTTCCATTCGCTGTCGATTTATAAAGAGGATTTGTTCGGGCATAAGCCTGTCAGACAGCCCGACAATGTCGATAAGCTGATTCATGCAATTCACCGTACGCATACTGAAAAACATTTAATCAGACACCGCATGCATGCGCGCTTTGAACTGGATTCGCTTGAAATGATCGGCACGGTTAAAGAGCATATTAAAGAAAACCGCATTCACCTGCTCAGCTTTATGGACCACACACCGGGGCAGGGACAGTACCGCGATATTGAAAATTACCGTCATACGATGAAGGGCTACAAAGATCTGTCTGACGAAGAAATCAATGAACAGATTGAATTCAAGAAGGAACTCTCCAGACTGTCGGTTGAGGAGATGGAAGAGATGTCGGAACTTGCACGGTCTAAAGGGATTGCAGTAGCTTCCCACGACGATGATGCGACAGAGAAAATTGATTTCAATGAAACACTGCAGACGACAATCAGTGAGTTCCCGATCACGATGGAAGTCGCAAAGTACGCACACAGTAAAGGAATGTTCACGCTCGCAGGAGCTCCGAATATTATGCTCGGCGGCTCGCATTCGGGCAACTTAAATGCGAAAGATGCAATTATGGAAGGGTGCATTTCGATTTTATGCAGCGATTATTACCCCGCAGCCATGCTGCATTCGGTGTTCAAGCTTCACAGAGAAGCAGACTATCCGCTGGTTGACGCTTTTAAACTGATTACATTGAACCCGGCGGAAGCGGTGAAGATGGATGACGAAATCGGCTCAATTGAACCGGGTAAAAAAGCAGATCTAAATATTATCAGACTGTTTGATGACTATCCGACGATAACAGAATGTATCGTTAACGGAAAAGTAGTCAGCCAGTACCACTACAGAATCGATTAGGAGGAAATTCCATGATTACTATAAATGATTTCAGCAAATCATTTACGATTCATCATCTGAATCAGACGAGAGAAGCGGTGAACGGCATCTCGTTCAATGTAGAGAAAGGTGAATTTCTCGGCATTGTCGGTGAGAGCGGCAGCGGCAAGTCAACGATTCTTAAAAGCATTTACGGCACATATAAACCGACATCAGGCACTGTACACTACGACTCTGATATTTATGGCGGTGTGGATCTGCACGATATTTCAGACCGTTCACTGATCAGATTGCGTACACGTGAAATCGGCTATGTATCGCAGTTTCTGAAAGTGATGCCGCGTACCACGACACTTGAGCTGGTAATTAACTCAATGCTTGAAATGGGGACCGATATAGATACTGCAGCGAAAACAGCAGAAGATACGCTGAGACATTTCGATATTCCAAAAGCATTATGGCACAACTATCCAAATACATTCAGCGGCGGGGAGAAACTGCGCTTAAACATCGCGTGTGCAGTCGTTAAAAATCCGCGTCTCCTGCTGCTCGATGAACCGACAGCATCGCTTGATGAAAACTCAAAACTGAAAGTCAGAGAAACAATATCGAAACTGATTGATAACGGCACGACATTAATCGGCATCTTTCATGATCTTGAATTTATGGACGGACTCTGTAATAAAGTGTACGACATGAATACGAAAACTCTGGAGGAACGGGTAATATGAACAGCAAAATAGATCTGCATGTGCACAGTAACTTTTCCGATGGTAAAGATAATGTAAATAAAGTGCTGGATCTGGCAAAAAAACGCAACATTGAAATGTTAAGCTTCGTCGATCATGACACAAATCTGACATATATTGAAGCACTGCCATATGCACAAAAGCTCGATATTAAGCTGATACCGGGCATAGAGATTTCCGCATACGACTTTAAAAGGAAACGGAAAGTCCACGTGCTGGGCTATAACTATAATCCGGAAGCGCCGAATATTAAAGAATTAACCGAACCTTTACTGGCTAAACGCCATAAACATTCGATGGAACAGATTAAAAAAATCGAAGATTACGGCATTGATATCGACACAGATGAAGTGAAAAAGACGGTGGGGCCGCTTGGAGTCATCTACAAGCAGCATATAATGCATGCCATTTGCGATGACCATTATACCTGCCCGAAGTACACGACAAAATACCGTACACTGTTTAAAAACAGCGGGCCTGCTGCCGGGGATATTGAATATATCGACTATATTGACGCGCTTGAAGCGATTAAAAAGGACGGTGGATTTACAGTTATTGCCCACCCGGGACAGCTGCAGAGCTATGAATTGGTCGATGACAGCTACCGGCTGATTGACGGTCTGGAGAAGTACCATCCGGATCACGGTCTTGTGGATTACGAAAAGATTGATGCACTCATAGAAAAGTACGGATTCTTTATTACAGGCGGTTCGGACTTCCACGGTGATTTCGGGAATTATGTTGAAATCGGCATAGACAGTGAATTATTAACGGATACCATCGGTTTATTTAGATAGCATAAAAATGTGTTAAGTAGTTGTAAATCGCATTTACTATATGTCCTGAATGCTTTTAAATTAATCATGTAAATAAAACTTAAGGAGTTTGAAAATGAAAAAGTTATTCAATGTTTTTCTTGGTTCAGCTTTTGTATTGGCACTTGCAGCATGCGGCGGAGAAGATTCACAGACAGAAGACGGGTCAGCTGATGCAGCTTCAAACAGTGATGAACCTCTGAGCGTTGTCTGGTATCCAAACGAATCCGGCAGTGAGCTTGCTGATGCACGCGAAGAAATCGGAGCGATTTTAGAAGAAACAACAGGCAGAGAAGTAGAACATGAACTGACTACAGATTATGCAATCGCAATCGAGAGCATTGTTAATGATAACGCAGACCTGGCATTTACAGGCGCGGAAGGATACATACAGGCTAAAGAACGCAATGAGAACATTGTTCCTCTGGTAGTGCCGTCAGGCCCGTCGGGAACTGAAGAAGACGCGTTATACTACAGCTGGTTTGCAACTCAGGTGGATAACATGGAGAAATTTGAAACAGGCGACGGTGAATACTCAATCGATAAATTCCCGGAGACTAATTTCTCATTCGTTTCAACTTCATCAACATCAGGATTCAGAGTACCGACTTCAACAATTCTGAACCATTTTACCGAAACTGAAGAGTACGCTGATTTAACTGAAGAAGACCTTGCAGAAAGCGGTCGTTTCTTCGAACAGGTAATGTTCGGAAACACTCACCAGGGTTCTGCAGTTAACTTAATTAATGAAAGAGCTGAACTTGCAGCATTCTGTGACAGCTGTTTGGAAAACTACGTTGAACTTGCAGAAGGTGAAGAAAATACACCAGGTGCAATTTACGAAGTATCTGAAGGTGCTGCAGATCCATTCTCAAACCTTGCAGGCGAGCAGTTCGGAATCATTTCAGCAACTCCGGTTCTGAATGCGCCGTTTATCGCTAACGAAAGCACTTTAGGTGCAGACGTTGTTGCTGAACTTCAGGAAGTTTTCTCATCGGACGAAGTAGCGGACAATGAAAAGATTTTCGTGCCGGAAGACTCTGAAGAAGGCGGCTTATTCTCTAAATCAGCAGACGAGCGTTTCGTTGTTGTTGAAGACGGATGGTTTGATCCAATCAGAGAACTGAGCAATTAATTAATAACTGAACTTACTTAACAGCATAAAATATTTTTAAACAGAGAGGGGATTTCCCCTCTTTTTAATTAGGAGGCAATATCCATGGCGGTGGACAATAAAGTAAAGGAAGTCAGAGAAACAAGAACGGACTTCTATAAAAAAGAAGCAGAAGAGGTACTTATTTCATTTGACGATGACATTGAAGTTACAGGTGATGAACTAGAAATTGCAACAAAAGAAGAAGTTAAGGAAATGCCTGTTATTATGTCGATTGAAAATCTGAACAAAGAGTATTCAAAAGGCAAGACGGTACTTAAAGATATAAATTTTGAAATTAAACAGGGTGAACTGCTGTCGATTATCGGTCCTTCCGGAGCCGGTAAATCTACGCTGCTCCGCACCATTAACCGCATGATAGAACCGACTTCCGGCAAGATAACGTTCGACAAGCAAAATATAACGAATGTTAAAGGTAAAGAACTTCGTAAAATGCGGACAAATATCGGAATGATTTTCCAGCATTATAATCTGGTAGACAGATTGTCAGTATTTGAAAATGTGATGCATGGAACACTCGGTTATAAAAATAGTCTGCAAGGAATTTTTTCATTGTATACAGAATCGGAAAAAGAAGAAGCGATTGATATCATTACTGAACTCGGCATCGAAGACCATATTTATAAACGCTGTGATGAACTGTCGGGTGGACAAAAACAGCGTGTCGGCATTGCGCGGGCACTGGTGCAGAAACCGAAAATAATTTTATGTGATGAGCCGATTGCCTCGCTTGATCCAAGTTCTTCAAGAGTGATTATGGAACACTTGAGAAAAATTTGCAGCGAAAAAGGAATTACAGTCATCGTGAACCTGCATCAGGTAGATGTGGCGAAAAATTACTCTGACAGAATTATCGGCTTAAACAGCGGTGAAGTTGTCTTTAATGGCCATCCGACTGAGATTGATAAAGAAGTTATTCAGGCTGTATACGGTACAGACTTTGACGATTTAATTATGGAGTAGGTGACGAGTATGAGTAAAACGGGAACTATTAATGCAAATGAAATTACTATTATTCAAAAGAAAAACTTATATCTGCTGCTGACAGTCGTCGTTATCGTCGGCTTGATTATGCTTGCGGGTTACATAACAGAATACAGTCATATTGAAGGAATCATGTCTATTCCAGCGGCAATGTCATGGATGGCAAGCAACATGTGGTTTTCACAGTCAACGCTGTCAAATCTCGGCAGTGTGCTGCGACTTTTATGGGAAACAATTTTAATCTCGATTGTGTCTACAACAACAGCGGCAGTATTCGCAGTCGTTTTTGCACTTTTCGGTTCGAAGCTGACATATATAAATAAGCCGCTGATGTATGCTGCGAAAATCATTGCATCGATTTCACGTAACATTCCTGTAGTGGCATGGGCACTAATTTTAGTTATCAGTTTTGGGACGAACTCAATGACAGGGTTTTTAGCTTTATTCTTTGGCTCATTCGGGTTTTTAGTGAGAGCATTCCTTGAAACTATTGATGAAGGCAGCGAAGACTCAGTTGAGGCGCTAAGAGCAACGGGAGCAACGTACTGGCATACTATTTTTAAAGCGGTTCTTCCTGCGAGCATGCCGCAGATGTTCAGCTGGATTTTATTTATGATTGAAACAAACATTCGCAGTGCAACGCTTGTCGGACTTCTGACAGGTACGGGTATCGGTTACCTATTCGATCTATACTATAAACAGCTGGATTATGAAATGGTCTCGCTGATTACACTTGCGATTGTGCTGGCTGTCTTAGTTATCGAGGCAATCTCGAACATAATCAGAAGGGAGATTTTATAATGACTGCAGTTGTTGAATATAATAAAAATGGCGGCATTAAAGTCTCTAAACCAAACAGAGGGCAGCGGGTCTTAAAAGGATTATTAATCGGTTCGGCGATTTTCACTGTCATCGGGTTTTTCATAATGGATTACACTGGACTCGATTTATCTCATGCAATTCCGATGACAATCGATAATCTCGGACAG
This sequence comes from Jeotgalicoccus coquinae, assembly GCF_014207425.1. Taxonomy (GTDB): domain Bacteria; phylum Bacillota; class Bacilli; order Staphylococcales; family Salinicoccaceae; genus Jeotgalicoccus; species Jeotgalicoccus coquinae. The sequence goes on along the minus strand of NZ_JACHFF010000004.1, from coordinate 147,061 downwards.
ATGTTTTTATCGCCGAGTTTAAATAATACAACATGGCCCAGCGCCTTATGGCAAGTTACCATTACATTGTCGCTCGCTTTTTTAGCGACGGTTTTAGGGGCAGTAATCTCGCTGTTTCTCGCCTTCGGTACGGCAGTAAACTTATCGAAACCATGGGTTAGCAACACGATTAAAGCATTTATAACAGTCGTGCGTGCAGTGCCAACGGTATTATGGGTATTGATATTTGCGATTGCAGCCGGACTCGGTGCTGTTGCAGCAGTTATCGGTATGGTATTTCACTCGGTTGCCTATCTCGTAAAAGCGTACTCAGAAGCATTTGAAGAGGTGGATGAAGGTAAGATAGAAGCACTCCGTGCAACGGGCTCAAGCTATCCCCATATTTTATTCCAGGTTGTAGTACCGCAGACGAAAAGCTTTTTAATTTCATGGACGTTTCTGAGGTTCGAAATTAACTTCGGTGTGGCAGTTGCGATGGGCGCAGCGGCAGGCGCCGGAGGTATAGGTTACGAGTTATTCATGGCAAGTTCATTCTATTACGATATGCAGGAAGTCGGTGCAATTACACTGATTATTCTCGTGGTCGCGATTATTCTTGAACTGATTGCTAACCGCTTGAAGGTGGCAGCGTAAATAGGAGTATTAAATAAAAAATCGTCTTTGGCTCACACGAGTCAAAGACGATTTTTTTATCGTTATATAAAGAACAGCATATGAATCAGTGTCGGGAGAACGAAGCTTCCGATAAAAATCATATAGTAAAGATCCGGACGGTCGCCTTCTTTGGCGAATTTATTTGCCAGAGTTCTGAACAGTACTGATGCAATAAAAGCGAAAATAACGAAAGCGAAAAAGCCGGTCGTATAATAAATGAAGTTAAAGTAAATTAATGCGACAAACATAATGAGGTATAAGAGAAACCCGCATGTAAATGAGAGTATATATTTTTTTTGATTAGACATATTTGCACCTTTATAATTAGTATTTATAACAATAATATATTAACCCTTTAAGATATGCAATTTCACGGCGGAAAGGTTATAATTCCAAGTAACAGAGATTGGAGTGATGAGTTTGTCATTTGTAAAATACATTGAGTCCAAAGACGGAACACTGCTTTACACGAAAGTACAGACGACAGAAAAGCCGGAAACAGCAAAGGCGACAATCATTATTGTCCACGGTCTTGCAGAACATCTTGGAAGATACGATGATATCGCAGGGGTGTTAATACGGAGCGGATTTAACGTCATTCGCTACGATCAGCGCGGACATGGTCATTCATCAGGAGAGAATACTTTTTATTCTAAAGTCGATGAAATCACGGATGATCTCGGTGCAATTGTGATCTATACGAGAAAACTTCTGCCTGAACAGCAAGTATTTGTTATCGGCCACAGTATGGGCGGATATACTGCTGCTCTGTACGGCACAAAATATCCAGGTAAAGTTGAAGGGTATATTACATCGGGCGCTTTAACGCGTTACAATCATGAATTATTTGCCGGTGTGCCTGTCGGTCTAGACAGTAATGACTATGTCAAAAATGAACTTGGCAAAGGGCTCTGCAGCACCGAAATCGTCCTTAAGCATTATGTTGAGGATGCGCTGAATAAAAAAGAAATATCTGTCGGTCTGATCAGAACTCTTGAAAAAGGCATCGAATATTTAAAACTTGAAGCAGGAGACTTTAAAGATCCGGTGCTCATTCTTCATGGTGAAAATGACGGACTGGTCGCAAGCGAAGACTCGGTGCAGTTCCATGACGATATATCTTCAGAGGATAAGAAATTAATTATTTACCCTGAGCTGGAGCATGAAATATTTAATGAATTTACTATGAAGACAGAAATTTTCAATACTATTATAAACTGGATTGAGGAGCGTCTGAAAAGTACGGAGGAAAAAATATAATGAATATAACTGAAGCAATACAAACAAGGCGGAGCATTAAAATCTTTAAAGATAATGAGCCGGTGAGTAAAGAAATTGTAGAACAGCTGCTGCAGGCAGCGATAATGGCACCGAATCACCATCACACAGAACCGTGGAAATTTTTCGTGCTGCAGGGTGACGGGCGTCTGCCGCTGTCGCGTGTGCTAGGCGAATGGGCGAAAACACGTGTAGATGATCCGGCTAGTGAAGCGGGACAGAAACGTATTAAAAAACTCAGCGCGAAGCCGCTTATTGCACCGACTGCAATCGTGGTCGCGCTGAGCCCGGAAGCCGGCAATGATAAGGCTATTTACATTGAAGATGTCTCTGCGGTGTCAGCTGCAGTTCAGAATATACTTCTCGCGGCGCATGGCCTCGGTCTGGGTGCGATATGGAAAAGCGGGCCGGCTTATTATGCTGAACCTGTTAAAAAATACTTTGAGCTGTCAGAAGAAGAAGAAATTTTAGGTGTAATCTTCGTTGGAGAGCCGGATATGAAAAAAATACCGGAAGCAAAACGCATTCCGTTTGAAGAGAAGACGGTATGGATTACAGAGGATGACAAATAAATGAAAAAAGCAGCAATATTTTTATTTTTAACAGCAACGCTGCTGATGTTCAGCGTAGGTACAATTATTCCTGTGGAGTATAATTTTATCGTTTATCTGGCAGTGCTTATATTATTCATTGCGGGAATGTACTGCAGTGTAAGTATCGATCCGGATTCTAAATGAAATAAATGTAAAATATGCATTTTTTACGGCAGAGAGGGTAACTTCATTATATGGAGTTACCCTTTTTTTATTTTACAGAGATTTTTAATGAATTTTGAATGGGGTGTTATAGATGAAAAAATACATAATAGCCATAATGCTTAGTGCAGCAATGGTTATACTTGGCGCATGCGGCAGTCCCGAAAATAAAGTTTTATCAAATATTGAAGATTTTGAAGCGGAAACGGCACCGGCATTAACGAGCAGCATTCAGAGTATGATTGATTATGAAGCAGAAATGTCCGGCTTGTTTAATGAATCGCTGACAGATGAGGAACTGGCTGACTTTAAGGATGACCAGTCACCGCTGTATCAGAATTTAAACGAACGGAATGAACTGGCAGAAGGACTGTCAAAAATACATGAAGAACTGGAGAACAGAGCTGAAGAGTTTGAATCGGCTGATGTCAGCAGCAGCGAAACACTGAATGAAGAAACAGTTCAGAATTTATCTGCAACTCTGGGACAGCTGGCCGCTGACGTTAAGAATGTCCAGTCGGGCTATGAAGAAGTCTTAAGTTCAGAAACAGCATTTTTTGAATCACTTAAGAGTGAAGAAGCTGATTATAATACATTGACTGACGGCATGAGAGAAGTAAACGGCGTTCATAAAGAGGTGACTGCACACTATGAATCAATCAATGAACAGCTGGCGGCCTTTCAAAACCACAGTAATGAAGTAAAAACCGCTCTTGGTGAAGACACTTCAGACGATGAATCAGCGGTCCAGGTTGACGCTGATTCAAATGAAGAAGCGGCAGAAAACAGTGAGCCGGAAACCATGTATACAGTAGAAGCTGCAACATCGGCTATAGTACCTTCAGCAGAAGACGCTGAATCTTCGGCTGTGCTCATTACGATAGACGATGCACCGGATGAGAATGCGGTTGCTATGGCTCATACATTAAAAGAACTTGATGCCCCTGCGATATTTTTCGTAAACGGTATGTTTATAGAATCAAAAGAGGGCCAGGAGAAGCTGAGAGAAATTCACGAGCTCGGCTTTGAAATTGGCAATCATACTTATAATCACTTCAATATGCAGGAGATTACGCCGGAAGATACAGCCCTTGAAATTATCGATACAGGTGACTTAATTGAAGAAGCAATCGGAGAGCGTCCAAAATTTTTCAGAGCGCCGTTTGGGGTGAACAGTGAAGCGTCAATCAGCATCGCTCGAGAAGAGAATATGACCGTAATGAATTGGACCTACGGCTTTGACTGGGAACCTGACTATCAGGAGCCGGGAGCTCTCAGTGACATTATGGTTAATACTGAAATGCTTGGTGACGGTGCTAATCTGCTGATGCACGACCGCCAGTGGACGAGTGAGGCCTTGCCGGATATCGTTAAGGGTCTCAGGGATAAAGGTTATTCACTCATTGATCCTAAACTTATCGATTCAGAAGGCGGGGTGACTGAATGAGTACGAGAAACTTTTTGATTTTGGTTGGAGGTATTCTGGCTGTACTGTTTCTTCTTCTTGCATTGGCTGTAAGAGGTGAGATGGACAGCGGTGAGCCCGACGTTGCAGAAGAGACAGCAGAAAGTCCGGGAGAGGAAGCTGAAACTAAGGAAACTGCTGAAAAACAGGAGCAGAATGACGAAGAAGAAACTGAGACAGCGCCGTCAGCACTTAACTTAAACGACAGTCCGCTGTATACGGTTAATGAGGATACAACGCCTGTATTTCAGTATCAGTCCGGTGTTGATATTGCTTATCCAGAAGAAGGGGTAAAAGGTATTTTTGTTACTGGGTTTTCCGCAGGCGGTGAAAGAATGCAGGAACTGACGGAGCTCGTTAATAATACGGAGTTAAACTCAATGGTCATCGACGTTAAAGAAGATATCGGGGACATCATGATGCCGCTTGATATCGATAATGAAATTGCACAGAGTCATATGTATGATTACGTTAATCCACAACAGCTGATGACGACACTTGAAGATAATCAGATTTATCCGATTGCACGCATCGTTATTTTTAAAGATTCTAGACTCGCAATGGATCGTCCGGATTTATCGTATCAGAACAGCGACGGCACCGTTTGGCAAAATGGCAGCGGTGAAAGTTTCGTCAATCCTTTTCTTAAAGAAGTCTGGGATTACAACGTTGATATAGCAATTGAAGCGGCTAAACTCGGATTTAAAGAAATCCAGTTCGACTACGTGAGATTCCCGGAATCATTCGAAACGATGTCTGCTGATTTAATTTATGATTTCGGTGAATATGCTGATTCTGAAGCTGATGAAGTGCAGCAGAGAGTCAATGCTGTTACGGATTTTGTGGCCTATGCAAATGAACAGTTAAAACCTTATGATGTTGACGTGTCGGTAGATGTTTTCGGCTATGCGGCTACTCAAAGGGAAGCGCCTGGAATCGGTCAGAATTTCTCTCAGATAGCAAATAACGTCGATATCATCTCATCGATGATATATCCATCTCACTGGGGTGCAGGCGCATTTGACTTTGCAGCACCGGATACTGAACCGTATGGGGTAATTGATGAGTATATGAAAGTTGAAAATGAAGTGCTCGGCAAACTTGAAAATCCGCCGAAATCAAGACCGTGGATACAGGACTTTACCGCTTCATATTTAGGAGCGGGAAACTATATAAATTACGGTGCGGCTGAAGTGGAAGCTCAGATTCAGGCATTAAAAGATAATGGTGTTGAGGAATATTTACTGTGGAATGCTCAAAATACGTATTCTGAAGGCGCGGAATACCAATAAATTTCATCAGAATCCCATGTCAGAAAACCTAGTACTGACGTGGGATTTCATCTATATTTAGGGCTTGCATTTTTGTACAGAATTTCAAAAATATTATGCATTTTGAAATATAGTTTCATAATTAAAGTGTTAGTATACTTTCAATTTAATTGTTAATATACATATTATGTCGACTATAATGTGTAAAAGTATACACAACGACTTGATTTATTAACTAAAACAGTGTATAGTGTAAAAGTCGCCTTAATACAAAATTTCATAAGATTGGAGAGGATATTTATGAGTTCTGTAGACACAGAAGGTCAGCAGATTGAATCAAGCGAAAGCGATCACTCATTATCAAAAGTCCCATATAATGAACGTAAAATGGGCTGGCTCAGCATTACAAATATTACATTCGGTATTGCTACAGCAATTTTCTACTTTCAAATCGGAAGTGTAATGGCACTGCAATTCGGTGCGATTAATGCGCTTATATCAGCAGCTTATGCAATTATCGTTGCAGGTGTGCTGGGAACAGTTATCGTATACTTATCAGCAAGATCGGGAATGAACGTTAACCTGATGTCCAGGGGCGGAGGCTTCGGTTACATAGGTGCGTCACTGACATCTTTAATATATGCTTCTAACTTTATTATGTATTGTGCCCTTGAAGGTATGATCCTCGTCTATGCAGTACATGAATTCTTCCCTGTTATTCCTGTATGGCTCCTAATAGTCGTATTTGGAACACTTGTTATTCCACTTAACTGGTTTGGAATTAAACAGCTTGATAAACTACAAAAATGGTCATTACCTATTTTCTTTATATTTTTAATTGCAGCAATCGTTGTGGCATTTATGACACCATCACAATACGACGGTGCATTCTGGACTTACATGCCTGAAGGTATGCAGATCGGCGGGACAGCACTGTTACTTTGTATCGGTATGCAGCACGGTATTATCGGACTGACTGCTCTCATTGCATCAGACTATGCACGATTCTTAAAGCCGGGACACATTAAAGTTGGATCATTTGCGATTGGGTTTATTCCGCAAATATTTGCTTACGGTGTCATGGGTGGACTTGGTATATGGTTTGGTGTGCGTTTAAATGAACCGAATCCAGGAGTTTATATTGTTCACTTACTCGGTATCGGCGGTGCATTATTTACAATGCTGACACAGGTCCGTATTAACGTAACTAACATTTACAGCAGTTCTTTATCGTTATCGAACTTCTTTGAGAATGTATTCCGTTTTAAACCGGGACGCAGATTCTGGGTTGTCGTTGCAGGTGTCACAGCAATGATATTAATGCTCGGCGGTATTACAGATCATTTAGATAATGCTTTGACATTCCAGGGAGTATTCCTGATGTCATGGGCAGCGATATTAGTTACTGACTTTATTGCAGTAAAACGGATCATGAAAATTGGGCCGGGATACTACGAAGAACGACAGGAGTACTTACACAAATGGAATCCGGTCGGCGTATGGTCACTGATTATTTCAAGTCTGCTTGGAACAATTGCAGCACTTGGCTTTATGGGAACATTTTTACAAAGTACTGCGGCATTCTTTGCAGCAGCACTGGCAGCAGTACTTACAATCGTTCTTGCTTATATGACTAAAGGTAAGTACTACCTGAATGATAAAGCTGATGAAATCAATGATGTTGATGAAAAAGACATTCTGGTGAAAGCAAAATAATTTAAACGTTTGATGAAAGGGCTGGGACAATTTTGTCTCAGTCCTTTTGTTTTGATTAAATGGGGAGGGGTATTTCTGTAAGTATATGAAAATACTTATAGAGGTGAGAGAAGACAATGGAAGATATGATGATGTACGCGCTGAAATTAACGTTGGGGTTAATCGGTGTACTGATTGTTTTAAGGCTAATGGGCAAAAAAGAACTGGCTCAAATTACCCCTCTTGATTTTGTTTACGCATTAATACTTGGAGGAATTATAGAAGAATCGCTTTACGACGCGACCGTTCCTGTTTATGAAATGCTGTTCTCTATATTTTTCTGGGCATTACTTATATTCGTACTGGAAAAATTTGCATTGAAAAGCCGCAGATTTAAAAGTCTTGCACAAGGTGATCCTGTAATTTTGATTAATGACGGACAGCTGAATGCAGAAGTGATGGAGAAAAATAACATGGATGTTGACGAAGTACGCATGCTGCTCAGATTAAACGGTGTATTTTCTTTAAGTAAAGTTAAGTATGCAATACTTGAAGAAAGCGGTGGTTTATCGGTGATGCAGTATGCAGGTGAAGAACCGCCTAGCCGTAATGAATTGAAGACGGACTATCCGGAAAATGTAATATCCTATTTGCTTGTTGATGCAGGCAAGTTGGAAGATCAAAGACTTAAAGAAATCGGCAAGGACGAAACATGGCTCCGTGAGAAGCTGAAAGAAGAAAGAGGAGTGGAACTTGAAGACATATTTTTCGCAGAATGGGATGAACAGAACGGATTCTTTATACAAAAACATCAGAAATAAAAGGAAACCATCCGGGAAATATAATTCCGGATAGTTTTTGTATGAGAATATTTGGTTCATTGACCGGTTATTGGGTTTACTGAGCCAAAGAGCCGGATCATGCCCAAGTAAAGAATTGTCCAAAGAAATTATGATTCCGCAGGAAAAGTACTTTTCTTATTACGGCGTTTTTCTGATTCATCAATTAATATTGCGGCCGTTGCATCACCTGTGATATTCATTGTTGTATACGCCATATCAAGTATACGGTAGATTGCAGCGATTGGGCCCATAAGTTCAATTGGCAGACCAAGCAGTGTAAGGAATGAAGCGCCTAGCACTATACCGCCGCCGGGAATACCGGGTGCTGCCATATTAATTACTGTTGCAATAACTACTAGATAAATAATTTGTCCCACGCCGAGCGGGATATTGTAAAAGTCTGATACGAACACAGCGAGCAGACTAAATGAAATAGCTCCGCCTGCCATATTTATTGTGGTACCTAGCGGAACAACGAAGTTGGTAATTGATTCGCTGACTTTAAAATCATTCTTCGTGACTCTGATAGTTGTCGGCATAGTAACGGCAGAGCTTGTCGTTGCCAGTGACACAAGCCAGACTTTATAAATGCCTTTTAAGAATTGAACAGGAGACATTCCCGTATAAATCCAAACTGGAATCAGCATCACTATGATAAATGCAATAATACATGCGGCATACGCAGTAACGATGTAAAGACCGAGAGCTGAGAATATACCTGCACCATACTCTGCAATGGCGAATGCCATTAAGGAAATGATTCCAATCGGTGTTAATTCCATAATATAATTCAATACTTTAAATATGACTGTTGACAGGCTGTTAATGAAGTTTTTAACAGGTTCTGCTTCTTTACCAACTGCAACAATAGCTATGGAAAAAACAACAGTAAAAATAATTGTTGCGAGTATATCTCCTTCAGTCAGTGCCATAAACAAGTTGTCAGGAATAATATTCATAAAGAAATCTTCTACCGACGGGGAAGTAATCTCTCCGTCATATCCTGCAGAATCGATATTAATATGGTTCCCGGGTCTTACGAGATATGAAATTAATAACCCGATACCGGCGGTTGCAATGAACATCAATATAAATACTGATACACTTTTAACACCGATACGTCCAAGATCCTTACCGCTCCCGATATTAATAATACCGGTGGATACTGCGACGAATATAATAGGAATAATCATTGCCTGAATTATATTAAGGTAAATATCACCAATAAATTTTATCTGAATAGAAAAATCGGGGAGAAATATACCGAGTAAAATACCAAGAGCAAAACCAATCGCAATTCTCGTAAATAAATGCTTCTTACCGGTCAGTATGTTTTTCATTTTGAATCACTCCTTCATATTCAGGGATTTGCCCTTTAGCGTAGCTGCCTAATATATTTATATATGATGTTTCCTTTGTCAGCACTGCAAGTGCCGCATCGAAATTCTGCATATCCGTATCGTTTTCTATATCGATAAAGAATCCGTAAGCGAATGGCTTGTTTTGAATCGGACGGCTCATTAAATAGAGCAGGTTAATATTATATGTTTTAAAGATATCCAGGATATCACTTAATGAACCGGTGCTGTGATCGGATTCTATATACAGCGATGTTTTTTCATTAAGAACTTTCTTGCTCAGTTCTTTCGTAAAGATTAAGAAACGTGTCGTATTGAGCGGGTTATCGCTGATGTTCTCACGGATAATATGCATGCCGTACATTTCTGCCGCATGACTGCCCGCGATGCTCGCAATCGTTTCGTTTTCTGATTCTTTCACCATATGTACGGCGCCGGCCGTATCGCTGAATTCCTTAACTTCAATATTCGGGTACCGGCTTAAATACGTGTAGCATTGTTCAAGTGCTTCCGGGTGCGAATAAACTTCTGTAACTTTATCGAGTGGAATCGGATTTTTAGAAATGAGTGCATGATCTATCTTTACGTATACTTCTTTAACGGCTTTCACATCTAAATATTTCATCAGATCAATTGTTCTCGTAATCGGTCCGCTTGTCGAATTTTCAACCGGCAGTGCAATGTAGTCCACTTCGTCATTAAGCAGTGCTTCAACCAGCAGTTTAAAGGTCATATAACCCTCAGCTGTATATTCCTCATCACCTGCGTAAGACGCGCATGCGAGCGTGCTGTAACTGCCTTCTACTCCCTGATAACCAATTTTCATTTGAAACACTCCTTATTTTTAGTAGAAAAAAAGACCAACTTGAATTCTGTGTGAAGAAATCCAACCGGCCTGGTGAAAGTACATATAAAAAAACCAGCCAATTAGATTTTACTAATGGCTGGTTTCTGCATCGTTAATTCAGCCATCATAGATTTAGGTCCCGCCTATATCCACGATGGAATACAGACGCTATCTAAAATAGCTGATAAAGAATTTATTTAATTGTGAAATTTTCGTCTGCTGTAACATAAAAATCACTCTCATCAATTAAAGTTTTAATAATGTTAATTAGTCTAACAATTAAGAATTCTTTTGTCAATTTAAATTTGGCTGAATTGTGCCTGATGAAGTCCTTTGTACACTCCGTTATCAAGTGACAGCAGTTCTTCATGCGTTCCGCTTTCGGCAATACCGTCAGTTGTAACCACCATGATACGGTCCGCATTTTTAATCGTTGCAAGACGATGGGCGATAACAAGCGTCGTACGTCCCTCAGCGAGACGGTTCAGAGCTTCCTGAATGTACATTTCTGTCGCAGTATCAAGTGCACTTGTTGCTTCATCCAGAACTAAAATAGGCGGGTTCTTTAAGAACATGCGGGCGATTGCGATACGCTGTTTCTGTCCGCCGGACAGTTTCACACCGCGCTCCCCGACAACTGTTTCAAGTCCGTCTCTGTAGCTGTCGACGAGTTCTTTCAACTGTGCCTTTTCAAGTGCATCATAAACTTCTTCATCCGTTGCATCCGGTTTACCGTAAGCAACGTTCTCTTTCAGTGTGCCGGAAAATAAGAATACATCCTGCTGCACAGTACCGATGTTTTCACGCAGTGATGACAGCGTGAAATCTCTGATGTCCGTGCCGTCGATCGAAATGTTTCCTTCCGACACATCATAGAAGCGCGGGAGCAGTGAACATAATGTTGTTTTCCCTGCACCTGACGGTCCGACGAATGCGATTGTTTCACCGGGTGTAATGTTAAACGAAATATCTGTCAGCACATTTTTCTCTTCGTATTTGAAAGAAACATTGCTGTAGCGGATATTACCGCTTACGTCAGTTAATTCAACAGCGTCTTCTTTTTCCTTAATATCCGGCTGGACTGCCATCGTATCGAGGAAGTGTTTGAATCCGGCGATACCGTTCGGATAAAGTTCGATAACCGCGTTAATTTTCTCAAGCGGTTTGAACAGTACGTTGGAAATTAAAATGAATGCAGCGAATTCACCGTAAGTCAGTTCGCCCTGCATAACGTAGTATGCACCAGCAATCAGAATGAATACAGTAACGAGACGCATCAGCATATAAGTGCTGGACGTATTGAAAGACATAATTTTATACGCCTTTAATTTCGTTGCCCTGAAGCTGTCGTTAATTTTTTTGAAAGCTTCGAATTCCTCTTCTTCATTTGCAAAAGCCTGTACTAAACGGATACCGCCGATTTTATCTCCGATTAGATGGTTGAACTCGGAAACGCGACCGAATAACTCACGGAAAGCGACAGTCATTTTTTTATTGAAGTAGATCGCGATAACAAGAATCAGCGGTACGACAATAAATGCAATAATTGCGAGTTCCGGATGAATGTAATACATAATTCCGAACGCGCCGAGCAGCGTCATTACAGCGATAAATAAATCCTCAGGTCCATGGTGAGCCATTTCGCCGATATTCATCAGGTCATTGGTTAACCGCGTTAACAGTTTCCCTGTCTTCGTGTTGTCGAAAAATCTGAACGATAATTTCTGTATATGACCGTAAAGATCATTACGTATATCCCGTTCTATATTCGTCCCGAGCATATGCCCCCAGTATGTAACTACAAACTGCAGAAAGGTATTAAATAAATAAATAAGTACTAAACCCAGAGCAGCAATCAATATCCATTGCCAGTTGCCGGTAGGCAGCAGTTCATCTATAAACATGCTGACGATTACCGGGAACGCGAGTTCCAAAAGCCCGACAATAACAGCGGATAGAAAGTCGACTGTGAATAAGACTTTATAAGGTGCGTAATAAGATAAAAACTTCTTCACCATGCCTCACCCTTTTTCATATAATATAAGCATATAGATTATACCACTATTTAATTTTTACCGGATGAAAATATTTCGGAATCCGCATGATAAAAAATTAACTTATGATGTTAATTGGTGTAAAATCAACAGTACAGAATAAACAGATTTGAGGAGCTTAAATATGAGTGAAATAAACGTTGGTATTATATACGGCGGTAAATCGACAGAACATGAAGTATCAATACGTTCTGCAAAAAGTGTATTTGAAGCATTAAATAAAGAAAAATATAACGTCAGTCTGATTCACATTACCAAACACGGTGAGTGGCTGCTTGCGACTGATAATGAAAGTATTAAACCGCTTGATAATACAAACAGTTCAAAAATATCTGTTGCACCGTCACAGGGACTTCTGGCTGACGACAAACAGGTTCAGCTGGATGCCGTACTGCCTATTCTTCACGGTACTGCCGGTGAAGACGGCACGATTCAGGGACTGCTGGAGCTCGCTGATATACCTTATGCCGGATGCGGTGTCCGCAGTTCTGCGGTGTGCATGGATAAGGATATGACGAAAAGGCTCCTTGAACTTAAAGGGATTAAAGTCGCTCCTTCAATCGTGCTGAATTATTATGAAAAAGACGGACAGACATACGACGATGCATATGAAAAGCTTGGTGTGCCGATGTTTATTAAACCGGTAAACCAGGGCTCATCAGTGGGTGTGTCAAAGGTATCTGACGAAAAATCATTTTATGAAGCACTCGACACAGCATTTTCTTTCGATACGAAAGTGATGATTGAAACAGGTATCGACGGCCGTGAAATTGAAGTGTCGGTACTTGGGAACGAAGAATTATTCGTTTCGCTGCCTGGTGAAATCGTGTCACAGACAGATTTCTATTCATACAGTTCAAAATATCTGGATGAAAATGGTGCACTGTTAAATATTCCTGCAGAAATGAATAAGGAAACACTGGAACAGATTCAACAGACGGCGCATGATACATTTAAAGCACTCGACTGTGAAGGTATGGCGAGAGTGGATGTATTCCTGACACCTGACGGAGAAATTATCGTCAATGAAGTAAACACACTGCCAGGCTTCACGAGCATCAGCATGTATCCGAAACTACTTGAAGCATCAGGTGTACCTTACAGCGAGACACTGGACAGACTGATTGAATTAAGCCTTGAGAGATATGAGCGTTCTGAAAGATTGAAAACAGATATTTCTTAAATAAAGGAGATACGTGTATGGCAATCCGATTAGCAGTACCTGGGGATGCCCCAGGTATAGCGAAAGTTCAAGTTGAAAGCTGGAACACTACTTATCCGGGCATAGTGCCGAAAAGCTATCTCGACAGTCTGGATGTTAAAAAGAGAGAAAAGATCTGGAAACAGGCAGCCGGGAATCAGCCACTCTATGTCGCAGAACAAGACGGTGAAATTGTCGGTTTTGCAATCGGCGGTGAAAATAGGGATAAAGACACGTATCCTGAATTTGACGGTGAATTGTATGCGATATATTCCTATAAACACGTTCACGGGCAGGGGATAGGACGTGCGCTGTTTGAACATGCAGCGCGTAACCTGGCAGAACGCGGCTATAAGAAAATGATAGTCGCAGTACTGTCGGAAAATCCGACTGTGGATTTTTATCAACATATGGGCGGCCGTTATCTCGGTGAAGAAACGATTACGATTGACGGAGTAACGATACAGGAATCATTTTACGGTTATGATGATATTAATAAGATATAACAACGGGGGATGAACTGAATGAAGGAAAATCTAATTGAACGTTTATCAAGATATGCAAAAATTGACACACAGTCCGATGCTTCAAGTGAAACAGTACCGTCGACTGACAAACAGTGGGATTTATTAAAAGAGCTTGAAACAGAGCTGAATGCGATCGGCATGAGCGACGTGAATCTGGACGATAAAGGCTATCTGTTTGCAACACTGCCTGCGAATACCGAAGGCAAAAAGACAATCGGTTTCTTAGCGCACGTGGATACAGCAACAGACTTTACAGGGACAAATGTTAAGCCGCAGCTTGTAAAATATGAAGGCGGCAGTATCGTGCTTAACGAAGCATTGAATATTGTACTGACTCCGGAACAGTTCCCGAATTTAAACAATTACAAAGGCCATACACTTATGACAACAGACGGTACAACACTGCTTGGAGCAGACAACAAAGCGGGTGTTGCGGAAATTATTACGGCTGTTGAATACCTGCTTAAACATCCTGAAATTAAACACGGTGCGGTTAAAGTAGGATTTACACCTGATGAAGAAATCGGCCGCGGGCCACATGACTTCGACGTTGAACGATTTGATGCGGATTTCGCATATACAGTCGACGGCGGACCGCTTGGAGAACTTCAGTATGAAAGCTTTAACGCTGCAGGCGCTGCAGTCAGAGTAACGGGGAACAGCGTGCATCCGGGAACAGCGAAAAATAAAATGGTGAACGCAGTACGTATCGCTGCTGACATTATTACCGGTTTCGACGCTGAGGATACACCTGAGAAGACAGAAGGCTATGAAGGATTTAACCACGTACTGAATCTGACTGGTGACGTTGAAACAGCGGAATTCAGCATGATTATCCGTGACTTTGAAACAGCATTATTTAAGGCGAGAAAAGAAGCTGTGGAGCAGAAGATTAAAGAATTCCAGGAAAAATATCCTGAAGCGGAAATAGAGCTGGATATGGCTGATCAGTATTACAATATGAAAGAAGTCATAGAAAAAGACATGACGATTGTGAAGCTTGCTGAAGAAGCAATGAAGTCGCTGGATATTGAACCGGTTATCGAACCAATCCGCGGTGGAACAGACGGCTCACAGCTGTCATATAAAGGGCTGCCTGCACCGAATATTTTTACCGGCGGAGAAAACTTCCACGGTAAATTTGAATTCGCATCGATTGACGACATGGAAAAATCAGCGAATACAATCGTTAAAATTATAGAACTGAACGCAAAATAATAAATTCCTTATAAAAAAACTCAGCAGAAACTAATCTCTGCTGAGTTTTTTTGATTCTTCATTGATAGGACGGGCTTTAGTAAGTCCCTGTCCAATTGTATCTCCTGAATTTGACTGTTTCAGGAAGAATGCTGCAACGAGTGCAAGTGCGAGGAAGCATGTACCGACAAGGAATGACAGGTTAATACCTTCCAATGTTGCCTGGTTTATCATTGCTTCTGTCGGATTATCCATCCTGCTTACAGTTATGTTTGTATATGTCTGCATTACCGTAATCAAAAGAGCGATACCGATTGATCCGCTGACCTGGTTAAGCATACTGTTCAGTGATGAACCATGTGGAGTCAGGTGTGCCGGGAGAGAATTCATCCCGTTCGTCATAACAGGTGTGTTGACCATCGTCATGCCAAGCGCACGAATCATATAAATTGTTAGCAGATACGTAAATGAAGTATCTATTTCAAGACGGCTCAGGAAAAATGTAGTGACAACTGCAAGAGTCAGTCCCGTAATTGCCATTACTTTCGGTCCGTACATATCAAAAAGCTTGCCTGATACAGGACTCATGAGACCCATAATCAGTGCCCCGGGGAGCATGAGCAATCCTGTGTCCAGCGGACTCAGACCCTGGATGTCCTGCATGAAAATAGGAATTAAAATCATTCCTGCGAATAATGCCATGTTTGCTGCACCGATAATCAGTGAAGCGATAGTGTACATCGAGTGTTTGTATACTCTGAAGTCGAGCATCGGGTGTTCCAGTTTAAACTGTCTCATTACATAAAGAGTAACAGCTGCGAGGCCGAGCAGCAGCGGGATTAATACGCTTGAACTTGCAAGACCGTATTCACCCGCAGAGCTCAGTCCGTAAAGTACTCCGCCGAAACCGACAGTCGATAAAATAATAGAAACAATATCAATATGCGCTTCGCGGTGCTGCTGAACTTCCGGCAGCTGCAAGAAACCGACAGCCAGTACGATAATGAGTACCGGAATCATCATATAGAAGAGTACGTGCCATGAATAGTTTTCGACGACAATACCCGATACTGTAGGCCCGATAGCCGGCGCAAAGAACATTACTAAACTGAACAGACCCATTGCCGTTCCGCGTTTGTCAGGCGGAAAGCTGCTGATCATAATGTTCATTAAGAGCGGCATAAGCATTGCCGAACCCGTGGCCTGAATCATACGGCCTAAAATCAGAACGATAAAAGTCGGTGAGAACCCGGCAACAATCGTACCGAGAAGAAACAGGGACATAGCTGTTAAGAATAATGTTCTGGCGCTGAATTTCTGCATAAGATACGCTGTAGTTGGTATGATAATACCGGAAACCAGCATGTACGATGTAGATACCCATTGAACTGCTGAAGTGGAAATCCCGAAATCATTTTTGATGGCGGGAAGTGCGACGTTTAAAAAAGTGTTCGATAAGAACGAAATGAAAGCTCCGGATAATAAAATTATAATTAATCTGTAATCCGGTTTTTTCTGAGTTATTTCAGACATTTATTTTCCCCTTTATACCTTAAAATCAATTTATCTATTATACCTTATATTAAATAAAATTTCACTAAAAAAGTTTAACCGATACGATTATCAATCTGAATATAAATAAAGAAACCTATAGTAATACCCAGCAGTAACGAAATCGGTAATGCGTAAGTGTCACTGATTGATGGTAAGAAAGTTTCAATAACCCAATGAATTCCAAGAAAGCACAATGCCATAATAACTATCGATAGTAAAGTACGTGTCATAATTTTCCTCCTCACAGAAATTACTGTATCCTTAAATCTTATCAAACCTTAAGGTAGACATGTGAGTAAAATACCTTGATAATGTAAGGTAATTAGTATTAGTGGAGGGAAACTTATTATGAAGACAAATTTTCATAATTATGCCGAGGAGTATTTTAAACATAGAAATGATATTCCAAGTGTATTTTTTGAAGAACTGGCTAAAAGAGGTATTGAATTATCGGGAAGTAAAGTTGCGGATATTGGAGCCGGTCCGGGCTTCGTCAGTAAAGCATTAAGTGCACAAGGTGCGATTGTCGATGCAGTGGAGCCTTCGGAAGAATTTATTGAAATAGCAAAAGACTATATCGGTAATGATGATCGAATCAGTTTCACTAAAGGCACTGCAGAAAAAACAGGTCTTCAGGACAGTACTTACGACATCGTAATTGTTATGAGATCATGGCAGTGGTTTGACAGTGAGAAGGCATCCAGGGAAGCGAAACGCATTCTTAAGCCGGACGGTGTGTTAGTCGTTGCAGATATTGGATTTAAAGTATCTAATAAGATGATGAAAGAATCGATGAAGATTGTCAAAAAAAATTCGAAGCACGAAGAATTAAAACCGGCTGGTTCAAAAGAAGACGCAATTCAGACAATCAACGGTTTCCCTGTGGAATGGTTCAGCGACTGGCGTCATGAAAAACTTGATCTTGAAGAGTTCTTCAAACATGAATACAAAGTTAAGTTTACAGATCAGGAGTGGCTCGGCAGACTCGGAACATCATCGTGGCTTGTTAATTTTAAAAAGAAACAGATGGACAAGACGATGGAGAAGATTGCGGAACTTCTCGATTCAATGGATGATGAGAAAAAACACAGAGTACCTCACGTACTGAACGTAGCAATTTTAAGAAATAAAAAGAAATAGCATTGTAAAAAAGAGCGATTATTTCGCTCTTTTTTATTTTTGACACAAATCTATGAAAACGTTTCAATACATAATTAATTAATGAAAACGATAACAACTCATCATATTATGCATAATATTGAATAATATATATAGAGTGTAACTATACATAAAACTTTACTACATTACTAATATTGTATAATTGAATTAACTAAAAATTGACAATAGAGTTACTTTGGTAAAAATATCACATAATCTTTGAAAACCCTTGATATATATAGTATTATTAAGATACATAAAAGAGGTACAGAGAAATACTCTAATATAAAAATTTCACAAGGAGGAACAAAAATGATTATATCTGATAAACTTACAGCAGAAGTTCGTATGCAGGAATACAAAGAAGTTGCGTATAATAATTCAATTCTAGCAGACAAAAAAAGAAATGAGAAAATTAAGCGTCCATTTTTAAACAAACTGATCAGCGCGCTATCTCTCTAATAACAACAATATAAATAAAGACGCCATTCCTGAAGAGAGAGGAATGGCTTTTTTGTGTTTAAATTAAGTTTAATTGCCACGATACACCAAATTGATCCTGAATCCACGCATAGCGTTTACTCATGTTATAGTCATCCAGCGGAATGTGGATAGCTCCATTTTTCTTCAGTTTTCTGTAAAGCAGTTCAATTTCATTTATATCTTCACATTCAATATAAACAGACATACTCGGTGTAAATGTAAATTCAGACGGAACGTCCGAATCGCGCAGCATCAGGTGCATATTCCCGATACGGATAATTGCCTGCTGTATTTTATTTGAGTTTGTATAGTTCACCATTTGAATAATATCAAATTGATGGAACACCTCTTTATAATATTCAAGTGCTTCAAAAGCACGTCCTTCAAACGTCAGGAAGGGCATTGCCGCTTTCATTTTATTTTCCCCCTTTACAACTGATATAGTATTGTTTATCATTTTATGAGAACAGAGTGATACAGTTTGGAACTGTTACATATCTGACCTTATTATAACAGTTTTACTGCAAAGTAATTTTTAAATAGGAGGCTTTAAATGATTGCGTTAGATAGTGTTGTTAAGCAGTATCAAGGTCAAAATGGACCATTCAGCGCCTTGAATAATATATCTGTTCACATAAAAGAAAGTGAAAAATTCGGTATTATCGGCGAAAGCGGATCGGGTAAATCGACGCTTCTCAGAATGATTAATGCATTGGAAACACCGGATAATGGAACAGTTACAGTTGACGGAGAGGATGTCAGCAGCCTGTCAGCGAAACAGTTAAGACTGTATCGTAAAAAAATCGGGATGATCTTCCAGCAGTTCAACCTGCTGAACAATAAAACAGTCCTTGAAAACATCATGCTGCCTTTAAAGCTCCATAAATTTGAATCTGCTTTAGATGTCGATGAAGTACTGGCATTTGTCGGTCTCAGCGATAAAAAAGACAGCTATCCTGGACAATTATCAGGCGGACAGAAACAGCGTGTCGGTATTGCACGGGCTTTAATAACCAATCCTAAAATTCTGCTCTGTGATGAGCCGACGAGTGCACTCGATGAAAAAACAACTGACGAGATTGTCAATGTTCTGAGACGAGCACACGAAGTTTACGGTATGACTATCGTTGTTGTGACGCATGAACTGAATGTAATTAAACAGTTATGCGACAGAACTCTCGTTCTCGAAGCAGGAAGTATTATGGATACAATCGATATAAAACCGTCATCTCATATAATGTCGGAAGCCTCTTATTATGACCGTGTAGTGGAGGTGCTGAAAAATGATTGAGATAATATCACTGTATTTTGAACGTGTTGCAGAATACTGGCCGAGTCTTTTGAAGAGCTTAAATGAAACAGGGATAATGATGGGCTTTGCAATGGTGGCGGCAATAGTGCTTGGACTGCCGCTTGGAACACTGCTTTATTTAACCGATGAAGACAAGCCTTTACATAACAAATTTATATATCATACAGCAAACGTATTCGTAAATATTATCCGGTCATTTCCGTTTCTGCTGCTCGTTATTGCAATGCAGCCGCTGATCCGTGAAGTGTACGGGAGAGCGACAGGAGATCCTGTTGCAGCATCATTCCCGCTGATGGTAATTGCGATTGCACTGTACGCACGTTTTGTGCAGCAGTCGCTTCTTGATGTACCAAAAGGTGTTGTTGAAACAGCACAGGCGATGGGAGCATCAATTCCGCAGCTCGTGTACCGTTTCTTATTCGTTGAAGCGAGAAGTTCTTTAATTATCGGCTTCTCCACAGCGTTTGTAAGCTTTATATCGTATTCGACAATCATGGGAGTTGTCGGCGGCGGAGGTATCGGTGACTTTGCAATCCGGTACGGTTATCAGCGCTATGAAACAGACATTATGTACACAGCAATCGTCATAATTATTATCTTCGTACAGATTGCCCAGTGGTTTGGTCTGTGGCTAGCCAGAAAAATTGATAAAAGATAAAAGGAGATTAGTATTATGAGCAAAAAGTATTGGATGGGAAGTATTTTAAGTGCTTTTGTATTAACTCTTGCTGCTTGCGGCGGAGAAGAAAATGTGGAAGAAGATACTGAAATTACAGTCGTCGCACAAACAACACCGATGACAGATATTGTTGAAATCGCAGGAGAAGCAATCGAGGAACCTTATACGGTTAAACTGGTTGAAGTAGCGGACAATATTCAGTACAACGAAGCAGTGTTTAACGATGAAGCTGATGCGAGTTTCGCTCAGCACGAACCGTTTATGGAGCAGTTTAATGCAGAAAGTGATGCAGATTTAGTGGCGATGTCAGAAATTTATAATGCGATTGTCGGTTTCTATTCACCGGTATATGACTCAATCGATGAACTTGAAGACGGTGCTGAAGTTGCCATTCCAAGCGATCCGACTAACGAAGCACGTGCATTGATGATTCTTGATGATGCGGATATTATTACACTGGCTGACGGAGTTTCATTTGAAGCTTCTGTTGATGACATTGAAGAAAACCCGAAAGATCTTCAGTTTACACATGTTGACCTGCTGAATTTAAGTGCATCATATGAAGACGGTATTCCTTTAGTGTTCAACTATCCGACTTACATTGAGCCAATCGGTTTAACGCCGGAAGATGCAGTGCTGCTTGAAGATGACGATGAAAACACATTTGCACTCCGTGTTGTTGCACGTGAAGGCAACGAAGATTCAGAGAAGATTGAAGCATTGAACAAAGCATTTACTTCCCGGGAAGTTTACGATTTCCTCGATGAACTTTCCGGCAAGGGGCACCTTGAGCCTTCATTTGAACCTGGTGAAGAATAATGAAGAAATTTTTACCTTTCTTTCTTATTGTGGTAATGATGCTTGCAGGATGCGGAAATAAAGATGAGAGTACAGCGGCTGAAGAAGATACACACATTATTATTGCATCTCAGTCAGAACCGCTGACATCGATGGTAGAGGTTGCAGCGGAAGTGATTGAAGAACCATATACGATGGAACTGCTCCCGGTTAACGATAATATCCAATACAATGAAGCGACATTTAATGATGAAGTTGACGGCAGTCTGTCACAGCATGAACTGTATATGGAAGGATTTAATGAAGAAGCAGGAGCTGATCTTGTTGCAATACAGCCGGCATATATTTCAAATGTAGGTTTTTACTCACCTGTCTATGATTCAATCGATGAAATAGAACAGGGAGCGGAGGTTGCGATTCCAAGTGATCCGCCGAATGAAGCGCGCGCACTGCTGATTCTGGACAGTGCCGGACTGATCACACTGGCTGAAGACACAGGAATCGATGCAGCAGTATCGGATATTGTGGAAAATCCGAAAGACCTCCAGTTTACACCTGTCGATCTGTTCAACTTAACAGCGGCATACGAGGATGGTGTTGAACTGGTGTTTGAACATCCGAACTTAATTGCGAATATAGGGCTGTATCCGAAAGATGCAATTCTGCTTGAAGATGAAGACGAGAAAAGATTTGCCTTCCAGCTGGTAACGCGTGAAGGCAAAGCAGATAGTCCTAAAATGCAGGCGGCAAAACGCGCGCTGGCATCTCAGGAAGTTTACGACCTGTTAATGGAAGAAGCTGAAAATGAGATGTTTACACCGGCGTTTGAACCTGGTCAGCCTGCAGAGTAATTTTTAATGAAAGCACCGAGTTTGACCTCCCTTACTCGGTGCTTTTTTATTTTGTTCAAATATTGTTATAATTAAGAAAACTTATACGAAACAAGGGGGATTTTGAATGACAGCGGCAGAAAAACTTAAGCAGTTCAAAGAAGAAATAGGGAAAGTAATTATCGGGCAGGATAAAGTGATGGAACTGGTGTTTATCAGCCTGATTCAGGAAGGTCATATATTGTTTGACAGTGTGCCGGGAACGGGGAAAACGGTATTGTCAAAAGCTGTGGCCGGAACGGTGGACGGGGATTTCTCACGTATTCAGTTCACACCTGATGTGCTGCCGACGGATATTACAGGAATGAATATGTATAATCTAAAAACGCAGAGTTTTGATCTGAGAATGGGACCGGTCAAAACTAATATTCTGCTTGCCGATGAAATTAACAGGGCAACACCGAGAACGCAGTCGGCGCTGCTGGAAGTGATGGAAGAACGTCAGGTGACGATAGACGGGGAGCGGGTAAAACTCGATGATTTATTTATCGTGCTGGCAACGCAGAACCCGATTGAATCGAGACAGGGGACTTTTGACCTGCCTGAAGCGCAGATGGACCGCTTTTTAATGAAGATAACACTCGGTTATCCGAAACGGGAAGAAGAACTGAAAATGCTTGATGTACATAAAGAGAAAAAGAACATTGAAGTAAACCCTGTATTTACACGTGCTGAAATTATGGCACTCAGGGAACAGGCGGCTGATATTCGTATTAATGATACGGTCAAGGAATACATAATAGATATTGTTCAAAAAACGAGAGAGCATAAACATGCTGTGCTTGGTGTGTCTCCGAGAGGCGCACTCGGATTAATGCGCGCGGCAATGGGAGTTGCGCTGATTAATAACCGTGACTACGTCACGCCCGAAGACGTGAAGTATATTGCACCGTATGTGCTCGCACACCGGATTGTACTTAATATAGAAGGAATGACACTTACGACGGAACAGGCACTGATAGAGGAGATTTTAAATGCAACGGCTGTGCCGGTTGAATTTGGAGTGAGCCGGGATGAGGTATAAATACGACTTCAGTGAAACGCAGACAGCTTCACTTTTTATGGTAATTACATCAGTGCTGATTATTTTTGATATCTTTTACGCAGCGACATTAAATATTTATATCGTCTTTATGCTGGGTATTGTGCTGGCATGCATAATGCTGAACAGACTGTATGAACGGAATGTTATGAAGCATCTGCATATCGATATTATTAATGATGAAGTCAGGCATTATAAAGGTGAGTCCGGAGTGCTGAAAATACGTATTGCTCAAAAAGGTATCATGCCGGTATTGAGTGCGTCCCTAACAGTGACAGCTGGAAATGATATTAGATTTATCAACGATCAGGCGCTGAAAATCCGTCAGCAGACAGAAACGACTGCTGTTTTTACAGTACTGCCGAAAAAAGAAACTGTGATTGAAATTCCCTATACAGCAGCAAGACGCGGCGTGAGTTATATCGTCGACAGCCGTATCAGAATTCCGCGGATATTCGGATTCGGGCATATGGATTTAAGACAGGTCGGTCCTGCCAGGCATGAAATTATGATTTATCCCGATAAGTATGCTGTTCATAATGAAGCGATTAAATTCAAAATAGCTCAGGGCCTGTTTAAAAATAATGAATCGCTGTACAATGATCCGCTCTTAACACTCGGCAACCGGGAATATATGGAGATGGATACATTCCGGGATATTAACTGGAAACAGTCGGCCAGAATAGGAAATCTGCAGTCTAAAATTTACGAGAAAACAACCTATACAGAATGGCTTATACTTATTAATCTGCGCTCGGAATCAGTTTTTGCTCCGCCGGGAAATATTGAACGGATATTTGAGAAGCTCAGCTTTTTGACAGGAGAAATCGCAAAAGAAGACATTACGTACAGTCTGATTGCAAACATGAAAACTTTTGATGAAGGCAGTTATTTCAGAATCGATGAACTGAACGGACTCAGAAGCTACAGACCGGTGCTTGAAGCACTCGCAAAAATTAAAACCGTTACTTTTACGATTGCATTTGAACGGTTTTTAAATCACGTGAGACTGTACGAAAAAGTACCGTCCCATATTATTGTTACAGGAGAAACGGACGAACTGATCGACAGGGAACTCGAGTACTTTCTGCACCGGGGTATTACGATTTACCAGCTTAATGATAATGGACTTGAAAGATACGGGAAAAGTTCAGGTACAGTCAGGGCGGTGGGGGAATGAATAAGATGAAGTACTATTCGATGTTTGTTTTTTACTTTATCGTGGAAATGTTTGTGCCGGTGTTCATCGGTGTTCTGATTAATATTCATAACACTTCATCAGGCAGCAGTTATCTTTTACCGCTGATTATTGTCTTAATCGTGATGCTTGCTTTAAGTCATTTTATTGCAGACAGATTCAGTTTGTCAGCTGTATATATTCTCGTGCCGATTGGAATCGTTATGTTAATGGCGACCGGATCATACTGGCTGACTGCATTTTTAGTTACAGGATTTGCAGTCTGGACACTTGAACAGCTGCACGACAATATAAATAATCATTATAACGACAAGATGCTGGTCATTATGTTTGTCCTTCTTATAATTATTAACATGATAAACTCACCTGTATTGCAGACGAATCAGCTGCTCATTCATTTAATCTCCCTGGGTATGTTTGTCTTTTACTTTCCCGGCAGAATAATTATACTGATGACCGGGAGCGGCTATGGTGTGTTCCCGCGAGCGAGAATATTTGTACTGGCAACAGTTCTTCTTCTTAGTGCGGCAACATTATTTACAGGCGTTTATAAATACGTTGTATTCGCAGTGCAGACGATATTTATCTTTCTGCTTAACGGCTTTATCATGATGCTGAGACCATTCTTCTCATTTTTAGAGACTGTGGAATTCAAGTTCCCTGATATGGAACAGGAGCAGATGGAAGTGAATGACGACGGTGATGCAGTAAACGACACGTTTGAAAGTACAGCTGCGGTCAGTGAAGTGCCTGTTATGACTATTTTAGCCGTGCTTGCAGCAGCCGGTATTGCGGTGTTTTTAATTATGTACTTTAAGAAACGAAGCCGTCCCGGAAAAGTAAGTGCTGAAGACCAGACTTATAAAACAACTGTAGCGGAAAGTACATCTGAAAAAAGAAAAAATTCAGGTGTATCAGCGCCGGACAGCAGAGTGAGAAAGCAGTATTATATGTTTGAAAAATGGCTGGCTGAAAGAGATCTCGGACGCTATCACGGTGAAACTATTGATGAGTGGGCAGGGAGACTGAATCTTGGGCACGGCGTAAACAAAGTAATGCTGGAACGGTATAAGCGTTACCGTTATGACAGCCGGGAAATGTCGCAGGACGAGTTCATAGAATTTAAAGAAATGATTAAAAAATTTAAGCGTACAATAGACAGTAAGAGCAGTTAAGTCAGAAAATTCCCACTATGTAAACGTAATCATATTTAAATATTGTTTGAATTGTCGTATAATTCAAACATTACCTTAGAGGGGGAAATCAATATGATTGAACAACCAATAGTGGCAACTGTCATGCTGTTCGCGTTACTGGCACTTGGTGAAGTGATTTCGATTTATTCGAGAGCGCGGATACCGATGCTGATGACAGCAATGGTCGGCTTCTTATTATTAACATGGACAGGGATTTTCCCTGAGAATATTTTGGAATTATCTACGCTGCCTGCACTTGGTGCTTTATTAATCGGGCCGCTTATTATACATATGGGGACATTAATGCCTTTAAGTATATTGAAAAAGCAGTGGAGAGCAGTAGTTATTTCGCTCAGCGGATTACTTGGTGCACTGGCTTTAGTTCTGTTAATCGTCCCTGCAGTGTTTGACTTCGAAACTGCAGCGAGCGGTGTCGGTCCGATTTCAGGTGGTGTTGTCGCACTGCTGATTACGACTGAGAAGTTAACGGAAATAGGGATGACCGCATTAATTGTTGTCCCTGTACTGATTGCAGCATTCCAGACACCAATCGGTATGCCGTTAATTTCATTCTTCCTGAAACGCTACTCAGGTCATTTTGTCAGTACAACAAAAGCGACAGCTGAGGAAATCGAAGCTCAGAATGAAGAAGAAAAACCTGTAAGATTCAATCTGTTAAAAAACAATATCATATTACTGTTTACAGTATTCGTACTGGCGGCAATTGCTACAGTGTTGAGTGAGTGGACGGGCATACACTTTACGCTGTTCTGTCTGCTGTTTGGTATTTTAATGCTGAACGGAAGACTGTTTCCGCAAGGTGTGCTTGAGAAATCAAACTCATTCAGTTTTATGATGGTTGCGTTAATCTTCGTGATTATCGGAACAATGGGAGGCATTACGCCGCAGGACGTTGTGAATAACATTCCGGCAGTACTGTTAATTTTAGTCTGCGGTGTCAGCGGTCTTGCGCTTGGTGGATTTATCGCGTCAAAAGCAGTGGGCTGGCATCCGTTTAAAGGAATGCCGATTGCGCTGACAGCACTTGTCGGTTTCCCTGGAGACTACATTATTTGTGAAGAAGTATCGCGCAGTACAACAGACAATAAGGTCGATCAGACACGCGTTTTTAATGAAATTGTGACACCGATGCTTATCGGAGGATTCGTCACAGTAACAGTCGCGTCGGTCGTTATTGCATCATTTGTTATGGGAATGTTATAGAAAAGGAGATATTTTATAATGAGTAAACTAATCGTAAAAAATATAAATTTAATTGACGGCAGCGGTGCTGACGTTCAGAAAAATGTAACGGTCGTTATTGAAGACGGCCGTTTTACACAGATTGGAAGTTCTGTAGACGAAGAAGGTGCAGAAGTAATCGACGGTCAGGGGAAATACATGCTGCCGGGTATGATTGATACACACGTGCACTTATCGACAGAATTTAAACCGCTGTCAGACCGTGTTGCAACGCCATTTTCATATCTTTTTTATGAAGCAATTCAGTATGCAGAAAGAACAATTAATGCAGGTGTAACAACGGTAAGAGATGCACTCGGCAGCCCGCTTGGATTCAAACAGGCAATCAACGACGATATCATTGCCGGTCCGCGTATGCAGGTATCAATTAACGCGCTGTCAATTACAGGGGGACACGGTGACGGCTATAACTATTCAGGTATCGATCTTGGACTGGTCAGACCGTATGAAGGGATGCCGGACGGGATTGCTGACGGCGTTGAAGAAGTACGCAAGAAAACCCGCGAACTGCTTCGTGCCGGCGCTGATGTTATTAAAGTCATGGCGACAGGCGGTGTTTCAAGTCCGACTGATCACCCGCAGTTTACACAGTATTCACTGGATGAATTAAAAGTTATCGTTGAAGAAGCACAGTTTAGAAACGGTGTGAAAGTCATGGCGCACGCACAGGGACTTGAAGGAATTAAGAACTGTGTTAAAGCAGGCATTCATTCAATCGAACACGGTATTTATTTAGACGATGAAGTGATTGAGAGAATGATAGAAAAAGGAACGTATCTTGTCCCGACACTGCTTGCACCGGTATCGGTTATTGAATTTGCTGATGAACTTGGAATTTCTGCAGTCGGTCTGCAGAAATCAAAAGAAGTCATGGAAGACCATAAAGCGAGTTTCAAAAAAGCCTATGATGCAGGCGTGAAAATTGCAATGGGTACAGATGCAGGAGTATTTAAACACGGTACGAACCTGAGAGAACTTGAACTGATGGTGGAATCGGGAGCAACGCCGATGGATGCTATCGTCATTTCTACGAAGAATGCCGCTGAATGCATGGAGATAGAAGACCTTGGTCTTGTTAAAGAAAATTACATTGCGGACTTTATTTTAACTGACAGCAATCCGCTGGAAGATATCGGTATCCTTAAAAATAATGACGAAATTAAAGTCGTCGCAAAAGATGGTAAAATATTTAAGAATATATTATAAAGAATTAAGCTGTCCAGAGGGCGGCTTTTTTCATGCGTTGAAAGATGTGTTAAAGTAATATAACATAGAAAAAGTACAAGCACTCAAAGGGGGATATGCATGAAAATCAGAAAAGCTTTAAAGAATACCCGGTTCGAAAAGATAAAACTGTCATTTAACTCACAATTTACCGTGCAGACGTTAATTAACGTTCTGACCATCATCGTAGGATCGTTTCTCTTCGCTATCGGTGTAAACAGCTTTATGATTGCAGGAAACCTTGGTGAGGGCGGCTTCATCGGTATTTCGATTATTTTATTTTATGCCTACGGTATACCGACAGCACTGTCTAACTTAATTATGAACTTCATCATACTTATCGTCGGCTTTAAATTTTTAGGCAGACGCTCTATGCTGTATACAATATTTACGATTCCGATGACATCACTTGCCTTATGGGTGACGGAATCATGGCAGATACAGACTGATGAAATTTTAATCAATACAGTATTCGGCGGACTGTTCATCGGAATGGGTATCGGTTTAATTATCCGTATCGGTTCAACGACAGCAGGAACGACACTGCTGGCCAAAATGGCAAATAAGTTTCTCGACGTCAACGTCTCATATGCATTATTGTTCTTTGACTTGATTGTAATTACGATCGGACTGACGGTAATGTCACTTGAACAGGTGCTTCTGACAGTTATTGCATTGTACATCGCAACGAAGGTTATGGACTTTATTATAGAGGGTATGAACCCGAAAAAGGCAGTTACGATTATCTCAAGGGACCCGGATCTCCTGGCGAACTTAATCAATACGAAAATACATCGCGGTGTTACGATTTTAGACGGACACGGTTATTATTCAAAAGAAGAAAAAGACATATTGTTTGTTGTTATTAATAAATCACAGCTTAACCGTCTGAAACGACTTATTAAAGCGAATGACGATCAGGCGTTTGTCGTGGTGCACGATGTAAACAGTGTACTCGGGAACTATCTGATTTAATATATTAAAAATCTGCATCTCAACTGAGATGCAGATTTTTTTATCGTTTAACGGCTTTTAACAGTACAGCCTCTCCCAGGAACGATTCGATTTTGCCGTTACTCTCATGTATGCGGAACTTATGTTTTATATCTTCATCAGCGTTGAGCATAATACTGTTCAGATTTTTAATTTCCGTATCTGTTAAATGCATGCGTGTGCACCAGTCGTCAAATTCAAAACGTTTTTCAAAGCGGTGCATTTCAAAAATCTCGAAGTTTTCCATTTCGAGCATCTGGAACCATTCGGTTTTCTTCCAGGCACGGAAGTGACTGAAATCTCTCAGCTTTTCAATTTTATTGTAGAAATCATCAAATTCATCTTTTTCCGGAGCGGTATTGTCATTCAGCAGGAAATGCCCGCCGGGTTTAAGCACACGGTAAACTTCCTTTACGAATTCTTTAATGTTCGGGAAGTGGTGAGGTGCGATACGGCAGGTGACAATATCAAATGTATCATCTTCAAACGGCATATTTTCAGCATCACCCTCAACGAAATCTACATTGGAGTGACCGTTGCCTTTAATAAACTTCCCGGCGGAGGCAAGCATTTCAGGAGTGAGGTCAAGAGCAGTTACATGGCGGACAAGCGGTGCAAGAGCATTTGCAGTATGTCCGCCGCCTGTTGCGACGTCCAGGGCAATGTCTGACTCATCCGCGTGTGCCATTTCTATTAAAGTATTTAAATCACTGCCAAGACGGTGTATTTTACTGCTGACGTAAGAATCGGCACTGCGGCCGAACTGGTGTTTAACATCCTGTTTATTATCCATTTATTTCATCCTTTAATACTTATTTTAAGAACGAGATTTCATTAAAACGGACTGTGTATGCTGAAGTAAATGACATAAACAATCATCCATACACAGAGCCAGATGATAATTTTTATGCGCGCTCCCAAAGTTTTAAAAATATAATTGGATAGTACATATGCAATCGAAGACACGATTATAAATCTCAGCAGTCTTGACGGAACTGTAAACAAAAGGAACAGAGCAATTCCTGTATATTCCGGTGCAGCCGCAGCAAACAGTTTATACGGTACACCAAAGAGCGGACCGGTAATCAGCGCAGTAAATGTACTGCCGGCCATTGTCCGGTGAACATGTTCAATCATATAGCCGTGAACTGCGGGTATGCCCATCATAAATGCTTCTGCCTGTTCAGCGTTAAAGCTGCTCCATATAAAAATCCCGGTGCCGCCGATCACCGCACCGGTAACGGCGACAGCGTTCGCATACAGTACATATTTAAATTTTTTTATTTGGAGTGCGTAAAGCGACAGAATAACATCCGGGATAATAAAGAACCATACTGCTTCACTGAATCCCCATATAAAAATCAGTATCATCATTACCATTCGTTAAAGTGTCCTTCCTCCTGCAGCGTGTCCATCCGTTCGTTCAGTTCAGTCATAAAATCATTGCGGTTATCCGTATAATAAAATTTATCACCGACAAAAATATCGATAAAGAACGGCACAAAAACAAATGAACCTTTTGGTAATGCTTTACCCAGTCCGTGAATGAACAACGGTACAATCGGCACTTCAGGTTTTTCACGCATCAGATAATATATACCGCTTTTGTACCTGCTGAGCTGTTCAGCTTCTCCACGGGAACCTTCAGGGAATAAAATGATAATGCCACCGTCATCCAGCGCAGACAGCACCGGTTCAAACATTCCTCTGAAATCGCGTGTCATTTTCCGTTCAATCGGAATAATGTTCATCACTTTCGTTGAGAAGAATGCGAGAAATTTATTCTTCATAAAATAATCTCCGGCAGCGACCGGACGGACTTTTGAAAAACTTCTGCCTCTGAAAAGAGACATCAGGACCAGCGTATCGAGATGACTGTTATGATTCGCAATAATGACGCACGGGCCTTTATCCGGGAGCTTATCCCTGCTGCGGATATTCAGTCCGAGCACAAACAGAATAATTGGTCTTACTAAAATAGCAAACAGCATATTTTTCATAATCATCACCTAAAAGTAGAAGTATCTCGTAAAGTGGAAAAACAGCGGTGCTGTATAAGTCAGTGAATCAACACGGTCGAGAATACCGCCGTGTCCGGGAATAATAGCTGATGTATCTTTAATATTCAAGTCGCGTTTTAATGCAGAGATATTAACGTCACCGATAAATCCAGTCAGTCCGATATACAGCCCGGCAATAATACTTGCGAAAAGCGAGAAGGGTGTAATCAGCGGAGCCAGAATAACGGCTAGGACGGTCGTTGTCAGCACGCCGCCGATAAATCCGGCCCATGTTTTATTCGGTGATACTTTCGGAATAATTTTCTTTTTTCCGAGCATCTTGCCCCAGATGAACTGTGCAACATCATTCGCCTGTGTCAGTACGACTAAAAACAGCACAAGTCCGGCACCGGCGATGCTGTTTTCACGACCCGGCAGCACGAGCAGGAAGGCGAGATGCGACAGACCGAAAACCATCAGCATAACTCCCCATTGCACCGTTGCGATAGAACGGAGGAAATTTTTCGTTTCCCCGACGATAATCGCCTGAATCGGAATAAGCAGGAACATATACACAGGTATGAACACGATAAACATACCGTACCATCCAAGATAAATTAACAGGAACTGAATCGGAATTGTCATATACGCCCAAAACAGTACGAGACGATGGGCACGGTTAAACGGAATAAGTGAAAAATATTCTTTCAGCGCAAGGAAACAGAGCAGTGCCATAAAGATCAGGGAAATGGTCGAGTGAATAACGAGAGCAAATGTAAAGATGATAAACATTACCCACCATGAACGGATACGCATTTCCACTTCTTTCAATCCGTCCGAATTATTTTTTCTCTTCATTAGTTTAGTAATGATTGTTGAGAAGACGAGTACACAGACAATGCCAATCAGGACGTAAAGTACTTCATCTGTCAGTAAATTAATATTCATCAGTTTTCCCCCAGTCCGCCAAGTACGCGTTTATAAATATTAACCGCTATTAAAAGTGAAGCGACAATGAAGATTATATACAGATACGGTTCAAGCGGTACGCCGAACAGAATGAGTACTGAAACAGCACCGATTAAAAAGGCGCGGTCGCTCTTGCCCATCGGTCCGTCGTAACGCCGTTCTCCCGATGTGACTTCAGCGAGTACCCCGGCCATCTCACTGATAATGGATAAGGAGATAAAAATTATTACACCCGTCGGAAAAATTTGAGTAATAAAGATAAAAGGAATGAGCAATGCAGTATCACTGATGACATCGGTGAGTTCATTTAAAAACTTGCCGAGTCTGCTCTGCAGATTGAATTTTTTTGCCAGTACGCCGTCAATCGCATTCATTGCCATCCGGACAAACATAAAGACGGGAAGCACTGCATATATCCATGAGGATTCAAAATTAAAATAAAACAGCACACCTGTAATTATTGATAACAGGCATGCTGATACGGTCACCTGGTTAGGGGTGACATTATGTTTGTGAAGATAATTGACGAAGGGCATAAGCATCTGCTGGAATTTTGGTTTCAATTCATAAATGCTGATCATTTAAAATCACTCCAATATTCTATAGCCGGAAGCTAGTATTTAATTTTCCGATCAAGCAGATACAATATAATACTGTCGTTTTCTGCGAGAAGTTTAAAGCCTTTATACTGCAGCCATGTCTTGGAAAAAGATGTGCGGTAATGTCCGTGTGAAAGTATGTATATTTTACTGACATCCGCAGCTGTATCTAAATATGCATCGAGCAGTTTTGAACCGATTCCCTGTGTGGGACAGCCGGCATGCATAACGATTTCTGCAATATACTGGTTTATATTTCCGTCTCCGTTTGAACGAATAATACCGACCAGCCGATCCTGGTCACGAGCTGTAATACAGTAATCTGAATTTAAAATGCTCTTATAAAGTTCATCATAATCAGTATAAAGTCCTTCGTCTCCGGATGTGTAAAGTTCGACAATGTCTTCCAAGGACATGTCTTTACCGGTTGAAATAGTAACCATAGTTCACCCCGTGTCTAATATAAGTACCTTATTATAACAAGAATATTCTGACATTGAAAGATGCTGTCGGGTTGTTTATAATTATAATTGTATACGGTTTCAGGGAAAAGTGAAACGGCAAGTCAAATACTTGGGGAAACAGGGTGGAGTACATGGAACTTCAATTATATTTTTATCATCAGGAAATAGATAAAACACCTGCGGAGATTTTCAGGACAATTGACAGCGATGAAGCGCTGTTAAAGGGTATTGAAAAGTTAACGGACATTGAATACATCGGCGGTGCTTTAAATTCAAGAGAAGCGGGTACGAGAGGAATATTGAGATACGGAAATTCTCCTGTTGAAATAGAAATTACAAGCTATACAAAGAACAGAAGAATTGATCTTAAGATGGAAATCACAGCAGGAACATTAATAACGATGTTTAATATAGTACCGGTTGAAGACCGTTCGGAAGTTACAATCTCAACGAAACTGCTGACTGATTCACCGGCGACTTTCGCTGTGTATGCACTGAAAATTCCAAGAATCAAAAAACAGTTCAACGAGAATATGAAGAGGCTGGATGAAAACTAAGAGCTTTATGCATTGATCGGAAGGGGAAACGACTATGGAAGTGAAACAGTATTCAGAGGATTCGCTGACGATAAATTTAGGCAGCGAGGTCGATGAGGAAATCAACCGGCAGCTTGTACAGCTGAAGTCGGCTGTATCGGAGCTCGATCTGGAAGGCATCACAGATATCGTTTTATCTTATACGAGTCTGATTATTTATTTTGATGTACTTAAAGCTGATTCAAAGAAAATATCAGAAGCATTAAGAGGGCTCAGCCTGGATGAGCTGGAAGACCGGGAATATGCATATAAAGTGGTTAAAATCCCCGTATGCTACGGCGGCGATTTTGGACCGGATATCGGGCTGTTTAAAGATAACGGTCTTACGCCGGAAGAAGTAATCGATATGCACAGCAATACGGAATATCTTGTATATATGCTTGGATTTATGCCGGGATTTCCGTTTCTCGGAGGGCTCAGCGAGAAGCTCTTTAAAGCGAGACTGGACTCACCGAGAACGAGCATTCCGGCAGGTTCAGTAGGAATCGGCGGACGGCAGACGGGAATGTATCCGTTTGATTCACCGGGCGGATGGAATCTGCTGGGCAGAACACCCGTACCGCTGTACGACAGCAACCGTGAAGATGCGATTCTTTATGAAGCGGGGGACAGAATTATTTATACGCCGATTGATGAAAAAGAATACTGCCGCATAAAAGAAGCGTATGCGAAAGGTGAATATACTGTGGAAGTGGAATCGAGGGGTGAAGAGAATGGCGCTTAAAATTATAAACCCGGGACTCTTTACGACGGTTCAGGATCTCGGGCGGTACGGCTATGAATCATACGGATTTACTCCTGCTGGTGTAATGGATTATGAAAGTTATTATCTTGTAAACGCACTGCTCGGCAATGATAATGACACTGCTGTTCTCGAGATGACATTATACGGTGTAACATTTGAAGTGCTGCACAGCACAAGCATGGCAACTTCCGGTGCATCGATGGAACTGACAATTAATGATGAACCGTACGATACGGGAACTGCAATTGATCTGATTAAAGGAGATATCGTGAAGTTCGGCGGAGTTGAAAAGGGTGCGCGTACATATGCAGCGTTCAGCGGCGGACTGGACCTGCCGGAGGAACTCGGCAGTTATTCAACGCATACGAGAAGCAGCATGGGCGGTTACAAAGGACGTGTCCTGAAAGCCGGAGACGTTTTACCTGTTAAAGGCAGGACTGTTGAGCACAACTTCCCAAAAATTGCGAAGGAACCCGCGGAAGGTAATGAAATACGGTTTATTCCGGGACAGCAGCATGACCATTTTGACACTGCAGGGAAAAGTATTTTTACAAACAGTGAGTATACAGTCACAAA
This sequence comes from Jeotgalicoccus coquinae, assembly GCF_014207425.1. Lineage (GTDB taxonomy): Bacteria > Bacillota > Bacilli > Staphylococcales > Salinicoccaceae > Jeotgalicoccus > Jeotgalicoccus coquinae. The sequence goes on along the minus strand of NZ_JACHFF010000004.1, from coordinate 112,178 downwards.
AGACAGTGACCGTATGGGCTGCAGACTCGACGGACCTGCAGTGGAATCGTCGGATGACGACGATATTCTGAGTGAACCGACTCAGTTCGGCAGCATTCAGGTACCGAAAAACGGCCAGCCTATTATTCTGCTGGCAGACCGCCAGACAGCCGGCGGCTATAAAAAAATCGGTACGGTCGCAAAAGTGGACCTGCCTAAAATTGCCCAGAAAAAACCGGGAGAGAAAATTACATTTACCGAAATCAGTGTTGAAGAAGCGGCAGGACTTTACAAGGCCAGTCTGTCAGCACTGACTGACGGTACTCATATTGAAACTTCAGTTAAATTTAATAATGCAAGACGGCGGGATGCATTAAGTATTGCGCAATTAATAGGAGGCTAATGCGATGAATTACGAAGAAATTAAAAAACTGGTTAAATTATTAAAAGATGAAGACCTTGCCGTACTCAGCGTCTCGGATAACGATACGCATATTCATATTGAACAAAAAGACGGGGGAGCTGTTGCAGGGGAGAGCACACCGGCTGCTGCACAGCCGGAAGAGAAGTCTTCAGGTCTGATTGAAATTACAGCAGGACAGATCGGAACGTTTTATAACCAGAAAGATGAAAACAGCGAAGAAACATTTGTTTCAGAAGGCGATAAAATTTCTAAAGGAAATCAGATCGGCTTTATCGAAGCGATGAAAGTTTTCAATGATGTGAAAAGTGATGTCTCAGGGACGATTGAAGAAATTGTTGTTTCAAATGGAGATGCTGTTGAATTCGGCGACGTGCTGATTCGTGTGCGTCCGGAGGAGGCATAACAGATGAGAAAGGTTTTAATTGCGAACCGCGGTGAAATTGCCGTAAGAATTATCCGTACGCTGAAGGAAATGAATATTGCGAGTGTCGCAGTCTACTCAAGCGGAGATAAGGACAGCCTTCATGTTGCGCTTGCCGACGAAGCTTACTGCATCGGGGGGCCGAAAAGTGCAGACAGTTATTTAAATATCGACAACATTCTGCAGGCGGCATTAATGAGTAAGGCGGATGCGGTTCATCCGGGTTACGGGTTTTTATCGGAAACACCTGAATTTGCTGAACGTACTGAAGAACTTGGATTAATATTCATCGGACCGTCACCTGAAACGATGGCTAAGATGGGGAATAAATCGATGGCGCGCCAGACGATGGAAGGAGCAGGAGTACCTGTTATTCCCGGCAGTGACGGTATCGTTGAGTCCAAAGCTGAAGTGAAGGAACTTGCAGCTGAAATTAAATATCCGGTAGTGATTAAAGCAGTGTCAGGCGGGGGCGGCAAAGGTATGCGCTTTGCCCACAGCGATGAAGATGTGGACAAACTGTATGATGAAGCGAAAAAGGAAGCGAGGAGCTCTTTTAACGATGACCGTCTGTACGTAGAGAAATACATTCCCGAGGCACGTCACATTGAAATACAGGTAATTGGTGACGGCAGAGGCGGAGCAATCCACTTATTTGAGCGGGACTGCTCGATTCAGAGAAACAACCAGAAGCTTCTTGAAGAAGCACCGGCAACTATTTTAAGTGATTCAGAACGTGCTGAAATTACGGAAACGACGCGTCAAGCAGTTGCAAAACTTAACTATCGCGGTGCGGGCACAATCGAATACTTATATGTTGCAGAAGAAAAACGATTTTACTTTATTGAAATGAATACGCGTGTGCAGGTGGAACATACTGTGTCGGAAGAAGTGACCGGTATCGACATTATTAAAGCACAGATTAACGTGGCATTTAACAGTGAAATCGGAATCAGTCAGGAGGAAGTGAAACTTTCAGGCCATGCAGTTGAAGCGCGTCTGAACGCGGAAGATCCGGAAAACCGCTTTATGCCTTCTCCGGGTAAAATTGAGAAACTGCATTTCGGACAGGGCAGAAATGTCCGTGTGGATACGCACATTTACCATGGCTATTCGATACCGCCGTATTATGATTCAATGATCGCCAAAGTTATCGTTAAAGCAGACAATCGTGAAGATGCACTGTTTAAACTTAAGCTTGTACTGGGTGAAACGGTGATTGAACCGATTAAGACGAATCTGGATTTCCAGTATTATCTTCTCGGTCATCCGAAAGTTTTAGCGAACGATTACGATATTAAGTTTATTCATATAGAAAATATTATTAAGTAAAGGATGATTTAATTGAGTAAATTAACGATCGATTTAAATGCAGACCTCGGAGAGAGTTTCGGGAATTATAAAATCGGCAGCGATGAAAAAATTATTCCGCTCATTTCATCAGCGAACGTCGCATGCGGATTTCATGCAAGTGACCCTGCAGTGATGATTGAAACGGTTAAACGTATTAAAGAATCCGGCACAACAGGTCTTGGTGCACATCCCGGATTCCCTGATTTAATGGGATTCGGACGCCGTTATATGGAATTATCGGATGACGAAGTGCATAGTATCATGCTGTATCAGCTGTCGGCACTCGATGGAATTGCACGTACATACGGGCTTGAACTGAATCACGTGAAGCCGCACGGTGCGCTTTACAACGCAACATTTAAAAATGAAAATCTGGCGCGAGTTATTGCACAGGCGGTTAAAGATTTTAATCCTAAATTAAAATTAATGGGGCTTGCAAACAACAATCTTGTAAAAGCAGGACAGAACATCGGTCTTGAAGTGGTCAATGAAGTATTTGCAGACCGCGCATACGAAGATGACGGCACTCTTGTTTCCCGCAGTAAAGAAGGGGCAATGATTACTGACAGTGCTGCTGCAACAGAGCGTGTGGTCAGAATGATCACAGAAGGCAAAGTGGAAAGTATTAATGGAAAAGATGTAGATATTCAGGCAGACAGCATATGCGTTCACGGTGATGGTGAAAAAGCATTGGAATTTGTAAAAGAAATCAGAAACCAGCTGGAAGCGCAAGGGATTTCTATCGAAACGTTATAATTAAGGGGTGCAAGTATGGAAAATAAACCGAAAATAACAGCCGCGCAGCGCAGACTGCTGTTCGGTGCAGTGTTCCTGATGGCAACATCTTCAATCGGACCTGCATTCTTAACACAAACAACGGTATTTACACAGCAGTTTATGGCGAGTTTCGCCTTTGCTATCGTAGCATCCATCGTTATTGACATCGGTGCGCAGCTGAACATCTGGCGCGTGCTGTCAGTCAGCGGAAAACGCGGACAGGATGTTGCAAACGAAGTATTCCCGGGACTCGGTTCATTCGTGGCCGTACTGATTATTATCGGGGGATTCGCATTTAACATCGGTAACGTTGCCGGTGCAGGACTCGGTTTTAATGCTATTTTCGGCTGGGATGTAAGAGTCGGTGCGGCGATCACAGGTATCTTCGCAATTATTATATTCCTGATTAAAAACGGCCGGGCAGTGATGGATATTGTCACACAGGTACTTGGTGTACTGATGATCGGTATCGTCGCATATGTAATGATTATTTCAGAACCGCCGGTTGCTGAAGCGGCGAAACGTGCTGTTCTTCCGGAAGAGCCGTTGACGATGCTTCTGCCGATTATTACATTAGTCGGTGGAACGGTTGGGGGTTACATTACTTTTGCCGGTGCTCACCGTTTAATTGAAGCGGGGATGACAGGGGAGAAAAATCTGCGTTTTGTGAGCCACGCAGCCAATTGGGGAATTTTAACTACAGGTATTATGAGAGTACTATTGTTTCTTGCGGTACTCGGTGTGCTGAGTCAGGGTGCAGTTTTATCAGAAGAAAACCCGCCGGCGTCAGTATTTGAGTTCGCATTGGGTGATATCGGAATGAAAATATTCGGTGTTGTGCTTCTTGCAGCCGCATTATCTTCTGTAATCGGTGCAGCTTATACAAGTGCAAGCTTTATGCGTTCATTCAATAAAGTTTTTGACCGTTACAACAACATTGTCATCGTTGTATTTATTGCGACATCGACATTAATATTTCTGTTCGTCGGACGTCCGGTGACACTTTTAATTCTGGCAGGTTCTTTCAACGGTCTGATTCTGCCGATTACACTTGGTGCAATACTTCTGGCATCACGCAAAAAGAGCATCGTCGGAAATTATCACCATCCGACATGGATGATAGTCTTTGGAATAGTCGCAGTAATCGTTACATTAATTGCAGGAGTACTGTCACTGCAGGGTCTTGCAGACTTATGGAATGGATAGGTGATTAGATGAATACCGAGAGTATCAGAATGGCGATAAGAACAGGGGAACATACCGGGCCGACATCGGGAATTTCCGGTGATAAAGTCCAGGCGAATCTTGCGATACTGCCAAAAGAATATGCATTTGATTTTCTGTTATTTGCAATGCGCAATAACAAGCCGGTTCCGATTATCGAAGTACTGGAAGCGGGAGAGTTTGTCAGCAAATATGCAAAGAACTCGGACATCCGTACAGATGTTCCGCTGTACAACATTTATAAACATGGTGAACTAACAGAGACAGTCAGCGATATTACAAAATACTGGCGGGATGATTTTGTCACGTTTTTAATCGGCTGCAGCTTTACATTTGAACAGGCAATACTGGATGCGGGCATTAATATTAAGCATATTGATGAAGAGCGTAACGTTGCAATGTATAAAACAAATATTGAAACTGTTCCGGCAGGTATCTTTTCAGGTGAAACTGTCGTATCAATGCGTCCCTTCAAAAAGGATCTCGTTGATAAGGTAACAAGTATTACAAATGAATTTCCAGGCATGCACGGGGGACCTGTGCATGCGGGAAACCCGGCAGACATCGGTATAGAAAATATCAATATTCCTGACTACGGTGATGCGATTGAAATTGCGCCGGACGAAGTTCCGGTATTTTGGGCATGCGGTGTCACACCTCAAAATGTTGTGCTGAATGCAAAACCGGAAATTTTAATCAGCCATGCTCCGGGACATATGTTTATTACGGATATTAATAATGAAGAGTACAAAGACTGAGAACCGGGCATTTGCCCGGTTTTTTGTGCTTTACAGAATAAAACTGCTTAAAAACGGACGATAAACATAGGATTTTAAGTATTGACATTTAATATACGTACATTATAATTAATATCATAACTAATGTTCGTTAAATAGGAGTGCATACAACATGACAGTAGGTATTATTATGGGCAGTTCCTCGGACTGGAGCACGATGAAGCACAGTGCCGAAATGCTGGACTATTTTGGAATCAGCTATGAAACAAAAGTAGTCAGCGCGCACAGAACCCCTGAAATGATGGTGGAATACGCTAAAAATGCAACGTCAGAAGGCATTGATATTATTATTGCCGGTGCCGGCGGTGCAGCGCATCTTCCGGGAATGGTTGCATCATTGACACACGCACCTGTAATCGGTGTGCCGATTGAATCCAAATCTTTAAAAGGAATGGATTCACTGTTATCAATCGTCCAGATGCCTGGTGGAATTCCTGTTGCCACACAGGCTATCGGTATACCGGGGGCTAAAAACGCAGGATTGCTTGCAGCAAGAATGCTGGCAGTATCTGATAAACAGGTTTTTGAGAAGCTCGGAGAATATACGGAAAGTCTGGAAAAGAAAGTTGAGGATATGCAAAATGACCTTAAGTAAACGTTTATATCCGCCGGCTGTCATTGGTATTATCGGCGGCGGACAGCTTGGGAAAATGCTTGCCCAGAGTGCCCAGAGAATGGGTTACAAAGTTACAGTGCTGGATCCTTCGGAAGACGCGCCTGCACGAGCTGTCTGTCACACTTTTATACACGCTGAATTCAGTGATGAAGAAGCACTGATTAAACTAAGTGTCATGTCTGATGTTGTCACTTACGAATTTGAAAATATAGATGCTCATATTTTAAGAAATCTTGTCTCGGATTATTATGTGCCTCAAGGTGCTGAGACCGTACTGACACTGCAAAACCGTACGACTGAAAAAAATGCAATCAAAGCATCGGGAGCAGCGGTTGTTCCGTTTGAAAATATCTCATCAGGAGATGATGTCAAAACTTTTGCAGATAAACATTCGTACCCGTTAATAGTGAAGACGACAACCGGCGGATACGACGGTAAAGGACAGTATTACCTTGAGTCGGAAGCGGATTTGGCTGATGAGAATATTCCATTTGAAGATACGGAGTTTATCGTCGAGAAATATATAAATCTTGAAAGAGAAGTGTCACTGACTGCGGCAAGAAGTGCAGGCGGAGAGATTACGTATTTCCCGCTGCAGGAAAACCTTCACCGCGATCAGATTTTATACCGTACGATTGCACCTGCAAGAGTGAATTATTTTGACCAGGCAAAAGCTGAAGCGGAAAAAATTATAGATGCGATGCTGTTTGTCGGCGTATTTACAATCGAGTTTTTCATCGATAAAGACGGTGAGCTCTATGTTAACGAAATCGCACCAAGACCGCATAACTCGGCGCATTATACTATCGAAGCATGCAATATCAGTCAGTTTGATGCACATATTCTTAGCGTAACAAACCAGCCGCTGCCTGAAGTTTATCAGCACAAAGATGCAATCATGATGAACCTGCTCGGTGAAGACTTAGATCGTCTGGACCTTGAATTGTTTGATTATTCGGAATGGAACGTTCATTTATACGGGAAATCGGACCGCAAGCCGGCGAGGAAAATGGGACATGTCACAATACTGACTGATGATATAGATGAGGAACTTGTAAAACTTAAAAAGAATTTTGAAAAAGAATCACAATAACAGATAACCGGTACTAATTTGACGCACTGTTTGAAACGCATACTAAATTCTACAATAATCTGGAGGAAATTTAAGATGAAATTCAATGAACCGACAAATCAGGAAATTAGAGAACAAAAGCTGTACGCAGAAATGGGTTTAACAGATTCAGAATTCAATAAAATTAACGAAATTTTAGGCAGAGAGCCTAACTATACTGAAACTGGTATTTTTTCTGCAATGTGGAGTGAACATTGTTCTTACAAGCACTCAAAACCATTTTTAAAACAGTTCCCGACTGAAGGCGAACATGTTTTAATGGGACCGGGTGAAGGTGCTGGTGTTGTTGATATCGGTAATAACCAGGCGATTGTGTTTAAAGTGGAATCACATAACCATCCGTCAGCTGTAGATCCGTATCAGGGTGCGGCAACCGGTGTCGGCGGTATTGTCCGTGATATCGTATCAATCGGTGCACGTCCAATCGGCTTATTAAACTCACTGCGTATCGGCGAACTGGATAACAAACAGAATAAATGGCTGCTTCGCGGTGTTGTTGACGGCATGTCGGATTACGGTAATACGATGGAACTTCCTGCGGTATCAGGTGAAGTGGAATTCGATGCATCTTATCATGAAAACCCGTTAGTTAACGCGATGGGTGTCGGTTTAATTACGCATGACAAGATCCAAAAAGGAACAGCAAAAGGTATCGGCAACAAAGTAGTATATGCAGGGCTTCCCACAGGCAGAGACGGAATTAACGGTGCAAGTTTTGCTTCAGGCGAGCTGAGCGATGACAACCGTCCTGAAATTCAGAAAGGCCATCCTGAAGCAGGGAAATTATTAATGGAAGCAACACTGAAAGCAATCGACATGGAAGAACTTGTCGGAATCCAGGATATGGGTGCAGCAGGACTGACGTCTTCAAGTGCTGAAATGGCGGACAAAGGTAATTCAGGAATGAATCTTTACCTTGACCAGGTTCCTGTGACTCATGCTGATATGTCTCCATATGAAATGATGCTGTCGGAAACACAGGAACGTATGCTGCTTGTTGTTGAAAATGGTTCTGAAGACAAATTTTTAAATCTGTTTAAAGAAATGAAACTCGATACTGCAGTAATCGGTGAAGTAACTGAAGGTGACCGTCTGAAGCTTTACTATGAAGATGAAGTTTTTGCAGATCTGCCTGTTGCACCGCTTTCTGATGATGCACCGGTTTATATTTTAGAAGGTACTGAGCCGGAGCAGGATGAGGCGCGTACAGATTACAGCAATGAAAACCTTGAAAAGGCATTCGATAACTTAATTTCACACCCGACTATCGGAGATAAATCATTTATCTATGATGAGTTCAACAGTACAGCCGGCGGCAATACGCTGCAGGATTCAGGTTTCGGTGCAGGAATTGTTCAGATTGAAGGTACTGACAAAGCAGTGAGTATGGTACTGGACGGCAAAAGCCGATACGTATTTGCGGATCCGTACAACGGTGGTAAAGAAGTTGTTGCACAGACATTCAGAAGCATTATCGCAACAGGTGCTGTGCCATTAGGTATGACGGATTGCCTGAACTACGGTTCTCCTGAGAAACCTGAAATTTACAACCAGCTTGATAAGTCGACTAAAGGTATGGCAGAAGCATGTCTTGCATTATCGACACCGGTTGTTTCAGGTAACGTGAGTCTTTACAACGAACACAGCACAGGAGGCATTCTGCCAACGCCGGTTATCGGCATGGTCGGATTAATCGACAATATCAATCAGCTGAAACACGAAAGTGTAAATGAAGGCGACGCTCTGTACCTGATTGGTGAATTAACACCGTCATTCGCAGGAAGCCAGCTTGAAAAACAGCTTGAAAATACAATCCGTCAGACAGAACGTTCAATCGATCTTGAGCTTGAGTATAAGCGCGGAATGATGCTGCGTGAAAAACTTATTAACGGTGAAATCAATAAAATTGCTCCGCTTGGACGCGGCGGTCTGATTGCTAAACTTGCCCAGCTTGCAAGCTTTAATAATCTTGGTCTTGAAGTAAATGTCGACGTCCGCAAAGACTTGTTATTTGCAGAAGGTGCTTCAAACTACATCGTTGCAGCGCCGGCCGGTCTTGATATTGAAGGTGCAGTTGAAATTGGTAAATTAACAGGTGATAAATTTATCGTTAAAGCACAGGACTTCGAAATCAATCGTGAATTATCAGATGTCAAAAGTGCATGGGAGGGGGCAATCCCATCATGTATGAACTCAGAGGGCTAAATGAAGAATGCGGTCTCTTTGGTATTTGGGGACATCCCGAAGCCAGTGAATTAACGTATATGGCATTGCACAGTCTGCAGCACCGCGGTCAGGAAGGGGCGGGTATCGTCGCTTCCGGCGGTGATTACCTGTTCGGTGCACGCGGTATGGGACTTCTTACAGAAGCACTGTCGCAGACGCAGCTGGAATCATTAAAACCTTTTTCAAAATCAATCGGTCATGTCCGTTATGCAACGAGCGGTTCAAGCGCATTGTCAAACGTACAGCCGTTCTTATTCAAAAGTCATACCGGCGATCTCGGTCTTGCGCATAACGGCAACATCGTGAATGCATTGCAGATCAGACGCGCACTTGAAGATGACGGTGCAATTTTCCAGACGACTTCGGATTCTGAAGTATTTGCGCATCTTTTAAGACGCGCGAAAGGACCGTCAAGAAAAGCACGTATTAAAACAACACTGCAGCAGCTGAAAGGTGCATTTGCTTTCGTTATTTTACACGAAGATGCAATGACTGTAGCACTTGATGACCACGGCGTGCGTCCGCTGATGCTTGGCATGCTGGACGGCGCATACTGTGTAGCCAGTGAAACTTGTGCATTTACAGCAATCGGTGCGGAATATATTCGTGACCTTGAGCCGGGGGAGCTCATCACGATTAGCGATGATGGTATTGATTTTGACCGTTATACGGATTTTGAAAACCCGAATATGTGCTCGATGGAATACATTTACTTTGCACGTGCAGATTCAGAATTCAGGGGTACTTCCACATACACAATCCGTAAAGCGCTCGGCGAAGAGCTGGCGAAAGAAATGGATGTTAAAGCGGATATTGTTATCGGTGTACCGGACTCCAGTCTTGCTGCGGCAAAAGGATTTAGTGATGAATCAGGTATTCCGGGCGAGCAGGGACTGTTAAAAAACCGCTACGTCGGGAGAACATTTATTGCCTCGGGACAGGAAGCGCGCGAACGCGCAGTGCGTATGAAACTGTCACCGGTGAGAGATATTGTTGAAGGCAGGAGTATTATTGTTATCGATGACTCTATTGTCCGCGGGACGACGAGTAAATATATCGTTAAAGCATTAAAGAAAGCAGGCGCTAAAGAAGTGCACATGGGTGTCTCTTCACCGCCGCTTAAAAATCCGTGCTACTACGGGATTGATGTTTCGACGCATGCGGAAATTATCGCATCGTCGAAATCAACTGAGGAAGTACGCGCGGAAATCGGTGCGGATTCGCTGACATATCTGTCAGTGGAAAGAATGCACCAGGTATATGAAAAATACGGCTCGCGCGGTCAGTGCGATGCATGTTTCACAGGGAATTATCCGATTGAAAATACTGACGGTCTGCTGCCGCAGGAAAAAGATGCAAAAACGAAAGGAGTATAACGATGTCTGAACAATATAAAAAAGCCGGTGTCGATATTAATGCCGGATATGAAGCGGTCGAACAGATGAAGGGCCACGTGAAGCGTACGATGCGTCCCGAGGTTATCGGGGGTCTTGGAGGTTTCGGTGCAGCATTTGATCTGTCACAGCTAAACATGACAGCACCGGTACTTGTGTCCGGCACTGATGGTGTAGGTACGAAGCTTAAAATCGCAATTGATTACAACCGTCACGATACTATCGGTATTGATGCAGTGGCAATGTGTGTGAACGACATTATTACAACCGGTGCAGAACCGTTATATTTCCTGGATTATATAGCTGTTAACAAAGTTGTACCCGAACATATCGGCGAGATTGTTAAAGGTGTTTCTGAAGGATGTGTTCAGTCTGAATGTGCGCTGATTGGCGGAGAGACTGCCGAGATGGGTGAAATGTACGGCGAAGGCGAATATGATATCGCAGGATTTGCTGTCGGTGCTGTAGAAAAAGATCAGTATATCGACGGAACAACTGTTAAAGCAGGCGATAAAATTATCGGTCTTGCTTCAAGCGGTATTCACTCAAACGGCTACAGCCTGGTACGCAAAATTATTGCGGATAAAAACATCGATGTAACAGCAGATCTTGACGGCGACAACCTGCTTGATTTACTGCTGGAACCGACGCGAATTTACGCACAGGAAGTTAAAGCATTAAAATATAAAGTGACTGTTAAAGCGATGAGTCATATTACAGGCGGCGGTTTTATAGAGAATATTCCAAGAGCACTCCCTGAAGAACTTGGAGTGAGCCTTGACGTTACAAACATTGAAGTACCTAAAGTACTTGCATGGCTGCTTGAACAGAGCGGAATGAAACGCGAAGAAGCATACAATGTATTTAACATGGGTATCGGCTTTATAATCGTTGTACCGGAAGATGAAGCTGACAAAGCACTCGATATTCTGAAAGATTTCGATTATAAGAGCAGCATTATTGGTGAAGTAACTGCTGAACAGGGAATTGAAATCAATGGTCAGTAATATTGCGGTATTCGCATCCGGCGGCGGTTCCAACTTTGAGAACCTGGCACTGAAAAGTGCCGAATCAGGGTTTGATATCAAAGTACTGATTGCTGACTCACCGGATGTATTTGCAGTGAAACGGGCAGAGAAATTAAATATACCTTCGATAATCGTGGACCGCAGTGCATATGCTGATAAGCAGAAATTTGAAACAGGAATCAGAGAAGCCCTGTCAGATTTCGACATTGAGTATATTGTACTCGCAGGGTTTATGAGAATTTTGTCGGCTGAATTTATTAATGCTTACAAAGACCGGATTATAAATCTGCATCCGTCGCTGCTGCCTTCGTTTAAAGGGAAGAACGGCATTGAGGACGCGTATAATTACGGCGTGAAAGTGACCGGTGTGACAGTACATTATGTCGATGCCGGTATTGATACAGGAAAAATTATTGCACAGACAGCAGTTATTATAGAAGAAGATGACACACTTCTTTCACTTGAAGATAAAATACATCAGACAGAGTACGAATTATATCCTGAAGCACTGAAGAAAGTACTGGATGGGAGAGTTTAATTATGAAAGCATTGCTGAGCGTATCAAACAAAACAGGCATAGAGAAATTTGCAGCAGGTCTCATTGAACAGGGCTATGAACTGTATTCAACAGGCGGCACGTTCAAAGCTCTCAAGAACGCTGATATTGCTGTGAAACAGGTCAGTGACCTGACTGATTTCAATGAGATTATGGATGGCCGAGTCAAAACACTGCACCCGGCAGTTCATGGCGGGATTTTAGCAGACCGCGACAATGCGGCGCACATGGAAGATCTTCGTAAAAATAATATAGAAACGATAGATCTTGTAGCAGTTAACTTATATCCGTTTAAAGAAACGGTCAGAAAAGCGGATGTAACTGAAAGCGATGCAGTTGAAAACATCGACATCGGCGGTCCGACGATGCTTCGTGCAGCCGCGAAAAACTACAAGCATGTTACGACAGTTGTGGACCCGTTTGATTACGAAGAAGTGCTGGAGCGCCTTAAAAATAATGCGCTTGACGAGGATTTCAGAAAAGAGTTAATGATTAAAGTGTTCCGTCATACGAACGACTATGATCAGGCAATCGTAAACTTCTTTGCACAGAGCGAAAAAACTCTCCGTTACGGTGAGAACCCGCATCAGAGTGCAAAATACGTTAAAACTTCAGATGATAAAAATACAATTCTTAACGCGGACGTACTTCACGGCAAAGAATTGAGCTACAACAACTTGAGAGATGCAGACAGTGCCTTCCAGCTGGCGAAAAAATTTGATTTACCGGCCGCAGTCGCGGTTAAACATATGAACCCGTGCGGTGTGGGTACAGGCGATACAATCGAAGATGCGTTCCAGAATGCATTTGATGCGGATAACCAGTCGATTTTCGGCGGTATTGTTGCACTGAATAAGACGGTAAACGAAGCGGCAGCAGAAAAATTAAGCAAGGTGTTTTTAGAAGTTATTATCGCACCTCATTTCTCTGAAGAAGCTTTAAATATTTTAACAGCGAAAAAAAATATCCGTCTGATGCAGGTTGATTTCACAGAAGATGCTGTTCAGGATGAATTTGTAAGTGTATCCGGCGGCTACCTTGTGCAGTCACGCGACACAGGTAAACTTGATAAGGATTCGCTTGAGTATGTTACAGAGAAGAAACCTGATGAAGAACAGTTAAAAGCACTGGCACTCGCATGGGAAGTATCGAAACATGTTAAATCGAATGCGATTGTTCTTGCGAACAGCAGACAGACAGTAGGCATCGGTGCGGGTCAGATGAACCGTGTCGGAGCTCTGAAAATTGCAGCGGAACGTGCAATCGAGCTTGGAGAGAATGTCGTTTTAGCAAGTGACGGGTTTTTCCCGATGCCGGATACGGTGGAAAATGCACATGAGTACGGCATTAAAGCGATAATCCAGCCGGGCGGTTCGAAGCGCGATAACGAGTCTATTGATTTTTGTAACGAGAACGGTATTGCAATGGTATTTACAGGAATGCGTCATTTCAAACATTAATACTGGAGGACGAAAATCGATGAATGTATTAGTAATCGGCGGCGGCGGACGGGAGCATGCTCTTGTTAAAGCGTTAAGCCGTTCAGAGCATACAGAACAGATTCATGCGGTGCCGGGCAACAGCAGTATGGAAAAATATGCTGCGGTGCACAGCGATATTAATGATTCTGATATTGAACGTATCGTGGCACTCGCGATTAAAGAGAATATTACATGGACAGTAATCGGTCCTGAAGCACCGCTGACTGCGGGGCTGGCTGATGCACTTGAAGCTGCAGACATTAAAGTGTTCGGGCCGAGAAAGCTGGAAGCACAGCTCGAATCATCAAAAGCTTTTGCGAAAAATATTATGATAAAATACGGTATTCCGACTGCTGAATATCAGGCATTTACAAATTTAATCGATGCAACGGAGTACATCAAACAGCAGGGTGCGCCGATAGTTATTAAGAAAGACGGGCTTGCTGCAGGAAAAGGTGTTGCTGTTGCGATGACTGAAACTGAAGCACTCGATGCTCTAAAAGAAATGTTTGTTGAAGGTGAAAATAAACCTGTTGTTATTGAAGAATTCCTTGAAGGTGAGGAGTTCAGCTTAATGGTGCTCGTTAACGGTGATTATATATTACCGTTCGATATTGTGGCGCAGGATCATAAACGTGCATATGACAGTGATACCGGGCCAAATACCGGCGGCATGGGTGCATATGCTCCTGTTAGGCATATCGGTGAAGATGTTATTGATGAAGCAATCAATAACATTGTTAAACCGACTGCGGAAGCAATGGTTAAAGAAGGACTGGATTACTTCGGTGTGATGTATCTCGGAGCAATCATTACTAAAGAAGGCGTTAAAACGATTGAGTTTAATGCGCGGTTTGGTGACCCGGAAGCTCAAATACTGCTGGAATTACTTGAGTCGGATTTTATCGATGTGCTTGAAGCGGTTAAAAATCAAGAACCGTATGAACTCAAGTTCAGCAGAGATTCGATGCTTGGTGTAATTCTGGCATCACAAGGCTATCCAAAAACGTATGAAAAAGGTGCGTCAGTTATTATCCCTGAAAGGCTAGAAGACGAAATATTTAACAGCGGACTGAAACATATTGAAGATGAACGTTATGAGACAACAGGCGGCAGAGTAATGCTTGTTACAGGGCGAGGCAGTACGCTTGAAGAAGCAAAGAAGACAGCGTATAAAAATACTGAACAGATTAAATTTAATAATGAGGCGTTATTTTATCGTAATGATATTGGGGAGCGCGGCGTTTAAACAGGTGATTATTTCACCTGTTTTTTAATTACAAAAAATGGGTATAGCGGAAAGTATTAATTCATAGTATACTAATATGGATTTTGAAAATTGGAGGAATAATAATGAAGAAATTATTAATGCTGTTTATGACAGTATTTATGCTGATGCTGGCAGCTTGTACAGACGACAGCAATGTTGAGGAAGAAATCACTGACCCGCCGGAAGGTGAATCAGCAGGCGGAGAAGCGATTGACTTCAGTATTATGTCATTGCCGAATTCACTTGATCCGCATGCAGCAAACGACGGTTATTCACTTTATGTGATGACAAATATTTACGAAACACTTGTAAAACTTAACCAGGATCTTGAATTAGAGCCCGGTCTTGCTGAAAGTTACGAGCAGATTTCAGAAACTGTATGGGAATTTAAATTGCGTGAAGGTGTTAAGTTTCACGATGGCAGCGACTTCAATGCAGAAGTGGTAAAAGCAAACCTTGACCGCGTACGCGACGAAGAAGTGGCATCACCGCTGTCATTCCTGTTTACGGAAATCTCGGACGTTGAAATTATTGACGACTATACGGTTCAAATACATACAAACGAACCATTTGCAGCACTGCCGGCTCACCTGGCGCATCCGGGCGGACACATGATCAGTAAAGAAGTTATCGATGCAGATTATGCACAAATGGAAGAAGGCGGAAACCCGCTGACTGAAGTTAACCGTACACCAATCGGTACAGGATTCTTTAAATTTGAAGATATTACTGAAGGTGAACAGATTACATTAGTACGTAACGAAGAATACTGGGGCGAACCGGCAAAACCTGAATCAATCGTATTCAGAGCTGTTCCGGAAGACCAGTCGCGTATTGCAGAATTAACATCAGGGACAGCAGATATTATTTATCCAATGGACCCTAACGATGTTGAACAGGTAGATACAAACGAAAGCAGTGAAGTTCAGCAGCGTCCAAGTGCGAACATGACGTACTTGGGATTCAACACTGAAAAAGAACCATTCAACGATAAAAATGTACGTCTGGCAATCGCATCAGCAATCGATAAAAATGCGATCATCGAAAACATTTTAGTCGGTATTCATGAAAAAGCAGAAACACCGTTAAACCCTACAGTATACGGCTACAGTGAAGACCTTGAACCTATTGAGTATGACCTTGAGCAGGCTAAAGAATACATGGCTGCAAGTGATCATCCTGATGGATTTACAGCAGAAGTTGTACTGAACTCAAGAACACACCAGGATGTTGCAACTTACATGCAGGAAGTATTATCTGAAATCGGTGTAGACCTTGAAATCTCACTGATGGAAGCAGGCGCATATCAGGAATATACAGCGAACGGCGATCATGAAATGTACATGGGCGGCTGGGGAACTGTAACACTTGATGCGGACTACGGATTATATCCAATGTTCCACTCTGACAACATTGGTGCACCAGGAAACAGAACAAGATATTCAAATCCTGAAGTCGATGAATTACTCGACAACGCACGTGTAGAGATGGATGAAGAAACACGTCTTCAAATGTACGAAGACGCACAGCAGATCATTATTGATGAGCAGCCTCTAATCCCTGTATTCCACACTAAATTATTAACGGGAATCAACTCTGACTTAGACGGTTACTTCCAGTATCCGAGCAGTTTCCCTTACCTTAAGAATTTAGAGTAAGATAATAAAAATCCACCGGCTGAAATCAGCCGGTGGATTTTTTAATGTAAATCGATTTTAAAATGCACACCTGTTTCTGAAGGCATCACAGTAAATGAACCATTATGAAATGTCACTGCATCTTTAATAACGGAAAAACCGATGCCGTGGCTTCCTTTATTATCTTTGGAAGTCGCACCGTGTTTCATAAAGTTTTCTGCAGACTTGTTATCCATGCCGATACCGTTGTCTTTATAATGTATGCATATTTTGTTTTCTTCATCCGACAGATGTATCTTTATGTCGGGATTAGACTCATTATGGTCGAGACTGTTTTCTATAAGGTTAATAAACATTCTCCCGATATATAATTTATTGCCGTAATAATGCTCAGCATCAAGTTCATTAATAATCTTAACTCTGTCGTATCCAACTGTATTAAGTATTTCCTGAAGAGCATCTGTCAGAGAAAACATATCTTTATCAATTTCCATCCGGGAAGTTTCCATCTTAAATTTACTGTTTATACTATCGATTAAATTCTCCATATATTTTGCTTTGTCGGAAATAAGCAATATATACTTTTTCTGTTCATCAGGGAAATACGGCATAACTTTAGCGTATCCGTATATTGATGTAAGCGGTGATTTTAAATCGTGGGAGAGCTGGCTCAGCCACTTGTCACGGTAGTAATCAATCTGATTACGGTACAGCTTGTCAGTCAGCAGCTGGGTGTTCAATACTTCCACCGCATCATCGAGTTCTTTGTACATTTTCCGGGACTTGATGCGATTGTGAGCAGAACTCGGTTTGTATAAAAGACCTTCCGAAAGCTGTGTCAGCCAGTCGGCATAGAAAAATAACGGACGGCTGAGTTTTCTTGTAAGCATTACAGCCATAAAGATTGTCAGTATGATGAGCATAAGTGGAATCACAACAAATAAGATTCCTATTAATTTCAGAAACGTAATGTCGCTGTCAGTAAACTCATCTGCATACGTATAGTCCTGCCGGGTCATACTTTCAATGAATTTCAGATTTCCATCTTCAATATAGTATTCATAACTGTTGTGGTTATGAGTATATAAACTGTCTATCAGCTGTGCGGTATTTATTTCATCAGGGTTATTAATTTCAGGAAGCTCGTTATTATGATTTTCTTTTATCATAATAAAGTGCTCGTGTTCCTTATATGGCAATGCAATAACTCCGGGAATATTTTCAATAATATCATTTTTAATATTATGATTTATTTTCGGATAGATCGGATCAGCATTATCATCTGTAATAAACGCTGCATATCCATTGTCTTTAAGCTCTTTTTTAAACTGATCGCTGAAAGTGTAGCTGCCGTTATTTTCTTCAACAGCGTAAAGTAAGTCATCGACGTTCATCGTATCGGCTGATGGTGAAAATACGTTTAGAATATAGTATGCAAATAAACCGAGACCCGTTATGACAACTAAAAAGCTGAGTGCGAGAAATACAGAAATATATTTTATGAATATTAAAGTAAACCGTCTATTCATAACCAATACCTTTGAAAATATAACCATGCCCGCGGACTGTTTTAATGAGTTCCGGTTTATCAGGATCAAGTTCTATTTTCTTTCTTAACGTTCTGATATGGACCATCAAAGTATTGTCATCTGCTGCGGTATCATAACCCCAGACAGTGACATACAGCTGTTCCTTGGATAAAATCTGATTATTATTGGAAGAGAAACAAAGCAGTAAATCATACTCTCTCGCAGTTAAATTAATCAGCTGTTCATTTTTATAAACATCCGCGGCAGCTCTGTCGATTGTCAGATGACCGAACTTTAAGATCTTTGATGGTTTGATATGAACTTTCACGCGATAAGCGAGTTCAATCGGGTCAAAAGGCTTTTTAATATAATCAATTGCACCTTGTTCAAAGCCTTTATAAACATCAATCTCACTGTCTTTGGCAGTAACAATCAGAACTTTTGTGAACGATGAATTAATATATTTTAAAAGCTGATAGCCATTTTCGGATTTTAAGTTTAAATCGAGCAGCACAACCTGGAAATCATGGCTGAGCAGCAATTCTTTTGCTTCATCTATATTATCGGCAGTATGAATACAGCCGATATTTTGTGTGCTTAGACTCAGGACAATCAGTTCCTGAATATCTTTATCGTCTTCAACGACTAATATTTTTTCGGACATAGTTAACACCTCAATCTCATTGTATGGAAAGAATTAATAAATGACTATAGTACAGCAGCATATTTAAGGTGAATTTAAGGAACACTTAAAGACGGCTTAAGGCATTGTACATATAATAAGTATGAGGTGAAAAATGATGAAGAGAATAGAAAATGCCGATGCTGTCAGAGGATTCAGTCTGCTGGGGATTTTTATGGCGAATCTGCTGATTTTTCAATTTGGTTTATCGGGTAAAGATCATATGGAATTTTATAATTTAAATGGATTAAATGAATTTGTTTTTAAAACGGTTAAAGTAATATTTGAAGGAAGTTTCCTGCCGATATTTGCACTGTTATTTGGCTTTTCAATGGATAAACTTTTTCAGTCCATGAAAAATAAAGAAATGAAATGGAAAAGATTTAAACTGCTGTGCCGTGCAGCGGGAATCATTACACTTGGTCTGCTTCACAGTTACTTTATATGGGAAGGAGATATTCTTCTTGCATACGGTATCGCTATGATTATTTTTATTCCGTTCATAGGATTACCGAAATGGTTCTTTAAAATCATAACAATACTGCTGGCAGCTGGCCTTGTTGGTATTACTGCATTATCCTTTTTTATCCCGGTTGAAGATATTGAATCTGCGGTAAGCGCCGAAGCAGAAAGAGAATATATGTCAACGCTGAATGAAGTGTACAGCAGCGGCAGTTATTCAGAAATTTTAAATGCAAGACAGAATCTTGACGATCCTTTTTTAAATGAATTAATGACAGAAGATAACATACTGATTTTATTATTAGGAATAATAATGCCGGCAATACTCTATGCAGTAGGTGTGTATTTATCAAAGTCAGGATGGTTCAGTAAAGATGCAGATGCTTTTTGGAGTTCAAAAATTTTTATATATTTAATACCGGTAAGTATTATTTTAAAATCATCAATCTACTGGAGCATTAATGAAGAAATTGCATATTCACTGAATTTTATGTTTGCTTTTGTGCTGTCATTCGGATTAATGAGTTTAATCAAATACTTGTACAATCATTATGAAAACAGCAAAGTTATGACCGGACTGAAAAGCATGGGGAAACTTTCACTCACGATATATATTATGCAAAGTATAATAGGCACAACTGTATTTTACGGCTATGGTATTGGCATGTTTGGCACGGATATATTTATGTGGAGTGTACTTATCTTTATCGTGTGTTATGTACTGCAGATGATAATGGCTGTGTGGTATTTAAAACACTTCACGTACGGTCCGCTTGAATATATATTGAGAACAGTGACATATATGAATTTCCGCAAGAAGAAGTGGAGCAGGGATATGAAAGATTTAAAGGGGTACTCGAACTTATGAAAACATTAAAAAGAGCATGCATCTTTTTTATGCTGTCTATAATCATAACAATTGCTGCAGCTGGAATAACAACAGGGCATTGCCGTTGTGAACCAAACTAAATCATTACGCTTCCCCTGGACTTTTTTTACAAAAAAATACAAAAACGGCCTTCAGCACATAGAAATTTCACACATTTTAGCTGTTTTATGCTACTATTTATTTACTTATTACTTTATTCTCGAAGTAATAGAAAAAGGATGATAATTTATGAAGAAGTTACTATTAACTGGCTACGAACCGTTTTTAAAATTTAAAACAAATCCGACTCAGTCTGCCGTGGAAAGTTTAGAAGGCAAAGTAATCGGAGATTATAAAATTATCGGCAAGGTTTACCCTGTAGCTTTTAAAGAAATAAATGCATTAATTGAACAGGATATTGAAGAGTTTGAGCCTGACGCGATTGTTTCTTTGGGGCTCGCAGGCGGCATTTCCAGTATTCATCTTGAGCGTATCGCGATTAATACAATCGACGGGCGTGAAGATAATAACGGTTTTAAGCCGAATGGCGAAAGAATTCAGAAGACTGGTGCTGACGGTTTATTTTCAACACTGCCGTTAAAGCGTCTTGAATCTGCATTACTGGAAGAAAATATTCCTGTAAATATTTCAAATTCAGCGGGTACTTATTTATGCAACAATTTAATGTACAGCGAATTGTATTATTTACAGCAGAAAGAACTGGATATTCCGGCAGGTTTTGTCCATGTGCCGCCGAGTCACGAAATCGGTATTGCACAGCGTGTGCCAAGCTGGCCTCAGGAAGATATCACGCGGGCAGTTCATATTATCATTGAAAACCTGCAGTCAAATTAGGAGGACATTATGGAGTTAGTAAAAGTTAGCAATTACGAAGAAATGAGCAAAAAAGCATCGGATATTTTATTTGATGTAATTAAAGAAAATGAAAAACCTGTCATCGGTCTGGCAACGGGTTCAACGCCCGAGGGGACTTATCAGGAACTTATTAAAAAATTAAACAGCAGCGACATTGATCAAAATAATATCACTACATTTAATCTGGATGAGTATGTCGGGCTCGATAAAAATCACGAACAGAGCTATTCATATTATATGTATGAAAAATTCTTTAATCACGTATCGATTCCACAGGAGAACATCCATTTATTAAATGGTAAAGCTGAATTCGCCGACACTGAAGTGAAAGCTTACGAAGAGGCGATTGATGAAGCTGGTATTGATGTGCAGTTACTGGGTATAGGGCGCAATGGTCATATTGCATTTAATGAACCCGGGACGTCTTTTGATTCAGTAACACATATCGTAGATTTAACACCGGAAACGATTGAAGATAACTCACGTTTCTTCGATGAACTTGGTGAAGTGCCTTCAAAAGCATTCACTATGGGCTTAAAGTCTATTATGAAGGCTGACAAGATTGTTATTCTTATTTACGGTGAAAATAAAAAAGAAGCACTTGAAGCACTGTTAAGCGGTGAAGTAACGGTAGATAACCCGGCTTCTGTGTTAAATAATCATAAAGACGTAACTATCATTGCAGATAATGCTGCGATTGGTGAATAAATTTAAATTATGAGATAATACTTCTAATACATACGTGTTAGGAGTATTTTTATATGAATGAATATAAACAGAAGATAATATATACAGCCGCAATGCTCGTCATATTTTTAATCATCGCGAATACGATGGTCGAAGTGAACTGGTTCCTGCAAATAATCGCAGCAGTTTTTGCAGGGTATTATATTTTCATAAGTGTGAAATCACTTAAAGATGAAGAAAAGAACAGGAATTAAAATAACGGCACTGAATTCTAAAATTAGATTTCAGTGCCGTTTTATACATTTTTGACTTATTTTTAAATTTATTAAGCTTCTTCTTTCGCCGCTGCTTCGATTTGTTTTTTGATTCTCTGGGGAATCATCACAACTTCTGTTTTTAAGTTTTTCGGGCGGTATGTGATGTCGATACATTTATGGAAATAATCGAGATGTTTCGAATCGATGCATCTTTCTGTTTCAGAGTTGGAGTCGCCGTCATCTGCCTGAATAGAATACCAGTAAAGATAATCGTGCTGACCCATAGTGTCTCTCATTATTGTCTCAACAAACATTTTCTCGCCATCCAGTGTAAGAAGCGCATCGTTCATATGCTCATTTAGGAATTCCATCCATTGATCGACTAATTCTTCTTTACCTTTTTTCACCCTAAATCTTGTTAATTCTACTTGCATATTCAGGACTCCTTTGTTTTTCGTCTACATCATGATACAACATTACAATGCTTTGTCAATGACTATTTCATATTATTTTTTCAGGATAAAATAAGTGCATATTTTAAAAATAAAAAGAAATTAATTTTTAAGTAATTTACTGCACAAAAATGCATTTTATAATGAAATAATCCCCTTCACATGATTAATGAAGGGGATGTTTATACATTGTCTATTTTCTTATACGTTTAATGTTTTTCATAATTCCACTCTCTGTAGACAGCACGCTTCTCTTATAGACAAAACCTGCAAGTGCGAGAGTAATAATAATCGTCGCAACCATAATGGCTATACCAATCAGCATTGGTGCATGCCCTGTGTCATTCACGAGCAGACGGAGCGGCATGACGAATGGTGTAAAGAACGGGAAGAAACTCGTAATCGTTACAGCAATGTGGTCTGCGAAAGACATTCCGCCAAGCGCGATAAAGTACCCGATCATGCTGAGCAGTGTAACCGGCATAAGACCCTGCTGCAGATCTTCCATTCTGCTTATAAATGAGCCGAGCATCGCTGCCACTGACAGATAGAGTACAAGTCCCAAAATGACATAGATGATGCAGTAAACTACAATTTTCATTGTCTGTTCATTTGTTTCCAGACCAAACTGGTCGAGAAGGGCAGATGTATCCGAGAAATAAAATGCAACGAGACCGCCTGCGGTAATTAACAGCACCTGAAGCACGCTGACAGATATCATGGCAAATACTTTTGCCATTAAGTGCTGCGTCGGACGGATACTTGAAACAATCATTTCAATAACGCGGGATGATTTCTCATTCGCAATTTCTGTCGCAATCTGACTCGCATAGTTCAGAATAATAATGAACATCAGAATAACCGAGAAATAGAAAATAACCATATTCAGCACATTCATATCATCGGCATCGGCCGCTTCAAAATCACCTGAATCATCACCTGCAGCTACTAAAAATTCTACTGGAACTTCTGCATACATCTGAGCGATTTCTTCCTGGCTCAGTCCGAGAGTCTGTACTACATACGCACGGTTTGTTTCATTTAACGCAAGCCTGATACTTTCTTCCTGGGAAGCTGAAATATCTTCATCCATCCGTATTTCCGCTTCAAGAGGATCGGTATTTACAACTTCGAGCACCGCAGCGCCGTTTTCTTCAACGATTTCAATCGTGTCATCGTAAGACTGGAGCGTCGGTTCAAACGCGCTCAGGAATGATTCATCCGCTTCAACTTCAAGCGTCAACGCTTCATCGTCAGAATCGAACAGGTCAATAATTTTATCGAGGTTAAACGCGATAAACAGCCCTGCAATAATAATCAGCGTTGTAATTAAAAAAGATTTTGCTTTGAGCTTTGAAAAGAACGTCAGTTTAAATGTCGTCATAAATTTACTCATAGTCACGGCCTACTTTCGCGATGAAGATATCATTTAATGATGGCTCGTTTACCTGGAACTTTTTAAAGAACCCGATATCCGTAATGCGGTTATAAATATCTTCAGCATATTTCTCTTCGGCAATTTTAATGATGTATTTATTTCTGACCTGCTTCATATCAAGGACACCCGGCATATCTTTGATGAATGAGATATCGTGTTCTCCTTCAATTATGACTTCTTTCTGGCCGAAGTCTCTTTTAATCTGGTCAATATTGCCGCTGACAATCTGCCTGCCCCGGTCGAGTATGCAGAGTTCTTCGCACAGCTCTTCAACATGTTCCATGCGGTGGGTACTGAATATAATAGTAGAGCCCTGTGAATTTAAATCTTTTACAGCATCTTTCAGCATTTCAACGTTTATCGGATCGAGCCCGCTGAACGGCTCGTCCAAAATGATCAGCTCGGGATTATGAATAATAGAGGCAATCAACTGGATTTTCTGCTGGTTTCCTTTGGACAACTTCTCGATTTTCTTATGCTTGTTTTCCGTAACTTTAAAACGATCAAGCCAGTAATCAAGTGACTTGTTCGCTTCTTTTTTGGACATGCCTTTTAATTCAGCTAAATAAAGCACCTGTTCCGATACTTTTAATTTAGGATGAAGGCCGCGTTCTTCCGGGAGGTAGCCGATTTTATCCGTCAGATGATAACCGATTGCCTCCCCGTTGTATAAAATGGAACCCGATGTTGGTGTGAGGAGCTTAAGAATCATGCGGAATGTAGTTGTCTTTCCGGCACCGTTGCCGCCGAGGAAGCCGTACATGCTGCCTGACGGTACATTGATGTTAATTGAATCCACTGCTGTCTGCTCGCCGAACACTTTTGTGATGTCTGTAATTTCCAGAGCCATAATATTCCCCCTTAACTTTGTTAAATTAATTTTACCATAATGCTTAAATACATAAAAATCGTTATAATGAAAGATGGATTTACGGGAGGGGCTTGAATGTGAATAATAATATTGAAGAAAAAGCATCGTTTAAAAAGTTTATCAGTTTAATAAAAAGTACCAATGTTAAAAAGAGACTGTTCTTTACAGGTGTTTTTTTAACGCTGATTGGTACGGCAGGTTCGCTTATAGTCCCGCTGTTAACACAAATGTTTATCGACGGTTTCAGTACCGATTTAATTACGGGACCGCTTCTGGCATTAATTATCGGAGTGTTTTTAGTCAGTGCGGTCGTCGATGGTATTTCATATTATATACTGGCAAAAATAGGCCAGACTGTCGTCAGAAGTTTACGGGAAATTGTCTGGGACAAATTCCTTAAGCTGCCGGTCAGTTATTTCGATAAAACGAAAAGCGGCGAGTCAGTCAGCCGCGTCGTTAATGATACGAGCATTATTCAGAATCTGATTACGAGTCATTTCCCTCAATTAATCAGCGGGGTGCTGAGCGTTGCGGGATCGGTTGTAATTCTGTTCTTCCTTGACTGGAAACTGACACTGATTATGTTCGTGTCGCTGCCGGTGTCGATAGGGGTAATTATCCCGCTCGGCAGCCGCATGCGTAAAGTTTCCAGGAAACTGCAGGATGAAACAGCAACATTTACAGGAGCCATTCAGGAAACACTGAGTGAAATCCGTCTGATGAAATCATTTAATGCAGAACGCTATGAACAGCAAAAAGGACGTCAGGGTATTAACCAGCTTTATAAATACGGTATGAAGGAAGCAGCAATTAATGCACTGCTGTCGCCAATCATGTCTACGATTATGATGTTTGTCATTATACTCGTTATTGGATACGGCGGCTTAAGAGTTGCCGACGGCACGATGACAATCGGTACGCTCGTTGCATTTCTTCTTTATTTATTCCAGATTATTATGCCGATGACGATGTTTGCGATGTTCTTTACCGAGTACAATAAGGCGCTTGGTGCGACAGGACGCATTATGGGCATTCTGGAAATGAACGACGAGAAATCGGGCGACACGTCACATAAAGAGCTGTCATATAAGACGCTTGAGTTTAATAACGTTACTTTCGGTTATGATAAAACGCCGGTACTTGAAAATATTTCATTTAATGCGAATAACAATCAGAAAGTCGCATTTGTCGGCCCGAGCGGGAGCGGCAAGTCTACAATATTCTCACTGATTGAACGTTATTATTCAGTATGGAGCGGAGAGATTGCAGTCGACGGTGTTAATATCGATAATATTCCGCTTGGCGAATACAGAAGCGGCATCGGTTATGTTGCTCAGGAGAGTGCGGTTGTATCCGGCACGATTAAAGAAAATATTACGTACGGTCTGCAGACATCCGAATATACGGACGCGGATATCGCCCGTGCAGTGGAGCAGTCATACACAGCTGAGTTCATCAATGAGCTGCCTGACGGCATTGATACAGAAGTCGGGGAACGCGGTGTGAAACTGTCCGGCGGACAGCGGCAGCGTATCGGCATTGCCCGTGCATTTTTACGCAATCCTAAAATATTAATGCTGGATGAAGCAACAGCAAGTCTCGACTCGCAGTCTGAGAAATATGTCGGCGAAGCATTGAATGAACTTATGTCGGGCAGAACTGTACTTGTTATCGCACATCGTTTGTCGACAATTGTAAATTCAGATAAGATATACTTTATCGACAGCGGACAGTTAACAGGTGAAGGCACCCATGAAGAACTGATGGCATCGCACGATTTATATAAAGCATTTACAGAACAGCAATTTGGAGATGATTAGAGGCATTATATTATATGGCTATTTTATTTGAAGCATTTCAGCCGGTTATTCCGATTTTCATTATGATATTTATGCTGATTACAGTCATTACACTGATGATCAATGTAAAACATGGATACCAGCTGGATTCAATTTCCAAGAAAATTAAATATTTATCGGTGATTGGTCTGACGATGAGTCTTGTCGGTATTTTCCTGGTAACGATGATGCCGACTTCAAACGACAGTGATATCGTCGAGCTGACACCGTTCGCGAGTATTAAAGATATGTGGTATTTTGCTACGACCGAAGCACTCATTAACAGTGTACTGATGAATATCGTCCTGTTTATTCCGGCGGCATTTTTTCTGTACGTTCTTATCAGAAAAGAACTGCTGACAACAGTTATATGTCTGCTGATGTCGGTGTTTATCGAAACGGTGCAGTACCTGCTTCCGATAGGGAGAATTACAAGTGTCGATGATATTATTTTAAATTCCATCGGCGGAATTATCGGAACTTTACTCGGAGTTATTTTTATGAAGTTTAAAAATGTTTATTACGTCCTCTTTGGTGGTAAATAGATAACCAACATTAAAAAAGGGGATGTTGTCTATGTACAACAAATTAAAACACATTGAAGGTGTGAATTTACTGCCGAAGGAAGTAGTTGGACCGGCACTTGTTGGGTCAGTGGAGTATTTTAATGGGGAGAAGAGTACATACCACGGATCATTAGTTGCGACGACACACAGATTATTTCTGAATCTGGAAGACCATGATTTAGTATGCATTGAAGAAATAAGTTTTGATCAGATTACGAGAGTCACAGTAGAGGAACTGCTGATGGTGGGCCATATTCTCCACATCTGGGAGAACGATAAATTACTTATCAGCGTTAAAAGCATATCGGAAGGGAAACTTGATAAGTTTCTAGAATTCTATTATAAATACAAAGCACAGCACGCTGCAGAAAAAAAAGCGCTTGCTTAAAGAAGAAAAAGCCGGGTATCCCCCGGCTTTTTTTATGTGTATAATGACGGTATCAATAGTGAAGGTGACGAGATGAAACTTAAAATAATTATGCTGCTGACGGCTGTGCTTATACTGACAGGCTGTTCCAGCTTCAGAGAAATTGATGTATCAGATGATGGGGAAACAAGACGTATTACTACTGAGGACACGAGTGAAATTGATGTACCTTCAGAACCAAAAAACATTGTGCTCTTCCGTACGATTGATGCCGGAAACGCTGCTTTACTGGGATTTGATGTAAGCGGTGTCAATAGCGGGCTGGAAAATAACAGTACGGTGGAAGATGCTTTCGGTGCCGATGTAACGTATCTGGAACCGGGGGACATTGATTCGCTTAAAGAGATTAATCCCGACCTGATTGTGACATATTCGCCGGATGAGTATTTTGAAGAATATCAAAAAATTGCACCTGCAATCAGAATTACTTATTCATCGGGAATCATGAGCCCGTTCAGCCCGCGTGCGTATTTGACGCAGCTGTATTATTTAGGCGTCATCTTAAATAAAGAAGATGAAGCCAACAGAATCGGTGACGAGTGGGAGGCGGAGACGACTGTGCTGAAACGTGAACTGAATGAACAGGTTGACGATAAACAGGCGCTTGTCGCTGTGGAACATGAAGACGGCTATCTTTTATATAATGAATATATGAGTTATGGAACAGAAGCAGTTTACGATGTGCTCGGCTTCCGGATGGACAGCAATGCAAAGAGCGATCTCGAAGAGAATTTATTCGATGTAAAACAGCCGGAAGATTTTAACGCATTTGAAACAGATTATATGTTTGTAAATACAGCGAACCCGGATAATACGGCACTGCAGGAACAGTTTGCAGAGATGCTCGGTATCCCGGTTGAACAGGTTATTTTATTAAACAAAGATGATTATATTACGAATGACTTAATTTCTGTCAGAAAACAGACGGAATATATAGTTAAAAAAATTAACGAAGCGGGTGAGTAAAGTGTCAGTAATTTATCCGGAAGAACTTGGTATGTATTTTACCCAGGGAAAGTTTGAAGAAATATACTCTCAAACGTTAAAAGGCTATCAGGACGTTATGCCGCTTGAACAGTTTAAAAGAGAAGCGGGACAATTTCATGAAGGCACCGGTGATTTTAAACTGTTTAAGCATAATCAGCTTGAACCGGCAGTGCAGCGCTACAGCTATGTTGATTATCAGACGATGCGCATGATTACCGCGGCATTTTCAATCGAACGCGATATCGTCGGGCTGCAGTTCGGTATGTTTGAAAAATTTGAGACCGACGAAGTTTATACTGAGAAAGAATACGTGCTGCCGTTCAGAGCGGAATGGTTTGTACTGTGGGGCGGAGACAACAGTTTTTGGAACTACCATTATCCGCATTCATCCCAGCGCTATGCCTATGATTTTATCATTAAAAAAGACGGCAGACCGTATGACGGCGATGGACGCCGCTTAACTGATCATTACAGTTATGGTGAAGCGGTCACTGCTCCTGGCGCCGGGACAGTCGTTAAAGTGTATGACGGCATTGCAGATAATGCACCGTTTTCGATGAATATGGAAGAACCGCAGGGCAATGCGATTGTAATCAGACATGCTGAAAATGAGTATTCACTGCTGGCACATTTAAAAGCCGGTTCGATTTTAGTGGATGAAGGAGAATCAGTGCGGCCGGGTGACATTATCGCAGAATGCGGCAACAGCGGTGCAAGCGATACACCGCACCTGCACTTTCACGTAATGGATGCACCGGTACCGGAAAAAGCACTGTCGATACGCATACGTTTTGAAGAATTGAAATTTGAACCAAAACAGGGAGATACTTTACGGGGTGAATAATATGAAAATTATTTTATCGGTATTAATGTTTTTGAATTTATTTTCAGGTTCTGATGATGAACAGTTCACAGCAGAACAGAAGGAATTTAAACAGATTGATAAAGAGCTGTTCTTCGATAATTTAAGCAGGTATCTGGAAAGTTCATTTACTTTTGCTGCAACAGGGGATATTCTGATTCACGATTATTTATATGAAGATGTCCGGACAGAGGACGGCTACGACTTCGAATCGCGTGTTGAAAATGTTGCACCGTACCTGCAGCAGCAGGATCTGGTGTTTATGAACCAGGAAACACCAATCGGCGGGGAAGAGCTTGGTTTAAGCGGCTATCCGACGTTTAACGCGCCGGAAGAAGTGGCCGATCTGCTGAGTTATTTCGATGCGGATATCGTGAATTTTGCGAATAACCATACGCTTGACCGCAGTACTGACGGCGTGCTCGCAACAGCTGAAAACTTAACTGAACGCGGTATTGATTATGTCGGGGCAAATATCAGCCCGGAAGATATGGAACGCGACAGAATATTTACAGTTAACGGCATTGATGTCGGATTTTTAGCATATACTTACGGAACGAATGGGATACCTGTGCCTGAAGGACAGGAGTATCTGGTAAATATTATTGATATGCCGAGAATATTATCGGATATTGAAGCGCTGAGAGAGAAAGTTGATGTGCTGATTGTCAGCTACCACCAGGGTGTGGAGTATGATGAGTTCCCGCGTGAAGAACATGTGCCCGAATACCGCACGATGGCAGATGCAGGCGCCGATATTATTGTCGGCTCGCACCCGCACACACTGCAGCCGATTGAGCACTACGAGCGCGCAGACGGCTCTGAAGCGGTAATTGCATACTCGATGTCGAACTTCTTCAGCGCCCAGCAGTCATTGAATACACGCCTCGGCGGTATTCTCGAAGTGAATGTTGAACAGTCCGGCGGTGAAACAGATATCGGAGCGGTGCGCTTTATGCCGACTTATGTCGACAGCAATGAGTATGAAGACTTTTATCTTCATCCTTTAGCGGATATGGGGATGGATGATGTGTACGGTGATGTCGAAGAACATATGACATCGTACAGTGAACAGGTCGATTTTGTGCCGTATCTTGACTAGTCTTCCGGTTCTTCTCTTTTAATGATTGAAATAATCGATGCTGCACCGAGAACGAGCAGCAGGATGACTAACGGAATATTCCATGAAGCACTCAGGAAATCCCGGGAAAAGTAGTAAATTGCGCCGAGTGCAATGATGATTAATATAATATTCAAACCTTTGCTTACTTTAAACATAACGGTCACCTCTAAATATTTGTTTTCTTTAATTTATAGTATCATAATGGTAACAGAAAAGAATTTGAGGAGAGATTTTGATGAACTATTTAATGAGTGTACAGGTTTTACCGTACCACCCGGGCGATGCGCAGGTTTACTCGCATACGACAGGTGCAATTGAACTGATTGAGAACAGCGGCTTAACACATTTCGTCGGACCGCAGGAAACAACAGTTGAAGGCAGTATCGATGAACTGCTGAACTTAGTTAAAAAGATAAATGCTCACCTTGCAAATGAAGGCTGCGAGCATGTGACGACGAATATTAAACTCGTACAGTCCAAAGAAGGAAACAGTATCAAGGACATTTTACAAGATTACTATGAATTTGAAGATGATGAATAAGAAGAGCCAATGCGCTCTTCTTTTTTGTTATAATCAAGCTAAGAAAAACATAAAGTAAGGTGATGTCATGGGAGAGTGTCCGTATTGCAAACATAAATGGACATACAAAGAAAAACTGCTCGGCTACGCATTGAAACCGCGGACGCGTATTAAATGTCCGGAGTGCAAAGAGTATCTCGAGCCGTCTACATTATCAATAATATACGATTACATCGCGATACTCAGTGTGGCGCTGTTCATCTTTATATTAATACCGATTATGAACTGGCCGATCGTGCCGTCCCTGTTAATCAGTTTTATAATGTTTATGCTTTATTTACTGCTGTTTCAGCCGCTGACGGTCCGTTTTAAACGATATGAGTACAATGTAAAAGATAAACCAGGGGGGAAATAAAATGTTTACTTTTAATAATACTGCAGAGGTGCACTTCGGTGCCGGCGTGCTGCAGACGATAGATACAGTACTTGAAGAATACGGCTACAAGTCGTACGTTGTTATTGCATCAAATTCACAGGTCAGAAACGGTATTACTGAGCTACTTGATTCACTGCTTCCGGGACAAATTAAAGCGGTTGTGTCGGATATTGAAGAGAATCCGACAGTCGGCAACGTCGATGATATTATTAACGCTGCTGTGGAACACGATGTTGACGCACTGATTGCAGTCGGCGGGGGATCGACGATGGACGCTGCAAAAGCAGCAGCTGCAGCAGTTGTTAAAAACGTTGATGCAGGAACAATTATTCATGATAAAAATATTACGGAGGCACTGCCGGTTATCGCCTTGCCGTCAACGAGCGGTTCAGCATCTGAAGTGACACCATTCAGTGTAATCAGCGATAAGGAAAAAGGTATTAAGACGTCTATCAGCGGTAAAGTACTTTATCCGAAGGTGGCGCTTGTAGATCCGGAACTTACATACACATGCCCGCCGAAGGTCACTGCGATTTCAGGCATTGATGTAATCTGTCACGCACTCGATTCACTTGGTGCAGTGAATAACAATCCGATTTCGGACGGTCTTGCAGTAACGGCGCTGAGACTGGCATTTAACAATCTGGACACCGCCTGCAGTGAAGGAACTAATGCTGAAGCACGTTCGAATATGGCGCTTGCGAGCACAACGGCAGGTATCGGTTTCAGCCAGACGGCAACGAGCGGGTCACATGCAATGAGTTATTATTTAACATCAGAATTTAATATTCCGCACGCTGAAGCGTGTGCATTCAGTCTTGACCAGTGGATTCTTCACAACTCTAAAGTCGACTCGAGACTCGACGAAGCGAGCGTTCAGCTCGGCTTTAAAAACACTGAGGAATTATCCGTAGAATTAAATGAACTGAAAAAACGTATCGGTCTCCGCACGACGTTTGAAGAACTCGGTATTGACCGCAGACATATTCCGGAAATTGCACGCCAGACGATGGCAGCAGGGAACTATAAGAATAATCTGGCGCAATTATCCGAAGATGAAATTATTGAGATGCTTGAAACTAAGTAATCATCCGGAGGGTTTATGAATGGCTAAGAAATATATAAGAGTTGTCGGCGCAGTAATCGAAGATGATAATAACTTTATCTTATGTGCACAGCGTCCTGAAGGTAAAAATCTTGCACTGAAATGGGAGTTTCCCGGCGGTAAAATAGAAGAAGGTGAAACACCTGCTGAAGCATTAAAACGCGAACTGATGGAAGAAATGACACTTGATATCAGTATCGGTGAAAAGATTACGACGACTGAATACGAGTATGACTTCGGCATTGTTGAACTGACAACGTACTATGCAAAAATACTTGCCGGAGAAATTCAGCTGCTGGAACACATTCAGATGAAGTGGGTTAATCCGCTGGAAATTGAAAAGTTAGACTGGGCTCCTGCAGATATTCCCGCAATTGAGATTATAAAACGAAAAAGTGGGAATAGACTAGGGAAGTGTTAATTAAGGGGGAATTATTGTGGATCTTATTAAAGGTTTATTAGGGCTGGTATTTAAATTATTCGTAATTGTGTTTGCATTAACTGCTGTGGCGGCAGTCGTACTGGCATTTATACTTAAAAAAGATGTAGATGAAATTCGTGAGTTTACAGAAAACATTAAGCACGACTTATATCGCGGCAAACAGTAGTAAGAAAAAACTCCCGGGAATCCTTCCCGGGAGTTTTTCTATTTGCTGTTAAGCGCTTTGTCGAGTGTTTCAATATTTTTATGCATCATCGACTGGTATGTGGCATCTTCAGGATCGTCCTGAGTCAGTGACTCCAGGTTATTAAAATAGAGCGGTTCAGTATCCGTTTCGCCGCGGATTACATCTGTAACAGATGATGAAACGTTTGGCTCATACAGAATATAAGGAATATTTTCTGCTTTGATGTTTTCGATAATCTCAGTCAGTTCCTGCTGTGACGGTTCCTGGTTGTTCAGACCGCTGATGCCGATCTGATGAAAGCCGTACTGGTGGGCAAGGTAGCCGATTGATTCGTGAGAAATGTAAACGTCGGTATTGACCGGATCCGCTGTGACTTTACTCAGCTCAGTGTCGATTTTTTCAATATCAGCTTTCAGTACTTCAAAGTTTTCGTTATACATGTCAGCTGATTCAGGATTGTGCTCGGCAAGTGCATTTTTCACTGACTCTGCCATTTCAGCCGCAAGTTTGGGACTCAGCCAGATATGAGGGTCCAGTGCGCCATGGTCATGATCGTGAGCGTGAGCGTCTTCTTCGTGTTCATGAGCGTCTTCTTCGTGTTCATGCTCATGATTGTGCTGGTTTTCAAGAAATGCTGCCGTGTCGATACCTGCTGCTGTTTCAACAACTTCAGTATCATCGTTTATCGTCTTCGCGATACTTGCTGCGACAGGGTCCAGATCATTGGAAGTAGTCATAAATAAATCGCCGTCTGAATAAGACATCATATCTTTCTGTGTCGGTTCATATGAGTGCATGTCGGCACCCGGCGGATAAATCGATTCTACACTGACCGTATCACCCGCAATCTGCTCGACAAAACTCGTCAGAGGGAATACTGTAGTATATATAGTTAATTCGTCATTGTTATCACTTGTCTGCTCGTTGCTGCAGGCTGCAAGCATTAATATTATAATTAAAACAGGGAATAGTTTTTTCATGGAAAACCTCTCTTTATCGTAATCATTACGATTTAAAATTATATAGGAATATGCCGGAATGTGCAACTGTATATTTTAGAATAAGAAAGACTTGAAATTTTCTCGGTCTGCTAGTAAAATAGATAAGGTGATTTACAAAAGTATATACCAATCATCTATGTGCGTGGATGATCAACTGGCCAGTTGATTCGAGTATATTATCATTTAATATCGATTTAACTTAACGAAGGAGGCGACAGAAATGAGAGTAATCGTTACATTAGCTTGTACTGAATGCGGAGACCGCAACTACAGCACTAAGAAGAACAAAAGAAACAATCCGGAGCGTATCGAAATGATGAAATTCTGCCCTAGATTGAACAAGTACACTCTACACCGCGAAACTAAATAATTTCTTATGGCTATCATCTTCGGGTGATAGCTTTTTTTTATATTTGGTTTAATTATGTTATAATAATTGATGGGTAATTAACCAGAAAAAGTAAGGGGAGTGCTTTTAATGACAGTAATTATGGACGGAAAAAAAGTAGCAGCACACTTATCCGAAGAGATTAAGCAGGCTTTGGAAGTTTCCGAATCACACGGTATTAAACCAAAAGTAGCGTTCGTAAGAATTGGAGATTTATCAGATTCAATTTCATATGAAAATGCTGCGGTAAAACGATTTGAAAAACTGGGCATGGATACTGAACAGTATCACTTCCCGGAAGATGTATCTACAAAAGTATTTTTAACTAAATTCAGAGAAATTAATGAAGATTATTCTATACATGGAATTCTGCTTCTTCAGCCTCTTCCTAAGCATATTCCTATGAAACGTGTTGCGGAAATCATGAACTCATTTAAAGATATCGACGGTATGAAAGCATCGAACCTTGGTAAAGTGCTGACAAACGACCCGGATCGCCTTGAGCCATGTACACCTGCAGCAGTTATGAACATGCTTGATTTCTATGACATCGACTTAAAAGGGAAGAACGTTACAGTAGTCGGTGCAAGTGCAGTAGTCGGTAAACCTTTATCATTATTAATGATGAACAGGGAAGCAACTGTTACGACATGTAACCTGTACACTGAAAACCTTGTTGATAAATGTAAAGACGCAGACGTGATTGTCAGCGCAGCGGGCGCAATTAACCTGATTGACGCAGAGCATGTTAAAGAAGGTGCAATTGTTGTCGACGTCGGCATCAACTTCACTGAAGAAGGCAAGATGGTAGGAGATGTAAACTACGAAGCTGTTAAAGATAAAGCATCGTTCATTACACCGGTCCCGGGCGGGATTGGTGCAATTACAACGACGGTTCTTGCATATCATCTTGTAAAAGCAACAGAGCATCAGAAAGAACCGGTATTATTCTTAGAGAAATAATATCAGCTGTCAGCTTTCCGACAGTATAAAAATATCCAGTATATCTATAAAAGGCACGAAGGTAAAATCTTCGGTGCCGCATATCTGACCAATGAGCAGCATGCTCCATTGGTCTATTTTTATAATATGGAGAGAAACATTGAACCGGCTGCCGTCGTAATAATAAGCAATCCGGACCGGAAACTTTTCCGCCGCTGCATGTTTCAGTATCTGTTCGATTTCACCAAGCTGGTCATCATACAGCTCCGGACGTTTAATTTTTGTCTGATCGCTCATCAGTCTGCCGACATTTTCAAACTGCTCGGGCATTGTGGCAAAAGGTGCCCACTTAATCATGCCGCGTCCTTCAGGCATTTCGGCCTGTGAATTTTTAGAAGGATAGTTTCCGTCGTGCATAACAAATCCCTTCTTTCCTTATCCGTTAATTATCATTATACGAACATATGTTCGATTTTTCAAGCGGCATATTTATGGTAAGTTATAGAGGATATAAAAAGCGAGTGAGGAAATCAGATGAGACAGAAAATAGTATGGGGCATTATTACGGTGATTGTACTCGCTGTACTGCTGCTCCCATTAGTCGATAAAACAAGCGGAACAACGAGGGTTATCGTCGATCATACGAGCGGGGAGATTGTTTATCCTGCCTGCTACGACCAGGCTGATCTGACGAACTGGATAGATGAAATGTCATTCGGCAATGCGCTGAAGGAATACGAATATGAGGTTAGAGACGACTGTTCGAAAGAACACTTGCAGGAAGGCAAAACGAGCGTCCTAAAGCGGATATTTGAATAGATTTATGTGATGAACCGGAGCCGGGGAGGCTTCGGTTTTTTATTTTTTATGAGTTTGGAATAAAATGTTAAAAGTAGTGAGTTTCATTAAAAAGTAAACCAGTTTTGCTATTTTTGTATAAAACATGAATTTTTTAAAAGGAAAACGCACTTTTCGCCTATATATAGAGTAAGGGGATATTTTTTATAAGGAGGAAAATTTATGTATTTAAACGACAGAAAAGTAACGGCTGAACTTTTGCATTACAGAGCATTGGACAGAAGGATGGATTTGAATTTTGAAGATGCACGGAATTTTAAAGTATACAGGAGCGGATTTTCTGGAGAGTGTCTGTACGATAAACTGTTCGACGAAGTCGGGCATGACAACCTTTATATTTTCCGGGACCTTTATCTTGTTTCAGGAAAGAGCGGGGCACAGTACGACAGCATTATTATTTCCGGTGATGCGGTAACAGTCAACGAAATTAAAAACTACAGCGGTGAATATTATTATAAGAACGGGCGGTTCATGAAGAATGGAGAAGTTGTACCCGACAATCCATTTACCCAGGTAGACCGTGCAGTCGGAAAACTGTACCGGATATGCCGGAATGCCAAAGTGACTGCGGAAATATCCGGTAAGGTTGTGTTTCCTAATGATGAATTCAGATTATATTCAGAAGACAATTCAATCTGGAAAAATATCGTTATCCGCATGGATTTAAAAAAATACTTCCGTCAGTTTAAGGATGATTATAATACTGAAAAAGCAGACCGGCTGGTGACATTAATACGCTCGCATATTTCCGGGAATCCGTATTTTAACGGAAGTATGAATGTTGCCGGTGTTCGCCGGGGATTGTACTGCGGAAGCTGCGGAGATTTTAATCTGATAAAAACCCGTTACCACCGCCAGTGCTCTGTCTGCGGCACAAAAGAATCCAACGAGACCCATATGCTGCGTGTGATGAGTGATTATAAATACTTATATTACGGGGAAGGGATGACGAGGAAAAGTTTGGCGGCATTAACTGGTGATGAATTTCATCCGGAAGTACTGCGGAGAGCACTGAATAAATACTGTACTAAAAATAAAAGAGGCAAAAATACAGAGTATGTCTTAAAATACTACGATTTTGAGGAAGCAATGAAGTATATAAATCAAACGTCTAAATATAAAAATTATATTGAATGATTTATTGGGGGAATGGGTGGGGGAGGTGGATGTCGTGGTTTTGGAAACGACGACGTTTAAGGCGTTCTGGATGTCGTGGTTTTGAGAACGACGACGTTTAAAGTGTCCTGGATGTCGTGGTTTTGAGAACGACGACGTTTAAGGCGCCGAACCCACTCCAAAACAAGAAAAAACCCGCCTGACGAGGCGGGTTCCACAATATAAATTATAAATTTGACAATGCTTTTGTAATGTTAGGGACAACTTGCTTCTTACGTGAGACAACACCTTCAAGGATTGCTGTGTTCTGATCCAGTGCAACGTCAAATGCGCGTTCGATTGAAGAGAATTCAGATCCTAAAGCAAGTACTTTAGAGTTTGAGTTCAGAATGTCTGTCACGATTAATGTGAACAAATCATAGCCGTCCTGTTCGATTTCTTCGTTGATTGCAGCTTCGATCTCTTCGCGGCGTGCGAATACTTCGTCTACGTCAACAACGTTAACTTGTGCGATTCGCACGCTTTTCTCGCCGATGTCGAATGTTTTCGCATCGCCTGTAATTAACTGGGCAGCTGTTTTATCAGAAGTTGATGCGCCTGCTTTAAGCATTTCAAGTCCGTATGCTTCCAAGTCAATGCCTGCGATTTCTTTAAGTTCTGCAGCTGCATCGATGTCTTCTTCTGTCGTCGTCGGAGATTTGAATAACAGTGTGTCCGAGATGATTGCTGACAGCATCAGTCCTGCAGATTCTTTAGAGATTGTTAAGTTTTTCTCTTTGTATACTTTGTTCAGAATCGTTGCCGTACAGCCGACTGGTTCAGCGCGGTAGTACAGCGGTCCTTCTGTTTCAAAGTTTGCAATTCTGTGGTGATCGAATACTTTCGTAATTGTCGCGTTTTCAATTCCCGGAGCGGATTGCTGTTTTTCATTGTGGTCTACTAAAATAACTTCGTCGTCAGCGCCCACTTCGTTTAAAAGGTCCGGAGCCTCCACCCCGAAGTACTCAAGTGCGTATGCTGTCTCGCTGCTGATCTCACCTAAGCGGTAAGCTTTCGCATTATTGCCGAGCTGAGCCTCGATATCAGCCACTACAAGTGCTGAAGTAATCGTATCTGTATCAGGATTTTGGTGCCCGAAGATTTTTTGTGTCATTACTGTCTGTCTCCTTTTTCTTTGTACTAATATTATATATGATTACATTTTAACATTACTGCTTTTATCTATCTATATCTTAGTTTTTGAAGTACTCATATAATAGTGCATTCAAATGGTTCATACAATAAGTTTATATGATAAAATTAAAGCAAATAAATTGTTAAGGCACAGGAGATGGATGTATGTATCAGTATCAGGATGACAGCTTCATGCTGCACACGGATTTATATCAGATCAACATGGCAAAAACTTACTACGAACAGGGTATACATGAACGTCAGACAATTTTTGATTTATATTTCAGAAAGATGCCTTTTGATAACGGCTATGCTGTTTTTGCAGGGCTGACGCACATTATCGATTATCTTGAGAAACTTCGTTTCTCGGACAGCGATATTGAGTACTTAAGCACACTGGGTTACAGCGATGACTTTTTAAATTATTTAAAAACAGTTCGTTTTACGGGAACGGTCCGTTCAATGGCTGAAGGGGAAACAGTATTTAATAACGAACCGCTTGTCCAGGTTGAAGCAACACTTGCTGAAGCGCAGCTGATCGAAACGGCACTGTTAAACATCGTGAACTTCCAGACGCTGATTGCTACGAAAGCGAACCGTATCAGACAGCTGGTTCCAAAAGACAGCTTAATGGAATTCGGAACGCGCCGCGCACATGAATTCGATGCTGCATTATGGGGGGCACGCGCTGCAGTAATCGGCGGATTTGACGGTACGAGCAACGTCAGAGCAGCGAAACTGTTCGGCTTAACACCGAGCGGGACGCATGCACACGCAATGGTCCAGGCTTACGGCAATGACTACGACGCATTTACAGCTTACGCAGAAACGCACTCGGACTGTGTATTCTTAGTGGATACATTCGATACGCTGAAGTCGGGTATACCGACGGCAATTAAAGTGGCGAATGAATTCAAAGGCAGGATTAATTTCAAAGGAATCAGAATTGACTCGGGAGATATTGCCTACCTGACGAAACAGGCGCGCAAGATGCTCGATGATGCAGGCTATACAGACGTGCAGATTATCGTCTCGAACGACCTCGATGAAGTGACGATTCTGTCGCTGATGTCACAGGGTGCGAAAGTCGACGGCTGGGGAATCGGTACGAAACTGATTACGGCTTACGACAACCCTGCACTTGGTGCGGTATATAAACTGGCAGCGATTCAGGATGAATCAGGTGTCTGGCAGAACCGCATGAAGCTTTCCGGGAACGTTGAGAAAACGACGACACCGGGTAAGAAAAAAGTTTATCGTATTATTAATAAGGAAACAGGAATGTCAGAGGGAGATTACATTACACTTCATGATGAAGTCATCGATACTGACAAGCCGCTGTTAATGTTCCACCCGGTGCACACGGTGAAACGCAAACTGGTTCAGTCGTTTGAACCGGTTGAACTGCTTCATGATGTGTTCGTTGACGGGAAGCTTGTTTACGAATCTCCGACTGTCGATGAAATGCAGGAAAACTGCCGAAGAAGTCTCGATACAATCTGGGAAGAAACGAAACGTTTCCTGAATCCGCAGGAGTATCCGGTGGACCTGTCGACTGATTTATGGAACATGAAAACCGATTTCATAGAAGAACTTTCAAATAAAACATTGGAGTGATTTTTTATGGATAAACTGCAGCAGCAGATTATAGAAGAGCTGCACGTAAAACCGGAAATCAATCCGGAAGAAGAAACGCGTGAACTTATCGATTTCTTAAAGAATTACGTTAAAAAATATACGTTTATAAAAAGTTTTGTACTTGGGATTTCAGGCGGCCAGGACTCAACGCTGCTCGGCAAAATTGCTCAGCTGACTGTCGATGAACTGAACGGAGAGGGACACGATATTAAGTTTTACGGTGTCCGTCTGCCTTATGGTGAACAGCAGGATGAATCGGATGCACGCGACGCAATGGACTTTATCAGTCCGAGTGTTGAAGCGGCAATAAACATTAAGCCGGCTGTCGACGCAGGCGTTAAGGCGCTTGCCGACAGCGGTTACGAGCTGAGCGATTTCGTCCGCGGCAATGAAAAAGCACGCGAACGCATGAAAGTTCAGTATGCCATCGCTGCCCATACAGGCGGCGTGGTGCTTGGAACCGATCATGCAGCGGAAGCACTGACAGGCTTTTATACGAAGCACGGCGACGGTGCGGCTGACCTTGCACCGCTGACAGGGCTGAACAAACGTCAGGGCCGGGAACTTATGAAATACCTCGGAGCGTCTGCCCACCTGTATGAAAAAATACCGACGGCT
Organism: Jeotgalicoccus coquinae; assembly: GCF_014207425.1. Classification (GTDB taxonomy): domain Bacteria; phylum Bacillota; class Bacilli; order Staphylococcales; family Salinicoccaceae; genus Jeotgalicoccus; species Jeotgalicoccus coquinae. The sequence goes on along the minus strand of NZ_JACHFF010000004.1, from coordinate 71,514 downwards.
GACCTTGAGAGTGATAAACCGCTCTTAAGTGATGAAGAAGCACTTGGTGTGACTTACGAACATATCGATGATTTCCTGGAAGGGAAGTCAGTGCCCGGCGAAGCATATGAAAGAATTAAAACGTTATATTATCAGTCACAGCACAAACGCGATTTACCTTACAATCGTTATAATTTACCAGTTTAATTAAAGAGAGAAGGAAAGATTAAATTATGCTTCAGGCAATTTCAGACAGTCCAATGCTGATGATATTAGTAATATTCGTCATTAATATTATCTATGTTACATTCTTAACGATGCGGACAATAATGACATTAAAAGGATACCGCTTTGTTGCAGCTGCTTTCAGTATTTTAGAAACGTTTGTTTACGTTATCGGACTCGGCCTTGTGCTCGACAACCTGGACCGCCCGCAGAATATCGTCGCTTACGCGCTCGGTTTCGGGGTCGGGATACTCGTTGGAACGAAAATCGAAGAACAGCTGGCACTCGGCTACACTGTAGTGAATGCAACGACAGCGAAAAAAGACATCGACCTGCCGAATGACCTGCGAAACTTAGGTTACGGAGTTACTCACGGCCATCAGTTTGGACGTGACGGGCAGCGTACGGTAATGCAGATTTTAACGCCGAGAAAATATGAGCGCAAATTGATTGAGACGATAAGAGAACTCGATGACAGGGCGTTTATCATTTCATACGAACCGAAAAATATTCACGGCGGTTTCTGGACTAAAGGGCTCAGCAGACGCAAGATGAGCAACTACCAGCCGGAGAATGTAGAAGAAGTGCTTGAGGAAGTATATGAAGCACAGGAACAGGGTGATGTTCATGGCACAGCGAAAACAGCCGAAAAAAAAGAAATTTAAAGTAGAGCCGGGTGAGTCGCTGCCGGATGTACTGGCAGCGATGAAAGCGGAAGGCTATCAGCCGGTAAGAAGATTTGAGCAGCCTGTTTTCAAAGAAGAGAACGGTGAAATCACTGTCTCACATCAGGAAATTATGTTTGAAGGCAAATTAATGAATGAGGATGAGCTAAAATGATCAGCAGATATTCAAGAGAAGAAATGACGAAGATTTGGACCGAGGAAAACAGATTTGATGCGTGGCTGGAAGTTGAAATTCTGGCTTCTGAAGCATGGGCGGAGCTCGGTATAATTCCGAAAGACGAAGTTAAAAACATTCGTCCGAATGCACGCATTGATGTGGACCGGATTAAGGAAATTGAAGCGGAAACACGTCACGACGTTGTGGCATTTACCCGCCAGATATCTGAAACATTAGGCGAAGAGAAGAAATGGGTTCACTACGGTCTGACTTCTACAGACGTTGTAGATACAGCACAGAGCTACATACTGAAACAGGCAAACGAAATTATCGAACAGGATCTTAATAACTTTATCGAAATTTTAGCTGATAAAGCACGCGAACATAAACACACACTGATGATGGGACGCACGCACGGTGTTCATGCCGAGCCGACATCATTCGGTATTAAAATGGCGTTATGGCATCAGGAAATGACGCGTAACCTTAAGCGTTTTAAAGATGTGCGTGAAGAAATTGAAGTTGGGAAAATGAGCGGAGCAGTCGGCACATTTGCCAACATCCCGCCTGAAGTTGAGGAATACGTTTGTAAACACCTTGGGTTGACGCCTGCACCTGTATCGACACAGACACTGCAGCGCGACCGTCATGCACATTACGTTGCGGTGCTTGCACTGATTGCGACATCTGTTGAGAAGTTTGCTGTTGAAGTAAGACATCTGCAGAAAACAGAAACGCGCGAAGTGGAAGAAGCATTCGCAAAAGGCCAGAAAGGTTCAAGTGCAATGCCGCATAAACGTAACCCGATCGGCAGTGAGAACGTAACGGGAATCGCACGTGTGATTCGCGGTTACGTATCAACAGCATATGAAAACGTACCGCTGTGGCATGAACGTGATATTTCACATTCAGCTGCAGAAAGAATTATGCTTCCGGACGTAACGATTGCACTGAACTACATGCTCAACCGTTTCGGCAGAATCATGAAGAATCTGACTGTATTCCCGGAAAACATGAAGGCGAATATCGATAAGACTTTCGGTCTTGTATACTCACAGCAGGTAATGCTGACACTTATCGACAAAGGACTGTCACGGGAAGAAGCATATGACCTGGTTCAGCCAAAAGCGATGGAATCATGGGAAACGAAAGTACCATTACGCGAACTGGCAAGTAAAGACACGCGCATTCAGGAAGTGCTGACGACTGAAGAACTCGATGAGTGCTTTAACGAAGCTCACCACCTGAGCCGTGTGGATACTATATTTAAACGTGCAGGGCTGGAGTAATATGAAGGTATCAGGATTTATAGCCGCGGTGTTTGCCGCGGCTGTTCTTGCAGCATGCAGCAGTGAAGCACCGGAAGAAATTGAAGCAACCGGCTTTACAAAAAGTTATGAACCGCTGACATTCAGCGAGCTGGATGTACCGGTAAATATTGAAGTCATTGATGGTATTACATATGCAGACGGTGTGTTAATCGTGAATAAGGAAATACCGCTGCCTGCGGATTATAATCCTGAAATGCAGCCTGAAGTTATCGACGCATATACGCAGCTGTTTGAAGATGCAAAAGAGCAGGGACTGTACTTTGAACTGGTAAGCGGCTTCAGAAGCTATGATTATCAGGCAGGACTTTATAACAACTACGTAGCGAGAGACGGCAAAGAAGCTGCTGACAGATACAGTGCGGAGCCGGGGCATTCGGAACACCAGACAGGACTTGCGATTGACGTTGGATCATACGACAGTGCAGTGCTGCTGCAGACATCGTTTGAATACACGCCTGAATTCCAGTGGCTGAAAGACATCGCTCATGAGTACGGATTTATTATCCGCTACATGAAGGGCAAAGAAGATATTACAGGTTATATGTATGAACCGTGGCATTTAAGATATGTCGGGGATAAAGCGCCGGCTATATATGAAAGCGGCCTGACGCTTGAAGAATACTTTGAACTGGATTAAACAGAATATTAACCCGTGCGCCGGCTTTCCTTAAGGGAAGCCGGCGTACGGGTTTCTTTATATTCTGCTGAAGTATATTATCTTCCGGGTCTTATACTTTCATCTCCCTCCTTTAATGTTTTTTGGTATATAAAAATGATATAATCATCTTATGAATTTTATAAAGGATATGGTCTCATGACGCGACACGCAAAGCATATATTTAAACTTGATCCGGCTAAGGATATCGATGACAGCTCGCTCGGGCAGATTGTAAAGTCCGGCACGGATTTAATACTGGTCAGCGGAACTGATAATGTTACGGAAGAGAACGTTTCGAAATTGCTCAGACGCATCAGAAAATTTGATGTCTCTGCGGCCCTTGAAATCTCGCATCCGGATGCAGCCGTACCGGGCTTTAATCATTATTTTATTCCGACGGTAATTAACACGGATAATGTGACTTTTTCACATGGCATGCTCGTAGAGGCATTGATGGAATATCATGACTTTATCGATTACGACAGTGTTTCCCTGCTGCCTTACATTATAATGAATCAGGATTGCAAAGCGTTTAAACATGCGCAATGTCATGCTGTGGAAGACGAAGAATTTATCGCGATGATTCACATGCTCGATAAATTATATAAAATGGACTACATATATATTGAATACAGCGGTATGTTCGGCGACCGCGGGCTGGTTGCAGAGGCTTACGAAGCGGCTGAGCATGCGAGTATCGTTTACGGTGGCGGCATCGTCTCAGAAGACACTGCACGCCGGATGGACAGCGTCAGCGACATAATGGTCGTCGGCAATATTATTTACGATGATGTTGAACAGGCATTGGAAACTATCATTTAACAAACTGGAGTTTTTATAATGGATTTATCTACGATGAATAAAGAACAATTAGAAGCAATTAAAGCAACGGAAGGCCCGCTGTTAATTATGGCGGGGGCGGGAAGCGGCAAGACACGTGTGCTGACGCACCGTGTTGCTTATCTGCTCGATGAAAAACAGGTGCCTTCCTACAATATACTGGCAATTACGTTTACGAACAAGGCGGCTAAGGAAATGCGCGAACGTGTCGATAAACTGATTTCGGAAGATGCAGCGAAAATGTGGATTTCAACTTTCCACGCAATGTGTGTGCGTATTTTAAGAAGAGATATCAGCTATCTCGGCTATGACACGAGCTTTTCTATTTTGGATCCGCTCGACCAGCAGTCGGTTGTCAGAGATATTTTAAAAACACGCAACCTGGATACGAAACAGCATAATCCGAGAAGTATTCTCGCAGTAATTTCGAATTATAAAAACCAGCTTATTAAACCTGAACAGGCAGTCGCGGAAGCAGCCGGTTTCCAGGATGAGCTGTACAGTGAAATATATAAAGACTATCAGGAGATTCTTTACCGCAACAGCTCGCTCGACTTTGATGATTTAATCATGCTGACAATCGAGCTGTTTAACAGAAAACCGGATGTACTGAATTATTATCAGACACGGTTCCAGTATGTTCACGTGGATGAGTATCAGGATACGAACCACGCGCAGTATCAGCTTGTCCAGATGCTCGCTGCGAAGTACCGCAACATCTGTGTTGTCGGCGACTCGGATCAGTCGATTTATAAATTCCGCGGTGCGGACATTCAGAATATCTTAAACTTTGAAGAGGATTATCCGGAAGCGAGAGTTATCAAGCTTGAGGAAAACTACCGTTCGACGAAAACGATACTGGATGCAGCGAACGCAGTTATCGATAACAATACAGAACGTAAACCGAAGAACCTGCGCAGCAATAAAGGCGACGGTGTGAAGATTGATGTAAATGTATCGTTCAGTGAACGGGAAGAAGGCCAGCGCGTCGTGCAGAAAGTGCAGGAGCTGTCTGATAAGTATTCATACGGTGACATGGCTGTACTGTACCGTGCAAACGCACAGTCACGTGCAGTTGAGGATGCGTTTGTTAAATCGAGCATTCCGTATAAAATGGTCGGCGGAACGAAGTTCTACAGCAGAATGGAAATTAAAGATCTGATGAGTTACTTAAAAGTTATTCAAAACCCGTTCGATGATATCAGTTTCCAGCGTATTATCAATGTGCCGAAACGGGGTATCGGTGCGAAGACAATTGACAAGCTGCGTGCACATGCCGAGCAGCTGAACTCAAGCATTTACGATGCAATCCGCGATGCGGACTTCCTGGGCATTCCGGCTAAAACAGTCGGTAAACTAATGTCGCTGCTCCAGGTGCTCGATAACTTAAAAGAGAAGTCGAAATATCTGACGATGACAGAACTTGTCGATGAGGTGCTTGCGGACACAGGTTATCACGACATGCTGAGTTCCGATAAAACACTGGAAGCGAGAAGCCGTCTTGAAAACCTTGAAGAATTTAAAACAGTAACGAGAGAATTCGATAACGATAATCCCATTGCAGACGATAATTTATTTAATTTCCTAAGTGATATGGCATTAGTGTCAGACCAGGACGGAATGGATGATAACTCAGGAGTAACGATGATGACGATGCACGCATCGAAAGGTCTTGAGTTTCCGGTGATTTTTGTTGTCGGTCTTGAAGAAGGTATCTTCCCGTCACGCCGTGTGCAGTTTGATGATCAGGAACTGGAAGAAGAAAGACGTCTGATGTACGTGGCATTAACGCGCGCAATGGACCACCTGATTTTATCCCGTGCGGAGTCGCGTATGCTTTACGGTAAAACTGAAACGAACATGCAGAGCCGTTTCTTAAGTGAGATACCCGAAGAACTGCTTGAATCTGCAGGAACAATGGCAGCCGGATTCTCAGGCGGCAGCGGTGTAACGACGGGCACAGGTTCATCGTTTGCGCGCGGACCGAAGAAACGCTCGCGTATTATTAATACAAATAAAACAGGAACTGCTTTTAACGTCGGCGATAAAGTTTCCCATAAAGCATTCGGGGAAGGTATCATTTCACAGGTTAAAGGGGAAGGCGACAATACGGAACTGGATATTGTCTTTAAAACTGCAGGACCGAAAAGGCTCCTTGCAAACTATGCGCCGCTTGAAAAAAAGGACTGAATATAAATGAAAGAAAGAATTCATGAATTACAACAATTGCTGACACGCTACAATTATGAATATCATGTGGAGGATAATCCGTCGATTCCGGATCCGGAATACGATAAACTGCTCCGTGAACTGATCGGGCTTGAAGCAGAATACCCGGAATATAAAACAGATACGTCACCGACAGTAAGAGTCGGCGGTGAGATTCTGAGCGGCTTTGAGAAAGTTGCGCACAGCTCGCCGATGCTGAGTCTCGGCAACGCGTTCAACGAAGCAGATTTAAGAGCGTTTGATCAGCGTGTCAGACAGAATGCCGGCGATGTTACATATATGTGTGAACTGAAAATTGACGGGCTGGCAGTATCACTGACTTATGAAAACGGACTGTTTACACGCGGAGCAACGCGCGGTGACGGAACTGTCGGTGAGAACATTACGGAAAACTTAAGAACGATTCATGCGATTCCGCTGACTGTAGATTCGGATTTAACATTTGAAGTGCGCGGTGAAGCGTATATGCCGAAACGCTCATTTATCAATCTGAATGAAATCAGGGCAAAAGAAGGACAGCAGGAATTTCAGAATCCGCGTAATGCAGCAGCGGGATCATTAAGACAGCTTGATCCGAAACTTGCAGCAGCACGCAATTTATCGGTATTTCTGTACAGTGTGACTTCACCAGAAGCGCTGAACGCAGAAAGCCAGAGCGGAGCGCTCGATAAGCTCGATGAGATGGGCTTTAAAACGAATAAAGAACGCAGGCTGATGACGAGCATCGATGAAGTAATTGAGTATATTGATTACTGGACGACACACCGCTCGGAGCTTGCTTATGAAATAGACGGTATTGTCATTAAAGTAAACGACTTGTCGACACAGGAAGAGCTCGGCTACACGGTGAAATCACCACGCTGGGCAATTGCTTATAAATTCCCGGCAGAAGAAGTTGTGACGGAAATACTCGATATCGAGCTGACAGTGGGCCGTACAGGAGTAATTACGCCGACGGCACTGCTGGAACCTGTAAAAGTAGCGGGAACAACAGTTGGACGAGCATCACTTCATAATCACGAACTGATTGAAGAACGGGATATCCGTATTGGAGATAAAGTCGTAATACGAAAAGCAGGAGATATTATTCCTGAAGTAGTTAAATCGTTAAAAGAAGAACGTACAGATCAGGAAGTATATAAGGCCCCGACAACATGTCCGTCATGCGGACACGATACGGTGCATCTGGAAGATGAAGTGGCAATCCGCTGCATTAATCCGTCATGTCCGGCACAGCTGACAGAAGGAATTATTCACTTCGTGTCACGCGGTGCAATGAATATCGACGGTTTAGGGGAGAAAGTTGTGCGTCAGCTGTTTGATGCTGAACTGATTACGGATGCTTCTGATTTATATAAATTGCAGTACGATGATTTAATTGAGCTTGAACGAATGGGCGATAAAAAAGTCACAAATCTGCTGACAGCTATCGAAGCATCGAAAGAAATGCCGTTAAGTAAATTACTATTCGGTCTCGGTATCCGTTTCCTCGGAGCAAAAGCGTCGGGACTGATTGCAGAAGAATACGGTTCGATGACAGAAGTATTAAAAGCGGCGAAAGAACAGCTGATTGAAATACCTGAGATCGGCGATAAGATTGCAGACTCAATCGTCACTTACACGAATAACGATGATTTTATCGAGCTGGTTAATAAGCTTGAAGCAGCAGGACTGAATATGACAGAAGAAAAAGAAGAACTGTCAGGTACAGTATTCTCCGGCATGACGTTTGTGTTAACCGGCAAACTGGTTGAAATGACACGCGGTGATGCGAAAAAGAGTATCGAGTCATACGGCGGGAAAGTAACAGGCAGCGTTTCTAAAAATACAGATGTTGTCGTTGCCGGGGAAGATGCCGGCAGCAAGCTTGAAAAAGCGAACTCACTTGGCATAACAGTATGGAATGAAAGAGAATTTATTGAGAAATTGGGGCAATGAGTTATGAAGTTTAAATCGATATTACTCACAGGTGCAACCTTGCTGCTCTTGGCAGCCTGCGACGGTGCCAATGAAGCGGAAATCAGTGAACAGATGGGTGACTCAACTCTCGAAAACGAAGTGTCGAACGTTCAGGTGAAAGAGCAGGACGAAACGCTGACGTCGAGCAGTGAAGAGTTTTACCGTTCTGTCGTGCCTTACGAACTGTCACCGGCCCGCGGGTTGTCGAGTGCCAATTTAGTATCCTCATATAACGTGGAAGAGTTTGAAAAAGGACTGTTCTCAATCAGCCAGAGCATCTTCCCGACGAATGAATATGTCTTCCGTGAAGGACAGATTATTTCTGAAGAAATGATCAGAGGCTACTTGAGCCGCCAGTACACAAGCGAAGAACTCGAGAATATGGATGAATCCGAACTGCTTGGTTCGGATGCGTTCAGCAACCTCGGACTGAACCCGTCGACAAACGGTGAAACAGATCCGGAAGTGATTGCGGAAGAAGCACCGCTTTATCTTTCTCACATTCTTGAACAGAACTATTTGAAAGAAGACGGGGAAGGCAACCTGTCATTTGACGGGATTACAATCGGTCTTGCGATGAACAGCATTCACTACTATCAGACTGAACAGTACGGTCAGACACAGGAACATGCGCTGGATTTGGAAACGGTTGAGGAAAAAGGCGAGGAGATGGCTGCTGAGATTCTAACGAGAATCCGCGCCAATGATCAGTACGTCGATAAAGAAATCGTCTTTGCGATTTTTATCCAGTCGGGTGATACGGATATTGTTCCCGGGAATTTTGTATCCCAGGCAGTTGTAGCACCGGGTGAGAACACGATTGAATCGTTCTCCGATATCGATGTTCAGAACATTCTGCTGCCGTCGAACGAAGCGGCGGAAATTTCCCAGGAAGCCAACAGCGAGTATCAGAATTTCAACAGGGATTTATCGTCTTACTTTGACAGCTTTACAACATCTGTCGGCAGAGGGAAGTTCAGAGACGGCACGCTTGATTCGCTGACAGTGGAAATTCCGATTGAGTATAACAGCCGCGGTGAAATGATCGGGATGTCCCAGTTCGTCAGAGACCTCGTTAACGAGCATTTTACAGCTACGGATGTAGAAGTTGAAATCAAAGATAAGTCGCAGGTCTACAGTGTAATTACACGTAAAGGCGAAGGCCAGGCCAATCTTTATATATTTGAATAGGTAAGCACATGGAAATGTGCCCCGGTTTTTGGTAAACTTTAAATGTTGTATTTATAGAAGGAGGGTCATTCATGGAAGAACTTGATTTAAAGAAAATTCAGCGTGTGGCTGAGTTATCTAAGATAGAAATTAAAGATGAAGAAGAACTTAGAAATTTATCGACAAAAATTAAAAGTATTGTTGCGCACTCGGAGCGCTTGAATGACTTGGATTTATCGGGAGTGGAACCGATGACGCATGCGGTGCAGCTGCAGCAGGAAACAGCAGACTCACTGCGTAAAGATGAAGCGGGCGAACCTGTATCACAGGAAGACGCGCTGAAAAATACAGAGTTCACAGAAGATGGACAATTCAAAGTACCTAGAATGATATAAGGAGGGTTAACAATCGTGAATATAAATGAATTAACAGTAGAAGAACTATACAGTAAAATTCACAGTAAAGAGATTAAACCTTCTGAAGTAGCAGGTGCTCTTTTTGACAGAATCGAAAAATACGACGGCAACATTAAGTCGTTTATCACTTTAACTAAAGAACAGGCGCTGGAAACTGCAGCGGAACTTGACCGTCTTCAGGAAGAAGATAAGATGGAAGGTTCACTGTTCGGTATTCCTGTTGGAATTAAAGATAACATCGTAACCAAAGATATTTTAACAACGTGCGCAAGCCGCATGCTTGAAAACTTTAAGCCGGTATATGACGCAACAGTCATGACAAAGCTTAAAGACCAGAACTCAGTTCTTATGGGTAAATTAAACATGGACGAGTTTGCGATGGGTTCAACATCGGAAACTTCTTACTTCCAGACAACTAAAAACCCGTGGAACCTTGAGTGTTCACCGGGTGGATCATCAGGCGGCTCGGCTGCGGCAGTAGCAGCAGGATTTGTTCCTTATGCACTTGGTACTGATACAGGCGGTTCAGTAAGACAGCCGGCTTCATTCTGCGGTATCGTGGGTATGAAACCGACATATGGCCGTGTATCACGTTTCGGACTTGTAGCATTCGCATCATCACTTGATCAGATTGGACCGTTGACTCGTACTGTACGGGACAACGCCAAAGTACTTGAAATGATTTCAGGTGAAGACAGCAAGAATGATATGACAAGTGCAAGAAATCAGGATACAGACTTCATGAGCGGCATCGAAAAGGATATCAAAGGTATGAAACTTGCTCTGCCTAAAGAATTCCTTGGCGACGACGTTGATGACTCTGTAACTGAAGCGGTATTAAAAGCTAAAGAGCGTTTTGAATCTTTAGGAGCGATTGTTGAAGAAGTGGAAATGCCAAACCTTCAGTATGTAGTAAGTTCTTACTACTTAATCGCTTCAAGTGAAGCAAGTGCAAACCTTGCACGCTTTGACGGAATCCGTTACGGTTACCGTTCTGAAAATGCAAAAACACTTGAAGAATTATATACAAAATCACGCGGTGAAGGATTCGGTGATGAAGTGAAACGCCGTATTTTACTTGGGACTTACGTATTAAGTGCCGGTCACTACGATGATTATTATGTAAAAGCACAAAAACTCCGCCGTTTAGTGTCTGACGACGTTCAAAGAATCTTAGCGGATTATGATTTAATTATCGGGCCGACTACGACAACGCCGGCACACAAATACGACGAAGTTAAAATCGAAGGTACTAAGGAATATAAGAATGATATCTTAACAATTCCTGCAAACCTTGTGGGTGTTCCTTCACTAAGCATTCCCTGCGGAATCACTGAAGACAACAGACCAATCGGCATGCAGCTGATCGGTAACCACTTCGAAGAGCGTAAAATTTACAATGCAGCGTATCAGTTTGAAACAGTATACAACCTGCATGAAGAACTTAAAAATCTAACGATGGGGGCGGAGTAAGATGCATTTTGAAACGGTTATCGGACTTGAAGTTCACGTTGAATTAAAAACAAACTCAAAAATATTTTCCAATGCCCCTCTGCATTACGGACACGAACCGAACACGAACCTTTCTGTAGTTGAGCTAGGTTACCCGGGAACACTGCCGGTTCTTAACGAAACTGCAGTAGAGTACGGCATGAAAGCAGCAATGGCATTAAACATGCAGATTGCTACAGATACTAAATTTGACAGAAAGAACTATTACTATCCGGATAACCCGAAAGCATATCAGATTTCACAATTTGATAAACCAATCGGGGAACACGGTTCACTTGATATCGAAATCGACGGCAAGAAGAAAACAATCGGTATTACACGTCTTCACCTTGAAGAAGATGCCGGTAAATCAACTCATAAAGACGACTACTCATTAGTCGATTTAAACCGTCAGGGAACGGCATTGGTGGAAATCGTATCTGAGCCGGATATCCGTACACCTGAAGAGGCGTACAAGTATCTTGAAAAAATCAAATCGATTATTCAGTACACAGGCGTATCTGATGTAAAAATGGAAGAAGGATCACTCAGATGTGATGCGAACATTTCAATCAGACCTGTCGGTCAGGAAAAATTCGGTACCAAGACTGAACTTAAAAACTTAAACTCATTTAACTTTGTAAGAAAAGGACTTGAGCATGAAGTTAAACGTCAGGAGCAGGTATTACTCTCCGGCGGCGTAATCGAACAGGAAACACGACGCTATGATGAAAAAACCGGTGAAACTGTATTAATGCGTATTAAAGAAGGCGCGGACGACTACCGTTACTTCCCGGAGCCGGATTTAATGCACCTTCACATCGATGACGAGTGGAAAGAGCGCGTACGCGCGAGCATTCCTACACTGCCGGACGAACTTCGCGAGAAGTACATCAACGAATATGATCTTCCGGTATACGATGCAGAAATTCTGACAATGAGAAAAGAAATGTCCGACTTCTTCAGTGAAATGGTCGAGTCTCATAAAGCAGGCCCTAAACTGGCTTCAAACTGGTTAATGGGTAACGTAAATGAATACCTGAACAAAAACAACACTGAGCTGGAAGATACAGGATTAACTGCCGAGAATCTGACAGGCATGATTAATATTATCGAAGACGGTACAATTTCAAGCAAACAGGCGAAGAAAGTATTCTCTGTACTGATTGAAAAAGGCGGCACAGCAAAACAGGTTGCCAAAGAACTTGGTATGGAGCAGATATCAGACCCTGCAGTACTTACAGGCATGGTTACTGAAGTACTTGATGCCAACGAACAGTCAGTAGAAGACTACAAAAATGGTAAAGACCGTGCTATCGGTTTCCTGGTCGGTCAAATTATGAAGAAATCAAAAGGTCAGGCTAACCCTAAAATGGTTAACCAGATTCTTCTTGAAGAAATTAACAAGAGATAAAATTAAAAAGCACCTGCATTCCTTTTTGGAAATGCGGGTGCTTTTTTGTGTTGGATTTTTTCGTTGGATGTCGTGGTTTTTGGAACGACGACGTTTACTGTGTGCTGGATGTCGTGGTTTTTGGGACGACGACGTTTATCGTGTGCTGGATGTCGTGGTTTATGGAACGACGACGTTTATCGTGTGCTGGAAGTCGTGGTTTTTGAAACGACGACGTTTATCGTGTGCTGGAAGTCGTGGTTTTTGAAACGACGATGTTTAACAAACTACATAAACCCAAACAAAGAAGGAACCGGGACAATATCCCGGTTCCTTCTAAACTATTTACTGAAATAAATAACTGGTAATACTGCTGATCATTTCATCTTCGAGTACCGGATTCAGCTTCTCGTTATCATAATCGTACGGAGTCTCTGTTAAAGCGTCCTGATTATCGATATAGAAATAATCGTTTTCTTCAAAGTATAGAGCGTCTTCTTCCAATTCAGCTGCAAGATTTTCGTGTTCATGTGCATTCGGATTGCCAAGCAGGATAACTGTTTTATCTGCATTGTAAAGTTCCATGTACGCATCTGTTAAGTTGCCTATGTTTCTGCGCGGCAGAACTTCGTCGTTATAGTCTGCGATCTGCAGTGCGTCCATAATGACAACGTCGCTGTTATCATTAACAGTCAGTTCGTTCATGTCTGTAGTGTTAGCCGGCAGTGCGATTTGGTTAAACTGAACTGTGTCCGAGCCGGCCTGCTGGTTAAGGCGTTCGGCAAAGTCCTCGCTGTAGTGGGCCGGGAGCAGTACATCAACAATGAGTTGTTCATTATTGCTCACACGCTGGTCGTATTTTTCCTGAACAGCTGTTTCATTAAATGCTAAACCATTTGTATTATCAGCTGATTCTTCCTGTGCGCTGTCTTCTTGTGCTGTGTCGTCTGATTTCTGCTGTCCGTCTTCTGCAACTTCAGTGTCATCATTGGAAGTATTTTCAGCGGCTTGATCCGTGAAAACCGGTCCGGTGTGCATGAAGTTGAAATATATTCCGGCAGCAAACAGTAAAAATAGTATAATCACTAGAGCTTTTTTCATGGTATCTCCTCAAATAATAATATCCCAAAGGGTTACATATGATATAATGTTGGCAACATAATACTTTAAATATTATTATACATGAATTGCGTAAGTAAGACATTATTTTAGGATGATTGTATGAGTGTAAATCAGTTTAATATCAATATTAAAGAAAAATATATAGCACAGGCTTTCGAGATTTTAAATTTTTTTAAATCAATAATTATTGAAGTGCATCATATCGGCTCATCAAAGCTTGCCAGGATACCATACAGCTGCGATATGGACATTCTTTTTATCGTTAAATCATATGATGATGTGCGCAATCTTGCAGATATTTTAATTGCGGAAGGATACGCGCAGATTAATCATTTTTCCGATTATTTCAAGGATGATATGGTGATGAGAAAAGTTGTCGACGGACAGATTATAAACATGATATTTATGAGCAGTGCGAGCTATAAAAAGCACGATATATTAGCCTGCACGGAACATCTTGTCGAAAACAGGGAGTACTTCAGCGATTTTAAAAATTTAAAACAGGCACTGCTTAAAAATGAAGTGACCAAATCCGAATACGATGAACGTAAATATCGTCTCTTTCAAATGATTAAAGGTGAAGGAGATTATTTGACGAGCGTATAATTTCTTATACAGAGGAGTTATTTATGAAAACAGCGAGAATAATTTACAATCCCACCGCCGGTAAAGAAGGTTTTCAGGAAAAACTGCCTGCGGTGCTGACGCGTTTTGAAGATGCAGGATACATTACGAGTACGCATGCAACAACAGGACCGGAAGATGCAATTTATGCTGCACGTTTTGCATGTGAGCAGGGTTTTGATTTAGTTGTCGCTTCAGGCGGGGACGGTACAGTTAATGAAGTAATTAACGGTCTCGCAGAATACGATGAACGTCCCGAACTTGGAGTTATTCCGATGGGTACGGTCAATGATTTTACACGTGCACTTAAAATACCCAATGATATTGACGAAGCGGTCAGTATTATTTTAAATGGTAAAACCGGCAGAGTGGATCTCGGCAGCATGAACGGTAAATATTTTATGAATATTGCCGGAGGCGGTAAAATTACCGAAGTATCTTATGAAGCACCGAGCAAGCTGAAAGCAATGATCGGCTCTCTCGCATATTACGTTAAAGGTATCGAACTGATTCCCCAGATGCGGAGCATCAATCTGCGTATTGAACATGATGATGAATTGTTTGAAGGAGAAGTGATGATATTCCTTCTCGGACTGACAAATTCCATCGGCGGCTTTGAGAAGCTGGTGCCGAATGCGAAGCTGAATGACGGATATTTTTCTCTTCTTATACTTGAACATGTCAATCTGGCGGAGTTCGGTCATATACTGTCACTCGCAACACGCGGAGATCATTTAAAACATCCTAAAGTTCATTATTATAAAGCGCAGGATGTCAGAATTACTGCTTTTGATGAAGTTCAGCTGAACTTAGACGGCGAGTTTGGCGGCGTACTGCCTGCCCACTTCAAAAATTTAAAACAATTTTTGAAAATAAGAGTGTCTGATGAGTTTTACGATGAGCTGTACAGTGAAGAGAAGGGATCTGCACTTCCCGGCGAAAAAGAGCAGTAGTCCTTTTAATATCAACTTATGAGGTGAATACATTGAAACTGACAGTATTTGCAACAACAGATATCCACGGCGCAGTTTATACGTACAACTACTTTGATAATGAACCGAAAGACAATGCATTATTAAAGTTTAAAACATATATTGATAAGTATAAAGCGATGAGAAACGATGAAGCGGTAATTACCGCAGATAACGGGGATCTGCTGCAGGGCGATGTCTGGAGCGAGTACGACAGTGTCAATGCGCATGAAGCACTTGTTCCCCGGATTATTAATGAGATGTATGATGTTATTGGAATAGGCAACCATGAGTTTAATTTTGGTCTGCCTTTTTTAAATGAATTTTATAATCAGGTTACTGTACCGATTGTAAATTCCAATATTGATTTCATGGATGATCCGTTGCAAGGCATCGTAAAAGATACTTATATTCATGAAATTAATACAGCCGAAGACACTGTTAAAGTCGGATTTCTGAGTGTTGTACCGACACAGATTTTAAAGTGGGATAAATTCCATCTTGAGGGCAGGGTCGAAGTACATCCGATGACCGAAGCGGTGAAGAAAACGACAGCACAGCTGAAAGCTGACGGTGCAGATATTGTTATTCTGCTGGCGCACACAGGTATGAGTAATGCAGATGCCGATTTATCGCAGTTTGGCGAGAACCAGGCAGTGTTAATGGCGATGATGGAAGGTATAGACGGAATTGTCTTCGGACACACTCACGACGTGTTCCCGAATGACAATCTGCTTATCGAAGACGACCGCATTGATATCGGTAAAGGAACTTTTAATAATATACCGATGGTGCAGCCGGGAGTATCTGCAAGTCATCTCGGAGCACTTAATTTTGAACTGGAATACAGCGGTGGATTATGGCAGGTCAGAGAGGCATCGAGCAGATTAATCAGTGCAGAAGACATTGTCCTGAAAGATGATGAACTGGCTGATTATAAGCAGGATCATGAGAAGGTGCTGGAATATTTAAATATACCGATCGGCAAAACAGATTATCCTCTGAACACGTACTTTACAAGAGTAATACCGTCACGCGGTGTGCAGTTTGTTTCTGAAGCGACGGTATGGTTTGCTAAAGAAAGAGCGGAGCTGGAAGAGAGCGATATTCCGATTATCGGTTTTAACTCTGCAGTCAAAGTAGGACGTGACGGTCCGCAGGATTATACTGCGATACCTGCAGGCGGGATGACCATTGCAGACAGTATCGATATTTATAAACATGCGAACACGCTGCTGATTATTAAAATCACAGGTAAAGTGCTGAAAGAATGGCTCGAATGGGCTGCGTCTTCGTTTAATGAATACAGCGGTGAGGAAATACTGCAGCCGAATAATTCACGATACGGCTTCCCGGGTTACAATTTCGATACTTTTTTCGATCTTGACTATACGTTTGATTTAACGAAACCGGCGCGCTATGAAAGTTCGGCACATCAGATAAATGACTCGGAACGAGTAATAAAAATGTCGTACAAAGGTAAATCCATCAAGTATACTGATGAGTTTATCGTACCGGCAAATAACTATAAAGTCGCATATGCACCATTTTTAAGAGGTGCAGAAATATTATATGAATCGGACATTTCGGTAAGGGATATTGTGACCGAATATATAAAGAGCGGGGAGACTTTCGGGTATCGTAATCCAATGACGATTATTCCCAGCGGAACATACAAGTTTACGACGGCAACAGCAGCCGCTGAATATACAGACGGCCTGCCGGTTGAGTATTTTAAAGACTGCGGCGACGGGTTTAGTATATTCACAGTAAAGCTGTAAAATTAATCAGGTAAGAGGTTTTAAAATGAAGGCAATAACTAAAAACAATAATTATGAAGCAGTCGTTGAAGATTATAGCCATGAAGGCATGGGGATAGTTAAGGTCGACGGTTACCCGGTATTTCTGCCGGACGTACTGAAAGGTGAATCAGTAGAATTTAAAGCGGTCAAAGTAAACAGCAGATATGCTTTCGGCAGAGTTTTAAAAGTACTTGAAGAATCGCCGAACCGTCAGACACCGCCGTGTGAATATTACTTCCAGTGCGGCGGCTGCCAGATTCAGGTAATGAACGATGCCGAGCAGGCATCATTTAAGCGTCAGGTCGTTGGGCAGAATATTAATCAGCAGGCGAGATTGAATCTTCATATTAATGATACGGTAACAGGTAATCCATTGTACTACCGCAATAAATCACAGATTCCTGTTCAGAAAGTTGACGGCCAGGTTGTCATGGGATTCTATAAACCCCGTTCACACGATATCGTTAATATCGAACACTGTTATATTCAAAAACATGTTCACAACGATATTATGATGTTTATAAAAGATAAACTGATTGAAGAAGATACATCGATCTACGATGAAAAATCACATGAAGGACTGCTGAGACATCTTGTTATCCGCTCAAACAGCGATGACAGTGAAGTGCAGGTTGTCTTTATTACAAATGGCAAGCGTAATGAATTCCTGTCGATTGTGAAGGCGTTAAAGGAGAAATACCCTAATGTGAAGAGTATCGTGCAGAACATCAACGACGAGAAGACGAATGTGATTTTCGGCAGACGTTCAATCGTCCTTCTTGGACATGATTACATTACTGATACGGTACTTGGAAAATCATTTAAAATACGCGACCGTTCATTTTATCAGGTGAACCATGAACAGACTGAAAAGCTTTACCAGATCGGACTCGATATGGCAGATCTGAACGGTAATGAAACAATCATCGATACGTATTCCGGCATCGGTTCAATCGGTCTGACAGCATCTGACCGCGTGAGTAAAATCATCGGTATTGAAGTTGTTGAAAGTGCAGTTGAAGATGCAAAGGAAAATGCGAAGCTGAACGGAATCGACAATGCTGACTATTATTTGGGCAAAGCGGAAGAAGTTATGCCTAAACTGGTTAAAGAGGGTATCAGTGCGGATGTAGTATTCGTCGATCCTCCGAGAAAAGGATGTCATACTGAATTTCTTGATGCACTTATAGAAGTTGCACCGAAGAAAATTGTATATATTTCATGTAATCCTAGCACGCTGCAGAGAGATATGAAGTATCTCGACAGACACGGTTTTAAAGCGAAGGAAGTTACACCGGTGGATCTGTTCCCGCAGACGAAACATATTGAAGCGGTAACAGTGCTTGAAAACACAAATACATTATAAAATACGACCGGACAAATGAAGATTTGGCCGGTATTTTTATACAGTAATGTTATAATATTAGTACAAGAATTTACTATTCGTACAGACGGGAGGGAAATATTATGTCTAATGAAGATATTAAAAATTCTCCAGACCACTTACAGACGCTGGAAAAAGGGTTGAAAGTGATTGAAGCTTTTAACGGCAAAGATCATTTAACAATTTCAGAAACGTCCAGACTGGTTGAAATATCGAGACCGACAGCACGCCGGGTACTGATTACGCTGGTAAACCTCGGCTATGCACAGATGCTGGATAACAGGTTCTATTTAACACCTAAAGTACTGTCACTGGGTTATTCGTATATGACGGCGCGTGACAGCTGGGAGATTACGACAACGCTGCTGCGTGAATTATCGAAAGTTACCAATGAATCGAGTTCACTGGCAAAACTTGTCGGTGAAGAAATTGTTTATATCGGACGTGTACCTGCAAACAAGATTATGAAAATCTCTCTGAATATCGGAACGCATCTGCCGGCTTACGCGACTTCGATGGGGAAAGTGCTTCTCTCGTATAAGAGTGAGGAAGAGCTGAATAAATATTTCGAAACAGCAGAGTTAAAACCTTTAACTGTGCATACGGTTTACAAAGAAGAAGAACTGCGTGCGGAGTTAAAAGAAATCCGCAAACAGGGTTATTCAATAAGTGAAGATCAGCTGGAACTTGGACTTATGTCGGCAGCTGCACCAATACGCAATATGCGCGGAGATGTCATCGCTGCGATTAACTGTTCGACGAACTCGTCCCAGACTACCCGTGCGGAAGTTGAAGAGAACTATCTCGGACCGCTGCTGGAAGCGGCAGAACAAATCAGCAGAAATACAGAAATAGAGCTGCCGTTTTAAGGAGCATTAACAATATAAAAGACTGACATTAAGGACTGTCAGTCTTTTTGTGTTCAATTTATTCTACATTGTCCACCATCAGTGAAATACCCTGGCCGACGCCGATACACATTGTAGCAAGTCCTGTTTGTGTACCTCTTCGTTTCATTTCATAAATAAGGTCTGTCAGAATACGTGCACCGCTGGCACCGAGCGGGTGACCGAAGCTGATTGCACCGCCGTTGACGTTAACGATATCAGAATCAAGTCCAAGCTGGTTCATACACTCGATTGACTGTGAAGCGAATGCTTCGTTTAATTCCACAAGTCCGATATCTTCGATTGTACGGCCTGTTTTTTCAAGCAGTTTCTTCGTTGAATTAATCGGTCCAAGTCCCATTACTGCCGGTTCTACACCTGCAGTCGCAGAGAATGTATATTTAACTAAAGGCTTAAGTCCAAGCTCATCAGCTTTTTCTCTCGTCATCATAAGAAGGGCACTGGCACCGTCGTTTACACCTGAAGCATTTCCGGCAGTGATTGTACCGTCAGGGAAAATCGGTTTCAATGTTCCAAGCTTCCCGAGAGTTGTTTCAGGTCTCGGATGTTCATCCTTATCAACGATTGTCTTGTTACCTTTACGATCTGTAATCGTTACAGGAACCATCTGTGCTTTGAACTTGTCCGACTCTACCGCAGCTTTGGCACGCTGCTGGCTCTGAAATGCAAATTCATCCTGGGCTTCACGTGAAATATTAAAGCGCTGTGCTACGTTTTCTGCTGTCCGGGGCATAGAGTCAATGCCGTGGTCTTCTTCGATTTTCCTGTTCGGGAATCTCCAGCCGATAGTCGTATCGACAAGTTCCATGTTTCCGCGCGGGAATTCTTTTTCGGGTTTTAACATAACGAAAGGCGCGCGTGACATACTTTCAGTGCCGCCCGCAATCGCAATGTCGATTTCGCCTGTTAAGATTGAGCGGGCGGCCATGGATACAGAGTCCAGGCTCGAACCGCACAGACGGTTGATTGTCGTACCGCCGACACTTTCCGGCAGGTCAGCTAAAAGTGCAGACATACGTGCAACGTTTCTGTTCTCTTCTCCTGCACCGTTGGCATTACCGAATATCACTTCATCAATCTGATTTACGTCGAGATTCGGGTTGCGTTCCGTGAGTGCTTTAATTACAATCGCACCGAGATCATCGGGACGCACTGATTTAAGTGCGCCTTTATAACGTCCGATTGGTGTTCTGACTGCATCTACAATTACTACTTCTGTCATGATTTGACACTCCTATTCAATGCATCTGAAACAACATAATCCGCTTCAGTTTTTTCAGCGATTTCTTCAAGTGTTGCATCCCCCATTAACTCAATCAGCTCGAATTTATCGTCTTTACGTTCGAAAACAGCGAGCTCTGTAATAATCATGTCAATTTTTCGGGTTGATGTAACAGGGTATGTACATTCCTTAAGGAACTTAGGTGATCCGTCTTTTGCTGTATGATTCGTCGTAATAATGACTTTCTTCGCTCCAACGAGAAGATCCATCGCGCCCCCGACTCCGATAATGTCTTTGCCGGGAATTGCCCAGTTGGCAACCCGGCCTGTTTCATCCACCTGCAGAACACCGAGAATCGCAACATCCACGTGACCGCCGCGAATCATTGCGAATGAATCTGCACTGTGGAAATAGCTTGCACCGGTTGCTTCTCCGACAGGCTGCTTTCCTGCGTTAACGATATTTGGATCTATATCTTCTTCTGATATTGAAGTCACGCCAAGCAGGCCGTTTTCAGTATGCAGGTAGTATTTTTCTTTATCGAGATAATTGGCAACGAGAGTAGGGATACCGATGCCGAGGTTAATAACCGAATGTTCATCCAGTTCCTGTGCAGCACGTTCTGCTATCATATTTTTTATACTCATTTCTGAACGACTCCTTCCTTCGTAAGAATTTGTTCAGCAAGTACAATCTTATCTACATATATATGCTGTGTTGCGATTTCTTCGGGATTTAATTCTCCGGCTTCAACGATTTCATCGACTTCTGCGACTACATATTTACCTGCGGTTGCCATCATCGGGTTAAAGTTTCTTGCTGTTTTGTAATATACGAGGTTGCCGAGCTTATCCGCTTTATGTGCACGGACAATCGATACATCCGCCTTAAGTGCCTTTTCAAGCACGTACTCTTCACCGTCAATTTCTTTTGTTTCTTTGCCTTTGGCAAGATCAGTTCCGACACTTGTTTTAGTGTAGAAGCCGCCGATGCCGGCACCGCCTGCGCGAATAGCTTCGCCGAGCGTGCCCTGGGGCAGCAGCTGAAGTTCAAGTTTGCCTGCGTTGTACCATTTCGCAACTTCACGGTTACTTGTGAAGTATGAGCCGACTGCTTTTTTCAGTTTGCCCTGGTCGAGCAGTATACCTAATCCTTTGCCGGCTTCACCAACGTTGTTGCTGATAACTGTAAGTTCTTTAACATCGAGTGTTGTCAGTTCATCAATCAGGCTTAATGGTGCGCCGATAAGTCCGAATCCGCCAACCATCAGTGTGTCGCCATTTTTTACTGGCTCGAGAGCCGATTTTATATCTGTGATTTTAGATACCAAAACACTCACTCCATTTCTAAAAAATTATTGATTTCCCTGTTTAACCCGGGATTATTGTTAAATACAATCTCGTAGTGGTTAAGTGCATAATCCGATGATTTTATATCTTTAACTGTATCGGACATGAGGTCATAACCGTCTTTTGAAAACAGTGGTGTATTATCTTTAATCGGACCGGTACAAATAATGAGGAGCACCGGAACATTTACCCCTTCATAGATCTTCGAATGAGGGTAATCATAAAAACTTTCAAAGTCCTGTTTAGTCAGTGTATAGTCTGATTTTGGCTTAATATCTCCATTAACCTCATGAATCTCATGACTGATGACCCGGTCCATAACAGCTGACCATTCAACGCCAAGTGCACCGTATGACTGCTTCATCATATCGAGATAATCTTCAGCAGAATTAAATGTTTTCTCCAGTCTGCCGAGTGAAGGAATAACGAGGCTGCTCGTATTTTCATTGGCAATACCGCCGCCGTCCAGCAGAACAACTTTTTGGATTTTATCTGACTGGCCGGCGGCATTGAGAGCGATATATCCGCCCATGGAATAACCTGCAAGAATAAACTTCTCATAATCAAGAATATCAATCATCTGAAGAAGATCTTCAGTATGCTGATGTATATTTGCCGGATCTGTCTGCATAGTACTGTCACCGCGTCCGCTGAGGTCGTAGCTCAGAGTATCGTAACTGTTTTTGAAATATTCCTGGAAGTGATGCATCTGCAAATAATTACCCGTCAGGCCGTGAATGAATATTATTAATATGTCATTAGTTCCATCACCGGTTTTATTTACATTAATCGTTTTGTTTTTAGTTTGAATGCGCTCTGTCATGCTTATCCTCCTAGTCGACTGTATAGATAGAGTAGCTTACACCTTCAGGCATTCTGATACCGTTTGAAATGAAAATTCTGTTGTTCATCCAGTGGTATTTCCCGCTTGCTGTTTCAAAGACCGGATTAGTTCTGAAGTAGTATTCTTCGGGATTAACGTCTTCGCCTTTATCCAGACGTGCAAGTACTGAAGGATCTCCGGTACGAATACCGCGGTAGCTCATCAGAATAAGTTCTTTATCGTCTGTTTCAAGAGTAATACGGACATCCTGAATGATTGTGCCGTCTTCGCGTACTGTAATCCAGTCGTCTCCGCCCGGAAGTACTGTTGCGTTAAAGTGTTCACCTTCGAATTTACCGCCTGTCACCTGGATGATGCGGCGGGTTCCGATTGGTGTTTTACCCGGAAGGTAAGGTTTTGCGACGCTCAATTCCATATGGCCGAGCAGACTCAGTTTCGGTTCCGGTAATTCTCTCATTTATAATTCCTCCTGATTAAGTTACAGAATTTAAAAAGGGCATGTTACCATGCCCGGTTGTTATTACAGTTTACGCATTACAAATTCAAGTGAAGCTTCTTTGTAATCACCTTTATCGATTAACTTAGTAATCAATTCATCACGTACACCTTCAGCTACGTCAGTTTCCATCCATTCGTCACCTTCGAAGAATACTTGAGTAATAAGTGTTTCGTGACCTTCAGCTTTGAACATGATGTGTTCGTGAGCAGGGCGCATAGGGTGCTGTTCCATATAGCCGAGGAATTCACCAGTCGGACCCTGATCCGGAATAGAATAAGGAATAGCCTGGACTGTTTTCAGAGTGAACTGTCCGTTCTCATCAGTTTTGAAACGCCCGCGTAAGTTGAAGTCCGGAGCATCAGAGTCGAAGTTAGAGTACTTCGCAGAGTTATCATTCTGCCAGTAGTCAACTTCAGCACCTGCAAGAACTTCGCCGTCAGTATTTTTAACTGTACCTGAGAAGTAAAGTACTTCACCAGGTTCGTTTTCACGTTTAGGAAGATCGATGATTCCATTTTCGTCAGCTTCTACAAAAGGAGCATTTTCAACATAATATGGCCCAAGCAGTGAAGGCTGTGTTCCTGGAAGTTTAGTGTACATTGCCTGTAACACGTGAGTTTCTAAAAATACGTCAGCATAAAGTGGAAGTTCTCCTGATTTACCGAGACGGTCTGCCCAGTTTACAAAGTTAGTGTACTCTTCGTGATTAAGTTTCGCTTCTTCAAGGAATTCCTGCATGTGTTTAATGAAAAGGTCAAAAACTTCTCCAACGCGTTCGTTTTTAGTAGTAGGCAGGTGGTTAGTCATTTCGAGTGTCATAATTATTAATCCCCTTTAGTTTTATTTATTTTATATAAGCAATTCACTGAGCAGCAGTGAATTAGGTATTACCATTTTGTACTATCGTTTGTAGTATTCTAATTTTTCATAGTCCAGTGTGACTCCAAATCCGATGTCATCGGAGATTTGTATTTCAAAATCTTTAACTTCGATATTCTCTAAGGTCAGCTTATCCTTATATAGAAGCGGGCCGAATATTTCCGTACCGAATTTGAATTCCGGAATAGTGGAGTAAACGCTTGCTGCGACTGCGTTGCCGATTGTGGATTCGATCATAGTACCGCCGTAAAGTCCAAATCCTGCTGCTTCTGCAATACCTGCAATTTTTTTAGTTTCCAGAATGCCTCCGTGTTTAGCGGGTTTTAATGCAATAGCATCTCCGGCTCTTGCTTTAATAATTCTGTAAGTATCATGGAGTGAAGTAGCAGCTTCGTCTGCAAGAATTGAGACATCAAAGCGTTCTGTCAGTCTCGACATTCCTTCATAATTCCATGCCGGAAGCGGCTGTTCAATCATTGAAACACCCATTTCCTCAAGTGCTTTAATTTGTTTTAAAGCAGTATACTCATCCCACGCCTGGTTAATATCAACAGTAATTCTTGATTCATCACCAACGGCTTTAATGATTTTTCCGACATGTTTGACGTTGGCGTCAGGATCTCCGCTGCCGATCTTCAGCTTGAAAATGTTATGACGTTTTTGATGAAGCATTTCTTTGGCTTCTTCAATATCCCTCGCTGTATCTCCGCTAGCGAGTGTCCATGCGAGTGGCAGTGAGTTGTGAATTTTTCCGCCGAAAAGTTCATAGGCAGGAAATTCACGCTGTTTTGCTGCGAGATCAATCAATGCTGTTTCAATCAGACTTTTCGCGAAGTAGTTACCTCTCACGGATTTTGAAATATTATTCATTATCCTATTGAAGGAAATCGGATCTTGTCCAATCAGATGAGGGGTGATGTACTGATCGATATTCGCTTTAATCGCTTCTACAGTACTTTCACCGTAAGAAGCGCCTCCAATTGTAGCGACTTCAGATACCCCTGTTATGCCACTTTCATCTTTGATTATGCCGATGACGATCGCCTGCGATGTAATTGTCGTCATCGACAGTTTATGCGGGCGAACGACAGGCAGGTCGCATATAAAAATATCTACTGAAGAAATATTACTCATTATCAACCCTCCTTGTACTTATATCGTACACCTATATGATATTCGAACACATGTTCATTATATAGAATGAATGAAAGCGTTGTCAATAAGTTTTCGGAAAATTAAATAAAAATAAATACTAAGCCTTTTGTGAAGCCACCGTAACGGTATGGTTTTGATGGAGAAATAATTGAACAATATATATAATTACAGAATGCTATTAATTAGGAGGAAGTATTTTGAAGTTTATTTCATGGAACATCGATTCGCTGAACGCTGCGCTGACGAGTGAGTCGGCGAGAGCATTATTATCCCGGGATGTATTAACAACAATACGGTCACACAGCCCTGAAGTGATTGCTATTCAGGAAACCAAACTGTCGGCAGCGGGACCGACTAAAAAGCATACGGAAATACTGAAAGAAGCATTTCCAGGCTATGAAGCTGTCTGGCGTAGCTCGGTAGAACCTGCACGTAAAGGTTATGCTGGTACTATGTTTTTATATAAAGAAGAATTACAGCCGGAAGTCACTTATCCATCGATTGGCTCACCGGGGACCATGGACAGTGAAGGACGTATGATTACTCTGGAGTTCGATGATTTTTATATTACTCAAGTCTATACACCTAATGCAGGAAGTGAATTAAAACGACTGAAAGAGCGTCAAATATGGGATCAGAGATATGCGGATTATTTAGCGGAACTGGACGGAAAGAAAGCGGTCTTCGCAGCAGGCGACTTTAATGTAGCCCATAAGGAAATCGATTTGGCAAATCCAAAAGGCAACCGCCGTTCTGCAGGGTTTACAGATGAAGAACGACAGGGCTTCACCAATCTTTTAAGCAGAGGGTTTACAGACACTTTCCGTCATATACACGGTGAGGTGACAGGTGTTTACTCATGGTGGGCACAGCGTGCAAAAACAAGCAAAATTAATAATTCAGGCTGGAGAATTGATTACTGGCTTGTAAGCAGCCGGATAGCAGAAAACGTGGTTAAGTCAGAGATGATCGATTCCGGGACGAGACAGGATCACACACCGGTCCTTCTTGAAGTGAATTTATAAATTAACAAACCTGTACATTTAGTTTGCCAAAGCTGATGTACAGGTTTTTAAATCTTTTAATAATTATCTGTCAATTCTTTTTCCCATGAAGTAAAATTGTGATAACTAGACAGAAGGGGGAACAATTATGGGAGAAGCTACGAGTCTTATACACCCCGAGAACTATTGGGTGTTGTGGGCAATTTTAATTGGCTGGGCGGCAGTTGCGATCATTCTGGAACAGAAATACAGCTGGGCGTCTAAGCTGTCGGGTGCGATTATTGCACTTGCCGGTGCGATGCTGTTAAGCAACACAGGAGTGATTCCGCTGGAATCGCCGGTTTACGATACGGTGTGGACTTATGTCGTACCGCTGGCTATTCCGCTGCTGTTGTTTCAGTCGAATATCGTTAAAGTATGGCAGGAGAGTAAGCGTCTGTTACTCATCTTCTTAATTAGTACAGTCGGGACAATTTCCGGTACGATTGCAGCATTCTTTATTTTAAGAGAGTTTATTCCGCAGCTGAATTACATCGGTGCGATGCTGAGTGCATCATATACCGGAGGCGGGGTTAACTTTGCTGCGATGGCAACGCGTTTTGATGTGCCGCAGGACACTGTATCTGCAACTGTGGTAGCAGATAACCTTTTAATGGTATTGTACTTCTTCGTACTCATTACAATACCTGCGTTAAATTTCTTCCGCAGCAAGTTCGGTACACCTCATATGGACGAACTCGAAAAAAATGGCGGCAGTGATAACCAGGCTTCGGAGTATTGGAAAGGGAAAGAAATTTCACTGCAGGATATCGCCAAAGCAATCGGTACAGCGTTTGTTATTGTTGCGGTATCATTCAGTTTGGCAGGATTCTTTTCAAACCTGATTCCGGAAAACAGCAACGTACTGTTATCAATATTACGAGGTATTATCGGTGATGATTATCTGATGCTGACGACACTGACATTATTGTCAGTTGCAATGTTTCCCAAATACTTCGAAAGTATTTCAGGTTCACAGGAATTCGGGACATTCTTTATCTATATATTCTTTGTGGTTATCGGTGTACCGGCATCAATTCCGATGATTCTGCAAAATGCGCCGTTAATATTAGTATTCGCAGCAATCATTGTGTTTATTAATATGGTGATCTCATTTGGCTTCGGACGTCTGTTCAAATTTAATCTGGAAGAAATTATTCTGGCATCAAATGCGAATATCGGCGGACCGACTACAGCTGCAGCGATGGCAATTTCACGCGGCTGGACGAAGCTTGTAGGACCGATTTTAATTATCGGGACACTCGGCTATATTATCGGAAACTACATCGGAACATCGCTCGGACTGTGGTTTACTTCATTAATGTAATTATTTATGCAGAACCTTCTGATGAAGGTTCTTTTTTTTATTAAATAAAACTGGAGTATTTTAAAGGAAATCTGCTATGATTTAATATGACTGCAGTAACCGGGAGGTGTACTGCCGGGTAATGATTATGCGGGAAAATATTTGTAAATAGAAAGAAGAATGTAATGGAAGCTTTAATAAATACTAAATATACGAAATTAATGGCGTTTGCATTAATGCTTGGAGCATTCGTCGGACTCTTCGGAGAAACTGCCCTGAATATGGCACTGACGGATGTAATGAGTGAATACGAAATTACTGCATCAACTGCGCAGTGGCTGACAACGGGATATCTGCTGACGATGGCAGTTTTAATACCGGTATCGGCATTTTTAATTAAATGGTTTTCAACGAGACAGCTGGTTACTGCTTCTTTGTCGATATCAGGAATCGGTGCGGTACTCGCTGCATTATCTCCGAATTTTGAACTGCTGCTTTTAGGCAGAATTGTGCAGGCACTTGGTACGGGAATCATCCTACCGCTGATGCTGAGTGTGCTGATGGTCATTTTCCCCGTACATAAACGCGGAATGGTTATGGGACTGATGGGACTTGTTATTACAGCAGCTCCGGCAATCGGACCGACAGCTTCCGGTGTAATTATTACAACTGTCGGATGGACTTATATTTTCTGGATCAGTGCGGCGTTATATATTCTGCTGCTGATTTATTCATTAATAGTAGTGGAAAACGTATCGTCAGTAACAAAACCGAAAATGGATTATCTGTCAGTTGTGTACTCATCAATTGGTTTTGGAGGACTTGTTTACGGTTTAAGCATGTATGCCGATAATGCGTTCACATCAATGACTGTCTGGCTGCCGCTTCTTATCGGAATTATTGCACTTATATTATTTGCACGCAGACAGACAGTACTTGAAACACCGCTTATTAACCTGGCAATCTTTAAATTTCCGATGTTTACAATTGGAACGCTGCTGATGTTTATCAGTCTGTTTATTATTTTATCGACGGCGATTTTAATGCCGCTCTATTTAAAAGGCGCATTGTTTTATACTGCAGCTGCTGCAGGACTGATATTGCTGCCGGGAAATACACTTAATTTTATAATGTCTCCGGTTGTAGGGGCTCTGTACAATAAAATTGGACCGAAGTTTTTCATCGTTACAGGGTTTGGTTTAATTACCGCTGCGAATATCGGATTTTTAATTGTCCTCGGAGACTCAACGCCTGTATGGCAGGTCATTGTACTATTTATGATTATGTTCATCGGACTGCCGATGACAACTATGCCGTCCCAGACAAATGCAATGAACCAGCTGCCGCATCAGCTGTACGCGGACGGCTCGGCTGCGATGAATACGCTGACTCAGGTCGGCGGGGCACTGGGTACTGCGATTGCGATTACACTCTTCACGATAGGGCAGAGTGCTGCTGATAAAAGTGCTGAATTCGGAATTGCTGCAGGTACGCATTTCGCATTTTACTTTATAACAGGGATTGCTCTGATCGGATTAATTGCATCATTATTTGTTTATGACAGTACAATTAAAAAAAACTGAGGCATCGGCCTCAGTTTTTTTATTTAGTATTTAATATCTTTAATGTAGTCGAGCTGATCGAATCCAAGGTTGCCGCCGGTAATAACAAAGCAGACTTTATCTTCGGGATGTACTTTAATTTCTCCGTTTACAATACCGCCAATCGCGATTGATGATGATATTTCAGTTAATATTTTTGCTTCCATCAGCATTAACTTCTGTCCCATCTTTATTGCCTCTTCGCTGATCGTATGGAAAGTATCAACATAGTTCTGTACGATTTGGAAATTCTTTTCCCCGGGAATAATGCTGACCAGTCCATCCGCAATCGTCCCTTTATTTTCAACCTGTGTCAGTTTTTTGTTCTTCAGGCTTTCTGAGAACTTCGGAAGATTCGCAGGTTCTGCCCCGTGAATTTTAACACTGTCTTTAGTTTCTTTAACTGCTGTGGCGATGCCACTGATTAAACCGCCGCCGCTTGCAGGTACGAAGATGTGATCCACATCCGGGAGCTGATTCATTATTTCAAGGCCGATTGTTCCTTGTCCGGCCATAATACGGTAATCATTAAATGGCGGAATAAGCGTATAGCCGAATTCATCAACAAGTGACTCCTGTAATTTAAAACGTTCTTCAACAGTAGTGTGAATAACTTCAGCACCATACTCTTTAATTTTTTGAAGTTTAAACGGCGGTGCAGTGTCAGGTACAGCGACAGTTGCTTTGATACCGAGCATTTTTGAAGCATAGGCAACCGCATGACCGTGGTTACCTGAAGAAGAAGTTACGACGCCGTGATTAAGTTCCTCATCTGTCAGCTGTAGCAATGCGTTCATTACACCCCGCAGTTTAAATGCTTTTGTACGCTGCATATTCTCTAATTTTACATATACTTCACAGCCCAGTATTTCTTCAAGATTATGTAATCTTAAAACCGGTGTTTCGATAATATAAGGTTTAATCCTGTCATGTGCAGCCTGAATATCAGATAGTGTTAACGTCATATGTCCATCTCCTTCTAATAAATTAAGTCAATCATAACTCTTTTTCAGAAAAATATAAATATATGATGTTTGATAATATAAACGGTCTCCATCTATAATGAAAGAAACCGATAAATATTATGGGAGTGGCTGAAATGTACGTAGACCGTAAACCATCGATGGATTTAGAAGATATCCGGGAAACAATGGAGAAACGATTCAGTATGAATGAGGATTTTAATTCACTTGAGTATTTTGAGAACATGTTAAACTTTGTGGAACTGAATCATGTGTATTCTTCTGCGCTGGAAGAAATCACGACTAAGCTTAAAATACTGGACGATGAATTCCAGGTCATCCATAAACACAATCCGATTCATCATATGGAACGGAGAGTAAAAGGAACGCGCAGTCTTTTATCTAAACTTGAACGTAAAAATCTGCCGGTTACAATTGAAAGTGCAAAAGAAAATATTCTCGATATCGCAGGAATGAGAGTTATATGCAACTACATAGAAGATATTTATGTGTTGGAAAAGCTGCTCTTAAAACAGGAAGATATTAAGCTGTTAAAGCGTAAAGATTATATTGCAGATCCGAAAGGAAACGGCTACCGCAGCCTGCATATCGTCGTTTCAGTACCTGTATTTTTATCGGAAAGTACAGAACATACACCGGTGGAAATACAAATCCGCACGATAGGGATGGACATGTGGGCGAGCCTCGAACATAAGATGCGTTATAAGAATACAAAAAAAGATACAGAGGCATATATGGCAATGCTTCAGGAATGTGCATCCGAAATATCGAATGTTGAGAACAAGATGCAGGACATGCATAATGATATTAAAGATTAATAACTATAGAGGAAATTTGAAAAGCAGGGGAATTAAATGTTGCTGAATGAGTTTATAACAGAGCTGGAAAAAGAATTGAAAGTACTGCCGGAACCACGGCGCAAAGAAATTATAGAAGATTTTAAAATGCAGATACAAAAAGCGATGGAGCTTGGCGATACTGAAGAGTATCTTCTTAAAATTCTCGGAGACCCTCGTAAAGTTGCTGAGAAATTTATCGCAGATGAAATTATACAAAAGCCGGAAGAAGAAATTACTGCAGAACCGGCTGAAATAAAAGAAGAAAAAGTAAAGAGCAGACAAGCTGTAACCGGAAACTTTGCTTCAGAACTGAAAGATATCAATATTAGTCAGCTTACTATTAACGGTGAAACAGCAGAGATCAAAGTTGAATCAGGAAAGAAATTCGGTATTAAGTTTTTAAGCTATACACATAAAGGGAAACTTGAATACGAAATAAATAATAACCAGCTGACAATTCATCACAGCGGCACGAATGATGTGAAATTCAATACGATTATTGATTTCATGAAAAAGCGCAAACAGCTGAAAAAAGACGAGCTTGTTATTATCTGGCCGCATAAACTGGACATGATTACTATTGATAATAAAGACGGCAAGGTCACTATTAATGATATTGAAGCGGAAGAGTTCAGAATTAAAACCAAAGAAGGCGGAATCTATACTGCAGGACTGACGGGTAACTATGGTGAATTCACGTCATCGATGGGAACCTTAAAAGTGGAATCAAGCGACTTCCGGAACCTTTATATGGAAACGGAAATGGGCAGAATTGTCGCCGGGGGCGTTAAAGCGGAAAGATATCATTTAATTACGGAACTGGGTAAAATTTCGCTGGATAACCTGACGCCGGACAGTGATTTAAAAGCACTCAGTAAGATGGGATCTGTGAATGTAAACTACCGCAGTGAGCCCAGGTTCACTAAAATTGTAACGAGGGCAAACGTCGGTAAAGTGAAAAATGCGCTCGAGAATAATAAAATTGCTGAACAGCTGTACAGAGCAGAGTATATGAGTGAGATGGGTTCAGTTAAAATAACATTATCTTAAAGGGAGCGGATTTATTTGGCACGCTGTACGGAATGTCATACAGAATGGACGTTTAAAGATAAGGCCAAAATATTTAAAACACTGGATGGATCAACAAAGTGTCCGTACTGCGGAAAAAAACAATACATCAGTTTGAAATCGAAAAGGCAGGGATCAATGCTGAGTATGATAGTGATACTGGCGATGTTTGTACCTGTGTTTTTCGATACACCGTTAATGGTGCATATAACAATCGCATTAATAGCCATAGTAGTTGTGCTGTTGCTGCAGCTATCGATAATTAAATTGTCCGGGAAAGAAGAATTCCCCATATAACAAAACTCCGTGGAATATTTCCACGGAGTTTTGTCATATTAATAATCTCTTTTCTGAATTCTAATTAATCCAATTACGATAATCAGGATGATTGTAATAACAGTAGATATATAATGTTCTGTGTTCCAGTTATGTGAACCGACCGTTTCCGAGATAAAGTAAAGCGGCAGCCAGTCTGTTATAAATGTTCCGATGGACTCGGGAAGTTCACTCCACATCAACAGTCCGTCGAGCAGCGTCGGCAGCAGTACAATAGAAAGTATTGCAATGATAAACAGTGCAAGTACATTCGTATAGAATGTGCTGATTGTCAGGAATAATGTACCGTAGAACAGTGCATATAATATATAGTGAACTGTTATTTGCCAGAATAATTCAGATGACATCTCAAGTCCTGCATATTCTGCAAGAAAATAAGTGGAGAGTGTTCCGGTAATTCCAAAAATCAGACCGACAATACCGATGGTAATTACTTTTGATATAAAGTATTTCAAACGGCTTGATTTTTCATTCATTAACAGAGTAACAGTATTCTGACTGAGGTCTTTTGTGAATGACAGCATCGCGATAATGACTACCAGCAGTGAACCGAAAAATGCAAAGAAATAAGTCAGCTGAATGACTTCAAACGGTCCTTTGAAATTAGCTACAGAGTAAGCAATACCAAATGCAGGAAGCACACACAGTACAATTGAAAAGTAAGTGAGCCAGCTCGTCATTATATTTTTAAGATCATACGAAACTAATTTACTGATTCTCATGCTGGCTGCCCCCTTTCATTTGTGTGAAGTAATAGTCTTTAACCGAACGCTGATGCTTGTTAATATCAGCAGGATAAATACTTTCAACACTCAATGCTTTTAACATATCCTGCAGCAGATGCACTGAAGTTGTGGAGACAATATTCTCTGTCTGAACAGCTTCTTTATCGAAAGTTTTGATTACATTCAATGCAAATTCAGCATCGTTATCATCAAAAACAAATGACATTGTCACAGTAGTGCTCAGCTGTTCAACATTTTCTTTGCTGCTGAGTTTGCCTTTGTCGATAAAGACAATGTCGTCACTTACTGCTTCGATGTCTTCAAGTTTATGACTTGAGATCAGCACTTTCATTCCGTACTCTGCAGCAAGTTTCCGGATAATGTTGAGGACTTCAATCGAACCATCAGGGTCCATGCCGTTTGTCGGTTCATCCAGAATTAAATACTCCGGTTTTCTCGCAAGAGCGATGACAAGACCGAGTTTTTGTTTCATTCCCATGGAGTAGGTTTTCATCTTTTTATTTACATAACCTGTCATGCCGAGCTGTTCAAGCAGTGAATTAATGTACGGCTTATCGTAATCCTTTGTATAGATTTTCGAGAAATACTCGATGTTATATTTACCGGACTTATTTTTATAGTATTTCGGTTCCTCGATTAAATATCCGATTTCAGCACTATCATCTTTAGTAACTGTACCGGAGTAGCTTTGGATAATGCTGCACATGATTTTCATCATCGTCGTTTTACCTGCACCATTTTTACCAATTAAGCCTGTGACGTTTGAGTCCAGGGTAAAGTTAATATTGTCGAGAACAACATTGCTCCGGTACTTTTTAGAAATATTACTCAGCTCCATTTAAACATCCCCTTATACGAATTATTAATTTTCCAGTTCAAGTTCTTTTTTCGCTTTATCCATCCGGTAGTAAGCAATGAAAAGCAGTACGATCATAATAGGGAACAGTATTGCAGGAAGCAATCTCATAAGCGCGAAGGGCAGTTCAAACAAAAATGCTCTCCAGAAATTCATGCCCTGCATCTCCCATAAACCGGGTGTTAAAAAAATTATCCCTGCATTGTCCGGATTAAACAGTAATACGTACATTGAGCAGACTAAAAATAACACTGCCAGACCGCTCGTCATTTTCATATATCTCTTATAATAATTAATTTTAGATTCTTTGTCGGAAAATAACTCGTCATTGCCGTCCGGTATTTTTGACCAGACCTGCGTCATCGCTCCGAACCTGCCGCCTCTTATATGATTCCAGCCGAATTCTTCGTGAATACTGACGTATTCTTCGAATTTTGATTGGCTCATCTGTTCCTGATAATCCACACGTGTAACGTAATCTTCCGAAGTTTCTTCAAACTTATAAATTAAATCAAGTGAAATGTCCGTTAAACGGTAGCCCTTGTTCTGTATCTGATTAATCCACTGTTCTTCTTTCAGCGGATCAATAAAAAATTTGTACTTATTCATTTGAACCATCCCCACTCTCATAAAGTGAAATAAATTTATTTAAGCGCTTGTTTTCAAGTTCCAGTATTTCTTTGCCGAGTGCTGTGACCTGGTATACTTTTTTGCGTTCTCCGGGATCTGAAATCAGTTCTATATAATTGTGTTTTTTCAAATTATCGAGTGCACCGTATAGTGTACCTGCTGCGATATTAACCTGACCGTCCGACATTTGACTCACCACCTGCATAATTGCGTATCCATGCAGCGGCTTTCTTAATGCCAGCATAATTAAATGCATCGTTTCCGACAGCGGTAAAAGTTTAGGTCTCATATTATTCACCTCTCACTGTATCGTCTAACTGTATAGTTCAACTATATAGTCTGACTGTATAAATGTCAACTGTACAGTATTTGTTAAAATTAGCGGATAATTTAATCTTTTTATCATTTTACTCTCACTTGAATTTAGGAATGGATATATAGAATATATGTAACGAAAGATTTTGGTACGTCTGGAAGGAAAGATTATTATGCTATTTAAACTGTACAGCCGCGCATATCAGTGGATTATGAAAAGCACTGCGCACTTATTAGACTGGCAGCCGCCGGCAGTTATAAACTGCGTAGGCTGTATTGAAAAACTTGCTCCGAAATTAACTGAACAGAATATAAAAAAAGTACTTATTGTAACAGATGAAGGCATTGTTCAGGCAGGTCTGCTGGATAAAATGCTGAACACCCTGAGTGAAGAAGATATTATTTATTTTATATATAAGGGAACAACGGCAAATCCTACGACAAAAAATATTGCTGAAGCCGTAAAAGTTTATAACGATCAGGACTGCGAAGGAATTATCGGTTTTGGCGGCGGTTCAGCAATTGATTGTGCAAAGGGCACAGGGATTGCAGCTGCCAGGAACACGACGGATTTCAGCCGTTTTAAAGGTGTTTTAAAAGTCAGAAAAACACTGCCTTATTTCATTGCAGTGCCGACAACTGCAGGAACAGGGAGCGAAGCGACAATTGCTGCTGTTATTACAGACAGTGAAACTAAAGAGAAATATGCAATCATTGATACTAAACTGATGCCGGATGCTGCAGTACTTGATCCGGAACTGCTGCTCGGTCTGCCAAAAGATATGACTGCATTTTCAGGAATGGATGCATTAACACATGCGGTTGAATCTTATATTAATCAGAGCAACACAAAACAGACGAAAATGCTGAGTGAAGAAGCAATTGAACTGATTTATGATAATTTATATAAATCATATGAAGACGGACAGGATATTCAGGCACGGACAAATATGCAGCGGGCATCTTATTTTGCGGGGAAAGCATTTACGAGAGCGTATGTAGGGAATGTTCATGCAATGGCTCATGCACTCGGTGCCAAATACAACGTGCAGCACGGTCAGGCTGTTTCAATAATTCTGCCGCATATTTTAGAAGAATACGGTGAAGTGATTCATGAAAAACTCGCACATCTCGGGGACATTGCAAAAGTCACTGAAGAAGGGGACAGCAACGAAGTAAAAGCAGAGAAGTTTATAGCGAGCATTAAAGATTTAAATGAGAAGATGAATGTCGGAACGGTCTTTCAGGAACTGAAGGATGAAGATTTGAAGATGCTGGCTGATGCAGCATACAAAGAAGCGAATCCCTTATATCCGGTACCGGTGATGTTCAGTAAAGCGGACTTTATCAGAATGTATAAAAAAGTAATGGTGTCCTGATATAAATAAGGATAGTTCATTTGAACTATCCTTGTTTTTTATGGTGCCGGGTATGAATTGAAGCTTCAACAGCAGCACCGCCGCTTATGCCGAGAGCCAGACCTGCGAGAATCCAAAATGCAACGTGTCCGAAAATTAAACCTGTGATAATTCCTAATATAATACCGATTGCGGCACCAATTGCCATGAAACGGTAAACGGAATTAAAGTCGCGATGTCTGTATGCAGTCATGCGATCATCCCCTTAACGGTATAATTTCTCTCTTTTTATTTATATACCACAACCGGAGCAATTAAAACGATTGGCAGTAAGAACAGTTGACATTATCTTCCGGAAGGAATAAAATTCTACTGATAATGATTATCAGTGTCATAATGAATTATAATAACCGAATGGAGAAAATAGATGAAAAAATTAGCAGCTTTAATGCTTGGAATGTCAATCTTTGCAGCAGGGTGTTCAAACGAGGAAGGAAACACAGCTGAGGAGTCCTCAGAAGAGAGTACAGGCGAAGAACGTGTCCTTACAGATGACGCAGGCAACGAAGTTACAGTACCTGCAGATCCGGAAAAAATTATCGGTACATATCTGGAAGATGATTTACTGACATTGGACGAAACGCCGTCAGCACAATGGACAGTCGGAGAAGACAGTGTCCAGGAATACCTGCAGCCTGAAGGGCTTGAAGGACTGCCTTTAATGCCGTTTGATCTGCCGTTTGAAGCAGTCGTGCAGGAAGAACCGGACTTACTTCTGTTAAGTTCAGCTGACCTTGCTTCAGGAGATAAGTACGACAGCTACGCTAAAATTGCACCGTCATTTGTCGTTGAAAGCGGAGATTATGATGACTGGAGAGACCGCTTGACACGTGTATCTGAAGTGTTTGGCAAAGAAGACCTGGCAGCAGAGAAAGTCGCTGAATACGACACACTTGTAGATGAAACTTCAGCTGAGCTGGATAGCGAAGTTGGTGAAGAGACAGCCATCGCAATCTGGTGGACAGGTGATTCATACTTCATTTCAAACAAAGATAAATCGAGCGGTGAAGTATTATATAACGATTTAGGATTAAGCGTGCCCGGACTTGTAGAAGAACTGTCGGCGGATAACGAAACACCGTGGATTGAAGCATCGCTGGAAAGTCTTGCAGAACTTGATGCAGATCACATTTTCTTTATAGGTAATGAAGAAGGCGACAGTAAAACAGCATTGTCAGATGATGTCTTCAAAAACATCCCGGCAGTAGAAAATGGCAATGTTTACGAATACACACAGGCTGACAGCTGGTTATACAGCGGATATATTGCCAACAGTTTAATTGTTGAAGATGTCGAAGAAGCATTAGGTTCTAACTAAGGAGTGTATTTTTGATGACGGAAAACATATATGATGTCACGGTAATCGGCGGGGGACCTGCCGGATTGTTCAGTGCATTTTACGCAGGACTGCGTGAGATGAAAACGAAAATTATCGACGGGCAGGATAAGCTAGGCGGAAAAGTGCATCTTTATCCGCAGAAAATGATTTGGGACATCGGCGGAACTGAGCCGCTCCCTGCAGGACAGCTGATTGAAAAATCGATTGCACAGGGACTGACGTTTGAGCCGGAAGTCGTGCTGAATACAATCGTGACAAATATTCAAAAAGAAAATGATGAATATTTTACGGTTGAAACGTCTGAAGGCGGTAAACACTATTCGAAAAGTGTCATTATAACGATTGGCGGCGGGGGAATGATTAAACCTGTTAAGCTGAATGTGGAAAATGCACATCTGTTTGAAAACAAAAATCTGCACTATGCAGTGCCGGACATTCAACGTTTTATTGATAAGAAAATACTCATTACAGGCGGCAGTTACTCAGCGGTTGACTGGGCAAATGATCTGTCGCCGATTGCGCGTGAAATACATATTATTTACCGCGGTGATGATTTAACAGCACATGAAGCAGATGTTACAAGACTGGAAAGAAACGGTGTTAAAATAATGACTCAGTCCGAGGTTACCGGAATCAGCGGCGGAGAGCTGATGGAGTACGTTGAGATTACCAATAACCAGACAGGTGATATTACGAATGACGCTTACGATGAACTGATTGTGAATCACGGCTATGACCAGGAAAATCTGCTGTTCAGAGAGAATAATCTCGGTCTTGACCTTGAAAATGATTTCTTCGTAAAAGCAGCGCCGACAGGTCTGACGAATGTACCGGGTATATTCGCAGCAGGAGACTGTATCAGATATTCAGGGAAAGTAAACCTTATAGCAGGT
This sequence comes from Jeotgalicoccus coquinae, assembly GCF_014207425.1. Classification (GTDB taxonomy): domain Bacteria; phylum Bacillota; class Bacilli; order Staphylococcales; family Salinicoccaceae; genus Jeotgalicoccus; species Jeotgalicoccus coquinae. The sequence goes on along the minus strand of NZ_JACHFF010000004.1, from coordinate 32,848 downwards.
GCATATGCCGATGCAGTCAATGCGGTGAACAATGCAAAAACGTACATTGATCCGAAGGCGGACCAGTTTGCGATGGTGTCATCACATAACCAGCGTCTGAAAAATAAAAACAAAAAACTGATGTACTAAATATTCGGCACCATTACTGAATTCCCGGTAATGGTGCTTTTGTCATTTTAGCTTGCAACAATTCATGACAATAAGTAAAATTGTATGAACGATATAGATGTGTGAGGAGATAAAAGTGGCTAATATTAATAATGATCATATAGAAACATTTACGATAAAGATAGATGACCTGGATAAAAAGGGTTCAGGCCGCGGTTATGCACTGCGTGACCATGGCGGACACAAACCCCGCAAGTTAAATCTGGCTGTACCGCAGACGTTAAGAGGGGAAACGGTCACAATCGATGTGCCGAATCCGACGAGAAAACGTGCGAATGTGCTGCCTAAAGAAATTGTATCTGCAAATCCTGACAGAGTGACACCGCCATGTCCGCACTTTGAAATGTGCGGCGGCTGTGTATGGCAGCACTGGAGTTATGAAGCTCAGCTCAAGGAAAAAACTGATTTTGTTAAGCGCGAGCTTAACAAGAATCAGTTCGATACTTCTGTAGTTAAAGATGCGATTGGTATGGAAAACAATCCGTTTGAGTACCGCAACAAGATGGAATTTACATTTGGTAAAAACGGTGAACTCGGCATGCACGAACTGGGGAACTTCCGTAAAATTATCGATCTTGATACGTGCTTAATTGCGAACAATGAAATGGTTGACGCGATGCTTGTTGTTTCTAAATGGGCAGGAAAACATGAACTCCCTGGTTATGACAAAGAAAATCACGATGGACTGCTTCGTCACTTAATGGTCAGACGTTCTCAGGAAACAGGAGAAATGATGCTGGCAGTATTTGCGACTGACAAACCGGAAGGCGAGTTAAAGCCGTTAATCGATGAACTTGTTGAAGAACTGACTGCACAATTTGATAACCTGAAGAGTTTAATGTGGATGGTTAATACAGATATTGCAGACCGTACGCAGTCCGAAGACACACACCTGCTATTCGGCAGAGACTATATTCACGATGTAATGTACGGTTATAAATACCGCACGTGGTTCGATACATTCTTCCAGACGAATCCGACACAGGCGGAAAAACTTGTTGAACTGGCAATTGAAATGGCTGATGCGAAAGAACATGAGCGTATGATCGATCTGTTTTGCGGTGTAGGAACATTCTCACTGCCTTTTGCAGCAAAAGTGAAAGAACTTGCAGGGATTGAAATTGTGGAATCATCTATAGAATCAGCGAAACGCAATGCAACGGATAACGGTATTGATAATACTTACTTCCTTGCAAAAGACGCACGGCACGGTATGGATGAAATTCTTGAAACATGGGGCATTCCGGACTTACTGATGCTGGATCCGCCGCGTTCAGGCGCAGGCGGCAAAGTAATGCGCCGTATCGCAAGACTGGAAACAGACAGAGTGATATACGTATCATGTAATCCGGAAACATTCGCGGAAGATATTACATGGCTGCGTGAATTCGGTTATGAATTGAAAGAAGTACAGCCGGTGGACTTATTCCCGCACACTGTACACGTTGAAGTAGTGAGTTTGCTGGTTAAAACAAAATAGAAATTTTAGTATTACCGGGATTACAAGTGAAAGGTGATTAATAAAGTGATTAATTTAATTCATTTGGATAAAACTAATGAATTGCTAAAGGTTAAAGACTTATATCTAGAAGCATTCCCTAAATATGAACGTGTTCCTTTTTGGCTTTTGATATATAAATCAAAAAAGAAAAATTGTGATTTATTTGCGATATATGATGAGAGTGAGTATATCGGCTTCCTGTACTTAACATATTATAAAGATATTGTTTATGTGTTTTATCTTGCTATTGAACCGTCACAGCAGTCTAAAGGTTACGGGAGCATAGTATTACAGCACTTGAAAGAAATTTACACAGACAAACGTTTACTTTTAAATATAGAAAAAGTGGATCGTTCTGCTGATAATTATGAGCAGAGATTTAAAAGAAAACAATTTTATGAGAAAAATGGTTTTTTAAATACTAATTTTGAAATTGAAGATAAAAATATAGTTTACGAAATTCTGTATTCAGGGGAAGAAGTTTATGAATTTGAATATCATGCTTTATTCAAATCTTATTATGGCAGAATATTAAACTTAATTTTTTAAAATAAAGAAGCCGTTTGAAGACTGATAAAGTCTCCAAACGGCTTCTTGTTATATTAATCTAATGCATCCGAAACTTTAACAATCTGTTTGCCGAAATTATTTCCGGTAAAGAGATTCCTAAATGCCTCAGGAAGTTTATCGAATCCGTCAGCAATGGATACTTCGGATTTAATTTTACCTTCCTGAATCCACTGTGCGAGCTGCCTGCTCGTTTCTTCAGCATCATCGGCGAACTGGGCTACGAGGAAGCCCTGCATAAGCACCTGGGATTTAACAAGCTGTCCCTGAACACGCGGACCGTTATCTTCTTTACTGTTGTATGAAGAGATTGTGCCGCAGACAGGAATTCTCGCAAAGCGGTTAAGATATTTAAATACTTCATCCGAAACAGTGCCGCCGACGTTTTCAAAGTAAACATCAACACCGTCAGTTAAAGCTTCAGCTAATTTTTCCTTGAAGTCATCTGCTTTATAATCGACGCCCGCGTCAAAACCTAATTCTTCAGTCAGGTACTTCACTTTTTTCGGACCGCCGGCAATACCGACAACTTTGGCACCTTTAATTTTTGCTATCTGACCAACGACCGAGCCGACTGCACCTGAAGCGGCTGATACAACAACAGTTTCACCAGGCTGCGGTTTGCCGATATTTAACAGACCGCCGTAAGCAGTGTGGCCCGGCATACCGAGTGTACTTAAATATAAGTGAAGCGGAACGTCCGTTGATGCGACTTTCTGTACACTTTCGGCAGGGATAGTATTATATTTTTTCCATGGCAGATGTCCTGTCACGACATCATTTTCTTTAAAACTGTCTGCATTCGACTGAATAACTCTGCCAAGGACATGTCCGTTTAATGGTTCATCTATATTAAAAGGTTTCGCATAAGATTTCGCATCATTCATGCGGCCGCGCATATATGGATCGACTGATATATAAATACTCTCAATAACCAGTTCATTTTCACCCGGTTTTTTTACATCAGTCTCCTCAAATCTGAAAACATCATCACCCGGGAGACCATCCGGACGTTTTGCTAATACAAGCTGTTCATTATTCAAAATAATCCTCCTCAAAATGTTGTCTTTTCTCTATTACCCTGAATAGCACATGTTCAATTATATTACGTGGTATACAAACAAAAAACGGGTGGACAATGTCAAAAGAACACAGTCCACCGAGCTTAAAAAATATTATACTTCATCCGCCAGTCTGCGCAGTTCATCGCGTGTTTCTTTAGGCAGTCCTTCGCCGTAATCCATCATACGGACGATATCTTTAAACGCAGCTTTCGGTATTTTTAAATCATCGAGGTCTTCAATCGTGAACTGCAAATCAATGTCATCTTCACGGCCGTCGCGCAGTTTAGGCACGAAGTCCGGTTCTGTAATGAACGGGCTCGATGCACCGACCATGTCTGCATATACCAATGCTTCCAGCGCTTTATCCGGTGTATTTATACCGCCTGTTGCCATCATCGGAATTTTACCTTTAACGTGGTCATATACGACTTTGTTCACAGGTTCTCCCTGATGCGGTCCTTTAGCACGTACTTCATTCTGATAAATATTGCGTCCCCAGCTTGCGATCGCTATATAGTGAATGTCTGTTATTTCCCGGGCCCAGTCGATGAACTGTAAAAATTCATCCACACTGTAGCCGACGTCTTCACCGCGTGTTTCTTCGGGCGTGCCTCTGAATCCGAAAATAAAGTCTTCCGGCGCTTCTTTTTTAATTACATCGCTGACTGCTTTAATTACTTCAAGGCCGAAGCGGGAACGGTTTTCCAATGAGCCTGCACCGTATTCATCATCACGTTCGTTTGAAAATTTCGAGAAAAATGTCTGGATCAAAAGACGCTGTGCAGCCGATACTTCAACACCGTCAAAGCCTGCTTCGATTGCACGTCCCGCTGCATCTGCATACTGCTGAATAACGGTATCTATTTTACGTTTTGTCATCGGCAGCACCTGGTGCTTTACGGGTGTATTGAGTTCCATAAAACTCGGTCCGTAAACGACGCCGAGATCCAGTATGGCCTGATTTGAAAATCGGCCGGCATGTGTCAGCTGTAGTATCGCTTTGGCTCCGTCTTTTTTCATCGCTTTGGCCAGTTTTTTAAGCCCCGGCACTGCGCGGTCATTCGCAACGCTGAAGCCGTATTCAAACAGCTGGCCGTACGGTTCGATATATGCGGCGCCTGTCACCTGAATCGGTGCTGATGATGCACGGCGGGCATGATACAGTTCATCTTCTTCTGTGACATAGCCGTCGATTGTTGACGAGTTAGTAATCATCGGCGACAGAACAAAACGGTTTGACAGTTCGATGCCGTTCGGTAAAAGTAAGGGTTCAAATAAAGGCGAGTATTTTTTATTCATCATGCTGCTCCTTAATATGTACGTTCTTTTTATCGTTACTTTCAAAGTAGCAATCTATAAAAATATTGTCAATCAGTTGATATACCGAATTATTTTAATATTATTGCAATTACATTGACGATAAAAATTAACACCGATATAATGAGTATGCTTTTGAATTATAATGAGCGGTAAAGGATATGTGCAGATGGTTAAATTAAACGTATTGGATTATGCCGTAATAGATGAAGGACAGTCACCGGCCGATGCATTGAATGAAAGTGTCACCCTTGCAGAGCGGGCGGAGAAGCTCGGTTTCCACAGGTTCTGGATGGCGGAACATCATGATGTGCGTGCATTTGCCAGCAGCAGTCCGGAAATGATGATGATGCACATTCTGGGGAAGACCACATCGATTAAACTTGGTTCGGGCGGCGTCATGATTCCTCATTACAGTCCTCTGAAAGTTGCAGAGAACTTCAGAGTGATGGAAAACTTATATCCCGGCAGAGTGGATCTCGGGATTGGCAATACACTTGGAACACCTGCTGTAAACAGATCGATGAACGAAATGCGTCCGCGCAAACAGCGGTATGAAGAAAATATCAGCGATATAAAAAAATACGTCTCGAACACTGATGATGAAGAACACCGGTTTAATGAAGTAACTGCAAACCCGACAGGGGAGACAAACCCGGAAATGTGGGTGCTCAGCACGAGCGTCCGTACAGCCGAACTGGCTGCACGTCAGGGCATCGGTTATACATTCGGTCTGTTTCCTCATGCTTCGAAAGATAAGACAGCTGTCGGACAGGAAGCGGCCCGTGTGTACAGAGAGAAATTTATACCGTCACCGGTCATGCAGAAACCTCTCATCATGGTCTCGCCTTTTGTAGTTACTGCCGATACAGACGAAGAAGCAAAAGAACTCGCCAAAGCGCTTGATTTATGGCTTCTCGGAAAAATGAATTTCAGTGAATTTGAACGCTTCCCATCGGTTGAAACTGCAAAGAAATACACTTATACTGTAGAAGAACTTCAAAAGCTGTCTGCTAACCGTTCGCGTATGGTCGTTGGTAATGCTAAAAGCGTAAAGAAACAGCTGGAAACACTGGCGGAAACATTCGATGCAGATGAGCTGCTCCTGATTCCGCTGATGCCGGGTGCAGAAAACAGACAGCGTGCGCTGGATTTAATATCATCAGAATTTCAATTAAAAGAACAGAAAGAAGGATAACAATGAAAAAAGTTGCTAACTATTTATGGGTTGAAAAAAATGGCGGGGAGTACACGCTTATCATGACTCCGGAATTACAGGACGATATCGGTACTGTTGGATTTGTAGAATTTACCAAAGCTGAAGAAGTAGCTAAAAATGATTCACTGCTTGAACTTGAAGCCTCTAAAACAGTTCTTGACCTTGCATCGCCGCTGGCAGGTAAAATCGTTGCTGTTAACGATAAAGCAACAGACGAGCCGACACTCTTAAACTCGGCAAAAGCTGAAGAGAGCTGGGTAGTTAAACTTACCGGTGTGGACGAAGCAGAGTTCAATGCGCTTGCTGATGCTTAATTAAAAGCAAAATTTATATTTAAAGGCTTGCATTCATATGTATTTACATAGGGTGTGAGCCTTTTTTTGGAATTGGGTGATAATAAATGATGACTCAGACAGACAGACTGCATTTTTTAATTTCGTACATGCAGCAGGAACAAAAAGTAAAACAGTCGGTGCCCGACACCTTTGAAAAACGGTTTAAAGTATTTCGCGGACTTGCCAATGAACGGCCTGCAGTTAAAGTAAGCAGGGAGTTTCTCGATGTGCAGGATGCTTTTTTATCGGAGTATAACGCCGAAGACGTGACTGAATTTAAATCCCTCCAGCCTGTACAGAATCAGCTTTACATATGGCAGGGAGATATTACGACGCTGAAAATTGAAGCAATCGTCAATGCGGCGAATGCTGAGATGCTCGGCTGTCTGATCCCGAATCATAATTGCATCGACAATATTATCCATACGAAAGCAGGCGCACAGCTCCGTCTTGAATGTGCTGACATTATGAATAAGCAGGGCAGAAAAGAAGCGGTCGGCAGAGCGAAAATAACTTCCGCTTACAACCTGCCTTCGGATTATATTATTCATACAGTCGGACCGGTAGTGCAGGACAGCAGAGTGTCACTGATGAAACAGGATCTGCTTTCAAAATGCTACAGAAGCTGTTTGGAACTTGCTGATAAAAACAACATTCAATCAATTGCATTCTGCAGCATTTCAACCGGGGTGTTCGGTTATCCTAAAAAGGAAGCCGCAGCAGTTGCCGCAGAAACTGTGAAAAAGTATTTACAGGAATCCGGATCTGCAATCAATGTTGTATTTAATGTGTTCGGTACTGATGATTTAGAAATTTATGAAAATCTTTTGACTTAAGAGAGGTTGTATTCGCATGAATGCTTGGAAAACACTGAAACAGAATGCACCGGAGAGTGAAATCCTGAGAGGCCTTATCGACGAAGCAGATGCAGTAGTTGTCGGTATCGGTGCCGGAATGTCGGCAGCTGACGGTTTCACTTATATCGGAGATCGTTTTAAAAATAATTTCCCGGATTTTATCGAAAAGTATAATTGGTTTGATATGCTGCAGGCGAGCCTGTTTAAATTCCCGACATTGGAAGAGTACTGGGCGTTTCAAAGCCGCTTTATAGTGCTGAACTATTTGGATCAGCCGGCAGGAGAAGCATATATTGCATTGAAAGAAATGATTGAAGAAAAGCCGTATCACGTCATTACGACGAACGCGGATAATGCATTTTACGCAGCGGATTATAATATGGATAAAGTACTGTATTACCAGGGGGAGTATGTCAGAATGCAGTGCTCGGATTTCTGTCACGATGAAACGTATCGCGATGACGAGCTGATGCGTAAAATGGCAAGCGAGCAGCAGAACATGGAAATTCCATCAGAACTTATACCATACTGTCCGAAATGCGGTGCGCCGATGGAAAAGAACAAGCGTACAGCAGAAAAAGGCATGGTTGAAGATGAGAAATTCAATGCGCAGCGGGATGACTATAATGCATTTTTAAAAGAGCATCAGGAAGGCAAAGTGATGTATCTTGAAATTGGTGTCGGTCATACAACGCCGCAGTTTATAAAGCATCCGTTCTGGCGTCAGACCCGTCAGAATGAAAACGCGCTGTTTGTGACGATGAATCAGAAGACTTACCGGATTCCGGAAGCGATTAAATCCCAGACAGTGTTTTTAACAGAAGATATCGGTGAAACTATTTTAAATGCACATAAAAATTAACTGGTAAAGGATGACTGAGATGTATTTAATCGAACCATTCCGCAATGGCGAATATATTACAGACGGAGCATACGCGCTTGCAATGCAGGTTTATGTTCAGAACAATATCTTTTTGGATGAAGGAATTATTTTCCCGTACTACTGTGAGCCGAAAGTTGAAATCGGCCGTTTCCAGAATGCAGTATCAGAAGTAAATCAGGATTATCTTGAAGATAATAACATTCTGCTCGTCAGAAGAGATACCGGAGGCGGTGCAATTTTAGTCGATGACGGCGCGGTTAATGTATGTTTCCTCGTTCCTGAAGATACCGGCGTATACGGCGATTATAAAAAAATGTATGAGCCTGTTATTAAAGCATTGAACAATCTGGGAGTCACGAATGTTGAACAGAGCGGAAGGAATGACCTCGTGATCGATGGTAAGAAAGTATCCGGCGGTGCAATGACAATGTCGAACGGCCGTGTGTACGGCGGTTTCTCGCTGCTTCTTGATATTAACGTTGAAGCGATGGTTGCAGTGCTGAATCCGAACCGCAAAAAGATTGAATCCAAAGGAATCAAATCAGTTCAAAGCAGAGTGACAACATTACGTGAACATCTTGCACCTGAATATAAAAATTTGACTACGGACGAATTCAAGGATTTAATCATTAAAGAATTTCTGTCGATTGATGATGTTAAAGATGCAAAACGCTATGAGCTGACTGATGAAGACTGGACACAGATCGACAAGCTTGTAGAAGAGAAATATAAGAACTGGGACTGGAACTACGGTAAATCACCACGTTACTCATATAACAGAGACGGACGTTTATCGGCAGGAACAGTAGATATTTCACTGGAAATCGAAGGCGGCAGAATTGACCGGTGTTCTATTTATGGAGACTTTTTCGGACAGGGTAATATAAGTGAAGTTGAAGAGGCGCTGAAAGGCACGAGAGTGGTCAGGGAAGACTTAAATGAAACGCTGAATGCATTTGACTTAAATCATTATTTCGGCAAAATGGAAGCATCTGAGCTGACAGATTTAATTTTAAACTAAGAATACATCATGCTGATTAAGGGTATCTTCATTTATGAGGATACTCTTTTCAATATAGATTATGGTAAAATAAAAGAAATGGAGTATGTGTGACAGGAGGGTGTTTTGTGCAGCAGTTATATGCCAAAGTTATCGACGAGGAACAGCATCAGGGTGTAACGATTTTAGATAGTAATAATAACATTGTCGGGGATGTTTTCGCTACGACGATATCAGGCTGTGATGAGAAAAATACTTACGGTTTTCAGCACGCTAACGGTACTGAAATTTTGCTCGGTCTTCAGAGAAGAAGATTTAAAGATTTAAACGTGGCAAAATATACAGTTGAATATATGGGGAAACGATTTACCTTTAAAGAACGTAAACTTCATAATTTTATGAACTTCAGGGCAGACGGGAATGTACTTGAAACACCTTATGTATTTAAAGATGACAAAGAGATTACTTTAACGATGCACCGGGAAGATAGTTTAATCGGTTCAATGAACGATCACAAAATATTTGTTGAAGATGTTTCAGATATTGAAGCGGGAATGCTTATATTAATGTATTTTATGTATAAATTATATAAACGGGAAGATTATCATATTGCCCGGATTCTTCATAGAAACTGGTAGCAGCCGGCGTAAGTTTTGTATAAATAATTTAAATATTGTAAAATTGAAAATAATAAATAACGTGAGGAGGCAGTATATGTTAAGAATATTTTGTGTGGCGATTCCGGCACTGGTGTTATTGCTGCCTCTTTTTATGGACGAATCAATCGTCTGGATTTTAAATGTACTCCTGACATCGCTGGGAACAGTATTCAGCTATATTAACTACAGGTACAGAAAAGATAAAATGTGGCTTGGTGTTCTGATTGTTAATATCATTTTATTCCTGTACTATATTTACGCAATGATTAATTTCTTCGTATAAAAAAGACTTCCTTTCGGGAGTCTTTTTTAATTTTGCGGTTCAATATAATTGTAGTCATCGAAATCGAGTTCAGCAGGCAGACCGCTTATCAGACGTGCAACTTGCTGTCCGACGTAAGGGCTCGCTGTCAGTCCGGTGGATCCCATGCCGTTAACGACAAAAGTATTGTCATCAACGTAACCGATAAACGGCAGGAAATCGCGTGTGTACGGTTTTAATCCGACACCCATTTCGGTAATTTCAACATCTTCCGGCTGGAAGTATTTATATAGCTCTTCGCGCAGGTAATTATAACTTTCTTCAGTAGGTGAAGTATCAAAAGAATCCGTATCGATATGTGTCGTACCGATAACGTACTCATCTTTTTCAAGATGAACGATATAAGTCGGTCCAAGTGCCATAACGACAGGCGACTGAAGATTTTCCTGATTTTTTAATCTGAAGTGCATGATTTCTGCGCGCTGGTGGGCAATTTCAGGTTTATACTTCTGCTCGGTACCCCAGGCGCCGGTCGTATAAATTTTAAGTGAATTTACATCGCTGTTCTCATTATATGATTCGTTTTTCCACGAACCGCCGTGCTGAATGAATGCTTCTTTTAACGCAGCAAGCAGCTTGCGACCGCGAACCTGACCGCCGCCTTCGACAATCAGTGCCGGATATTCTGTCGTAATAGAAGGATGCATTGCTGACAGCTCATCTTTTGTCAGCTGCCTGACTTCACCGACATCCGGATTATCAATCCCTTTATCGCTGATGCGCTTCGTTGCTTTGTCGAAGATATTTTCCTTGAACAGACAAATTGCACCGCTGTTTTTATAACCCGTCGACATGCCGGTTTCTTGTTCCAGTATGCTGATGAACTCCGGATAATAATGAGCGCTCGCAGTAACAAGGCGGTACCACTTTTTGTTGCGGCGCTGGCTGACCCAGGGGCATATAATGCCTGCTGAAGCAAAAGTTGCCTGACCTTTATCAGCACGGTCGTATATTGTGACATTGTTTCCGAGTTTGACGAGGTGATAGCCGGCCGATGCTCCGGCAAGCCCGCCGCCGATAATCGTTATATTCATTAAATCACTCCTGTGTAATGGCTGTTATAATTATGATATGTTTATTACAGATGAATATGAAAGAGGCATGTACATGGACAAGCTCGAGTTGAATATTTTTGAAAATAAATCTGCACTGAAAAGCATATCATGGATTCAAATCCTGGCAATAATCGGTACATTTACAATGTTGTATCTGCTTGAAGGGTTAGTTATTAAACCGACAGGCAGTGCACTTGCCGGCAGAGAACAGTTTGGCATCGTCGGTGCAGTATTTTTCATTATCGCACTTTTCTTTATTATTATCATTGTTCACGAAGCAATTCACGGTCTGTTTTTTAAAATTTTTAATCCCGGAGGCAAAGTGAAGTTCGGATTTAAAGCAGGTATGGCTTACGCGACATCACCTGGAACCGTGTATTCAAGAGGACAGTTCTTTATCATCATCGTGATGCCGTTCGTAATTATTACAGGGATTATGCTGGCAATGATGTTTATGCTGCCGAACCCGGCTTATAAATACTACATTGCACTGCATACAGGGGCATGTGCAGGTGATTTCTATTATCTGTATTTAATTATGAAGCATAAGCACCTTTCATATGCTGTGGATACGGAAGTCGGCATGAGCCTTTACGAAAGAAAAGAACAGACAGTCTAATGTGTAGAACGTGTGTTCGTTATTTGATATAATAAATATGGGTGAAGACGATGGAAAAACGAATCATTCATATAGATATGGACGCATTTTATGCCCAGGTGGAACAGCATGACAACCCTGAACTGAAAGGTAAGCCGGTTATTGTCGGCGGACGTTCATTTAACAGAGGTGTCGTTGCGACAGCGAGCTACGAAGCCCGCAAGTTCGGTGTGCACTCGGCGATGCCGACGAAAACGGCTCATAAACTGTGCCCCGATGGAATATTTGTACATCCGCGCTTTGAACGGTACAAGGAAATTTCCGCACAGATCAGGGAAATATTTTTGAGCTATACGGAATTAATCGAACCGCTGAGCCTGGATGAAGCTTACCTGGATATTACAGAACTCGTCAGCAAAGAAACGTCTTCAAGAGAAATTGCATTATCCATTCAGAGTGATATTTTTGAAAAAACCGGACTGACATCGAGCAGCGGTATTTCATATAATAAGTATCTAGCAAAAATAGCTTCAGGAATGAACAAACCGAAAGCAACGACAGTGATTCATTACGACAATGTGCTGGAAATACTTCATGCACTGCCAATCTGTAAATTCCCGGGTGTCGGTAAAGTCACTGAAGAGAAAATGCTCGGGCTCGGTATAAAAAATGGTAAAGATTTATATGATATAAGCAAAAATGATTTAATACTGAAATTCGGTAAACGCGGCGAGAGTTTATATAACAAAGCTCGGGGAATCGGTACAAATGAACTGACCGTGCAGCGTGAACGGAAATCGGTAGGGAAAGAAACAACATTCAACTATGATCGGAACGACGACAAAGAAATACTTGGTGTGCTGGAAGACCTGTCCAATAAAGTCGGAATACGTCTCGACGACAGACAGCTTGCAGGCAGAGTCGTTACCGTGAAGATAAAAACCGGTGACTTTGAAACACATTCAAAACAGATGATGACGATGGATCCGGTCTTTAAAGGTGAAGACATTTATCATTATGCGTATAATCTGTATCATGAAGTAAAAGAACAGGACGTACCGATTCGATTAATCGGTGTCACAGTATCCAGTATAGAAGAGCGTCTCTACAGAAATATGACGATATATGATTTTATAATGCAGTAACTTTGTTATACTGTTAAATAAGACTAAAAGTAAGAAGGTATAAAAAATGATAGTAAAAACACAAGAAGAATTGCAAAAATTAGAAGAAATCGGGCAGATTTGCGGGCGCGTATTAAAAGCTACAGTTGAACATGCCAAAGTTGGTATGACGACAAAAGAGCTTGATGACTTCGCAGGAAAACTGCTTGAAGAATACGGAGCTAAAAGTGCACCTATCAGTGAGTATGACTTCCCGGGATACACATGTATCAGTATTAACGAAGAAGTTGCACACGGTATTCCAGGCAAACGTGTAATTAAAGACGGCGACATTGTTAACGTTGACGTATCAGCTGTAAAAGACGGTTACTATTCAGATACAGGAATTTCATTTATCGCAGGAGAAAATGATGATCCGTTAAAACAGAAAGTAATCGACGTAACTGAAATGGCTTTCGAAGAAGCACTGAAGAAAATCAAGCCGGGTGCGAAAGTGAGTCAAATCGGCCGTGCCGTATTTAACACAGCACGCCAGAACGGTCTGACAGTTATTAAAAACTTAACAGGACACGGAATCGGGAAAAGTCTGCACGATCAGCCGCAGCACATTATGAACTATTACGACCCGACAGACAGAACAATCCTTAAAGAAGGAATGGTTATTGCCGTAGAACCATTCGTATCATCTAAAGCGACAATTGTTACAGATGGTAAAGACGATTGGGCATTTGAAACAAAAGACGGCAGCTATGTTGCACAAAAAGAACACACAATTATAGTAACGAGCGAAGGTCCGAAACTGTTAACTAAAGTAGAAGACTAATATATAGTAGAAATCCCGGTGCATCCATGTGGATGTACCGGGATTTTATGTTTGTGTAACAATGAGAGCGGCTCATAGTAAGGCTGGGGGTTCTAAGTAACAATGAGGGTCGTTCATAGTAAGGCTGGCCGTTCTAAGTAACAATGAGGGCGGCTCATAGTAAGGCTGGGCGTCTTAAGTAACAATGAGAGCGGCTCATAGTAAGGCTGGGGGTTCTAAGTAACAATGAGAGCGGCTCATAGTAAGGCTGGGCGTTTTAAGTAACAATGAGAACCGTTCATAGTAAGGATGGGCGTTTTAAGTAACAATGAGAGCGGCTCATAGTAAGGCTGGCCGTTCTAAGTAACAATGAGGGCGGCTCATAGTAAGGCTGGGCGTCTTAAGTAACAATGAGAGCGGCTCATAGTAAGGCTGGGCGTTCTAAGTAACAATGAGAGCGGCTCATTGATACTATGCAATGATTACGAATATAGAAACACAGTACTGAACGCGAATATGACTAATGTAAACAGTACGACAGGAATCCCGGCTTTTATCGCCTTCTGTTTAGGGTCCAGGTTTTTATTATTTACAAAAAGTTCTATGGATAAAGTCATGAAGCCGAGTATTAAAGTGAGTGCGAAATGCACTCCGACATTCTCTTTAAATCCATCAGTCATGGAAATTGAATTGATGAGAAATGTTCCGACTATTATTATTGTTAAAAAATATTTAGTAATAAAACCGTCTTTCGGTTTCTGTTTCATGAATATGCTCCTTTTAAAATTCATTATTAGTTAGCAATATAAATTTTAACATTGTTTTAGATAAAGACCAGAAATTATCTGATTGGATGCCCTTGTCAAAACCGCGGCGTCGTCCTGCACATAAATCCGTTGTCAGACACAGTAAAAAACCGGACTCCAGCGGGGTCCGGTTCAACATGTCTGATATTCTATTCCGCTTTGTCATATCCATTTATAACAAGATCAACTTTCCCTGTTTCAGGGTCGATAATCATGCCGTGTACGGGTACTGATTTAGCCATCAGCGGATGATTCTTGACGTTATCTACTGTTTCTCTGACACTTTCCTCGACACTGTCGAAGCCTTTCAGCCAGTCGGAAACTTCGATACCTGAGTATTCAAGTGTTTCAAATGTCTCCGCAGTGATACCACGGTTTTTCATTTCTTCAATAACCGGCTCCGGCTGTAATGCACCGAATCCGCAGTCATAGTGTCCCATAATGTAAACTTCGTCCACACCAAGTGCGTATACTGCAACGAGCAGACTGCGCATCGTACTTCCGTACGGGTGTGAAACTACTGCACCGGCATTTTTAATCTGTTTGATGTCGCCGTTCTTTAAGCCCAATGCCTTAATCGACAGTTCTGATAATCTTGTATCCATACAAGTTAAAAAAACTGCTTTCTTGTTTGGTGTTTTATCGGTTTTAAAAGCTTTGAATTCTTCATTCTTAACGAAAGCCTCGTTTGCTGCGAGCAAATCTTCCAATAAAGTCATTTTAAACTGACACTTCCTCTTCATTACTTTGTGTTTTTTCTTCTTCCAGTACCGCGCGCTTGTGAAGAATAGAGTTAATCTGCGCACCCAGAATTATTATAACACCAGTAATGTACAACCAGAAAATTAAAATAATTACACCGGCGATTGAACCGTAAGTTGCCGAGTAGTTACCGAAGTTCGATACGTAGTAACTGAAGCCCCACGATGCAGCGAGGAATGCCACTGTCGTAAAGATAGTACCCGGAATAACAGATTTAATTTTAAGTTTAATGTTAGGCGCCGTCATGTACATAATGAAGAATACTACGAACACGAGCAGTACCGGTAAAATACTTCTGACCAGGTTCCAGACAAATGAGAATTGATCATCGAGTCCGATAACGCCGAACATCAGGTTCCCAATCTGTTCGCCGAACACAATCAGTACAAATGTAAGGATGACTGATAACGATAAAATAACTGTAAAGAATACAGACAGTAATTTTGCAACGATAAAGTTACGGCTGTCTTCGACGTCGTATGCAACGTTAAATGCGTTCATAAGGGCTGTCATACCGTTTGATGCAGACCACAGTGTCAAAATTAAACCGATCGACAGAATACCGCCGCCGGAGTTGTTCAGTACGTCGGTAATAATACCTTCAAGCAGTCCTGAAATTTCCGAAGGTGAATAATCCTGAATAAATCCTGCAATAAGATCCGGTTCAATTTTGAACAGAGGAACGATTGATAACAGGAATATTAACAGAGGGAATATCGCAAGCAGGAAGTAATGCGCAAGCTGTGCAGCCATTCCCGTAGTGTTGTCATGAGAAAATCTGAATAAAAGACGATTTAAAAATCCTGCATCCTCTTTAATTTTTGCAGGTTTATTAATTTTGGAGACATAAATATGTTCATCAGGTTTCTTTGGTTTTTTTGATTTGAAATTAATTTTATCGACAAAAACATCGCCGTTTCTGTATTTCTTTTTTTCTTCTTCTTCTTTTTCTTCTTTAATCTGATTTAAGAGCTTTGATGATGTTTCATGTTTAGACATAACTTCACCTCACCTAAAATAAAAGGACTATAGCGATATAGTCCTGTTTAGTTTTAATTTAATTTTTTCTCGCGTTTAGCCTGGAATGTATCTTTAGCATCCATAATTGCACGCTCAAGTTCCGGGTTGTTACGGCGGATTTCTTCGATTGTATCTTTCCAGAATAAAACTTCATCTTTAATCATTTCGACTTTAGATGGTTCACCTGACGGTTCATTGAAGCGCTGTTTAAGATCATCAGGATTCGATGCGTAATGTTTAATGCTCTTAGTATTTGAAACTACAGAGTCGCGTGTGCCTTTATCGATTAATGCAATTAATCCGCCGACAGCGGCTCCAATTACTATAGCTGGTACTAGTTTGTTTTTCATAACTGATTCTCCTTTGATTAGCTTTCTATTAAATATAACCTATATTTACTAAGTATAAACTTTTTAGCATAAGAAATTAAGCGTAATGAAGATAGAAAACAGTTTTTCCCCGGATTTGTAAGAAGATATATATTTTTATTATAATTTGTTAAGATAGTTATTAAGGAAGAGAAAGGGGATCATCATGGATAAAGAGCAGATTTTAAACGATATAATTAAGAAGTTAAATGTAGTAAATAAAAGTGTATTTAAAGCTGACGATTACAGCGATGAAAAAATCAGCGAGTTAAATGATATTAAAGAGATGCTTGAATCACGCCGCCAGATTTCAGCAGGCGAACAGTCAGCGATTATCGAAGAATTATCAAAAATGAGAAAGTAGTGGTTATATGATGAATATTGAACAGAAGTTATATAAATACGCAGAACTCCTCGTTGATGTCGGCATTAATATTACCGACGGCAAAAGATTATACATCAGAGCAACGACTGACGCATTGCCGCTTGTCAGACTCGTAACAAAGATTGCTTACGAGAGAGGCTCCAAAGAAGTTAAAGTATCGTTAGGTGACGACACGATTTCAAGACTGAATGCGACATACCGTGACGAAGAGGAGCTTGCGGTTGTGCATGACTTCCAGGTTGACGATCGAATGTACTACAGTGATAAAAAAGCAGGTTTCCTGAGCATTATTTCAAGCTCGCCGGAACTGTTAAAAGACGTTTCCCCTAAAAAACTTCAGGCAATGCAGGTTGCATCAGGTCAGGCATTTAAAGAATTCTCAGGCCGCACGCAGAGCGATTTCCATTCGTGGTGTGTTGCAGGTTATCCATCAGTGGAGTGGGCACGTCTTGTTTACCCTGAACTGCCGGACGATGAAGCGGTCAATGCACTGCTTGAATTAATTCTGTACACGGTGCGCGCAGATGTTGAGAATCCTGTCGAAGCATGGCTTGAGCATGATAAAACACTGCATGACAAAGTGGATTATTTAAACGGCAAGCAGTTCACTGCTTTACGCTATGAAGCACCGGGCACTGATTTAACTATCGGTCTGCCTGACAATCACTTATGGGCAGGTGCATCGAGCACTGATTCAAACGGTGACTCATTCATGGCAAATATGCCGACAGAAGAAGTATTCACGGCACCCGATAAAAATCGGGTTGACGGCTATGTAACCAACACATTGCCGTTAAGCCACGGCGGAAATATTATCGATGACTTTAAACTGACTTTTAAAGATGGTGAAGTCGTAGATTACACAGCTGAAAAAGGCTATGACATTTTGAAAAATATTATCGATACAGATGCGGGTTCCAAACGTCTTGGCGAAGTTGCGCTTGTACCGTTTGATTCACCAATTTCAAACAAAGGCATTCTATTTTACAACACCTTATTTGATGAAAATGCTTCATGTCATATTGCTCTCGGCAGTGCATATGCATTTTCAGTGCAGGGTGGTAAAGAGATGTCGCGTGAAGAGCTGGACAGCGCCGGTTTAAACGATTCAATCACTCACGTCGATTTTATGATCGGCTCCGGCAAGCTGAATATTTACGGGGTGGATAAAGAGGGCAGAGAATCACCTGTCTTCATTGAAGGGAATTGGGCATTTTAAAAAAATAGCCCACAATTCATTTGAAAATATGATACAATTTAACTAATTGTTATATTGGAAAATTCTGTTGAGGAGGATTTTTATGGGCAGCTGGCTAATGCTTTTAGTCGTATTATCATTTGTATTTGCAATTCTTGGTTTTGCAGCGGTGCTTTATTACTTCCTGGCACAAGCGTTCCACAGTAAAGAGGCACTTGTGATCGATACACCGGAAGAAGCGCTTGAGCGCAAAATATAAGAAACTTACGTAGAGGGGATGCAAATCTCCTCTATTTTTATTCATAAAGGGGAGTTATATATGAAGAAATTAATGTCTGAATCATATGCAGTAAAAATGGCTAACGTACTGCCGCCGGACTCGAATTCTCACGGTACATTATTCGGGGGGAGACTGCTGCAGTATGTAGATGATGTCGCAGCAATTAGTGCGCGCCGTCATTGCAGGGAAGCGGTAGTGACAGCATCTATTGACTCTATGGACTTTCTGCGTCCGATTCACGTAGGTGAAATTGTCATGCTTGAAGCAATGGTCACTCATACCGGACGCAGCTCGATGGAAGTTATGGTTAAAATTTCAAAAGAAGATTTAACGAGAGAATCCGGCAAAGAACTTGCTGCATTTTCATTCTTAACATTTGTTGCACTGGATGAAAATAACAACACTGTTGAAGTACCTAAAATTGAACCGGATACAGAACGCCTGCAATGGCTGAACGATACCGGCAAAGAGCGCTCGGAACGCCGTCTGGAAAGAAAAGAACGCAGCAAATCACTGAGCAACTTTTTCGCATCTGATTTATTGGAGTGATCTGAATGAAAATCAAGCGCATTGTAAAACTGAAGCGGGAAATGTACGACGTATTATTTGATGACGGACAGTCCGTAAAAGTACACGAGGAATCACTGGTACGCTATGTGCTGATTCCGGGCAAGGAACTGGACGAAGAAGAGTTTAATGAAATCGTTCAGAACATACAGTACGATCAGGCTTACGTTGCCGCGATTAAATATATCAGTTATAAAATCCGTTCGATTAAAGAAATGGGAGACTATCTCAGCGAAGAATACGAAGATGAGATAGTCAGCCGGACGATATACCGTCTGCAGGATGAAGGATATTTAAATGATGAGAACTATGCCCGTTCTTTAAGAAATACACTGCTTAATACTACAGATAAAGGTCCGGGACATCTGCAGAGAGAACTGAAGAAGTACTCTATTCCGGAAAGCACAATCTATGAAGAAACACAGGCCTTTGACGAACTGGTCGACAGCGAGCGCATGAATAAATTAAAAGATAAATTTCTGCGTACTCACAGAGGTTCATATTCCCAGTTCAAACAGAAACTGCGTGAAAAGCTGACACTGAGAGGTTACAGAAGCCATCATTTTGAGCTGATAAATTTTGATGATGACTTTGATGAAGATTCTTATTTTGAGAAAGACTTTGAAAAATATTATAATAGGTATCAGAAAAAAGAAAGCGGATTTAAGCTCAAGCAGAAAATGATTGCGGCAATGATGAGCAAAGGGTACGCTTATGATAAAATCAGTGAAAAGTTAGGCGGAATGAACGATGGATGAATCATTAAGTAAAATGACTCGCAAAGAGTTAAACCATTATATTCAAACGAAACGCGAAGCGATGAGACGTGCGGAAATGATGGGTGTCGAAAACGAATACCGCGTGCTGGAGCGCCAGGTTATTATTGCAGAATGCTATCTGATTGATCTGTCCCAAATTGAGAACGGCAAGATTTATAAAGTAATCAGCCAGGACGATCATTACTTTAAAGTAGAGTATATGAAAGGAATATTTGTCTGGGGCTTTTTCGTGAATGGTGATGAAAAAGAATCAGCTATTCCTGTAAGTATGCTGCAGCTGCCTAAACAGGTCAGATAATGAAAAACCAAATTTTGTTAAAAGGGCTGGACTTATCTTATAGCAAAGAAGCAAAAAAATTTAAAAAGCGCATGCTCGGCAATGCAGGCTCGGTACAACTTAAAAATATTAATATTCATTTATATGAAGGCGAAGTGCTCGGCCTCTTAAGTGATGCCGAAACTTTGTTTTATATTAAAGAAGTACTGTCCGGTACATTAAATCCCGTCACGGGAAAAGTTAAAACCCACGGCGGTATTCTGAGTCTTGATGTTATGGATCATATTAATAATCCATTTAGCCTTAGTTTCTTTATCGAGGAGCTGTTGGAAGAGTATAAGAGCGGGAAACAATTTGCAGAGACAGTTGAAATGCTGCACAACAAACCGGTCATCGGTAATAATCTGAAAAAGAAAATGAAAGATTTAAGCCGTAAACAGCTGGCGCACATCCTGCTCGAAATATCAGCATTAATCGAAGTTGAAGTAATTATCTATACTAATTTCCACAAATACCTCGGGGATTTAAATAAATTCCGGAGTGTCGTCAATATGCACGAGAACAGCGGCAGGGGAATACTGCTCCTGGAAACATCGCTTGAACCAATAGAGAAAATAGCAAACTATTTTACATGGGTCAGCTATGGGCAGATCCGCTTTGAAGGCAGTGTGGAACAGGGTGTTGAAAGCTACAATAAGTATTTACGCGAAAAAAGCATGGTTAAAAATATTGAGCAGGAAGCATTGTTCGATCTTGAATGGAAACGTCATGTTTATGAAGATGAGATGTATAATGAAAACTTTAAGCGTCTCGGTAAACAGCAGGCTTCAATACTCGATAATATTAATATAAGAAAAATAATCGTAACACTTGTACTGGCTTTCATTATGGTGCTGTCGGCACTCGTGATATTTATGAACATCTCGTTTATCGGAGAAACACCGACATTTACCGAAGAACAGCAGAACATGGGTGGAGAAGTCACATCAGAACGATTGTCATATGCATTTGTTGACAGAGACGGTCTCGAAATTGACGGTACATCACTGCCGCAGTATACACTGCTTGAAGTCACTGATACCGATGAAGAAACTTATACTGTAAGTTACGGGAATGCCGAAGCAGCAGTAAAGCACGATGAAGTGATTTATTTCAATCCGGCAAGTCTTTATACGGAAGATGACTTTATGTCACTTCTTGAATATGCCAGTCCGGTAATTCAGAATAACTATATGTTCTATTCAAATTACTTAAACGGCAGCCGTGAATTCCTTGAACAGAATATTACATTCGATGTGCTTGATGAAAACCACGGCAGTGTGGCGGGCATTCCAATAACGTATCATTTCAGCGGAGATACTGTATTCTCCATGGAATTCGAAGGTGCTGAAAAAAATACCATAACGGAAGATTTAAACCTTTCCGGCGAGGTCACTATTTTCAGAGTGGACCAGGGCTTTATGATTTACGACAGTGTTGAGAATAACTGGAATTACTTAATAAGGTAGGTGGGCGGATATGAACTACAGATTTAAATACTTGCTGAGACGCGTGTTCAGGCAGGCGGACAGGTTTACGCTGTTGAACTTATCACCCATGCTCATCTACATTACCGGACTCGCACTTTTATTTATCGGTTTTATGACGGCCGATGACAGTACCATGGTCCGGGTTCTCTACGGAGCGGTCGGCTTTATGGCGGCAGTGTGGATATTCAGCATGGTTATTCTGAATAAGAACGAAGCGTATGTTAAAGACTCTATTTTAAAAGTAAATTATATACCGCTGTATTTAAGAATACTGCCGACAATGATTTACCAGACCATTATGTTTATGGTATTTATTACGATGTACAGTGCTTTTACAGCACTGTTTGTCGATAACTGGATGATGAACATTTACTCGCTGCTGTATTATATACTGCTCGGCGTAATTTTAGTCATTCCGTTTACGATGCTGTTTTTAGGTGTCTCGATGCACGTCAATACGAATAAAATCAATCCGGTGCTGTTTGTAATAGTTCTTTTAATCGTCCCGGTATTTTATCTTCCGGAGCAGCTGCCGTCAGTGCTTGAAAATATTTTCAGTCTCAATCCATTTTATTATGTAATCAACGGACTGCAGAATAATGCCATTCATCAGGCATGGAGTGTAAACCGTCTGCCGTTTGATGTATTGTATGTCACTCAGGTGGCTATATTATATTTATGGATGTTCGAGTCGTATAACAAAATGAAAATACAATTATATAATGAAAAAAACAGCATGCCTGAATCTTAGGCATGCTGTCATTTAATTATTGGCTACTTTTTGCTGCAGTTTAGTTTCTGAATACACCCATCCGGTGTAACTCGACTGTACTTCATAATCATCCTTGTCGAGATGCATAATGCAGACGAAAGGATAATGACCGTCTTTTAAATATCTGAGATCGATATATCTGACTTCCACAGTATCTTCCGAGAGCTCTTTAATTTCATATCTGTATATAGAAGAGAAGAATGTAAAGGATATGAAGTTTTCGTCATCCTTAACTGCTTCAAATAATTCACCCTCGAGCGGACCGATTTTTTCAAAGCGGTCGTAAAAAACAACCTGGCCTTTAAAAGTACGGCCGACATAATATGCTTTTTCTGCTACGACGACTACACGCCATTCATTGAAGCGGAGTGTCGGAAGACAAAATACACGCGTAATAGAATCATTCGGCAGACGCTCTTTAATTTTATTAATTAAAAATTTCTGGTAGATAAACCGCGCAATATAGTAAAGAATCATTGCAGCATATAATATAATAAACAGCGTAACCGGATTAAATCCGATGAACCACAGTGTAAAGTACATAATGTGCATGACAATTATCGGTATATCTATCGTATTAATAAAGCCGAGCTGCAGCCATGTATGATTGAGCGGCCTGAGTGCCTGAGTGCCGTAAGCATTGAATATGTCCGAAAATACATGGAGTGATACTGCAAACAGCGACCACAGATACATATTAATAAATGGCAGTCCGAAAAACGTACTGCTTAATACAGCAAGCAGCAGGGGCCAGATAACAATTGTAAACGGCAATGAGTGTGTAATACCTCTGTGGTTTTTAATATATACTGCATTATTTTTCATTTTTGATACTGTATCGAGATCGGGAATCAGTGAAGCGCCGACAACAGTCGTTATAAATCCGGCAGACACTGGATCCACTGCAGGATCGATGTGGGCGAGGCCGACTATCGCCCCGCCCATTAATGTATGTGTTAATGTATCCATGATTTCACTCCGTTTCAGTACGGCATTTTATTTATAAATATTATTTAAAAAGGTGAGTTGCAAAAATGTTCAAAAGACCGGTATTTAATAATACATTACTTAATTGGTATCACGCAAACAAACGGGATTTGCCGTGGCGCGATACTTCTGATCCTTTTAAAATATGGCTGAGCGAAGTGATGCTGCAGCAAACTCAGGTCATTACTGTTATACCCTATTATGAGAAATTTATAACAAAATATAAGGATCTCGATGCGCTTGCAGAAGCCGATGAACAGGCACTGCTGAAGGATTGGGAAGGGCTCGGATACTATAACAGAATCCGTAATTTCCAGCATGCAGTAAAAGAAGTTAAGGAGAAATATGATTCAAAAGTTCCGGACCGTCCGGAAGAGTTTTTCAGCCTGAAAGGTGTCGGACCTTATATCGGCGGAGCAGTGCAGAGTATTGCATTTAACAATCAGCTTGCTGCAGTTGACGGCAACGTGCTTCGCGTAATGTCGAGATTGAACCGCGACGGGCGCGATATGACGAAAGCGAATGTGCAAAAAGATGTGAAACGCTACATCGAAGAAGATATGCCGCTCGAGGCGGGTGACTTTAACCAGGCATTAATGGAGCTCGGTGCAACAATTTGTACACCGCGTACGCCGAAATGCGTCATTTGTCCGGTAAAAGAACACTGTGAAGCGCTTAAAGCGAACGAAGTCATGCAGTATCCGCTGAAAAAGAAACAGAAAGCAAAACAGGAATGTTTCTATAACGTTTATTTTATTCTGAACGATAAAGATGAAATTCTCTTAATCAAACAGAAAGATGACTTATTAAAGGGCATGTATGAGCTGCCTAGATATGATGTGGATACATCACTTGAATCGATTGAAGAGGAATATAATATTCGGCTCAGCCAGCCGGGTGCACCGGTCGGTGACCATAAACACGTATTTACACATAAAATATGGTATATGGAAGGATACATCGTTTATACAGTGAACGAGAATGAGAACTTTATCCCGCTGAAAGATGTTAAAAATCTTCCGATGAGTGTAGCGATGCAGAAAATGATGAATTTAATTAATACTGCTTCGGAATCCGAACTGTAAATTTTTAAAACACCTGCCGCTGTGCTATACTGTTTACGTAAATAATAAAGGTGGTGGCAGTATTATGGTGATGGAATCCATCCCCGAAGAGGGAAGCAAAATGAGGATTCAAAGCTATAAACATGATGGTAAAATCCACCGGGTATGGAGTGAAACGACAATCCTGAAAGGGACGGACCACGTCGTTATTGGTGGAAATAACCGTACGCTTGTTACAGAAAGCGACGGGAGAAAATGGGTAACAAGAGAACCCGCTATCGTCTATTTCCATAAAGATTTCTGGTTTAACGTTATCTGCATGTTCAGAGATGACGGTGTTTATTATTACTGCAACTTATCTTCACCATATGCCTGTGATGACGAAGCGATTAAATATATCGACTACGACCTGGATATTAAAGTATATCCGGACGGAAAGTATCATCTTCTCGATGAAGATGAATACAAAGTGCACCGCAGCAAAATGAATTATCCGGAGAGCATCGATGAGATTTTAAAACATCAGGTCGATGAACTGCAGCAGTGGATAGAACACAAAAAAGGACCATTCGCTCCAGATTTTATAAAGGTATGGCACCATCGTTTTAATAATGAACATTAACCAATCGGCTGAGAGTTGATTGGTTTTACTAATTTAATGGAGGCACACTCATAAATGATCAGACGCTATATGCAATTCGTTAAGCCGTACTACGGTATTATCGGCTTAACCATTTTAATCGGTGTACTGAAATTCGGTATTCCGCTCCTTATTCCTTTACTCGTCGCTTATGCCATAGACAGCATTATTCTCGCTGACGGCCTCGCGTACGATGAACGCATTTCGATGCTTATACAGGTACTTATTGTATTTGCAGTAGTATTCGTAGTTTTAAGACCCCCGGTAGAATTCTTCAGACAATATTTAGCCCAGCGTACGAGCAATAAAATACTTTACGACATAAGAAAAAAATTATACGGGCACCTGCAGATGCTGAGTGCAAAATTTTACTCTAATAACAAAGTCGGAGAAGTCATTTCCCGTGTTATTAACGACGTAGAGCAGACAAAAGACTTTATAATGACCGGTCTGATGAACGTCTGGCTGGATCTCGTTACTATAATTATCGCATTGATTATTATGTTCAACTTAAACGTGGAACTCGCGTTCGCTTCAATTTTAATTTTCCCTTTCTATATTTTCGGTGTCTGGTTCTTCTTCGGACGCTTAAGAACGAAAACGAGAAACCGCTCGCAGGCACTTGCTGAAGTTCAGGGCTTTCTGCATGAAAGAGTACAGGGAATTAACGTTGTGAAAAGTTTTGCGATAGAAAACCATGAAGAAGAAAGATTCGACAAAACAAATAACAACTTCCTGACAAAAGCGCTGGAACATTCACGCTGGACTGCATACAGCTTTATGGTGGTTAATACGATTACCGATATCGGACCGCTGATTGTTATCGGGTATGGTACTTTCCTCGTATTAAACGGAGATTTAACAGTCGGTATACTTGCAGCCTTCGTTGCATATCTCGAGAGGTTATATGGACCGCTCCGCAGACTGGTGTCATCTTCGACATCACTGACACAGAGTATTGCATCAATGGACCGGGTGTTCGGACTGTTCGACGTACCTTATGATGTGAAAGATAAAGAGGGCGCAGAGCCGATTAAAGAAGTTAAAGGTCATATTGAAATTGACAATGTAGGATTTAAGTACGATGAAAATGACAACGAAATATTGAAAAATATCAATCTGGACATAGCTGTCGGTGAGACCGTTGCATTTGTCGGCATGAGCGGGGGCGGTAAATCGTCACTTGTTTCACTGATACCAAGATTTTACGATGTCACAGCCGGAAGCATTAAAATCGACGGGCAGGATATAAGAGATGTTACAGTCCGTTCACTTAGAGATAACCTCGGAATTGTTATGCAGGACAACATACTGTTCTCGGATTCCATAAGAGAAAATATTCTGCTGGCGAAACCCGATGCGACAGAAGAAGAAGTGCTTCTTGCTGCACAGCGTGCGAATGCCCATGAATTCATTATGAATCTGGAAGAAGGGTATGACACAACAGTAGGAGAACGCGGTGTGAAATTGTCCGGAGGACAGAAACAGAGAATTGCGATTGCACGTGTATTCCTTAAAAACCCGCCGATTCTTATTCTTGATGAAGCGACAAGTGCACTCGATCTTGAAAGTGAAAGTATTATTCAGGATACACTCGACAAGCTGTCATCAGACAGAACAACACTTGTTGTGGCACACAGATTATCGACAGTAACACATGCTGATAAAATTGTTGTTATAGAAAATGGACAGATTTCAGAAACAGGTACACATACTGAACTGATGTCGAGAAATGGTGCTTACAAAAACCTGTATGATATTCAGGGACTGTAAAGGACTGATATTTTAAATGGAACATTTAAATATAAATTTTTTAAGCGACAATACGCTCGAGGCGGCAAAGCAGCTGCTCGGCGTTGAAGTTGTTACTGAAATTGACGGTAAGATAACAAGCGGTTTTATAACGGAAGTTGAAGCTTATCTTGGTCTGGATGACAGGGCAGCACATACTTTCAGCGGTAAAGTTACAAAAAAGAATGCAATGATGTTTGAACCGTACGGTCATATTTATGTCTATACGATGCACGGTCACAACTGCATGAACTTCGTGACGACAACCGACCGGCCGGAAGGAATATTGATTCGCGGTATTGAACCGCACCGCGGTATCCGTGTTATGAAAGAAAGACGGGGGAAAGATGCCGATTTAACATCGGGACCCGGAAAATTGACTAAAGCGCTCGGTATTACACGGGCGGAACATAACGGCACGAAAATTAATGGAGAGATTCTTCATGTGCTGCCCGGCAGAAAGCCGGCATCAATAGAAGAAACAAGACGAATCGGTATTGATAATAAAGAAGAAGCTGCAGATTATTTATACCGGTTTATCGTTAAAGGGAATCCAAACGTAAGCAGATTCAAAGGAAAAGCTGATACTGACAATGGATGGCAATAAAAAAACTGCGGAGATTATCTCCGCAGTTTTTTTATATATCTAAAGTTTCATCCTGTATATCAATCTTATTTTTCTCTATATGATAGCTGAAGAAACTGTTTGCCAGTCTGTCTACACGGTCTACCGCACGGGAGTATTCATGCATCGATGTAATAATTTCCAGTATATTCTCATACTGGAGTTTATCATCTTCATCAGTGAGCTGTGAATAGTCCTTAAGAAAATGCGTCATAAGGCTCTCTTCAAAATAATTGGAACCTTCGACATAGAGTTCTGATGTCTCCGGTTTAATTTTTTCAGTGAACTTCATAAACACCTGTTCATGATAAGCCATCATCTCATCCATTTCAATCCGGATGTGATATTTTAACTCCTCAGGAAGATGTTTGTAATCATTTTCGTAACGGTTGATACGTTTCAGCAGATTATATGCCTGTCTTGTAGAAGCAATCAGATGCTTAAACAGTACTTTGCGTCTGTGATCGCCGAACTTCTGTTTTTTAAACAG
This sequence comes from Jeotgalicoccus coquinae, assembly GCF_014207425.1. Lineage (GTDB taxonomy): Bacteria > Bacillota > Bacilli > Staphylococcales > Salinicoccaceae > Jeotgalicoccus > Jeotgalicoccus coquinae. Next base: position 5,037 of record NZ_JACHFF010000004.1, on the reverse strand, counting down.
ATTACGTTCTTCTTTATACCAGGAATACATCGTTTCCAGTTTAGTTACCCGTTTTTGAAGCTGCTCAAGATCCTTTTTAACGTTTTGCGACTCAGTGACTGAGTTCAGTTCAAGACGTGTCCATTTAAATATGTCGTTCGCGATATTGAAACAATTATGATACATCTTCGTTTCATAGCGCGGCGGGATAAAGACCAGATTGACGAGCAGCGACACAAGGACACCGATCATCACGAGTGAGAAACGTGTACCGGCAGTAATAAGGAAATCGGTTGTGCCGAGTTCTGCACCGTAAGGTACATCCATAATCGCAACAACGGTAATAACTGCCAGTGTTGATACACTTTGCAATTTAAAGAATAACAGCATAGCGAGTACTAGTATTACAGTCAGTCCGATAATAAGTACATTGCTCCCGAACAGGAGCGCCATGACAATTGCTGATATTGCCCCGATTGTGTTACCTCTGAATTGGTTCCATGTTGTTTCAAGAGAACGGTATACATTAGGCTGCAAAGCATTGACCGCAGCAATGCCGGCAATCAGTGCCGGTGTTAAGCCAATTTGATTTGTAATTAAGAAAGTTAAAACAACGGCTATTCCCGTTTTTAATACTCTAGCACCAAAACGCATGGCACCAACTCCTAAAGGTCATTTTTGAATACATCTTCAACTATTGCAAGTGTATCATCAATATCTTTATCTGTATGTTCTGTTGTTAAGAACCACGCTTCGTATTTTGAAGGTGCGATATTGATACCGCGGCTGATCAGTCCTCTGAAGAAACTGGCAAATACTTCGCCGTCACTTGCTTCGGCCTGTGTGTAGTTGGTAACTGTTTCATCGGTAAAGTAAATAGTCAGTGCACCGACGAGACGATTAATTTTAGCTGTAACATTATATTTTTCGATCAGGGCATTAAGACCATCTTCGAGTTTTGCTCCAAGTCTGTCGAGCTCTTCATAGACACCCGGCTGTTCAAGTACTTCGAGACATGCAATACCTGCAGCCATGGACAACGGGTTACCTGCCATAGTTCCGGCCTGATATGCAGCGCCGAGCGGTGCAACACTTTCCATTATATCCAGTCGGCCGCCGTATGCTCCGATTGGTGTTCCGCCGCCGATAATTTTACCCATGGCAGTTAAGTCCGGAGTAACACCGACAATGTCAGTTGCCGAACCGTAACCGAAACGGAATGCTGTAATGACTTCATCGTAAATTACGAGAGAGCCGTTGTCGTGTGCAATATCGTTAACTGCCTGTAAAAATCCTTCTTCAGGCTCAACAATCCCAAAGTTGCCGACGATTGGTTCAACAAGTACTGCAGCAATTTCATCGCCGAAGTGGCTGACAGCTGCTTTAAAGTCCTCAAGGTTATTGAAGGGAACAGTAATTACGTCCTGTGCAACACTTTCAGGGACACCTGCTGAATCCGGAGTGCCAAGCTGGGAAGGTCCGCTGCCCGCTGCAACAAGTACAAGATCCGAATGACCGTGGTAGCAGCCTTCAAATTTAATTACTTTATTGCGTCCTGTGTAAGCACGGGCCACACGAATAGTCGTCATTACTGCTTCAGTTCCGGAGTTGACGAAACGAACGCGTTCCAGTGAAGGAATAGCTTTTTGAAGCTTTCTTGCAAAATCAATTTCCAGCTTAGTTGATGTACCGTACAGAATACCTTTGCTTGACTGTTCGGTAATCGCTTCATGGATTCTCGGATGTGCATGTCCTGTAATAATCGGACCGTACGCAGCGAGGTAGTCGATATATTTGTTGCCGTCGACATCGTAGAAATATGGACCTTCTGCTCTTTCCATGACTAACGGCGCTCCGCCGTCTACAGCTTTGTAAGATCTTGATGGTGAGTTGACGCCGCCGAGAATTACTTCTTCAGCATCGATTTGTAATTTCTTTGAATTCGTATGATTATACATAATTTCATCCTTACTTTTCGTCAGTTTTATTCATTCAATATAATACCATACATCGGACAAATATTTAAGGAAGTAGAATGGTTTAAACTATTGCGCGGAAAGGGTATCATGGATATATATACTAATTAATGATGAAAAGGATGACTCATAAATGGAAAAGTTTCCAAAGTTTGAACTAGAAAACCAAAATGGTGAAATCATATCTAATAATTCATTAACAGGACGTACAGTAATTTATTTTTATCCGAAAGATAATACTCCGGGCTGTACTACCCAGGCGTGCGACATGAGAGACAGCATGGCGAACCTTAATGAACTCGGCGTTACTGTATACGGTGTAAGCGGGGACAGCAAAAAGAAACACCAGAACTTTATAGAAAAGCACGGCTTAAACTTTGACCTGCTGGTAGATGAAGACTTTAAACTGTCAAAAGAGCTTGGCGTTTACGGACCGAAGAAAGCATTCGGCAAAGAATTTAACGGCATTACACGTACGACGTTCGTTTTGGATGAAGATTCAAATATTCTGAAACGTTTTGATAAAGTTAAAGCATCGGCACACGCAGATGAACTTCAGGAATTTCTTAAAGAGGGGTAATTGTGATGAATATTACTTCAACAGTAAAGTTAAAAGACTATATGGTTGAACAGATAACCGGAAAATATAACTACTTATATGTAGGAAAAGAAAATATGACAGATAAAATCAAAGCGGAAACTGATGTTTTCGTAACATACGGCGGGGATTTAACTGACGGTGAAGCGGAACAGTTTGAAAATCTGAAGTGGGTCCATGTCATGAGTGCAGGTATCGATGAGATTCCAAAAGATATCTTTGATAAAGCGCTCGTTACAAACTCAACGGGTATACATAAAATACCTATGACTGAGTACGCTGTCGGCATCCTGATGCAGTACTATAAGAATTTTGCAAAATTACATGAAGCACAAAAGAATAACGAGTGGATCCGTTATTCACGTTCAGAAGAACTGTATGGTAAAGAAGCCCATATTCTCGGGACGGGGAGTATCGGCAGTCATCTTGCTAAAGCACTGCAGGTTTTCGGTGTCCGCACAGTCGGCTATAATACTAACGGCCGTTCTATAGAAGGTTTTGATCAGACTTATGCGATCAGCGAACTGAATGAAAGAATAGGCACTGCGGATATAATGGTTAATATACTGCCAAGTACTCCGAGTACTACGAACTTCCTTCAGACTGAAACATTTAAACTGATGAAAGACGAAGCGGTATTTCTGAATATCGGCCGGGGAACAGTAATGACGGATGAGGTATTAATAGAAGTACTTGAACAGAAATACATCGCGCAGGTTTTATCGGATGTATTTAATACAGAGCCGCTGCCGGCGGAGAGCCCGTTATATAACTATGATAATCTGACGATTACGCCGCACTGTTCAGCGAAGACAGGCATGTATAATGTCAGAGCGTTCGATATATTCATGTATAATCTGGAGCGCATGGACAATGAAGCGGATATGCAGAATGTTATCGATTATAATAAAGGCTATTAATAATAGTTTGACAATGATTTTATATTCAAAGTACAATGGATATATTAGGTATATATAAACAGAAGGAAGGATCAGTCATATGAAGATGATAGATGATCATCATGACCATTTCAGAGAGTCACTTGAGGCGCTTAAAAATACAGGCGTGAGAATCACTCCTCAAAGAAAAGCTGTCCTCAGCTATCTCGTTGAAAGTGAAGTGCATCCGACTGCCGATGATATATTTCAAGCACTGTCGAGCGATTTTCCAAACATGAGTGTCGCTACAGTTTACAATAACTTAAAATTATTTAAACAAACGGGTCTTGTTAAAGAACTGACTTACGGTGACTCTTCGAGCCGTTTCGACTTTAACTCAGTACCTCATTATCATATCATCTGCAGCGAATGCGGAAAGATCACGGATTTTCAATATCCGGCATTAGAAGAAGTGGAGCATCTTGCAGGTTTAGTTACCGATTATGATGTCAGTCACCACCGTTTGGAAATCTACGGTGTGTGTCCCGAATGCAGCGGAAGTACAGAAAGTAATTCCAACAGCTAAATCCAGTTCCTTCTATATAAAGGATATAAAAAGAACATCAATAAAAATCCCCGGTGCTTATGCGCCGGGGATTTTTATTTAGTCTTTACTGTTTTGCTGCTCACGCAGCTCTGCAATCTTTTTCTCTCTGCGGTGCTTAACATTATAATCGACAGTAAACTCTTCACCTTCGAGTTCCTGATCTAATGTCAGCGGTTCTTTACAATGCTGGCAGTAATCGACTCTGCCCAGAATCTTCGTATGGCGTTCGCAGTTCGGACACTGAACAGTAACTGTACGGGTACTGATCATACCGACCCAGAAGTAAATAACGAAACTGAAAAGAATAGGGATAGTACCCAATACCAGGAAGATCAGCATTACCCATGGAAGTTCCCTGAAGAATATTCCAAGATACATTACCGCCATACCTATGAAGATCATTGCAAGAGCCCAGCCGCGAATACGGAGTATTTTGTTACCGGGTTTTCTCATTTATGTCACCTCTAAAATTATTCTATACTTTCTTCGTCTTATATGATAGTATATATCAAGTATTCGATTTACATATTTAACACTCCGTTACGAAGTTGTAACATTTCTAAACAAGTTGTTAATAAAGTTTAGAAAAAGGTGTTGACGAAGTAAAGGATACTTGATAAGATATAAAAGTCGTCAAAACACGACGCACACAGCAAAACATAATCTAAATAAAAGATTAAAAAAGCTGTTGCAACTGAAACAGACACATGTTATGATATAAAAGTCGTGTAAACAATGACACAACATAACTTAACAAAACTTAAAATAGTTGTTGCATCCAAAACTCGGATGTGTTAAGATAGTAAATGTCGTCGAAAGAACGACGTAACACAAACTTAACAAAAACTTAAAATAGTTGTTGCATCTGTAAAACAGACGTGTTAAGATAACTAAGCAGTCAACGAGAGCTTAACAAAACAAACACAAAGCTTTACACAAAGAACATTGAAAACTGAATGACAATATGTCAACGTTTAATTCCGAATAAAAAGTCTTCTA
>NZ_JACHFF010000003.1 GCF_014207425.1 Jeotgalicoccus coquinae | reverse complement strand
AACTTAAACTTAAGCTCTTTGTGATACTGCTGACAGTATCTCGTTTGCGTTTTAATTGTTCGCCTCAATCTGTGCTCCTATATAATAGAAGACTTGTTTATTCGGAATTAAACGTTGACATATTGTCATTCAGTTTTCAATGTTCTCTTTTTAGGTAATAAATCTAATGGAGCGGGTAGACGGGATCGAACCGACAACATCAGCTTGGAAGGCTGAGGTTATACCATTTAACTATACCCGCATGGTATATATATATATGTTATAATAAGTTTTAAATGGTGCGGCTGAGAGGACTTGAACCTCCACGGGATTTAACTCCCACTAGGCCCTCAACCTAGCGCGTCTGCCGATTCCGCCACAACCGCAAAGCTTATTATATGTATTAACTTTTAGTTAATATGTTTTAAGCGACAAGAACTAGTATATCGTGTTCATCAGTTAATGTCAACTGTTTATTTTAAATTCTTTTTTTGCGTCTCGCCTGTCGAGTTCTTTCTTCAACTGGTTAGATTTTTAATTATACTTCACTGAATTCGTTAAGTCAATACTTTGTTTTAAGATTTTTAAATGGTGACCCGTACGGGACTCGAACCCGTGTTACCGCCGTGAAAGGGCGGTGTCTTAACCGCTTGACCAACGGGCCATCTGTTTTGTAACAACGTTTATTAATATACCGGGTTCCGGATTTAAAGTCAACACTTTCGAACAAATTAATTTAAACTTTTCTTTGTTTTCTAGTTCCTTCTATATAAAGGGAAATATCAGGACATTTCGTTTATTATTGACTGACTTCTCATTTAGAATGTATTCCCCTGTCTTATTAGTTGTTTTTCTATTATATGAAGCATGTATAAGCTTTGTAAAATAATAATCTTATTGCGGTTTCGAAGCTTGCTTTTGGTCTTGTAGCTTGTTATAGTTTATTTATAATCATTCTAATTAATGGAGGCAGTTATTGATGACTAACAAAGACAATAGACTTACGACTCTTTTTGGTAACCCTGTAGGCGATCGTGAAAACACAATGACAGCCGGCCCTCGCGGTCCGCTCGTTATGCAAGATCCGTACTTCCTCGATATGATGGCTCATTTCGACCGTGAAGTTATTCCTGAACGCCGTATGCACGCTAAAGGTTCCGGTGCTTATGGTACATTCACAGTAACAAATGATATTTCTCAATATACAAAAGCTAAAATTTTCAGCGAAGTCGGCAAACAAACTGAAATGTTCGCACGTTTCTCAACTGTAGCAGGTGAACGCGGTGCAGCTGATGCTGAACGCGATATTCGCGGATTTGCTTTAAAATTCTATACTGAAGAAGGTAACTGGGACTTAGTTGGTAACAACACACCTGTATTCTTCTTCCGTGATCCTAAATTATTCCCAAGTTTAAACCACGTTGTTAAGCGTGACCCTAAAACTAACATGCACAATGCAGAAAGCAACTGGGACTTCTGGACTAATTTACCTGAAGCACTTCACCAGGTAACAATCATTATGACTGAACGCGGAATTCCGAAAGGCTTCAGAAACATGCACGGATTCGGTTCACACACATACAGCATGATTAACGAAAACGATGAGCGTGTATGGGTTAAATTCCATTTCCGCACTCAACAGGGAATCGAAAACTATTCTGCAGAAGAAGCTGCTGAACTGGTTGGATCGGACCGTGAATCTTCACAGAGAGATTTATTCAACTCTATCGAAGAAGGCGACTTCCCTAAATGGAAAGTATACATTCAGGTTATGACTGAAGAAGAAGCTAAAAACCTTCCATACAACCCTTTCGACTTAACAAAAGTATGGTATAAAGGTGACTTCCCGTTAATCCCGGTTGGTGAATTCGAACTTAACAAGAATCCTGAAAACTACTTTGCAGAAGTTGAGCAGGCAGCATTTGCCCCTACTAACATCGTACCTGGTATTGGTTTCTCACCAGATAAAATGCTTCAGGGCCGCTTATTCTCATATGGAGATGCTCAAAGATACCGCTTAGGTGTTAACCACCACCAGATTCCGGTTAACTCACCTAAAGGTGCAGAAAACGTATGTCCATTCAGCCGCGACGGTGCAATGAGAGTTGACGGTAACGCTGGTTCATCAATCAACTATTACCCGAACAGCTATGGTGCTCACAATTCACAGCCGCATGCTAAACAGCCTGCACTTGATCTTGAGTACAGTTCAGTATATGAACACAACTTCCGTGATGACGACGATAACTACTTCGAGCAGCCTGGTAAATTATTCAGATTGCAGTCTGACGAAGACAAACAGCGTCTATTCTACAACACGGCTAACGAAATGACTGGTACAACTACTCGTACTAAACATCGTCATATCTATAACTGCTATCAGGCAGATCCGGATTACGGTAAAGGTGTTGCAGCAGCATTAGGAATCGATATCAACGACGTTGATCTTGAAACTCCTGATTACTTCCACAACATGTAATTCTTAATATTAATAAAAAAACGGAAACGACTGAGTCGTTTCCGTTTTTGTCTATTCTATAAATTTTTCATTGTAAGTGATATTCTGTTCTTCTGAACATCTACATCCATTACTTTAACCTCAACAATATCTCCTGTGTTTACTACTTCCAATGGATGTTTCACAAAGCGGTTTGAGATCTGCGATACGTGAACCAGTCCATCCTGCTTCACTCCAACATCCACGAACGCCCCAAAATCTGTTACGTTTCTTACTGTTCCGGACAATGTCATTCCTGTTTTTAAATCTTCGATGCCGAGTACATCTGATTTTAATAACGGTGTATCGTACTTATCACGAATGTCTCTCATCGGCGCTTTCAGACTTGATATAATATCTTCAAGTGTCGGCACACCAATATCGAGCATCTCTGCAATTTCTTTAATATTTAAGCCATCCAGTTTATCGCTCATAATATCTTCGCCAAGATTATCAATTGTTAAACCGATAGTCTCAATAAGCTTATACGTGTTTTTATACTGCTCCGGATGAATCGGCGTAACATCAAGCGGCTCTTTACCGTTAAATATTCTAAGGAATCCGACACACTGCTCATACGTTTTATCGCCTAAGCGTGCCACTTTCTTCAATTCACTTCTCTTTTTAAATCCGCCGTTCTCTTCTCTGAACGCGACGATATTTTTACTTATTACCGGTGACAGCCCCGCTACGTGCTGCAGCAGTGTCGTCGATGCAGTATTTAAGTTCACTCCTACTTGGTTTACAGCAGTTTCCACGACAAAATTTAATGACTCAGTCAGGAACTTCTGGTTAATATCATGCTGATACTGGCCGACACCGATAGATTTAGGATCGATTTTAACCAGTTCACTCAGTGGATCATGAACCCGTCTTGCGATTGATACTGCACTTCTTTCCTCTACGTTAAAGTCAGGAAACTCTTCTCTTGCGATTTCCGATGCCGAATAAACACTGGCACCCGCTTCGTTAACAATAATATAAGGAATATCCAGGCTCGCTTCTTTAATGAGCTCACCGATAAATTCTTCGGATTCTCTCGAAGCCGTACCATTCCCTATCGCAATCAATGACACATTATGTTTCTTAATCAGTTTTAAAATGACTGATTTCGCAGCATCTTTTTTATTTACAGGTTTATGCGGGAATATAACATCCTTCGCAAGATATGATCCTGTATCGTTAATTACAGCGAGTTTACATCCCGTACGGTATGCAGGATCCAATCCAAGAATTACTCTGCCTTTTAACGGCGGCTGCAGAAGCAGACGTTTTAAATTTTCTTCGAAGACCATCACTGCATGCTTTTCACTTGTTTCAGTTAAGTCAGCCCGCACTTCTCTTTCAAGAGAAGGTAAAATAAGACGTTTCATGCTGTCCTCAATTGCTTCTGTCAGCAGTTCTTTTGTCTTGATGTGTACATCGATAACTTCTTTCTTTAAGTAATTCGCAATTCTCTCAGTATCATGCGTTAATTTAACCGTCAGAACTTTTAATGCTTCACCACGGTTTAACGCAAGTACTCTGTGCGGCACTATATTTTTAATTCTTTCCGCATACTCGTAATACATTTCAAAAACACCCTGCTCATCGTCAGCATTCTTCTTAACAGCTGAAACGATTTCTGAAGTATCTTTGATGATTTTCAGTATATACAGACGGTACTGGGGATTATCCGAGACAATTTCCGCAATAATATCTTTCGCACCTTTAATTGCTGTTTCAACTGAAGTCACTTCTTCATTGATATACTCTGCTGCAGCACTTTCTATATCACGGTGTTTGCCTGCCAGAATAATTTTCGCCAGCGGTTCAAGTCCTAGTCTTTTCGCTTCAGTCGCACGCGTTTTCTTTTTCTGTTTAAATGGACGGTATAAATCTTCTACGCGGCTCTGCTTTGTCTGTTTTAAAATATCTTTACGCAGGTCGTCAGTCAGCATCCCCTGTTCATCTATCAGACGGATAACTTCTTCTTTACGCTTATTCAGGTTTTCCAGATACAGATACTTCGTTTCAATTTCTTTAATTGCAACTTCATCCAACCCACCTGTCTGTTCCTTACGGTAACGGGCAATAAAAGGGACCGTATTTTTCTCTGCAAGCAGTTCAAGAACTTTTTCTATATGTCCTTTATTGATTTTCATTTCAGTTGATATTTCCTGTACAAGTTCGTGCGCCATAATATGTACTCTCCTAATAATAAGAGCCCAATCTAATGTAGACCGGGCTCATTTATAAATTTATTCATCTTCTTCCTTAACGGCTTCTCTCAGCTTCTTAATTGCAGAACGCTGCAGTCTCGAGACATGCATCTGGCTTAAACCGATTTTTTCACCGGTTTCTTTCTGGCTCAGACCGTCAATAAATGTCGATTTTATAATTTCCTGCTCTCTGTCGCTTAAGATTGGCAGTACTTTTTCTAAAATCATGCGTTTTTCAGCCAGATCATAATTGTCATCCTGCTGTCCCATAACATCGAGCAATGTTACTGTCGAACCATCTTTATCCGCTTCGATTGAATGGTCAACGCTGAGTGCGTTATAACTCTGACCCATTTCCATAGCCTCAAGCACTTCTTCCTCAGTAACTTCAAGCTCCATTGCCAGTTCCTGGATTGTCGGTGATCTTTCGAGTTCATTTGTCAGTGCGTCCGTCGTATTTTTAATTCTCGGTCCGAGTTCCTTAATACGTCTCGGCACATGAACACTCCATGTTTTGTCACGCAGATATCGTTTAATTTCACCAACAACTGTCGGCACTAAAAAAACTTCAAACCTGCGTTCAAACGATGTATCAAAACGTCTGATAGCACCTAATAATCCCAGCATCCCGACCTGTACCAAATCCTCATGATGAGACTGGCCGCGTGAGTATCTGTAAGCGAGCGATTCCACAAGCTTCGTATAGTTTTCCACGAGTTCAGTTTGTGCGATATCATCTTCATCTTCCTGATATCTTTTAATCAGTTCGTTTACTTCTTCAGGCGGCAGTCCGTAATTCCTATTGCGAGATCGTTTCTCCATTCGGGTGCACCTGACTTTCGTTAATATACTTCGTCATGCTGATCGTAACACCAGGTTCTTTTCTAAAGGAAACTTTGTCCATCAGCGTCTCAATAAGGAACAGGCCAAGCCCTCCTTCTCTGAGGTAATCGATATTATCGTCTTCATTGTACGGGCCAAGCTCTTCTTTGATTTCTTCATAATCAAAGCTCTGTCCGTTATCCGAAACAATAACTTCCACCTTATCGCTGTAGACTGCAAATCCTACAAGAATTTCACCCTGTTCATTGTCCTTATAAGCATGTTTAACAGCATTAGTTACAGCTTCCGATACTGCAATTTTAGAATCTTCAATATCGTCATAAGTCGCTCCTGCTCTCGATAACACACCCGACAGCGTTAAACGGATAAGACTTACGTACTCTGCACTTGCCGGAAACTTCATTTCTATAAAATCATATTGTGGCATCATTCTTCAGTCGACCTCCGACTTCTTATTAACATACATTAAATCACGTAATCCTGTAATTTCAAAAAGTTTTAAAATTCTATCGTTAACTCCAAGTACATGGAGTTCCTTGTCATATTTATTAAGATCTTTAAGAGTTCCTACGAAAATACCCAGCCCTGTGGAATCCATATAACTCAATTCGCTTAAATCGACAATCAGGTTATGCTCGCCTGCTGCCGCGACCGGTTCGAATACTTTCTTTAACTCTGGTGCAGTATATACATCCAGCTCGCCGCTGACACTTACTAAATACTCTCCGCCGTTTTCCGTAGCGTCTATTTTTATATTCATAACTATGTATGCACTCCAATCACTTAATTCATAAATTTTATACCTTAATATTTCTACCCTTTATTCACGTTTTTAAAACTTTTAATTAGCACTTTTATTTTTTATGATAAACATTGTTAAGTCGTCTTTGTAATTCTGATTGCGCATCCGGGTCAGCGCTTCATAAATATACTGGACAATGTCCTGAGGATGCTGATCGCGGGCTTCCCGTATCATCTCTTTAATGTCATCCATGTTAATAAACGTACCATCATGTTTTCTAAGTTCGGACACACCGTCTGTAAAAATAAACAGCATATCATTTTTCTCGAGTCTGGATGAAACCTCTTCGTACTCCGTATCTTTCATTACACCGAGTACAAGCCCTTTGCCGTCCAGCTCCTCAAACTCATCATCTTCATAGTGATAAAGGAATGCAGGTTCGTGTCCCGCACTTGAAAAGCACAGAGACTGGTTCTTAAAATCATAAAGTCCGTAGAACATCGTTACGAACATGTTTTTATTAACGTTTTTCTCCACCAGTTCATTCAGACGCTTCAATGATTTTGACGGCGGACTGGACGATGATGTCAGGTCCATTCCGAATTTCAGCATCGACATGGCAATTGCAGCCGGTATCCCTTTACCGATAACGTCGGCAACCGCAAAAGTCAGCTTGCTGTCGCTGTGTTCAATAATATTAAAGTAGTCCCCGCTTACTTTACGGGCCGGTACACTGATTGCGCCAAGCTCGACATTTTCGATGACGGGAATCGAAGTTTTTAACATCGTCTCCTGCAGACTGGCAGCGACATCCATTTCCTGGTCATGACGCTCCATTTTGTTAAGCATTGCTTTGTAATCCTTATATGTAAATCCGAATCGAATCATGATTTCCTGCAACACGTCCAAAGAGGCTTTAACTTCTTCGTAGTTTGTCAGCGGAATCGCACTGACCAGTTCAATATGCAGAGCCACCATCTCATCCGGCGAAATATCGAGATCAATTGCTCGTTCACTGAATTCATGAGCTGTTCCCGCGAGTTCATCGGCATTACCCGTTTTGATATAATCCACAATCAGACCTTTGTACTCTTCTACCAGATCGTCAATATACGTCATATTAAAAACACCTCCATTTCCAAAATAGACTTTTGTAAACAAAAGTCTATTTTCTGTTTGACTTATTCTTTTTTCTTTTCTTTTTCGGTTCTAATTCCAGACTGACTTTTAATGCATCGTTAACTTCACGCATTTTGTCCTCATCCAGATATGTAAGTTTTTCCTGTAACCTGGTCTTATCGACCGTTCTGATTTGCTCCAGCAGTATTACCGAGTCCATATCCAGTTTGTAAGCTTCCTTTGATATTTCAACATGTGTAGGTATCTTCGCTTTGTTTATTTTCCCAGTAATGGCTGCAACTATCACAGTAGGACTGTGACGGTTACCAACATTATTTTGGATAATAACAACGGGGCGTTTGCCCCCCTGTTCTGAACCCTGCACAGGTGAAAGATCGGCCAGATAAACTTCTCCTCTTTTCATCTATTCACCATCTTTACTATCGTTACATGCAGCACATTCCCGTTCCGTGACAGAAATGCCGGTACGGTATGCTTCACTTTCCGCGTAAAAGCCTTCCCGAGCAATTAATAAATTAATCTCCGCCATTTCAATGTAGCCATTTACCAATGCTTTTTCGAACTCATTTTTTGCAGATGAATCAGACAAAATAGTCAGCTCCATATAAATCAGTTATTGTACTAATCATAACATTTGAGACATTCTCTTGCTATCAATCGAATGTCCGTTTAGTTTATTACTTCGTTATAGACCAGTTCAACATCTTTCCCGGCATAGCGGCGGGGAATACGGCGCCCAAAAGCACAAAGCGATTCATATGAAATAGTTCCTGTGTATTCACTGTAACTTTCCATCGACTGCTTCGATTTCTGTGAATCATCAATTATAGTAACGTTTACTCCTGCATCGGTGTGTTCCGGAACTCTGATTATTAGTGCATCCATGCAGATGGTGCCGATAATTTCACAGTCGGTACCACCTTCTAATTGTACTTTATACCCATTATGCTGTCTTAATAACCCATCTGCATATCCGATAGGCAATGTTGCAACTTTTTCTCTCTTTGAAGCAGTATATTTCCTGCCGTAGCTGACACTGTCTCCTGCTTCCAGCTGATGAACCGCTGAAATTTCAGCAGATAATTTAACTGACGGTACAAGTTCCACAGATGTTGCTGAAGCAGTCCACCTGCTTGGATAGTAGCCGTATAGTGCAATACCGGTGCGGATTGCTGTTGTGAAGTCTTCTTTCAGCGTTAATGCTCCGCCTGAATTTGAAATATGAACGTATTCAGGACGTTCAGCCTGACTGACGATATCTTTAAATAAATTAAATTGTTCGTCTGTCACTTCATTATCTTCATCACTTGAAGTGAAATGACTGTATATCCCTTCGTAAATAAAGCGGCTGAATGAATTGATTTCTTTAATCATCTCATTTACTTCATCCGCATCCGAAGTGCCGTAGCGGTTCATACCTGTATTTACTTTAATATGAATCCACACTTCTTTATCATACGCATCAGTCACTTCGCTTTTCGCTTCTTTAACCCACACGAGGTTCGGTGCTGTCACTGCAATACGGTGCTGAATTGCTTTATTAATGTGTTTCGGAAGTATCGTGCCGAGTACGAGTATTTTCTGTTTAATGCCATGCATACGCAAATCTATTGCTTCATCCAGAGTTGCAACCGCAAAAAAAGTGACGCCGGCCTCTGCCAGATATTCGCTGACTGCTTTTGCTCCAAGACCGTATGCATTCGCTTTAACGACTGCAATCAATATCTTTTCAGGGTTAATTTCCTGAATCGCTCTGCAGTTTTTTTCTATGGCTTCTAGATTTACATCGAGTACTGTATTTCTGTAATACTTATCGCTCATTCGCCAGCCTCCTCTATAATAACTGTTGCAACCGCATAATCTTTTGAATGGGATATTGATACATGGGCATTGGGTGCATTTGTAAGCGACGGTTTTCCGCGCTCATCATTCATGCAGTTAATATCATTAAAGCTGACTGCACTGCCAATTCCTGTGCCAAGCGCTTTGCTGTATGCTTCCTTCACTGCAAAACGCCCTGCAAGATAAGTGATTTTACGCTCTTCATTTGTAATACCGTTATAGTGATTCATTTCATCCGGCGTCAAAATTCTTCTAGCCAGACGATCATCTTTATTTACTTTATGAATACGTGAAATTTCTATAATATCCGTTCCGAGACCTGTAATCATAATGTTCCCTCATTCTGCTTTATGTTGATGTTTTTATTAATCAGTTCACGGATATCGTGACGCAGCTGATCTGCTTTATCTGTTTCCAGTTCCGGAATATAGAGTTTTTCAGCAGAAGTCTGCAGGGAAATACCTTTCAGATTCATCTTTTTCATAATAGGCCCGACCGTTGTATCAATGTTCTGAACACGGTACAGCGGCACCGCAACTTCAGATTTAAACCAGATACCGCTGTGGATTCGTATCTCATCTTCAAGCACTTTATATCTGAAGTACTTATAGCGGAGCTTTGGAATAATCCATGCATGAACGATAATTATATAAATTGCGACTGCCAGAGGAATAAGAAATATCCACCACGGAATAAAATCCAAAAATATCTGTGCAATACCTATTGCAGCAGCAATCAGCAGCCAGACTCCTACGTTAATATATTCTCTGATTCTCCACAGTTTGATTGCTTTCGGCGAAATCCGTTTCATCGTCATGCCCCCTTTCTATAAATGTCCATATTGTCTCGATATCATGTTTCCCGATAAACTTAATTTCTGCCGACGAACTGGCAATCCCGCCCGGGGTCGACACTTCTATATGGCCAAGATCTGCCCGGTGTAAAAACGGATTGCGCCGGTATGTCGTATCGATAATTTTATCGCGCTTAATTGCGTAATGACGGCGTGTAAAGAACGACGCTGTCATCAGATTAATTTCATCTTTATAAATTGCATAGCCGACATTTTTTGCACTGTAAATCCCGCTCGCAATTAAAAGCATCAGAATTACTGCTGCTCCGATATAAAAGTAAAGCATGAATGTTTCACCGTGGAAGAAGTATGCCATTACTCCGGTGCCTGTAATAAATATCAGCAGTGTAATTTGGAAATAGCGTCTTATTGCACGGAACGGTACGACACGCTTCGGCAGTTCCATATGATAATTCGGAAATATATCTCCGATAATGCTGTACAGTTCTTTCTTTTTAATGAACGGCAGCAGCTGTACTTTGCCGTCGATCTGATCTGATTCAAGAGAGTCGCTCGTAATCGATACCGACAATGCATAGTAGCCGATTAAACGTCGCAGCAGACTGTCGGATATAATAACATTCTGCACTCTGTTTATGTTGACGCTCTTATTCTTTTTGGAGAATAAACCGTATTCCACGGTCAGATCATCACCGCTCTGTTTTAATGTGTAATCGTAGTTTCTAACCATGATGATAATTGTACCGATAATGTAACCGATGATTACAAACACAAGAGAAGAAATAACGATGCCGAACACTATACTTCTGACGAGTCCGCTGACATATTCAAAATAGTTTTCAATAAGGATTTCTCCGCCGACAACGTTCAGAACACCGAAGAATATCGCAGCAAAGACTCCAAGTCCGCCGCTTGTCATCGCCATTAACACAAGTTCTTTTGTTTTCATTTTTTTCAGCGTAACGAATTCACGGGCAGCCGTTTTAGGTACAGCTTCCGGTTCTGTTTCTCTCGGCCAGGGACTTGAGTCTCCCTGGTTAACAGTAATATCCTCGTTCTCGATATCCTGCTGTTCCTCATAAATCATTTTTTGAATTTCCTGACCCTGTGACTTTTTAATCGTATCAATTTTAATACCGTCACCGGGTGTTAATATATCGAGCTGTACCGCACCAAAAATACGGTGAAAAAACGGCTCGTTAAAGTCGATGGACTGAATACGTTTAATATCCAGTTCCTTTTCATTTCGGGTAAATATCCCGTCTTTATAAATAAATTTATTGTTCTCAATCCAGAATCTTGTCCGGTATATATTTAACATATCGAATCCTGTAAAGACGATAAATACAAGAGCGAGTATCCCGATGCCGCTAAACAGCATCCATGGGTTTATCGAACCTGAGAACAGCTCTTCCCTCATATTAAAGAAAATAATAATTGCCGGGAAAAACATCGTTTTAATTCCTTTAACTACACTTCCTGCATATGCGATTCTATGGAGTTTCTGAGGATTATACATCTGTATTTTCCTCCTTTACGATATCGATGACAGCCGTTTTTAAAGTTCTGGCTTCATCAGTCTGGAGCGGAGGCATATCGATGCCGATTCCCGCCGTTTTAATACGGAGCCCTGCAAGATCATATTTTCTCGACAAAGGACCTGTTTTAAACTCGACGCCCTGCGCTCTTTTTAACGGAATCATCTGTGTCTTTACTGTAAAGAAGCCCTGTCTGACGATAATTCTGTCTTCGAGCAGTTCATATGATGTCACTTTGGTATAAATCCACGGTCTTAAAAAAATAAATCCCGCGAGTTCCAATACGAGCAGGGCGATAAAAATATAATACAGCCAGACCGGCCACGAAAAGAAATGTACTGCAAAACCGGCTGCTGAAAATATAAGAATACTGGTTACCCATACTAATAATGCTTTGACCGTCATATACGGTCTGACGCGTTCGTTCAACTCTATCATAAGCAACCCTTCCAACTGTTAGTTTACCTCTATGATACAACACTCAGAAAACATAAAAAAGCATTCACTTAAAAAGTGAATGCTTCAATTATAAATATTATTTTTGGTGATCTTTAAACACACGGCCCTGTTTGCTGGTACGTCCGCCTGATGATGGTTTACCACCATGACGTTTAGCACCGCTGCCGCCGCTGCTGTTTCTTGAAGGTCTGCCGCCGTCACGACCGCGTCTGTTGCCGCCGCCGCTTCTTTGACCGCCTTTACTATAGTTCGATTTACCTCTGCGTCCGCCGTGACCCTTGCGAGAAAGTGGTTTTTCAAATGACAATTGAATATTGTCATCTTCTTTGGCATACAGAAGTTCGTTTACTAACGCTGCAATAACTTCGCGTGACTCATGAGTTTTCATTAACCCGTCAGCCACTTCGAAAGTGTGCTGATTTTTATTGTCAGCTAACCATGCACCGATTTTTTCAAAGACTTCGTTTTCACGAGCTTTTTCTACTTCTTTTTTACTTGGTGGACGAAGTGTAACGATTGGTTTCTTCTTGTCTTTTTCAATCTGACGCAGGAAGTCCATCTCTACAGGGTTAACGAATGTTAATGCCATTCCTTCTTTACCGGCACGGCCGGTACGTCCAATACGGTGTGTGTAAGACTCGGAATCCTGTGGAATATCGAAGTTGTACACATGTGATACATCCGTAATATCCAAGCCTCTTGCTGCTACATCAGTAGCTACTAAAATGTCTAATGAATTATTCTTGAATTTCTTTAATACTTCAAGACGTTTAGATTGAGTAATATCGCCATGTAAACCTTCTGCACGGTAACCTTTAGCAATTAATGCACTTGTCAATTCATCTACACGGCGTTTTGTACGGCCGAATACGATTGCAAGGCTTGGCTGATGAACATCAAGGAATGATGTAAATACAGATAATTTTTCCAGCTCTTTAACAATTGTATAGAATTCATCGATTAATGGATCGGAATTGTTTTGGTTCATCGTTTTAACGATGTGAGGTTTGTTCATGAAACGCGTTACTAAATCCTGGATTGCCCGGGGCATTGTCGCTGAAAATAGAAGTGTGTGGCGATTGTCTTCAGGTACTTTGCTCATGATGAATTTAACATCATCGATGAAGCCCATGTTCATCATTTCATCCGCTTCGTCTAAAACAAGTGTGTGAACATCTTGTAATTTAAGCGTACGGCGGTTGATGTGGTCGATCATACGACCTGGTGTACCAACAATGATTTCGGGTTGTCTTTTAAGGTCTTTAATCTGACGGTCTATGCTCATGCCGCCGAAAATAACTGCAGTAGCTAATTTCTTTCTTTTAGCAAATGCTTTAATTTGTTCGCTGACCTGAACTGCTAACTCTCTAGTTGGTGCTAACACTACAACTTGAGTGCCTGCGCCTTTAGTTGTGTTTTCTACAATTGGGATACCGAATGCACCGGTTTTACCAGTCCCCGTCTGAGCCTGACCAATAATATCTTTACGCTCTAATGCTAAGGGAATACTTTCCACTTGGATTGGGGTAGGTTCTGTGAACCCCATATCGGATAGTGACTGAATTGTATCGTCACTAATACCTAACTCTTTAAAAATTTTCAAACTTTAGTCTCCTTTGACTATTTCATTTCTCGCATGTACAACTTCTCCATAGTAACACTTAACACTTTAATCCACAAGATGTTTTAATCCGATGTCAAGAAATAAAAATCTCTCAACAAGAATATTGAGTTCCAGCTGCTTGTCCTGAGTGAACATTATCAGGTGGGGGGTGTGCTCCATTAGTATTAGTTTTGACTGCGGTATTTTCTTCTCGGCTTCTATGCTTGTCTCATACGGGACAAGCAGATCAATCTTTCCGTGAATAAGCAGCGTATCGCACGTAATACTTTCAAGATCGCCGATTTTTGAGTCGACAATCTTAATAAACTCTTTCACCGCTCTGATGGGAATGTTTTTCAGACGCGGTCTTACTCTCGCCATCATATTCAATTTAAAATGGTCATTTACTCCTGACGGTGACAGTTTCAATCTGTTCAGTCTGCTTAATTTGGTGTGGTCGAATGCAGGTGCAATTAAAACCAGTTTTTCAACCGGATAATTTTGGGCGATAAAGCTCGCGAACACTCCGCCCATCGAAAAGCCGATGACGTATATTTTATCGGTGCGCGATGCCAGGTTGAAATATGCCCGTTCCGCTTCCCGGTACCAGTCATCGCCTGTAACCGAAGATAAATTCAGCGTCGTGCCATGACCTGGATACTGGGGGAACTCATATTCAAAGTCATAGCGTTTTTTTAAATACTGAAATGCCGGCTCAAGCTCATATCTTCCGCCTGTATAACCGTGTAAAAACAGCACTCCGATTTTAGATATCGTCAATCACCCTCTCGACAGCCATACCGCGTGATCCTTTCAGCAGAATTACTGTATCTTCATTAAAATGCTTTTGTACTTTGTTTTTCAATTCTTCTATCGATGACGTATGTTCTTTGTCTTCCATCGTTAAAGCGTCATGGATATATTTCGCACCGCCGCCGAACGTATAAATCTTCGTAAATTGATAAGTTTCTTCATTAATAAAGTGTGCAACATCTTCATGCAGTTCCTGTTTGTAATCTCCAAGCTCCAGAATATCAGCCAGCACGAGAATTTTATCTGTGTGATGCATACGGCCGACAGTGTCGACAGCGCTGATCATACTCGCTTTCGACGCATTGTACGCATCGTTCACAATCAGCGTGCCATTCGGATGAGCAATGCGCTCCATTCTCATGCTTGTCACTTCAAGGTCCGCAAGATTCTCACGTGCTTCTTCTAATGACACTCCGAGTTTTTCCCCGGCAAGCACCGCAAGTGATGCATTCAGTGCATTGTGAATACCGAGCTGCGGAATATCAAACTGTACGTCTTTAAAAGTAAAGTGCGTGCCGTTATCATCTTCCATTACCTTACCGATTGTATAATCATTGACTTCCAGCAGTCCTGCCGTCTTAATTTCATATGCCGTGTCCTGCTTAACAATCGCATCAAGCAGCGGGTAATCTTTGGAATAGATAAACGTGCCGTCGTCTTTTAAATAATCGACGATTTCGTATTTTGCTCCGGCAATGTTTTCTCTGGATCCCAGCATTTCAATATGGGATTCACCGACGCTCGTAATCACCGCAATATCCGGCTTCGCCATTCTGCTCAGGAAATTTATGTCCCCCACTTTATCCATACCCATTTCCAGAATAGATATTTCAGTATCTTCATCTAATTGTAAAACAGTCAGCGGCATGCCGATTTCATTATTAAAGTTACCGGGTGTTTTCTGCACTTTATATTTCTTGTTCAGTACACATTCCAGCATATCTTTCGTCGTCGTCTTACCATTTGATCCTGTAACAGCAATTACAGCCGGATTAACAATGTTTAAATATGCTTCCGCAATATCCTGCAGTGCTTTCTGTCCGTCTGTAACGTGAATTACCGGATAGCGGGATTCCTCCGGCGGCTGTTCGCTCAGCGTAACACCTGCACCTTTTGAAAATGCCATATCAATAAATCTGTGTCCGTCTGCGTGTTCGCCTTTAAAAGGAATGAACAAATTGTTTTCTTCTATAGTACGTGTATCGATTGATACACCTTTAATTACATTTGATTTCATATCCGCTGCACGGCTGTTCATCGTACCGCCGGTGAATTTTGCTATTTGTTCAATCGTAGCTTTTATCATAATTTTTCATCCTAAATATTTGTATTTACTGTTTATAATTATAAATTAGTTGTATACTAAATGTCATGATTTCTAAATGAATTAGGTGACTTTCTTGAGTAATAATAAATATACACGTCAAAATTCAAACTTCTTTGCACGCATCGACTGGATTCTGATTATCTTAATCCTGCTGCTTGCGGCAATCAGTGTGGTATCAATCAGTTCGGCGATGACCAGCGGCCAGTACGGCACTGACTTCAGCACCCGGCAGATTGCGTTTTACGGTTTGGGTTTCTTTCTTGCATTCGGCCTGATGCTGGTGCCGTTTAAACTGATAAAAAACTATACATGGGCATTGTACATACTGGGTGTTCTGAGTCTTGTTATTTTATATATTGCACCCGTGTCGTCAATCACACCGATTATTAATGGTGCGAAAAGCTGGTACCAGTTCGGATTTTTCAGTATCCAGCCGTCTGAGTTCGTTAAAATCATTTATATTTTAACAATGGCTTACGTTATCAGCCAGCACAATAAATATAAATTAACGAATACGTTATCGATGGACCTGAGACTGCTGTTAAAACTGATTTTAGTCTCTATTCCGCCGATGCTCTTCATCCTGCTGCAGAATGACCTTGGAACTGTACTCGTAATGATTGCTATCTTCCTTGGACTTGTTGTCGTTTCAGGTATCAGCTGGTGGCTGATTATCCCGACACTTTCCGTTGCGGCATCGACCGGTCTTGCACTGATACTCGGTATTTTATACCGTCCGGATTTACTTGAACGCTATTTAGGCATTCATCCTTATCAGTTCGAGCGTATTTATTCGTGGATTACACCTGAAGACTTCCAGTCCGACAGCGGATTCCAGCTGACAAACTCGCTGATTGCTATCGGTTCCGGCGGGATAACAGGTAAAGGTTACACGGAAGGTATCATTTATATTCCGGAAAACCATACCGATTTCATCTTTACGATTATCGGTGAGGAATTCGGGTTTATCGGTTCAACAATTGTTATTATCGTACTGTTCATGCTTGTCATGCACTTAATCCGTATGGCCTTTATGGCGACGGACAGCTTTGCCGCTTATTTCATTATCGGCTATCTTGCACTGCTTGTCTTCCATATCATCCAGAATATCGGTATGACAATTCAACTGCTGCCGATTACAGGACTTCCGCTGCCGTTCATAAGTTACGGGGGAAGCGGACTGTGGGCCAACATGCTTGCTGTCGGAATTATGCTCAGCATGTATTTCCATCACCTGAGCAAAAGTTCTAAAAACATATAAAAACTGCTGAAAAGGGATAACCCCTCCTCAGCAGTTTTTATTTTAAATATTATTTTCTTTCAGTCTGAGCTGATCTTTATTTGCGATGCGATTCATAATTTCAAATCTTGATTTGGAAACCGTCACTTTAACACCGAGTTCATGCAGCATCTGGACGACTTCTTTAACTTTGCTTTTGTCGTTTTTGCGCATATTGACACTCCCTTTTTATGGCTAACTTAATTGTACTCGTTTATGCTATAATTATCTATACTTTTCAGACATTAATTATTACAGACTGACAAACTTTTATACTTCAAAGAAGGTGGATACATATGCAGATACCGATTTTGGACATTTACATTACAGATGCCTCGGTAATTACAATCGTTACCGTTATCCTTTTCATAGTTAACTTTCTCTTAGCCGGCGGGCTTGTATTTCTTGAACGCCGCAGCGCCCAGAGCGTCTGGGCATGGGTTTTAGTATTATTCTTCCTGCCGATTGTCGGCTTTCTGCTTTACATGCTTTTCGGACGCACTATTTACCGTCAGGAACTATTTAAACTCGATGAGGACGACAAAGTCGGACTCGAACATCTCGTCAGCGAACAGCTGGAAGAGATTACACACAACCGTCTGACATTCGCCAATCCGATCGCAGAGAAACATAAGAAACAAATTCAGATGCTGCTTTATAATAACCAGTCATTCGTGACAAGCAATAATGACGTAACTACTTTTATTGATATGAATAAAAAATTCTCACAGATGCTGAAAGATATCGAGGCAGCTGAAGACCATATTCATTTCCAGTATTATATTTTTAAAATGGATAAGATTGGTACGGAGCTGTATAAAGCTCTCTTAAAGAAACAAAAAGAAGGTGTCTCGGTACGCATTCTGTACGATGACATCGGCTCCCGGTCTTTATCGCTTAGAAACTTCAGTGATATAAGAAATGCCGGCGGACTGGTCGAAGCATTCTTTCCGAGCAAGATGCCGCTAATCAATCCGCGTATTAATAACAGAAACCACCGCAAGATTGTCGTTATCGACGGCAGAATCGGCTACATCGGCGGTGCGAACGTCGGTGATGAGTATCTCGGGCGTGATCCTAAGATGGGCGACTGGCGCGACACTCACCTCCGCATTGAAGGTAACGCTGTGAAATCACTGCAGCTCCGCTTCATGCTGGACTGGAACTCTCACGATACACGCAACAATATGAAACATGAAGACCATTACTTCCCTGAAATTGATTCAGTCGGCCGGACAACGATGCAGATTGCCTCAAGCGGTCCCGACGAAAATTATCAACAGATTAAATACGGTTATCTGAAAATGATTTACAAGGCGAAGAAAACCATACACATTCAATCGCCCTATTTCATTCCAGATCAGTCGATAATGGAAGCTATCCGTATTGCGATACTGTCCGGAGTCAGAGTTAAAATTATGATTCCGAGCTTTCCGGACCATCCGTTCGTATACTGGGCAACATACTCAAACGTCGGCTCCCTGATGAAAATGGGTGCTGAAGTTTACATGTACCAGCCTGGTTTCCTCCATCAGAAAGTATTTATTATCGATGACGAAGTGGTATCAGTCGGAACGACAAACCTCGATAACCGCAGCTTCATTTTAAACTTTGAAGTGAATGCATTTATGTACGATGAGGATGAAGCGATTAAACACCGTAAAATATTTGAATCGGATATTAAACATTGTGAAATACTCACAGAAGATAAATATAAAAACCGCGGGCTGTGGATTAAGATGAAAGAAGGCCTCGCAAACTTAATATCACCGATATTGTAATATCGGATGTGTCCCCCGGGCGAATCTTCGCCCGGGGGATTTTTTATTGACGGTGATAGCACAAAAACAGAACAAAAAAAGAGCAGAATCCTTATCGGACTCTACTCTCAAAAATTAGCTGCTGCTTATTTCTTACGCTTTTTCTTAGGTTTAACTTTAGCGTTCTTAACGCGTGCTTCTTTTTCAGCTTGTTCGCGTTCGTGTGCTGCAATAATCGGTGCCATTTCTTCATTAACTTTCTTGCGGTAGAATGTGTTACCTGCCCAAGTCTGGAAGATCAGGAAGATACCGCCGACTGCCCAGTATAATGGGAGTGCTGATGGTGAAATCGCTGAAATCCAAATAATCATTATTGGAGAAATGTACATGAATAACTGCATTTGTTTACGCTGTTCTTCTGATACATATCTTGTTGATACCCATGCTTGAATTGCGTATACAATACCTGCAATTGCAACCATGAAGTAGTCTGTTTGTGTTAGTTCCATCCATAAGAAATCAGGATGAGCTGTTATTCCGCCATCGGAAGGGAATCGTAATGCAAAGTATAATGCCATAACAACCGGCATCTGAATAAGAATAGGTAAGCAACCCATGTTAAGCGGGTTAATATCGTGTTTCTTATAAAGACCCATCATTTCCTGCTGGGCTGCCATTTTTTCTTCCTGCGTTGTTGCAACTTTAACGCGCTGCTGGATTGCTTCCATTTCTGGTTTGACAATCTTCATTTTTTCTCTCATCATCATCTGATTTTTGTATGTACGCATCATGAATGGGAAAATTGCCAGTCTCACAATCAGCGTGATGACGATAATAGCCAGACCGTAGTTGTTGTCCAGATTATCTCCAAGCCAGTGTAATAACGAATCCATCGGCTGGACAAGAGTGTTATAGAAGAAGCCGTCTCTATTCTCAGGCTGTGAATAGTCACACCCTGCCAAGAATAGTACCAGTACCATAGACGCTGGTAATAGCCACTTTTTAATCATTTCTTCACCTCTAAGTAATATCTCACATAAAAAAGATTGTACCATAAATAGAAGTGTATAAAAACCAATTTCATACCATATGGTTAATATTTCACATAGTTACTGCAACAAAGCTGTCACGGTTTGTTCAATATTGTCTGAACCGGTAATTGCTGAGATAACACAAATCCCGTCTGCCCCGTTCTTCAGGCATTCTTTATAATTTTTTTCTGTGATTCCTCCGATTGCTGTCGTCGGCAATTCCGTATGATTTACTAATTCCCGTAAGCCGTCCGTGCCGATTGCTTCACCTGCATCCGATTTCGATAAAGTGCTGAACACCGGACCGATACCGAGATACGATACCCGGGCCAGACTGCTTGATTTAAGTTCTGTTAAGTTACCGACAGACAGACCGATAATTTTATTGTTAAAGTACTCCGGCAGCATATCCGGATTTATGTCGTCCTGTCCGATATGAATTCCGTCTGCTTCAACTGCTTCTGCCAGTTTCACATCATCGTTTATAATGAACGTTACATTATACCGGCTGCACAGTTTCTTTACTTCCCGTGCAAAGTCCGTCAATACCTGTCCTCTTTTAATATCAGCACCCTTTTCACGGAGCTGAAAACAAGTTACACCCGCATTAAATGCAGTTTCCAGATCCTTGAGCGGATTTTTAAAGCTGGCTGAACTCGCAATCAGGTACAGTCTCAGTATGTCTTTATTCATGAACATCCACTCTTCTCGCATTATAGTCTTCTGTTTTAAAGTTATAAATCTCATCTATTAACTTAGCTGCAAATGTCCCCGGTCCCGTTGCCGAACGGGCTGCTTTTTCCGCTGCAATATTGTAGAGACTGACAGCATCGGCAATACTGTCCGATTTATTTTCCAACGCTAAAAATGCAGCTGTTATCGCACCGAGCACACAGCCGGATCCTGTAATCACTTCGAGATACTTATGACCGTTGTGCATCGTCATTTTTTCTTTGCCGTCAGCATACGCATCCATTTCGCCGGTCACCAGTACAGGCACGTTTAACACCTCGTGTGCGTCTTTCGCAATATCCAGTGTATTCCCTTCTATGATGGAGTCAACGCCTTTAGACACTGCTTCCCGGCCGCTTAAAGCATGGATTTCCCCTGCGTTCCCCTTCACCAGTGCAATATCGTATTCACCGAGCAGCTTATCCGTTAAATTTCTGCGAAATGCCGATGCGCCGTAACCTACCGGATCCAGCACAACCGGAATATTATACTCGTTTGCACAGCGGGCCATTTCTTCATACAGCGGGATCTTGTCTTCAGTACACGTGCCGATATTTAACAGCAGTGCCCCCGCATGTTTTAATATATCCGCCGCTTCACTTTTCTCCCCGCTCATAATCGGAGATGCTCCAAGTGACAGCAGACTGTTTGCAGTAAACGGCTTAACGACATCGTTAGTAACGCAGACGACAAGCGGACGTTCTCTTCTTAACTGTTCAATCATGTGAATCAGTCTCCTTTATAGCTGAAATGGTTTACCGGTCCGCTGCCTTTGCCGATACCGGGTGAATTTTGAATCGCATTCGTAATATACGCTTTACCTGTTTTAAACGCTTCTTCTGCCGTTCGTCCTTTTGCAAGCTCCGCAGTCAGCACCGCCGAGAAGGTACAGCCTGTGCCGTGCGTCTGATCCGTATCGATCCGTTTTGCCGACAGCGTTGAAATAGTGCTGCCGTCATATAAATAATCCGTTGCATCACCTTCCAGATGACCGCCTTTTATAATGACACTGTCTGCACCCATATCATCGACAAATATTTTCAGCGCTTTATGAATATCATCTTCGGTTTCAATCTTCATATTGGCAATACTCTCCGCTTCGTGAAGATTCGGCGTAACGATATGTGCCATCGGAATCAGCGTCTCAATCAGCGTCGACACCGAATTATCCGTCATCAGACGGTCTCCGCTCGTGGCAATCATTACCGGATCCATCACGTACGGAATATTGTACTTTCGAACGTATTCAGCAATCACCGTCATCATATCCGCTTCAGCAATCATGCCCGTCTTCATCGCATGCGGGACTTCATCTGAAAAAATACTGTTCAGTTCTTTATCGATAAAATCCGCCGGCACATTGTAAACATCCTGAACTCCTAAAGTGTTCTGCGCCGTCAGTGAAGTAACCGCAGCCATACCGTAAACGCCGCGCGAATGCATCGTTTTCAAATCCGCAAATACACCCGCGCCTCCCGTCGGATCAGTTCCCGCAACAGTTAAACCAATTGGTAATCCAGCCATTAATATGTCCCCCTGTAATTAAAAAACCCACTTCCGGCGAAGTGGGCAGAATGGTTTCAGAAAAATACCTGTCATCATCTTCACTTCCCTACGCCAGCATAACCTGGATCAGGTGAAAAGGGACAAGCATGCGCTATCTCAGCCTTATCGGCGCCCCCAGTGGATTTCTTATTCTTTTTAATAACATAAGCCTATCACATTTCATTCTGCTGTCAAAGCAGATTGCGGCGCTTAAATACTGCTGCACCGATCAGTGCCATAACAAAGCCGAGTACCGTAATAATAAGCACTGCCGGAATGTCCATACTTTCATGCGGCATCTCGCTTAAATAATGAAACGGACTGAGCATTAAATAAATATCATCGATATTTAATAGCACACCGAAGTAGTTCGCAAAAAACACATAGGTAACGTACAGCCATGCAGTAATATGAAATTTCTTCGAAATACCTGCAAACAGCGCCGATACTCCAACCGTAAAGACAATACCCGCACTGTAATTTACAGCCGACAGCAGGTAGTCGTTAACAGTAATACTCAAATCATCGACATTCATACTTGCCAGATACATGCCGAGTACTGTCAGCACAAATGCGGATACCGCTGCTGCAAGTCCGTACATATAATGAGTCGCAAACACTGTTCCGCGAGACAGTTTCCTGTTAAGTGTTCCTGAATTCATTACTTCCAGCCGTCCCGTTTTTTCTTCAGCAAGCATACGTCCGTTAATCATCAGAGCAGGCGCTGCAGATAACAATGCCGAAATAACAAACAGCATGCTGATAAAGAACTCAGCTGCGTTATTGCTGCCGAGCGCTTCACGGAGCATATCATTTTCCCCAATCAGACTCTCAAGGTCGCCGAATACGGATCCGTAAGACAAGCCGGCAATAAACAGACCAATCAGCCAGCTGATTATCAGCACTCTCATATTAATGAATGCGAGCTTAGGATAGCTGTTAATATTTCTCAAACGTTTTTCTTTACCTGTTTTTATATAACTGTCTCCAAGGTCACGTTTGATAAACAGCATATAGCTGAGTACGACAAGCAGTAAAATAACTATGAACGGCAGCAGCCATAATCCGTTATTCGCTCCGTACACTTCAATCCGCGACAGCCAGTGATACGGTGATGCTGCAGAATAAGCTGTATCTGCAACGTCAGTCACTGCACGGTATAAATAAAATACGAGCAGCAGCGAAAGCGAAACACCGAATGTCATATCTCCGCTGTCGAATAAATTACCGAGAACCATTGTCATAACGAAAAACAGAAGTCCGAACATCGCAAGTCCAAGCGCATAGTATAAGTTGCCAATCAGCGACAGCCCGTCGATATTATATAAACTTAAACCGCCGAATAATATAATAAAGACCAGCAGATTAATCACTGCACCGATCATCAGCTGAGAGGACACAATCGTCTTTTTGCCGATGCCTGCGCTGAGTACATATTCAGTGAGTCCCGTATCTTCAGCTTTCCGGGCGATGCCGTTAGCGATTAAAATACTAAAGAGACCGTGAAACAGCGCCATAAACAACAGCATCTGATGACCGAACATAACAGCAGTTGTATAATCTCCGTCAGGTACAGGACCAATCATTGCAGTCATTGCAGCATTATCGACTGTCATTTTCATGCCTTCCCGTTCTCCAGCCGTACTGTAGAGACCGTCAAACACCGGCGGCACAGCCAGTGACAGACCGCACAGTGCAATTATCCAAAGCGCTGATTTCAGCCTCAGATTTTTCATCAGCATTTTAAAATACATCATTCAGCACCTTCGTAATAGCGCATAAAAATATCTTCCAGCCGCGGCGGTGCAGTTGTTAAGTTTTTAAGGTTATACAGTTTTAAATACTTCAGAAATTCCGGCACCCTGTCATTATCAATAAACAGATGATAACCGTCATCCGACTCGGTAAATTCATGCACGAAGTCACGATGTTTTAAGGCGGTAATATCATCAGCCGTCTCGATAATATATTCCATCCGGGTAATATGGCGCAGTTCTTTTAAGCTGCCGGATTCAATAATTTTACCGTCACGTATAATCGCAATCCGGTCAGCGAGCTTTTCCACTTCCGACAGAATATGGCTCGACAGCAGAATGGTCTTTCCTGCCTCTTTTGCTTTTATTACTTCCTCGTGAAAGACTCGTTCCATCAGCGGATCCAGTCCTGTTGTCGGCTCGTCAAATATTAAAAGCTCCGCATCGCTTAGAAATGCACTGATCAGTGCCACTTTCTGCCTGTTCCCTTTTGAATACGTCTTACATTTTTTTCTGCCGTCCAGCTTGAACTTTTCAATGAGACGCAGCTTTTCATCGGTATTTTTAAACTTTCGAGTTTTCATCATAAAGTTGATAACTTCTTCACCTGTCAGATTGCCCCACAGATTAACATCCCCCGGGACATAGGCAATATTTTCAATATACTTTTTATCTTTCTTTATATTGCCGCCTGCATATTCTATTTCTCCATGCGTCGGCTTCAGCGCGCCGATAATCATCCGTATCGTCGTCGATTTTCCTGCACCGTTCGGGCCGATAAAACCAAATACTTCTCCCTTGTTCAAGGCAAAGGAAATATTCTCTGCAGCACGCACTTTCCCAAAATATTTTGTGACATTTTTAAGTTCCAGCATTTTATGACCCCTCCCTGTTATCACTTTAATTTTACCATATCCGTTTCAACACAAAAAAGGCCGGGACTTTTGTCCCGGCCTTCGAAAATTATATTGATATTACAGTCTTGCACCACATACAGGCCATGGTGATGAACCTCTTGAATCATAAAGCTTTTGTGCTCTTTGAGTCTGTTCAGCTGCTGATGCATTAGATGCTACACCAGATCCGCCTACTGACTGCCAAGTTTGAGCATCAAACTGGTAAAGACCGTGGTATAAACCGTTTGAACTTACAACGCTTGGGTTGCCGCCTGATTCACATGCTGCTAAAGCACCCCAGTTTAAACCGCTGTTAGTGTTCGAGCTTGTGCTCACGTTTTGTGCCTGCTGCTGCTGAACCGGCTGTTGTGCAGGTTCCTGTTTAACTGGTTCCTGAGCTGGAGTTTGTGCAGGCTCTTCGTATGTTTCTTCTGTTTCTTCCTGAGCTGGAGCTTGTGCAGTTTCTGTTTCAGTTTCTACAGCCGGAGCTTCTTCTACCGGAGTTGCCGCTTTAACTGCATCACCTGAAACGATTAGTTCTTTACCTGCAAAGATAATATCTGATGATAAGTTGTTCCACTCTTTAAGGTCTGCAACTGTTACATCAAATTCTACTGCGATTTCAAATAATGTATCGCCTGCTTCGATTGTATAAACTTTAGTTTCTTCTTTTTTGTCTTCTTTATCTTCTTTAACTTCTTCTTTTTCTTCCTTCTCGCCGATTTCAATAATCTGACCCGGAACGATAACATCAGAAGTTAATTTGTTTTCTTTTTTAATAGATTCGATAGTTACGTTATTTTCTTCAGCAAGAGTCCAAAGTGAGTCTCCTGATTCTACTGTATGAGATGCTGCCTCTGCACTGTACGCAATTGTTGTTGACACAGCAACTGCTGCACCTAAAGCTAAAACTTTCTTCATAATTGAAATTCCTCCAAAAATAATTTACTTATATAATGTATTTTACGACTGATTAAGTCGTCGCGTTTGTTATCACTGTTTCACATTATAGACGATAATTACTTTTCATAGGTTACAGCAATATAAAAAGAGTGCCCTTACTTTACAAGTTTGTTACAAACTCATTTCTAAATGACGCGATATATTACACAGCGCTTAATTCATGTATGATACAGTTTCCGGGAGCTTCCATATTTTTTATAAAAACATGGCTGTACCGTACTTTATAAAGAATCTGTAAAGATAGTTTGATGATACAGACTAGTCTGTCATTCGTAACATAAAAACAACTGCTGTAAAAAAACTGTTTTTTAAAATATTAAAAAGCATACCGATAAACCGCAGCTGGTCATCAGTATGCTAATGTGTGTGAGAATGAATGGGTGCAGAGCACAGTTCAAGAGGGTAATCTTATCTGTCAGGCTAAAACTTTTTCCTTATTGTCGTCAGAAGCAGTTTTGTCTTTCGTGCCGCCAGAGTCTTTTTCATCAACGAGATTTGAAATGATTTCAATATGCTTTTCTTTTTCGGTTTTCGGTTCTGACTGTTCCTGGCTGAGTGTATGTACATACTTCTCGCCAAGCGATTCATTAATATTATAATGATGTACTGCCTGTTCAATTAAGCGGGACGGATTTGATATATCAGTGCGTTCACGGATCTTATCCGGTACATGTTTTATGCTCTCTGCCCATATTTCCATGCGGTATTCCCTTGAGCCGTCTTTTTTCGTAAAAGATGTAGTTGCGAGCTGGCCGCTGACACATAAAATGTCACCGTTCTTCGCTTCGTCAAGCACACCCGGGATACTTTTACCGAACGCCTTGCAGTACAGGAAATGCACTTCCTTATCACGCCGCGTATCTTTCGGCACGCGGACTGTCGCTATGATAAATGCATTGACACTTCCCTGCGCATTTTTTGCAATCACATTATTACTGACCAGTTCGCCGACAAGCAATACTTTGTTCATCATTCAATATCACCCCCTTCCTGATTACAATGTAATCCCTGAATAAATTTTCTGCAAAAGACAATAATTTCATTTCAGGGTGATATATAATACAATAATGGGAAATACATAATTAAAAATTAACACTTTTTTAAATACCGGGGATTTTCATCTGCAAATAATTTAATTTTGTACTTTGTTAAAAAGGAGCAGGCAACTATGAAATCGTTTAAAGTAATTGATATGAAAATTATTCAGGAACAGAACTTTATCGTGCCGGAAGTAAAAGACGGAGTTATTATTAATATGGAGCATGGTGACAATCCGTGGATTATTGAAATAGTAACAGACGGGGATCTTGCTTCCATTTTAGAAAAGCTGAAAGGCAGTCTGCTTGAAATGATGGTGACGATTACACGTCCGTCAAACGCACCTGCCAAGTTTTCAGCTGAACTGATGGATATCAATCAGATGGATGATATGATTTCTGTCGTCTTTAAAGGTTCTATTATCATGCAGGGACCGAACTACGCAGAAGAGCTGCTTGAGTTCCTTGTTAAAGAGGGTTACGAAGGCACGGCACTGATCAATGAGTTCAATTCGCGCATGGAGTCAAAAGATGACTTTAGAAAAGAAGATAAAACAGAATAGAAAAAAGCTGTAAATCAAATTATGATTTACAGCTTTTTTATTACTCACCTGTTTTAATATCTGAAATTGCAAATGTAATTTCGCACTGGCATGCAACCTGTCCATCGACAGTTGCAACTGCCCAGCCTTTACCGATTGGTCCGCGGAGTTTAGTAATCTCCACTGAAAGTTCCAGTGTGTCACCCGGTGTTACCTGTTTTTTGAACCGGCATTTATCAATGCCTGCAAAAAACGCGAGTTTCCCTTTAAATTCTTCCTGCTGCAGCAATGCAACAGCACCTACCTGCGCAAGTGATTCCACTATCAGTACTCCAGGCATAACAGCATAGTCCGGGAAATGCCCTTCAAAGAAAGGTTCGTTTCCGGATACCTGTTTGATACCTTTACAACTTTTGCCCGGTTCTACTTCTGTAATTCTGTCAATAAGTAAGAACGGCGGACGGTGTGGTATTATTGCTTTAATCTGATCATATGTCAGCATGTCTGTCGTCAACCCCTGGTTAAGTTAATGATATGTTCCCACGTTTCAATACGGAAAACCCCAAAAGGATTATCCAGTATGCCGAAGCCAATCATCAATCCTAAAAAGACAAGGACGATTGCAACGTAGAAAAACAATAGAATTCTAACTAACAATGGGAATCTACGGTGAACGATTTTCTGTTGTTGTTCTGCCATAGTATTACCCCTTTACTTTGATGTCACCAAATGCTTATCAGACGCACTGTCGTTCACGCGTTCAATATCAGCACCAAGTGCTTTCAGTTTTTCATGGAACCGGACATATCCGCGGTCCAGATGCTGAAGTTCAGTTACAGTAGTATAACCTTCTGCTGCAAGACCTGCAAGCACAAGTGCTGCACCCGCGCGTAAATCCGATGCACGGACTGTTGCTCCGTACAGCTGACTGCCGCCGCGAATAACTGCATGATTATCTTCAAGTGAAATATTTGCATTCATCGCTGAAAATTCTCTGACGTGCATAAAACGGTTTTCAAAAATTGTTTCAGTAACAATACTCGTACCTTCAATAGTCGTTAACAGTGCCATCATCTGACTCTGCATATCTGTCGGGAATCCCGGGTGAGGCATAGTTTTAAGATCTGTCGGCTTATATTCTTCCGACGGAATAACTCTCACATCGTTGCCTTCCTCGACAAAACGGACTCCGACTTCTTCAAGCTTTGATACTACCGCCGACAAATGCTCAATTACAACGTTCTTTAACAGTATTTCACTGCGTGTAATCGCACCGGCAATCATAAATGTGCCTGCTTCAATACGGTCCGGTATAACGTCGTGTTCTGCACCGTGCAGTTTTTCAACACCGACAATCTTAACATGTCCCGTACCTGCTCCGATAACGCGTCCGCCCATTGAGTTAATATAGTTTGCAAGATCCGTAATTTCAGGTTCCATCGCAGCATTTTCAATGTGCGTTGTACCTTCGGCAAGACTCGCTGCCATCATTAAGTTTTGAGTTGCTCCGACACTCGGGAAATCCATATGAATTTTTGCTCCCTGAAGACGTCCTTCAACCTTACCTTCTATATAGCCTGCTGCCT
This sequence comes from Jeotgalicoccus coquinae, assembly GCF_014207425.1. Taxonomy (GTDB): domain Bacteria; phylum Bacillota; class Bacilli; order Staphylococcales; family Salinicoccaceae; genus Jeotgalicoccus; species Jeotgalicoccus coquinae. Next base: position 240,051 of record NZ_JACHFF010000003.1, on the reverse strand, counting down.
GCTCGAATGAAGCGCCCATTTTTTCAAGACCTTTGATGTGCTGTTCAATAGGACGTGATCCGATTGCACAACCTCCCGGCATAGCAATATTACAATAGCCGTAACGGCTTAATAACGGTCCCATGACAAGCATGCTTGCACGCATTTTACTGACTAATTCATAAGGTGCGACACAATTCAGTTCTCCGCTCGCATCGATAACAACACTATTTTTTTCTGCCGATGCTTCTGCACCGAGTGTAGTAATTAATTTTGTTAATGTATTTACATCTGATAATTCGGGTACATTTTTAATTATTGATTGTCCTTCGCCAGCCAGCAGCGAAGCTGCCAATATTGGCAATACTGCATTTTTGGCTCCTTCAATTTCTACAGAACCCGACAGCTTTCGGCCGCCTTTAACAATAATCTTTTCCATCTTCTCACTCCATATTTCTCTATACCATTCATTACAATAATACGGTGTTTCATCGTCACTTGTAAAGCAATTAGCTGAACAGAAGAGATGCTTCCTGAGTATATCTGAAGATGTCCATGATAAAGTTGCTCATCGCTGTACCGAGAAGGATACTGAGCAGGATAAGCGTCAGCCGGATTTTACCGGCTTCACCTTTATTAAATAAACTTTCCAACCTTATTCCTTTTAATACCCAGAAGGCCAGTGAGATACACAAAATATGAAGAATAATGTGCATTAGTGCGAATTGGGAAAAACCCATGAGAATTCCTCCTTTCGATAAAAAAAAGACTGGAGAATCCAGTCTTTTAGTTTGAATTAATATTTAGATACTTCTAAACGGTTAACCGCACGCTGTAAAGCAAGTTCCGCACGATACGTATCGACGCGCTCATCCTGCGACTGCTGAAGCAGACTTTCTGCTCTCGCTCTCGCAGCTTCTGCACGTTCCGAGTCTATATCTTTTGAAAACTCTGCAGCCTGCACCAGTACTGTAATTTGTTCAGGTCTGATTTCTGCAAACCCTTCAGTAACAGCCAGGTATTCAAATTTACCGTTTATTTTAACACGAAGGACACCTATTTTAAGCGGTGTTACAGTCGGAATATGACCGGCCATTACACCAAGCTCACCCTGCTTCGTTTGAAGAATAGCGATTTCGCAATCATCTTCATGAAAAACAGAACCGTTAGGAGTAACTACATCAAGTGCAATTGTTGCCATGTTTTACCCTCCCGTTTTAGACTTCTACACCTTGCTGACGCGCTTTTTCAAGAGCATCTTCGATGCCGCCAACAAGACGGAAAGCATCTTCAGGTATGTGGTCATACTTACCTTCTAAAATAGCTTTAAAGTCCTGAACTGTTTCTTTAACAGGTACGTAAGAACCTTTTTGACCTGTGAACTGTTCTGCTACGTGGAAGTTCTGACTCAGGAAGAACTGAATGCGGCGTGCACGTCCAACTGTGTTCTTATCTTCTTCAGAAAGTTCATCCATACCAAGAATTGCAATAATATCCTGCAGCTCACGGTATTTTTGAAGTGTAGACTGAACATCTCTCGCTACTTTGTAGTGTTCTTCGCCGACAATTGCCGGTGAAAGTGCACGTGAAGTAGATGCAAGAGGGTCAACAGCCGGGTAAATACCCATCTCTGAAAGTTTACGTTCTAAGTTAGTCGTTGCATCTAAGTGTGCGAACGTCTGAGCCGGAGCCGGGTCAGTATAGTCATCGGCAGGTACGAATACAGCCTGGATTGACGTTACTGAACCAACATTAGTTGACGTAATTCTTTCTTGTAACTGACCCATTTCAGTAGCAAGTGTAGGCTGGTAACCTACCGCTGAAGGCATACGTCCTAAGAGCGCTGATACTTCAGAACCTGCTTGAGTGAAACGGAAAATGTTATCGATAAACAGAAGTACATCCTGACCTTGTTCGTCACGGAAATATTCTGCCATTGTTAATCCTGAAAGAGCTACACGCATACGCGCACCAGGCGGTTCGTTCATCTGACCGAAAACCATTGCAGTTTTCGCGATAACACCTGAGTCTTTCATTTCGTAGTAAAGGTCGTTACCTTCACGTGTACGTTCACCAACACCGGCGAATACCGAAATACCACCGTGTTCCTGTGCAACGTTGTTAATAAGTTCCTGGATAAGAACTGTTTTCCCTACGCCGGCACCACCGAAGAGTCCAACTTTACCACCTTTAGTATAAGGTGCAAGAAGGTCTACTACTTTAATACCTGTTTCAAGAATTTCAGTTGAAGTTGACAGTTCGTCAAACTTCGGCGCTAAACGGTGAATTGGATCACGACGTTCAGAAGCCGGGATTGGATCGTCTAAGTCGATGTGTTCACCTAATACGTTGAATACACGACCAAGTGTCACTTCTCCTACCGGTACTGTAATTGGAGAACCTGAGTTCTCAACTTCAGCACCACGGCGTAAGCCGTCAGTAGAACTCATTGCAATCGTTCTGACTATGTTATCGCCGCGGTGTAACGCAACTTCAAGTGTCAGAGAGATTGGCTCTGAATTAGCATTGTCAATTTTAACTACAAGTGCGTTATTAATTTCAGGTAATTCACCTTCGTTAAAGCGCACGTCAACTACAGGTCCCATTACTTGGACTACTTGACCTAAAGCCATTTAATTTCCTCCTAATCTCAATTATTCTAGTGCAGCTGCGCCACCGACGATTTCTGTAATCTCCTGTGTAATCGCCGCTTGTCTTAAGCGGTTATACTGAAGCTGAAGTTCGCCAACAAGCTCTGTCGCATTATCAGTTGCTGCCTTCATAGCTGTCATACGTGCTGCATGCTCACTCGCTTTCGCGTCAAGCAGTGCGCCGTAAATTAAACTTTCGGCATACTGAGGTAAAATTGTTTCTAGAATAGTTTCTTTATCCGGTTCAAACTCATAACCTGCAAGTGCAGAATCAGCCTGTTCCGTCTGAATATCAGTTTCTGTTAGTGGTAATACTTTTCTGACTGTTACCTGCTGCTCTAAAATATTTACAAACTTGTTATAAATAATGTAAAGCTCATCGATATCTTCGTTAATAAATCCGTTAACCGACTGTGCAGCGATTTCTTTTACGCTGGCAAAATCAGGCTGATCCGGTATTCCAAGACGATGATTTGTAACATGGAAGCCACGCCCTGTTAAAGTTTCATAGCCAATTTTTCCGAGGACGAATAAATCATATGAATCGGGATTGTTATCATGACGTTTGTCAGCTTCTTCAGTGATAGCTTTAACGACGTTGTTATTATAAGGACCAGCTTTACCTGTGTCACTTGAAATTATGATATAGCCCGTTCTCTTAATTGGTCTCTCTTCTAACATAGGGTGTGAGCTTTCAGTATCACCGGCTGCAATCGCTCTGACTGTTTCCTGGATTTTATCCATGTACGGCTGGAACTTTTTTGAATTCTGTTCAGCTCTGGACAGTTTCGAGTTGGCAACCATATGCATTGCGCTTGTCAATTGACTCATCTTTTTAGTTGAGCCTATACGACCTTTTATTTCTCTGAGTGAAACCATGAATTCACCACCTTAGTAATTACTTACTTCTTAGTTAGAAGGGTTGAAAAGCTTTTTAAAGCTGCTGATTGCTTTATCGTATGCGTCGCTGTCAGGAAGCTGTTTAGTCTGGCGGATAGAGTCTAATAACGCAGCGTCATTAGCTTCAAGCCAGCTGAGGAATTCTGCTTCGAAACGGGTAACGTCTTCAACTGGAACGTCGTCCAGATAGCCGTTAACAAGTGCGAATAAAATAACAACTTGTTTTTCTACTTTAAGTGGCGCGTTTTCAGGCTGCTTAAGTACTTCAACTGTACGCGCACCGCGGTCAAGTTTAGCTTTTGTAGCCTCGTCAAGGTCTGAACCGAACTGAGCAAATGCTTCAAGTTCACGGTATGCAGCAAGGTCTAAACGAAGTGTCCCTGCTACTTTCTTCATAGCCTTGATTTGTGCTGAACCACCTACACGCGATACTGAAAGACCAGCGTTAATTGCCGGGCGTACACCTGAGTGGAATAAGTCTGACTGCAGGAAGATCTGACCGTCAGTAATAGAGATAACGTTCGTTGGAACGAAAGCACTGATGTCCCCTGCCTGAGTTTCGATGAATGGCAACGCAGTAATTGAACCGCCGCCTAAGTCATCGTTTAATTTCGCAGCACGCTCAAGAAGACGGCTGTGAAGGTAGAATACGTCACCCGGGAATGCTTCACGGCCCGGCGGACGGCGTAATAGTAATGATAATTCACGATAAGCCGCAGCTTGTTTCGTTAAATCATCATATACGATTAGAACGTGTTTGCCGTTGAACATGAATTCTTCGGCCATAGATACACCGGCATACGGTGAGATATATAATAGTGGAGCCGGATCAGCTGCACCTGCAGTAACTACGATTGTGTAGTCAAGCGCACCGTTTTTACGTAAAGTTTCAACAGTAGCACGTACCGTTGATTCTTTTTGTCCAATCGCTACGTATACACAAATCATATCCTGATCTTTTTGGTTTAAAATTGTATCGATCGCAATTGTCGTTTTACCAGTCTGACGGTCACCGATGATTAACTCACGCTGTCCGCGGCCGATTGGTACTAACGCATCAATTGCTTTGATTCCTGTTTGAAGGGGCTCATCAACACTCTTACGATCCATAACTCCAGTCGCAGGACTTTCGATAGGACGTGTTTTAGTTGTATTGATAGGACCTTTACCGTCGATCGGCTGACCGAGCGGGTTTACTACACGGCCGATAAGTTCTTCACCAACCGGTACTTCCATGATACGGCCGGTACGTTTAACTTCGTCGCCTTCTTTAATATCGTCACTTGGTCCAAGTATTACGATACCAACATTATTTTCTTCAAGGTTTTGAGCAAGACCAAGTACACCACTTGGGAACTCAATTAACTCTCCCGCCATCGCATCGTTTAAACCATGAGCAAGTGCAATTCCGTCACCCACCTGGATAACAGTACCTACGTCGGTAACCTGCATATCCTTGTCATAATTTTCGATCTGGCTTCTTAAGAGAGCACTTATTTCGTCAGCTTTGATTGCCATGAAAATGTCACTCCTTTAGCTATTCGTATGTTCTTTAAAATTGTTTCTGATTCCGTCAAGCTGATTTCTGACAGAACCGTCGTAAACTTTCGAACCTAACAGCACGCGTACGCCGCCGATAAGTTCTTCATTTATTGTGTTAGTAATAAGCAGTTTTTCATAACCTGTTTTATCGATAAAGATCTGACCGAGCTGATCCAGCTCTTCAGCAGATAATTTGTAAACCGATTCTACAGTTACACGTGCCTGGTTGTGAGCTTCATCATACAATGATAAGAACTCTTCATATATTTCTCCGAGTAACGACATGTGCTTTTTATCCGACAGGATGCGCAGCAGATTTAACAGAAGTCTGTCGCTTTCACCGAAAGCTGCTTCCACAGCTGCAGTTCTTTTATCACGGGTAATCTTAGGGTTATCCATGAAGTCGATAAAGTTCTCTACTGAAGCTGCTGCTTCAGTTACTTCAAAGAAATCATTTTTAACGCTTTCAAGACTGTCGTGTTTAACTGCAACTTCGTACAGTGCGCCGGCGTATTTCTGACTTATATTAGCCATTACTTATCGCCTGCTTCCTGTAAGTAGTTCGCAACAAGGTTTTTCTGGTCTTCAGAGTTTAGTTCCTTGCGGATCATCTTCTCTGCAATCAGTACTGACAGCTCAGCAACCTGATCGTTTATATCACGGATAGCTTTTTCTTTTTCTCTTTCAATATCCGCCTGCGCTTCAGTAATCATTTGAGTAGAACGGTTATGAGCATCATTGATGATAGACTCTTGTTCTTTCTTCGCCTGACTCTTAGCGTTTTCCATAAGTTCAGAGATTTCAGCCTGCGTAGATTTCAGCAGTGTTTCGTTCTCTTCTTTTAAGCGTTCAGCTTCTAATTTTCTGTTCTCAGCAAAATCAATATCATCATGGATTAGTTGTTCACGGTCATCCATAACTTTCTTAACTGGTTTCCACACATAGTATGACAATACTGCAAGCAGCGTCAGGAAACTCGCAAGAAGAACGAGCGATGTTCCTACAGCCGTACCCATCGTTTCACCAGCAGCACCTAAAATTAATAGTTCCACCTATGTACACTCCTTTCAAAAAAGTCTCTAACTCTCGTAGTTATTTACATAATAAGATGGCGAAATCTTTAAATAAGACTTCGCCTTATATAACGACTCTTAGAACGTGAACATAAGCAGGAACGCGATAACGATAGCCATAATAGGAACGGCCTCAACTACACCAATACCGATAAACATAATAGTTTGTAACGGTCCGCGTGATTCCGGCTGACGAGCTACACCTTCAACTGTTTTCGAAACAACCATACCAATACCAAAAGATGCGCCAAGTGCCGCTAATCCTGCTGCAATACCAGCTGCTAGTAAATTCATAAAATATTTCCTCCTAGAAAATTGTATATTATTATTTTTTTATTATATTAATGATCATCGCTCACCTTATGTGATAGATAAACCATTGATAACATTACGAATATAAATGCCTGAATCGCACCTATAAATACTTTAAATCCTTGCCATACCATCATAGGAATAAATCCTAGTGCGCCGAGAATCGTACCGCCTGTTACTAATCCAAGGAGTAGCATCAGAAGTATCTCACCGGCATAAACGTTACCGTAAAGACGTAACCCAAGCGTTAAGTTATATGTAAATTCTTCGATGAATTTAATCGGTGCCAGCCACCACATAGGCGTAACGTATTGTTTCAAGTAACCGCGCATGCCCTGCATTTTCACACCGTAATAGTGTGTCAGTACAATCATCATACCCGCCAGTGTAAGCGTTACGACCGGGTCAGCTGTAGGTGATTTCACCCACAATGTATGATCCGCATCAGGTGCTACGAATGACAGCGGTATACCGATAAGGTTGCCGATTAAAATGAATAAAAACAATGTCAGCGCTAAAAAGTGGAACTGTGCGCCCTCTTTCCAAGCCATGTTGCTCTTGATGATTCCTTTTACGAAGTTCATTAACGCCTCAACAAGTACCTGACCTTTACCGGTCGGACGTACTGCGAGTTTTCTCGTCATGAAGAACAGCGTAAAGAAAATCAGCAGACAAGTGATGATAATCATCATTGAAGTTGCAAGTTCGAATACTATTGGTATTCCGAACAAATCAAACGACCACGTTGGAATTCCATGTTCCATTTCTTCACCTCTTCCGTTTAAAAAGTTCCGATGCTGCGCGCCAGAAAATCAGCGCATAAGTGAGTAGCAGTCCGCATAAAATACCGATGATATTTACAGCTTCCGGAAACCTCACCCATATTAAACAGGCTGCCGTGACGATAAGCATTCTCGTCAGCGTCCCTGTCTTAACTTTCCCGTCATCACTGAGCTGTGCAGTTCTTAAATTGTAGTACCAATTATAAGACAGCAGCATCGAACCGACGATGCCGATGCACAGTCCTGCAAAGAAAGGCAAAGAAGTAAATATATAAGCAATAATACTTATTACTAAAAGTATTATTAAATATTTCATAAAGTTTTTAAAATAACCTTTAAATATTTTCACTGTCTTTGACGACTCCCCGGGTAATGTAACACGTTGTGAAAACAATTACATACTCTAATGATTTTATAGGAGCGCAATTTTTGTGTCAACAAAATATGGAAATATTAACAACATGTTCACAATTACTAATCATTTACTGAAAAACTAATAGGTTTTTCTTTAGTTATTCCATAATAATACTTTATGTTCTCACAAATTCTGCGTGACGCTTCACCATCACCGTACGGATTTTGTGTTTGTGACATCTTATTGTACAGCTCTTCATCCGTAAGCAGTTCTTTAGTCATGTTGTAGATGTTTTCCTGTTCTACACCTGCAAGCTTAAGCGTACCGGCTGCAACACCTTCAGGACGTTCAGTTGTATCGCGCAGTACAAGCACCGGCTTGCCGAGTGACGGGGCTTCTTCCTGTACGCCGCCCGAGTCAGTTAAGATAAGATGGCTTCTTGCTGCAAAGTTATGGAAGTCAAGCACATCAAGCGGCTCGATAAGTTCCACACGGTCGTGGTTTCCTAAATATTCCTGTGCAATTTCACGTACTTTAGGGTTTTTGTGCATCGGGTAAACAACTGTTACATCTTCAAACTCGTCAACAATCTGGCGGACTGCACCGAAAATGTTGTGCATCGGCTGACCGATGTTTTCGCGTCTGTGCGCTGTTAACAGAACAACTTTGTTGTCTTTATGTTTCTCGATGATATCGCTGTGATAATTTTCATCAACAGTAGTTGCAAGTGCATCGATTGCAGTGTTACCTGTAACTGAAATTTTTGAATCATCTTTAGCTTCGTTCAGCAGGTTTTGACGCGCATCTTCTGTTGGTGAAAAATGAAGATCCGCTAAAACACCTGTCATCTGACGGTTAGCTTCTTCAGGGAAGGGTGAGTATTTGTTATGAGTGCGGAGACCCGCTTCAACGTGGCCGATATCCACTTCATTGTAAAACGCAGCAAGTGAACCTGCGAATGTTGTCGTTGTATCACCGTGCACTAAAATCATATCCGGTTTTACTTCTTTAATAACTGATTCGAGACCATTGATTACACGTCCTGTAACTTCTGACAGTGTCTGTCCCGCTTTCATAATATTCAAGTCGTAATCAGGTGTAATATCGAACGTTGTCAGGACCTGGTCAAGCATTTCTCTGTGCTGTGCAGTAACTACTACAACCGGTTCAATATCTTCATCTTTTTTCATTTCGAGTACAAGCGGAGCCATTTTAATAGCCTCAGGTCGCGTACCGAAAATCGCCATAATTTTTTTCATAACAATCTCCTATGATTTTTATCGTGTACCAAATAATCTATCGCCAGCGTCGCCTAAACCTGGAACGATGTAACTCTTCTCATTCAGTTTCTCATCCAGTGCCGCGATATAAATATCCACATCCGGGTGAGCTTCTTTTAATACTTCCACACCTTCGGGTGCTGCAATAAGACAGATAAAACGGATTTTAGTCGCGCCGTGTTTTTTTACTGCTGTAATTGCTTCTACTGCTGATGCACCTGTTGCAAGCATCGGGTCGATTACGAAAATATCGCGCTCTTCAATATCCCCCGGGAACTTCGCATAGTATTCAACAGCCTGCAGTGTTTCGGGATCACGGTATAATCCGATATGACCTACACGTGCCGATGGAATTAACTTCAGAATTCCGTCCTGCATACCAAGTCCTGCGCGTAAAATAGGGACGATACCCAGTTTTTTTCCGCTCAGGCGTTTTGCTGTAGTTTGCTGAACCGGTGTCTGTACCGACACATCTTCGAGTGTAAGATCTCTCGTTACCTCATAAGCCATCAGCATACCCACTTCATCAACAAGTTCTCTGAACTCTTTAGTCGATGTATTTTCATCACGGATATAGCTCATTTTATGCTGAATTAACGGATGATCCATTACTTGTACTTTCGACATTTTTTCTTCCTCCACTCCAAATATTAACCGGATGATCCCATCCGGTATATATTATAGCGCAGTTTATTTGTATAGTGGATATTTTCCTGTTAATTTTGTTACTTTATCTGAAATTCCTTCCAGATTTTCCTCATTTTTGGCACGTTTAAGTGTTTCTACCATAATTTTACCAACTTCTGTCATATCTTCAGTTGTAAATCCGCGTGTCGTCATCGCAGGAGTTCCAAGACGGATACCGCTCGTTACGAATGGTGATGCTTCATCGAATGGAATCGTATTTTTGTTTACAGTAATTCCTACTTCATCAAGTGCTTCTTCAGCAACTTTTCCTGTCAGACCGAAAGCTTTAACGTCTACAAGTACAAGATGGTTATCCGTCGTACCTGAAACTATGCGCAGGCCGCCCTCAGCAAGTGACTCTGCAAGAGCTTTCGCATTATCCAGCACACGCTGCTGATAGTCTTTAAAGTCCGGCTGTAATGCTTCACCGAATGCTACTGCTTTCGCTCCGATTACATGCATCAGCGGGCCGCCCTGAATTCCCGGGAAGATATTTTTATCTACAGCTTTGGCATATTTTTCTTTCGTTAAAATCAGGCCGCCGCGAGGTCCGCGTAATGTTTTGTGAGTCGTGGATGTAACAAAGTCTGCATGCGGAACCGGGTTCGGATGCAGTCCTGCTGCAACAAGCCCTGCAATATGCGCCATATCAACTAAAAGATAAGCACCTACAGCATCAGCAATTTCACGGAACTTTTTAAAGTCCAGTGTTTTAACATATGCACTCCCGCCTGCAACGATCATTTTAGGCTGCTCTTTTTTAGCAATTTCCATTACTTTGTCGTAATCAATCTGCTCATTTTCTTTCTCAACTCCGTAAGATAAGAAGTTGAACAGCTTGCCGCTGAAGTTAACCGGTGAACCGTGCGTTAAATGTCCGCCGTGCGATAAGTCCATCCCAAGTACTTTATCCCCCGGCTCAAGCACGGAGAAATATACAGCCATGTTAGCCTGTGATCCCGAGTGCGGCTGCACATTAGCGTGCTCTGCACCAAAAATTTCCTTGGCACGGTCGCGTGCAAGGTTTTCTACAACGTCTACATGTTCACAACCGCCGTAATAACGTTTCCCCGGATATCCTTCTGCATATTTGTTCGTTAAAATTGAACCTTGAGCTTCCAGTACTGCAGGTGAAACGAAGTTCTCGCTCGCGATAAGTTCGATGTTGTTGTTTTGTCTTTCAAGTTCTTTGTTAATAACTTCCTGTAATTGTGGATCCTGTGAATTAATGTATGACATTGTGTTCTCCCCTTTATTTATAATGCGCTCTCGGTCCGCCGACAAGTTTCGGGCGGGTTGTCGCTATCGTCACTACTGCTTTGCCGACTTTTTTCACAGACGTCCGCACCGGTATGGCAACATGTTTCATGTGCATCCCGATCAGCGTCTGGCCAATATCAATACCGCGGTCTGCCGTAACAGACTCAACGACAACAGGATCGGCAATTTCCTTATAAGCAAGCTCGCTTAAGCTGCCTCCCGCTTCTTTGTGCGGTACTACTGTAACTTCTTCCAGATTCAATGTTTCCATCGTGTGTCTTGACGTTGTCAGGGAACGGTTAATATGCTCGCATCCCTGGAATAATAAGTGAATGTTTTCTCCGGCTGCGATTTCAGAAAAATGTTTATAAATAACTTCAGCTGCTTCATCCGAGCTGTTTTTACCAATATGCTCCCCTATCGTTTCGGATGTCGAACATCCGATAACAAGTACTTTCTGAGGAGTGAAGAAGTCCGTTTTATATAAATCATCTGTCAGTGTCTGTAAATCACTCTTCAATCTTACAAACGCGTCTTTCATGTCTACCACCCTCAAATTCAGTGTTCAGCCATGTGTCCACCACTTCAAGTGCAAGACCCGGGCCGATTACTCTTTCACCCATCGCGAGTACGTTAGAATCGTTGTGTGCGCGTGTTGCTTTTGCCGAGAAAGTATCGTGTACAAGCGCACAGCGAATACCTTTTGTTTTATTTGCAGTAATGCTCATACCGATACCTGTACCGCAAATTAAAATACCTTTATCATATTCTCCTGCAGCGACTTTCTCTGCAACCGGTTTGGCATAGTCCGGATAGTCCACAGAGTCCGTACTGTCAGGTCCGAGATCTGTAAATTCAATCTTTTTTTCAGATAAATATTCAGTAACGGCTTTCTTTAGATTAAGACCGCCGTGATCTGATGCAATAACAACTTTCATACACTCATCTCCTTAGAACATATTATAACCGTCAGCATTGCGAGTTTCAAAAGATTACCGGTCTTACCAGTTAAATTTATCAATGTACTTTTTCAGATGCAGAAATACCTCTTCGTACCGGGCAGCTGTACCGCCGTATGGATCCGGAACATCTGCAGTGCTCTCTCCGGCATATTCCGATAAAAGACGCACGTCGGCTTCAGGCCACTGTGTATGAATAGCCTGTTTGTGACTTCTGCCCATAACGAGCAGTGTCCCCGATTCAATATCGGCTTTTGTCAGCTGTTCCGGTTCCGATGGTGCCGGCAGACCGTTTTCTTCTATTATATTAAGTGAATGACTGTTAGTACTCTGTTCCATTACGAAAAGCCCCCGTGATGAGATATCCTTATCCGGATATTTCATACGTGCATAGCTTTCTGCAAGCGGACTGCGGCAAGTATTTCCTGTACAGACAAAAATAAATTTATCCACCCTGAATCACTTCATTTCCTGTCGCTTTGTATATACGGTTCATCAATCCTGCTGATTCCGGGACTTTATCAAATCCATGAATAAAAATAATATCAACATCTGACGTATCCATAACACGGAGTGCCGAGTAAAGATTACGCGCCGCTTCTTTGTAACTGTCGCGGTCTCTGCACAGGCTGATAAACTGTATGTCCTCACCGATGAATTCCCTGCTCGTTTCCGGAGCAATAATGCCTACTTTCTGCGTGCGTTCCACAGGCAGCTTCGTATTATTGTTTATTCCGCCTTCAATAACAATTAAAGGCTGGGATGGTGCATAGTGCTTATATTTCATGCCTGGTGAAATCGGCTTGTCCATCTGGTCGTTTACCGTATCGACAACGGATTCCAGCACTTCTTCAAGCTGTTCTTTCGTTACAGCTCCCGGACGTGCAATTCTGTACGGGAACTGCGTGCAGTCGAGCACCGTACTTTCAATACCGTATATTGCTGATTCACTGTCAACAACACCGTAGAGTCTGTCTTCCAGATCGTCAATAACATGCTGGGCGTTCGTCGGTGACGGCTTGCCGCTGATATTCGCACTTGGTGCAGCAAGAGGTATATCCGCATACTGCAGAATTTTCCGTCCTACCGGGTGGCTCGGCATGCGCACTGCCACGGAATCGAGTTCCGCAACTGCGTTGGATGACAGATAGTCACCTGTCAGCGGGAGTATAAATGATATCGGTCCCGGCCAGAACACCTCCATTAATTTTATGACGCGTTCATCAAGTGCTGCCGTAAAGTCTTCCAGTTGGCTGATGTCGTGGATATGTATGATTAAAGGGTTGTCTCCCGGACGTCCTTTGGCAGAAAAAATCTTATTGATTGCTTCTGAGTTCCTCGCATCTGCTGCAAGACCGTATACTGTTTCTGTCGGAATGCCGATGATTTCACCGTAAGTAAATGCAATTTTGATTTCTTCAAGCTGTTTTTCGAGCTTTGTCTGTTTACTTTTGTCTGTTAAATCAGCTTCGGTAATTTTCCAAATTTTAGTCACTATTATTCACCCCGCGTAAAATATAATATTCTGTCATTCTGATTCATATCCTTAACGACCTGCACATCAGTACCGGGCAGGACATTTTCAATGTAGGTCTTTAATGCTTCTGCCTGGTTAAAGCCGATTTCAAAATATACACGTCCGCCCGGCTTCAGCGCGTCCGGCAGTGTACGGATCATTTCTTTGTACAGAGCAAGCCCTTTATCATCTGCAAACAGCGCTGTGTCCGGCTCATGTTCAAGCACAGACGCTGTCATAAGGTGTTTCTCATCCTCGCTTATATACGGGGGATTAGAGATGATTATATCAGCTTTAATTTCTTTATCCACTAATGGTGCAAATAAGCTGCCTTCCAAATATTCAGCCGTCACTCCGAGACGTTCTCCATTCTTACGGGCAACATTAAGTGCAGCGCCGGATAAGTCGGTCACGATGATCCTGTTCTTTTTCCAGTGTCGGGCTAAAGTCAGACCGATTGCTCCTGTGCCTGTGCCGATATCGACAATTGCTAAGCCTGTGTCTTTCTCGTTATCCAGCACAAATGCCACGAGCTCTTCTGTTTCATTTCTTGGAATCAGCGTGTCCGGTGTGACTGTGAAATACCCGTCGTAAAAATAAGCTTCACCAAGAACATACTGATACGGTTCATTTTGGCAGACGCGTTCGATTACATCTTTGAATTTCCTATAATCTTCTTTCGGCATCAGATCTTCACCGTACACCATCAGCTTTGTAAAACTCATACCGAACAGTTCTTCCATAACAATCGAGGCGATTCTCGTTTCCTGTCCAGATACACTTAAAGAGGCTTCCGCCTCTTTAAGTGTTGTCTTATATTGTTTCATTATTCAGTTCTTCCAGTTTAGAAGTCTGTTCTTCGATTGCCAGCGCATCGATAATTTCATCGAGGCTTCCGTTAATAATCTGGTCGAGTTTTTGAATTGTTAAACCGATACGGTGATCCGTTACACGGTTTTGCGGATAGTTGTAAGTACGGATTCGTTCAGAACGGTCCCCTGTACCAACTGCTGATTTTCTCTTCTCTGCATATTCCGCATGTGCTTCCTGCTGCATCATGTCGTAGACACGTGCTTTAAGGACTTTCATTGCACGCTCTCTGTTTTTAATCTGTGATTTCTCATCCTGAGATGTTACTACCGTGCCGCTTGGCAGGTGGGTAATACGTACTGCCGAGTCGGTCGTGTTAACGTGCTGTCCGCCGGCGCCGCTTGAACGGTACGTATCAATTTTAATATCTTCGTTGCGGATATTAACTTCAACATCTTCAACTTCAGGCAGTACAGCAACAGTCGCTGTAGACGTATGAATACGCCCGCCCGACTCAGTTTCAGGTACGCGCTGCACGCGGTGTGCACCGTTCTCAAACTTAAGTTTGGAGAATGCACCTTTACCATGGATTAAGAAACTTATTTCTTTAAATCCACCCTGATCACTGCTTGAAGAATCAACGATTTCCGTGCGCCATCCCTGCTCTTCAGCATATCTTGAATACATTCTGAACAGATCTCCTGCGAAAATCTGCGCTTCGTCTCCGCCGGCTGCACCGCGGATTTCCATAACAACGTTTTTCTCATCGTTAGGATCTTTCGGGATAATAAGAATTTTTAATTCGTCTTCCAGTTTCGGCAGCATGCTTTCTGATTCTGAAATTTCCTCTTTCAGCATTTCAATCATTTCCTGATCGTCTGTTTCTTTCAGCATTTCTTTCGATTCTTCAATAGTTTCCATGTGCCCTCTGTATACGCGGAACACTTCGACAGTATCATGAATGTCGCTCTGCTCTTTGGAATAAGTGCGGAGTTTGTCCGGATCACTGACAACATCGGGGTCGCTGAGTAATTCAGTAAGCTGTTCATATCGGTTTTCTATTATTTCGAGTTGATCAAACATAAGAATACGTCCTTTTCCTGGTACTTTTTAGTTACTTTATTATAGCATATTTTTGAGACAAAAAAACTGCACTGAGTATCTCAGTGCAGTTGAAGTTTCGTTATTGTTCGTTGCTTGATTTAAGACCGAATTTTTTGTTGAATTTCTCAACACGGCCGTCTGCAGATGCGAACTTCTGACGTCCTGTGTAGAACGGGTGTGAATCAGAAGAGATATCTAAACGAATAACCGGGTACTCGTTACCATCTTCCCACTCCATAGTTTCAGAAGAAGTACGTGTAGATCCACTTAAGAATTTAAAATCTGTAGTTGAATCTAAAAAGATTACTTTTTTGTATTCAGGATGAATTCCTTGTTTCATAATTGTCAGCTCCTTTGCCCTGGACCATCTGGAACAGAGTTATTTGTGGCTATCACCACGCATTACTTTGCCATTATACATTCTCACAGTGTAAAAAGCAATATCTGTGAAGAAATTTATATTACGGGTTTCCCTGTTTTCTGAGAGCTGATCATACGCTCTCTGAGTACATCGAAGAACTCTTCGTTTGTTTTCGTCGTTTTTAAAATTCTCAAGAAACGCTCTGTAAAGTCCGAAGAATCCGTGAACAGATTTCTCAGCTGCCATAAAATTTCAAGTTCTTTCTTATCGAGCAGCAGTTCTTCTTTACGCGTACTTGATCGTCTGATATCGATTGCCGGATAAATACGGCGCTCGCTTAAATTACGATCAAGGTGCAGTTCCATGTTACCTGTCCCTTTAAATTCTTCGTAAATGACATCGTCCATACGGCTGCCCGTATCGACTAATGCCGTCGACAGAATCGTCAGGCTCCCGCCTGCTTCAATGTTACGCGCCGCACCGAAGAAATGCTTCGGACGGTGTAAACTTGCAGGATCAAGACCACCTGACAATGTACGGCCGGATGCCGGTATAACCAGGTTGTACGCACGTGCAAGACGTGTAATCGAGTCCATTAAAATAATAACGTCCTCACCCATTTCAACGAGACGTTTCGCGCGTTCTAAAAGCAGCTCTGCCACTTTAACGTGGTGCTGGGGCGGCTCATCGAAAGTCGAATGCACAACGTCAGCATGTTCAACTGAACGTTCAAGATCTGTAACCTCTTCCGGACGTTCGCCGATTAACAGAATAAAGAGCTTCACGTTCGGATGATTTGCCGTAATTGCCTGCGCAATTTCTTTTAACAGTGATGTTTTACCTGCTTTCGGCGGCGCAACAATCATACCGCGCTGGCCAAAACCGATTGGTGTCACTAAATCCATAATACGTGTCGACATATCTGCCGGTTCATTTTCAAGACGGATGCGCTCATCAGGATATAACGGTGTTAATGCCTGGAAATGCGGACGCTTTTTAACTTCTTCAGCGTTATGGTCGTTAATAAAATCGACCTGCAGAAGTCCGTAATACTTCTCATTTTCTTTGGGCTTACGGACTTTACCTGTAACTTTGTCCCCTTTTTTCAGTTCAAAACGGCGGATCTGCGATGCAGAAATATAAATATCTTTCTCACCTTTTGAATAGTTGACTGTACGGAGGAATCCGTAGCCGTCCTGCTGGATATCGTCAAGGACACCCTCCATGTAATAGTTGCCGTCTTTCTCCATTTCAGCTTCCAGAATCGCTAGAACCAATTCTTTTTTATTCAGTTTGCTGTAGTTCGACAGACGTAAACTTTTTGCACGTTCTGTTAATGCTTTCGTCGTATTATTTTTATACAACGCATCAAATGTTTCATATTTCATATCCTGTGTCTTTGGTTTTTCAGACAAAATTTCCACTTCCCAATACTGATTTTATTTATTTTATATATTAATTTTTATAGTCGAAATAATTTTAGTAATTGCGCTGGATCTGCGGGTATAATTCTCCACGGGGCACGAAGCTGAAGTTTTTAAAAGGCATACATATATTACATCCCTGACACGTGCTGTGTCAAAGAAAACATGGAATGCCGGGAGAATCTCCCGGCATTGCTGCTTACTTTTCCATCACCATATTCGGTTTCTTCTTCATGCTGTGGCGGCTGTTTACAAAACGTACTGTCCCTGACTTCGCACGCATAACGACTGAAGACGTTTCAGCGTAGCCGCTCTTAAACTGCACACCTTTCATCAATTCCCCGTCGGTCACTGCAGTCGCCGCAAAAATTGCATCGTCCCCGCTTACCAGATCTTCAAGTTCCAGTTTATCATCGGGATTAACACCCATAGCTGTACAGCGTATGCGCTCTTCATCGTTTCTTGGGAGAAGCCGTCCCTGGAAATCTCCTTCGAGTGCTTTAATTCCGGCGGCTGCAATTACGCCCTCAGGCGCACCGCCGATACCCATAAGAATATCGACTCCCGTCCAGTCAAAGCACGTATTAATCGCCGCACCGACATCACCATTATCAAACATAATGATACGTGCACCGAGTGCGCGGACCTCGTCGATAATTTCCTGACTTCGTTCGCGTTTAATAATCGTTACAGTGACGTCGCTCACATCTTTGTTTTTCGCTTTGGCCACTGCACGGATATTGTCCCCGACAGACATATCAATATCGATAACACCGCGGCAGCCGGGTCCGACAGCAAGTTTCTGCATATACATATCCGGTGCATGCAGCAGATTTCCTTTATCAGCAACTGCAAGTACAGTCATTGCACCGAAACTGCCCTCTGCAACAGTCGTTGTGCCTTCCAGCGGATCGACTGCGATATCGAGTTCCGGACCATCTTTTGTTCCGAGTTCTTCACCGATATAAAGCATCGGCGCTTCGTCAATCTCGCCTTCGCCGATAACTACTTTCCCCGTCATCGGAATCGTTTCAAACAGTCTGCGCATCGCTGTTGTTGCTGCATCGTCCGCTGCATTTTTCTGACCTTTTCCTGTCCACGCGGCACTCGCCAGCGCAGCTGCTTCAGTCACCCTTACGAGTTCCATCGATAATCCTCTTTCCAAAACTGTCTCCCCCTGTATACCGTGCTGAATTTCCCTAACTATTATAACACAGAAAAAAGACTGGAATTTTTACAAATTCCAGTCTTTGAACATTTAATCTTTTAAAGTTTCACGCCATATATCTGCACCGAGTGCTTCTAATTTCTTAACAATATCAGCGTAGCCTCTGTCGATATGATTGACGTTGTGAATTGTCGTTACACCGTCTGCTATCAGACCGGAAATTAACAGACAGGCACCTGCACGCAGGTCACTTGCATATACTTCCGCACCTTTAAGCTGTGACGGGTAAATTAACGCACTGCCGCTTTTCTTCTCAATATGAGCGTTCATACGGGACAGTTCATCAACATGTCTGAACCTTGCAGGATAAATAGTCTCGGTAATCTTGCTCACACCGTCAGCTAAAAACATAAGCGGTGTAATCGGCTGCTGCAGGTCTGTTGCAAATCCGGGATACACTTGTGTTTTCAATGAAACAGCATTGTATGATTCCGGTTTGTTAATTACGACATAGTCATCGCCGATGTCGAGTTCAACACCCATTTCCTCCAGTTTTGCAGACAGTGATTCCATGTGTGTCGGAATAATATTATTCACTTTATAATTCTCGCCGGCAATTGCTCCGACAATCATATAAGTACCCGCTTCAATGCGGTCCGGAATAATATTGTGCGTCGTGCCGTGGAGTGATTCCACACCTTCGATACGGATTGTATCCGTACCTGCGCCTTTAATGTTTGCACCCATGTTGTTTAAAAGTGAAGCAACGTCGACGATTTCGGGTTCTTTTGCTACGTTTTCCAAAATCGTGCGTCCTTCTGCACAGCTTGCTGCAAGCATCATATTAATCGTTGCACCTACCGATACAACATCGAAGAATATTTTAGCGCCTGTCAGTTTTTCTGCTGTCAGATACATCGCACCGTGCTCGTTCGTTACTTTTGCACCGAGTGCTTCAAACCCTTTAATGTGCTGATCAATCGGTCTCGGTCCGAGCGGACATCCGCCGGGCAGCCCGATAACACATTTTTTAAAGCGTGAGAGCATTGCTCCCATCATATAATACGATGCGCGTAAAGATTGTACTTTGTTGTTTGGCAGCGGCATGTTCACTGCTTCTTCTGCATTGACTTCGAGAGTTGTACCCGATAAGTCTGTTTTAATGTTCAAGTCATTCAACAGACTCATCAGCGTCTTAACATCGCTGATTTCAGGCAGGCCCTCCAGTTTCACTGTACCGCTGGAGGCCATAAGTGATGCCGGAATCAGTGCAACTGCACTGTTTTTAGCACCGCTGATGTCAACTTGTCCAGTCAATCTGCTGCCGCCGCGGACTTTAATTACATCTTCAGCCATATAGAAAGCTCCTTGTCATTTAATTATATGGAGATTACTTGTTGTTCCAGTCGTTTAAGAATTGCTCGATACCTTTATCAGTTAAAGGATGCTGAGTTAACGTTTTAATTACTTTGTAAGGGATTGTTGCGATATCAGCACCGCGTACTGCCGCTCCGTGCATGTGTCCGGCGTTACGGATCGATGCTGCAATAATTTCAGTGTCAATATCATGAATTGCAAAAATAGCAGCGATATCTTCGATCAGCTGCAGCCCGTCAAGACCGATATCGTCAAGGCGTCCGATAAACGGAGATACGTACGTTGCACCTGCACGTGCTGCTGTAAGTGCCTGTACTGTGTTGAAAATTAAAGTAACGTTCGTTTTAATTCCTTCTTCAGAAAGTACTTTAACTGCTTTCATTCCGTCTTCTGTCATCGGAATTTTAACGATAATATGCTCGTGAAGTTTCGCAAGTTCGCGACCTTCTTCGATCATGCCTTCAGCGTCAAGCGCGATTACTTCACCGCTGACAGGTCCGCCTACCAGTTCACAAATTTCCACAAGTCTGTCGTGGAAAGAAATATCTTTCTCTTTGGCTACTAATGACGGGTTTGTTGTCACACCGCTCAGTACGCCCCACTCGTTTATTTCTTGAATTTCATCCATATTAGCTGTATCTATAAAGTATTTCATCTTGTCTTCGTCCTCCAATATTGTGATATTACTATCATTATAAATTAAAGCTTCACGAACTGACAATGCTTTACCATTAACCGTTCATTAAAATATTTTAATAATTACTGTTTTCACTGCTGCAAAGGTATTTTAACACATATTATTAAAAAATGACTGCGCTTTAGAAACGCAGTCATTTCCATTCACTATTTTAATAGTTAAAAACTTTCTTATATCGCTGATTAATTAGTTTCTTCCTGTACTTCTTCATTCAGGCACGCTTTAATCAGACCGCTGAATAACGGGTGCGGACGTGTCGGACGTGACTGGAATTCCGGATGGAACTGAACACCGACGTAATAAGGATGATCTTTAAGTTCAACCATTTCCACCAGACGGCCGTCAGGTGATGTTCCGCTGAAAATCATGCCTGCTTCTTCAAGCTGTTCTTTATAAGCGTTATTAAATTCGAAACGGTGGCGGTGGCGTTCGTCCACTTCGCTCACCTGATAAAGTTCGCGTGCTTTTGTTCCTTCTTTAATAACACACGGGAAGCTTCCAAGACGCAGTGTACCGCCTAAGTCGACAACATCTTTCTGGTCCGGCATTAAGTCGATAATTGCATGAGGTGTGTGCTCATCAAGTTCAGATGAGTTTGCACCTGTTAAACCTGCTACGTTACGTGCAAATTCAACTGTTGCAAGCTGCATTCCAAGACAGATTCCAAGAACCGGCACATTGTTTTCACGTGCGTAGTTCAGCGTAAGAATCTTACCTTCGATACCGCGGTCGCCGAATCCGCCCGGTACGACAATACCGTCCACTTCACTTAATATTTCTTTATAGTTCTGCGGTGTAACATCCTGTGAGTTAATCCAGTGAATATCGATATCCGCATGGACTTCATAGCCTGCGTGACGCAGTGATTCTGCTACTGATAAATACGCATCCTGAAGTTCAACGTATTTGCCGACAAGTCCGATTTTAATCGTCTTATCAATTTTACTTAAGTTGTCGAGCAGATGTTTCCAGTCATCAAGCTGTGCTTCGCCTGTCGCTTCGATGTTCAGGTTCTGAAGAACAAGATCATCCATATCCTGTGCCTGCAGTGACATTACAAGCTCGTAAATTGTTTCCTCGTCTTTGGCGTTGATTACGCTCTTCTCATCGATATCACAGAATAGTGCAATCTTGTCGCGCAGATCTTCTGTCATCGGATATTCAGAACGCACAACAATCATGTCCGGCTGAATGCCGAGACCGCGAAGCTCTTTAACGCTGTGCTGAGTCGGCTTGGTTTTCATTTCACCGGCAGCTTTAATATAAGGCAGCAGTGTACAGTGAATAAACATAACGTTTTCTTTACCAAGGTCGCTTCTTAACTGACGGATTGATTCGATAAACGGCAGTGATTCAATGTCCCCTGCTGTTCCGCCTATTTCAGTAATAACGATATCCGCATTAGAAGATTCGCCTGCTTTTTTAATACGTGATTTGATTTCGTTCGTAATGTGAGGAATAACCTGCACAGTTCCGCCGAGATAGTCTCCGCGGCGTTCTTTTCTGATTACTTCGGAATATACTTTCCCTGCTGTAACGTTGGAATATTTACTTACATTAATATCTATAAAACGCTCGTAGTGTCCTAAGTCCAAGTCAGTTTCCGCGCCGTCCTCTGTTACAAATACTTCACCGTGCTGATAAGGGCTCATTGTCCCCGGATCAACGTTTAAATAGGGGTCGAATTTCTGAATCGTAATGTTAAATCCTCTGTCTTTTAATAATCGCCCTAGAGATGCAGCTGTAATTCCTTTACCTAATGATGACACTACGCCACCTGTTACAAAGATATATTTTGTCATGTAAGTATCCTCCTGTATAAAATAAAAATAGCTCCCTTTCACTACCGTGAAAAGGAGCCCGTTTACTAGTCCCTGTTTAAGGGAGCCCAAATAAAATACTATCACTTTCAGAAAAAAAGTCAATTAAAAATTAGTATGCATCGGCTTCATCGTCATAATCATCTTCGAGTTTTTCTTTTTCTACAAACTCGATTTCATCGTCAGCTTCTTTACCGTCGATGTTGTCCTCGTCGTCTTCACCGTGCAATGTCTCGTCGATTTCTCCCTGTTCTTCACCTAATTCTTTTGCACCCGGGTAGTCTGCATCGGCTTCTTCTTCGATGTACTCTTCCTCAGCTGCAATTTCAATCTTGTGAATTGTCGGAGCGATTTTATCGCTGATATCGTCAACTGCATACCATTCACGAAGACCCCATACGCCGTCATCCGTGCTCAGGAAACGTCCGTCAGTGTTTAAGTCCGTGTAGAACTGCAGCACACGGTTCTCAATTTCACCTTCAGTATAGCTTCCAACCTCTTTAAATTTATCAATCATTTCATAAAGATTTGTTTCTTTGCCCTTATCTTCTAAATATATGTGCGACATATCTATAAACGAATGCTCGTCCATCATTTCTTTTGTATAGCTGTCCAGTCTCATTTACGTCATCCTTTCAAGATGGAAATACCTTAGGATATAATACAAATATTTATGCGATGTTTCAAGCTTTATATTAATATCTTACTAATTTCACATATCGATTCGTATTTTCCGGATTGTCAATCAGTACAAATCCCGCGTTCGTAAACAGCTTTTCAAATGCCGGATCAGACACAGTTACCGTTGCTTTATCCACGCCGGACAGTTTTCTTCTGACGACTGTTGCAAACTGGCGCATCGCGCTTTCGGCAACACCTTCTTCCCGGTGTTCTGCATCTACATATATATGCTTAATTTCAAGCGTACCATCGTCCTGTTCCGCATCGATATGGCCAACTTCCTTATTTTCCCGCTTCAGTATAATTTTCACTGCAGGCGCTGCTGTCCCTGCGTCGACTTCAAGTCTTAAATTAGGCACGTAACTGCGGTTCAGATCGAGATAGTACAAACGCTCTTTACCGATTGGTCCTTCTTCTTTTGTCGCCAGATGCAGAAAACCTGCGCGTTCGTATAAGTTCCACGCACCTGCATTTTCGCCGTCAACAACTAAATATAAATGATCGAATGATGAAAAATTTTCCTGCACGTATACCGGCAGATGCTGGGCAACCGCTGTACCGTATCCGTTCCCCTGATACTTTTCATTAATCGATAAAGAACGCACGTAGACGACTTCGTGCGGCGTGTCGTACCCTTCGTGCTGGTAGTGTTTATGAAGCACAAAGAAACCGATGACTTTGCCGTCATCTGTAACGACAACATTCGCAGTGCGGTTCTTATCATTAAGAGCATCGTCCAGCACTTCAAGCGGCATGCTCGAATAGACCTGCTGCCTGTCACTCAATATGTAATTTTCAAGGTGCTCTCTGTCCTGTTCTGTAAATTCCCTAATATTGATTTCCATGTTTTTCTCCCTTTTACCTCTTTTTTGACATGTTATTATAGTTTGCTATTATAGTGCCATACCCCCTCTAGTGACAATTTAGACATTACATTACAACTTTCATTATTTCAGCGTTTTTTGTTGGTATTGTAAGGGTAATAGGAATAAGAAACTATTAATTAATTTAGGAGGAACTCTCTTGACGAATGATAATAACACCACGTCAAAGCAAGATACGAATCCGGAAAAACCGGATAAGTTTCATCTGAAACAGCTCGGTACTGTCTTTTGGATATCTACCGCAATAATTCTGGTTGTTTCTGCAATCGCAATGATTATTCCAGATCAGTTCCAAGCCGCCTCGGAAAACATCTATGCGGTAATCTCACAATACTTCAGCTGGTTCTTCTTACTTGTTGTATTTGGATTTGGAGTATTTCTTTTATTCCTGGCACTTTCGCCATACGGCCGCGTTAAACTCGGCGGCGATAATTCGAAGCCCGAGTTTTCATTCTGGTCATGGATCGGGATGTTATTCTCAAGCGGTCTCGGTGTCGGGTTAGTATTCTACGGTGTTGCCGAACCAATGCAGCACTTTATGACATCACCATTCCTCGGCGGACCTGTTGAATCAGCAGAAGCTGCCAGAGTCGCAATGGGTTATACTTATTTCCACTGGGGTATTTCACAGTGGTCAATCTTCGGTGTCGCAGGTCTCGCAATCGGGTATTTCCAATTCCGTAAAAACCGCGATGGCCTGGTATCGACCGCACTCGAGCCGCTGTTCGGTCTCGATTACAATCAAAAAGCCAGAAAAGCAATAGATATTCTGGCGATTATCGCAACAATTACAGGTATGTCAACATCTGTCGGTTTAGGTATTATGCAAATGGACGGCGGTCTTGATATCGCATTTGGTATCCCGTCAGGTCCCGTAACGCAAATTATTCTGACTGCATTAATGACAGGGTTATTCATCTTCTCGACGATTACCGGTCTTAAACGCGGAATGAAGTTTCTGAGCAGCTTAAATATGATTCTTGCTCTTGTATTAACCGTATTTATTATGGCTGTTGGTCCATTTACATTTATTATGGAAACTATCATTGTAGGTCTCGGTGATTATCTGACAAATTTCGTCGGCTATTCATTACGTCTGCAGCCGTATTCAGGCGAATCCTGGGTTCAGGAATGGACAGTATTCTATTGGGCATGGGTAATCGCATGGAGTCCATTTATTGGTTCATTCGTTGCACGTGTATCACGCGGACGCAGTATTCGTGAATATGTCATGGGTATTTTAATCGTACCGCCGATGCTTTCTTTCCTGTGGGTCGGTGCACTCGGAGGAACGGCAATTTATTCAGATCTTATGAATAATACAAACATTGGGGAAATCGTATTAAACGATCAGACTCAGGCATTGTTCGCATTGTTTGATACGCTGCCTATTTCATGGCTGACGTCAGCAATAGCAATCGTCCTGATTTTTACATTCCTTGTCACATCAGCCGACTCGGCAACGTTTATCGTTGCGGGTATGAGTATCGGAAATACCGATAATCCGCCTACCGGCCTGAAAATTCTTTGGGGACTGCTTCTTGGTCTCCTGACGATTGCACTGATTCTTGCCGGCGGTCTGACTAGTCTGCAGGCAGCATCACTGCTCGCCGGTCTGCCGTTCGCCGCCATTCTCATAATGATGATCGCTTCAGTGTCCAAAGGACTCAGACGAGAGCCGAATGAGGCAATGAAACGTAGACAACGACGCAAAAAGTATTAAAATAGAATTAATGATTAAAATTAAGCAGCGCTCAAAATCATTGAGCGCTGCTTAATATTTCACAACTGTGAGGAGTAAAAATATGAAAATAGGAATCGACGCCGGAGGCACACTGATTAAAGTCGCATTGGTAACTGACGAAGGACGGACATTTAAAAAATATCCCGCTGCAGAAATCAATCAGGTCATCGATATGCTGAATAACGAATATGCCGGTGAGGATGTTTATTTAACGGGTGGCAAAGCCGAATACATTCAGGAGAAACTCAATTTCAACGCAACACTTTCCATAGAGTTTGATGCTACATTCCGCGGACTTTCACAGCTGTTAAAAGAAGCAGATATAGACCTGGACCGATACGTTTACTTAAACGTCGGCACTGGAACAAGCTTTCATCAAGCCACACGCGAATCCCAAAAACGTGTCGGCGGCTCCGGAGTCGGCGGTGGTACACTGATCGGCCTCAGCTATCTGCTGACGGGCATCGGTGATTTCGATACGATTATCGAACGGGCGAAAGATGGAGACCGCGATATCATCGATCTAAAAGTCCACCATATTTATAATGGCAGACCTTCACCGATTCCCGGTGATCTGACTGCCAGCAACTTCGGACATATAATCAACGCACAAAAAAATGCCTCGATCGAAGATCAGCTGATTGCTGTTATCGGACTCGTGGCAGAAACTGTCACTGCAATGGCGATTAATTTAGCCGATGCATTCAAGACGAAAAATATGGTTTTTATTGGTTCGACACTGCTTGATAACACAGTTATGACCGATATTATTTACAGATACAGCGAATTAAAAAATGCCGAGGCCTATGTCGTGCCGGACGGCGAATACAGCGGTGCACTCGGAGCAATCAGCTGAGCGCAATCACTTTCCCGTCGTGATGAATAATTTTCATTTCACGTGAAAAAGTTTCCGCCAGCATTTTTTCATTCACTTCTCTGACAGGCACTTTAACTTCGGTTAAAGTGCCTTTTTTCATACATGTTACTGTATCCGCGTAACTGAGTGCGAGATTCAGATCATGCATCGCCATAATTATTACTTTTTCTGAACTTAACTGTTTAAGCCAGTTCATGACCAGATGCTGGTAATTAATATCGAGTCCCTGCTCGATTTCATCGAACATCATTACAGGCTTATCTTCAAGATGCAGCTGTGCGCACAGCGCCCGTTTAAATTCACCGCCGCTTAAATTGTCAGCTGATGTATTTCTGAACTGCTCCAGTCCAAATTCTTTTAAAGTACAGTTAACATCTTTTTTCGGCAGACGTATTGATGCAGTCATTTGAATAAAATCTTCCACAGTAATTTGAAACGGAACATTCTGCTGCGGCAGATAACTGATGTAATCAGCAGTTCTGTCGAGCGGTACACCGTTGTATTCCAATTCCCGTTCAGTAATGACCGGCATATTATAGCCTGTAATTCCGGTGAGAACAGAACTTTTCCCGCTGCCGTTTTCACCGAGCATCACATGAATTCCCGGACCGAATTCCACATCGCTGACTGCTGCGCTGAAACCGCCGTAATAAATACCGAGATTTTTTATATGCAGCATCTTACAATGTTTCACCATTCAGGATTACTTTAACATCGATATTCGCAACGAGTGAATGTACCGCAGAACAATATTTATCTTTCGACAGATCCGCAGCACGCTGCGCCTGTTTTGCAGTAATATCCCCATCGATTAAAATATTCATCGTAATATGTTTATAGTATTTAGGTTCCGTATCTGCACGATCGCCGTCCGCTTCAATTTCTAGCTTCGTTACTTTATCCATATGATGTCTTAAAATCACTCCGATATCGATGGCCATACAGCCTGCCGCACCGTGCAGCACCATTTCCATCGGTGACGGTGCTGATGCATCCCCGCCTGCCGCTTCGTTCGCATCCATTGCGACTGTGTATCCCGTTGTTTCACCTGTGGATTCAAATTTTAATTTACCCTGCCAGTTTAATTTAACTTTCATGCCGTTTCCTCCCGTATTGAATTATTTTGCTGCTGCCTCATCGTATGCTTCAAGCGCCTTGCCGCCGTATACACTTCCGGGTCCGCCGCCCATAACGATGCAGACCGCAACTATATCGCTGATTTCTTCTCTTGTTGCACCGAGCTTAACGAGTTTGTTTACATGGTTGCCGATACAGCCTTCGCATTTGTCAGCAATTGCATAAGTTAACGCGATGTATTCTTTCGTTTTCTCATCCAGTGCATTGTCTTTGTAGCCTTCCTGCTGAAGCTTTTTAAATGCTCTCATAAAATCAGGCTGTTCTTCCTGAATACGGCCCGTATTTTTTTGAGCTCTCTTATTAATTTCTTCAAAATTCCCCATTAAATACACCATCCCTCAATAGTTTTGGACTTAAAATGCAAAAAGAACCGCTTAGGCGCGATTCTCTTTATTGTTTTCGATTCTTCTCTGACGGTACTTAATTAAGACAGCTGTATAAATGACAAATAAAACTGTCATAAATATCCCGATTACTGTGTAGGACAGCGGTGATGTCTCCGTATAGGATGCCATCGTTGAGAAGATGATACCTGCTGTGAATAACGTTAAGAGCAGCGCGTACATCAGTACATGGACAACTTTCATTTAATCACCCGATTTTTAAAAGTATAGTCATTCTTAACGTTATAATATCACTTTAATTAATCAGATAGTTCATTATTTTAAAAAGTTCGCCATATAGACTAAATCTGTATAGCCGTCCGCTAATTTCACTTGATTTTTTAATGTTGCTTCTTCTTCAAAGCCGAGTCGTTTATATAATTTAATCGCTCCCGGATTGTTGGAGAAGACAGTTAATATTACTTTTTCGAGCTTATCGTTGCCCCGTGCAAATTCCACAGCCTGCTCCACCATCGCAGTGCCCGTGCCGGAACCTGTGTAAGCTTTTTGAAGACTGATACCGAACTGTCCGATATGTTCGAACTTTTTACGGTGATCCTGACGGAGATTCAGCATGCCGATTACTTTATCACCGTCGACTGCTACGATCCCGAGATCATTCGGTCCAAGGGACTTTATCGTTGCTTCTTCCTCTTCAATAGTAATTGTTCTGTTTTCAATTGCTGTTGCCAGCGTATCCGGATTTTCTGCTGTCACTTGTTTTTTATGAGCAATAATACTTGCAGCATCTCTTACTTCCATTTTACGAATATCATATGCCATTTTGTGCTAACTTCCTTTCTGGATTAACTGTTCATCTTATCAAGTATAGTACATTCAGAAAGTCGTTTTAAATTTTGTGCTTACTTACCGGATAAAGACCGCACCGTATATTAGTCCGATGATAATAACGAGAGCAGGATGCACTTTTACTATTTGCAGCAGCACGTATGCCAGTCCGATTAGAAAGACAGTATGGAATGTACCCGATACTTCCAGTGAACTGAACAGGAAATCAAACACGATAACACCGAGCAGAATCGCGATGACCGGACGGATTAATAATGTCAGTGTTTTGAACTTGTTCGTGCCTTTCAGCTTATAGAGCACTGCAGCGAGGAATATCATTAAAAGAAGTGACGGCAGCACACTTGCTGATATCGCTATAATACTTCCGGGGATACCGCCCGCTTCATAGCCGATATATGCACCCATCTTAGTCAGTATCGGTCCCGGCAGTGCGTTTCCAAGTGCGAGCACCTCTGCAAATTCCGCTGTAGTCATCCACTCATATGTACCGACAACCTCACGTTCAACGAGCGGTATCGATGACGGTCCCCCGCCGTACCCGAGTATACCCGGTATTAAAAAGGCCATAAATATTTCCAGATAAATCATGCGTCACCTGCTTTTCTGCCGCTCTTCTGAAGCAGGCTGAATACTATAATAATACCGATTACTATCGCCGGATGAATGTTCAGTACTTCAAGAATTACGAGCATGCCGAGCGTAAACGGAATTAAAAATTTCCATGTCGCTGCCGCTTTTGCTGTCTGCATAAATTCCACAGTGAGTACCGCAAGCATAACGAGTACGACCGGTACGACACCTGCACTCATTCCCTGTACCCATGCAAGATCTTTAAATTCTGAGAACAGTGTCAGCAGCACTGTCATTAATACTGCTGTCGGAAGAATGATTGCAATGAGTGCCGTCACAATACCTGTCCAGCCTTTCAGCTGGTAACCGATATGACCCGCGAGCTTCGTTATAATCGGTCCGGGCAGCACATTCGCAATTGCGAGCGTATCCTGGAAGTCCTCGTTGGTCATCCAGCGGTATTTGTCCACGACTTCTATTTTCACGAGCGGTATCGATGACGGCCCGCCGCCAAAGCCGAGTATGCCGACTCTGAAAAACACCATAAATATTTTTAAATGCATGACCTTCACCTTTCACTATGTAAAAAGTGGATGGTAGTTATACCAGCCACTTTTTTTTATACTGCTTTACCGCAGCATTTTTTATATTTTTTACCGCTGCCGCACGGACATGGATCGTTGCGTCCGACTTTAACTTCTTTAACTATCGTTTTCTGTCCAAGATCCGCTTCGCTCTTGCCACGGTACTGGAAATGCCTAGTCTGTCTGACGACATCCCGAATCAGTTCGAAAAATTCATCTTCTTCTGCTTTCGATTCAAATGCATGGCCGAGATTTTTTATTTCCCCGGAAATATCTTCTCGTTTTCGTCCGCTGATTACCATGCGGAGCACGTGGAGATACAGTTCATAATCCGATGCCACATCCGTATTCAGATGCCCGGACACCCATTTTTTCAATGATTCATGAGCTGTCGATTCATCGATATATCCCGGATTGCTGAATTTAATAAACTTGCCGAATTCCGGTTCATAATATTTATATTTCTGCTGGGCGCTGCGGATGATTTCATACTGCTCATCCGTCATATCATCAATAATAAACTCCTGGTTCTTCTCGTTGACTGTAATGACATAAGGCGAACGGTTGACCAGATCCACCACTTCTTCAATCGTGACGTCCATACCGTAATATTTTTTAAATAAATGAACAATCTGCTTAAACTCAACGACAC
This sequence comes from Jeotgalicoccus coquinae, assembly GCF_014207425.1. Taxonomy (GTDB): domain Bacteria; phylum Bacillota; class Bacilli; order Staphylococcales; family Salinicoccaceae; genus Jeotgalicoccus; species Jeotgalicoccus coquinae. Next base: position 209,672 of record NZ_JACHFF010000003.1, on the reverse strand, counting down.
CGTAAAGATGCAGTGCAGAACGTATTAAATTCAGCTGACGCTGAACTGCTGTACGTGCTTCGCGGTTTTCTTCAGTATCGACCGTCTCAAACTTCCCGAGCACTTCTTCCAGTATAAAAAAATTGTCTTCTTCGTTCAGAGATTCATAAGCGAGTCCCATTATATATAAACCGTAAACGTCTGTCAGGCTGAGATTCTCACCGAATTCCCTGTCTTTTGCTCCCTGCTGCCAGCTGTCGAGCGCCGCGTCATCGCTGTAAAGATATGCGTATTCGAGAACTTCCTCTTTCAGCAGGTTATCCGAGATTCTTTCTATGAGCTCGTCTCTCTCAAGCGCTTTTTCGTCAGTGACCCCGGTATTAACCGCAAGCTGATAAAGATCTTCCAGGTCATACTTTTTTAAATAAGCTGCAGTGTTTGTCATATATAACGACTCCTTTACTGAACTGTTGGTAATGTAATTTTATCATATATGCCGTAATATGCTAAAATTTAAGCGGAAGCACAACACTAAAATATAAACTGAAGATAGGAGCGCTTATAAATTATGAAGGCAATTGCTCTCGATTTGGATGGGACAGTTTTAAATAATGCAGGTGAATTCCCCGATTCGCTTAAAGAAACGCTGCAGGCGGTTCACGATAAAGGCATTAAAATCATTATCGCTACCGGACGTTCACTGCCGATGATTCATACGAAAGTACCCCGCGATGTGCCTGTTGACGGCTATGTCGGTGCAAGCGGCATGACTGTGCACCACGGTGATACACTGCTGTCACGTACAGCATTTACGAAAAAACAGGTTGAATTCGTTCTGTCGCAGGTCCGTGAACATGAGATGTACTATGAAATGACGACGAGCGAGCACGGCGGCCCGTATACATTTAATGAAGACCGCAGCTACATTGAAAAAGATCTGACACAGACGCCGGATGCGACTGTGCTTGAATATGAAAATATCGGCACTGCAAGGACACTTAACAGTACCGAACAGTGGATTGATCCGGAAGACATTGATCGTTCTGATATTATAAAATTCTACTTTTTCTCAAACAGTAAAGATAAGCTCGAAAGCTGGGCTGAACTGCTGCATGAAAGATTTACGACTGATGAAGGCTTTCAGATATACCGCACATCAGATCACAACTCTGAGATTATGGTTTACGGTACTGATAAAGGCACAGGTCTGTTAACACTGCTTGAGAAGATGGATATCTCAATCGATGAAGTTCATGCTTTTGGTGATTCAATGAACGACATTCCAATGTTTAAAATTGCCGGTAAATCAACAGCGATGGCAAACGGCAAAGAAGACGTTAAGGCCATCGCTGATGATGTGACCGAATTCAGCTGCGATGAAGACGGTCTCGAACAGTATTTAAGAAAACATTACCTATAATAATTTATCCTCATCCCTTATGGATTTCTTGATTGGCATGTACCAGACGTGCCCTTCCATTAATTCCATAGGGGATATTTCATGTCCGCCGTCCGTTAATTTAACACTGACTTCGGCACCTTTATTTTCAAGCTTGCTCTTCAGTGTGTAAGCCTCGCCTGCTGTAGCCACCATATCCTGCGCACCGGCTGTAAGCAGTACATCTGTATCAAACAGCATGCCCCTGCCGATTGTTTCACTGCGGTATGCGCTGTGCATAAGCATTGCACCTCTTACATTCAAATCGTAATTTAAGAGCAGATACGCTCCGATATTTGCACCGTTGGAGTATCCAATTAAAACGGCCTTCCTGAGTTCGAAATTATATTCTTCACTCAGCTTTTTAAGTTCAGCGTAAATTTTACCGCCTTCCTCTTTTAAGCTTTCCTCATCATACTGTTTCGGAGTCAGGCGTTTAAAAAACCTGGTCTGCCCGTTCTCGTCGATATCACCGCGTAAACTTAAAATATTCGCTTCGCTGTTTACGGTCGTCGCAACATCCAGCAGATCCGTCTCGCGTCCGCCGGTCCCGTGAAATAATATGAGCGTTTCTTTCGCTTCTTCTGTTCTCGATTTAATGTACAAGTGTTTCATGGCAAGTCCTCCTAATAGAGTTACATATACTTATATTATATAATAACATCAAAGAGATTAAAGGAGGATGCACTGTGAGCGTATTCGGCATTCATCACGTATCGGCAATTACAAAAGATATTATCGGCAATCATGACTTCTTTACAGAGTTTCTCGGTCACAGACTCGTTAAGAAAACAGTCAATCAGGACAGTCCTGATATGTACCATCTATTTTACAGTGATTATAAAGGAACACCAGGAACGGACGTCACATTTTTTGAAATCGGTCTCGCACCGAAATATACACCGGGAACAAATTCCATTTCCCGTACAATTTTAAGAGTACCTTCCAAAGAGGCTATTGAATATTTTAGAACGCGTATGGACGAACACGGTGTGTATCACGAAGGAATTATCGATTACTTCGGGGAAACGCTGATGAATTTCTCGGATGAAGAAGGTCAGCGTTTTGCGCTCGTTGCAGACCCTGAATACAATGAGTCTGAGCCATACGCAGGCGGCGGAACAATTCCCGCTGAATATGCGGTCACAGCAATATTCGGTGTTGAACTGACAGTGCAGTATTTAAAACCGATGGTTCAGTTTTTACAAATGCTCGGCGGAGAATACGACGGTGACATCGACAGCGATACAGAAGCACGCGTCCGCTTCGGTCAGGACTCGGTTTTCGTTATGGAATCACGTTCGACAAACGTCGAGAAGCAGGGCTACGGCAGTGTGCATCATTTTGCACTCCGCGTAAAAGATGAAGCGGCACTGAAAGAAATTCAGGATCGCGTGTTTGCTGACAAATGGCGAAGTTCAGGCATCGTCGACCGCCATTACTTTAAAGCACTGTACATCAGTGCAGTCGGTAATATAACGGTGGAAATCTCAACAGACACACCCGGATTCACTATCGATGAACCGCTTGAAACATTGGGTGAAAACCTGTCACTGCCACCATTCCTGGAAGAAAACAGAGACTTTATTGAAATGAGACTTCATCCGCTTAATTAACTAAAACTGCTTAACTCAATCACAAGTTAAATACAGATAAATAAAAAACCCGTACGTCAGACTCCCGGGAGTCTGGCGTACGGGTTATTTTTTTATTATTCCACTTCAGGAATCTCTATTTCTTCCACTTCATTGAACGTATCAAATGCTGCATTGCCATTGAGTTCAAATGTACCCTGTGTATCTGTACCATATGCCTCAAATTTTATTTCTTCGATCAGTTTGTTTTCTTTATCCACTGTGACCTCTACTGTTGAATCAACACTTTCAATCTCCATTTTTCCAAAGTTGACCTGGACCAATGATTCGATTGTCTGATAAATATCAGTACGGCTGCCTTCATATGTGTAAACAGCTTTATCATCCTTCTCTTCACGTTCCATATACGGTGCAATTTCTGCAAATGATGCAGCCGCATTATCATACGTCACGCTGTAAAGTACGTTCACATCTACTGATTCACTCACATCAATCCATTCTGAATTGTTATTATAGTAAATCTTACCGGCTTTTGAAATTGTACGGTCTTCACCGAACTCACGTAATAAAAGCTGCGGCGGTGCGCTGTTGATGAAAAACACTTCTGCGTTCAAATCACGCGGATCCGTGTTATCCAGTGCTGCCGAGATATTCAATTCTGCTCTGTAACTCTCAATCTCTTCTGCTTTTTCTACGATTGCTGCGAGTTTATCATCTTCAATTTCCTGTTCATCTATGTTCTCTATATCAGCCGGCTCGGCCGCCGAAGTCTCTTCTTCTGTAGATGCTCTGTTTGTATTTTCTGCAGATTCTTCATCGGTTGCTGTGACGTTTGTTTCTTCAGAGACCGCTTCCTCGCCGTTCTCAAGTTTCGCATCCTGACACGCTGCCAAAACACCCGTCACTGCCAATAATAAGCCAAAGTTTTTTAAATATCGCATGACTCATTCCCCTTACACTAAAATCTTTCTAAATAGTAACATGGAGTTATCTTTATATCTAACGATAAGCTAATCACCGGTCAGCTTAATACTGCCCTTTGGACGGCGGCGGGGCCTCGATGATTTGAAACGCAGCAGCGTGTAAATAATCAGTCCTGACCAGATAAATGAATATGCGATTTTATGTGTATCCGTAAATGCTTCTCCGTAAAGGAATATCCCGATAATCAGCATCAGTGTCGGACCGATGTACTGCAGAAGTCCCGTCAGCGACAATGGGATCCGAATCGCACCAAGTGCAAAAAGCAGCAGCGGTATTGCCGTAACAACACCTGTGCCCATCGTAAATACCGTGTCCCTGTTCAGGCCGAAGTCGAGCGTATTCACTCCGGAAACATTCAAGTATAGTATATACAGAAGCGCCGGCGGGGCCAGTACAGCAGTTTCTACTGCCAGGGCGTATGTGGCATCGATATTTATCGTTTTCTTAATCAGTCCGTATACGCCGAAAGTTACAGCAAGCGTCAATGCGAGCCATGGAATATGACCGACACCGAGCGCCATATAAATGACGCCGAGCGAAACGATAAAAATCGCCAGCCATTCACCTTTTGAAAAGCGTTCTTTCAGAATGAAAAATGCGAGCAGAATACTGACAAACGGATTGATATAATATCCAAGCCCTGCTTCCAGTATGTGTCCTTCATTAACAGCGAGTATATATGTCAGCCAGTTCACCGAAATAATAATCGAAGCGGCAATCAGACTCAGTGCTTTCTTCCTGTTGCTGAAAATAAATGTTAAATTCGTTTTTAAATACTGCCATCTGCCCGTGAACATTATGTACAGCACCATAAAAACAAAAGACCAGAATATACGGTGTGCAATAATTTCAAACGGCGACACTGTTTCAATCTGACGCCAGTATATCGGAAGAATTCCCCATATTATGTATGCACCTGCAACGAACAGTATACCTTTACTTTTTTCGGACATTCACTCACCTGCAATTCTGTTTATGTATAAATTAATTTTAACGCTGAAATTGAATTATGCAAATATTTAAACCATTATAAAAACCGCCGGGCGCTTTGTCCGGCGGTTCCTTTAGATTTTACTGCAGATCAGGATTTTCATTGTTATAAGCAGGTTCAGTGTTCTCGTGAATCATTTCATTTTTATTGTCGAGCGAATCCCGGCCGACGAAATAATATGCCACAATTGAACCGATAATCAGATACGTTATCCAGATACTGGCTATAACTGAAATTATCATTGCCACAATAAAGATAACCGGTATCAATGCCTGGATATCTCCAAGGAACATACTTAGTATTACAGCAACAATCATAATTCCAAACATAACTACTGTGAGCAGGATATACAGAATCAGATTGCTGAAGAACAGTTTAACCATACTCGCATCTGATTTGAATAATACATCCCATCCAATTTTCAGCTTGTCGACAGTCGGAATTTTCGGCTGATCAATATAAACCATAAATACGACTGCTGAATAAATGTATAGAATAATATAAGGAATGTACGACACGATTACTACGACAAAGAACAGTACAACGGCTGTTGCGATCAGTGCAATGGATGTACCTGTCATCGCTGCATTCGGGTCTTCCAAAAGCAGACCGAGCGGCATAAGCGGAATCAGTACAACTGTCATCAGCAGGTTAACCATAAATCCGATAACCATGGACAGTGCCATATTAATGACAAAAATAAGCAGTGCGATTTTAATCAGTTTTGAATAATTTCCATTTTTAAATACTTTGTAAGCATCTCCAAATGTAAAATCGACACCCTTGTACGCACTTGCAAAATAGCGCAGCATACCAACCATTATAGGATAAATAATAAAAATCATAACAAGGAAAAAGACAATTATGAGAATGAAAGCCGTTATCCCCATCGTTACGCCGACCGTTTCACCGCTGGCATCTCCGAGCGTCAACAGCAGTGGAAGCATCATTGCTCCGAATATAACCGCCATCGGCAGAAATACACATAATATGAATTGCAGAATTGTAAAGCCTATTACTTTTCCATGCTGTCCTGCAGCATTTTGCCTGTACAGTGACACATATTGAAACATATTTAAGACACACTCCTTTTTTTATCTGTACCCGCTTTTCATTATACACATACATCTTTAAGAAAAAAATACACTAAATCTATACTTTGCGTAACTTAGTTGAGCATGTTAAACTACTTTTGCTCATAAAAAAATTATTAACGGAAGGAATGAAGTAAAGGTGCCGGCTAAAGATGAATCGATTCACAATCTCGCACATATTTTCGCCTACGGATATGCCCATGTCTTTTCGGAAGTTACAGAGTCGGTCAGGAAAATGCATATTTCCAAAGAACAGATGGCAATTATTGAATATCTCCATATTTATAAAGAAGCGACACCAACTGAGCTGGCCGCTGAACTGAACGTACATAAAAGTTCCATTGCACACGCACTCAGGAAGCTCGGTTTAAAAAAGCTGGTTACTTCAAGAATAAATAAGCTGACAAACGATAAACGCTCGAAGCTCATTTCACTGACCCCTGCCGCTGCAGAACTGGTCGATGATTTTATCAGCAATATTCATAACGTCATCGGCACGCATGTTCGGGAGCTGTCAGCAGAAGATTCAAAGGCGCTCTTAGAAGCGACGCGAACAATTATTAAAACTATAAATATAGATGGAGGATTACCTAATGAAACACGTGCTTAAGTTTAAATGGCCGATCACTGCACTGATGATTATCGCAGCAGTTGTGTCATTTATTATTTCACCCAACCTGACGCAGCTCGCTGCAGAGAAAGGCGATGTCCAGCTTCCTGACAACATGCCGAGCGAACAGGCCCGTAAGTTCCTGGAGGAGCATGATCAGGATATTGAAATGATGTCGGTTGTGCTGGAGTTTGAAGACAACCCGGTGGATCATCAGGAAGATATTGAAGCTTATATAGAAGAGCTTGACGGATTAGACTACACGGACAACGTGATTAACCCTTTTACATTCAATGACGATATGCAGGAAAACTTCATTAATGAAGATTCGGGCGTTATTATGATTCCCCTTGAATACATTGGCGAGGCACCTGAAATTTTAAGTAACGCAGATGAGATTGAAAGTTTGAATAATACAGATGCAGAAATTTCATCGACATCGAATGAAATGATTCAGCGCACGCTTGAAGAAGATGCGATGAACGGTGTCCGCACGACAGAAATATTTACGATTGCAATTATCGTTATCGTACTGCTCGTAATGTTCCGTTCAGTCGTGACACCATTCGTACCGCTCGCAGCAGTTGGTATCGCCTACCTGCTCGGCCAGTCATTTGTCGGCTGGGCTGTGGAATGGTTCGGCTTCCCGGTGTCGCCGCAGACGCAGAGTTTCCTTATCGTAATACTGTTCGGTATCGGAACCGACTACGTTATTCTCTTATTAAACAGATTTAAAGAAGAACTTGAGCACCACGATAAACACCAGGCTGTAATTAATACTTTCCAGACAGCCGGCAAGACGGTATTTATCAGCGGTATTTCAGGCGCAATTTTATTCGGAGTACTCTATTTTGCAAACTTCGAAATTTACCGTTCGGCAGTCGGTGTGGCAATTGGTATTCTTGCATTGCTTCTGTCCCTGTTTACAGTGCTGCCGACAATGATGGCACTGCTCGGAAAATATATTTTCTGGCCAAGCAAACAGACATCGGGTTCAGGCGAAAGCAAAATCTGGACACCGCTCGGTATGCTGTCACTTAAATATCCGACACGTGTTATTTTCTCGGTAGTTGCAGTATTAATCGCATTAATTTACTTTTACGACGATGAAGTACACTATGATTCATTAGCCGAGCTCGACGATTCATACTCTGCAGTTCATGCAGTAAATGTAATCAGCGACAGCTTTGATGCGGGATCTACGTTCCCGGTTGAAGTTATTTTCACAAACGGTGAAGACCTTGTTACAGAAGATGGATTATCCCGTCTTGAGTCAGTAGCTGAAGCAGTATCACAGCTTGACGGTGTAACTGAAGTACAGACGCTGACCCGTCCAGTTGGAGATAAGATGGATGAACTGACTGTCTCATACCAGCTTGGTGAAGCAAATTCAGGAATGACTGAAATCCAGGACGGCCTGACAGAAATGTCGACAGCACTGTCAGATATTAATGAACAGCTTGCAAATTCAGACACAGCATCAGGTGATTTATCAGAACTGGAAACAGGTGTGAATGAAATTTCCGCAGGTATTGACGGTGTGAATCAGTACCTTGCAGCGACAGGAGATGCCGAAGGTGCAGCTACACAGCTCCAGCAATTATCGCAGGGCGCCCAGCAGCTGAGCCAGGGTGTGTCTCAGGCAAACACTGAAATGACAACAATGTCAGCTGAAGCAGCTGCACAAATGGAAGAACTCGCAGCAGGACTTGGAGAAATGTCATCAGGCATTGAAGATATTAATGAAGGACTGACAGGCATCAGTGATTTAATGACTTCATTTGAAGAAAATGAAGCTGTTGATGCGACAGGAATTAACGTTCCTTCGGAAATACTTGAAAATGAAGACTTTGAAGCAGCAATCAATCAGTACTCATTTGCAAAAGGCGAAGCTGTGAAGATGAACGTTGTACTTTCAGTAGACCCATATAGTAATGAAGCGCTTGGTGTGCTCGATGATGTTGAGGAAGCTGTTAACGGTGAACTGAGCAGACTCGACCGTCCTGATACGGAAGCTTACTTCTCAGGTGTGACGAGCATGAACAGAGACCTCGACACATTAACAAGCGATGACTATACAAACGTTGTCATACTGTTTATCGTGACACTGTTTGTAATTCTGACTGTATTGTTCAGATCACTGATCCTTCCGGTTATGATGATCGGTTCAATTTTCATTACGTACTTTGCATCGATGACAATTTCACAGTGGATTCTGTCGATGTTCGGTATCGACCAATTGAACTGGGCTGTACCATTCTTCAGTTTAATTATCTTTGTTGCACTGGGTATTGACTACTCGATATTCATTATCGACCGCTTCAGAGAAGAAGTGAAATACCGTACGATCCGCGATGCGATTGAAACATCAATCCGCCGCATGGGTACTGTTGTTATTACTGCAGTAATTATTCTGACAGGTACATTCGCAGCATTATACCCATCAGGAATTGCAATTCTCGTACAGGTAACAAGCGTTATTATATTTGCGCTGCTGTTCTATGCATTTATCGTACTGCCGCTCTTAGTGCCGGCAATGATTGTCACGCTGAAACGGGGCAACTGGTGGCCGCTCAGAATGCCTGGCGGCAAGGCGCGTGAAGACCGTTTTGACGACAGATAACTTAGTTTCAAAAGATATAAAAAAGGGTATAAATAAATATCTAAATTTAAACAGAAAGAGAGGCTGACCATATGCCAGGAACAAAAAATTCGGGAATAGCTGCTGTACTCAGCTTTTTCATTACCGGTCTCGGACAAATATATAACGGGCAGATATTTAAAGGTATCCTGCTCATCATCATACAGGCGATTAACGGTTTGCTGATGTATGTTTTAATCGGGTTCTTTACATTCCCGATCGTGTGGCTTTACGGTGTTATAAACGCCTATCGACATGCTGAACGTGTAAACCGGAGAATATATAACTCTCACAGGTAAATGTTTTCAGGGGCTGGACTTTCCAGTCCCTATTTATTTTTTCGAATACAGAAAAATGATATAATGGGAAGAACTTATAAAGGATGTGAAAATATGGGCTGGGAATTTATAGCATTTTTCTTTGGCGCCGCTGCACTCGGACTTTTTATCCTGTTCGTGGTATTTATAGCCGGGCTGCTGAAATGGCTTCTGCAGGGATACTTCCTGTTCAGAGTAGCTGACATTAAATCGTATCACCTGCCATGGCTTGCCTTCATTCCGTTTGGTACATTTTATATTGGCGGACAAGCTTACGACGGAAATATTTTAAAGAAAGAATCATTCGATCCTAAACATATCGGTCTCGCATTTGCGATTGCAGGACTGGTACTTTACCTGATGGGACTGTCAATCGGTGACCTGGTTATTACGTATCTCCTGATTGAATCCGTTGCATTTATCGGACTCTTCACCGCATATGTTAAACAGCCGGTTATCGGTGTACTGCTTGCACTGTTAAACGTTGTGACTGCAGGTATCGTAGCAATTGTGATCCTCTTCCTCTACAGCCGCAAATTAAAAGATGAATTTGACGGCACAAATAATTTTGGACAGGACGATTTAACAGGCGCAGCCGGAGCTGATCAGAAACACAACGACAGCTCACGACCCTCACATCCAAACGACCCGAATTTAAATAGAGACATTTAAATTATATTGATTTGATTTGAACCCGGACCTTATGAGGATTCGGGTTTTTGTGTTATACGGGAGGGTTGCTGCTCTCATTGGTTGACTAGAACGCTTACTGTGACACTGAACGCCCTTCTTTGTCAGAGTAGACCGTTTACTGTGACACTGAACGCCCTTCTTTGTCAGACTAAAACGTTTACTGTGACACTGAACGCCCTTCTTTGTCAGACTAAAACGTTTACTGTGACACTGAGCTCCTCCTGTACAAATAAAAAGTCGAAACCCGTAATCTGGATTTCGACTTTTCCTATTCCAAAATTAAATATTATTAGTTAATTGGTGCGCCGCCTGTTACACCATATACCTGTCCTGTCGTATAGCTTGATTCATCGCTTGCCAAGTGAACATAAGTGCCGGCAAGTTCCACCGGCTGCCCGCTGCGTCCAACGAATGAGTCTTTACCGAAATCAGGCAGGAATTCCTGCAGCTGGCCGCCTGAGATTTGAATCGGTGTCCAGATTGGACCCGGTGCAACACCGTTTAACCGGATACCTTTATCCATAAAATGCTGCGCCTGTGATTTAATTAAGTTTGTCTGTGCTGCTTTAGTCATCGCATAGTCAGCAATGTGAGCTGATGGTGAGAATGACTGGATTGAAGTAGTAATAATAATGCTTGAACCTTCAGGCATTAATTTTTCAGCTTCCTGCATTTGCAGCACGGGTGCTACGACGTTAATTTTATAAGTCGTTTCCAGGTGTTCTGCAGTATAGTCTGCGAATTTCTCAACTGCCTGCTGCATTGACGCGTTCAGCACGAGCGTATCAAGACCGCCGAGTGCTTCATGGGCATCGTGAATCAGCTGTCTTGCGAATTTTTCATCGCGCAGGTCGCCCGGTAACAGATAAGCTTTCTGTCCTGCATCTTCGATAACTTTTTTCACTTCTTCAGCATCCGCCTGTTCGTCTTCCATATAGTTAATTGCAACATCTGCGCCTTCTTTAGCATATGCAATCGCCGCTCCGCGGCCGATACCTGAGTCACCGCCTGTAACTAAAGCTTTTCTGCCAGATAAACGTCCAGTGCCTTTATATGTTTCTTCTCCGCAGTCGGGAATTTGCTTCATCTCTTTTTGAACACCGGGATACTCCTGTTTCTGCTTATCATAATCTCCAGTATAAAATTCGTTTCTTGGATCTTTAGGTGATGTCATAATTATCCTCCTTCAGAATTGCATACTATATATAATTCCACGCACTGAAGAATTTAAACATAATTTTATTCGGAAGGGACGTTTAAAATTGCCTGGTACAGAACATCTGCACCTGTTTCCATACGGTCGCGGTTAAACGTCATATCCGGATGATGCAGTCCCGGTGTTAAATCACATCCGAGGCCGAGCATCGCACCTTTCAGTTCAGGATACTGGACTGTGTAATTATGGAAATCGTCTCCCCCGCTCGTCACGAGCGGATCCAGTAGGTACTCTTCGCCTACAGTATCGATGATTGCAGTACGAAATACTTCAATTGCTTCATCATTACTTTCACTTGCGACCATGCTCGACACTTCAAGATCTTCAATTTTCACATCATAAAACTCTTCGATATATTTTAAAATATTGTGGACGCGCGATTTCAAGGCATCCATTGCTTCATTCGTTTGTGCACGCACATCAATTCCACACTCTGCAGAGCCAGGAATAATGTTCAGTGATTTCGAACCCGCCATAAATTTTGTCATTTTCGCACTCGACGGCACCATTGGATTGATGTGGATTTTCGACAGCATATTCACGATATCTGTACCGACTTCAATCGCGTTGTGATTTAAATGAGGACGTGCGCCATGTGCATCGTTTCCGACAATTTTAAATTCAAATGACCCGGCAGAACCGTGTTCAATACTCGGCGATAAATACCCGTCTGCCGCTTCTTCGATGGGACGCAGATGAATACCGAACATATAATCCAGCGGTTCAATAACACCCTCTTTCAGTACATCAAGCGCACCGGTGCCAACTTCCTCCGCAGGCTGAAACACAAAACGCACACCGCGGGTGCTTAACGCTTCGTGATTTTTTATCTTCATCATTGCACCCATAACCATCGCAATATGCGAGTCATGACCGCATGAATGATTCGCCTGCAGTGTGCCGTTCACTTCCTGATAAAGTGCGTCAATATCAGCACGGATTCCGATTAACGGATAATCCCCGCTCCAGTTACCGACATCGCAGTACAGACCTGTAATATTTTTAAATTTAACAGGTTCGAATCCTTCATCTTTTAATAAGTCATATATGTAATCTGTCGTTTTGTATTCCTCGTTGCTCAATTCTGCATTGGTATGAACGTGATTGAATATTTCTGTTATCTTTTCAGTAATCATGAAATCCCTCTTTCATCCGGATAAACTTTATTACATTGTAATATATCATATATTAATTTGTAAGAAAATTTAAATTAGTTCGTATATGAGGTGGCTAGATGTATAATATATTTATATGTGTATCAGAAATAAAAAATCTTACGGAGGTTCTAACATGAAAATAAAAGAAATTAAACTGCATCAGCTGTTAATGACTATGAAAAACCCGTTCACTACGTCGTTCGGTACGCAGCAGAAACGTTTTATCACTATCGTCGAAGCAATAGATGAAGACGGCGTCAGCGGTTTTGGCGAGTGTGTATCCGGTGAAGATCCGCTCTACTCTGAAGAATTCATGGATGCGACACTTATCGCACTGAAGAAATATTTCGGCCCGCTCGTAATTAACAAAGAGATTTCACATCCTGACGAAGTTTGGGAAATCTACAAACCGTTCAAACGCAACAATATGGCGAAAGCTTCTATTGAAGGTGCTGTCTGGGATTTATATGCGAAGAAAAAAGGCATCACTTTAGCTGAAGCAATGGGCGGTACTAAAAAAGAAGTCGATGTCGGCGTATCACTTGGCCTTGAAGATACCGACGAATTGCTGCTTGAACGCATCGGTGAAAAAGTTGAAGAAGGATACAAACGCATTAAAGTTAAAATCAAACCTGGCCGTGACATTGAAATGATTCGCAGTATCCGCGAAGTTTATCCGGATATTCCTTTAATGGCTGATGCGAACTCAGCTTACACTCTCGATGATATCGATACGCTGAAAGCACTCGATGAATTCAATCTGATGATGATTGAACAGCCGTTAATGGCAGGCGACGTTATCGATCACGCGAAACTGCAGAAACAAATTAAAACACCTGTCTGTCTCGATGAAAGTATCGATTCATACGAATCAGCTGCAGCTGCAATCGAACTCGGCAGCTGTGAAATTATCAACGTTAAAGTCGGACGTGTCGGCGGAATTACCCAGTCGATAAAAATCCATGACCTTGCTAAAAAACACAATATTCCATTATGGTGCGGCGGCATGCTTGAAGCCGGTGTCGGGCGTCTCCACAACGTCGCCATTACAACGCTCAGCAACTTCGTACTTCCAGGAGACACAGCATCTTCATCAAGATACTGGTTCGAGGACATCATTACACCGGAAGTCGTTGCAGAAAACGGCGTCGTGAAAGTCAGTGACAAACCGGGAATCGGTGCAGAAGTTGATTTCGGTAAAATGGAGCAGTATTTAGTTAAAACTGAAACACTTACTGAAGAAGACGAACTCGATATGATTATGTATAACTAAAAAAATAACCACTTTTCAGGAAACTTACCTGGAAAGTGGTTTTTTTCTTTGGAATATTTGTTTTCCCCGGGAATAACAACCCCTCATTGCGGAGCAAACACTCTTACTCGGGAATGACACCCGCTCATTGCGGAGCAAACACTCTTACTCGGGAATAACAACCCCTCATTGCGGAGCAAACACTCTTACTCGGGAATGACACCCGCTCATTGCGGAGCAAACACTCTTACTCGGGAATGACACCCCCTCATTGCGGAGCAAACACTCTTGCTCGGGAATGACACCCGCTCATTGCGGAGTAAGCGCTTCTCCCCAAAACATTTACGACAGCGCCGTCCGTATTCCAAACAGAATAATAATAATACCGGCACCTTTTCCGAGCAGGCTCTGGAAGCCCGGTTTATGCAGCCAGCGTTTCATATAGTTCACTGTCTCAACGACGAGCAGGAACCAGCTCATAGAAATAACAAGCATAATCGCCGCAAGTATTATCAGCTGAACGACGCCGGATACATCCGACTGCTGCATAACAAATTGCGGCAGAATTGTAATATAAAATATAAGAACTTTAGGATTCAGTATATTGCTTATAAAGCCATTCATATAAGACGTGCGCAAACCGTTTGATTTCATCTTTTCACCTTCAGCGTGATCCAGCGATGATGCCGACACAAACGTTTTCGCCATAAAGCTCTTCACACCGATATAAATTAAATACGCGGCACCCATATATTTAATAATATTAAATAACATCGGCGAGTTCGTAATAATCACCGCAAGCCCGAGTACTGAGATGACAATCCACAAGAAGTGTCCGGCCAATATGCCGAGCACCGTCATGCGCCCCGCCGACTTCTGGTAGACGAGTGTATTTTTCATTACGATCATCGAATCAGCACCCGGCATAATTGTCAGCACTGTCACGACCAGGATGTAAGATATCAGTTCATTCATGCTTCCGACCTCAATTCAACGACCACAACTTCAGGATGATTAAACACCCTGAACGGGAAGCGGCTGTTGCCGAGTCCCCGGCTCACGACCATCGTTGTGCCATTTTGTTCGTGTGTTCCTTCTGTATATTTCGGATTCACACCCTGATGCGGCGCATACAGACCTTTGACGACAGGCAGGCGAATCTGTCCGCCATGTGCATGTCCCGAAAACACAATATCAATATTATTTTCACTGTATACCGGCAGAAGCTCCGGACGGTGCGCCAGCAGCACTGTAAAATCATGCGGCAGAGTGTTTACTTTATCGGCAAGCTCCTGCTTAAAATTCCGGTACGTTTTAGGATTTACTTCATCTCCGAAAAACCAGACATCGTTAATCCCTGCCAAATTAATCTTTTCACCATTTTTTTCAAGTTCCGCACTGTGTTTCGTAATATTCCTGACATCTGACCTGCCGATAACATCATAAAGCTTATTAAAATGCTTATAATGCGCCTCATGATTCCCGGTCACGTAAAATGTCTTTTGTATTTTAGTAATTTTTTCGATTAAAACCGCTGCACGTTTTAAATACGGTGTCCGGCGGTCAACGATATCGCCCGTAATGACAATCGCATCAGGCCGGGCCGCCTCAACAGCTTTCAAAAGGTGTTTCGAGCGCCTTCCAAAATAAGCATTGTGGAAATCCGATACCTGAACGATTTTATAGCCGTCAAAACTTTTCGGTACTCTCTTTGAACTGTACGTATAATTCGTCGTCACTATATGCTTATCTTCTGTCCATAAAAAACGGGCCGAAGCGATTATGAAACCCAGAATAACCTGGCTCACTTTTAACTTATTAAATATTTTCATTAACCACGCCTCATTCTCCCTGCATCAGCTCAGCATCTAATTTTGTAATCTTCACGAGACGGATCATGTTATCTTCCATCTCTATTACTTTAAATTCAAGATTGTTGAGATGTGCAATATCATTCTCCGACGGGACTTCCTCGAACACAGACAGCAGGAACCCTGACAATGTATCTTCATCCTGGGGTATTTCTGTATTAAACAGCTGATTCAGGCGATGCAGCGTAATTTTACCATCACAGAGAATTTTATCTTCACTGAATGCGCGGACCACTGAATCATTTTTCAGATCCGTTTCATCTTCAATTTCAAATCCGAGCATCGTTTCAATAATATCTTCATGCGTCAGCACACCTTCCGTACCGCCGTATTCATCAAGTACGATAGCCAGATGGCGGCGCTGCTTGCTCATTCGGCGAAGCACATCTTCAACACTCTGGAATTCCCTTACCGTAAACGGATTGTTGTCACAGTAATTCATCAGCGGCTCAGTCGGGTTTAGAGACCACTGCAGCAAATATTTCGAATGAAATACACCGACAATGTTATCGAGGTCTTCATCGTAGACAGGATATCTCGTATGCATTTCATCAATAATTCTGTCTCTCACAGTTTCAAAGCTGTCATCAACATGCACCGCAACCATTTCTGTACGCGGTGTCGTCATAACATCTTTAACGTTTAAATCCCTGAAATCAAGAATTCCCTTAAGACGCTGTGATTCCACACCTTCGATAGCCCCTTCACTATCTGCAATCTGTACTAGATTGACAATTTCCTCGCGGGAAACTGTCCAGCTCGGCTGAGAGCCTTTTGACAGGTATCCGGTAATAACATCCGTCATTTTATTAAGAACGACAGTTAACGGATAAAAGATGATATTCAGAAATGCAATAATCGGTCTTACCAGATACGATATACGTTCCGGAAATGCCGCTGCGATTGATTTCGGTATAATTTCCGAGAAAATTATAATGGTTATCGTCAGTACTACGGAAGCGATTGTAACACTCCAGCCATACTCTATTGCCATTGATGTAACTAATACAGGAGCAACCAGGTTCGCAATATTATTACCAATCAGGATTGTCGTAATAAACTGACTCGGTTTACTGACCAGATTATAAAGCTTTTCAGCTCTCTGATCACCCCCTGCTGCCTTCGATTGTAATTTAATTTTGTTGACCGCTGTCAGTGCCGTTTCACTTCCGGAGAAGAAGAACGAACCGAAAAGCAGTAATATAACTACAAATATCAAACCTGGTATCCTCCTTATGTACTTATAATCTTATAAAACATTCTATCATTTTACAGTTTAAATTTACATAAACAAAGAATCACCCGCTGATTCAAGCTGGTGATTCTTATCTTCAATATTATTGTTGAACTACTGTTTTACGTCGTATCCCTGATCTTCAATCGCCGCCGTCATCTTACCGCGGTCGATAATCGTGTCGTTGTATTCTACAGTGACATTGTTTTTTTCCAGGTTGACTTCCGCTGTTGAGACCCCATCAAGATTGTGAAGAGCGCCTTCTACTGATGACTTGCAGTGCCCGCAAGTCATGCCTTCTACATCAATTACTGTTTTTGCCATAATATCCGTCCCCTTGTCTTTTAAAATTTTTTCATACTCTTATATACCTATATTTTAACACGTTTTAAACGTAAAGCGTTTGCTACAACGCTCACAGAACTGAATGCCATTGCCGCACCCGCTACCCACGGCGCTAAAAATCCAAGCGCGGCAATTGGAATACCGAGCGTGTTATAGGCAAATGCCCAGAACAGGTTCTGTTTAATATTTTTAATTGTTTTATGACTTAAGTTAATTGCTCTGGGAATTAGCATTAAATCTTCACCTAAAATTGTCAGGTCAGCCGCTTCAATCGCAACTTCCGTTCCTGTACCCATCGCGATACCCACATCTGCCAGTGCCAGTGCCGGCGCATCGTTCACACCGTCTCCGACCATCGCGACAACTTTTCCTGACCCTTGAATTTTGCGAATTTCTTCCGCTTTCTGTTCTGGCAGAACTTCAGCGATAACTGCATCGATACCGACTTCACGGCCAATTGCTTCTGCTGTTCTCGTGTTATCACCTGTCAGCATGATTACTTCGATGCCTTCTTTTTGCATTTCTTCGACAGCCTGTTTCGCAGTTGATTTAACTGTATCAAGAACTGCTACAGTACCGCGCAGTTCTCCGTCAACCGCAACAATCATCGCAGTCTTGCCGTCGTATTCAAATTGCTGCATATCTTCTTCAATTGAAGAGATATTTATATTTTCTTTTGTCATCAGCTTACGTGTACCGACAAGCACTTCACGGCCGTCAATTAATGCACGGATACCATGTCCCGGTATCGCAGCAAACTCTGCTGCATCCGACAATTCAATATTTTTCTCTTTTGCATAAGACGTAATCGCCGATGCCAGCGGATGCTCAGATCCGTTTTCAGCACTCGCAAGAAGCTGAAGTGCCGCGTCGTCACCTGAGAAGTCCGTCACTTCAGGTGTACCGTTTGTAATTGTACCTGTCTTATCAAGTACAACAACATCAACCTGATGCGTTTTCTCAAGGTGTTCTCCGCCTTTATAAAGAATACCGTTTTCAGCACCTTTACCTGTACCTACCATAATTGATGTCGGTGTTGCAAGTCCGAGCGCACATGGACACGCAATAACTAATACTGAAATTGCTGCCACAAGCGCCGGCTCCAGATTGCCCGGTGAAGCGAAGAAGTACCACACGGTAAACGTCACAAGCGCTATAACGATAACAATCGGCACGAAGTAGCCTGAAATAATATCAGCCATACGCTGAATCGGTGCTTTGTTGCCCTGCGCCTCTTCAACGACTTTAATAATTCCTGCAAGTGCCGTATTCTTTCCTGTTTTCGTGACTTTTAGATTTACCGTACCGTTCTGGTTCATCGTCGCACCGATAACCGAATCGCCGGTTTCTTTTTCAACCGGAATTGATTCACCTGTCAGCATCGATTCATCAACTGATGTACGGCCGTGCACCAGCTCTCCGTCGAGCGGGAATTTCTCGCCCGGTTTAACAATCAGGACATCGTTCACTCGAACATCTTCAACCGGTATCATAAACTCTGTTCCGTCACGTACAACACGTGCTTCTTTTGCCTGCATGTCGAGCAGTTTTGAAATTGCCCCTGTCGTCTCTGATTTTGCTCTCGTTTCCAAATATTTACCGAATAAGATCAGCGTAATAATTATCGCACTGGCTTCAAAGTACAGATGCGGATGTTCAACAGCACCGGTCATCCATAAATAAGTCTGGTATAAACTGAAACCGAACGCTGCGGTCGTCCCCATTACAACAAGGACATCCATATTCGCTGTAAAGTTTTTTAAATTCTTATATGCGCCCACGTAGAATTGCCAGCCCAGTATAAACTGTACCGGTGTTGCGAATGCGAGCTGGAACCAGGGATTCATAAAGATTGCCGGCAGACTCATGCCAAACAGGTGGTCGAGCATTGTTACCAATAGCGGCAGTGATAATAATGATGCGATAATTACTTTCCACTTCATCTTTTTAAGTTCTGAATCCTTGCGGGAAATCTTATCTTCAGATGATTGTTTCGGCTGTGCACCGTATCCGAGATTTCCGATGCGGTCAATAATATCGCGCTCGTCAATCACTCCCGGGTTATATTCGATCATCGCATTTTCTGTCGTTAAGTTAACCGTTGCTGATTTTACACCGTCGGTTTTATTCAGCACTTTTTCGATTCTGTTTGAACATGCCGCACACGTCATGCCGGTAATATCCAAATCACTTTTCTCATAGACAACACCATAGCCGATACTTTCAATACGGTTCGTAATATCTTCGAGCGATGTTTTATCCTGCTGATAATCCACACTGGCTTTTTCAGTCGTTAAATTTACGTTTGCTTCGACACCGTCCATTCTGTTCAATACTTTTTCTATTCTATTTGAACACGCCGCACATGTCATGCCGCTTATATTTAAACTAACATGTTCTTTTTCTGCCATGAATACTCCTCCTTTTTATTATTTGGAAAACTGTTTAAGTACGGCCATTAACTCTTCAATTGAATCTTCACCGGCACCTGAATTGATTGCATCGGTAACACAATGTTTCATATGGCGTTCAGTAATTGTGAGCCCTGTATTCTTTAAAGCACTCTGGACTGCGCTCAGCTGAACTAAAATATCGACACAATAGCGATCTTCTTCAACCATCTTCTGAATTCCTCTGATTTGTCCTTCAACACGCTTCAGCCGGTTTAAAACTTTCTGTTTCTCTTCATCCGGACGCGGTCTCGACATATGCTTTACTTCTTCCATTATTTGCACCCGCTCTCTTTTGTGTTTGTCATTACTTTAATTATATACCCCCACAGGGTATTAGTCAAATCATGAAAAAGCCGGCTCCGTTCATGGGCCGGCTTAAAGCTTTTATTCTATTGTCCTAATCCAAGCGCCACGTTCACATGTGCCCGGACACCGTCGATAAATGCATCTTCATCAATCGCAAATTTCGGATGGTGATGCGGGTACACATAGTCTTTTTCTTCATTATAAGTTCCAAGAAGAATATATACCCCAGGCAGGTTCTCAGTGAAGGCACCGAAGTCTTCGCCGCCCATCATCATTTCCTGTTCAATCACTCTGTCTTCACCGAATACTTCATTTAATGACTCTCTTACACGTGCTGTTTCAGTTTCATCATTCATTACTGCTGAATAGCCGTATTCGTAATTCAAATCGTACGTCGCACCGTATATTTCACAGTTTGCTTTAATGACTGATTCAATTTTTTCACGTGCAAGTTCTCTGATTTCAGTACTTGCCGATCGTACGCTGGCACTCAGTTCCGCCGTGTGCGGAATAACATTTTTAGCACCTGTACCGGCATTAAAGTTCGTTACTGAGATAACAAGATTATCCATCGGACCAGCAAGGCGCGACACAATATCCTGCAGCTGCGTCACAATTCTCGAACCGATTAAGAGCGGATCTACTGAGTTTTCAGGCTGTGATGCATGACCGCCCTGGCCGTTGATTGTCACTTCAAACTGATCTGAGTTTGCCGTTACAGGACCGGATTTAATGTGAATTTCACCAAGCGGTTTCGATGTCATAATATGCTGTGCAAACACAACATCAAGGTCATCGAACAGTCCGGTTGCAACCATTTCCTGCGCGCCGCCCGGAGGCAGTTCTTCTGCATGCTGGAATATAAGATAAATTTCACCGTGAATTTTATCTTTGTTGTCTGCAAGAACTTTTGCGGCACCAAGCAGCATGGCAGCGTGTGAATCGTGTCCGCATGCATGCATTACCCCGTCTATTTCAGAAACGAAATCAAGATCATCTCGGTCTTCCTGGATAGGCAGCGCATCAATGTCACCGCGAAGACCGACTTTGCGTCCCGGATGATCGCCTTTAATAATGCCGAGCACACTTGTAGGTGTCGGACGGCTGATTTCAATACCGTTCATTTCCTTTAACGCAGATTCTATATATTCGCTCGTCCAGTACTCTTCAAATGAAAGTTCCGGATGTCTGTGCATAGCACGGCGCCATTCAATTACCTGAGGTTCAACTTCTTTAATTGCATCATCTAGCATAAAACTGTTCATCTCCCTGTTTTTTAAATCAAAAGACCCCGACAGTTATCGAAGTCTTCTGACATTTCAAATATAGTATAGCACTTTTTTATTCCGGCAGGTAAATTGGACCATTCGGACCGACAGGCAGACCGATTAAGTACCAGATAATTGTGAATGCTGTCCACGTTACCAGCAGAGCGATTGAATACGGCAGCAGGTTGGCTATAACCGTACCCATCTTAATATCTTTCTGATAGCGCTGTGCATACATAATAATCAGCGGCAGGAACGGCATCATCGGTGCAATCGGATTCGTTGACGAATCCCCGACTCTGTAAAGCATCTGTGTAAATGCCGGATCATAACCGAGGTACATAAACATTGGAATGAATACCGGTGCAAGAATTGCCCATTTGGCACTTGCCGAACCGATTAGTAAGTTAATCAGTGCGACGACAAGTATAAATCCGATAAACAGCGGAATACCTGTTAAGTTAATCGTTTCAAGCAGATTTGAACCGGATACTGCAAGAATCGGACCGAGGTTACTCCAGTCAAAGTACGCGAGCATCTGTGCTGCAAAGAACACAAGTACGATGTACTGCCCCATTGAACCCATCGATTCTCCGAGCATTTTTGCAAAACCTTTAGTACCGTCAAGATTTTTCATTAATGCACCGAATACAAGTCCAGGTACAAAGAATAATATGGTAATCGGAAACAAATAAAAACAAACCTGTGCAGAAAATATACACAGGTTTGTAAATATTATCAAAATTTCATTACTTCTTCTCTTTTAAAAATCCGAGAATATTCCACAGCGGGGCCGGGATTATCAGCTTTTCATCGTCGCCCTCAGTCAGCAATGATTTCGGCAGTTCGTTATTTTTTAAGCAGTCAACAAAATCCGGGTTTATTAAGTGTGCTTTGCCAACACTCATTAAATCAAAACCGGCCGCAATTGCTTCTTCTGCATCTTCAACTGATTTAATTCCCCCTGCTCCCATTATCGGGATTTTTTTCAGCTTGTCATTCGCGTTATCGAGATACTTCTCTAAAAGCAGCTGCTCATCTGTTGTGTCGATAATAGATGTCCGCTGCCAATTATTGATACTGAAGTGGAAGTAATCTATTGAATAGTCCGCGAGATGATTTAACAGATACATCGTGTCCTCGAAAGTGATACCGGGTTCTTCAAGCTCTTCCGGTGAAAAACGGTAGCCGATAATGAAGTCGGTTTTCCCCATTTCTTCTGCTGTCTGACGGACTTTCTCCGTAACTTGTCTTGGAAAGCGCAGTCTGTTTTCTCTTGATCCGCCCCACTCATCGTCGCGTCTGTTGGAATGCGGTGAAAAGAACTGCTGCAGCAGATATGTATTTGCTCCATGCAGTTCAACACCGTCGAAACCAGCTTTGATTGCACGTGCTGCAGCATCCGCAAACAGCTGAATCATCTCTTCAATTTCTTCAACTTCAAGCGTTCTCGGTACTACAGCATTATCACGCAATGCTGCGACGTTACTTGCTGAAATTGGCTGACGGCCCTTGTTCAGTTCAGGGGTTCCCATACGTCCTGCATGATACAGCTGGATAATCGCTTTCGAGCCTTTATCTTTAATACCTTCAGCGAGTTTTGTCAGTCCCGGGATTTTATCGTCTGAATCAGCACCAAGCGCACCTTCGAATGCACGTCCGTAATTGTCGATAAAAGTACTCTCTACGATAACTGCTGCCGGTCCGCCTGCACGACGGGTATAATATTGAACGAGTTCATCGGTTACCGAGCCGTCGTGAAATGAACACTGCGTTGTCATCGGCGCCATCACCAGCCGGTTCTCAAATGTCTGCCCGGAGGATAATTGGACTTTATCGAATAGATTTTTAGTCATTATAAATTCTCCTGTCTTCTGCTGATAAAATAATTTTTACATATACATTCATTCTACATGTTATCCGGTCAAAATAACATATTACTTTAGTATGAATTATAAATTTAAAATTAATTCTAAATTGTCAGATAATATATTGCCTTTTTATTTCTCAGCTGATACAATGATAACAATTTTCAAATTCCAATAGAGAGATAATATAGGGGGACCCAATATATGACACAGCACCTTCAAATAACTAAAGCACGTACTTTAAAAGAAAAACCTGAAGTGGCGGGTATTCCTTTCGGGAGTTATTTTACAGACCACATGTTTTCAATGGACTACTCGGCGGAACTTGGCTGGCACAATGCAGCAATCGTACCTTATGCACCATTTGAAATTTCACCAAGTGCACAGGCGCTTCATTACGGACAAACCGTATTTGAAGGCATGAAAGCGTACAATGTTGACGGTGATGTGACATTGTTCAGACCGGACGAAAACTTTAAACGATTAAACCGTTCTCTCGAACGCATGTCTATGCCGAAAGTCGATGGCGAATTCGCAGTACGTGCATTAGGCGAACTGCTGAAACTGGAACACGACTGGGTTCCAGACGGCGAAGGCCAGGCATTATATGTGCGCCCTATCGTTTTTGCAGATGAAGCATATCTTGGGATCCGTCCGGCGAAAAGCTATAAAATGCTGATTGTACTGTCACCTGTTGCAGGTTATTACGGCGCTCAGCTGAATCCGACGAGCATCTTCGTTGAGGATAATTATGTACGTGCAGTCCGCGGCGGTGTCGGTGAAGTTAAATTTGCAGGAAACTATGCTGCAAGTCTGACAGCACAGCAGAAAGCCAATGATTTAGGCTACGAACAGGTATTATGGCTCGACGGTGTGCACCAGGAGTACGTCGAGGAAGTTGGGAGCATGAACATTTTCTTTGTAAGAGACGGAGAACTGGTGACACCTGAATTAAACGGTTCAATCTTACCTGGGATTACGAGAAAATCGTTAATCACACTGGCAGCTGACCTCGGCATTAATGTCGTTGAAGAACGCATCCATATCGATGATGTTGAAAAAGGCATTAAAGACGGCTCAATTACGGAAGTATTCGGTGCAGGAACAGCTGCGGTAGTATCCCCTGTCGGCATTATGAATATCCACGGAACCGACTACAGAATTAACGATAACCACATCGGTGAAGTGACACAAAAACTGTACGATAACCTTACAGGCATCCAGACATGCAGGCTTGAAGACAAGCACGGCTGGGTTCACCAGGTGACATCGACGGTTAAATAGGATAAATCAGACAGGCCCCGGTATGATGCCGGGGTCTGTTTTTGTCTTATTTGTGAAAAGTTGAACAATTTTTATTATTTATAGCCCTTAACCGGTGAAATTATCTGAATATACCGATATAATTAATATAGATAGAATATTACTAAGAGGAATCAGATGTTAACTTTAGACGGTAAAGTAGCAATCATCACAGGTGCAGCAATGGGTATGGGTAAATCGACAGCAGAACTGTTCGCAGAACTCGGCGCGAAAGTTGTCGTTGCAGACTATAACGAAGAAGAAGGTAATAAAGTTGTCGAGAGCATTAAAGCAGACGGCGGCGAAGCATCATTCGTTAAAGTGGATGTATCGAACGAAGAACAAGTTAAAAACATGGTTCAGTTCACAGTAGACACATACGGCAAACTCGACGTTGCAGTAAACAACGCAGCAATTACTCCGGATGACAAACCTCTTGCAGATATCGATATGGATTATTACGATAAATTAATGGCAGTCGACCTGCGCGGTGTCATTTTATCAATGAAATATGAACTGCAGCAAATGGAAAAAGATGGTACAAAAGGCTCAATCATCAATACGTCATCAGTCAGCGGTATCCGTCCGCAGCCGGCAAACCCTGCATACGTTGCAGCTAAACACGCAGTTATCGGTGCAACGAAGAGTGCTGCAATGGACTATTCACCTAAAGGAATCCGCATCAACTCAGTGGCACCAGGTGCGATCGATACACCGATGCTGCGCGGGGCACTGGAGCAATTCGGATTCAATCCTGATGATTACGCTAAACAATTAAGTATGCTCCAGCGTTTTGCTGAATCATCAGAAGTTGCACAGGCAAACGCATGGCTCGCATCAGACTTGTCGTCATATGTGACAGGAACCGTACTAAACGTAGACGGCGGTTACACTTCAATGTAACAATAAGAAAGTCAGCGGCACGGAAATTAATATTTCCGTGCTTTTTTCTGTGAAAAAGAGCGGCTTTCTGATGCCAGGTTCGCATGACAGCGTCTCATATGAATCCGGGGTTGGCCGGGTTCGCATGACAGTGTCTCATATGAATCCCGGGCTCGCCCCAGCTGCCAGCTTTAAACTTCCCCCAAAAATTCATCCAGTATCTCAACTATCTCCTCTGCACTCTTACCGCCTATTCCGACCAGCACCGTGTCATTGAAATCTTCAGCGGAAGAATACGCCGACATACAGATAATCTTGTGTTTTTCCGCGGCCCACCGCAAATCCGCACCTGGCAGCCGCAGGACAAAATGCATACCGGTATGTTCCCCGCTGATTTCAACTTCGGGGTAACGCTTTTTCAAATCAATAACTACATTTTTCATCTTTTCCCCGTAAAATTTCCGGACTCTGTTTACATGTCTGACTAAATATCCATCACTGATAAACTTCGCGACGATATGCTGCATCTGTCTCGAGACATTGCATGACAGCCCGCTCTCAAAATATTTCTCCGCGAGTTCCGGCGGCAGAATCATTACCGCAATTCTTAACGACGGGTAAACAGACTTCGAAAATGTGTTCATATATATAGTCCGGTCGTTTTTATCCAGTCCCTGCAGCGATGACAGCGGCCGTCCTGTATAACGGAACTCACTGTCGTAATCATCTTCTATTAAATAGCTGTCCCGCTCACTAACCGCATTCAAAAGACGTATCCGTTTATTTAATGACATTACCGCTCCGCTTGGGAACTGATGCGACGGTGTTATATGCGTCAGTTTGTTCTTCAGCTGTTTCACCGTCTCAATATTGATTCCATCTTCTTCAACCGGCGCTGTATCGTATGGAATCCTAAGTCTGTTCAGTACACTCTTCACTGTCGGATACCCCGGGTCTTCCAGTGTCACTTTCGGATAATCCAGAAGATAAAATACCTGCTCCAGCAAATGTTCTGTAGAGGGGCCGATAAAAATCTGTTCCGTCTGACACTGCACTCCCCGGTTAACATAGAGGTATTCACGGATTGCTTCTTTTAAGACCGCTTCCCCGCTCTTATCTCCGCTGTTCAGCAATGACAAATCTGAAAACACTGCAGTACTCAGCTGTTTAATCACATCGTTCTGGACGATGGACGTGTCCACTTTTCCAAGCGGCAGAACGGATTCCCGCTTTTTCGGAATTCTTATAGCTGTAAGCTTTTTATCCTGCGTGTAAAGAACTTCTGTCGGCACAACGTAATGACCGCTCTTTTCCTTCGTATAAATCATGTTCTCATCAATCAGCAGATTATATGCACGCTCCACTGTCGTCATACTGACTGATAAGTCCTCACTCAGCTGGCGTTTGCTCGGAAGCTTCACATCACCAGCCAAATGATTATTTAAAATTTTCTTTTTCATATCCTGATACAGCTGTTCATATAACGGTACGGTATTTTCTTTATCGAGATTGATAAACATAATCTGACCCCTATTTTTTTATGTATTCTGACACTTATAGAATATCACATTGTATTTTAAACTGATATTAAATTCAAAAGGAAGAGGGATAAATATGGGATTAGCAGAAAAATTAAAAGGCGGCGTCATTATGGACGTTGTTAACGCAGAACAGGCAAAAATCGCGGAGGCTGCCGGTGCAGTTGCAGTAATGGCATTGGAGCGTGTGCCATCTGACATCAGAGCTGAAGGCGGCGTGGCGCGTGCATGTGATCCGACAATTATTGAAGAAGTTATTGCAGCTGTATCAATACCGGTAATGGCAAAATGTCGAATCGGGCACATCGTTGAAGCACGCGTTCTTGAATCGATGGGTGTTGATTACATAGATGAGTCTGAAGTGCTGACTCCGGCGGATGAAGAGTATCACCTGAAAAAAGATGAGTATAAAGCACCGTTCGTCTGCGGCTGTAAAGATTTAGGGGAGGCCGCAAGACGCATCGGTGAAGGCGCATCAATGCTCCGCACAAAAGGTGAACCCGGTACCGGAAATATCGTTGAAGCCGTTCGTCACATCCGCTTAGTAAATCAGCAGGTTAAACAGATCTCAGTGATGAGCGATGATGAATTAATGACTGCAGCGAAAGATTTAGGAGCACCGTACGATGTGCTGAAACAGATCAAAGCTGAAGGCGGACTGCCTGTGACAAACTTCGCGGCAGGCGGTGTCGCAACACCTCAGGATGCGGCGTTAATGATGGAACTTGGCGCAGACGGCGTATTCGTCGGTTCAGGTATTTTCAAATCAGAGAACCCTGAAAAATTCGCAAGAGCAATCGTGCAGGCGACTGAAAACTATACAGACTATAAATTAATCGGCGAACTGTCTAAGGAACTCGGCAGCGCGATGAGAGGTCTGGATGTTCACAGTATGTCACTTGAAGAACGTATGGCAGAACGCGGCTGGTAATTAGTTAGATTGCGGGTGGATTCACAGCAGGAAACTGCCGTTGTTAACCAATCCCCATAAAAACTCAATATCACTAGTCATAAAGAAATAAGCCTCTCGCAATGAGAGGCTTATTTCTTTATTTCGTAATTTCTATTGCAACATTTCCTAACCCTTCAAATACGCCTTCATACTTTCCAACTTCCAGTTGCACCGGCAGAATGAATGTTCCTGACGAAACGAATTGTCCCGCTTCAAGCTGCTTGCCCTGGCTGCCCAATTTTTCAATCAGCCATTTCATTGCACTCACAGGATGTCCCATCACTTCACTCGACTTTCCGCGTTTAATTTCTTTTCCATTAAATAAAAGTTTCCCCGAAATATTATCCAGCTCATCATAGCTCACGGATTTTGCTTCACCGATCACAATCGCCCCAGCAACCGCGCAGTCTGCAACGACTTCGTATTTTGAAATATTCGGGAACCAGTCTTCATATCTTCCATCCGGCAGTTCAAGTGCCGGTGCCACAGTACATTTTGATAAAATGCTTTCGGCATCATCATCCGTGCTCAATGTTTCATTTACATAAAATACAAGTTCAAGTTCCGCGAGCGGAATATTATAATCAGCCAGACTCATTTCAGTAATAACCTGTGCTGCAGTAAACGGTCCGTAAACCGGTTCATGGCTGTCAAAAAGCGCTTGTGTCTCTGCACTCGTCATACTGATTTTATATCCTTTCGCAGTCTCATCCTGCATATTTAAAACCTCAGTTTGAATATGGTACGCCGCTTCAACAGAATCCGTTTCAATATCCTGTCCCGGCTTTAAATTAACCCCTTTTAATCTTGCATCGTATAATTTCTGTGCATCGTTCATGCTACCCCTCCTGAATATTACAATACAATAAATATATCATAATATTCACGCAATTCTAAAATATAATTGCAACTATTTTGAGAGGTTTATCTTCTGTATTCACTAAACCGTGTGACTGGCCTTTCGTAATAACACAGCAGTCGCCTTTTGATACAGGTTTAAACGTACCATCCGAATCCTGAAATTCACCCTTACCTTCTATTATATGATAAATTTCGCCCTCATCGATATGCTGGTGATAGCCGATTGATGCGTGAGGCTCAAGTTCAATTTCCAGTACTTTGCGGATTCCTTCAAAGTCATCTTCTTTAATATAAGACGTCGAAAAAATACTTCCTTTACCATCAAATCTGTTCTTTAACTCGATAGTTTCTTCCGGATTGATAATCATTTAATCTGCCCCTTTATTTAAGTAAGTTTGGTAGGAACGTCGAGATGGACGGCACGAATATAATCAGCACCACCATAATCGCTACAATTAGCAGCACGTGTAAAATATACGGGAGCGTTTCTTCGATTCCCATTTTCTTATCCGTAACGGATGCCCCTGCAATCAGTGACAGTCCGACCGGCGGTGTAATGTTCGCGAGTGCAAAGTTCATAATCAGCACCATACCGAAGTGAATCGGATCAATACCGAACTCCGTTGCAATCGGCATAAAAATTGGTGTTAAAAGTACAATCAGTGACGTCACTTCTGTCAGCATTCCTAATATTAACAGTATCAGAGATACGACGAGAAGGAAGACAAGCGGTGAGTCAGCGAAATTCAGGAAGAATCCTGATACCGCATCCGGTATATGATTAACTGTCAGTACATATGTAAAGACGTTCGCCATTGAAATAATTATTAAAATAGTTGCTGATGTAATTGCCGAACCTGCCAAAATCCCTTTTACTTTAGTCCAGTTCAGCTCTTTATAGAACAGCGATAAAATAAAGCCGTAAACCACTGCAATAACCGCAGCTTCAGTCGCTGTTGCATATCCTGAGAAGATACTGCCTAAAATAAATATCGGCGTCAGGAGCGGGAAGAATGCCTCTCTCGTTACTTTCCAGAACTCTTTACCGGAAATCGATTCTGTACGCACTTCTCCGAATCCTTTTTTCTTACTCATAAACCAGACGTAAATACATAACGCGAGTGCCAGCAGCACACCTGGTATAATACCGGCGAAGAATAAATCACCGATTGAAATATTTGCTGTAATTCCTAAAATAACCATTGTAATACTCGGCGGAATAATCAGCCCGAGCACACCGGCCGGTCCGATAATACTCGCAATAAATGAGTTCGAGTATTTCTCTTCTTTCAGTCTCGGTACCAGTACCGAACCGACTGCATAAGTTGTAGCGACTGTTGAACCGGAAACCGCTCCGAACAGCGCTGACGTCACGACTGTCGTAATGGCAGTGCCGCCTGACAGCTTACCGACGAAGGCATTCGCAAATGCCATTAAACGTTTCGTCAGTCCGCCTTTCCCCATAATGTCCCCGGCGAGAATAAATAATGGTATAGCTAAATATGAAAAGTTATTTACTCCGGCAAAGGCGCGCTGAATAATGATTTCAAGAGGTACGCCGCCGAGAACAAGCATAACCAGCCCGACAATCCCGATTACAAAAGCAATCGGCATTCCGAGAAACAGAAGTGCAAAGAATAATATAAGCATACTGATTGCGAGCATTATACCGCCTCACTTTCATTCTGGGGTTTCCAGAAATTTAATATTAAAAAGTAAAGCGACAGCAGACTGCTTACAGGTATCGCAAGATAAAATACCGTCATCGGCAGCTGTAAAGTAGATGATGTAAAATCCAGTGACTGGTATGAGAATATAAAACCGTAGACTGTCATAACTAAGAAAAACAGCCCGAGCAGTGTATTCACTGTTAAATATAAATACGGGCGGAGTTTATCGCCTGCACGTTTTACAAAGAAGTTCACTGCGAGATGTCCGCGTTCATAAACAGCAACGCTCATTCCGAGGAATGTCATCCAGACTACAAGGAGACGGGACAGCTCTTCTGTTCCCGGCATGGAGTAATCAAAAAATCTCGATACGACCTGAGTCAGCACGATTAAAGTAAGCAGTGCAATGACGACTGCACATGCAATATATAAGGTTTTCACCAATGCTTTTGTCATATTACTGTTCCTCCTCCCATCCGGAATTTCTGCGGTACATATCCATCATTTCTTTACCGAACACGTCTTCTTCCCATTGTGCATAAACCGGCATCATCGCTTCTCTGAATGCTTCCTTATCCACATCATCGTTCACTTTCATACCATTTTCGGCAAGGAATTCTATATGTTCCGATTCAGTATCGTCGTTTGCCATTTGCACTTCTTTGGAAATTTTATCGATTTCGTCTGTAATAATCTGCTGATCTTCGGGACTGATTTTCTCCCACGTTTTACCGTCGAAAACAATCATCACTGTATTGTAAAAATGTCCGGTAAGCGATAAGTAATCCTGCACCTCATTAAAACGCGGTGCAACGATGTTCGCGAGCGGATTTTCCTGCGCATCGAGCGCACCCTGCTGCAGCGCGCCGTATACTTCACTGAATGCCATAACTGTCGGCAATGCACCCACCTGTTCAAACGTATCTACACGGAGTGCCGTTTCAGCGACCCGGATATTCGTTCCTTTTAAATCTTCCGGCTGCACAATCGGTCTTTTGTTATTCGTCACGTGACGGAATCCCCATTCCAAATATCCCGCCGTATGCATGTCGTACTCTCCGGCAATATCTGCTATGTAATCCCCAAATTCTCCTTTATACGCCTCACGTGCCGCTTCGGCGTCCGGCCACATATAAGGCAGATCCTCAATTGCGAGTCTCATATCCATCGTCTGCATCGAACCGACCATGATTGCAAGCCCGTTCATTGCACCGACATCCAGCTGCTGGAGCATTTCAGTTTCACTGCCGAGCTGCGAGTTAGGATATATTTCAAACCTCACTCTGCCGTCAGTCTGTTTTTCCACCGCTTCGGCCATTTCATTAATCTTGATTGCCTGATTCGTATCCGGCGGCAAAGCATGTCCAAACTGTAATGTCACACTTTCATCTTCATTGCTGCATGCGCTGAGTACCAGTAAAAACGATAAAATGCTGAATAATAACGTATATTTTTTCAAGACGCTGTCAGCTCCCCTTTGTTATTTTTGTTATAATTATAAATTATACTGTAATATTATACAAATATGAATTCTATTTGCAATCTATTGACTGAAAATTCTATAATAAGAAGACTAGCTAAATACAGGAGTGAAATACATGCCAGAATTAAATCCGCGTGCAACCGCACTATCAATACCCGGAATCAGAGTATTTTCAAATCAGGTTCAGCTGTTTGAAGACGGTGTCAATTTAACAATTGGCCAGCCCGACTTCCCTACACCTGAAAGTGTTAAAAACGCGGCAATTACTGCGATTAATAATAATAAAACCGGCTACTCATTAAACGCCGGCATCGTCGAACTGCGGCAGGCGGCAGCAGATTTTTTTGCAGATAAGTATAACGCTCACTACACTGCTGATGAAGTCGTTATTACAAACGGTGCCAGTGAAGCACTCGATTCAGTACTCCGCACGATATTAACGGAAGGTGATGAAGTCATTATTACCGCACCTGCATATCCTGCATATGAATCATTAATCGAGCTGAACGGCGGCGTTGTGAAATATCTCGATGTCAGCGATACAAACTTCGTTCCGAATATTGAGAAATTAGATGCTCTAGTTACTAATAACACTAAAGCTGTGCTCTTAAACTACCCTTCGAATCCGACAGGCGCATCTTTATCGGAAGAAGACGTCGACGCGATTGCTGAATACATCAGCAGCAAGGACTTATTCCTGATCAGCGATGAAATATACAGCGAAAATGTTTATGAGAATAAACACATTTCGTTCGGCAGCAAAGAAAATATCCGCGATAAAACAATACTCATTCACGGTGTGTCGAAATCACATTCGATGACGGGATGGAGAGTCGGCTATACATTATCGCCGAGACACTTGAGCGATGAAATTCTGAAAGTGCATTTAAGTAACTCAATCTGTGCGGCGGTACCGAGCCAGTATGCAGCACTTGAAGCACTGACGAATGCCCAGGACTATCCGAAAGTCATGAATGAAGCATACTTAAAACGCCGGGACTACGTCTACGACAGACTCATTGACATCGGCTGCACAGTCGAAAAACCGGGCGGCGCCTTTTATATATTCCCTAATATTGCATTTACGGGAATGGATGACTGGGACTTCGCAACAGCATTACTGAAAGAACAACATATGGCAGTCGTTCCGGGATCAGCATTCTCAGAACACGGCAAAGGCCATATCCGCATCTCTTTCGCGAGCTCAATCGACACGCTTAAAGAAGGCATGGACAGACTGGAAGCATTTGTTAAGAGTATAAGTTAGAAAAGAAAGAAAGGTTCACCGGTACATGCCGGTGAACCTTTTTTGATGCGTTGCGCGCCACCGTCATTTTTCGACGGCACAGAATCATACATTGCGCGCCACCGTCGTTTTTCGGTGGCACAGAATCACGCTTTGCGCGTCACCGTCTTTTTTCGGTGGCACGCTCCGACAAAAAACATGAAAAAGGACAGATTCCACTAAAAGAATCCGCCCTGTTTCATTACTTATTATTTTCTCTTCTTCCTGTACACAATTATTCCTATAACTGCAGCAATAATTACTCCTGCACCAATTGCTATTTTAATAATCGTATCCTGAAGTTCCTGTTTTCTTGCTTCTTCCGCAGCTTTTTCACGTTCTGCCGCTTCCTGCGCTTCTTGTTTTTCTTTTGCTATTCGTTCTTCTTCAGCTTTACGTGCTGCTTCTTCACGAGCTTCCTGTTCTTCACGCAGCCGCTGTTCTTCTGCTGCCTGCTGTGCTGCTTCATCGGCTTCCCATGTTTCCTGTAGATAGCTGTTTAAGTTATCCACTTCATCCTGTTTCGGACTATACACATCAGATATATAACTCTTTGCATTGGCCAGCGCTCTTGTCAGCGGCTGTCCCATCTCACGGTCCTGATAGGCCGCTTCAACTTCTGAAATTGTTGCTTCAAGTTCGGTCGTATCTGCATCCGGCACGCTGCCTGTCAGTGCCGAACGTGTATAGGATGTATAGATTTCTTCACCGCCCGCATTTTTTGCGACAACTTTAAAATCGTAAGTTGTATCCGTATTTAATCCTTCGTTTCTGAAGCTGCTGCCTGCTGTCGTACCGACAGATTCACCGTTCCGGAACATTTCGTATTCTACGGCATCTTCATGCAGATCCCAGTACATTGTTACAGTGTTCCCTGTCACTTCTCCGGTCGATAAAATACGGTGGTTAAAGTCATCAAAGAACGCAAATGTTCTCGGTGCTTTCTCTGCCAGTTCCGCACGTGATTCCGCTGTGTAGTAATACATCGCGAATGTTTCACCGAAATATTCTTCAACGATATCGTAATAATCACGCTGTGAGTTGCTGTTCATCAGAGAATCCACCTCAGCAGCATGAATCGCTCTGAACTCTTCTGTTTCACTGACCTGCACGCCGACCGTAAATGCATCGACGACATGTCCGTATTCATGGAGTTCCAGGTTAATTGCCGAATGACCTTTACCGTACTCACTGTATCCGATACGTGCCATGGACACATGACCGCCTGCACCTGGAATGTCATCCCAGGAGTTTGTATGGCCTCTCGGCACCACTCCTTTTAAATGTGCAAATTCCGGCTGCTCTGTAATCGGTGTATCAGCGAGTATAAACACAGCACCATTGCTGCTTGTCTGGTATAGAATGCTGTTTTCAACGTGATTCAGACGGCTGATCATCTGCTGGGCTTCCTGCCAGCTTTCATCCGATGATGCCCGCACATCCACCATATTCTGCAAATAAGGATTTATTGCTTCCTGTGCATGAATTCCCGGTGCCCACAACAATAGTATTCCCAGTATTAATAATGTAACTCTCTTAGCTGGCTTCATCATTATCACTCCGAACTTTTAGAACTCGTAATTTGTTTCCATATCCCATTCATGAATTTCATAATCTCTCGCACCCAGCGAAATGTAGGGATCCTGCTTTACGAGTGAGACCGCTGACTCTTCATCTTCAGCACGGTAAATAATAAGACCGCCTGCACCGTCGGTAAACCTGCCGTTCATCAGTACGGTACCAGCCTCTCTCTGACCTGCTAAAAAATCCAAATGTTCCGGTCTGTGTACACGCGATAATTCTTCATCTTGCATCGATAAAAACACTGCGAAATACTTCATCACTTCATCTCCTTACCAGTAATATACACTAAAAGAAAACAGACTGGAAACTCCAGCCTATTTCAGTGACTCTATACGCTCTGTTAAAATTTTACTGATTTCTTCTTTACTCTGTTCTGCAGGCTTATAAGCCGTTAAATGCTCGCCGTTGATAAATACTGTCGGAACAATTTTCAAACCACGTTCATTAAAATCTTTAAGTACTGCCACACCGCGTTCATACGCCGCTGTTTTTTCTGGCAGTCCTAAAGTATCTTCACACATTTCGAGTGTTTTTCTGAAACTCTTCACCCAAGATTCCTGCGTCTGGAATAATTTTTTCATTGCCGCGAAACCTTCTGCAGGATCATCATGATCGACATAGTTATTTGCTACAGTACCGCGGAGCAGCTGCCCCTTCGTCCGGTCTACATGCTTAACAACAAATTTTACATGACCGTTATCCGTGTACGGTTTAATTACTTCAGATGCAATTTCAAAAAACTTCGCACTGTACGGGCATCCGAGATTCACAAATGCTTCCACTTCAATCGATGCATGCTCAAGGCCTACCGTTAAGTATTCTATATCAGCAGTATATCTGTTCTTCACAAAAACTCCCCCTATTTTTATATCACTTATAATATTAATCATACCCATAACTCATCCTTCGCAATCTCCTAAAAAGAGGACAGGCACCTTCCCGGGTGGAAGACGCCTGCTAAGGGGTTATATATTTTAAAACAGCTAAGCAAATTTAATGTGTATTACTTGTTAAATTATGAATCGTTTCAGCGAGAAGCACTGTTCTCTCTGTAATTGAATCTATTTCCAGGTATTCTTTCTCGCTATGCATTTCTCCACCTACCGGTCCCAGTCCATCTACAGTGGCTACACCTAAATGCGATGGGAAAGATGCATCAGAGCCGCCACCAGTATGTGTATGCGATACTTCAATATCCAGTGATTCACCAACATCTTGAATAATATTTAATAATTCCATATTTTCTTGATCTAACTCCATAGGTGGTCTTCTAATACCACCAGTCAATTCTATTTTAGTACCTTGAATATCGGGAGTTGCACAAATATCTTCTATTTGCTGCTCGATATACTCACTTTGTTCTACATTGCTTACCCTGACATCAACGTGTAATGTAGCTTCATCAGGAACAACATTTGTTGCTTCTCCACCGTTAACTTTACCAACGTTAATCGATACACCTTCATCATGATTTGTTAATTCACTTAATTTTACAATCTTATGTCCCATTTCTTCGATAGCACTGTGTCCATCTTGAGGTGCAACACCTGAATGAGCTGATTTACCTGTTATTCTCAATTTATATGTACCACCGCCCCGCCTTGACGTTACAATAGAACCGTCTTTTCTTGCCGGTTCCATGACGAGTGCATATTCAACTTTTACCGATAATTTTTCAATGATCTTCCTAGAAGTAGGAGAGCCAATTTCTTCATCACTATTTAATAGTATCATCACTTTTTTCAACGATTCAGGTGAGTTTTCCAATAAATACTTCATTGCATAAAGTAAAGTAACTTGACTCCCTTTCATATCTGCGACACCCGGACCATATGCCCGATTACCCTCAATATAAAATGGTCTCTCGTCTGCTGTTCCTTCTTTAAAAACAGTGTCCATATGAGCAATGAGAAGTATTGAGGGCTTGTCCACAGTTTTATGCTGTAACATTAAATGGTTGCCTACCTTCTCCTCTTGTATTTTTTCACATGTAAATCCTATCGCTTCATACTCTTCTCTTAAGATAGAACCTACTTTATCCACACCTACTTTAAAATTAGATCCACTGTCAATGTTCACTAATTTCTCCAGAAGTTTAATCATCTCCTGCTGTTTATCTTCTAAATCACTCACATTAACATCCCCTTTTACTATGTACTTTGCACAGTCTCATTTTTCTCTAATAAATGTGTATTTAATGGGAAATGACAGGCAGCAAAACGACCATTTGCTTTTTCCTCAAACTCTGGTTCTTCATTTCGACAAATGTCTTGTGCAAATGGACACCGTGTATGGAAATTACACCCATTCGGCGGATTTTCAGGACTCGGAATGTCACCTTCAATAATATGACGTTCTTTAGTCCGTTCTTCAGGATCTGGAATAGGTACTGCAGACAATAATCCTTCTGTGTACGGATGCAATGCTCCTTCAAATAATTTTTCTTTTGTTGTCAGTTCAACAATTTTACCAAGATACATTACAGCTATTCGATCACTGATATATTTTACTGCAGGTAGACCATGCGCTATAAAGATAAATGTTAAATCCAATTCCTTCTGCAATTTCACTAATAAATTTAAAATTTGTGATTGTATTGATACATCCAGAGCCGATACAGGTTCATCACAAATAATTAATTTAGGATTTAATGCTATCGCTCTTGCAATACCTATTCGCTGTCTTTGTCCCCCACTAAATTCATGAGGAAAACGATTCATATATGCTCTATTTAAACCCACTAAATCCATCATTTCTTCCACACGATTACGTAGTTCTTTTTTATTTAGTTTTCTATGTGTCCTCAAAGGTTCTGCTATGAGTTCAAACACCCTCATTCTTGGATTTAATGAGGAAAAAGGATCTTGAAATATCATTTGGATATCTGCTCTTCGTTTACGAAGCTCGCTTCTAGACAAATTTAATAAATCTTCTCCTTCAAAAATAATTTCACCTTCAGTTGGTTCAAGCAGCTGACCAATCATATTTCCAGCAGTAGATTTACCGCAGCCTGATTCCCCAACGATTCCTAAAACCTCTCCTTTTTTAACATCAAAGTTTAAACCATCGACAGCATAAACATAACTTTTATCTTTTTTAAAGAAACCCTTAGTTACATCAAAGTGCTTTTTTAAGTTATTAACAACAAGTAATTTTTCATCCTGCATGGTTAATTCCTCACTTTCTCTTTAAGAGTTTCATTTTCTATTCGATCCATTTCGTGGAGCCAACATTTCACAGTATGTCCATCGGCTGTATAGGTATTGTTTGGTTCATGAGTTATACATTGCTTCATAGCAAATGGACACCGGTCTACAAATCGACAACCTGATGGATAATTTAATGGGTTGGGAACTGTACCCGGTATTGAATGTAACTTTTCGTATAGCTGATTAATTTTAGGAGTACTTTCTATTAAGCCCTGTGTATAAGGGTGTTTGGGATTCTTAAATAACGTAAATACATCTGCATACTCTACAACTTGTCCGGCATACATAACTACTACTTTATCGGCCATCTCCGCTACTACACCTAAATCGTGGGTAATTAGTAAAATCGCAGTTCCTAAATCTTCTACAATATCTCTCATCAAATTTAATATTTGTGCCTGGATAGTAACATCCAGAGCTGTGGTTGGTTCATCTGCAATAAGTAACATTGGATTACAAGACAGAGCCATTGCAATCATAACTCTTTGTCTCATTCCACCACTTAATGAGTGCGGAAAAGAATCAAAGACTTTCTCAGCTCTAGGAATGCCTACTTTATCTAACATTTCGATACAGCGGGCTTTAGCATCCTTTTTATTTAATTTTAAATGAAGTCTTATCGGTTCCATCATTTGATTACCTATTGTAAACACAGGATTTAACGATGTTAAAGGTTCCTGGAAAATCATTGCGATATCATCACCGCGTAAATTTCTCAGCTCTTTCTCACTAGCTTTAGTTAAATCTTTTCCATCAAATAAAATTTCTCCGTTAACTACTTTTCCTGCTTTGTCTAATAAATTCATGATAGATAAAGATGTTACACTTTTCCCTGAGCCTGATTCACCTACAACTGCAACGATTTCACCTTTCTTTATAGAGAATGATACATCGTCAACGGAAGGCACTACACCTGCTTCAGTAAAAAAATGAGTTTTTAAATTATTGATTTCTAATAGTTTTTCACTCATAATTTCTCACCTTTCGTTATTTTTGTGTACGTGGATCAAGAACATCCCTCAACCAGTCACCTAAGAAAATTATTCCAAGTACGGTAATTGTGATTGCAATTCCTGGGAATGTCGCTAACCACCAGCTTGTTGATAAATAATCTCTGCCATCGCTTAATATTGATCCCCACGATACAGTTGGCGGCTGTACTCCGAGTCCTAAAAAGCTTAAAGATGCTTCTAGAATGATTGTTGTTGCGACACTTAGTGTAGATATAACTATAAATGACGAAATAACATTTGGTAGTAAATGTCTTACTATAATTTTAAAGTTACTAACACCAATTGAATGTGCTGCTTTAACATAATCTCTTTCTTTTAATGTCAATACTTCTCCCCGAACCAATCTTGCGTAGTTCACCCAGTTAGTTACACCAAGAACAATAATCAGTGTAAAGACTCCTGAATCAAAAATTGCCAAGATTACCAAAGCAAAAAGAATTGTCGGGATTGCTAAAAATGAATCTACCAGGCGCATTAAAATATTATCTATAATCCCTCCAAAATAACCAGAAACCAATCCTACAGTAACTCCTATGAAGCCTGCTACAACCACGGACATTACACCTACCAAAATAGAGATTTGCGATCCGTAGAGTATTCTACTAAATATATCTCGTCCTAAATTATCCGTACCTAATATATTTTCCATAGAACCATTTTCCATCCAGAATGGCGGCTTTAACATATTTACCGGATTAATTTCCTGAGGTTGATATGGTGCAATAAGTGGTGCGAAAATCGCTACTAAAAGTGCTATAACTACAATAATTAAACCAACTGTTCCGGTTTTACTGCGCCATAATAATCGCATCCATCTTTTTAAGGAGGATGGACGATTTTCTACGAGTTCATCTTTTGAAATATCATTTACTACCGCTTGAGATTCATGACTCATGTCTTAATCCTCCTTAATTATATTTAATTCTTGGATCCAGGAATCTGTACAAGATATCTGCAATGAGATTCATTAGAATAACTAATATTGCTATAATGAAGACACTTGCTTGTACTATGGCCATATCTCTTGTATTAACTGCCTGAATTAAGAGTTGTCCAAGACCTGGCCAGGCAAATACTGTTTCAGTTATAAGCGTTCCTCCGACTAACGTAGAGGTTTGTAGAAACGTAATAGTTACAACAGGAATTAAACTGTTTCTAAATGCATGTTTGTAAACCACAATTCTATCTTTTAAACCTTTACTTCTAGCAGTCCGAACATAATCTTGCGAAAGCGAATCCAGCATACTGGAGCGAATTAATCGAGTCATCTCGGCGGCAATTCCTGTTGCTAAAGTAACAGCCGGTAATATTACATGCATTGCAGTGCCTCTTCCAGATACCGGAAACATTCCTAAAGTAACAGAAAATAATAATATAAGCATAATCCCCAACCAAAAGTTAGGCATCGCTTTTCCTATGACTGCCGCACCTGTAGCAATCAAGTCTAAACTTGTATTCTGTTTTGTAGCCGACCATATACCAAGTGGAATGGCTACTGCCGTTGCAATTACTATTGCAAAAATTGCCAATTCCATTGTTGCCGGCAGTCTATCTAACACGATATCCAAAGCTGGCTGATTAAATCTATATGATTCTCCAAAATCCCCCTGCAACATGTTACCCATATATGTAATATACTGCACAACAAATGGTTCATTTAACCCCATAGTTTCTCTAAGCTCTTCTCTCGCTTCTGGTGGAGCATCGTCCGGTAACATAAGAGATACAGGATCTCCTGCAACAAAAACTAAAGTAAATACAATGAATGAGATAATAAATAAAACTGGTATAATTTGTAGAATTCGTCTGACGAAATAATTATTCATTCACATAGCCCCCATTAAAATTAATCAGGGCATGGGAAGTTTCACCTACCATACCCTGATAAATAACACTCTTATTCTGATTTAGTTATCGTTTCAACATAAATCATTTCATCAATAGTAGGCGTATAGTTTACAAAGTCACTTACGCCTATATTTATTGATTCCTGATGAAGCACAGGATGAGCAACATCTTCGGCTAAAATTTCTTGCGCTTCTATATACTGCTGTTCACGTTCTTCAAGATCCATATTTTGTTCCGCCGCTTCTACTAATGATTCAAATTCTTCATTTTGGTAATCAATTTGGCCTTCAAATCTTTCGTAGTCATACCAATCTAGCGCATTTGCTGCATCAAACATTGAGTTTCCTAATGCTAAAAGATACACATCTTTATTCTCTCCAGCATTACGCATATCTACAAAACTGCTCCATTCCATAAACTCAACTGTTGCATTCACCCCAATTTGACTCCACATTCCCGCTACCATTTCAGCAATCTCAGCGTCTTGTAAATATCTACCTCTTGGTGAATGCAAAGTGATATCCAGGCCATCTCCATAACCTGCTTCTTCTAACAATTCACGTGCACGTTCTAAATCATAATTATAAGTATCATACAGTTCTTCATTAAAACCGAAGTTTCCTGGTGCTACCCGAGTAATTGTTGGCACCGCACGGCCCGATAATAAGTTTTCAGATATCGCATTGTTATCAATTGCTAAATCCAATGCTTCACGTACTTTTTTATCAGCTGTCGGCCATCCTTCAGTATGTCTTACGAATAACATCATTGTTCTATTCGAAGTTTCTTGCGCCATATGTGTGCCTTCATTATTCTCGATTCTGTCCCATTCACTTGGAGGCATGTTGACAGCGAGATCTACTCCGCCAGTTAACAGTTCAGATACACGTGTCGAGTTCTCAGGTATAACCCTAAACACAACCTGCTCCCACTCTTCATTTACGCCCTCAAAATAATCTTCGTAAACATCTAGTACTATGCGATCATCTTTAACCCATTCATTGAATTGGAATGGTCCTGTACCAACTGGTTCTGATAAGAAGTGATCAAACCCATTTTCTTCTATATATTGACTAGGTAATATTGCCGAGCCCATTCTAGCAATACGATTTAATAATGCAGGATCAGGTGTAGCTGTGTGAATTTGGAAAGTCAAATCATCAATTACCTCAATCTTTTCGATGACCTCATAGTTAATATGTTCCAATGTTGTATCATCATTGGCCGGTCTTTCTAATGAATATTTAACATCCTCAGAATCTAGAGCTTCACCGTTATGGAATTTAACACCTTCTTTTAGTTTGAATTCCCATGTTGTATCATCAATTGCTTCAAATGATTCAGCTAAGTCTGATACATATTCTCCACTTTCCGGGTCTCTTTTGACCAGATAATTAAACATATTAATGTGAACTGCTTCAGTTGAAGTGTTCGTGTGATTATGTACGTCGAAAGAAACCATATCTGTACCTAAAGCAATAGTTAGGACATTATTGTTTCCCTCGGCTGTCCCTTCACCTGCTGTACCTTCTCCTTCTTCAGCACCAGACTCCTCCGTTCCACTATCTCCAGCATCATCTGTGCTGCCACAAGCTGCCAAAATTAAAACCAATGTCATAACCATTAGAAAAAAGTAAATTCTTTTTTTCTTCATACACACACCTCTTATAATTTAATTTGGTAGAACATTTTTCTGACAGGTAATTAATTCACCTCTTTATTTTATTCATTTTTTATAAATTACCTCATATAAATTATTGTGTCAATAAGAAGTCAGAAAGTTTTAATTATTAAAACTATAAATCGCTTACAATTATTTTTAAAAATTTAATTTAATTTAATTTTAATTTCATTGATATAATTATATTTTTTTTGTATTATTACCTTACAAATATTGGATTTATGACTATTGAATAGATATTATTTTTATACAAAATCAATGTAACTTTATAAGTATTTTATTAATTTTTTATGAAAAAAACTCTCAAAAATATTTGAGAGTTTTTATAATTTTTTCTATTAAATTAATTTTTATCAATATAGTCATAAGCAAACTGGCTGAGTATCGCTGCACCGTAATGCAGTGCATCTTCATCTACATTGAATTTCGGATGATGGTTCGGATACGCGGTGTCTTCGCCGCCATTTGTCCCCAGTCTGAAGAATACGCCGGGCACTTCACGTGCAAAGTAAGAAAAATCCTCGCCGCCCATACTCGGATTGACGTCGAGCAGCTGGCCTT
Organism: Jeotgalicoccus coquinae; assembly: GCF_014207425.1. Taxonomy (GTDB): domain Bacteria; phylum Bacillota; class Bacilli; order Staphylococcales; family Salinicoccaceae; genus Jeotgalicoccus; species Jeotgalicoccus coquinae. The sequence continues at coordinate 166,491 of NZ_JACHFF010000003.1, read as the reverse complement.
TTCCGAGAATTTTATCGACTGTGGATCTTAATGTCGGAATCAGTGACGGTTCATTATACACCGATGGATAACCGTATGTGTACTCCATTTCATATGAAGCACCCATTCCGCTAGTTACACCATTTAAATATTCGTGCATCGTTTCTTTTACTTTCGAACGAAGTTCAGGATTTAATAAACGAACCGTCCCTTCCATTCTTACTTCAGGCGCGATGACATTTCTAGCAAATCCGCCTTCTATTTTGCCAATAGTTAGTACAATATTTTCAAGAGGATCTATATTTCTGCTGACAATCTGCTGCAGCGATGCAATTACAGTTGAGGATATTGCTATCGGATCTATAGATAAATGAGGGTGTGCCGCATGCCCGCCTTTACCGATAATTTTAATATCAAAAGAATCTGTACATGCTGTTGCAAATCCTTCTGTAATCGATGTTTCCCCCGTTTTAATTGTTGGATGAACATGGAGGCCGGCAACCGCATCGACATCAGGATTTTTTAAGGCCCCTTCCTGAACCATCACTTCTCCTCCGCCGTATCCTTCTTCAGCCGGCTGAAACAGCAGCTTGACGTTACCGCGTTCAGGCGGGTTTTCGCTGAGAATATGAGCAGCACCGAGCAGTATGGCAGTGTGTGCATCATGACCGCAGAGATGTCCGACACCATCCACTGTTGATTTGTATTCCGTCTCGCCTTCTTCCTGAATCGGCAAGGCATCCATATCAGCACGCAATGCTACCGTCGGTCCTTCCGATTTACCTTTCAGCGTTGCAACTAACCCCGTTTTTGCTACCGGGTACTCAATTTCAAAATTAAGCTTCTCCAGTTTTTCTTTTACAAATTCTGATGTTTTATATTCTTCAAAAGATAATTCAGGATTCCTATGTAAATGCCTGCGCCATTCGATAATTTTATCCTTCAGCTCATGTGCTTTTGATAAAGTACTCTCCTGTTCCATTTTATGCATCCCCTTAGTCTTTTAGTTTCCTTTAAACTACATCAATAAAATATATTCGTCAAATAATTATTAGAATACTCTGTTAATATTGTATAATAGTATTTAATGCAGATTATCCCCGATTCCAGGCATCCTCAGCCTAACAGGCAGTGGCGCTCCCCTTCTATATAAGGATGAGTATTTTTTATCATCAGTATCAAAAGCAACTGAAATTTTACCTCGGATTTTTCATCAATATAATTTTAATCAATATTTTCACAATGTATTGCTTTGAGCCTGTCAAATCAAGTTTTTAATATGTGAAATAAGAGATAAATGTGAAATTTCTCACTTATTATGTTATAATTGTTAAGTATAAATTTGCTCAACTTTATAAAGTAAAGGAGACGACTATGTTAAGTATAAAAAATTTAACTAAGATTTACGGTGGTAATAAGAAAGCCGTCAACGACATTTCTCTCGATATTCAGGAAGGTGAATTTATTGCATTTATCGGTACGAGCGGGAGTGGTAAAACGACTGCGCTTCGTATGATTAACCGCATGGTTGAACCGACATCAGGAACAATTGCGATAAACGGCAAGGATATCACCAAGAAAAACCCGGTGGAACTCCGCCGCAAGATCGGTTATGTTATCCAGCAGATTGGTCTGCTGCCGCATATGACGATTAAAGAGAACATTACACTCGTTCCGAGACTATTAAAATGGACTGAAGAAGATAAAGACAAAAAGGCAAAAGAGTTAATTAAACTCGTTGACCTGCCTGAAGAATTTCTAGAGCGCTATCCTTCCGAACTCTCTGGCGGACAGCAGCAGCGTATTGGAGTTATCAGGGCACTTGCTGCTGAACAGGACATTATACTGATGGATGAACCTTTCGGTGCACTCGATCCAATTACCCGTGATACTTTGCAGGATTTAGTTAAAGAACTCCAGCAGAAACTCGGCAAAACATTTATTTTTGTGACACACGATATGGATGAAGCGATTAAACTGGCAGACAGAATTTGTATTATGAGCCACGGCGAAATCGTGCAGTTTGATACACCTGACGAAATTCTGCGCAATCCCGCAAATGATTTCGTCCGCGACTTCATCGGCGAAGGCCGCCTGATTCAGGACAGACCGAATATGCGTACTGTTGCAGATGCTATGATTACGCCGGTCAGTATTACAGTCGACAAGTCGATTAACGACTGTATCGCACTGATGCGTGAAAAACGTATCGATACGATTCTCGTTACCGACAGTCATAAAAAACTGCTCGGGTTTATCGACATTGAAGATATTAACGAAGGTTACCGCAAAGGTATGAACATCGTTGATTTAATGGGCCGAGACATATATAAAATCGGCATCGATTCCAAACTTCAGGATTCGGTCCGTACAATATTAAAGCGAAACGTCAGAATCATTCCTGTAGTGGATGACAATAATACACTAATCGGATTAATTACGCGTTCTAACTTAGTAGATATCGTATACGACACAATCTGGGGCGAGGAGACGTCCGCTCCGGTTACGTCAGGAGCTGATGAGGCATGATGGAATTTTTAAGCGTCAACGGTTCAGAGCTGCTCGTTAAAACATGGGAGCACTTTTATCTGTCAATCATCTCATTAATTATCGGTATTCTGATTGCCGTTCCGCTTGGTATGGCAATGGCGAACACTAAAAAGCTGAGCGGTTACGTATTAACAACTGCCGGCGTGCTTCAAACAGTACCGACACTTGCAGTGCTCGCATTAATGATTCCGCTCTTTGGAGTTGGACGCGTGCCTGCAATCATTGCACTCAGTGCATACATTTTACTGCCGATTTTAAATAATACGATTATCGGTGTTAAAAATATTGATCCGAACATCAGGGAAGCAGCTAAAAGTATGGGTATGACACGCATGCAGCTGATGTGGAACGTTGAACTGCCGATTGCGATTCCGCTGATTTTAAGCGGCATCAGATTATCATCGGTTTACGTTATTTCATGGGCAACGCTTGCCAGCTACATCGGCGCAGGCGGCCTTGGCGACTTCGTCTTTAACGGACTGAACTCATATCAGCCTGAACTGATTATCAGTGCTGCAATTATGGTAACGCTGCTTGCATTAATTGCCGACTATATTTTATCGCTTACAGAAAAATGGGCAACGCCGAAAGGCTTAAAAGTATCAAGATAGGAGGAGTATCATGAGACAAACTAAAAAATTATTAGCCGTCGTACTGGTATCTCTGACTGTCCTTGCCGGGTGCAGCCTGCCCGGACTCAGCAGCAGTTCCAGCGATGGTATTGCAATCACATCAATGACGACAACAGAATCGCAAATTGTTTCTCATATGTCGCGCTTAATGATTGAACATTACAGCTACGGTGAAATCGAACCGGTAATGATTAACAACCTCGGTTCATCAACAATCCAGCACAACGCACTTCTTTCGGGAGATGCACAAGTGTCAGGTGTACGCTATACCGGTACTGAACTTACCGGTGTCTTAAACAAAGACGCGGAAAGTGATCCGGAAGTTGCACTTGAACAGACGCAAAAAGCGTTTGATGAAGAATTCGATATGAAATTCTATGACTCTTACGGTTTCGATAACACATATGCCTTTATGGTGACTCGCGAAACTGCCGAAGAGTACGACCTTGAAACAACATCAGATTTAGCAGAATATACAGATGAATTCGCAGTCGGTGTCGATACATCATGGTTTAACCGTCCCGGTGACGGCTACCCTGCCTTCCAGGAAGCCTACGGTTTTGCATTCGACAACATCCGTGCAATGCAGATCAGTCTTGTGTATGAAGCATTAAGCACAGGCAGTCTGGACCTTGCACTCGGCTATACGACTGACGGCCGTATTCCGGCTTATGATTTAGTCGTGCTGGAGGACGATATGCAGTTCTTCCCGCCGTATGACGCATCACCGTTTGCAACACATGAAATTATTGAAGAATATCCGGAAATCGACGAAGCGTTATCCCGTATGACAGGTACAATTTCTACAGAAACAATGCAGAACTTAAACTACCGTTCAGATGAGGAAGGCATTGAGCCTGCGCTCGTTGCGGAAGAATTTTTGGAAGAACACAACTACTTTGAAGAGGATGGTGAGTAACGTGACAGGTAATCTATTAACAGATTTATATAATTATTTCGTCAACAACTTCGCCTACCTGCTGAGTCTTTTTACAGACCACCTGCTGATGAGTATTTACGGCGTGCTGTTTGCCGCAATTGCCGGTATTCCGATCGGGATTTTTATCGCGCGCTATGCAAAACTCTCAGGTGTGATTATTACAGCCGCCAATATTATTCAGACGATTCCCGCACTTGCGATGCTGTCGATTTTAATGCTCGTTATGGGACTTGGAACGAATACGGTTATTGTAACGGTATTTCTGTATGCGCTGCTGCCGATTATTAAAAACACTTACTCAGGTATTACAGGTGTCGATAAAAATATTACCGACGCCGGTAAAAGTATGGGGATGACACGCAACCAGGTACTGCGCATAATTGAGCTGCCGCTTGCACTGTCCGTTATTATCGGCGGACTGCGCATCGCCCTAGTTGTTGCAATCGGTATCGTTGCAATCGGTTCATTCATTGGTGCGCCGACACTGTCGGATTTAATTATCCGCGGGACGAACGCGACTGATGGTACGGTATATATTTTAGCCGGTGCAATTCCGATTGCACTCATCGCGGTTATTATCGACTTCGCGCTGCGCTTTCTTGAACGCAAGCTCGACCCGACTCATAATCCAGACGATAAAGAACCGAAAGCTCAGACAGTTAACAATTAAAATTTTACAGTCCCGTCTTTTGGCGGGGCTTTTTTTATCATTACATTATAAAAGGAGATTTCTCTATGGCTTTAATGCGTATTAACTTTTTCTCGGAAGCTCTCGGCAAGCATCATCATTTTAATTTAATACTGCCGGAACAGAATGAACATTACGATATAAATGCGGCACCGCCGCTCCTGCCGTCGGTTATGATACTTCATGGATTATCGAGCGACAATAATTCATATATGCGGTTTACGAATGCTGAACGTTACGCGAATGAACATAATCTCGCAGTGATTCTGCCGGACGGCGATCACAGTTTTTATGCGAATATGTTGTACGGACACAGCTATAAAGACCATATTCTTGAAGTTTGGCGTTATGCCCACCAGGTCTTCCCCCTGTCAAAACGGCGGGAGGATAATTTCCTTGCTGGACATTCGATGGGCGGATTCGGTGTAATTAAAACTGCATTTGAAAATCCTGATTTGTTCGGAAAAGCATGCTTTATGTCGAGTGCGACAGATATTGAGCGTCTCTTAAATTACAACTGGCCCGACTTTAAAATGCACGGTATTATTGGTGACGTTAATACAACTTCCGGCACTTCGCTCGATATTAAACAGATTGTTGAGCGGGGAATTGATTTGGCTGGAGTTGACGGACTGCCTGATCTGTATATGATGTGCGGGACTGAAGATTTCATTTATGATGATAACGTTGAGTTCAAGGCATATCTTGAATCAAAAGATATTTCATTTAAATACGAAGAAGGACCAGGCGAACATGACTATGCATATTGGGATCAGGGTATTTTAAGGGCGATGCAGTGGATGAGCGGGAACTAAGCAAAAAGGAGCACGGCTGAATTCAGCCGCGCTCCTTTTTATATTATATATTCGGACCGTACAGACGTTTAGAGTCGTCTATCTCTTCGCCCGCCAGCAGTTTACCGAGTGTGGCTTTCCAGCTTGGCGGCGTGTATTCGCCGTCTCTCAGGTTTTCCATCAGCCCGATATTGTCGCGGTTATGGTACAGCACTTCGTTCATCCTGGCAATCGTCCAGTCCGGACATGGACGTTCAATAAGCTGGAATGTATCGCCCGCTTTAATTTTGCCTTCTTTAAGCACACGGAAATACCAGCCGGTACGGCCGGAGTCTTCAATCTTTTTCGCAAGATCAATATCACCGTGACGGCGTGCCGGTTTCCAGCATGGACGGCGCGGCTGAGATACCTGGACAACCGCTTCACCCAGTTCATAAATGTCTCCGATATACACACTTGTTTCATCCATATGAATGACCGAAATATTTTCACCGTTGCCGCCGGCTTTAATGTCCGGATTGCCGAGTTCACGCTGCCATTCGTCATAATGAGCAAGACTGTATGCAAACAATGCCTTCTCAGGGCCTCCGTGATTTTTTTTATCTGCGCATTCATCTCCTTTGAGACCTTCTTCAGATAAAAATACAGGTTTGTCCGTTTTTTCTTTAAACGCTCCCGTTTCCCACTGCTGATTCATTTTGCTTTCTGCTTCAGGATCTCCGACTGTTTTAACACTGCCTGTATAAAGTGTACGAACTTTTCCATATATCGACATCAATTATCATTCCTTTTCAAAACGATTCGTCAGACTGCCGAGCGATTCTATTTCTACCGTTACTGTATCGCCCGCTTTAATCCACGGCTTGTCCGCAGTTTTGTAACCCGACGCCACACCTTCCGGCGTGCCCGTCAGAATAATATCTCCGGGTTTCAGTGTCATGTATTTTGAAATATGGCTCACGAGTCCTCTGCTCTTAAATACCATATCGTTCGTATTCGAATCCTGGCGCAGCTCGTCATTCACATATGTTTTAATACGCAGCTTATGCGGTTCGCCGATTTCACCAAGCGTCGCAATATACGGTCCGACCGGACAGAAACCGTCATACGATTTACCCGCCAGCCACTGGCTTGTTGCAAACTGCGCGCTGCGGTCGGACACATCGTTCGCATTAGTATAACCGAAGATGTAATCCATCGCATCTTCGCGCGGAATGTTGCGCCCTGTTTTACCGATAATAATCGCGAGCTCCCCTTCATAATCAATCATGTATGTGTCTTCCGGAATTTTTATCGTACTGTTGTGCGCCGCCAGCGTATTATTAAACTTCGAAAAGATAATCGGCAGTTCCGGAATATCTATCTTCATTTCTTCTGCATGACGTTTATAGTTCACACCCACACAAATAATTTTCTCCGGGTTCGGCACAACCGGCCCAAGCTTGAGTTCATCTATACTTTTCAGTTCGATATATTCAGCTTCCAGGTAAAATTCAATAAGAGCCTCTGCCTTTTCTTTGTTCGCCATGACATCCTGCAGCGTTTCAAAATCCCCGGAAATATCCAGCACACCTTTCGCTGTCAGTACACCAAGATGATACTTTCCCGTTATCTCATCTACAAAAGTCAGTAATTTCATGTCCATTTTGCCCCATTTCTGATTGCCTTCTCTATCTATCATACCCCTTTAAGCAAAAACGATAAACTCCTTTAGAAAAATGCGGATATGGAGTGATATAATAACACTAAGTTATTTTTAGGAGGAACTTTCATGAGCGCTTATGTAGCAGAAAAAGAAATACAGATATTATATGCAGATACTGACATGATGGGTGTTATATACCATGGCAGCTATATTAAATGGCTGGAACTTGGACGCATGCAGCTGATTGAAGATATCGGCTACGACTATTTAAAAATGGAACGCGAAGGCTACCTCGCTCCCGTCCATAACGTCAACATCACATATGCGAAATCATTAAAATACGGCGACCGTGCATTCGTCCGCACATGGGTCGAAGAAAATACCGGCGTCCGTACTATTTATGGTTTTGAAATCGTCAATGGCAACGGTGAAGTCTGCACACACGGCACAACAACACTGATTGTTGTGAAGAAAGTCGACGGCGACTTCCAGCCCGTTATCTTTAAACGCGTATTCCCCGAATGGCACGCGAAATACGAAGAAATTAAAGTTAAGAAATAAGATTTGATTGAGGGAACGCGCCTGTCGGCGCGTTTTTTTGTTTTAAGAGTGGCTGATTTGCGCTCGGTGGCGCGCAATTCCCTGTTCTGTGCCACCGTCAGCGCTCGGTGGCGCGCAGTTCCTCTTCTTGTGCCGCCGTCGTTTTTCGGTGGCGCGCACAAGTAGGTAATCCTAGATTTTAATCATATGATTCTTATACCTTCTAATATATTCATGATTTTCTACCACATCTTCGTAATTTTCATAATTAAACTCATAATAAGTCGCATTCCCCGCACCAAATCGAGTACAATATTTACTCAGCATTCTTACAATCGTACGCGGACTGACTTTGTAATCGATAAATTCCAATAAGCGTTTTCTCGTTAATTTTTCGTTCGTAAATAATGCAGTATAATCACTTAGCGCGCGAATAACATGAGATTCTTTCGTTTCTCTGGATTTGCATGCAGTACAGAAGAAATGATATGCCCATGTTTCAACCTCAAATCCCCCGCAATTCCCGCAGTACAATCCTTTACTCACTGAATCAAAATTCGCGCTCTTATCAAAAAATGGATTATCAATAATATGTGAAGACACCGCTTCCGCAATTCGTTCCGCGTACCGGCCGGCGTACTCGTTCGAAAATCTCTTTAAATAATCACGCAGCTCAGATCTCATCACCAATCTCTCACGGACATCCTGATTATCAAAATTCAGCCGGAAATCTATATGCGGAAAAACAACCTTCCCCTCTATATCGAAATTTAACCGGTGAATATACTTCAGTTTGAGCAGCTTATTCATAGCGCGTTTCAGCTGCGCCGGGGGATCATCCGGCACCTCAAAGTTTCCGGCATACCATTTTCCTCTCTCCACACGATAAAAACCCGAGTAGTTTTTTATCTCATTCACTGTTATTCCCGCATCGCTCACAATCAGAGCGTCGTACTGCGCTGTACTGTCCTCGATTCTCAAATAAATATCCCGGAAGACAAATACCGAACTGTGGCCCTCTTCATCAAACACTTCGTCATAAATACGTTCTCCCTTATAACCGCGCTCCAGCACCGACAATTTTTTCGCATCTTTTTCTTCCAGACAAAAGCGGGAACTGAGTGCTCTGTAAAATGCCAGTTCTTTACTGATTTTCCGTTCTGATATAATCATTGATTTCCTCCTTAAAAGTCCTCTCATACTATATATAGGGAAAATCAGCGATTTATTTTTATTTCGTACAAGTTATTTTAATTTCCTGGATAGATACAATGAATTCCCAGAAAAATACAAAAACCACCGGAAAAGGTGGTTGATGGTTCTCTTATTAAATTTCTATAACCTGCAAAGCGTCCCGCATCTCATGCACGATATCTTTAGTCCGCCACTCGCGTTTGTAACCGAGACATGCACAGATGTAATCCGTGCCGCCTTCACTGACCTGATGTCTGAAGTGAATGTGTCCCATAATGCTGTAGCGGATATCGTAATCTTCATAAAAAGAGTCGAAGTCCGACGTGCCGATGAACGCATTATAGTAATCAAACAGACGGTTCGGCATCGGCACCCTGAATGTTTTGTGCGTCGCGACATGCGTCATCAGAATAATCTTCTTATCCCGCACCGTTTCCAAATCAGCTGCGGCGCGTTCCGCCATCATTTTAGATACTTCCGGGTCCGTCATGCCCCAGTTGATTTTAACTTTATCCTGCCACGTGCCGCCGTAAAATTCCCGCTGACTTAAACGCTCCAGCGAAAAACGGTCGCTCGCATACGTGTAGTCATACCAGGCCGGATTCATTACGAGCGCCCAGTCGTCACCAAGATCAATCGGTGAACCTTCTTTAAAGTACTTCGTATCTTTAAAGTATTCATATATTTCCCGGGTACTTTTCGCATCCCCGCTAAAGTTCCAAAAGTCGTGGTTGCCCGGCACAAAGTAAATCGTCACACCGGTCAGCTGTTCGAGTTCCTGCATAAAACGGTACGAACGGACGTGATCGTTAGAAATATCACCGGCAATCAGCAGTATATCCAGCGCCGCCCGTGACACTTCGTTTGCGAGCGTCAGAGAAAAATCTTTCTGCTTCAGCGTCTCGCTGTTATAACGATCGATGTGCAAATCTGAAATAACACCAATTTTCATTACTCATTCGCTCCCGCATCAATTTGTTGATTCAATGCTACCACAACTTTTATCCTTCATAAAAAGTTCCGCTTGACCCTACTTGTCCTTCATACTCACTTTTGGAATCACAACAAGAGCGAAGATGAATGCAACCGCGAGCAGTACAACGTTAACGATAAACGCCGCGCTTCCCGCTGCAGCCACTGAAAATGTATTCGACAGTGCTGAGTAAACGGAAACGATAATCGCAATACCGAATGCCCCGCCAAGCGTCGATGCCATTTTGAAAATTGCAGAAGCAACCCCAACTTTGTCTCTTGGTGTTGTTGACACTGCCGTGTCGAGTGCCGGTGTCGCAAACAGACCGATACCTATTCCGAAAAATCCAAAACCGATCAGACATGACATAATATATACAGTGCCTTCTAAAAATGTCAGCGACAGCATAATTAAACCGAGCCCTAGAAGGACAGGCGCCGTAACCAGCGCACGTTTCGGACCGAATTTAGCGATACTCTTTTCGCCGGCTTTAATCGCAACGAGCATCGTTAAAATATAAGGAATGGTCACCAGACTGGCTGAAAAAGCAGTCATACCGAGCGCCTGCTGAGTATAAATATTAAACAGCGCGAGCGAACCGATTGCCGTATTCAGCAGGAAGTTCGTTACAACAGTGCCTAAAAATGCTTTGTTCGAAAACAGTGACAGCTCAAGGAACGGTGCACGTTTTCTTTTTTCCAGTGCGATAAAAACAATCAGTCCGATAACGAATATCACTATCAGTATAAATGATACGGCACTCGTCCATCCGAGCACCTCACCCTGTGTAATAAAAATACTGAGCGCCCCGATCATGACGACGAAAATAGATAATCCGGCAAAGTCGAAATTAATCGGTCCGCGGTTTTTATCGTGTACATCTTGAATATTTTTAAGTAAAAACAGACCGATCAGAGACAGTACAATCGACACGATAAATATCCACTGCCACGCCACAAAAGTTGCCATCGTCCCGGCAAACAGCGATGCAAGACCGGTACCGCCGAACGCACCAAGCGACCAGTAACTGAGTGCTTTGCGGCGCTCTTCTCCTTCAAATATATGATTAAAAATTGAAATAGTTGCCGGCATAATCATTGCTGCCGAGAACCCCTGGACAATACGGCCGATAATTAAAAACGATGTATGGAATGGCAGAATAATAATAATAGAACCGATTATGCTTAAAAAGATACCAATAATCGTAATTTTTTTATAACCGATTTTATCTGCAATGTTCCCTGCTGCCACCATAAAAATTCCTGTAATGAGTGACGTCAGGCTGACGGACAGGTTGATAATACTGCTGCTGGTGCTGCTGTATGTCTCCTGCACTTCGGGAGCAATGTTTAAAAATGCCTGGGCAAACAGCCAGTATGTCAGGATTGTTAATATAATACCTAGAATAATCCTGTTGGGTGTTTGCGCTTTCATAATTGTCTGAGACACAATTTTCACCTCTGTATTTGTTAGCTTCCTGTCCATTATAAATGAAGGCGGAAAAATTTATTTGTCAGAACATGCAAAGTCACTAAATAGTCATTTTAAACTGAAAAGATGCTGCCTAAATAGGCAGCACCTCATTATTCTTTAGTCGTCGTTCTCATTGTCGTTGTTGTCATCGTCTCCGTGGTCCTCGTCATCATCCAGCATATCGTCCTCCACATCAGACTCTTCAACACCTGTTTCATCTGTCCCTGTATCCTCATCCTCTGTATCATCGCCGCATGCCGCAAGTGCGAGCACTGCAAGCATTGTTGAAACAACTGCAAATTTCTTCATAAGTCCGATCACTCCTAATTTCTGAATTAATATGTATATACCCGGGATTTATTACTTTAACTCGCTTAAATTAAAAACAGTAATTACCAAAAGTGATAGCAATTACTGTTTTTATGTAAGATATTAAAATAATCTGAACAAGAAATGAGATTCAAATTTCCTTTGTATTACATATTATTTATTATTTTCGTTACTCTTAAAAACTCATCTACATCTTCTGAATTATGAACATGTATTGGAGACACCCTGACCAATGAATCCAACCCTACTGATTCAAGAATACGTTTTGAATAATGACTACTTGCCTCTCTAGCAAAGACTTGTATACTGTTCTCTTTATATACTTCAACAGCTTTGTTATTTGAAATATTACTGAAAGTCATTGCCAGTATTAAATCCTGGTCAATACCATTTTCTTTTTCGAAATGAATCATTACATTGTTTAGTTGTTTTGTACCCTGTATTGTTTCTGAACCGTTAAGCAATCTGTTCAGTATTGCCTGTTCCTGCAGTTTAATTCTGTTCATACCTTCTTCTATTAAAGTTCTTCTATCAGTTTCTCCTATATAATACATTCCAATTTCACAGATATAATCTACAATTTTAGAAAATGAAGCATAATGAGCTGGTGTAGCACTTCCTAAATCCCAGTTTGTTTCTGCCGTTGCAAGTAACCTATGATGCGGCATGCATGCAAGTCTATTTGACAACCAAGCAAACCCTACACCTCGCAATCCAAACATTTTGTAAGGTGCGATATTTATTCCATCCACATGACATTTACTCAAATCAATCAGCTCATGGGGTGCTCCTTGAACAGCATCCACTATAATGATTGCTTCACTATTTCTCTCATGAATAGCTTGAGTATATTTCTTCAAATCATGCATACCTCCAGTAATATTAGATGTTAGAATCAATGAAACTATTCTTGTTTCCTCATCAATATGTGAAAGTAATTCCTCTAAAAATACACTTCCGGTACCCTGGTCAGCTTTTGCCACTCTTAATTCGTGTCCATATTGCTGTGAAGAGAATTCACAAGCATCGTAAGATGAAGGATGTTCTATCGAGGTCGTTACTATATTACCTTTAGGTAAATTTATTGCAGCGACCGTGATCATTTCAAACATGATTTTAGATGCAGTCAAAGATATTGCAATTTCTCCACCTTCTGCATTCAGCAACATGCTGATATCTTTCTTACCGTCAGTGATATCTTGATTAATCATCTGAGCAATATCGTAATCCCTTACAGGTGAATCTGGAATTTTTGATACTTCCACATACTTTTCAACAGCACTTTTCAATCTTAGCGCTCCACCTGCATTTTCAAAAAATATTCTTTTATTGCCATTTAAATCCGAATCTAAAAAGTAAAATTGATTTCTCAGCTTATCCTGAAGATCTTTTGGAAAAAATTCTGTATTTCTGTTAGTCATTCAAATCCCCCTTAAATTATGCTTTATTATTACTATTTTCATTAACATTTTTCTGATAAAATATTTCTTCATCAAAATCTCCAGTTTTTCTGGCAACTAATGTAGTTCCTGTTAAATCGCTTGTAACGTTAACTGTCGTATGCCCCATATCTATGATGGGCCAAATTGCTGCAAGTACCGGCACCAATTCTAATGGCATACCTAAAGTTTCTAGTAAAATCATCGAAAATATTATCCCTGCGCCCCTGACACCCGCTGCACCAATACTCAAAACTAAACCTAAAAACACTATTTGTAAGAACAAACCGAATGTCAGTTCTATACCATATAAATTAGTGGCAAACACACTGATTACACCAAGGGCTACTGCCATTCCATCCATATTTGCAGTAGCACCAAAAGGAATTGTAAATCCAGCAGTTTTTTCAGAGATTCCTACATTCTTCTTCATTACTCTTAAAGAGACAGGTATTGTCGCTGAACTCGTTGAAGTTGTAAATGCGAATAATATAGATGGATAAACATTCTTATAAAATTGAAACGGACTTAACTTTGTTATGAATTTTAATATCAATGGATATACGACCAAGAATACTATAGCCATTGCAATGTAATCGGCCAAAATAAATGAAGCCACCGCACTCAGCATATCTGAACCAAAAGTCCCAACTAAACTTGCAAGCAAAGCAAAAATTCCATATGGGGCAAGTTGAATTACGAATTCAGTTAATCTCAGCATAATATTAGCAGCTTCATCTATAAATTTAACAACTGTAGAATTTTTTTCTTTTCCTAAACTTAAAATAACTAGACCAATTGCTATTGTAAAAATAATTATTGGCAGCATATCCATATTCGCTAATGATTCAAATATATTAGCAGGAATCATACTTAAGAAATGATCTGAAAAACTAAATTCTTCCGCTTCAACACTTTCCCCATGATTTAAAAAACTTGTGTTTCCTTTACCTGGCTGTATTACCATCGCAACTAAAAAACCGATAGTCGTTGCTATTAGACTTGTAATTATTAAATAGAATAAAAAACCTCCGCCAACTTTACCGAATGATTTTATATCATTCAATTTTAATATTCCAGATAATATAGTCGTAATGACCAATGGGATAATAAGCATTTTTAGTAACTGTAAGAACGCATCTCCTATTGGTGCAATAAATCTTACATTTTCTCCTAATATAAACCCAACTATAACCCCGATAACAGCTCCTATCGCTATTTGAGTATATAAAGGCAACTTAAACCACATTTTCAAACGCTTCTCCCCCCCTTTATGAAAACCCTTTCATAAAGAAGAATATCAATTTTTCAGAATATTGTAAAATACACGTTTTTCATAATAATTACTACAAAATACGATATTTCACTATATTTCTTCTGTAATTTCATCTGTAGCCAGTTTTAATTTACCGTTGATCAAGTCGTTATTTCTTAAGATACTACTATATATATCTTCCAAGTTCCTATTGTTTTTATCGTATATTAGATAACATATTCTGATTGGTTTATTTTTATTAAATCTAATAATCTGCAGATTTCTCTCTTTAGTAAATTCTTTAGCCATTGACACAGGAATGATTGCCCAATATTCTTCGGTCTTTAAAAATTCATTAATCAACACACCTGTATGGACTTCCACCCCGAGCGTTCCTGCGTAACCAAAATTCTTTTCATGCCATAGTGCAAACATATGACCCCAATTTATATATAACTCTTTTGTCGCATCAAGTGAGTCTAGAGAAACTAGTGATTTATCAGGTTCTCTGTTCAGTACAAGAACGAGTTCTTCTCTAAAAAACTCTTCTTTAATAATTGATTCAGAAACTCTTTCTTGAAGAATAAAACCAATATCGACAGAGTTTTCTTCAATCAATGTATAAATCTCATCAGATTGATGAGTTCTAAAGAAATAACTGATTGATGGATTTTCTTTAACTATATTGCGAAAAACATCATTTAATACAAAGTTAACAATACTATCGACACCTGCTATCGATATATTTTGAACGTATTGTTTTTGTTTCAGCATCTTTGAATCAGTCATGAGCTGTTCCCATTGCAAAGCAATCTTATAAAATTTCTCTCCTTCGTTACTCAGTTTTATAGAAGTGATTCCTTTGGATCTTTCTATAAGTCTAACGTCAAGTTTAGTTTCCAAAGTTTTAATTCTCTGGCTTATTGTTGATTGAGATATAAATAGTTGTTTAGAAGCTTTAGATATATTTCCAGACCTAACCACAGCAAGAAAAGCTTCAATTTCAGATGAATTCATAAAAACCTCCAAATATCGTATTTAATAGTAATTAATCACATTATATCGTATTTTACATCATATGAAGATTGATGCTATTCTAAACATAATTTCATGTAAATACAATAAAGGAGTGTGTCATATGTCTAAAGTAGAAAATCTTTTCAACAAACTCAATGCTGACTTAGCACCCGGTCAAGAAAAACTTTTGAATTTTGACAATATTGTACTTAAGGGAGAAGAATTGGATGGAGACCCCGTCGATTTTTCTCATGGTGATGTTGATGTATTTGAACCGATCCCCGGTTCTCTCGACAACTTCAATTACGGCTTCAAAGAAGTTGGCAGCAGCCAAGCTTATACTGTTTATCGCGGACGCGAAGATATTCTTGAGGATGTAGCAGCAAAACTTTTCAAATACTCTTCCACACCAATCAACTCCAATAATGAAATAATTATCACGCCTGGGACTCAGGGTGCTCTATTTCTTGCTGCTGGGGCTACTATCTCACGGGGAGACAAAGTTGCTATTATTGAACCCGATTATTATGCGAACAGAAAACTCGTCCATTTCTTTCAAGGTGAATTGTATCCTGTCCAACTAGACTATTTGAATCATCTAGACAAGGCTGGCATCAATCTAGAAGAACTAGAGCACAGTTTTAAAGATGGTGTAAAAACTTTTATTTTTTCAAATCCAAACAACCCAAGTGGAGTTGTTTATAGTAAAGATGAAGTTACTAAAATTGCTCATCTCATCAAGAAATATGATGTTAATGTAATTGTCGATGAATTATATTCGCGTCAACTTTTTGATAATAGAACCTATACGCACCTAGCAAGTTTAAATATTGTGCCTAAAGAAAATATCTTAACTATTATCGGCCCATCAAAAACAGAATCACTCAGTGGATTCAGACTAGGTGTCGCGTATGGTTCACAAGAGATTATAAGCAGAATGGAACAACTACAAGCTATCGTTTCATTAAGAGCAAGTGGCTATAGTCAGATTGTGCTGAAGAATTGGTTTAGCGAGCCTCCTGGCTGGATGGATGAACGAATTAGAGCTCATCAGGATATTAGAGATACCTTGCTAGAATTATTCAAAGATGCAGGTTTTGAAGTAAGAATGACAGAGGCCGGCAGCTATATTTTCCCTAAAATCAATAATCTTTCAATTGATTGTGAGAGTTTTGTTAAAGTCTTGAAAAAGCAGGCCAAAGTAACTGTGACACCTGGTACACAGTTCGGCCCGCAGTTTACTGATTGTATCAGACTAAATTTCTCTCAAGATAAAGAAAAAGCCGTAGAAGCAGTGAAAAGACTTATTACAGTTGCGGGGTATTATAAAAACGAAAAATAAAGTCATACCAAATGGGTAATTACAGGCTAGCTACCCGAGACGAAAATAGAGTTTATACTTCGGGTATCACACCTAAAATAAACGGACAGCTAGTAAAAACTGGTAAACTTGATAACACAACTGATTTAACTGGGTATGTATCAGTGGCTCAACAGGCAATTAAAAACGCAATTCAGGTCATTAATCAAGAGATTTTTGATGAAGAACTCATAGATAAGATAGTGATGATGACTGTGTATATCAATGCATCTGATGATTTCATTTTTCATTCGAAAATTGCAGACTTTTTATCAGAATATCTCGTAGAAGTTTTTGGAGATGGAGTAATCGGCTCAAGAGCTGCTGTTGGTGTTAATTCCTTGCCTGGAAATGCTCCTTTAGAAATTTCACTAGTCGCAAGCATTAAATAGAAAAAATAATTCTATATAAAAAAAGGACGACTTAATCGATTATTTCGATCTACAGTCGTCCTTTTAGTATTCTCTTTTAATTAAGCGCCTTCGTCATCCGTTTCAGTATCTTCTGTTTCTGTTTCAGTCTCTGTACCTTCTGTGCCTGTTTCTTCAGTTTCAGTGCCTTCTTCTTCCGAGCCGCCTCCGCATGCTGCAAGTGCTAATACACCTACAAGTGATCCGACAGTTAAAAGTTTCTTCATCTAATGTTCCAGCTCCTTAAAAGTATAGTAGATTCCAGACTGATCATTGATGTTATTGTCACCATACCTCAGATAAAACATCTATATGCATAATTTACCGAGCCTTAACAATTTCTAAAACTTATTAAAAAACATAACCTGCTATAAGTTCAGCTGAACAGGCCATTCCTCTTGTGTTTCACACATATCCCAAAACATATATTCATACAAACTTGTTTTCACAACAATCTCTTCAAGCTGTGCCAGTTCACGTTCCGGTTTGCCGTCTGCCAGTTCATTTAAGAGCGTCATTGCTGTGCCGTTCAATTCACTGAAATCTTTACCGGAATACGTTTCAATCCACTGCTTATAAGGATTACTTTCCAGATCCGGGTTTTTATCAGCTAACGCTCTGCCGATATAGTTATAACTCCACGCACAGGCGAGGAGACATGCTGCGACAGCCGCTGCATCCCCGCGCTGTGCATGATTCAGCATGTAACTCGTATATGCTGTGTTGACTGCGGACGGCTCTGTTTTAAGCAGCTCGCTCTCTTCAATATCAAAACTTGCCGCATACTGTCTGTGCAATTCCATTTCACCAAACAGCGTCCCGTGAAGCATTTCAGAAAACATATTCATCGTCTGTAAATCCGGCGCTTTTTCGGCACCGATTGCCATCAGTCTTGAATACTCAACCAGATAGACATAGTCCTGCTTCAGCCAGTGCTTAAACTTATCTACTTCAAGCGTACCGTCACCAAGCCCGGTCACAAACGGATGACGAAGATATCCATTCCAAATATCCTCCACACTATTCCATAATCTGTCAGTAAACTTCATTATATTATCCCCTTTTTTTAGCTGAAGACGATAAAAACCCGAACCTCATGAGGAGGCCCGGGCTGAAATTTTATACATATATCAGCTCAGACTTCCCTGCGCAGGTACTAACCTACAGGTTCAAAGGGTCGATATTATCTCTCAGCACCTTCAGTGCGCCCCCAGCCGTTTATATTTAATTACAATCCCACTGTACTACAGTTTTTAAAAAAACACTCCGAAAATCATTAGATAATATTTATGTAAGGACGGTCATAAAGGCAAAACTTTCCGACCGGAAGTTTTTGGGAAATCCCCGTCGAAATCAGATCATCAGCACAATTGTGTTCGTATCCGGTATCCGTATTCTTAAAACGTAATAGATAAGTAAGCCGTAAATGGTAATCCATCAATTTTTCGAATAAGGAGTTGGACCTGATTTCTGCCAAAATTTTCACATCGTTTTGAGTTTTACTTCAATTGTTTCCGTACTGTTGAACTTATCGATCAGCATGGATTTGCGATTCACCTTAACTTCAAGCGCCTCAATATATTCGAGTACTTCTTTTTCACTAATGATACCCTCTTCAACAATACCCACACCGGCTACAGTTTTAATACGCTCACGATGGTAGCCGAAAGCCGTATTATTCTGCAGATTATTGACGATATCCCGTTCCAGTTTCAGTGATTCCAGCACTTCGGATGCCGTATATTCAGCATCATCAATCATAAGCTTCCCTGTTGTATTCTTATGATGAACAGCAGCTTTCAGCGTAATAATATCGTGTTTCAGCTGTTCAATCTTTTTAAGAGAATCTTTTACATCCGCCGCCTTGCCGTCATTCACGATACTTTCGTTATTTACGGCAACCGGCACGCGATATTCAGTATCGAATTTCGTATATTCCTTATTAAGCTGATTACGGAGATTGCTGACTGTAAAAATTGCTTCCTGCAAAGTGAGTTCTGTCATAAGTGCCTCCCTGGTTTTTAAAATTTAACTCATATAATTCTTAAATATTTTACCCAGCTCATTCAGGAAATGCTTACCTTCCTGATTCGACGGCCAGTTGTCTGAGAAGACTGAGAAAATCAGCTGTTTGTCGTTTTGTTGAATCATACCAAATTCATGCTCGAGCGCTGTCACAGATCCTGTTTTCGACGCGATAAATTCCGCTTCATGGTCTTCATCAATATTAAAAAATCCGCCGACTCTGTCGTTAATCTGCTGTTTTTTCATGACTTCAAAGAAAGCCTGTCTGAGTTCTTCAGGGAGTACATCATTTTCTTTAATGACATACTGCATCGACGTGAACATATCAGCGGCAGATGTTGCGTTGCGTTTGCCTTCATTAATCCCTGTCGTGTCGTAGTAATTCCGTGCGAGAGTTGTGTCATGCAGACCAAGTGCCATAAATCCTTCATTGATCCGCTCGATACCGATATTATCGATCAGCATGTTCGCCGCGGTATTATCAGAGACGATAATCGACAGTACAATCGTATCCCACAGTGTCAGACGTTTAACACTCTGAAGGGTGTGCAGCACGCCGCAGCCGCCAACCTTCTCACCGACCGTGAGCGAAATATCTTCATAGTTATGAAAATGCTGCTGCAGATTAATAAGTGCAATCGGCACCTTTATCGTGCTGGCAGAAGGGTATACCTGGTGTTCATTATGTACGTACACCTTATTATCAAACTGAATCTTGTAAGAAATATCTTTCGTCGGCTGGCTTTCAATCAATGCGTTGATTTCATCTATAAACATCTAGTCATCTCCCCCTGTTGCTGTTTAAGTAAAGAGTATCACAACAAGGTATCCGTTTGCACTTAGTCTATACGGGGAATAAAGCATTAATTAATAATTTACATGGAGGTTTGACATTATGGGGCAAATTGAATTGATTGCAAATGAACGTCATTTACAGGAAAGACTGCAGCATTACAGAGATTTAAATGTACCCGAGAAAAAATTAACTGTGGTATCGACCCGCGGTTATGAGGATTTCCTTCTGGATTATCCGGGAGTGAACGAACGTATGACTGCCGGCAATACTCTGGAAGAACTGCTTATCCAGCTCGACGGCAGCCAGCGTCTTACGATGACAAATCAGGAACGTGAAAACTACTCGAACGCTCTTAATAATGGAGAACTTTTATTATATATTGATAATGATTCAGAGCTCGATACACCTGAAGGCGAAGAAACATTTGAACTTCGTGAAGAACGGCTTGCAGTAAGTAAAGAAAAAGTCCAAACAGGAGAAGTTGTCGTTGAGAAATATACGGATTCAAAAGTTGAAGAATTTGATGTCCCTGTAAATATGGACAATGTCACGGTAGAACGCCGTCCCGTTGAAGGCGAGCCTCTTTTTGAAACTTACAACAACACAGAAGACGGCGATGATGATCTCGGTATAATAAGAATACCGGTAACGAAAGAACGTATCAGAGTAATTAAGGAACATGTGGTAACAGAAGAAATTGTAATTACAAAAGAAGTCGTTGAGAAGATGGAGCATGTATCAGGCACTGTGAAGCATGATGATATCAGAGTCAATGAAGTGAAGAATGAAGACGTTAAGGTCAGAGAAGTAAAGAATATAGATATTGATAAATAATAAAAACCCGGACCTCTTTGAGGACCGGATTTTTCTCTATTTCTTCTTATTATTCTTATTTGTATAGTTGGAAATAATCGGCTTAACGTAATTCATCACTTTTTCTCTTTTAACAGGATCTTTCATTGTTTCCTTAATTATTCTAATAATTAAGTTCTTCATATATTAACCTACAATCTTCTATTTAAATTTTCTTAATCTTATCATGAAGAGGCATTAAAATAAAAGATTACTTATTCAGGACGCTGATTCTGTACTTTTAAATTCAGCCCGAAGACGATAAATGAAATAACAACGATGATCAATATTACCAGGCGGTATATTTCAAATGAAGGATCTATTCTCATAATCATGAATAATTCAAAGAAACCCCAGCCGGCTATCACAGTAATGAATGCAGCCTTAAAAGCTTTTGCCAGCATCTTCTCTTTCACTGCTTTACTGAGCTCTGTATCTTTAAAAAACTTTACACTATTAACTATCGCATAAATTAAAACAATAAGGAGCACTGCACCTATCGTAATCATATTGCATATTCTCCTTTAATTTAAGCCGACAGCGAGAATCGAACTCGCATTGCAGCCTTACCATGGCTGTGTTCTGCCATTAAACTATGTCGGCATGTTTTACTACCAGCTATTACTATAGTATAATTCTCAGGTTTTATCTACCCCTCTGTCCTCGTCAGGTGCGGTATAATAAATGTAACAAACCTTTAAAGAACGGAGGGCGGAATATGAAGAAAGCCTTGGTTATTATTAACAAGACTGCCGGTATGGGAAAAAAAGCACAGCTGGAAAATACGTTAATCCGTAATTTGAAGTCTCAAGATTATGAACCGGTGATCAGATACACTGAAGCAACAGGATTTGAACATATCATTCAGGAACACGCACCGGATACTGACCTCATTGTTGCTGCGGGCGGTGACGGGACAATCAGTGAGCTTGTCAGTATACTCGGCAAAGAAAATATTAATATCCCCATTGCGGTAATACCTGCAGGTACAGTCAATGACTTTGCCAGAGCTAACAACATTCCGCTTAATCCCATTACGGCAGCAAAGGAGCTGGACACATCTATAACAAAAACAATAGACACCATTAAAATCAATAATACATATGCAGCTTACATGGTGGCCTTCGGCAACTTTATGACGTCATTCGCTAAAGTGAACAGCTCGGTAAAAAACAAAGTCGGCCGCGGTGCCTATCTGATCAAAGGACTCAGAACGCTGATAAAATTAAAACCATACCGGGTAAGTATCAAAATCGATAAACTGGAGATGGAAGTCGATTCAGTGTTTACACTTGCATCTAAAATTTCATCAGTGGGCAGCGTTGAGAAACTGCTGCCTGAGGCGAAGCCGGATGACGGGCTGCTTCATATATTAAATATCGAACCGATTAATTTTAAAGACATCGTCCAATTAATTTATATGGCGTTCACAGGAAACATTACGAAGCATCCAAAAGTAATGTATGTAAATGCAGAACAGGTCGAGATTAAGACAAAAGACTTAACTGAAATGAATATCGATGGAGATTTATACGACTATAAAGATGTGAAGGTATGGGTTGTTAAAGATGGCCTGATGCTTATAAATAACCATAATAAATAGAAGCCGATCTTTTTAAAGACCGGCTTCTATTTATTTCCTTACGACTTTTGCCAGTATTGTTCCGATTAAGAGCGCCCATACCGGCGCACTGATATAAAATATAGAAATTCCCGACACAGAAATAATATAGGTAAAGATGACTGCCATTGTGTATTTGGAATTCCCAAAGCTTGTTCTCATCGTTGACGCAAATACCCCGAGGAGTACAAAACCTGCCAGCATTGCCATCAGCGCTTCAGGCAGTTCAAACATCAATGGCACCAGGGCCCATGCGAAAAGCCCAAAAATCAGCATAATAACACTCGAAATCACTGAAGCGACATAACGTTTATCAGTCTCACCCGACTCTTCATCAGCTGCAATTGTCGTCATCATGCCTGCAACGTTTGCTGACTGTCCGCCGAAGAAACTGGTGAATATCGACAAAATTCCGCTCACCGTTAAAATATTATTTGTCGGCGCCTTATAACCGCTGCGTTCAAGCGCACCGACAGCCGGTGTCGCATCATTGCTTAAAATCATCAGTGCCAGCGGAATCGAAATTGAAATTGCCCCTGCCAGTGAAAACTCCGGCATATGCACAATTGGCATGACAACTTCCGTTCCAAGTGCCGACATATCAAATTCATGAAATACGAAGAATACAAATACGCTTGTGAGCACTGAACCGAGCATCGGCGGAATTCTTAAATCCCACTTCGTTAATATAAAGTAGACGGCAATTGCGGTCACACCAACAATTGGCAGCTCCTGTGCTGCGGGAATTAATCCGACCACATAGCTCGTTATAATACCAGCGAGCATGGCGGAAATGATTTCCCTTGGAATCCAGCTCATAACCTTTTTAAATATGCCGGAAATACCGAACAGCATAATAATAATGGCGGTGATTATAAAACCGCCGACCAGTTCTGAATATGTAAAATGCGGAGTAACTGTGACTAAAAATGCGACGCCGGTAATAGAATGGGCTCCGACAATCGGCATGCGGTAATAGAATGCCATAATCAGGCCGAATAAGGCACCAAAGAACTGCACGGCGTAAAACCATGAGATCGTCTCGATATGAGTAAATCCGCCCGCAGCAGCCGCTTCAATGACGATAATCGGTGCACCGACGATGCCGAGCGTCCCGGTGATAATACCGGCAGAGATATTCTGTGTATTTAAATCATTTATAAATCCTCTATTATAAGTATTGTTCATATAATGATCTCCGTCACGTTAGATATGTAATACTCTGATGATAACATTAGTTATTAATGTATGAGTAGAAATGAATCAATATTCTATATTATTAAACTATTGTTTAATAATATAAAAGGGGATTTAAATAGAGTTCAATCAGGTCACATCTTTATTTCTAGCAATTCTCGTGCTTTTTATTGATGCATTTTTAGTTAAGAAGATCAGCTTTTTAAACAAATTTTCTATTCCGTCACCTGTAGTAGGTGGTTTATTGTTCGCTTTAATAATATTTGCACTTCATAGTACCAATGTTATTACAATACGTCTCTATACATCATTGCAGAGTCTATTTATGCTGGTATTCTTTACTACCGCAAGTCTTGGAGCCAATTTTAAACTGATTAAAATGGGTGGGAACTTGCTGATCTGGCATTGCCTATTCTTCTCATCGTATCTGCACATGTTCTTTTCATCATACTTTATGTAATTTTTATCGTGTTTAGAGTTCTCGGGAAGAACTACGATGCGGTGGTTATGCTAAATGGTATGATTGGACACGGATTGGCTGCTACGCCAACTGCAATGGCAAACATGGATACTTTAACACAGAAATTCGGTCCATTAAGAACCGCATTTTTAATAGTACCAATCGTTGCTGCATTCCTGGTTGATACGATTAATATCTCAATAATAGTATTCTATATAAATCTATTTAGTTAATTTTTCAAGCTAATAAATATACCAAATGTAAATTTATATACCCCTCTAAAGTAGACATTTTGAGGGGTATATAAAAAAGCTTTAAGATATTTTTAATTATAATATTCAGTTATAGCATCAACATCTTCAAAGTCCAAATAAGTATGTATAACAGCCATATTCTGTCCACCAGTGTCGAAATCATATAAATCTGCTAATATAAAATATCCAACAGCGATACCCTTTCTAATATCTTCAACAAGTCTCTGTGTTGATTCTTCATCTCTCAATCCGTAAAGAAATACTCTATTCCCTTCATAATCCTCTAATTCAAAGGCCTGATAATAATCTCTTAATTCTCTGAATTCATAATTATAGTAATCTGACATTTCTATAAAACCAACGTCTATAAAGTATTTATCCTCACCTTCAACCTTTGGTTCATAGATGAAACTATGTAAATCAACATAATTAGCCCCTTCCATTTCAGGAACTATATCATTCTCTAAAAACAAATTTAAGGCACGAACATTATTATTAAGTATTTCTGCTGGATTAGTGTCTAAGTCTTCTTCAATAACATTGTCCAGATTATCGACCTCCTGTTCCTCTATATCTATCTGTTCATCACTACTTTCTTGTGCAGTTACATTTTGGTCTTCCTGTTCAATGGTTTCTGTTTCATTAGAACACGCTGCTAAACTTATAATTACTGTTAGAAAAAATAATCTAGCTATTTTTTTCATAATATTTTCTCCTTTAACGTTCTTTACAATCATTTTACTTCGAAATCTAATTTTTTTCTTCTTTTCTAATATTTTGTCGATAATAGTACATAATTTTCAAAATTAAAATTTCTGAATATTTGAATTAAATATTGACACTTGGCATATGACATCATATAATATGTCATAAGAAAAGGGGGAGTAAGTTATGAAATTTGGTTTAATTCCACGTCTGCTTGTAGGTATTGTTTTAGGAATATTAGTAGGAATGATTGCACCTATCTGGTTATTGAGTGTGACAGAAACAGGACGCGTATTACTAGGTAATATTATCAACTTCTTTATTCCATTTATTATCTTTAGTTTCATTGCTTACAGCATTGCACAGTTGAGTAAAAATGCGGGTAAACTGCTATCCTTTACTCTCATTATTTCTTATATTGACACTATAATTGCATGTAGTATTGCTGCTATCTCAGCATATTTAATTATCCCAAATATCGTTCAAGGTAAAACTTTTAATGAGCCTGGTGCAAATTCTATTCCAGATCCTATTGTTTCAATTGAGTTCCCAGCTTTTATGGATATTATGTCTGCGCTAATATTCGCCATAGTTATTGGACTTGCTGCAAGTTGGGGTAAAGCTAATATCATAGCTAAAGTTGTAGAAGAGTTAAAAGGTATTATAGATATCGTAATAAAAAGATTTATTATACCTGTAATCCCCTTCTTCATCTTCTTCATTTTTGTGGGTATTGCTGCAGAAGGTGAAGTCAGTGGTGCGATACTAATATTTGGACAGATGCTAGTATTAATTATTGTCTTACAACTTTTATGGCTTACAATTGAGTATTCGATTGCTTCATTTTATACAAATACAAATCCCGTCAAAGCTATTAAAACGATGATTCCCGCTTATTTCACAGCTATGGGAACAATGTCCAGTGCTGCAACAATTCCAGTTTCATTAAGACAAGGCATTAAGTTACCTAAGATGGACAAACGAATCGCTGAATTCGTTATGCCTCTCTGTGCAAATATACATTCCGCAGGCGCAGCGCTTACTCTAACAATTAGTGCTGTTACTGTCTCTCTCATTACTCAAGGATCCTTGCCAGAAATTAGCTTAATGACTGTTTTTATTATTGTACTTGCAGTGATATTAACTGGTGCGGCTGGAGTTCCAGGCGGTTCTGTACTTGCCACTCTTGGAATTTTACAATCAATTTTAGGTTTTGATGAAGTTGCTTTAGGATTAATGCTTGCCCTATTCATGGTCCAAGATACGTTTGGTACTGCCACAAATATTACAGGTGATGGTGCTATAGCTATGATAGTAAATAAGATTTTTGGAAATGACCATAATGAGGAAGCAGAAGTAGTAAAAGAAGGTGAGATTATAAATGAATAAAATGATTGATTTGAGAAGCGATACTGTAACAACTCCACCTCAAGCTATGTTAAAAGAAATTTTAACTGCTAATCTCGGCGATGATATTATGGGGGAAGACTCTACTGTTAATGAGCTGGAAAAACAAGCAGCTGAGCTACTAGGAATGGAAGATGCTTTACTTCTAACTTCTGGAACAATGGCAAATCAGGTTGCTTTGATGACCTTTTGTCAAAGAGGGGAAGAAGTCATCATGGGTAAAGAGTCCCATATATATAATCTCGAGGGTGCAGCCACATCAGCAGTGGCACAAGTGCAAATTAAAACGGTACAAGTAGACAATGGAGTTTATGACCTTAAGGAAATAGAGAAGAACATCAACATTGGTGATATACAGCGTGCTAAAACAAGCTTAATTTCTTTAGAGAATACTTACAATTTAAATGCCGGTCAAATTATACCGATGGATAATCTCAAAGAAATAAAATTACTGGCAAACAAATATGAAATTCCGATTTATATGGATGGAGCAAGACTATTTAACGCTTCAATTGAACTAGGTATTTCCCCAGCTGATATTTGTAAAGAAGTAGATGCAGTGCAGTTCTGTTTAACAAAGGGTCTTGCTGCACCGATTGGGTCTATATTAGCAGGCTCTAAAGAATTCATTGATAAAGCAAGATTTAATAAACAACGTCTTGGAGGAGGTATGAGGCAAGCCGGCATTATAGCCGCACCTGCTATATATGCGCTTAATCACATGATTGACCGTTTAAAAGACGATAATGACAGAGCTGACTGGCTTGCTCAAAAAATTTCTGATATTCCTCATTTCAAAATTGAAACAGGCGGAATGCGTACAAATATTGTTTCACCGATAATAACTCATGATCAAACTGACTCCCTGCAACTTATAAACTATCTTCTTGAAGAAGGTATTAAAGTAAAGAACATAGCAGAGAAACAAGTTCGAATGATTGTTCATTATCAAATTGAGCAAGAAGAATTAAATCGCATCATTTCAGCATTAGAAAATTTTTCAAGCACACTTTAAAATAACCTCTAAGTATCTAGTTCAATACGATACTTAGAGGTTATTATTTCATCTATATTTCAATAGGGGTATTATTGATATAATTATATATAGAGATGTAGAGGTGAAATTATGACAGTTTCAAAAGATAAACCCTTAGCATTTTATTTGCAAGTAGCAAATAAAATAAAAGAAGATATACTGACTGGTACGTTTAAAGGTGGGCAAAGTATAGGTTCACAACAAAAACTATGTGATCAATTTGGAGTTAGCCGGATTACTATAAGAAAAGCTATAGAAGTTTTAACATCAGAAAATTTAGTTACTACAATACATGGTAAAGGTACATTTGTTAAACACGATAAGGTAGAACAACAGCTAGATGAGTTAAAAAGTTTAACTGATATTATAAAAACACATGGTTACAAACCCCAAGTTAGAGTTATTAAAAAAGAAAATAGAAAAACATCACAAAGTTTTTCTGACTCTGCTCCAAATGATTTGGATTGCTTGTATATCGAGAGAGTACATAGTCTAGAAGACGAAGTAATAGCAATTGCTCAAGCATATATTCCAACCGTATACGGATCAAAAATTAGTAAAGATGAATTGGAAAGTAAAACTATTTATGAGTTATTAGAAAATAAGTTTAATATCGAACTTGGTGAAGCAGACCAATCAATTGAAGCATGTCCTGCTAGTCAAGAACTTAGTGATATTTTGAATGTAGATGTAGGTACACCATTACTTAAAGCAAAAAGATTAGTCTTTAGTTCAGACAATGAGCTAATAGAAAAAATTATATTTTACTATCGTTATGATGCTTTTGCATTCAAAGTAAAACTTAACAGTATAAGTATTACGCCAATGTGGCCAACAAAATAAAGGTTGATAAAATCCTAAAGCTGTTTATGATTATTTAAATAGAGTTAGTGAAAATGATACTTTCTCTATTTTAAAAAAGCCAAATGCTATTCTGCATTTGGCTTTTCCAATTATAAGTCACTATATCCTTCAATTTTAAATGT
This sequence comes from Jeotgalicoccus coquinae, assembly GCF_014207425.1. Taxonomy (GTDB): domain Bacteria; phylum Bacillota; class Bacilli; order Staphylococcales; family Salinicoccaceae; genus Jeotgalicoccus; species Jeotgalicoccus coquinae. The sequence goes on along the minus strand of NZ_JACHFF010000003.1, from coordinate 137,933 downwards.
TCCGTTATTATAAATCAGATTATAACTCGTAACAAATTCATAGACGCCATCAAGGTTATCATTAGTACGATCTGTTATTACCTCTATATACACACTGCTACCATTTTCTTGTATCTCAATTACATTAATTGAGAATATAGTTAAATTTGGAAAACTATTGTTAGTAATATTATTTCTCAGTTCTGTATATGCTACTGTACCCGTAACTACGTCATCCGATATTAAAGAAAAATCTGATGTTGCATATGCATCTTCAAGATTATTTAAATATTGAGTGATAAAACTATTTACTTCGTTATCAATATTATTAATCTCATCTGTATTTTCATTTGGTTCATCTAGAGATTTTGCATTACTGTTTTCTACTTCATTCTTACTATTAGAATTAGCTTGCCCGCCGTAACGATAATAAATAGTATCTTCGTGACCCTCGACATCTGCTAAACGTTTACCTTCATATACGTTTTTAAATTCATTATATAAAGGATTCGTCCATTTCTCTCCGTTGAATCCTTCATAATCCACTATGATAGCCTTCATCGTATAAACTTCATCCATATCACTATCTATTTCAAAACCGTAGCCCTGACCAAAGGTTTCACCAGGTGCAACGTTAACATTCCCACCTGTACCACCATAGACGTATTGACCATCAGAGAAATCAAACGATCCTTTGATTTTCAAAGGTAGTCCATTCCTGTCCCATGCAACATATGCATAAGTAATATCTCTGATATCTGTACCTGTGTTATTTGTTGCTATAGCTGAGAGCATGTCAGGATATAAATTTTTATACTGGTCATCTTGAATCATATACTCAACATTTTCTACAACAATATCCTGCTTATTCAATTTCTTTTCGAGATCAGCAGCTGGTGAGAGCTCTGTACTATCTTTGTCTTCTTTCGTTGAAGAAGTCTTCTCTTTAGAACCTTCTTGTTGGCTTGATGAAGACTCCTCTTCTCTTGACACTTCTTCAATTCCCTTATTATTTTCTGAATCATCATTCGCTTCCACTTCATCATCTTGTTCAACGTTAGTAACAGCTGTTTCTTCTGAAGTATCATTAGTAAAAAATATTAATCCGAGAAAGACCAAAATACCTAACAATAAAATAACTATAGAACTAAGTAAAAAGTTTTTCATGAACTATTCTCTCTTCTATTTAGTAATAAATTCTTAATATTAATTTTACTTTATAAGCAACCACAACACCCGCTAAAATCTTACAAAATTAGGACATATCATCCTTTCTCCATAGAATTAATATGAAGGCCACATCGAACGTTGTACTCTCAATTCCCTCTTAGACGCCCCTATTGAAAGTTATAATATTAGCTAAGTAATTATCATTATCTTAGTTTTAGTATATATTCTAGATTTTTTTTGTAATATGGATGGAGAACAAATAAAAAAACTGTAAGAATGCTTAATCCCTACAGTCTATTTCTCTCTATCTATAAATCTATACATATTATAATCGACCGGATGTTCTAATATGAAATTCATTTTAGCTACTTTATGCTTGTTATCACTCAAACCAATCGATGCATTCTCTGTAGATTTTAGATCTATATCTACTTCTCCCATATAATAATGATATACACCCTCATCGTCGTCTCGTTTTACAAACAGATGTATAACTGTGTCGTCATTTTTATAGTCTTCGATAATTTCTCTATTAATTTTCGAAGTGAGATCTGTACCTTTTCTCGTATACCATTGGAATACATGTGAATCTAAAAATTTATCATCATAACGAACAGATTCATCGATGTCATCACTCTTATTGTAATTCACAAAGATAGGAGCGGTATTATGTTTGTTTTTATAACCATAAATCGTACTTGTCTCATCTTTTTCCCAATTTAGCAATCTACATACATCTGTTCTACTGTACTTTTCATTAATTGTTAACTGTACAGATTGATCGTATTCTTTAGAATTCAACATCGCTAGTTCCAGTACATCTTCTACCTGTTTTCTAAAGTATCCATCTTTCAACGATGATCTGAATTCTTTCGTCAGATAAATAATTTCACCTCTGACTTCTATAAGAGGATATTTATATTTATTAGTTTTCTGCAATGTATAAAATTCTAATTCAAACATTCTTATGATTGAGATCATCGTTTCATCAGACATATAATATTTCTTCTCACACATATCCCTCTGGAATTCCACTTTATTTACAGGTCCCTTGAAAAGCTGCTGAAGTAATAAAACTTCAGTCATACGTTTACCATCTACTATTTCTTTAGATAAGAAAGTTAGGATACGATCTTGCCCATTCGTTAACGGCTCTGTTTCTTCTTTTATCTTTGATAGAAATCCAACATAATGATCAAACTTATTTAAAATCAGCATTGGATTCATCGAATCTTGATCTGTTTGAAGGTCTACTAAAGTTGGAATATGACCCAGCTTGTTCTTTGTATAATGATACATCCGTTTTAAGTTCGCTAAAGAATCTAACGTTGCCTTTGAAATAGATTTAAATATTCTATCTTGAGCAATTCTTTCAAAGTTAATCGTTGATTCTCCGGTAATTAAACTTCTATCAACTACATCTTTACGTAGTCTATCCTTGTTAAATGATTTATCTCCTGTTAATGCTACAGGGATCAAGTAATTATTTTTGTAGTTACCGATAAAATCAATTACCGTTAGAAATTCTTTGTCTTCATGTTTACGTAAACCTCGTCCCAGCTGTTGTACAAAGATAATACTCGACTCTGTTTGTCTTAGCATTACAACCTGGTTTACTGAGGGTATATCGACACCTTCATTAAAGATATCAACTGTAATTAGATAGTCTAGTTTATTAGCTTCGAGTAATTTAACCGCTTCTTGACGTTCTTCTTGAGAATTCATGCCTGTTAATGCTTTCGTTTTGTAGCCTCTTTGATTAAGTAGCTCTGATAGTTTATGTGCTTCTTCTCTATTGGATACAAACATTAAACCACGTACTTCTTCACCTGCATGGGAGTAGTAATATAATTTATCAATGATATGTTGAATTCTCTCTTGATCTAATAGTTCACTCAAGGAACTTGTATCACTAATAGTCTCTCCATTTACAACATAATCAGTTACACCAAAATAATGAAATGGTGATAAGATCTCTGCTTCTAATGCTTTTTGTAATCTGATTTCATAAGCAATATTGAAATCGAAGAGTCCGAATATTTCATTGTTATCTGTACGTTCTGGAGTAGCTGTCATACCTAATAAAAAATCTGGCTTAAAGTAATTTATAATTTTAGTGTATGAATTTGCACTACTTCGATGTGCCTCGTCTATCACAATATAATCAAAGGCATCTTTAGGGAATTGTTCTAAATGGCTCTCTTTAGAAAACGTCTGAACCGTAGCAAACATATATTTAGCATTGATATCTTTTTTAGAGCCGCTATAAATCCCGTAATCAGCAGGGTCTCCTCCAAGTAAATCACGATAATCATTTAATGATTTCATTAATATTTGTTCTCTATGTGCTATAAACAGTACACGTTCTGGTTTTACATTTCTTATGTCAAACGCTGATAAATAAGTTTTACCCGTACCTGTCGCTGAGACAACTAATCCTCTTGTCTCACCAGTTAAGCGTAGATTTTCCAAAGAGTCTAATGCTTCTACTTGCATTAAATTCGGTGTTATCTCTTTAGGGTCAACATTGTCATAACGATAAGGTTTTTTCGTTTCTATTAACTGAAGGACTTTATCATCGTGTTTCGTTTCTGCATATATTTCTTCATATTTCCTAATCCATTGCTCTGTTAAAGGAGAAGAATTAATCCATAACGTATCAAACTGTGATTTGAAATGTTGAATCACTTCACCATTATCAAGAGAAGTCAGTTTCAAATTATATTCATAGTTCTTCTTTAGCGCAGCATCAGTTAAGTTTGAACTGCCAATAAACATAATCGAATAATCTTTTTTATCGAATACGTAACCTTTGGCGTGAAAGCCTGATTGATCCGTAATATGAACATCTATGTTAGGTATCTTAAGTAACTCTTTAAAAACTTTAGGCTTATTAAAATTTAAATACGTAGACGTGATAATCTTTCCACTTATACCACGCTTGTTAAGCTCATATAATACCGTTTTAAGGGACGCGATGCCCCCCTCTGTAATGAAGGCAACCGATATTACAAAAGACTCACATGTTTCCAATGCATCCAGCATCGGCGACAATACATTTTCTTCTTTAGAATTTATAATCAATTCTGGTGGATAATGTGACGTCTTAGTAGTAAAACGATCAATAAAACCACGTTCATAAGCATTCAATAAATTTGCTTCTCTTGATTCCATAACATCCCGCCTGATCAGTTGATTTGTCTCTAGTATAAGAAAGCATGGCAAATAAATGAAGTGAATTATTAAAACATGTCCTAGACACCTGTAGAAGTATTAATAACTACTATAGTTCTATCCCTAGAGTCTTCCTTAACATCTTTTCTTCTTCAGCCATTCTCTTTTCAAATTCCTGAAATGTGTCAGCGTCATAATGAATTCCTATTCCGACTTTTCTTACGGTAATATCTTCATCTTTCTTAGCTGTTTCTTTATTTATGCCTTGTTTCAAATATAGAGTTTCATTGGCTTCTTCTCGATCATCATAATTCTTCGGATATATATAATATCCTTGTTTTGCATCAAATCGATACATATAAGCAACTAACTGAAGGTAGTCTTTTCCATGGATGCTCCCATAACGTTTATACTTAGCATCCGCGATACTTCTATTTATATTGTTTTTAGAAATAAAATCCGGGTAAATTAATCCAACAGATCCTTCAAATAAGTACTGTTTCCCAATTTCCGTCTTATTCTGAGGGTGATAATAAGCATCTTTGATCAGCAAATTAACATACTCTTCAAATAACCATGAACCATCAAATAATATGCCATATATTTTGTGATCATTCGTCTGCTTATACATACTCTCATTTGCTCTTAGAATAGCTAAGCATAGTAACTGTAATTTTCGATATTCAAAATAGTATCCATGCCTCACTGGTTTCTTTAAATTTTCTTGGATCACAGATAACACATTTCGTTGTTTATAATTAAAAGAGTGTTCTTCTATCTGTTTAATATTTTTACGTGTAACATCATTAAGATTTAAAACACTTCTAAAGTCTTTTCTCATCTTAATAAATTCAATCGCGTACCTTACAAGATTTATAACTGGATTATCATAGCTGAATTCCCTTATGTTATATGCGACTTTACCTGTAAATGTAAAATTCTCCGTCAAATGCCTTTTAACATCAAGTTTCCCTTTTACATTTGAATCATTATATCTCTTCTCTTGGTATTCTTTGAACAATCCTTTTCTTAGAGCAAGATTTAAATATTTAGGGAATAAGAATAGTAGGATATCTAAATATCCTTTCTTCATCTCCATGTTGACATCTTCATTAACGATGTTTATATTTAATACCTTTTTTAATAGATAATAAAAAAAGAAATCGTTACCTGTATCAAATCTTGAACTTATAAAAAGTTGTTCAGCATTGTAACCAATAATCCCCATTATATTTGTTGTTTTAAGTGTTTTTAAGTTTGCTTCCAGAACTTTTTGATCTGAAGATAGATCATCTGTTTCTTCTAATCTGGGTGGAAATAGAAAGAGCTGTTCCATTTCAAGTTCACTGAGTTCTTTGTTTGCAACCTGATTTATGAACGCTTCAGAAATACTAACCGTATCACGAGGTATATTTCGATTATTATCAGTTACCTTCATTCAAAATCATCCTGTGTAACTTCTTTCTGATTGGCTCCATCATATACTCTCTTTAATTCTCCAAGAATTTCTTTCTCATCAAAGAACCCTCGGACATACTCTTCCAACAGCGGTTCAAGGTAATCATTCCAAAGCAGTTCAAAATCATTATTCAGTTCTTCAAGCTTCATGAAGTAACTTGGTCCAATATGGTAATGATCATTCAAATTTTCTGTTTCACTTATTTGAATATTTAATCGTTTAAGACGAGCAACCGCTTCTTCTCTTACGACCAGGTTATCTAACATTTTCAGCTGTTCTTTATCATCAGATTTTATTTCAATAAATCGGAATCTTCGTCTCATTGCAAAATCAAAGTTCTCAACACTTCTGTCAATATCATTCATCGTACCGATAATATAAACATTTTCAGGAATATATAATTTATCTTCGTCATTTTGAAGTGAGCTATACTGTGTTTTAACTGCTCCAGATTTACCTCTATATCCAGGGTCAATAGCAAAGAATAGTTCACCAAATATTTTAGATATCTCACCACGGTTAATTTCATCGATAATAAATACATGGGGTTTACCTAATGGTTTCTCATAATCTAATAGTCCATATTCTTCTTTTAAATGTTTAATAATTGCTTTTCTATAGCCATCAGATACTCCCGAAGGTACTCCTAAAAGATCGCGGTAGACTCTATAACATTGCTCTTTATTAAAGTACAATGTTGTAGAATCCATATTTTGAATTCCTTCCATATTCCCTCTAACAAATGGTCGTACACTGAATGCGATATCATTTAGATCTTTTATTTTATATGTTTCACTCTCAACTTTTATTATCTCATTAATATTTTCAAAGAAAATCTCCCATGCTTCATCAAAGTTATCAACTCCATCAAACTGTTGAGATTCTAATGCATTGTTTAGAAAACTCTTAAAAACTCCCGTTTTCAATTCAAAACCCATCTGATTTTTTTCTGAATTAATCGGTCTGTATCCTTCAACAAAATCTGTATAGTCATAACTAGGATGGAATTGAACAAATTCAATCCGTTTTTTATCTTCGTTTGTTAATTCTTCGAAACTTTGGTTTCTCCCTTCACTGATTATCTCTGCAGCTATTTTTCGAGCTAAGTAGGTTTTTCCAGTGCCCGGCGCTCCACGAAAAATAATATTTTTAGATGATATTAACTTCTGTGCGTACACTGTATAGTCAACTTCTATGGAAATGGATTTTGAATATAAGGGTAAGTGATTCAAATCTAACTCTTTCAAAGCCTTTTTTAATTCTTTCCTTAGCCTCCAAGAAAATACTCCCTGGCTTTTATCTTTTATATATCGCCCTGTAAACATTATTGGCCAGTACTTAGACTCGCCAGGAACTTTAGCTTTATTTTTCTGCACTATTTTTTTAGACAAACTTGTTAAATTAGTACGGTAAAAGCTCCATGATTCACCATATTTTTGTGATAATTGTTTACATGTAGCTTCTCCACCAAAATTTAATAATCGTTTTAATGAAATTAGTTGATTATCATTGGTATATTCTCGATCATTGAGAATCTCTATCCAATCCGTTATGGATAATCCCGTCTTATAATCTTCATATAAATATTTTTCTTCTTTTATTACTTCATTATTAAATGCGGTGTTATTTTTAATATATTCATCATATACTAACATGAATTGATATGGGGTTATCTTTTCACTAGAGGTGAGTACATACTGTATTTTCATGAGTTCTGATTGAGCTTGAGCATATGTTGTTATCCTTTTATTTAAAAGTTTTTGTACAGCGTCTTTCCCATACTCTTTCCCAATAAATTTACTCCATTTTTCAGGATATAGTAATGAAAAATATTTATTTAGAACAATAATCATAGATCCGTTAATTATTTTATCGAGAACAGCAGTATAAATATTCTGATAGTCTTCCGGTGTGGATTCACTATTCAATGCTCCTATAAGGGCATCTGCTTCTCTCAAACCAGCTATGAAATTATTAATTTCTTCCATTACCCTAGACTCTCTAACATTTTCCTTCTTCGTCCATTTATTTCCTATAGCATATACACCACTCTGTTCGTCATATCTAACTAAATATGAATATGTTCCATTCCCCATAACTACCGAGCCTTGGTTCTTATATTTCCCTGATGTTATTTCATAGAACATAGATTCTTTCCCTTGATTTTTCCATACTAATTTACTTAATTTTCCCTCATCAGATAAATTTTCAAGAGCTACAAAACCATACTCACTTTTAAAAACTTCAGATATATCTTCTGGGTTCCCCTGGAGATTTTCATTAACTTGATTCAAAATATTTCCCTTGTTATTATCGAATATTTCTTTTATCTTTTTTGCAGCACTTATATAAATTTGTTTATTATCGTTCATTATCAAAAAACTCCTTTAAGTTTCCAAACATTAGATAAAACAATGCCGGCTATTACACCGGCATTGTTTTTATTATATGTTATAAACAGTTTCTTTAAATGATTCAGGTGACTTCAAGGCGATTTCTAATTGTTTTTTTCTTTTCAACATCACATATATTGCACAGGCTTCTGCCTGGCAATTGATTGATTTGTTAGGATTAAAACTAATATCAGAAAAAGCCCCATAATCCATTATTCGCTCAGAAAGTTCATCATTAGATGACAATGTCTGAAGATAGAGCCAATTATAAAACAACGTTTTAGGTTCCAGTGGAAACTTTCTACCAAAACATTCAAAACCAATCAGTTCATCATTCTCATGAAGAGTTCTCAATCTTTTCTTCACTTCTCTCGAATCCAATCCTTGTTCCAATAAATTAGTCTGCACCCCATTTTCTTTAAAAACTTTAGAAGTTTGAAATAGCTGTTCTACTGTAAACTCGTATCCTTTTGCAGTTTTCACTTTGAGATTAAAAGCACTTAATTTCACTCCTATTTCCTCTGTCGAAGCAGTTGAAACTTCTAAAACTTTTTCATTATAATCTTTTAAGAAACTTGAGTGTAGACTCTCAACAGATTTTCTTTTCTGTTCTTTAGAGAAGCCTGGGAACCATTCAAAATTCACTTCTATTTTTGTATATTCATTTTTATGATCAACTGTGTATACGTATCTTTTCGCCATATATCCTCCTTTATCAAGTTAGTACTTTTAGCTCAGAAGCTCCATCTTCAATGTTTTTTTGGTATCTATTACTCTTTTCAAAATAACTCTCAGAAAAATAAATCTTATATTCACTTGTATCAACACCACATAATTTTAATCTGAGCAGTTCAACTTTAGCAATTGCTTCGTTAGGAAAAACCAATCCTGTGATATATTCCTTCGGAATTTGTTTATAAATTAATACTTCAGCTTGTATATCTGTAGGTCTATTCGCATATTCATTTGGTTTTCTTGTGATAACCTTACGATTTGGTTTAATGATCTTATTGTTAAATATTTTTTTAAATGCTTCTATATTTGATTCTATATATCTACCCTTGCCAGTGGCCGAATTAAAAGAACAGAAATTAGATGATTTATTAATCACATCCGGTGATATTTTAAGGATAACCCAATCATTGAATAGAGTCGTCTCATTTCTTTTCTTTGCTGTGTCGAAATAATAAGGATTAGGAACTTGAATAGACGTACAAATATAGTCTTCTTTACCATCCCACCTATTTGGATCTATTTTTTCAAGTAATGATTTATCTGATATAAATTCATTTGCTACTATTCCGCTATTCATAGTTGGATCGTTACCTAAAATAAAAGGTAAGTTTTTGGTTTTCGTAAAATGGACCAATGTAGTTATTCCTCTTTCACGTATAAATTCACTAAATTCATTCATTTTATATATCCCCTATCAATGAAGTTAACATCCTTAATTTCAGGTAGAATTGGCGTTGGTTCACCTGAATAACTAATAATTAGATCGCTTTTGGCTCTTGTAACTTCTACATATAAATTGGTTATAAATAACTCTAGTATCTCTTCTGTATTTTCTGGTAAGATATTCTCTTCTTTGCTTTTTTTCACTTCGAAACCATCTTCCAATAAATCTTTCAAGTATTGATTTTCACTTTTGAAAGGAAGTATTACAGTCTCAAATTCCAGTCCTTTCACCTGTAATATTGTCCCTATTTGTATTTTTGAATAAGAATATGAATTACTGAATCCTTTTACTCTAATATTTAACTCATCAAAGTAATTTTGAACATTTTTTATGTACTTTTTAGGAAGTATTATACCTACACTTCCCACTTTTCCTTTTTCAATAGCCAAATTGCAAATTTCTTTTATTTCAGCTTCTATACTTTCAAAACGATATATAGTTGGCAGCACCTTATCTACATCTCTGATTACTTGCTTTACATAGTCTTCATTTTGTTTATCAAAATATGGAGATTCTGCAATTTTCTCAGCCAAATTAGCTATCTGATATGAATTTCTATAATTAATAGATAATTGATGTTTTTTATGCTGATTAAAACCCAATTTTTTCCACGATATTCTTTTCCCAAAGACACTTTGTGCAACGTCGCCTATTATTATGTATGTCGATTTATTAGCATTCCTTTGGGTTTCACTTGTTACTAAAGTCCTTATCGCATTGACCATAGCCGGAGTGAAATCTTGAAATTCATCAATAATCACATATTTATAAAATTTCAGTTTTCCTTCATCTTCAAATGTTAGTTCTTTGTAGGTTTCAAGTAATTGATTAAAATATCTATATACACTTTCAAAGCTATATAACCTGTTCACCCCTGAACTTTGCATCGAGTTTTTATAGCTCTCATAAATCTCCCAGATGTATTTTCTATCATTTCTAATAATTCTATGTTTACTTCTTCCAATTCTCTCTATGGATTCATATTCCTCAATACTTTGAACATCCCATCGCTCAATCCAACCAATCTCTTCAATGTATGTTGATTTATCTCTTTCGAATATTCTTTCTCCATTATATTTTTTTGAGATTTTTTCAAGTGCTTGTGTAATTAGTGATGCTTTCTTGTCTGCAGTTAATGCCGGAACAACATCTCTATCAACGTTTTTTAGAAATTGTATAACCTTTTCTGCATGTGTACTATCATATCCATTTTTATGAAAGTGACTAGAAAGTTCTGCGATCATTCTTTGACTAAATGAATAAATTGTATTTATCTCTAAATTATCTGGGTATTCTTGTTTTAGATTGTCACAAACTTTTTTACAATCTTCTTTAATCTTATTGTTCACGGCTTTATTAAATGTCAGCAACAATATTTTTTCTTTTGGATTAGATACCGCTAAATAAATAGATTTATACATAGCAAGTAAAGATTTTCCTGTTCCCGCACTTCCAACTATCAGTAAATTTTGTTCTTTAGGCAAATATAATATAGATGTCTGTTCACCTTGCAAAGTAGGTATCTCCATAAAAATCCCTCCCTATTTTATTAATTAAAGTATATCAAATTTACCGTGGAATCCCACTCATTTATGTGAATTTTCTTAATAAATGGAATAATTAGCATATTTAATAGAAAAATAATATTTTTAGATATATACTGAAATTATTCTTAAAGGATAGGAGATAACCATGTTTAAAAAATACAAAGTATATATAATGTTTGTCTTATCTATTTTTATCTTGATCACTCTTATAATTCTTTCTCCTATAGCCGTTGATGAATATGTAAGTACTTTTGAAGATTCTACTACCGCTACTTCAGAAGATTTATGGAATTACTCAGCAGCTATACTCACTGCTGTCATTGCTGGTTTATTTATTATTTTCCAAGTAGTCTATCAAAAATCTATGCAAAATAAGAATTTTAGATTGAATAATAGAACGAAGTTAAGTTTTTCCCTTGAGAGAGCTGATATCACAGACAAAGATGCGTATCTATTTTCCGAACACTACTATATAAACCTTATCGGTTCACAAAAGTTAGAGTTGCTTAAAAAAATCTACTTAGATAAAAAGAAGAGCCCTTTAACTTTTAGAATAGAATGTCAACATCAGGTCGCAACAAACATCGTTATTTACTATAACTTTAAAGCTCAAAATAATACTACATATACAAAATCAATTTCTGTTGGGAAGCTTTCTGAAGGCCAATCTAAATATTTTATTATTGATAATATAATGAAAAATGTTTTAGATAATAATGTAGACTGTGATTTTAAAACAACAAAACCTGAAATTCATCATATTCCTAATAATATTATCGACAATAAAATTATAATTACTTTTAAAACAGCTGCTAATGAAGTCGGTATCATTGAATATGTTTTTTCTGAGTCGGGTTCTAAGAATAATTCCAGAAGTATTGAAAGAAACATTACTCAAAAAGATAAATTATATTATGAAAAAGATTCTGATTTCCCAGGAATGTATTTAGATAATAATAATAAATACATAAATGAGCACGAACTAAGGTATTCGAAACTCATTAACCTCCCAATTTGGCTTGGCTTGTGACATTCTAATAACATCCTTGTGACTATTAACAACGTTCTTACTTACTAACGAGAAAAGCAGACCTCGGCTTAGGTCTGCTTTTCTCGTTAAATATTACTCCTCGTAATGAACTTCATCACATACTCATTATTTTCTTCATCAAACTCTCCATATTCAAATCCCAGCGATTCCAGCAGTTTGCCCATCACGTCATTGCCTTTAACATAATCCGCAATGAGCACATCAAACCTGCTATCCGCTTCAAATTGCTTCATCACTTTCTCCACAATCGCTCTGCCGTATCCTTTACCCTGATAGTCCTTATCCACCATCATCCGCCAAATCATTAATTCTTTTTCTTCCTCGTCTTCATCCAGCAGCACAAATCCTACCACCGCTTCATAGTTCTTTTCATTTATCTCCACAAATTCAATCATCAATCCGTCCTCTATTTCACCGCTTCACTCACCGCAAAGTAGTTGTCCTGTCCATCATTAAAGTTAAATGTCTTCATCCCCGGTATCTCCACCAGTTCTCCGACATTCACGCCTTTTTCTTTCAGCTCTTCATACACCGCTTCAATATTCTCCACTTCAAACATTAATGACGGCGTTTCCCTGCTCACTTCCGGACTGTATTTCTCGATAAATTCCAACGGAAACATCACGATCGTCGTTTCTGATTCAGCATCCGGCGCCACTTCATATCCTTTATAGTTCTCCATCAGATCCAGTTTTTCTTTCACCGTAAAGCCCAATTGATTCGTCCAGAAGTCCACCGCCATATCGATATCTTGCACATACAGCATGACGTTCGCCAGTTTTTTTATCATTCAATCAGTCCTTTTAAAAAGTTTACACTCTCCGGTGTTTCTTCAGTCCTAAAATACTCAGCACCGTAAAGCCAATAATGAACAGTGCTAAAGCCAGCAGTTCATTCCAAATATACGACCAGCTGTTTCCTTTAATCATCACTTCCGTCAGCGCGTCTCCCGCATATCTCAGCGGAAAGCCGTAGCCGATATTATTAAACCAGTCTCCAATATAGTCAAAGGGAATTAATCCCGATAAAAATATCTGCGGCACAGTGACTAAAAGAATCAGCACCATCATCCGGACTTCGCTTTTCGACAGCAGCGCAATCAGCATACCCGCCGCAGCACCGCTGAATGAGACCAGTATATAAATGACAAACACCCATATCATACTCCCGGCAATCGTTACATCCAGCAGGTAAATCGCATACAGCACCATCATTACTGTTCCCAGCAGGACAAACAGACCGAGTCCCGTTAAATAGCCGAGAATAACCTCACTCCGTCTGATTGACGTTGCCAGCACCCGTTCCAGCGTGCCTGATGTACGTTCCCGGAACAGTGTAATACAGGTAAAGACCATCACAAAGAAAAACAATACCAGACCTGTCAGTATCGGGAACATTTTTTCAAAATACGTACTTGCTGAATCACCGTATAGAAAAGATGTTTCAATTTCAATCTTCGGAATCTCGGCCTCTTCCGGCAGAGCTGCCATAATTCCCTTCAGTCTTTCATCCTCCACAGCACGGACACCTGTCTCAACCGCCTGTTCTACAGCAGCTGTTTTCGGCGGGTCTTCATTTTTATAAGTGACATTAAGTCCCTTGTCTTCCATGCTGACAAAGGCGTCCAGTTCATGGGTATCAAGCAGTGTGTCAAGCACCGGTGTCAGTTCATAGGTCAGAACTTCCACATCTTCCGGCAGTCCTTCTGTAAAGGTCGGGTCCATCGTATCCGGTACGCCTATACGTATATCCGTTTCATTTTTGACATCAAAAACCAGATACATCAGCGTAATGACAACGAGCGGCGCCAACAGAACCCACAGCAGCATTTTAACATTACCGAGCATACTCCTGAATGTCTGCACAGCAATTGTCCCGACCCCCGTCATGTAACCGCCTCCATATTTATGAACACTTCTTCGATTGAAGCTGCTTTATATTCATTCATCAATGCTTCAGGCCGCCCTGCTGCCACTATTCTGCCCTTATTAAGAAGCACCACTCTATCGTATTGTTCGACTCCGCTCATCCATTGAGCTGCTGCGATAATGCCCGCACCTTCATCTGCGAGCGTCCTCAGATGATTCCATACCGACAATCTCAGCCCTGGATTAATCCCTGCCCCGGGCTCATCCAGCACAATCAATTTAGGACTGCCAAGCAAAGCAATAGCCAGTGACAGTCTCCGCTTCATGTCCCCTGAAAACTTCGATACCTTGTTACTCCCAGTTTCATGCAGTCCAACCAGCTTGAGGTTTTTATCGATTTCGCTTTTAAGTTCTTGTCCTTTAAGGTTTTTCAGTTTGCCGAAAAACACCATATTCTCATGCGCTGTCATCGTTCCGTAAATTGCTGCTTCCTGGCCCATATAGCCAATCTTACTCAGCATTTTCCGCTTCGGCATCTGTTCATCCAGCACATGTGCTTTTCCGTCTGTTAAATCTTCCATACCAATCAGGCAGCGGATACACGTTGTCTTGCCGGATTCCTCCGGGCCGATCAGTCCAACTATTTCTCCGGCTTTAACAGTTAAATTAATATCAGCCAGCACCTGATTAAAGAAAAATTTTTTATCAGCATCCTGCAGTGAAGCAATTATTTTAGTCACAGTTATCACGACCTTTATGTATACAATTATACTGTCAAATACCCTCTCTTACATTCACTTAAGCATATAACAAATATTGTAAATCTGACAAATAAAAAAAGCTGCCCGATGAAAAATCCATCAGACAGCTTTTATAAATAATGATTCCGAGTGGGATTGAACCACCGACCTCTTCGATGTCAACGAAGCGCTCTCCCGCTGAGCTACGGAATCGTATTATTGACTACTTATATACTTTAAGCCAGTTCTGAAAATAAATCAACTTATACTAAGCATTTTATATTTCCTGAATATTATAATTTTTATGTTAATGATTTTTAATATGTGCTAATCTATAGCCAGACAAAGGGGAGGTTTACTATGGATAAAAAGTTAAGAAGAAAAGTATTATCAGCAAGTCTGATCGGTTCATCAATCGAATGGTTCGACTTTTTCCTGTATGCGGCTGTTGCAAGTATTATTTTTAATACGCAGTTCTTCGTTACAGATGATGCGTTCCTGTCGACGATTCTGGCCTACTTCGGTCTTGCATTGTCATTCTTTATACGTCCTTTAGGGGGAGTCATCTTTGCACATATCGGTGATAGAATCGGACGTAAGAAAACATTAATTATTACTTTAAGCTTAATGGGATTCGCAACTGCCGGAATCGGCTTGTTACCTACATACGCGCAAATCGGTATCGCAGCACCGCTGCTCTTACTCCTGTTCAGATTGATTCAGGGGCTCGGCATCGGCGGAGAGTGGGGCGGCGCCCTGCTCCTCGCAACAGAATATGCGCCTAAAAAACAGCGCGGGCTGTTCGGAAGTTTCCCGCAGATGGGGATTCCTATCGGTCTCGTTCTTGCTTACGGTTCATTCTTCCTGCTCACATGGGCAATGCCTGAAGAAATATTCCTCGCATGGGGATGGAGAATTCCGTTTATCTTCAGTCTGCTGCTCGTTGTTGTCGGCCTGTTAATCCGTAAAGGTCTCGATGAAACGCCGGCGTTTGTTCAAATGCAGAAAGAAGCAGCTGAAAAAAACGAAGTCAGACGTCTGCCGATCGTTGAAATTTTTAAGAAGCACCCGAAAGAAGTACTGATTACGACAGGTGCTAAATTTGTTGAAACCGGACCGTTCTATATCTTTACAACGTTCATCGTCGGTTACGGTGTCTCGAGTCTCGACGTATCATTCGAATTTATGATGCTGGCCATTATGGCGGTATCTGTGCTCACGACAATTATGATTCCAGTTATGGGCAGTCTGTCCGACAGAGTCGGACGAAGAAAGATGTTCCTGATCGGTGCGACGGCCATGCTGATTTATGCATTCCCGTATTTCTTTATCGTGAATACACATGAACCGATGCTCGTTATCTTAGCAACATTCATCGGACTGGTTGTAATCTGGCCGCCGATTACCGCAATACTCGGAACGATGTTCTCTGAATCATTCAGTAAAGAAGTACGTTATACTGGGGTTACGCTCGGCTATCAGATTGGTGCTGCAGTTGCCGGCGGTTCTGCACCACTTATCGCTGAATTCCTGATGAACCAGTTCAATGGTTCAAGCATTCCGGTGTCACTGTACATTGTTATGACAGCAATTGTGTCACTTATTGCAGTATTCGCAATGCGCGGGGAATCTGCTCAGGATAAAGAAGACAGATTAATGAACGCCGAATAATATTATTATGGAGTGAAGACATTGATTACATTAACAGACAAAGAAATCGAAGAAAAATATAAAATCAGCCATGCGATCAAAGACGTCAACGCGATTTTAAAAGATTACAACGAAGATAAGATTGTTGAATCAATCCGCACGGTGCTGCCTGCCGGCGAAGACAGTTCAATGCTGTACATGCCGTGCATCAGCTTAACTCAGCAGGTATCGATTATTAAAACAGTATCGATTTTTCCGACTAATAAAAATCTGCCGACAACGCAGGGTAATATTTTAGTAACGGACCTGACAGACGGCGCCCATAAGGCGAGTATGGACGCCTCGTATTTAACGAGACTCCGTACAGGTGCGATGACTGCGATTGCGACCGATAAACTGGCAAGAGACGATGCGAAATCACTAGGCGTTATCGGTACAGGCAATATGGCGTTTGAACAGGTTTTAGGCGTCGTTGAAGTCCGCGATATCCAGAAAATTTATCTGTATAATCGTACTGCAGAAAAAGCGGAAGCGTTTAAAAAGCGTCTAGAAGACTTTGGTATCTGGGCAGATATCGAAGTCATTACAGATGTCGATGCACTCGTTGAGCAGAGTGATATTATTAACTGTGCTACACAGAGCAAGACGCCCGTTTATAAAGGTGAGCTGCTTAAGCCGGGAACCCATGTTAACGGTGTAGGCTCATTTACTCACGAAATGAAAGAAATGGACCGCACAGCGATTGAGCGCGCCGACCATATCTATGTCGATGACATGGACGGGGTAAAAGACGAAGCCGGTGAACTGATCGATGCAGTTGAAGCGGGGATTATCAGCTGGGATGATATCAAAGGCACACTCGCTGATATATACGACCAGGGCCACCTGCGCCAGAACAATACAGACATCACCATTTACAAGTGCGTTGGCGCAGGCTACTTCGACCTGGCAGTTGCCGGCGGCGTTATGAAGATGTTTGCTTAATATTTAAATGAAATGTTGACAGGTGAATCCGGAAGGGTTTGCCTGTTTTTTATTTTTGTGTGAAGTTAACTTACACTTAAAGAAATAAATCGTTTGGCAGGTTGTTAAAAGTAAAACAAAGGGGAAATGTTATGCGCGACTTTTTGATGTTTTTTATAATTATGGTTTTTATCTTTGCAATCATTTATTTTTTCGTTGATTCTGATTTATTCATTTCAGAATCTCGTGAGTTTCTTGTAAGCGGGCTCGTTTTAACTGGTGGAGCTTTATGCGGGTTACTGATTAAGTACTTACTGATGAGAAATGAGAAGGTAAACAGGTAGGTTCGTGTGAATTTGGCTATTGGAGTTCTATGAAGGACGCTCATTGAATTCTTAAGCGTCACGGATTCCTATGAAAGAGGTTCATTGAATTCCTAAACACTGCGGATTCCTATGAAGGACGCTCATTGAATTCCTAAGCGTCACGGATTCCTATGAAGGAGGCTCATCGAATTCCCAAACGTCACGGATTCCTATGAAAGAGGCTCATCGAATTCCTAAACGCCGCGGGTTCCTATGAAAGAAGTTCATCGAATTCCCAAACGCTACGGATTCCTATGAAAGAGGCTCATCGAATTCCTAACATCATATTCTCCCCCTCACTTCCCCGATTTAACTCATGGAAGTATTTAAGGTATAATTTAAATTAAGATAATATGTTCACAGATTTACCGGCACACCGAAACTTAAAATAAGGACGTGTTTTGTAATGCGATTACTTATATTATCGTTTTTCATCTTAATGCTCGCTGCCTGCAGCAATGCCCAGCCCATTGATGAACCTGAACCGGAAACTGCTGAAGAAGAAACAGATCAAGAAAACTCTGCTGAAAACGATGAAGTTTCAGAATCAGAAGAAAAGCCTGAAGAACCTGAACTGGAGCCGGCTTACGACAGTACCGGGAACGTTGATGTTCTCTCACCTGACTTTCACAAAGATTATTTAAATAATTATTATTACAACAGCTATAGCGGTATTGAACGCGGTATGACTAAAAATGAAGTTGCTGCGACCTTAGGTGAGCCGTCAGATGAAGATGATGTGCCCGTAGACGAAGTGTTCAACGACATTGGCGTAAGATATTCTTCGCCGTCAGATACTGTTGAACAGATCCTGGTTACTCCTGAAGAAGATATTTCTTTAGATAAAGTAATCGAATCTTTCGGTGAGCCGACGCAGGATTTATCGCCTGAAGATACCGGGACGAATGTGCGCATTTTAACGTATCAGCCGGCTGAGGATGCAAACTTCTACATCGTGGTGGAAGGTGACGAAGATGATAACGTTAGTCTGATTTACCCTTCTTATACATCCAATGCTGCAGTCGTAAACGAAGATAATGTGCTGGATTTCATTTCAGCGTATTACGATAAAAATGTAATTGATATGTCGCTCATCAATTTTGAAGATCCTGTACTAAACGAGACTGAAGGCTACTTCGAAGTGCCTTTCGTCAATATTCATCACGGCTTAACCGGCCACTTCAGAGTCTGGCTTTACGGTCAGGTTGAGTATATAAACGAGAACGGCGAATATGCATACGGCGAGTTCATTCCGTATGCCAATGGTGAAATTAAATAAGTTTCTTTAGGGGGCAATACTATGTGGCTGCTCATTATTATCCTGGCCGGTATTTCTGCCGGTATTATTAATAACTATCTTTCCCACAAAAGAAGCATGGAAAAGATTAAATTAAAACATATCGATAAAGAAATCGAACTTCAGCGGCTGAAACAGGAAAATTATCTGCTCGAGAATGAAGAAATGAGAATTGTGCTCGACCGGATTAAAGAAGATAACAGACGGCTCGAGACAGAAAAAGACAGCCCCTGGTTAATCCAGGAAACACGTGAACGTCAGCTCGAGAAAAGAAAAGAATAACACCACTTGAAATTGAATTTATTTTTTATGAAGAAAGCGTGAAACTCATGATTGAATTTTTACAGCGCCAGTCCCGTCATTTATATCCAGGCTACTTTGCAATGGTAATGGCGACTGGTGCTTTATCATTATCCCTGTGGTACCTGGATGTTCCACTGGCAGCTGAAGTGCTGCTGTATTTTAACGTTTTTATATTTGTACTGCTGCTCGTTCTGAACGGTGTCAGATTGCTGTTTAATACCAATGACTTTGTGCAGGATTTAAACGATAACGGCAAAGGTCCGGGTTTCTTTACATTGATTGCCGCTTCAGGTGTGTTAGGCAGCCAGTTCGTTATTATTAAAAATATGGCTGAGACCGGATTTGTCTTTTGGGTTGCGGCGTTAATCATCTGGCTTATTTTGATGTATACATTCTTTACTCTTATAATTATTAAAAAAGCTAAGCCGTTAGTCGATGAATCGGTAAACGGCGGATGGCTGCTCGTTGTTGTATCTACACAGTCACTTGCAGTGCTGGGCACTTTGATTGCCGGCAGTACTGAATTCACAGAAGTAATGTTATTTATTTCGTTATGTCTGTTTCTGTTAGGCTGTGCGTTATATTTAAATATTATTGCGTTTATATTTTACCGTCTGATGTTTTTAAAAATCGAAGCAATGGCTTTAACACCGCCCTACTGGATCAGCATGGGCGCACTTGCGATAACAACACTCGCAGGATCTGTACTGGTGCTGAACGGTACCGGGATTGCTGCTGAACTTGAAATCTTTATTAAAGGATTTACCTTGTTCTTCTGGGCACTTGGTACATGGTGGATTCCGCTGTTAATTACACTCGGGGTCTGGCGACATGTGATAAACCATTATCCGCTCTCGTACACACCTGATATGTGGGGCATGGCCTTCCCGATTGCAATGTACACAGTCGGTACGGTGAATCTGTCGATGGCATTGGAATTGGAGTTATTAATGGTCATTCCGAAGATAACTATTTTTGCTGCAGTAATCGTCTGGCTGCTGATTATGGCCGGACTGCTTGTTCATCATGGTAAACGGCTGAAAATTTAATGGATATCGGTTGATGAGGGTTGTTCTTTGGCACAGTAAACCTTTTACTGTGACAGTGACGTCTGTTCTTTGACACAGTAAACAGTTTTCCTGCTGCTGTTATCGGGTATTATCATGACATATCCCAAGATTGGAAGTGTTTCTAATGAATTTATCGGATTACAAAGTACCGAGTACGAAAAATATAAATCTGAAAGATTATCAGACATCTGAAGGTAAAAAAGAAGATAACGATTATATAAAAAAAAATATAATTCCGCCGCTCGTGGAACAGATGAAGGCGCTCCATCTGAAACTGCATGCTGAGGGGAAGAACGGCATTATGGTCGTGTTGCAGGCAATTGATGCCGCAGGTAAAGATGAAGCTATTTCCTATATCTTTTCGAACTTGAATGCACAGGGATTGAAAGTCACGACTTACGGCAAACCCAATGAAAATGAGCAGAAGCATGATTATTTGTGGAGATTGCACGACGGTGAACCCGAACGCGGTCAGGTTGCGATTTTAAACCGCTCGCATTATGAAGATGTGATTGCGACACGCATTCATGATTTACTCGAAGATGGTGATGCTGAAATTGAAAAACGCTACCGTCAGATTAATAATTATGAACAGTATTTATCGGAAAATGGTTTCTCTGTCGTAAAATTCTTCTTTAACATGTCGAAAGATGAACAGAAAGAACGGTTTTTAAAACGGATGAAAGATCCAGATAAGCAGTGGGAATTCTCATTTTCAGATGTTGAAGAGCGAAAAAAATGGGATGATTATCAAAAAGTATTTGAAGATATGCTGAATAATACTTCAACACAACACAGTCCATGGTATATACTGCCGGCGGATGATGAATGGCATACGCGCCGAATTATAACGGAAGCGATGATTCACGTGCTGGAGGGCATTAATCCAGAATTCCCGGCGATATCAGGTGAGGATAAGAAGAAACTTGATAAATATATTAAAGAATTGGAAAACGAATAATAAAAAGTGCTGAATCCACGAGGGATTCAGCACTTTTTTGATTTAAAGAGGCACGGTGGCGCGCAACCACACTGTCCGTGCCGCCGTGGAATTTCGGTGGCGCGCAATCACACTTTCTGTGCCACCGTGGAGTCTCGATGGCGCGCACGTCCACACTGTCCGTGCCGCCCGCCGCAAGTTCAAATTTACGGTTTCATTACTACTTTAATACAGCCGTCTGCGCGATCGTTAAACATCTTGTACATTTTTTCCGCCTGTTTTAAAGGCACCTGATGAGTAATTAAATCTGTCGGGTCAATTTTACCCTGTTCAACCATATTATACAGTTCAGGCATGTAATGGATTACCGGTGCCTGTCCGGCCTTGACGGTTACGTTACGTGTAAAGATTTTATGGATTGGGTAACCTGTTGCAGGTGTGCCGTATATACCCGTCAGCTGAATAGTACCAAATTTTTTAACCATATCCGTCGCCATAATAATCGGATCAATGGTACCAATCTGGCCGCCGAGCGTTTTGATGCGGTCCTTGCCGGTAATTTCACCATCCATCCCGACACAGTCGATAACGACTTCCGCGCCGCCTTTAGTAATTTCGTGAAGATGTTTACCCAGATTATCGTGCTGCTTATAATTGAATGTTTCAACATTATTAGTCCGCTTCGCATGATCGAGTCTCATCTGGTTATTATCGACAGCAATTACACGGTTAGCCCCTTTCATCCACGCAAATTTCTGCGTCATGAGACCGATTGGGCCGGATCCTAATATAATAACTGTATCTCCATTTTTAACACCGCTGTTTTCGACACTCCAGTATGCTGTCGGCATTACATCCGACAGGAACAGTACACTTTCATCTTCCAGTTCGCTTCTTTCCGGGACGATAAACGAAGTGAAATCAGCGTAAGGGACTCTTAAATATTCAGCCTAGCCGCCCGGGTAGTTCCCGAATTGCTCTGAAAAGCCGAAATAACCGCCTGTATCCTGATGCGGATTGGAGTTGTCACACTGGCTTTCCATCTGATTTTCACAGAAGTGACAGTGTCCGCAGCTCACGTTAAACGGAATAACGACGCGGTCTCCTTTTTTAACTTTCTTCACGCCGGGACCGACTTCCTCAACAATTCCCATAGGTTCGTGACCGATAATGTAATCATCGCTGATAGGCATGTTTTTGCGATATAAGTGAAGATCCGAGCCGCATATTGCAGTGGACGTCACCTTTATAATCATATCTGTACCTTCCTGGATTTCCGGAGCCTTCATCTTCTTGACTTTGACTTTGTTTTTTCCTTGAACAGTAACAGCTTGCAAATTAGACACATCCTTTACATGATTGTTCGTTATCCATTCCCTTCCAAAAAAAAAAGATAAACAAATATTTAAAAAAACGGCCCCTCTTTTCTGAGAGGCCGTTTTTTGGAAATTACTATATTATTCTACTTTATTCAATACAATTTCAGCCATTGCTTTTGCCGAAATCAGGAGTGATTTTTCATTCACTTCGAATTTAGGGTGGTGGTTCGGATATGCTGTTTCGACACCGTCAGGTTTCGCACCAACGAAAATAAACGCACCTGGTGTTTTCTCCAGATAATACGCAAAATCTTCAGATGCTGCCTGTGCTTTATCGCGGTATACTTTATCGAAATAAGTACCTGCACTTTGTTCAAGTACTGTTTCGATTTCACCGATTTTTTCAACTGTGTTGTACAGCACCGGATAATCGTAGGCATAATCGAGGGTGCATTCAACATCGTATGCTGTTTCCAGTCCTTTAACGAGTTTCACCATTTCCTCGTAAACGGGTTCTTTGTTATCCATCGATAAATAACGGACTGTACCGCGCAGTGTCACGCTGCCCTGAATGACGTTGTAGCCGCCCGGTGCATCAAATGCAGTAATTGATACAGTAACCGAGTCATTCGGGTTCATGCGTCTTGAAACAATCGTCTGTGCCGACGTTATAAAGTATCCGCCTGCAACGAGTGCGTCATGTGTCGTATGCGGCATTGCGCCGTGTCCGCCCGACCCTTGAATCTTAAGGTCAAAGTTCGAACGTCCGGTCATTGCTTCACCCGGACATAATGTAATGTCACCGTTATCGAGCGTCGGCATCAGGTGAATACCGTAAACTTCGTCGAGGTCATCAAGAATACCTGATTCCACGATACTCTTCGCACCGCCCGGCGGAATTTCTTCCGCGTGCTGATGAATGAGTTTAATTTTACCTTTCCATTCATCTTTTAAGTCGATTAGTGCTTCACCTAAAATCAGCATGTAAGCTGTATGACCGTCGTGCCCGCACGCATGCATCACACCGTCGTTTTTTGATTTAAACTCTACATCCGCTTCTTCCTGAATCGGCAGCGCATCAAAGTCTGCACGAAGACCCAGTGTCGGACCGTCGCCTCGTCCGCCTTCTATTTCAACGATAATACCGTAGCCGTTACCGACGTTTGCTGTAACTTTCACATCTTTATCTTTATAAAACTCTTCGATAAACTGAGCAGTCTTTTCTTCTTTAAAAGACAACTCAGGGTTTTCATGTAAATGACGTCTGATTTCAATCATACGCGGCTCGTTCTCTTCAAGCTGTTTAAATAACTTCTCTTTTAATGACATGTCCATTACCCCTTTTTAGAATTAATTAAAAATCTCTTCTCTAAAGAAGTGAAACAAAACGAGCGGCAGTATCGCTGCATTTGGTAAGTACGGCATAATAATTCCTGTAGCAAGGAATGTATCCCAATTACCCTCTTCCTCGGTAAACAAAACTTCACCGCGCTCAAGCTTCTCTTTAAAACGTGCCAGTTCTTCGTCTTCAAACAATTTTAATTTCTCTTCGATATACGATTTGTGCACGAGCCGTTTCGATATTGCGTTAATAATCTGCGGACGTGTTTTATATTCTTCAAGATCCAAATCCAGATTCTGAGCCACTAAATTCATATGGTCTTCAGTCAGGAGCAAATCGTAGAATTCTATAATCGGATAGTCCAGCAGATTGACGGTTGTCGTGTATTCTGCATTATTCAGCATAACGTTCGAAACGCTTATACCTTCCGGCAGCGGCGCTAAATGTATTGTTGAACCGAAGTTTCTTAATATGCCGTCGATGACCTCTTCGTGCATGACTGCCATGCCGTCTCCAATATAAAGGAGATGATGATTATATATTAAAAATGGGTTCTCTTCCGGATTGAACGGCATCGTAATAATGTTGTCGCCGGTCAGCGCGTTCGAGTAACGTTTGATCAATTCGATTTCTTCCATCTTCAAACTGTCTCCGAGAAGCGTCAGATAATCATCGGAACCCGCTTCTTCTATTTTATCTTCTATAATTTTTTCCAGCTGGGATAAGGATTCACCTGTTTTGTCCAGATGCAGATATGTTAAATAAGTTTTGTAGAAGGTCTGTAAGTCCATCGTTATCCTCCTTAAGTGATTGGATTGCCTCTATTAAACAGCCGTGCGAGCTTTTTGTTTGTTGCACTGACCGGATAGCGTTCCCGGTAGTTTTTAGTCCGTGCATTAGCATAGACACGCACGTAGTCCGGGTGCTTTTTATCTTGTAAAATATTTAAAGTTTCAAGCAGCTTATCGACACCGCCGATGTTTTCAATCGGCACTTCCCCGCCGTAGCTGACGACTTCAGGAATCGGTTTTGTAATGTTCGTCACAGCGTCGAGTGCGATATCGACAACGTAATCGTCATCTGAATCGTACAGGAACTGAATGTATTCATTCATTAAATACACGTCAATCATCAGCGCATTTTTGTTGACACCGGATTCATTTGCGATTAAATCTTTATCCGTCATAAATTCTCCGCTGCCGATATTATTCCATCCGAAAGCTTCGCATATAATTATTTCGAGCTCCAGAAAGTTCAGACGCGTCGGAATCGATATTGTCCGCGATATATCTTCGCAGCCGTTAATCGTACATGTAATACGGTATGCGTTGTAGTTCTCCGGCGATTCAGTCCGCTCTTCCTTGCCGTTTTTTTTGAAATTCACTTTTTTTAGCGCTGCGAGCACATCGCGGTGCATCACCAGATAATCCTGGTGCACTTTCACAAGCAGCCCTGTTTCAAGAGCCGTCTGCCAGCGAGGATGATTTTCATAGACCGAGTAGTCTTTTTTAACGTTTTCTTTAATCTGTGAATAAGACACATCATCCAGCTGATTCAGTGCGACTGGAAGATATTCCGGTGCGGTTAAATGCCCGATGACTTCGTTTAAATAATCATCTTTGTACTGTCCGACAGATTTTATATTCAGCTTCGACATCGTTTGACGCAGCTCTATAAACGTTAAGTTGTTATACAGCCAGTAAATCGGGCCGTTATATATTTTCTCGAGCCTTGAAACATCCTGCGGCTCAATTGTTTCGCTGTCCGGAATCGACATCGGTGTGTACGGGAATATTCCGGTCTGCTGCAGTGCACTGTTCAGCACGTTAACCACTTCAGAATGAATGACACCTTCCGTGCCGTTATCTTCCAAAATATATTGATAATCGATCAGAGTCGGATACTTCGCTGAAAGATACGCTACTCTGTGGACGTTGTCGTGAGGATCTTCAGTCGATAAACGTCTTAACAGCTTCGCCTCCGCCATCGACAGATGCTCGAACATTTCGTTCAGGGCAGACTGCGACTCAAGCTCTTCCATTTTATATTTTATCAGTGATTCATTAGTCGTAAAGTTTCCCGCATTAAACAAACTTGCTCTGATGAGTTCATGTTCGCCTAAATACGTTTGATAAAAAGTCTGTATATCCATGCTGCTTGCCTCCTGCCGTATTTATTATAGCCATTACTCTTATTTTACACGTAAACCCGGAGGAAATGCATCCCGGGATACTTATTGGCTGATTAGCTGCTGCACTTTTAAAAATCAGCTCAATTTCCTGCAGTTTTATGTGCATGTTGGGATGATTAAAGGTTCTTGTCTCAATGTGGGGACTTCGTTGGGACTATTAAAGGTTTTTATCTCAATGTGGGGACTTCATCGGGTTGAAGACGAGTAATCGATCCTATGTGACAAGTTCATGCGGTTGAAGACACTTTTTCAACCCGATGAAAGTTTTACATGCGGTCGATTATTTCTTATTGACCGTATGTGAATATATCATCCGGTTAATCTTGAGTTTTCAACCGGATGAAAATACAAGATTTGTCCTCATGACTACATATTACCTTTTACATAGTCATGACGAATTGGAGCTTGCATACAATCTAATAGATTACAAAAATCATTTGTGAAAACGATTACATTAATGATATATTTACATTGACGACAATCGTAAGGAGTGCATCTATGAATAAAATTTGCTTAACAATTTTAGGACTTGCTCTAGTCATATTAGGAGGCTGCAGCGGCGGTGAAGAAACTGGACTGGAAGATAAATCTTTAGGATTATCTTCACACGATCCTACCGTTTCAAAAGAGGAAGCAGAAAGTGCAGATATTAAATTTTATTCCAGTATGACTGTGTTTGATTTTGAATCTTCGGATGAAGTGACGCTGACTCATAATGGAAATGAATTTCCCGGCACATATACTTTGGAGGATACAGATTTAAATATTGAAGTTGAAGACGGAGATTCATCACTAAAAATACTCTTTACTGATTTCGAGGGAACACCTGATGAATATTACAGCTACACAGGAACTGTAGCAGCAGAAGAATCTGAGCTGAGTGACCAGGACTCTACTCAACTGACCCTCGCCCATCAAAATTTCGAGAGCTTCATGACCTACATCTTCCTAGAAGAAAATTAAAAAACCGCCCGAATTCCAAAAAGGAGCACGGGCGGTTTTCATCTTATTATATTACTCTGGCAGTTTTGATACGCCGATGTTTGTCATTTCAAATGCGTTCAGCACGTGATCAAGCTGTTCTTCTGTAAGAACTTCATGCTTTGAGCACAGCTGGCGGACAGGCTGGCCTGTCTGGATTGCTTCTACTGCAATTGCTGATGCTTTTTTGTAGCCGATATGAGGTACAAGTGCTGTAATCACACCGATGCTGTTCTCAACATAAGATTTCATTTGTTCTTCGTTTGCAGTAATGCCCGCAATACATCTTTCCGTGAATACTTTGAAACCGTTGTTCATAATATCGATTGACTGAATCAGGTTAAATGCCAGTACAGGCTCCATAACGTTTAATTCAAACTGTCCCGCTTCTGATGCCAGACTGATTGTGTTGTCGTTTCCGATAACCTGGAATGCAATCTGGTTCAGCACTTCCGCCATAACCGGGTTTACTTTACCAGGCATGATTGATGATCCCGGCTGACGTGCAGGCAGGTTAATTTCGTAAAGACCCGCTTTCGGTCCTGATGCCATCAGACGGAAGTCATTTGCAACTTTCGACATGTTGATCATACAAATTTTAAGTGCTGAAGAGATTTCTGTATATGCATCAGTATTCTGCGTTCCATCCACTAAGTTTTCAGCAGATTTCAGCTTATATCCTGAAATTTTGCTCAGTTCTTCAACTACAGTATCGATATATTTCTGGTCAGCGTTTAAGCCTGTTCCTACTGCCGTTGCACCGATATTAATTTCATAAAGGTTCTCAAGCGAGTTCGATACGCGGCGGATATCTCTCGATAATACTTTCGCGTATGCACTGAATTCCTGGCCAAGACGAATCGGCACTGCATCCTGCATGTGCGTACGTCCCATTTTAATCACGTGGTCAAATTCAGCAGCTTTCGCTTCGAATGCCTGACGCATCGTATTCATCGTCTCAAGCAGCGATTCTGCATGGATTAGGAGAGCGACATGCAGTGACGTCGGGAATGCGTCATTTGTCGACTGAGACATGTTTACGTGGTTGTTCGGGCTGATAAAGTCATAGTCGCCTTTGTCGCGTCCCATAATTTCTAGTGCACGGTTTGCAATGACTTCGTTCGCGTTCATGTTCGTTGAAGTTCCTGCACCGCCCTGAATCGGGTCAACGATAAAGTCTTCGTGCATTTTACCTGCGATAATTTCTTCACTCGCCTGTACAATCGCATCTTTTTTATCTTCTTCAAGTACGCCGTTTGCGTAGTTTCCAAGTGCTGCTGCTTTTTTAACCATTGCAAGCGCACGGATTAAATCTGTATTTAAACGGTAGCCCGTAATCGGAAAGTTTTCCAGTGCACGGAGGCTCTGAACACCGTAGTATGCATTATTATCAATTTCTTTTTCTCCAAGAAAATCCGCTTCAATTCTAGTCTTGATTGCCATTTCACATGCAGCTCCTAAGTTAAATTTCTTATTTAATAATCATCGATTCAAAATCTTTTGGAAAACTGTTGAAGTTATACGTTGTATCTTCATCGATAAACAGCATATCCTCGATACGCACACCGCCGGTTTCAGGAATGTAAATGCCCGGCTCAATCGTAATCACGTGACCTGCTTCAAGCTTGTCCGTGTTACCGCCGTGAATTGACGGTGCCTCGTGTACATCGTGGCCAAGGCCGTGACCGATACGGTGCATGAAGTACTCGCCGTATCCGGCATCTTCAATTACACCGCGTGACGCACGGTCAATGTCACCCATTACCGTTCCGGCCTGTGATGCTTTAATGCCTGCGAGGTTTGACTTCAGTACAGTCTTGTAAATCTCTTCCTGTTCTTTCGTTGCTTCACCAACGATAAATGTACGCGTCATATCAGATACATAACCTGTATCCGACACTACACCGAAGTCGATCAGCAGGAAATCTCCACGCTGAATGACATTCGAGCCTGTTTCACCGTGCGGCATTGCTGATTGTTTACCGGCAAGCACACTTGGTCCGAAGCTTGGTCCGACTGCACCGTATGATTTAAACTGCTTAACGAGGAAGTCCGAAACTTCCATTTCAGTTTTCCCTTCCACAGTAATTGCTTTTAAATCTTCAAGCGCTTTTTCAGTCATGTCGACTGCACGCTGAATTTCGGCTTTATCGTGTTCATTCTTTTTACCGCGCAGATAGTTCACTTCATCGTCGAGCGTCGAAATATCTTCCGGCGCATATTTTTCGATTAAGCGTAAATATCTTGAGTAGATTAAATGTTCGCCTTCAACCGCGACTGTTTTGCCTTCGGCGATTGTATCGAAAACATACTGGAACGCATCGTCTTCGTCATCATGCGGAAGATACGATGTCAGATCAGTTTTAGCTTTCACTGTTTCGCCGTCAAGTGCCGGGAAAACCATCGCTGTCTCGAGCGTGTTGTTGTCTACCAGCAGAAGCAGCAGTCTTTCATGCGGCTCCAGGTGCACACCTGAAAAATAAAAGATGTTCATCGGGTCAGAAATAATAGAGTAGTCTGCTTTGACACTTTTAGCGAGCGCCTCAATCTTGCCTGTCATATAAAAATCTTCCTCCAATTAATTTTAAATTAAATATTGTTCGAACCATCGGACAATATGATTCAGCCGCTGCATCTTCAGACTCGGTTTGCCCGAGCGTGATAACTCATGTGAAGATTCAGGGAAACGGACAAATTCCGTTTCTTTCCCTCTCGATTTCAGTTCGATAAACAGCTGTTCCGCCTGTTCAATCGGACAGCGGATGTCCTCCTCACCATGAAGTATTAATAACGGTGTTTCAACGTCTTTCGCGTACTTCAATGGTGAATGGTGCCACAGCTTGTCGAGGTCATCGAGCCCGGCTAAAATTTGCCAGTCCGTAAAGTAGTAGCCGATATCGGATACGCCTCTGAAACTGATCCAGTTGCTGATTGAACGCTGTGTGACAGCTGCTTTAAAGCGGTTTGTATGTCCGACAATCCAGTTCGTCATAAAGCCGCCGTAAGAGCCGCCTGTAACACCCAGGTTGTCAGTATCAATCCAGTCGTATTTGTCAGTAATATAATCAACCGCAGCCATAATATCTTTATAGTCTCCGTTGCCGTAATCGCCGCGTACAGCGTCTACAAATTCCTGGGAATAGCTGTGCGAGCCTCTCGGGTTAATGAATAATACCGCATACCCTTTCGCTGCCAGCAGCTGCATTTCATGGAAGAACGTATTCGCATATAAGGCGTGCGGTCCGCCGTGAATATTAGTAATCATCGGGTACTCTTTGCCCGCTTCGTAACCGGCAGGTTTCATAAACCAGCCGTGAACTGCTGTATCATCAAAACTTTGGAACTCAACCGTTTCCGGTGTAACGAGCTGTGTTTCAGCCACGTAATCATGGTTATGTTCTGTCAGCTGAGACAGCTCTTCAGTTTTGAAATCAAACTTATACAATTCACTTGGTGACACGTGGGTTGAAATCGTTAAGTATGCCGCTTCAGCATCCGCATCCATACCGAAGATATTATGCTCACCTCGCAGCAGCGGACGGATATTACCTTCAGCGTCACCTTTATATAAGTTGACGCTGCCGAATTCAGATACTAAAAATACGTAGTCGCTGTCTGAAACCCATTCAGCTGAATTGCTGGCAGCATTCTGCTGCGTATCCTGTGCTACAAGACCGCCGACCGGCTTATCAAGTTTCGTCGTCACATCGATGCTCTCTCCGCTCTTCACATCGTATATTTCAATATGAGGATGTGTCGCATTTTTAAACTTGCGCGTCATTACCGTCATTAAAATATAACTGCCGTCAGGAGACATTTCTGCTTTCATAAATCCTGCATCGCCGCGGATCAGTTTATCTTCTCCGTGAATACGCATATAAAGCTTCTGTGCAAAGTTAAAGTCAGGATTATCGCTCTTATCAGTCGCATAGATTAAGCCGCCGTCAAAAACGTCGTACAGCGTAAAGTTCTCTTCGCCGGACAATACTGTTTCCGCCTCACCCGATTTAATACCGATTGATTTTACCGCAGTAAATTTCTCTTTTAATAAGCCGTACGGTCCCGGACCGCTGTCGCTCTTATATTTCATGCGGGTAATAACCGTCGCTTCAGGTTTTTTATCTTTATCGTCTTTATCTTTTTTGTCTTCCGCATCTTTGTCCTTTGAAACGTGATAAAACACCGAGTTGTCATCGTGAGCAAACTGTGCGCCGAATACCCCATTTTCTTCGTGCGTCAGCTGCTCGCGTTCACCGCCTGCATGTCTCAGCAGGAATACCTGTGTTTTCTTATCGTCATCCGGTGCTGTAAATAATGTCATCGTTCCATCATGTGAATGAGTGACATTTGAGATCGTCTCATTCTTATATGTAAGCTGGATATTGCCGCGGCCGTCGAAATTATGAAGGTACGAATAGTACGTATCCTTGTCTTCATCTGTCTTAGTTACAAGATATGTAACCTTGCCTGTATTCGGTACAACTTCCGGCGACGATACCGTCTTGATTTTGAAAATATCATCTGTAGAAACTTTATTCATCGAATTTCCCCCTTTTTTATAAATATAACATTCTTTAACGCGGGTTTACTAATTAATCAAAAATATTTTTACAGAATATTTCATCAATTAATTATTGATGCCCGATCACGAGAGTGCGTTTATAAAGAAGAAATATAAACAGCGGCACTGCCGACAGCATGACCATGACGCCTGTCGGTATTTGCAGCGGCGCAATCAGTGTACGCCCAAGTGTATCGATAATCAGGACGTACAGCCCGCCGATTAAAATCGAGCGCTTTAGAAGTGGACGGAAGTTCATCGGCCTAATATATAAAATAATCTGCGGAATGATAATGCCGACGAGTGCAATAATGCCGGTATAGCTAATCGCAACGAGCGGCGGCACAGCAGCTGTTACGAGAAGCAGCGGACGAATAACGCTGACGTTAACACCCAATGCGTGTGCTCTGATGTCCCCAAGCTTCAAAAGATCAAGCACATACCCGTATCGTTCCAAAATAATAAAGGATACTGCTGTCAGAATTAATAAGACCGACACCCGGGTGAAATCCGCACCGCCAAGTGAACCGAACATATAGCGTGCGATATTCGCGGTATCTTCCGGGAATAACAGAATAATAATATAGAGCACGCCGGATAACATTGCTCCAAGCAGAATACCCGTAATAATTAATGTTTCCGGACGGTAAGTTAAATCGAGTTTCCTCGCGATTATAAGAACGAAAAGCAGACTTAACAGTCCGAGAAAGATGCTGAGAACAGGTGCGAACACTGCAGGAATAATAGTCACGACAGTAATTGCCGCACCGAGTACTGCACCATTCGCCATGCCGAGTGTGAAACTGTCAGCCATCGGATTTTTCAGGATAATCTGAAAGACCGCCCCGCTCATCGCGAGTGCGGCTCCGACTAATATTGCCATAAGCGCACGCGGGAGCCGCACGTCGAGCATAATACTGAACGCCTGCATGTTTGAAACTTCCCGGAAATTCACCGAGCCGATAAAGATACTCATAATGACGCTGATAATTAACAGAAATACGAGTATACAGTTGGTTTTATTCATATACACACTCTGCGATTGCAGTCAGCCCCTCGGTAAATCTCGGACCGGGACGAGAAATCAGGTTCGGATCCGGGGTGCACTGATTTTCTTCACTCGTTACCGGCGCGCCTTCCAGCCCGGAAATATTATTCAATGCATTTGTCAGTTCCTCATTATCGATACCGAGCGTGGAAATTACAGTTTCAGGCTCGCGTGCAATAACTTCTTCCGAAGTCACTGCAGGATAGCCCTCCACATCTTCAAAGACATTGCCGATATTCAGCGTGTTTAAGAAATCATCGATAAATGTGTCACGGCCTGCTGTGTATATATCTGGCGTTGTTGAAATGAGAATAAGCACTTTATCATCCAGTGACTGACTGCTGTACTGATCTTGGATAGCTTTAGTTTCCTTGCGGAGCTCCGCATTCAGCTGATCCGCTTCCTCTTCTGTGCCGATAAACGCTCCGATATCGGTAATCGTGCCGTAAATCTCATCAATTTTCTGTGCATCATCAACGATAAGCACATCAGCTCCGGTATTTGATGCAACTCTGTCTATAATATCCTTGTTCGCATCGTGATTTGATTCATGCGACACGATATGCGTCGGGTCGGCCGCTATCATCGCTTCTTCATCAAGCGCGAAAGTATCAAGACGCGTCAGTTCCTCACTTAAATCTTCAGGATAATCATCGACAGTCGTAATGCCTGCGAGACTTTTCACTTCTCCGAGTCCGGCAATAATTTCTGTGTTGCTCGGTATCAGAGAGATGATGCGCATCTCTTCATTATTTGATGTTTGAACCTGTTCTTCACTGTCGCTGCTGCATGCCGCGAGCAGCAGAATGCTGAGCAGCGATAAATATACATACATAATTTTCATTGTTTTTCCCCTTCCGATGATGAAGTTTTGGATGTCGTCGTTCCTTCAACGACAACGTTTAACAGTGCTTTAGTGTCGTCGTTCCTTCAACGACAACGTTCAACAAGCTTTAAGTGTCGTCGTTCTCTTCAACCACAACGTTTAACAGGCTTTAAGTGTCGTCGTTCCCTTCAACGACAACGCGCAATAGATCATTACCTTCATTATATTAAAGTTCCGCATCCTTATACAGGGGAAATGCCGAAGAAAAAAAGCCCGAACTGTAAAGTTCGGGCTTCAGTATTTCAATTACATCTTTTCAGGTGCGGATACGTCAATCAGGCGGAGTGCATTTTCCAGTGTCTGGCGCACAGCCTCGATCATTAATATATAAGCACGTGTTTTATCGGCGTTTTCACCAAGTACTTTTTCTGCGTTATAGAATTTGTGGAAGCTTGCTGCCAAGTCGTGGATGTAGTTCGGAATACGCTGTGTAGCGCGTGATTCTGCTGCACCTTTAACGATGTTGGGAAATTCCAGTACTTTTTTAAGCAGTTCAAGCGCCTGTTCGTTTTCAATAATATCAACCGGGTTCTCTGTATTTATTTCGAAGCCCTGTTCTTTGGCCTGGCGTAATATACTGCAGATTCTCGCGTGAGCGTACTGTGCGTAATATACAGGGTTATCGCTTGATTCACTGCGTGCAAGGTCCAGGTCAAAGTCGAAATGAGTGTCTGTTGAACGCATAATCATGAAGTAGCGCGCTGCGTCTACACCGATCATGTCGATCAGGTCGCGCAGGGTAACTGCCTTGCCTGTACGCTTGCTCATCTTCACTTCTTCGCCGTTTTCAATTAAACGAACGAGCTGCATAATCTGAATTTCAAGTTTGTCAGGGTTTTCGCCCAATGCACCTAAAGATGCTTTCAAACGGTTGATGTAGCCGTGGTGGTCTGCACCGAATAAGTTAATCAGCTTGTCGAAACCGCGTTCTACTTTATCGTAGTGGTACGCAATATCAGGCATTAAGTACGTCAGTGTGCCGTCGCCTTTTACGAGGACCCGGTCTTTATCATCTTTAAAGTCTGTCGTACGAAGCCATGTTGCACCTTCGGCTTCGAAGATATAGCCGTTGTCTTTCATCTTTGTCATCGCTTCATCGATTTCGCCGCTTTCATACAGCGCTGTTTCACTGAACCAGTTATCGAAGTTAATACGGAATTCTGCAAGGTCTCCCTTTAGTTTGCGCATTTCGTATTCGACACCGAGGTCACGGAATTTAGAAATACGTTCCGCTTCTTCAAGATCTTTATATTCCGGGTGCTCGGATGCAAGTTTCTCACCAATCACTTTAATATCCTTACCGTTGTAGCCGTCTTCAGGCATATTCAGCTCTTCGCCGAGTGCTTCAAAGTAACGTGCTTCAATCGATTTAGCAAGGTTGTTAATCTGATTCCCTGCATCATTAATATAGTATTCACGTGTTACATCGTAGCCTGCGAAATCCATAATGTTTGAAAGCGTCGCACCGACTGATGCGTTTCTCGCATGTCCGATGTGCAGATCACCTGTCGGGTTCGCACTCACGAATTCAATCAGAACTTTTTCAGCTGTTTCGCGCTCTGTGCGGCCGTAGTTTTCTTTCTTATCGAGAACAGTATAAATTACGTTAGCAAGTTCCGCTGTTTCCATTTTAAAGTTGATAAAACCCGGTCCTGCGATGCTGACTTCTTTAATGCTTGCCCCTTCTTTATCGATGTTGTCGATAATCGCCTGTGCGATGTCGCGCGGGTTTTTACGTGCAAGTTTCGTCAGCATCATCGCTGCGTTCGTTGAAAAGTCCCCGTTATTTTTATCTTTCGGCACTTCAACTTTAACTTCAGGAATTTCTTCCACTATATCCGCTTTTTTAATTGCGGCTTCAATTGCTTCTTTTAACTGTTGTTTTAAGTTCATAATTAAATCCTCTCCAACGTGTATTTATATTTTCCGAGCAGCGCGCCGCTTTCAAATAAGTCGTATTTAATAGTCAGCATGCCGTCTTTGGTTTTAAGTTCATGTGTCACAATTTCAAAATGATGTCTGCCGGCCGGAGAGTCGTAAAATGTATCCGTCCTTACACCTTCTTCAAAATAAAAATTCATATTTATAATGCCGCGGCGCTGGAGTTTAACGTAGTTATCCCCAAGCCTCACAGTTACTTTCAGTTCATTATCGTCGAGCGCTTCTGTATAGCGCAAATACGTATCCCCTTTTTCAATTTCGGAGACTTTCAGTTTCTGTTCGTATTTTGTTTCATCACCGTGCATGAAAACAAGCTGTGTCAGCCTGCAGTCGTATGTTATTGTTCCGGTCATTTTTATCACCTTCAGTATCGTAAATTATACCATATCCGAAATGGCATTGGTCCTGTTAAAAATAAAAAAAGGCAGAGCAAATTGCCCCGCCTTTATGTCCTAGTTATATGTCTATAACTACTCTTTATTTTATCCATAGATTCACTATTGTGCAATGCATTATGCGAAAGACACAAAAAAGACACATTTATTCACAGCTTATTTATCAAATGCTGCACGCATGTCTTGTGAAATATTCCACATTTCTTCGTTGTGATTAATCAGAAACTCTTTCAGTGTTTCTTTTGATTTATCGTCGAGAATATTAAGCTTTATTCGGCCTTTCATCGCATCGTCAAGACTGTTCACATGTTCATGCATCATCTTGTAGCCGCGGCGCTTTTCTTTGTTGACCATCATGTAGCATGCACCCGCACCGTTATATATCGGACCTGCTTCCGCACGCTCGACAGCAATCCAGACAAGGAAATATTCTTTCGCATCCGGACCCATCGCTTCTTCTTTATCTTTAATCCATTTTACGCGCTTTTCGACTTCAGCTTTGCCGTGCAGTCCCCCGATATCAAGAATTGCTTCCTGCGTGTCGATATTAATATAGACAGGCGCGATATTCTCAAGGCTTATTGAACCGAAGTTCTGGCCTCTGTGACCGTCGAGCGGATCATTTTTAATAATATTAAACTGGAATCCGGGCTTCTTTTTTGGTTGTTCTTCAGACAATTTTATACCTCCTAATCAAGCTCATTCAGTAAATTGATTATTTCTGCTTTGACACTTAAATCTTTAATCGCCAATATCTTTTCTTTCGGATAATACAATCTTGAACCCAGGCGGTGAATTCCTGTAATCGAATTAATAATTGCCGACTGGGAACTGATTTCCCTGATTTCCCCGTTTGGTCGGAGCAGGTGGATCGGACGTCTGTTGCGGTTCTGTCCGGGTCTGTCGTAATCGTACGGCAGGTCGGAATAACTGTCGCTGAAGACGTAATAATCCGGATCGATACCGGCTTGTTTATATAATTCGTTCAATTCCGTTATCGTAATAATCGATCCGTCGAATGGTAAATATTTAAACAGATCCCTGTTCACAAATCGGCCGGCAAGGTCGCTTAATATCTCGTCTTCCTCATGTACCCATTCCTGCAGATAAAAATTAACGACCATTTCGTCCAGACGCAGGTAATCGTGCACAGTGACATTCTCGTTGAAGAATGGAATGAAATAAGTCGGCTGCTGCTTAAAGCTGTAGTCCGATTTATACAGTGCTTTCGCCCGCTGCATCACGAGGTTCAGCATTACTTCACCGCCGCGCGATACCGGATGGAAATAGACCTGCCAGTACATCTGATAGCGGCTCATTAAGTAGTCTTCCACCGCATGCATACCGCTTTCTTTAATCAGCACTTCATCTTTTGACGGACGCATCACACGAAGGATACGTTCCATATCGAAATTTCCGTAGCTGACACCTGTATAAAAAGAGTCGCGCTGCAGATAATCCATCCGGTCTGCATCAATCTGGCTCGAAATCATACTGATAACAAGCTTGTTAGGATGCGTCTTGTTGATAACTTCCGCCACTTCACGCGGAAAGTCCGGCGACACTTTGGATAATACGGCATTCACTTCAGTCTCTTCCAAAATAATTTTTTTCGTATATTCTTCATGATCTGTATGGAATATATCTTCAAACGTATGGGAAAATGGTCCGTGACCCAGGTCGTGCAGCAATGCTGCCGACAGCGCCAGGAGACGATCGTCACTGTCCCATTCGGGATACTCTTCAAAGTTCTCAATCATGCGGCGCACAATCTCATATACCCCGAGCGAATGATTAAAACGCGAATGCTCTGCGCTGTGAAACGCCAGATATAACGTGCCGAGCTGTTTTATTCTGCGGAGCCGCTGAAATTCTTTCGTTTTCACGAGGTCCCAGATGACCTGATCGCGGACGTGAACGTACCGGTGGACCGGATCTTTAAAGACTTTTTCTTCCTGTAATTGTTTCCTGCTGTAGTCACTCATCATCACGCTTTTACGCCTCCCTTAACACCCCAATAATATCATAAAACGGCCGGGGAAGCCGACCGTTTCGTTTAACGCTGATTATGAGATTGTACTCCGTCTTTACCGACCATCAGCATGTAAAATATCCCCGCTAAAAGAATCGGTACAATAAGCCAGAGATACATGCCCCCGTAACCGACAAATGGTACGATTAACCCTAAAAATACCGGTCCGAAACCGAGCCCGATCTCCAGAATAATAAAGAACGTCGACGTTGCCAGTCCGACGTTTTCCTTCGGCGCTACATTGACGCAGATAATCTGTGCTGCCGACTGAAAATTACCGAAACCGAGCCCGATAATAAATCCGGCAATCAGCACAACGACACCTGTTGATGTACTGCCCAGTAAGAAAAATCCAATTGCCATAAGGATAAACGTCGGATAAATGACGACATTGGGACCTCTCCGGTCAATAATACGACCTGTAAACGGACGTGTCGACAGTACCGCTGCCGCATAAACGATAAAGAAGAAACTTGCTGCTGTAACCACATCAATTTCAATAGCGTACGTATTCAGAAAAGACAGCACGCTTGAATACGCGAGGCCCATTAAAAATATCGGCATAAGCATTTTGAGTGAGTGGCTTTCAATCAGCACAAATTTTTCCGGTTTTACCGCTGTCTCTCTCGTAACGTTGTTTGTTTTAATCAGCGGGATCATCAGCACGACTACCAGCATTAAAACACCCACGTAAATTAACATCATCTCAAATGAAATCTGTTCGAGCAGCAGAAATGCGGCAAACGGCCCGACCGCACTCGCCACAACCATACTTAAACTGAAGTAGCTGATTCCTTCACCGCGGCGTTCCTCAGGCACGGATATCGTCGCCAGTGTGTTCAGAGCTGTACTGATCATTCCTGTAGCGATACCGTTTAACAGCCGGGTAACTATTAAAAATGTTAGGCCGAAATCAAAGAAATATAAAATATAAGTTAAAAAGTAAAGTACCGTACCGCCGTACATAATTTTACGGGCGCCAAGATGGTTAATCTGATATCCTGTCACGCCGCGTCCAACAAGCACTCCGACGATAAATATACTGGCAACAAATCCTGCAATACTCGGGTTGACGCTGTATTTTTCAATCGCATAGTTTCCGACTGTTACTAATGTCGAATACATTGCTCCCATTAAAATGAAGTGGAAAGCGAAAATTGCTGTAAATTCTTTTGTCCATATTTTTGGCGCATAAGAACTTGCTGACATGTTATTCCTTCTTTCATGAAAATTAAAAAACCAGTATTAATATATACTGGTCAGTCAAAAGTTATGTATTTTTTATTACGTTCTTTAATATTTCTAAGGAACTGTTCATACTGTGCCTCTTGTTCATCATCAAAGCCTGAGTAATCCTCCAGTTCCGCACCCATGCTGCGGAGCGCATCCAGTGCGCGTTTTTCAACGTCTTCAATAGAAAGATCCGTACCAAGCAGTTCATTTAAAGATGCCATATGATCCGGATTAATTACCGGATAAGTAAACTTAGTGCTATTTTCGGCATGCGCATCA
Source organism: Jeotgalicoccus coquinae (assembly GCF_014207425.1). Classification (GTDB taxonomy): domain Bacteria; phylum Bacillota; class Bacilli; order Staphylococcales; family Salinicoccaceae; genus Jeotgalicoccus; species Jeotgalicoccus coquinae. The sequence goes on along the minus strand of NZ_JACHFF010000003.1, from coordinate 98,297 downwards.
CGGTAAAAGTCTTTCATCATCCGCGCACGCTCAGAACCGCTCCCTGTTACAGATAAATATATCTGCACTGCGACACCGTCTTTAATACGGCGCTGTGAAATCCCTGCGAATTTTTTGCCGCCGATACTCAGGTCGTAACTCCCGGGACAGTAGCTTGCTGAAATTTCATATGCTTCAACTTTTCCTTCCGGAAACATTTTCGTCACTAATTCCGTCATTATATCATAGCCTTTTTCTATGTAAGGAAAATCAGCTTTAGGCAGAACAAGAGAAATGTTTAATACCCCTTCATCAAGCACAACACCTAATCCGCCGCTGTTACGCACGATATAGTCGTAGCCTGCGTCTGAAATATAATCCAGCCCGTAGGACAGTTCAGGCAGTCTCGCATCCTGCAGTCCCAGTATTATATAAGGTGAATGCACCCAAAAACGGACTTTAGGTACATTATCTTCACTAATCTGATGCTGCAGAAAGTCATCGAATGCAAATGATTCGAAAGGATGAGCTGTCTGCATTTTGCCGATTACTTCCACCGGTCCGTTAAAGAATTCAGCTGTCATGACGATTCGCCATCACCTGCGTTGCTGTAAATAAAGCAAGGTTATATACTTCTTCAGTCGTCGTTCCGCGCGACAGGTCGTTCACCGGTTTGTTTAACCCTTGTAAAATCGGTCCGTATGCTTCAAAGCCGCCTAAGCGCTGCGCAATTTTATAACCGATGTTACCCGCTTCAAGTGACGGGAAGATAAATACGTTAGCGTTACCTTCAAGCGGTGAATTCGGAGATTTCTTCTCTGCGACACTGGGAACGAATGCCGCATCAAACTGCAGCTCGCCGTCGATCAGCGTATCCGGCAGTTTATCCTGCGCGTACTCAGTTGCAAGACGGACTTTTTCCGCCTCTTCTGTTTTAGCCGAGCCTTTAGAAGAGAAGCTTAACAGTGCAACGCGCGGTGTAATGCCGAAACTCATCGTTGTCTTCGCAGTCTCAACCGCAACTTCCGATAACTCTTCGGCAGTCAGTGTCGGGTTAATTGCACAATCCCCCATTACGTAAAGTTCATCGCCGCGGCGCATAAAGAAAACACCGCTCGTCTTCGATACGCCCTCTTTAGTTTTAATAATCTGCAGTGCAGGACGGACAGTATCCGGTGTCGAATGCATCGCACCTGAAACCAGCCCGTCAGCATAGCCTGTATGTACAAGCATCGTTCCAAAATAGTTTATGTTCTGAACAATATCTTCAGCTTGTTCAAGCGTCACTTTACCTTGTCTGACTTCGCAGAACTCTTCAGCAAGCTTACTGGTTAAATCAGATGTTTTCGGGTTTAAAATTTCCAAACCTTCTATATCAATGTTTTTCTCAGCAGCTATTTTTTTCAGTTCGACAGCATCGCCGATAACAATCGGATGCACATAGCTATTTTTTAAATGCTCAGCTGCAGCAGTAAGGATTCTTGTGTCTGTACCTTCTGGAAATACAATCCTGATGTTTTCACCATTTAAATTATTTTTAAGATCTTTAATGAATTTACTCATTATATCCTCCTTGGCTACTATACTTTAAGTATATTATACGTGTTTTGTCACATCTTTTAAACAGAATCTCTTGTTAAAACGTTTTCCATTGGTCTAGAATAGAAGTAATGACTTAATTAAGGAGAGAGTTTAAATGAGTGAACCGGTAAGTACTATAGATGGCTGGTACAGTTTACACCTGCTTTACAGCGTGGACTGGGCAGGTTTACGTGTGCTGGGCAAAGATGAAAGAAATGCGCTGACAGATGAACTTCAGGCATTTTTAAACAGACAGGAAGAAGTGCATGAAAAACACGAAGGTGACTATGCATTTTACAACATCATGGGACATAAAGCAGATATTATTATGTGGCTGCTTCGCCCGACTGCGGACGAACTGATTAAGCTTGAGCTTGAAATTAATAAGCTCAGAATCGCGGACTACTTAATTCCGACGTACTCTTACGTATCAATTATCGAGATGAGCAGCTATTTAGGCGGAAACAAAACGCCTGAAGAGATGATGCAGATTCCTCATATTCAGCAGAGATTATATCCTTCCCTGGAAAAATCTAAATACATCTGTTTCTACCCGATGGATAAAAAACGCGACCTCGATGACAACTGGTACATGCTGCCTATGGACGAACGCAAGCAGTTAATGCGCGACCACGGCATGATCGGCCGCAAATATGCAGGCAAAATCAAGCAGTACATCACAGGCTCACAAGGCTTGGACAAATACGAATGGGCAGTCACATTATTATCAGATGATATGCTCGAATTCAAAAAGATTATCTACGAAATGAGATTCGACGAAACAAGTGCACGCTACGGCGTCTTCGGCGACTTCTACGTCGGCGGACACATTCCGAACGACGCAATCGCGGACTACTTCGGATAAATCTTATATTGGAAGGCGGTTCCCTCGAGGGAATCGTCTTTTTTTGCGGGTGGGCTGGTTGAGTCCGATGAGCTCCGCTCATACGACTGCAATGTTGTCTTCTCACCTGCCGCACCACCGTTAAAGGCTCTTTCCCATGTGTTTTTCTAACCAGTTGGTTTTACGATGTGAGATAATGGTTATATATAACTATCTATCATTTAGGAGGTAAACTTATGGGACGTTTACTCAGACGTGCGGCAATTTTTATCGCACCAATTATTATAAATAAAGTTGTACAGAAATTTCTTCACAAAGATGACAAATCTTCTTCGAAGGGCAAGAAAAGAAAATAAGACAAGATAAAAACCACCTAACTCATGTTAAGTGGTTTTCTGTCTGTCTATATAAAGGATGATGACTATGCTCGCCCAAATATCACCGCACGTTTACATACTGCCGTTCGACAGTCAACGCGACCGTCCGAATCTCGGTTACATACACGGCGAAAAATTCAGCTTGCTCGTCGATACAGGCAATTCAAAAGCGCATCTGAACAGGATGTTGAAAGCAATTAAAGATGCGAACCTTCCCGCGCCGGCAATCGCGCTGATCACTCACTGGCACTGGGATCACACATTCGGCATGCACGCTTTCTCAGGCACAACGGTGACGCATACTAAAACCAATGAAATTCTCAACGGTCTCACAAAATGGAAATGGACGCCGGAAGCAATGAACGAACGTCTTAAAACCGGTGAGGAATGCGAATTCTGCGACACGCATATTAAAATTGAATACGACGATATTACAGAAATTAAAGTCGTTCGTGCAGACATTGAATTCGACGGCAATTTAACTATTAATCCCGGCAACGTTACAGTTGAGGTCACTCCAATCGCAAACCCGCATTCTGATGACGGTGCAGTCGTGTATATTAAAGAAGATAAAGTACTCTTCGCCGGCGATGCCGACACGGGTGACTTTTACGAACTGGACAGCGGTTATGATGCGGACAAATTTTATGATTACGTTACAAGTGTCGACAAAATCCCGTACGAAACTTATATCCACGGGCATCTTGCCCCGATGACGCGCACAGAAGTTTCGGCGCTCCGTAAAAAAATTGAAACTGAGGAACTGTAAAAACAGAAACCCTTGCGGATCTCTGCATCATCATTTTTACATTTACTTGCGTTCCAGCACGAAATACAGGACAGGCCCGACAATATTAAAAACAACTACGATTATTATCCACGCTGCTCTGTTTAAATATTTAAAACGCCGCTGCCGGGCAATCATCGTTAACGCGGAAACCATTAACAGCAGCTGCAGAATTATTAACGGAATTAGAAATGGCATCAGTTCACTAACATTTATGTTCATGTTAATCCCCCATTACCGTTATTTAATTATGTAAAATATCTTATTAATATCTATTACCCGTTCATGACAGGAAAATACATAAAATGAAAAAGTGCAGGAGCCATTCAGGCTCCCGCACCGATTTTCCCACCATTATTTTTTCCATTTCAATTCAACAAGCGGCCGCGTGAGCGCCACTGCCGGTCTGCTCGACAGCACTATGACCACCAGTGCCGACAGCAGCACGAACCAGAACGTTTCATACCAATGGTTATACCACAGTATTTCAAACTCCCTGAACGGCTGAATGATAAATCCGTGCAGCAGATAAACGTATAACGTCTTCTCGCCCATTTTTGTCAGCCAGCCGAAATCGCCGGACGGAATTAACGCTATCATGCTGATGATTAAGAGCGCCGCCAGAATATAAATAATGAGGCGCATCAGCCCGCCGCTGATTTCCGCTTCAAGACGTCTGTACGCAACTGCACCGGACAGCCAGCCTGTATCGAGCGTTACGTCTACGTTGATAAAGAGATAAATAAATGTAAACAGCGCCATCATAAATATAATACCTGCGATACTTAAGCTCCTGGTCTTTATCAGCTTCACATGCTCTTTCGTCATAAAGTAACCCGCTAAAAAGAACGGAAAGAATGCGAACGTGCGTGACAGGCTGAGGCCGTATGAAGACAGGTCGACGTAGCCGACAGCCAGGCCGATAAATACCGCTGCGAGGATGCTCGCCACTGCCGGAATTCGTTTAAAAAGTACGAGCAGGATGTGCCAGCAGAACAGACTGACTAAAAACCACATTGCCCATTGCGGGTGCAGGATGCCTGTGTACCATTCCTCACGTCCGAGCAGGAAATACAGCACGGTGTACAGTCCCTGGAATATTAAATACGGCAGCAGCAGTTTTTTAGCGAGATTTAAAATGTACTTCGGTTCACCGATGCCTTTGGCGAAAAAGCCTGCCAGCATTATAAACATTGGCATATGGAATATATATATAAATGCATAAATCGAGTTGATCAGCTGTGAATCAGACGCAAACGGCTGAATCATATGACCAAACACTACGAGAAAAATTAAAATTAATCTCGCATTATCAAAAAACGGCATACGGTTCATGATAAGCTTCCTTTCACTTTTTATTTTCTGTATTTCGTAATATGTTATTAAACATTTTATCAGAATGAAAGTAAAAGCCTGTTTGCATAAAAAAAGAATCTCAAATGAGATTCCTTCTGTCTGCTATGGGGCTGTTGGATTTTCAAAAGGCTCTGGCAATTCTTCTTCGAATTCCGTATCGTTTCCAGGCTCTGCAGTTTCTATTACTTCTTCTGCGATTGCTTTACGCTGTCCCGACCAGTCTATTAAATGATGCTGATATTCCTTCATCATCCAGCCGGTAATTTTTCCGATAAAATACGCCGCAATTAATGTGCCTATACCTATTGAGCCGAGTGACTGAATAAAGATAATACAGATGAGACCTGCTGCAGCAACGTTCAACAAGTCACTCGTAATTTTAGCTTTGCTGAACTGCATATTGAACTTTTCACTGATTACGTGTGTTAATTCATCATATGGCATCAACGGGAATTTTGCGCTGAAATAACCGAGCAGTCCTGTTGAAACAACAAATAAACTGATTACTAAAAATGCACTGCGCATAATCCATGTTTCAGGTGCCGGCAATATTTGTACGAGGAATAATGTAAAATCCATCATAAAACCAAAAAGGAAAGTAATCATCAGCTGAACGATTGCTTCTCTTAAATTAAATTTTTTGCTTAAAATGATTTGAAGAGTAATAAACAGAATGTTCGCCGCTATCGTCATCAGACCGATAGAGATTCCCGCAGAAAGTGTGAATGCATAAGCTAATGAGGAAACAGGCGATACGCCAAGATTTGCCTGAATAGAAAAACTGACTCCGAGAGAAAGAAAAAACAAACCTGAAATGTATAAGATTAAACGTTTAGCAGTAATATTTATGTGGTCTATAGTTATCCTTCCTTTCAAAAAAAGCCTCTGTATATAACTATACGCCTCTTTGTTCATCATTTGTTGAAGAGTGCTTTTCATACAGAAAAAGAACCTCACCCGAGTGAGATTCTTTTATCATTATCCGAATTTTACCGGTATATTTTTAACGACTGCATATGCAATCCAGTTGTATATCACTATCAGCAGCAGCATTAATGCGAATCCCAGATAGACGGTCATATTGCCGATTGCACCAAAATAGTTCAGCAGGTCTTCATTAAATAACAGCAGCATTATTGCCGTGATTCCCGCTAAAACAGACAGCATGCCACGCCAGAAACCTCTGTAGAAAGAAGCGGCAATCAGCACTCCAGCCGCCCAGAACAGCAGTCCGCTTAAGAAGTGGAATATCACATATTCAAAGTTGGTTAAATAACGCAGATCTTCCACGAGCAGATAATCCCCTCTGAATGGTGTAAATGACAGTCCGAATGAGATTACAGCAACTACCGCTGTTACAAACACCGCTGTCACCAGTCCCGTAATCATCATTGATTTATAAAATGTCTTTCTCGAAACTCCCATGTTCACTGCCCATTCAGTAAACATCAGCGTGGTAATAATTGCGAGCACGAGCAGATATGTTCGGTTCGCCGTCATCCCGAAACCGAAAAATGATGCCATCCCATCAGTTGAAAAAATATTCGAGATAATATAGACTATCAGCAGAATTCCGATATACCAGAGCGACCATACCGGAAATATACTCGTAAAAATTTTCGTCATATCTTTTAATTTAGCAGTCATAGTATCACTCCTTTTAAATTTTAATATACGCTGCCGTAACTGTACGGAAAGCGAGATAACCAAATATAAGTGCTGCAGCACCGGCGCTCAGGAAGTACAGACCCGGATTGTTTAACAGCATATCCGTAAAACTCATATAGCCTGTAAACCCACCCAGTACTATGCTTACTAATGTTCCAAACCATCCATTAATTCTGAAACTGAAATATATCGTAAGTCCTACATAGTAAAACAGCAATGCTGCGACAAATGCAGATGCGTTTAGAAGTATCATATTTTCAATATACTCACTTGTTAAGATTTGTCCTGCCAGTGCCGGAACTTTGTTCAGTATCCAGCCGAATACATTTATTAATAACAGTGAATACAAACTGATCATGACAATAGACAATGTGCTGTCTTTAAAAAAAGTTTTCCGCGACATTCCCCGCGCGACATATTTCTTAAGCGTAATTACAGCAATCAGACCGGATATCAGCGTCGCAATTTTTAGCGAACTGAAGAATCCCTGATAATAAATATCTCCTGTATCATCACTGAAATAAATACTCACACCGAGAAACACTGTCATCGCCAGCACAGCAATAAAAATCCACAGCATAAATTTCTTTATCGTTTTTTTATTACGGGCAATCATTTAATCACTTCCCGTCTTTCTGTTTATCCGTCAGACTGATGAACATCTCCTGAAGTTTCAACGGCGAAATATCCAGATGCTCATCTGCTGCGATATCCATTTCTTCCGGTGTGACTCTGCCAAGCACCGTATCAATCTGGAGCGCTCCCAGGAATTTTACGTTAATCACATTTTTATTTTCCGTAAATGCTCTGACTCTTTCCGCTTTACCGGCAACAGTATAACCCTTCTCAAGCAGTTCATACGTCGGTTCATGAAGCAGAACCTGTCCTTTATGAATCATAATAATGTCATCGAATAAGTGCTCCATTTCCGAAATAATGTGCGTCGAAAGGATAATAATACGTTCCTCGCGGTTTGCCGCTTCAAGCACTTCGCTGTAAAACAGTTCGCGCGTCGGTGCATCCATGCCGTTCGTCACTTCATCAAAAATCGTTACTTTCGACAGTGATGCGAGACCAAGCGTTGCTGTTACAGCCGCCTGCTGCCCCTGGGACAGTGCGCTGTATGCTTTGCCGGTATCGATATCGAATTTATCAAGCAGGCGGTACGCATACTCTTTATCAAAATCATTGCGGAAAATCATGCCGGATTCAATATATTCCGTTACCTTATCATTTTCTGCCGACGTATCTTTCGGGTTATACAGGAAGTTGATGTGCTGCATTACGTCATCCTGCTCATATACTTTTTTACCATCCAGGGTAATATTGCCGGCGTTCACTTTTCTGTACGATGCAATCAGCGACAGCAGTGAAGTTTTCCCCGCACCGTTACGTCCCAGCAGCCCGTAAATTTTCCCCGGCTCAAGCTCAAGGCTGATATCCGTCAGTATCGTGTCTTTTTTAATTTTTAAATCTACATTTTCTATTTTTAAAGTCATTATTTGTCACTCCCGTTTACATTAATCATTTTTTGTATATCACTTTCTGTTAAATCGAGTTTTCTCGCTTCTTCAAGCATCGGTTTCAGGTATTCTTCAACAAACCCTTCTCTTCTCGCTGCCAGCAGTGTGTTCCGTGCACCTTCTTCCACGAACATTCCTACACCTCTTTTTTTGTATAATACGCCTTCTTCCACAAGTTCTGTAACACCTTTTGAAACAGTTATATGATTCACTTTAAAATACGTGACGATTTCATTGGTCGACGGTACTTTATCGTGTTCGACAAGCGTTTCATCAATAATCTGATCCGCCAGCCAATCTCTGATTTGTTCATAAATCGGCTTTTTCTCATTCAGCAGATTCGACACATCGCATCCTCCCATCCTTAACCTGTAATCTATTTATATTTTCCTTCTTTAGTCACCTGGTTATATATCTATGTATATAACTATATAACCTTTGGCGTAATTTGTAAACATTTTTGTGTGATTTAATTTAAATTGAGTGGGTTGAAGAGGTGATAAACGTTGCGGATTCCTATGAGCGCGGTTCATAGAACTTCCAACACCCACCCTTCCCCAAAAATAAAAAAACCGGGACAAAATGTCCCGGCTCCAAGTTCAATACTATAGTTTTGCGATTCCAATAATAACAAGTGTCCAGCTGATCAGGAACATAACGCCGCCGATTGGTGTAACTGCACCAAGAATTGAAATCCCTGTGAATGCCAGCACCATCAGTGATCCTGTGAAGAACACAATCCCCGCTGTCATGAACCATCCTGCAGCGACTAAGAATTGTGCGCCTGTTACCTGGATTAAAATTCCGATAGCGATAAGTCCAAGTGCATGGTAAAACTGGTATTTAACTGCGGTTTCCCATATGTCTAAATAGTGCTCGCTCAGCTTTCCTTCAAGTGCGTGCGCACCGAATGCACCGCATGCCACGGCGATAAATGCGTTTATCGCACCGATTATAACGAATAATTTCATCGAATGAATCCTCCTGTTTTACTCTCTGTTTTTAATAAATATAAGATACAGCGAACTTGAGTACATAACCAGACTGAAGATCAGCAGCCACCCGCCGATTTTCAATATCTGCACCTGCGGTACATATAACAGTCCTGCAACAATCAGCAGCAGCGAGATATATCTGATGTACTTCAATGCTTTCTGCCACAGCTGCTGATTATGTTCTTTCAATTTTTCTTTATATCTGCCGAGTACAAAAGTAAGTATAAAAAACAATATACCGGTGACGATAAATACCATCATGACGTGTAACCTCCGTTAAAAATCAAAAATATCTCTGCCGTTACCGTCATCATCCTCGTCTGTCGCCGGTTTAGCAACAGGTGCACGGCGTATTGTCACATTATCTTCTAATTTCGCCGCGGGTTCCGGATGTTTATCGTCGGAAGCTGTCAGCAGGCCAAGCAGCTTCTCCATCGCATAAGCATGCTTTTCCACATCGTCGCCCGCTTCTATATAGTTCAATTCCTTCTGTAATTCTGCTGCAATACGCTTATTCATTCTGTTCACTCCAGTCAATTGCACCGCGTCCGACCGACTCCAGATAGTCGTTCGTCTGGCTGAACGGTTTTGAGCCGAAGAATCCTCTGTAAGAAGATAAAGGGCTCGGGTGCACTGATGTAATTATTTTATGCTTGTCTGTGTCGATTAATTTAATTTTCTGCTGTGCGGGTTTGCCCCATAAAATAAAGACCACATGTTCCAGTTCGTCAGAAATCGTGCGGATGACGTCATCCGTAAACTGCTCCCAGCCAAGTCCACGGTGCGAGTTTGCATCACCTGCGTCCACTGTCAGCACTGTATTTAACAGCAGCACACCTTCACGCGCCCAATCCGATAAATTACCCGTTGTCCTGACAATTCCAAGGTCGCTTTCCAGTTCTTTATATATATTGCGGAGTGACGGCGGTATTTTAACACCTTTGTTTACCGAAAACGCAAGTCCATGTGACTGGCCTTTGCCGTGATACGGGTCCTGCCCGAGAACTACAGCTTTAATACCGTTGAACGGCGTTAATTCAAATGCCGTGTACACCTGTTCTTCTGGCGGATACACTTCCCCGTTTCTGTAGCGTTCATTTAACGTCTGTCTCATCGTCGTAAAATCATGATTATTTGTAATACTGCGGAAGATCTCTTCCCAGTTTAATTCAGCCATTTATTAACGCACCTCCATACTAAAATTTCATTATATCATCGTTGTAAGCAATGCTCTAGAATTACACGGCTAATTATAGTAAAATGACAATATCTATCAGTAGAATTAGGGGGCAATATAATGGCACTTGCAAAAACGTTAACAATAGCCGGTACCGACGTTAGCGGCGGCGCTGGAATCGCAGCAGATTTAAAGGCTTTTCAGGAACACGAAACTTACGGTTTCAGTGTTTTAACAACAGTAGTATCAATGGAGCCGTCAACTTGGTCTCACCGTGTGAGCCCAATCCCAATAGAAGATGTTAAAAATCAGCTCGAGACAGCATTATCTTTAAATCCCGATGTAATTAAAACGGGGATGCTGCCTTCAGAAGAAGTTGTAGAACTTTCGAAGGAAGCATTTTTAAATTCAAATGCCAAGCATTTCGTCGTCGATCCTGTAATGGTTTGTAAAGGTGACGATGAAGTTCTGAACCCCGGTCTTGTGGAATCAATGATCGAGAATCTGATTCCGAATGCAACGGTCGTTACACCGAACCTGGTTGAAGCGGGCCACTTAGCGGGTGTTAAAACGCCCCGTACACTCGAAGAAATCAAAGAAGCGGCTAAATTAATTCACGCTAAGGGTGCAAACTACGTTGTCGTTAAAGGTGGTACAGGAATCGAAGGAGATTCGGCAATCGACGTATTTTACGACGGCAGTGAACTTCACCTGCTTGAATCTAAAAAATTCGATACTGCATTTAACCACGGTGCAGGATGTACTTTTGCAGCATCAATCGCAGCTAACCTTGCGAACGGAAAAGAGCCGCTTGAAGCAGTTCAGCTGGCAAAAGCATTCGTTACAAGCGCTATTAAAAACGGATGGCAGATGAATGAACACGTCGGTGTTGTAAGACACGGCGCGTACAATTCAGTGGAAAAAATCGAAGTTGTAGATAAAGTATTGAACTAAGAGATAGCTTGCTATCTCTTTTAATGTGTCACCGATATTATGATTATAGGAGTTTGCTATTCATGGAAATGAAGAAAATAGTGAAACAGGATGTCCAGAAAATCTTAACAACTTACGAAAATACACCGGTCTACTTACATGTTGAAATTACGAGCGGCATGTATGCGAGCCATCTGGATGGCAATGTCTTTAACGCAGGAACATTCCTCCGTAACATTCAGGTGGAGTTCATTCAGGCGACAATCCGCGGCGGGAACCGTTCGAAAGAATACCGTGTCGGATTAAAGCTCGACAACGGCGGCTGGGTTTACGTTCTCGGTTTAACGCATTATATCGAGGGCGAAAACGGGGAGTTTATCATGCACGGTTTTAATACCGACGGAAAACTCGCTTCAGCACTTGAAATTTCAACGAAACCATTCTTTAAGTAGGAGGAAATCACATGGATTTTTCACAGGAAAATCACGTACTTGTTGTTTTCCCGCACCCCGATGATGAAGCATTCGGAGTCAGCGGAACAATAATGAAATACAGAGATGCGGGAGTGCCTGTTACATATGCATGTCTGACGTTCGGCGATATGGGCCGCAATCTGGGCTATCCGCCATTTGCAACACGCGAGTCACTGCACTCTGTCCGTAAAGCCGAAGTCGAAGAGTCAGCGCGTATTATGGGCCTTGACGATCTCCGCCTGCTCGGATTCCGGGACAAAACACTCGAATTCGAAGAACATGGTAAACTTAGAGGCGTAATTACCGATATGATTGAAGAACTTTCGCCATCACGTATTATTACATTCTATCCCGGCTATTCAGTACACCCGGATCATGAGGCGACTGCAGACGCTGTCCTGGAAGCACTTGAAGAGATGCCGCAGGATAAACGTCCGGCACTTCAGCTTGTTGCATTTGATAATCGTACTTTTGATGACCTTGGCGAACCCGATATCGTAATTGATATTGACGGCTATACAGAACGGAAACTGGATGTCATGGCAGCTCATCGTTCACAGACAGGTAAACTGCTCGAAGATCTTGCTTCAGATACACAGCAGGGCGACGATGCACGTAACCGCTGGATGAGATACGAGAACTTTTACAGTTACGAAATTGATTAAGGAGCATTGTAAATGGAAGAATTTGACTTAACGACGCGAGAAGGTCGTTTTAAATATTTTGGTTCCGTAGATCCTGTTGAAGGTACTAAACCAAAAAATAAAGAAGATATGGCAGATTTACAAAACTCACGTAAAGACTTTCTTTTTGAAGTCGACTCTGTCGGCATTAATAATTTAACTTATCCTGTAATTATCGGTGATTTCCAGTCAGTCGGAAACTTTGAGCTGGCAACCAGTCTTGAAAAAGATGAAAAAGGCATTAATATGAGCCGCTTAATTGAATCACTGGAAACTGTAAACAGAGGTGGTGTTCCACTTAACTTTGAAACAATCAAAGAACTGCTTACAAGACTCCGTGACCGCATGAAACAGAATTCAGCAGAACTTACTGTCGACGGTAAATGGTTCTTTAACAAACCATCACCAGGCACAGGTCTTGATGCGATTGCTAACGCAGACGTTATCTACTCAGCTGAATTCGACGGTGAGAAATTCACACGTAAACAATTCGGTATGACAGCACAGGTGACTACACTCTGCCCATGCTCGAAAGAAATCAGTGAATACAGTGCACACAACCAGCGAGGCAACGTTAAAGTGTTAATCGACATCGATGACAGCGTTGAACTCCCTGCAACTTATAAAGAAGACTTATATGAAGTGCTGGAAATTAATGCATCAAGCCAGCTCTACCCGATTCTAAAACGCACAGATGAGAAAATGGTGACAGAACGCGCATACGAAAATCCGCGTTTCGTTGAAGACCTTATCCGTCTTGTAGCATACGACTTAGTTGAGCTGGACTGGGTTAAAGGCTTCGAGCTTGAATGCCGCAACGAAGAAAGCATTCACCAGCACGACGCATTCAGCAGACTGAGATATCAGAAATAAATAGATAATAGATAGATAGTGAAGACCGAAACATTTGAGTTTCGGTCTTTTTTGGTTGGGTTGCCGGGTTGGAAGTTCTATGAAAGGCGCTCATGGAACTTCTAAACGCCGCGGATCTCTATGAAAGGCGCTCATGGAACTTCTAAACGCCGCGGATTCCTATGAAAGGTGCTCATAGAACTTCTAAACGATTCGGATTCCTATGAAAGGTGCTCATTGAACTTCCAAGCGATGCGGATCTCTATGAAAGGCGCTCATTGAACTTCCAAGCGATGCGGATCTCTATGAAAGGCGCTCATTGAACTTCCTAACCCATTTACGCACAATTTTTATCTATTCGTCACTAATTTATCTTTATAGCGCTGAGTTTTCCGATGAAGCTCCAGCGCTTCCTCTAAATCCTGATATTTCAAAGTATAAGTCGTATAATTTCCTTTTCTATTTATGTGACAGTACTTTTGGAAAGCACGGTAAATTGTACTTCTGTTAATTTCATCGTTAATCAGATAAGTAAGGGAACTCTGAGTCATTGGCTGGTTATAAAATAAATATTTATAGTTATGCATTGCACGCAACAAATGTGAATCTGAGCTTTCAACCGTCTCACATTCTGCACAACAAAACTGGAATCGTTTTTTTATCAGATTAAAGCTGCCGCATTCACCGCAATATAAACCGCGTCGCAATTGGTTAATATCTGCTGTTTCTTTAAAGTAGGTATTCTCAACTACGGCGTTACGTATGAGATTAGCTATACTTTTTGCTTTGTTTCCCAGATATTCATTATAAAACTGACGGAGATAGTTTCTCAGGTGGTTGCGCACAATAGTTTCCTGCCAAATTCGCTGATCTTCGGAAGAAAGCCTCAAGTCATCACTGGTAAATACCAGTGCCGCTTCCACTTTCACATGCAGCTCAGCCTCATCCATCAGATTCATCAGTTTCCCTTTCGCTCTGTCCAGCTGAGCAAAAGCATTATCATTGATATCTTTATTATTTCTAAACCATCTGTTATTTTCATACCGGTAATCCCCTGTATAATTTTTAATTTCATTAATAACGACTCTATTTTCAGAAATAATTATCGTATCATACTGGGTATCTGTATTACCTGTTTTCAGATAAACATCTCTAATTACATAAATATTGTCATGGCCTGCTTCATCTAAAATTTGATCGTACTGACATTCACCTTCATATCCTCTTTGAATTTTCTCCTTTTCGTACTTTTCCTGGCGGCTGAGTTCTTTTCTAAATGACAACGCATTGTAATATAAAAGTTCCAGCGGCATTCTTCTTTTATTTAAGTACATCCAATTTCCTCCTTTAAAATAAAAAGTACCTCTTACTCTATATATAGGCGAAAAGTACGTTTTTCTTTTAAAAAAGTCATGTTTAATCAATTTTCGTAAAACTGCTGATGATACTGCAGAAAGTCACTGACTTTTGGATTTTTTTGGATTCTTATAAATACCGTTTCTTACTATTTTCTATATAAATGTTATTACTTCCCTGGTATATTTAAAGATTGAACAGCAATTAAATTACGACAATTTCAAATAAAATAAAAAAACTCCCCCGGCCCGTTCATCACGGTCCCGGCTGGGAGTTTTTTTTCTGTTTAGCTTTTAATCTTAAATTTTTAAAGAAAGCTTTCAGCATCGCACTGCATTCTTCCTGCAGCACTCCGCTCACAACTTCGGCCCGGTGGTTAAACCGAGGCTCGTCCAGCAGATTCATCAGACTGTCCACCGTTCCCCCTTTAGGGTCCGGCGCGCCGTATACTACTAATGGTACCCGCGACATTATTATCGCGCCGGAGCACATGACACATGGCTCGAGCGTGACATATAATGTACAGTCTTCCAGCCGGAATGACCCGACTGCTTCTGAGGCTGCCTGAATAGCGAGCAGTTCTGCATGTGTTGTGGGATTCTGTGATGTTTCCCGCAGATTGTGTGCACGGCTGATAATTTTTCCGTCTTTTACAACGACTGCCCCGATTGGCACTTCGCCGAGTGCTTCTGCTTTTTTCGCTTCTTCAATTGCCGCTCTCATATATACTTCATGCATCGAGAATAAACTTCCCGTCTGCATCGTATAAATCTTTAATACTGTCGACAATCCGGTCCGCACCAGCAAGGTGCTCGCGCTGTCCTGTACCGCTCAGCACTCCGATTGTATAGAGCCCTTCATCGTAACCAAGCAGTGTATCGGCAGCATTGTCGCCGATCATTACAAGTTCCTCAATCGGATACTCGTGTTTGTCGATAAAGTCCTTAATAAAACCGAACTGCGGTTTATGATAGTCGTTGTCGTCGCCGCATATCACATCGAATATGTACGGTTCGAGCTCAAATTTCTCGATAAATCTTAAAGTCGAGTCTCTGCTGTCGCTCGTGACAATCACGTTTTTATAACCGTTAGTTAAACCGTGTTCGAGCACAGTTTTAACGCCGTCAATTAATACCATATCGTCAGCAAGCATCTGGAGATTGGATTCGTAAAATTCTTTCGCCCATTCTCCGCCGCCTTCTCTGAACGATTCAAAAACTTTGTGAATATCGCTGCCGGTTCCGGAGGCAATCGTCGAGTTCGCTTTAATCTCCCCATCGATATAGCCCAGTTTCCCGGCCACTTCCGATTTTATGTTTTGAGCATCAAAATCTTCTGCGAATTCATCAATGCACTTTTTGGCATACGGTGTCCACAGCTTATGAAAATTTAACAGTGTCCCATCCTTATCGTATAAAAGTATACGGTTCATTCGTCACCCTCCACGAACCGGACGGGACCTTGTTATTAAATCCCGGCCCGGTTTTTGCTCTGTATCGCTTCTATCATTGTATCAGTCATTTTATCCAAATCAAAAGATGCCTTGAAGCCCCACTGGCGTTTCGCTTCAGATGCGTCGATGCTGTCCGGCCAGCTTTCGGCAATACCCTGTCTGACAGGATCAACATCGTAATTTAATTCGAATTCCGGATAGTGACGGCGGATTGATGCTGCCACCATTTCCGGCTCAAGACTGATGTTCGTTACATTAAATGCGTTGCGGTTTTCAAGCTTGCTGCCGTCCGCTTCCATTAAGTCGATAATCGCCTGAATCGCGTCATCCATATACATCATATCCATAAATGTATCTTTACCGATAAATGATGTGTACTTGCCGTTTTTCACCGCTTCAAAGTAAATTTCCACAGCGTAATCCGTCGTACCGCCGCCGGGCTCTCTCACGTGTGAAATAAGTCCCGGGAAACGCACGCCGCGAGTATCCACGCCGAATTTCTCAAAGTAGTAATCACACAGCAGTTCTCCCGATACTTTGTTGACGCCGTACATTGTTGTCGGGCGCTGAATCGTCGTCTGCGGTGTATTTACTTTCGGTGTTTCCGGACCGAACGCACCGATGGAACTTGGCGTGAAGAATTGCAGATTAAGTTTACGCGCTGTTTCCAGTGCGTTAACCAGCCCGCCCATATTAATGTTCCATGCAAGCATTGGATCTTTTTCACATGTCGCACTTAACAGCGCTGCCAGATGCATAATTGTATCTGCTTTAAATTCACGTGCAGTGTGTTCCATCGCTTCGAAATCCGTAACATCCAGTATTTCGAAAGCTTTGCCCTCAAGCGGTGAATCCACAGGTTCTTTAATATCTGTCGGCAGAACATTGTCCTCACCGTAAATTTCTCTTAATTTAACGGTTAACTCTGTTCCAATCTGGCCGAGCGCCCCTGTAACTATAATTCGTTCCATGATTGTTTCCCCTTATTCGAAAAGTTTATGTTTTAGCTGATAATTCCCATTTCACGGCCGACTTTTGCGTAAATTTCAAGCGCTTTGTCGAGCATTTCTTTCGTGTGTGCCGCTGTCGGCATGTTTCTTACGCGACCCGTACCTTTTGGCACTGTCGGGAAGACGATTGACTTCGCATAAACGCCCTCTTCTTTAAGACGTTTCGAGAATTCCTGTGCTTTCTTCTCGTCACCGATAATACAAGGTGTAATCGGAGTTTCTGAATTACCAATTTCAAAGCCTAAATCTTTTAAGCCGGCTTTCAGATAATCACCGTTCTCCCATAACTTATCATGCAGCTCAGTTGAAGCCATTAAAGTTTTAACCGCTTCAGTAATCGCTTTCGTATCTCCCGGTGTTAATGAAGTTGAGAACAGGAACGGTCGTGCCGCTACTTTCAGGTAATCAATTAAATCCTGAGATCCGGCAACGTATCCGCCGACAACTCCGATTGCTTTCGATAAAGTACCCATCTGCAGGTCGATTTCTTTTTCCAGGCCGAAGTGCTTAACTGTGCCGGCTCCTTTGCCCATTACGCCTGATCCGTGCGCGTCATCGACATAAGTAATTAAGTCGAATTCTTTAGCAATCTCAACGATTTCTGGAAGTTTTGCAACGTCCCCGTCCATCGAGAATACACCGTCTGTGATGTACATTACTTTTTTATAAAGTCCTGATTCCACCGCTTCTTTCGCTTTCCGGCGGAGATCGTCCATATCCGAATGATTTACGCGGATAATTTTAGCTTTTGATAAACGGCATCCGTCGATAATTGATGCGTGGTTTAACTCATCCGATAAAATCGCATCTTCTTTGTTCATTACCGCCTGGATTGCCGCCATATTACAGTTGAATCCTGACTGGAATGCAACCGCTGCTTCAGTACCCTTGAATTCTGCAAGTGTATCTTCAAGCTCTACGTGCAGATCGAGCGTACCGTTGATTGTACGTACCGCACCTGCACCTACACCATGAGTTTTAATCGCTTCGATCGCTGCTTCTTTCAGTTTTTCATCTGTTGCAAGACCTAAATAGTTATTCGATGATAAGTTAATTAAGCTCTTGCCTGCCACCGTAATTTCAGGACCGTTTGCACCTTCTACTACATCTATTTCATTGTATAAGCCGTTGTCCTTCAAATACTCTAAATTCGATTGTAAATACTGTTCTAATTTTTGTGACATATACGTCCCCTCCTTACCTAACATTTTAGCATATCTAAGCGCTTTCTTAGAGCGATAACAAATAGTTTATATTGTTGTAATTTTCTAACTTTTAAGCGGTTTATATTTTAAAGTTCCCCCGGCTCTGATAATATGAATAGAAAACAGTTATGGAGGTTCAATCATGAGCATTAAAGATATCGCATCATCAAAGCTTCCCGAGATGGTTACAAACAGAAGACATATGCATATGCATCCGGAAGTATCATTTAAAGAGAAAGAAACATACCAGTTTATTTTAGGTAAGCTCGAGCAGCATCCTGAACTGAACATTCGTGAAAACGTCGGTGTAAACGATGAAAACGAAGGTGCCGGTATCGTTGCTTCTATCGGATCGGGCAGTCCGCACATTGCTGTCCGCGCTGATTTTGACGCACTCCCTATTCAGGACCAGAAAGATGTGCCTTATAAATCGCAAAATCCGGGTGCTATGCATGCCTGCGGGCACGATGGTCATACGAGCACCCTTTTAGCGCTCGTGGACACTGTAGTGGCTAATAAAGACAATTTAAGCGGCACTGTGTCGTTTATCTTCCAGTACGGCGAAGAAGTACAGCCGGGCGGCGCAAAATCCATGGTTGATGATAATGTTCTTGACGGTATCGATAAAGTTTACGGCCAGCATTACTGGAGCCAGTTCGAGACGCACGAAGTCCAGACTAAACCCGGTGCAATGATTGCAAGTCCGGACGGATTCTACATTACGCTGCAGGGCTCTGGCGGCCACGCTGCGTACCCGGATCTGACAGTTGATCCGATTGTCGTTGCAGCAGAACTGATTACGAATCTTCAGACAGCAGTATCGCGGCAGATTTCACCGATTGACAACGCAGTGGTTACTGTCGGCAGTGTCAACGGCGGAGATGCATTCAACGTCATCCCCGATACGGTTAGAATTACCGGTACTGTCCGTACATTCAAACAGGAAGTAAAAGAAAAAATTTATGAAATCTTTAAAAACGAAGTGGAATACACTACTAAAAAACGCGGTGCAACTGCCGATATGAAGTACAATTTCGGCTATCCCGCTGTTATAAATCACGAAACAGAAGCACAGATCATTGAAGATGCAGCCAAAGAACTCGGTCTGCCGTTTAAAGAAGCAGATCCTTTAATGATCGGCGAAGATTTCTCGTATTATATTTTAGATAAACCCGGCGCGTTCTTCTACACGGGTACAGGAAACGAAGACAAAAAAACGACTCCTGCGCACCATACCGATATGTTTGATATCGACGAAGATGCAATGGAAACAGCACTGATGATGTTCATGAAAATTCTGGAAAAAGAATCGGTGATCAAATGGACGTAACAACAATTGAAAAAGCAGTTAATCAGCAGTTTGGCGAAATGGTTCAGCTCCGGAGACACCTTCACATGTATCCGGAATTGTCGTTTCAGGAAATTCATACTCCTGCTTACATCGCAGATTATCTGCGCAGTCTCGATATCGACGTGCGTGAAGGCATCGGCGGACGCGGTGTAGTCGGCAGCCTGATTGTCGATAAATCGCTTCCTACTGTAGCGTTAAGAGCTGATTTCGATGCACTGCCTATCCAGGATTTGAAAGATACACCGTATAAATCAACAGTGCCCGGTGTCATGCATGCCTGCGGGCACGATGCACATACGGCAATCGTCCTGACTGCCGCTAAAATTTTAAGCGGAATGAAAGACGAACTGAAAGGCAATATCGTCTTCATTCACCAGCACGCGGAAGAAGTTGATCCCGGCGGTGCGATTCAGATGATTGCAGACGGCTGCCTCGACGGTGTCGATGCCATATTCGGCCAGCATGTATCAACGTCGCTCGACGTCGGAAAAATAGGATACAAGTACGGCACGGCGACAGGTATTCCTGATGACTTTACTATTAAAATAAAAGGGCGCGGCGGACATGCTTCACGTCCCCACGACACAATCGATCCCGTCGCAGCCGGTATTGCACTCTGCAACCAGCTGCAGTACGCAGTAACGAGACGCACGAACGCAATGGATTCAGTCGTGCTGTCGATTACGATGTTCAATGCGGGCAATCAGCATAACGTTATACCGGATGAAGTGACAATCGGCGGAACAATCCGCTCATTTAATCATGAAATGCAGGAAACGATGATTAAAGAACTTAACCGGACACTTGAAGGACTGGTCAGAACGACCGGTGTATCATTCGATCTCGACTATATGAAAGGTTATCCGCCTGTAGTCAATGACGATGAAATGACGGACATTGTACTTGAAAGTGCAGAGAGAATTTCCACAGTCAACGAAACTATCAGACTGGAACCGGATCTCGGCGGAGAAGACTTCTCTTATTATTTGCAGCGGGTCCCCGGTACATTCTTTTATACAGGTGTCAGAAACTCAAGCTTTAAAGCAGATTTCCCTCACCACCACGCTCATTTCGATATTGATGAAAAGGGTATGGTTAATGCAGTGAGCGTTATGCTGGAATCTGTATTTACGTATTTAGAAAAGGAGTCCCGATAATGGATATAAAACAAGTAATAAATGACCACTACGATTCAATGGTGGAACTTCGAAGATATATGCATCAGCATCCTGAAATCTCTTTCCAGGAAATGAATACGAAAAAATGGATTTATGACCAGATAAAAGATCTCGGTCTCGATATCAGACAGGATGTCGGCGGCAACGGCATCGTTGCACGTCTTCATGTGAACGGCGACTTCGAAACTGTGGCACTCCGCGCAGACTTTGATGCACTGCCGATTCACGACGAGAAAGATGTGCCTTATAAATCTAAAACACCCGGCGTTATGCATGCATGCGGTCACGATGCGCATACAGCCATGCTCATTACGATGGCTAAAATTTTAACAGCACACAAAGAAGAACTGCCGGTCAACGTTGTATTCCTTCACCAGCACGCAGAAGAGCTGCTCCCGGGCGGTGCTAAAGCAATGATTGAAGACGGTGCGCTCGACGATGTCGATTATGTATTCGGGACTCATGTTTCCACTAAATTCCCGGTTGGTACGATTAAATATAACTACGATACGATGTACGCTAATGCAGATTCATTTAAAATTACGGTACGCGGACTTGGCGGACACGGTGCAACACCGCAGGTCACTCACGATCCGATCATTGCTTCAGCATCGCTGATTCAGCAAGTACAGACGATTGTGTCGCGATCCGTCAGCCCTCTGGACTCTGCGGTCGTAACTATCGGCGCGTACAATGCCGGTACGGTATTCAACGTTATACCGGGTACAGCAGAAATTAAAGGAACGTTCAGAACCTACACGCCGGAAGTAAGGGAAATTGCAGCGAAACGGCTCGAACAGATCTGTCTCGGTATCAGCGCAAGTTTCAACGTCAATGCAGACCTTGAAATTATGTACGGTTATCCGTCGATGAAAAACGATCACGCCCTCCTCGACTACGTTGTGGATAACGTGAGAGAAGGTGCAGCGTTCGTGTCAGGTGTTGAAGAAGTCGGTCCCGCAATGGGCGGCGAAGATTTCTCCTACTTCATCCAGGAAAAACCGGGATGCTACTTTTACACAGGTGTACATAACAGCGAGAAGAATGCAGATATACCGCATCACCATCCTTTGTTCGATATCGACGAAGACGGTATGAAGACAGGTGTCGAAACACTCCTGAAAGCAGTTTTAAATTTCGATAAAAGATAACATCAAAATAAAAATAAGCACAAAAAAGAGCTGAGATAAAATCTCAGCTCTTTTCTTTATAGTTATAACAATTCAAAAATTATTATTTTTGGATTTCAGTTACAACGCCTGATCCTACAGTACGTCCACCTTCGCGGATTGAGAAACGTGTACCGTCTTCAATAGCGATTGGTGAAATAAGTTCTACTGTCATTTCAACGTTGTCACCAGGCATAACCATTTCAGTTCCTTCAGGTAAGTTACATACGCCAGTTACGTCAGTTGTACGGAAGTAGAACTGTGGGCGGTAGTTAGTGAAGAATGGAGTGTGACGTCCACCTTCTTCTTTTGAAAGAACATAAACTTCAGCTTTGAAGTTTGTGTGTGGTGTGATTGATCCTGGAGCAGCTAAAACCTGTCCACGCTGGATGTCTTCACGTGATACACCACGTAAAAGAGCACCGATGTTGTCACCAGCTTCAGCGTAATCAAGAAGCTTACGGAACATTTCTACACCTGTAACAGTTGTTTTCTTAGACTCAGTGATACCAATGATTTCGATTTCTTCGCCGACTTTAACTTGTCCACGCTCAACACGTCCTGTAGCAACAGTACCACGGCCAGTGATTGAGAAAACGTCCTCAACTGGCATCATGAATGGCTTGTCAGAGTCACGTTCCGGAGTTGGAATGTACTCATCAACAGCGTTCATAAGGTCAAGAATTTTTTGTTCGTACTCTTCAACACCTTCAAGTGCTTTAAGAGCTGAACCAGAGATTACTGGAACGTCGTCGCCAGGGAAGTCATACTCAGAAAGTAATTCACGAACTTCCATTTCAACTAATTCAAGTAGTTCTTCGTCGTCTACCATGTCAACTTTGTTTAAGAATACAACAAGTGCAGGTACACCTACGTTACGTGAAAGAAGGATGTGCTCACGAGTTTGTGGCATTGGGCCATCAGCAGCAGATACTACTAAGATACCGCCATCCATTTGTGCAGCACCAGTGATCATGTTTTTAACATAGTCAGCGTGTCCTGGGCAGTCTACGTGTGCGTAGTGACGTTTTTCAGTTTCGTACTCGATGTGAGACGTGTTAATTGTAATACCACGCTCTTTTTCTTCAGGTGCGTTGTCTACCATGTCGTAGCTTTGTGCTTCTCCGCCACCGTGTTTAGATAATACAGTTGCGATAGCAGCTGTTAAAGTTGTTTTACCGTGGTCAACGTGACCAATAGTACCAATGTTGGCATGTGTTTTCGAACGGTCAAATTTTTCTTTACCCATTGTAAAATACCTCTCCTTATATAGAACATTATTTTTTATATAAAACCCGAGAACGGGACGAGCCCGTCTCGATGTCTTTCTTACAACACTTATAAAGCATTTATTCTAAAAAATCAAGTATATGAATTATTCGCCAGTGTTTTTCTTGATGATTTCTTCAGATACTGATTTAGGAACTTCTTCATAGTGGTCGAATACCATTGAGTAAGTACCGCGACCTTGTGTGTTAGAACGTAATGACGTTGCGTAACCGAACATTTCCGATAGTGGAACGAATGCGTTAACGACTTGAGCGTTACCACGAGCGTTCATACCATCTACACGTCCGCGACGGCTTGTTACGTCACCCATGATGTCTCCTAAATATTCTTCCGGCATAACGATTTCTACTTTCATCATCGGCTCTAAAAGAACAGCTTTACAAACTTTAGCAGCTTCTCTCAGTGCAAGTGATGCAGCAACTTTAAACGCCATCTCAGATGAATCGACATCGTGGTATGAACCATCGTAAAGTTTAGCCTTAACGTCAACTAGTGGATAACCGGCAAGAACACCGTTTTCCATAGAATCTCTAAGTCCAGCTTCTACAGATGGAATATATTCACGTGGAACTACCCCGCCGACAATTGCGTTTTCGAATTCGAAACCGGCACCTTGTTCGTTTGGAGTAAATTCAATGTGAACGTCACCGAACTGACCGCGACCACCGGATTGGCGGGCAAATTTACCTTGAACCTTCGCAGGTACAGTAAATGTTTCACGGTAAGATACCATTGGCGCACCAACGTTACATTCAACTTTGAATTCACGTTTCATACGGTCAACAAGTACGTCCAGGTGAAGCTCACCCATACCGCCGATAATAACTTGTCCAGTTTCTTTATCAGTACGGGCTGTGAACGTCGGGTCTTCTTCTTGCAGTTTAACAAGTGCAGTCGTTAACTTATCCTGGTCGCCTTTAGACTTCGGCTCAACCGATAAGTGAATTACCGGCTCAGGGAATTCCATAGACTCAAGGATTACGTCAAGTTTCTCTTGTGTAAGAGTGTCACCTGTACCAGTGTCTTTAAGACCTACTGCAGCAGCGATATCGCCTGAGTACACAGTTGCGATTTCTTCACGTGAGTTAGCGTGCATCTGTAAGATACGGCCAACACGTTCACGTTTGCCTTTAGTAGTGTTCTGAACGTAAGAACCAGCATCAAGTGTACCAGAGTACACGCGGAAGAAAGTAAGCTTACCAACGAATGGATCCGTCATTACTTTGAACGCTAATGCTGCAAACGGCTCAGAATCATCCGGTTTTGCAATATATTCTTCTTCTTCATTATCCACTTTATGACCAACAATTGGTTTAACGTCTAATGGAGAAGGAAGATATTCTACTACCGCGTTAAGCAGTAATTGAACACCTTTATTTTTGAATGCAGTACCACATAGTGCAGGGTAGAATTCAACATCACAAGTCGCTTTACGAATTGCTGCTTTGAGTTCTTCTAGAGAAAGTTCTTCTCCGCCAAGGTATTTTTCCATAACGTCTTCGTTAACGTCAGCTAAACCTTCGATTAGAGATTCTCTTGCTTCTACAGCTCTGTCCATGTGTTCTTCAGGAATTTCAACTGTCTCAATGTCAGTTCCTAAATCATTACTGTAAAGGTGAGCTTTCATTTCTACAAGATCAATGATTCCTGAGAAATTATCTTCTGCACCAATTGGAATTTGAATCGGGTGAATATTTGCCTGTAAACGGTCTTTTACAGTGCCTACTGCATACTGGAAGTCTGCACCGATTTTGTCCATTTTGTTTACAAATACCAGTCTTGGAACGCCGTATGTCGTCGCTTGACGCCATACTGTTTCTGTTTGTGGCTCAACACCTGATTGTGCATCAAGTACTGTAACCGCACTATCAAGTACACGTAGTGAACGTTCAACTTCAACAGTGAAGTCTACGTGTCCCGGTGTATCGATAATGTTTACACGGTGTCCGTCCCATTCGGCTGTAGTCGCAGCAGATGTGATCGTGATTCCACGTTCCTGCTCCTGCGCCATCCAGTCCATTTGTGAAGCACCTTCGTGTGTTTCACCTAGTTTGTGGATACGTCCTGTGTAATAAAGAATACGTTCAGTCGTCGTAGTTTTACCTGCGTCGATGTGCGCCATGATACCGATATTACGAGTGTTTTCTAAAGTAAATGGTCTTGCCATGAGTATTCTTTGCTCCTTCCAGGTATGGATTAGATTTAAATACTAAAAGGCAATGCATACTACCAGCGGTAGTGTGCAAATGCTCTGTTAGCCTCAGCCATTTTATGGCTTTCTTCGCGTTTCTTAACTGCTCCACCTGTGTTGTTTGCAGCATCAAGAATTTCGTTAGCTAATCTTTCTTCCATTGTCTTTTCCCCACGCAGACGTGCGTAGTTCACAAGCCAACGTAAGCTAAGAGTAGTACGGCGTTCAGGACGAACTTCAACCGGTACTTGGTAGTTTGACCCACCAACACGGCGTGCTTTAACTTCAAGAAGTGGCATAATGTTTTCAATCGCTTCGTCAAAAACCTCCATAGCATCTTTACCAGAACGTTCTTGTACTAGATCAAATGCATTATAAAGAATTTTTTGCGAAGTTCCTCGTTTACCGTCGATCATCATCTTGTTGATGAGTTTAGTCACAAGCTTAGAGTTGTGAATCGGATCCGGTAAAACATCTCTTTTTGGTACTGGACCTTTACGTGGCATAAT
Source organism: Jeotgalicoccus coquinae (assembly GCF_014207425.1). Classification (GTDB taxonomy): domain Bacteria; phylum Bacillota; class Bacilli; order Staphylococcales; family Salinicoccaceae; genus Jeotgalicoccus; species Jeotgalicoccus coquinae. The sequence continues at coordinate 72,357 of NZ_JACHFF010000003.1, read as the reverse complement.
TATCCTCCTTCCAACTTTTATTTTATCATTTTTTAAATTTGTTTTTACAGCTAAAGTAACTTAATATTACTTGTCGCCTTTAGGCTTTTTAGCACCGTAATGTGAACGGCTCTGTCTGCGGCCTTCAACACCTGAAGTATCAAGTGCACCACGGACTACGTGGTAACGTACCCCCGGTAAGTCTTTAACACGTCCTCCACGGATAAGTACAACACTGTGTTCTTGCAGGTTGTGCCCAATTCCAGGAATATACGCGTTTACTTCAATGTTATTTGATAATCTAACACGTGCATATTTACGTAAAGCAGAGTTTGGTTTCTTAGGAGTCATAGTACCTACACGTGTACAAACACCGCGTTTTTGTGGCGCAGCGTCAGTAGTAACGCGTTTCTTAAGACTGTTAAACCCTCTGTTTAATGCAGGCGAGGCAGATTTTGATGATTTAGTACTGCGTGACTTTCTGATCAACTGATTAATAGTTGGCATAATCGAATGTCCTCCTCTCTTTTTCTTAATCCACACATCCAGGTGGTTCATTTTTAGAGTATAAAAAATCTGTAAGATGTAAATCTTACACTAAATACACTTTGTCTCCTTTATGACCGGGCACGAAGTCCCTCATAAAGTAACCTTAATAATAATACCATTGCGGCAACTTCAGTGTCAAGCATTCCCGATATAAAATTTCATATCGTTAAGACATAAACAGACTAACATAAATATTGCGTGATGGCTATAAAAATCCGCGGACTTTTCCGAAGTTTTTTATAAAAAAGCCGCCCCGTTCCGGAGCGGCTTGTGTATATGCATCTGACCCGTAAATACATATGCTTTTCTCTTATTAATATCTTCCGTGAATTAGTCTTCTAAAAGAACTGCTTCATCTTCAGATACTGCTTTTTCAGCTACATCTATTTCTACGTCTTTATACTTAGGCATTCCCGTACCAGCAGGGATAAGTTTACCGATAATAACGTTCTCTTTAAGACCGAGAAGATCATCGCGCTTACCTTTAATCGCTGCATCTGTAAGGACACGTGTCGTTTCCTGGAAGCTGGCTGCTGACAGGAAGCTTTCCGTTTCAAGTGATGCTTTAGTAATACCAAGCAGCACAGGTTTCGCCGTTGCCGGACGTTTTCTCTGTTTGAAGATTTCTTTGTTTGCGTCAGTGAACGTGTGAATCTCTACTAAAGCACCCGGTAATAATGAAGTGTCTCCGGCATCGATAATGCGAACTTTACGCAGCATTTGACGAACCATAACTTCAACGTGCTTATCACCGATTTCTACCCCCTGCATGCGGTATACTTTCTGTACTTCTTTAAGCAGATATTCCTGTGTAGTATTTAAACCGGCTACCTGAAGCAGCTGTTTAGGTTCGATTGAACCTTCGTTTAATACTTCACCCGGACCGACTTTATCGCCAATTTCAACCAGCAGACGTGCAGCTCCAGGTATCATGTAAGTACGAGTTTCGTGCTCACCTTTAACCTTGACCTCCTGCTGACGGTCTTTAACGACTTCAATATCCGTTACCGTACCGTGAATTTCTGAAATCTGCGCCTGACCTTTAGGGTTACGCGCTTCAAATAATTCCTGGATACGAGGTAAACCTTGTGTAATATCGCTACCTGCTACCCCACCTGTGTGGAATGTACGCATTGTAAGCTGTGTACCAGGCTCACCAATTGACTGGGCTGCAATTGTACCAACTGCTTCCCCAACTTCAACTTTTTCACCTGTTGCAAGGTTCTTACCGTAACAGCGTTCACATACACCATGACGTGTATTACATGTAAATGCTGAGCGGATATAAACTTCTTCGATTCCTGCGTTAATAATTTCTTTAGCAATATCCGGCGTAATCAGTTCGTTACTGCCGAGAATTACTTCGTTTGTTTCCGGATGTCTTACTGTTTCTTTCACGTAACGGCCTTCAAGACGGTCGATCAGCGGCTCGATTAATTCCGAACCTTCTGTAAGTGCAGAAACATTAAGTCCTTTATCCGTACCGCAATCTTCTTCGCGGACGATAACGTCCTGAGCTACGTCTACAAGACGGCGTGTCAGATAACCCGAGTCAGCAGTTTTCAGTGCTGTATCGGCAAGACCTTTACGCGCACCGTGTGTTGAAATGAAGTACTCAAGTACTGTCAGTCCTTCACGGAAACTTGATTTGATCGGAAGCTCGATGATTTCACCGGACGGGTTGGCCATCAGTCCACGCATACCAGCCAGCTGCGTGAAGTTTGACGCGTTACCACGTGCACCTGAGTCACTCATCATAAAGATCGGGTTGAGACGGTGTAATGATGCCATCAGTTTATCCTGAATAATATCTTTAGCTTTCGTCCAAAGTTCAATAACAGCATTATAACGTTCTTCTTCAGTAATTAAACCGCGTGAGAACTGCTTTTGAACTCTTTCAACTTTCTCTTCAGTCTCGTCGATAATAACCTGCTTCTCAGGAAGTACAACGATGTCTGATACTCCTACTGTAATACCGGCTTTAGCGGAGTATTTGAACCCTAAGTCTTTCATAAGGTCAAGCATGACAGATGTTTCTGTAATGTGGAACTTATTGAAGACTTCTGCGATAACCTGTCCGAGGAATTTCTTGTCGAATGGTGCAACAAGAGGCATTTCCCCAACTTTTTCAGCTAAGCCGCCTTCACCAATGTCTTTACCGTCGATGAAGTATTTGTTCGGCGTTTTACGCTCAAGATTTTCGCGTGTCGGTTCGTTAATATATGGGAACGATGGCGGCATAATCTGGTTAAAGATTACTTTACCGACAGTTGTCATTAAGATTTTACCTTTGTTTTCAGCTGAAACTTTCTCTTCAGAAAGCTCCTGCGTATGAAGACCGATACGAGTATGAAGTGATGTGTAACCATTCTGGTAAGCCATCACGACTTCGTCGATACCTTTGAAGATGTGTCCTTCGTTCTTCATATTTTCGCGCTCAAGTGTTAAGTAGTAGTTACCAAGTACCATATCCTGGGACGGCGTAACTACCGGCTTGCCATCTTTAGGGTTAAGAATGTTTTGAGCTGCAAGCATAAGCATGCGGGCCTCAGCCTGTGCTTCTTTAGATAAAGGAACGTGTACTGCCATCTGGTCACCGTCAAAGTCAGCGTTATACGCTGTTGTTACTAATGGGTGAAGACGGATTGCACGACCTTCAACTAATTTCGCTTCGAAAGCCTGGATACCAAGACGGTGAAGTGTCGGTGCACGGTTCAGCAGTACCGGGTGTTCTGAAATAACATCTTCCAGGACATCCCATACTTCGTTTTCCATACGCTCAATCTTACCTTTGGCATTCTTGATGTTTGTTGCTAAATCACGAGCTACAAGTTCTTTCATTACGAAAGGCTTGAACAGTTCCAGCGCCATTTCTTTCGGCAGTCCGCACTGATACATTTTCAGGCTCGGTCCAACAACGATTACCGAACGTCCTGAGTAGTCAACACGTTTACCAAGAAGGTTTTGACGGAAACGCCCCTGCTTACCTTTAAGCATATGAGACAGTGATTTAAGGGGACGGTTCCCCGGCCCTGTTACAGGACGGCCGCGGCGTCCGTTATCGATAAGCGCATCTACAGCTTCCTGCAGCATACGTTTCTCGTTCTGAACGATAATCCCCGGTGCACCTAAATCAAGAAGGCGTTTCAGACGGTTGTTACGGTTAATTACACGACGGTATAAGTCGTTCATATCACTCGTCGCAAAACGTCCGCCGTCAAGCTGTACCATCGGACGGATTTCCGGTGGAATAATTGGAAGTACATCAAGAATCATCCATGACGGATCGTTGCCTGAATGACGGAACGCTTCAACAACTTCAAGTCGTTTAATCGCACGAGTCAGACGCTGACCTGTTGCAGTTTCCAATTCTTTTCTGAGCATATCCAGTTCTGCGTTTAAATCTACAAGCTGAAGTAATTCCTTGATTGCTTCAGCACCCATTTTCGCTGTGAACGTATTGCCGAATTTATCGTAATATTCACGATATTCACGTTCGCTTAACAGCTGTTTAGGCTCGAGACCCGTAGGTCCCGGCTTAATTACAGCGTAAGATGCGAAATAGATGATTTCTTCAAGTGAACGAGGTGACATGTCTAAAAGAAGACCCATGCGTGACGGGATTCCTTTAAAGTACCAGATGTGAGTTACTGGAGCTGCAAGTTCAATGTGCCCCATTCTTTCACGTCTTACTTTAGCGCGTGTAACTTCAACACCGCAGCGGTCACAAACCATGCCTTTATATCTGACACGTTTGTATTTACCACAGCTACATTCCCAGTCTTTTGTCGGTCCGAAAATTTTCTCACAGAATAAACCATCGCGTTCCGGTTTTAATGTTCTGTAGTTAATCGTTTCCGGTTTCTTCACTTCACCGAAAGACCATGAACGGATCTTTTCCGGTGACGCTAAACCAATTTTCATATATTTAAATCTATTAACATCTATCAATGAGCTTTCCTCCCTAAAGTTTTCTCAAGCTCAGCACATTACTCAGTAACATTTTCATTTTTAGCTGAAGCAGTTACGTTGTCCGATTGAGTCGGTTGGCTTTGAATCTCATCATCTTCTGTATCGCGCAATTCAATTTCTTCGTCGTTTTCATCCATGATACTTACGTCGAGACCCAGACTCTGAAGTTCTTTCATCAATACTCTGAATGATTCAGGAACACCAGGTTTCGGCAGGTTTTCACCTTTAACGATTGCTTCGTATGTTTTAACCCGTCCGACAGTATCATCGGATTTAACTGTCAGGATTTCCTGTAATGTGTACGCAGCACCATATGCTTCAAGTGCCCATACTTCCATCTCACCGAAACGCTGTCCACCAAACTGTGCTTTACCGCCCAGTGGCTGCTGTGTAACCAGTGAGTATGGTCCAGTACTTCTTGCGTGAAGTTTATCGTCAACCATGTGTGCAAGTTTCAGCATGTACATTACACCTACAGAAATACGGTTTTCAAACGGTTCGCCTGTGCGCCCGTCGTATAGTACCGTCTTACCGTCGCGTGCAAGTCCTGCTTCTTCCATTGTAGACCACACATCGTCTTCGTTCGCTCCATCAAATACAGGAGATGCCATTCTTAAGCCCATTGCACGTGCTGCCATACCGAGGTGAAGTTCAAGCACCTGACCGATGTTCATACGGGATGGAACTCCAAGCGGGTTAAGCATGATGTCAATTGGCGTGCCATCAGGCATATAAGGCATATCTTCTTCCGGTAAGATCTTCGAAATTACACCCTTGTTACCGTGGCGTCCGCACATCTTGTCACCTTCAGAAATCTTTCTCTTCTGAACGATATAAACACGTACGAGCTGGTTAACACCAGGTGATAATTCGTCGCCGTCTTCACGGTTGAACACTTTAACATCCAACACGATACCGCCTGCACCGTGAGGTACACGCAGTGAAGTATCTCTTACTTCACGTGCTTTTTCACCGAAGATTGCGTGCAGCAGACGTTCTTCTGCAGTTAATTCAGTTACACCTTTAGGCGTTACTTTACCAACAAGAATGTCGCCGTCGATAACTTCAGCACCGATATGAACAATTCCGCGATCGTCGAGTTTCTTAAGCGCACTGTCAGATACGTTTGGAATGTCACGTGTAATTTCTTCAGGTCCGAGTTTAGTGTCTCTTGATTCAGATTCGTATTCTTCAATATGAATTGAAGTGTATACATCCTGTTTTACAAGACGCTCACTCATGATTACAGCATCCTCATAGTTGTAACCGTCCCAAGTCATGAAGCCGACAACAAGGTTGCGTCCAAGTGCCATTTCACCGTTGTCCATTGAAGGACCGTCCGCTAAAATTTCACCTTTTTCAACGATGTCGCCTTCAGCGATAATCGGAATCTGGTTATAACATGTTCCTGCGTTTGAACGCACGAATTTAGACATTCTGTAAACATCTTTTTCTGTTTCTACGTCTTTACCGTTTTTATCTTCGATACGGCGGACGTGAATTTCTTTAGCTTCAACATGTTCAACGCGCCCTCTGTAGCGTGAAACTACAGCAGCACCTGAGTCGCGGGCAGACACGTGTTCCATACCTGTACCGATGAATGGTGATTCAGGGTTTAATAATGGAACTGCCTGACGCTGCATGTTCGCACCCATAAGTGCACGGTTGGAGTCATCGTTCTCAAGGAATGGAATACAAGCTGTCGCAGCAGATACTACCTGCTTAGGCGATACATCCATGTAGTCCATACGGTCGCGCTGCATCTGCGTGTTGTTTCCGCGGAAACGACAGATAACTTCCTCATCGAGGAACGTCCCGTCTTCACCAAGAACAGCGTTAGCCTGTGCAACAACATAGCTGTCTTCTTCGTCAGCTGTTAAGTAATCGATTTGATTCGTTACCTTGTTTGTTTCAGGGTCCACTCTTCTGTAAGGTGTTTCGATAAATCCAAAGTCGTTCACACGTGCATAACTTGAAAGTGTGTTAATCAGCCCGATGTTTGGTCCCTCAGGCGTCTCGATTGGACACATACGTCCGTAGTGAGAGTAGTGAACGTCACGAACTTCCATTCCGGCACGTTCACGGGTTAAACCGCCGGGCCCTAATGCAGAAAGACGGCGTTTGTGCGTCAATTCGGCAAGCGGGTTCGTCTGGTCCATGAACTGTGATAATTGCGAGCTTCCGAAGAACTCTTTAATAGATGCAATTACCGGACGAATGTTAATCAGCTGCTGAGGCGTTACAGTCTCAGTGTCCTGAATAGACATTCTTTCGCGTACAACACGCTCCATACGTGAAACACCGATACGGAACTGGTTTTGAAGCAGTTCACCAACTGAACGCAGACGGCGGTTTCCAAGGTGATCAATATCATCAGTGAATCCGACACCTTCCAATAAGTTAAAGAAGTAACTGATTGAAGAAATAATGTCTGACGGCGTGATGGATTTAACTTCCACATCAGGGAAAGCGTTGCCGATTACTGTAGTTGAATGCTCTTCGTTGTTGCGTGATCTTACTTTTACCGACTGAACTTCAACAGGCTCATCTAAAAGACCCTGCTCAAGGTGGTAAGTTTTCAGGTTCGCAGTTGTTTCAAGCTGTTCCATAATCGAGTCCAGTGTACGGCGGTCGATAGTTGAACCTGATTCAGCAATAATTTCACCTGTCTCTGAGTCGACAACCGGTTCTGTAAGCACTTGGTTGAAGAGACGGTTTTGCAGATGAAGTTTCTTATTCATCTTGTAACGTCCGACATTTGCTAAGTCGTAACGTTTCGGATCAAAGAATCTCGAATATAATAAATTACGTGCGTTTTCTACTGTTGGCGGTTCGCCTGGACGCAATCTTTCGTAAATTTCTAACAGGGCCTGGTCGACTGTTTCCGTCGCATCTTTCTCAAGCGTATTACGAAGATATTCGTTATCGCCAAGAAGGTTGATAATTTCTTCGTCAGTTGCAAAACCTAACGCACGTAATAATACCGTAATCGGTAATTTACGCGTGCGGTCGATTCTTACATAAACGACATCTTTTGCGTCGATTTCATATTCTAACCATGCGCCACGGTTAGGGATGACTGTTGCTCCGAAGTTCAATTTACCATTCTTGTCGAACTTCTCAGAGAAATATACAGATGGGCTTCTTACTAATTGCGAAACGATTACACGTTCAGCGCCATTAATAATGAATGTCCCTGTATCCGTCATCAATGGGAAGTCTCCCATAAATACATCCTGCTCTTTAACTTCGCCGGTTTCTTTGATGACTAAACGAACTTTCACTCTCAGCGGTGCTGAGTAAGTTGAATCGTGATCTTTCGCTTCTTCCTCGTTATACTTCGGTTCGCCGAGTTTGTAATCGACAAACTCTAAAGACATATTTCCTGTAAAATCCTCTACCGGAGAAATATCTTTAAACATTTCGATTAGACCGGTTTCTAAAAACCACTCGTACGATTTCGTCTGAATCTCAATTAAGTTAGGTAATTCTAACTTCTCTTCGATACGCGCATAACTTCTACGTTGTGCATGTCTTCCATACTGAATCAATTGACTCATCGACAGATTCACCCCTAATAATATTTGCGTAAACTATAATGGGACATTTAAGCGGACAGCAGTTCAAAAGACAAAAAGAAAACGGAATCGTAATCAACTCCATTTCCTATTAAACTGGACACTTATTTAAAATGCTCCATTCAACAGCTGCACAGAAAAGTACATACTTATTGATATTAATTTAACATTCTATAAGAATAACATATACAATTTGTCAAGTCAAATATATAATTTCTTTTATTTCGTGCTTTTTAAGATGTAATAACCTTTATCTTTTGATGCAATTTCAACATTGCCAAACAGCGAATTTAAATGTTTTTTATAAGAAGGCATGCCCTGCTTTTTCTGTACAACCATATACAACACTCCGTTTTCAGAAAGACGGTTATACCCGTCATCTAAAATGCCGAGCACTGTATCTTTGCCCGCTCTGAACGGCGGATTAGTAACATACAGCAGTACATTAAATATCATATCGCCGTAACTTTCACGGTCGAGCACGTCGGCTTTCAGATTTTCCCGCCGTGTATTTTCAATGGATAACTGTATCGCATCTTCATTAACTTCGACCATTACCGGTTCCATGCCGAGCTCTCTTCCGAGCACAGTTCCGATTGGACCGTATCCTGCGCCCATATCTATCAGCTGTCCCGAGCCTTTAAAATTCTCAAATACAGTTTTGATCAGCACTTCTGTGCCGTAATCAATCTGGTTTTTCGAAAATACGCCGCGGTCTGTTTTAAAGCGGTAGACATGATCGTTGAAACTGAACTTAATTTCGCTGAATTCATGCGGTGTATTGTCCGTAGTAAAATAGTGAGACATTAAATCTCCCCCAATCAGTAAAAGTAACTAAAAAAGTCCCCGATAAACTTATGTTTACGGGAACTTTTTGTGTCAAAATTTATATAGACTACTTAACTTCTACGCCAGCGCCAACTTCTTCAAGTTGAGCTTTAAGAGCTTCAGCATCGTCTTTAGAAAGACCTTCTTTGACAACTTTAGGAGCGCCGTCAACTAGCTCTTTAGCATCTTTAAGACCAAGACCAGTAGCTTCACGAACTACTTTGATTACTTTAATCTTAGATGAACCTGCAGATGTAAGTTCTACATCAAATTCAGTTTGTTCTTCAGCAGCAGCAGCTTCCCCGCCACCTGCAGCAGCTACTGGAGCAGCAGCAGTTACGCCGAATTCTTCTTCAATTGCTTTTACTAAGTCGTTTAATTCTAAAACTGACATTTCTTTAATCATTTCAATGATTTGTTCATTGTTAGCCATGATAATATTCCTCCATTTTTTTGTTGGTTTTAAGCGTGCTTAATATTAAGCTTCGCCGTTTTCTTCTTCTTTTTCACCGATAGCTTTAACTGCATATGCGAAGTTGCGTACTGGTGCTTGTAATACTGATAACAGCATAGAAAGTAAGCCGTCTCTTGATGGTAGAGATGCAATTGATTTAACATCTTCCGCCGGTACGAAACTACCTTCGATGACACCCGCTTTAATTTCTAAAGCTTCGTGTTTTTTAGCGAATTCGTGGATGATTTTAGCAGGAGCGATAACATCTTCGTTAGAAAATGCGATTGCACTTGGACCTACCAGGAATTCATTAAGCTCAGATAAGCCTTGTGAATCCGCAGCACGGCGAACCATCGTGTTTTTATAAACTTTGAATTCAATTCCAGCATCACGTAATTGCTTACGTAATTCAGTTACTTCAGAAACAGTTAGTCCACGGTAGTCCACTAATACAGTAGATACTGAGTTTTTAAGCTGTTCTGCAATAACCTCAACGTGCTGTTGTTTTTGTTCCATCACGTTTGACATGTAGTTACACCTCCATTAATTTTTGGTGCAAATAAAAAAAGCACCTTTTACCCGCGGCAAAAAGTGCTTGAATTTATATAAATATCATTCAAGTCATTTTTATTTGCCTCGGCAGGATTATTATTAAGCTGATGAAATCAGCTCCTGCTGTCTTAGGTAATCTTTTAAAATTTACAAGTGTAAATATAACCGATATATCTACACTTGTCAATATTTATTTATTAAACAGTTCTTACAACGCTTGGGTCAAGAGTGATTCCAGGCCCCATAGTGCTGGATACTGTTACTGATTTGAAGTAAACACCTTTAGATGATGCAGGTTTAGCTTTTTCAAGAGCATCGTGAATTGCTTTAAAGTTTTCTACAAGCTGTTCTTCGCTAAATGAAACTTTACCGATTCCAACGTGTACAATACCAGCTTTTTCAGCACGGTATTCAACTTTACCAGCTTTGATTTCCTGAACTGCTTTCGTTACATCCATAGTTACTGTACCAGTTTTAGGGTTTGGCATTAGTCCTTTAGGTCCAAGTACGCGGCCTAATTTACCAACTTCGCCCATCATGTCCGGTGTTGCAACGATTACATCGAAATCAAACCATCCACCATTAATCTTTTGTGCCAGTTCTGCTTCGCCTACGAAGTCTGCGCCTGCAGCTTCTGCTTCTTTAGCTTTTTCGCCTTTAGCGAATACTAATACACGTTGTGACTTACCAGTACCGTGCGGCAGTACTAGTGCTCCACGGATCTGCTGATCATTTTTACGCGTATCAATACCTAGACGGAAAGCTACTTCAACTGAAGCGTCAAAGTTCGCAACATGCGTTTCTTTAGCAAGTTTAATTGCTTCTTCAATTGAGAATGTAGAGTTTTGATCAAACTTCTCTAGAGCAGCTTGATACTTTTTACCTCTCTTAGCCATTTAAATTCCTCCTTGTGGTTATAGCGGGGTTAATCCTCCCACGACCGTATTAATACTTAATTTATTTTTCGACAGAGAAGCCCATGCTTCTAGCTGTACCTTCAACCATTTTAACTGCTGCGTCTACTGATGCTGCGTTTAAATCTTCCATTTTTGTTTCAGCGATTTCACGAACCTGAGCCGCTGTAACAGTTGCCACCTTGTTTTTGTTAGGTTCGCCTGAACCCTTCTCAACGCTTGCTGCTTTCTTAAGAAGAACAGCTGCTGGTGGAGTCTTTGTAATAAATGTGAATGAGCGGTCCTCAAATACTGAGATTTCTACAGGAATAATAAGACCTGCCTGCTCTTGTGTACGTGCGTTGAATTCTTTACAGAATCCCATGATGTTTACGCCTGCCTGACCTAGTGCTGGACCTACCGGTGGTGCCGGGTTCGCCTTGCCTGCAGGAATTTGCAATTTCACAACATTAATAACTTTTTTAGCCACGATGTTGCACCTCCTCATAATCGTGATGTGGTCACAGGATGTTTAGATTTCATCCTCCCACTCTTCATCTGTATACATAAATAAAGATGGCCGCAAATTTGCGACCATGAAAGTATAGCACATAATAGTTACATATTTCAATAAAGAAATTAAAGTTTTTCGATTTGGTCGAATTCAACTTCAACCGGTGTTTCACGGCCGAACATCTCAACGAGTACAGTAAGCTTGTAGCGTTCCTCATCGATAGACTCAATTACACCGCTCTGGTTATTGAATGGCCCTGCAATAATATTGATCGATTCGCCGACAGCGACTTCAACATCAACAATTTTCTCGGACATTCCCATCTGGCGAAGGATAAATTTAACTTCCTCCGGCAGCAGCGGATTTGGCTTGCTGCCCGCACCCTGCGAGCCGACAAATCCTGTAACGCCCGGCGTATTGCGGACTACGTACCATGATTCGTCTGTCATTACTAATTCAACGAGAACATATCCCGGGAATGTTTTCTTCATTGCCGTTTTCTTTTTCCCGTCTTTAATTGTTGTTTCTTCTTCTTCGGGAATGACTACGCGGAAAATTAAATCCTGCATATTCATCGATTCAAGGCGCGCCTCTAGGTTTGCCTTTACTTTGTTTTCATAGCCTGAATAGGTATGTACTGCATACCAATGCTTGTCTAGAGACATTTTACCGCTCCTTTTAAATTACATAAAATCAATTAGTGCTGTGATGCCGATATCCAGCACGTAGAAGAATGCCAGAAAAAATACTACTGTAAGTACTACTGTCGTCGTATAACGGACTACTTCCTGCCCTGTTGGCCAGCTGACTTTTTTCATCTCGCTAACAACATTTTGGAAGAAGTTATTATTATTATTCATCAACCGTTCCTCCTGAACTATATAGAACTTTTATGCGTTGTATGCTTATTGCATTTTGGACAATGTTTTTTCATTACGAGTCTTTCATTGTGAACCGGCTTGTTTAATGAATAATTACGCGAGCCGCAGTCACTGCATATAAGAGCAATTTTCATCTTAAAATCCTCATTTCAATTCTAGTATACTATATCGGCTCAGTGCGTTATTGTCAACAACAGCGTGTAAATCTTCAACTGCTCTGAACTTGATTTTTATCCTGTAAAGGGTATTGATTACCGATCTCGGGTCCCTGCGGCAAAGACTGGCAATATCGTTTAAAGAACAGCCGTCCATCAGTAACTTCAGCACCTGTTTTTCGTAATTCGATAAATCCCCGGATGCCCCGGTATACTCAGCCTGCGTTTCTTTTAATATAATCTGCGACAGTGCATGTTTGTTTTCAAACATTATCATATCATCGGAATCCATTTCAATCTGATGCCGGGCGCTGCAGCAGTTCATATAATCGTACATTTTCAGCCGGATGGTCCGGAGCACATAATGTCTGTAATGACCTTTCGCATAATCGTACTTCAGACAGAGAATCAGTGCCGTATACATCATTTCCTGAATTAAATCTTCACGGTCATGCTCACTCATATCGTACTTGAACGACATCCGCCGGATGAACGGACGCAGCCGGACATCAATTTCATCGAATGCATTAAAATCGCCGTCTTTTACTCTGAGTGCATTGCTGTTATAAATCACATCTGTGCCGTCGTACTCTGACGATCCGGTTTCCCTGATATAAAAATAAAAAGTTTTTATTCTGTACATCAGCTGCGCCCCCTCTTTTATATTACTCCTACTATATGAGGTTCGTGAGGGGCGTTCAAGGTGTCACTCTTCGCCGCGCCGCAGTTTTTCCATTTTTGCGAGTACTTCTTCACTGATATCCAGTTTTGTCCTCGGCAGTTTTTCGTTTATCGTCTCAATATGTGCACTGATATTTTTATCAGCCTCCGCCAGATTCATCCACATCTCTCTCGAGGGTACCCGGTAGGCGCCGTATGCAAATATCGCATTCTGCTCTGTCAGGTCACTCGTAACAACACTGATATCGCATAAGTGAGGATGATAATTATCGTAAACGAATCGTTCTATATATTCATCGGCTGTTTCTTTTTCTTTCGTATAAATTACCGTAATGCCGTAATAATCGATAACCGCTTCCTGGTTTTTTACTTCATATGCATCAAACACACAGATGATTTCATAATTCTGCAGCGCCTGGTATTCACTCAGCGCTTTCAGCACTTCTTCTCTCGCAAGCTGAAGTGAAATTTTTGATTCTGCAAAAAGCTTGGAATTGGCACCAATCAGATTATAGCCGTCGACTACCAGTAACCGCCGTTTTTTACGCATGATTAATCACGTCCGGACGGGTTCTGCTGACGGAACACTTCATACATCAAAAGTGCAGCTGAAACCGAAGCATTCAGGCTCGTAATTTCACCAACCATCGGTATTTTAACGGTAAAGTCGCATTTCTCCAATGTTTTTCTGCTGATTCCCTCACCTTCACTGCCGACAACGAGTGCTGTACTGCCGGACTTCGCGTTCATTTCGCGATAATCCATCGTTCCTGTACCATCACTGCCGATTACCCAGAAGTTATGTTCTTTCAGCTTATCGATTGTCTGGTTAATGTTCGTCACTCTGACAACCGGCACGTACTCAATCGCACCTGTCGATGTTTTCGCAACAGTATCCGTTAAGAGTACCGAGCGGCGTTTTGGAATGATTACCGCATCGAAGCCGACAGCATCAGCTGTTCTTAAAATAGAGCCCAGGTTATGCGGATCTTCCAGCCCGTCCAGAATAATAATGTTGGCATCTTTGCCTGCAATATTTTCAAGCAGTTCTTCGAACGGCATATACTCATGCGCACTGACAAGTGCAACGATACCCTGGTGGCGTTCGTCTGTCAGTCCGTCTATTTTATTTTTCGGCACCGTTGATACAACAACGCGTTTTTCTTTCGCCAGATCAAGAATTTCTTTCAACTGACTTTTGTTTACAGTGTCCTGTATATAAATCTTATTAATATCACTGTTTGAACGCAGCAGCTCTCTCACTGCGTGGCGTCCTGCTATTGCTGAACTGCTCATCGCACTTCACTCCCGTTCTTAATTATATGAGCCATCAGCTCTGTAATACGCGCTTCGTTATCCGTCAGCGCAAGGTACCCGACAAGCGCTTCAAGTCCGGATGCGTTCCGGTACTCTTTAATCGAAGCATTCTTCGCACGTGTTGCGCTCGATTTATTACGCGCTTTTTTCGCAATATCCCATTCTTCTTCCGTCAGCAGTTCCGACTGTCTTAAAAAATGCAGTGCTTCTGCCTGGGCCCTTGCACTGACAAGTTTATTAGCCTCTCTGTGCAGAGCGTCCGGTTTTAAGTAGGGTTTATTTCTTATTAAATATTCTCGGACGTGTACGGCATAAACTGCATCGCCTAAAAATGCCAGCGACAGAGACGGCACTGTGTCCAGTTTAAAATTATCCACGTCTGAACCTCACACCGTCTTTCGTATCTTCAAGTACAATACCTTCCGCTTTTAAGTTATCGCGGATTTCATCTGCGCGTGCGAAATCTTTATTCTTACGTGCTGTTTCACGCTCTTCAATCAGCGCTTCAACTTCTTCATCAAGAAGCAGTTCTTTTCTCTCCAGACTCACACCGAGAATTTCCGAGTACGTCTTAAATGCTGCCGTAAATTTCTCAAGCACTTCTTTTGCTGTTGACGGCTGACGAAGATACTTATTCAGTTCGCCGGTCAGTTCGTGCCATGCTGCAACCGCATTGGCTGTATTGAAATCATCATCCATATGTGTTTCCAGCAGTTTAATGTTGTCATCAATTCCAGCGAGAATTTTATCGTCTGTTTCTGTACCGACTGCTTTGTCAAGACGTTCCACTGCCTGGTGATAGCTGTCCTGGATACGCATCAGACCGTTGCGCGCTGCATCCACAAGCTCGCGGTTATAGTTAATCGGGTTGCGGTAATGCACACTTACCATAAAATAGCGGAGTACATTCGGTTCGATTTCCTTAATAATATCGTGCACCAGGATGAAGTTGCCGAGTGACTTCGACATCTTAGTGTTGTCGATATTAATGTAGCCGTTGTGCATCCAGTAGTTGGCAAATGTTTCGTCTGTCATACATTCGCTTTGGGCAATTTCGTTTTCATGATGCGGGAATGTTAAGTCCTGTCCGCCTGCATGAATGTCAATCGTGTTCCCCAGATGTTCACGCGCCATCACGCTGCACTCGATGTGCCAGCCCGGCCGGCCTTCGCCCCATGGTGAATCCCAGCTGATTTCTCCATCTTTCGCCTGTTTCCACAGCGCGAAATCCAGCGGATCCTGTTTTTTCTCGCCCGCATCGATGCGCGCGCCTACTTTTAAGTCATCCACCGACTGCTGAGACAGTTTGCCGTAGCCGTCAAATGAACGTGTTTTAAAGTATACATCTCCCGCCGACTCGTACGCATGATCTTTTTCAATCAGCACTTTAATAAACTCTACGATGTCCGGCATGTGGTCCATCACTCTCGGATGAACATCTGCTTTTTTAACGTTGAGTGCGCCCGTATCTTCAAAGAACGCTTCGATAAAACGCTCTGCAATTTCAGGAACGGTTTCACCAAGTTCTTTAGAAGCTTTAATTAATTTATCGTCGACATCTGTAAAGTTCGATACGTATTTCACTTCATATCCTTTATATTCCAAATAACGGCGTACCGTATCGAAAGCAATCGCAGGACGCGCGTTCCCGATATGAATATAGTTATAAACTGTCGGACCGCAGACGTACATGCTTACTTTTCCTTCTTCAAGCGGCTTAAACTCTTCTTTTTTTCTGGTAATTGTATTATATATGCGAACCATCTTTTACCTCATTCCCAACTTCTCTTCTGAAGTTATTAATATCTTTTTCAAGTTCCAGCAATTTCTCAAATAACGGATCCGGAATATCCCGGTGGTCAAAGTTATTATGTTTTCTGATACGCTGACCGTGCTGCTTCACAATATGCCCCGGAATTCCAACAACTGTCGAGTGAGGCGGCACATTTTTCAGTACGACGGAGTTTGCACCGACATTCGATGATTCTCCGATGCGAATGTTCCCGAGCACTTTGGCACCTGCTGCAATCAGTACATTGTCGTCGATATCAGGATGGCGCTTATGGTCTTCTTTACCCGTTCCGCCAAGTGTTACCCCCTGGTATATCGTCACATCATTGCCGATGTTGCACGTTTCGCCGATAACGACACCCATTCCGTGGTCGATAAATAACCTTCTGCCGACTTTTGCTCCCGGATGAATTTCCACACCGGTCACAAAACGGCTCAGCTGCGAAATCACGCGTGCAATCACTTTTAAATTCTTTTTATAAAACCAGTGTGCAATCAGATGCGCCCATACTGCATGGACACCTGAGTACGTAAAAAACGCTTCGAAACGATTCTTTGCAGCCGGATCGAGTGCCAGTACCATGTCCAAATCCTCTTTCACTCTCTGAAACATCTTCGCCCTCCTAAAATCATAAAAATACGCCTCTGCCCGGTAGTCGGACAGAGGCGCTCACGCACGGTTCCACTCTGCTTTTTCACTTTTAATATAGAGTTTATTCAATATTAAAAGCGCAATTCTACAAACGCTTTGTTATCCTTTTCAGCAGGTGGATAATCTCTTTGTGTCCAGCGGTTTATATACTTAACTTTTAACACTTATATCATACGGCACAAAGCCTCTTATTTCAACCGTTCAGCCTAGATAAGACGCTTGATGCGCTCTAGAACTGTCTCTTTGCCGATTAATGAAATTGCGTCCGGCAGTTCAGGTCCTTTTGTTTCGCCTGTTGCTGCAACACGGATCGGCATGAATAATTTCTTGCCTTTAATGCCTGTTGCTTTCTGCACAGCTTTAATTTCTGCTTTGATTCCTTCAGGTGAGAAGTCTTCAAGCGCTGTGAAGTGTTCATGAAGTGCCGTCATCAGTTCAGGAATGTGCTCCTGACGAAGAACTTCATCCGCTTCTTCATCAAACTCCACGTGGTCTTTAAAGAACTGCTCTGAAAGGTCTGTAATTTCAGCAGCATAGCTCATCTGAGGCTGGTACAGCTGCACAAGTTTGCGTGTCCAGTCCAGCTCCGCTTCATCAGGATTTTCAGATACTCTGCCCGCTTCCTTAAGGAACGGCAATGCCATGTCGAAAATCTCTTCAGAGTTTTTCTGTTTCATGTACTGGTTGTTAATCCACATTAATTTCTGGTTATCGAAGAATGCAGATGCTTTAGACAGTCTGTTTTCGTCGAAATTTGCAATCAGTTCTTCTTTAGTAAAGATTTCCTCTTCTCCTTCAGGAGACCAGCCAAGAAGCGCGATAAAGTTAAACATTGCATCCGGCAGGTAGCCAAGCGCTTCATACTGCTCGATGAACTGAATAATTGAAGCATCTCGTTTTGATAACTTCTTCTTCTCTGCGTTAACGATTAATGCTGTGTGGCCGAATTCCGGCAGCGGCAAATCAAGCAGTTCGTACACCATCATCTGTTTCGGTGTATTTGAAATGTGGTCGTCACCGCGAAGTACGTGAGTAATTTCCATTTCGTGGTCATCGATTACAACAGCGAAGTTGTAAGTCGGCACGCCGTCTTTCTTCACGATAACCCAGTCGCCGAATCCGTTTGAGTCAAATGATACGTCGCCTTTAACCATGTCGTTAAACGTGTATGTTTTGTCTTTCGGTACACGGATACGGATTGATGGTTCTCTGCCTTCAGCCTTGTACTGTTCTTCCTGTTCAGCTGTTAAGTTTGAATGTTTTCCGCCGTACATTGGTGTCTGACCGTTTTTAAGCTGTTCTTCTCTTTCAGCTTCAAGTTCTTCAGAAGTCATATAGCAGCGGTATGCCAGGTTGTTATCCAGTAATTTCTGGATATACGGTGCGTAAATATCTCCGCGTTCCGACTGACGGTACGGGCCGTAGTTTCCGCCAACATCAACACTTTCATCCCACTCAATACCGAGCCACTTCAAGTAGTTCAGCTGAGACTCTTCACCCTCATCCACGTGTCTCGATCTATCAGTATCCTCAATACGGATAATGAAGTCTCCGCCGTGATGGCGTGCGAACAAATAGTTAAACAGTGCTGCACGGGCATTACCTATGTGCAGATATCCGGTTGGACTTGGTGCGTATCTCACTCTTACTTTACTCATTATTTTGCCTCCTGTTTTTGAAGTAAGACTACCGCTTCACTTGCGATACCTTCTTCTCTGCCTGTAAATCCTAATTTTTCAGATGTTGTCGCTTTAATATTAACATTTGATATATCCGTCTTCAAAAGAACCGCAACGTTCTCACGCATATCGTCAATATATCCTCTAAGTTTCGGCCTTTCAGCAATCACTACTGCATCGATATTGCCGATTTCATAACCTTTTTCATGCATCATCGTTACTACTTCACTCAGCAGTGCACGTGAATCCGCATCTTTAAATTTTTCGTCTGTGTCCGGGAAGAACTTCCCGATATCACCAAGTGCCAGCGCACCCAGTATGGAATCTGTAATTGTATGCAGCAGCACATCCGCGTCGGAATGTCCTTTTAACCCGAAGTCGTGGGGAATTTCCATACCGCCCAAAATAAGCGGGCGGGATGCATCAAATGCGTGCACATCATAACCGTGACCGATCCTCATCATCTCACTACTTTCCTTTAAGAATCATATGCGCAAGCTGCAGATCTTCGCTTGTCGTTATTTTAATATTATCATAAGTCGAATCGACTAAATAGACTTCTTTTCCTATCGCTTCAACCATCATCGAGTCATCTGTCACTTCAAGTTTATTTGCTTTTGAATGCTCATAAGCCTGTCTTAAAATACTGTACTTAAAACCTTGCGGCGTATGCACGGCAACCACTTCATCACGGACAAGTGTTTCTTTCACCTTGCCGTCATTGACGCGCTTCAGCGTATCTTTTGTTTTCACTCCGCAGATGACCGCGCCGGTTTCTGTAACTTTATCTTTCAATCGCTTAAGTACATCAGTTGTGACAAACGGTCTTGCACCGTCGTGTACGAAAACATATTCGGCATTCTTCACATTAATCAGTGCATTATAAATGCTGTCCTGACGTTCAGCACCGCCGATATGAATACCTGCGATTTTTCTGCTGTTTTCAAACATCTTATTCATAATATCCGTCTCTTCAGATCTCACCGCAAGGTGAATCGCTTCGCAGTCGGGATCTTCTTCAAATTGTCTGACGGTGCGTTTAATTACCGGTTCTCCGTCAATTTCCAAAAGCACTTTGTTAAATCCGAGCCCCATGCGGGAACCGAGTCCCGCTGCCGGAATAATTACCGTATATTTCATTTGTTTTTCTCCAGTTTCGCAAAGACGATTCGTCCTGAATTCGTCTGCAGTACACTTGTCACAATGACAGGTACCATTTGATTAATTAAGTTCTCACCGTTTTCCACAACGACCATCGTACCGTCATCGAGATATCCGACACCCTGGTTTTCTTCTTTACCAGTTTTGGATACAAACAGTTCAAAAACGTCACCCTGAACGACGACGGTTTTTATCGCCCCGCTTAACTCATTGACGTTAAGAACGGGAATATCGTGAAGCTGGCATATTTTATTCAGGTTGTAATCCGTCGTTAAAATTGCACCTTTTTCTTTTTTTGCAATCTCGATCAGCTGCTGGTCGACATCGAGCTTGTCATAAGTAACCGGTTCGATACGGACATTACGGCTTTTCTCCTGCAGTGCATTCAGCATGTCCAGCCCGCGCTGGCCTTTTTCCCTTTTAACCGGGTCAGTAGCATCAGCAATCAGCTGAAGTTCATCCAGTACGAACTGCGGAATGATAATTTCACCTTCCAGAAACCCCGTTTCGACAACATCGATAATCCGTCCGTCAATAATTACACTCGTATCGATAAACTTCTTAAGGGCAATCTGATTGCCGTCTGCTTTGGCTTTCTGCGAAGCTTTCGGAAAGAAATCAAGCACCTCGCTGAATTTGCGCAGTCCGATTATAAATCCTAAATAACCGAGTACTACTGCAAATACAATCGGTACGATTTCGCCTATCAGTGGAATGTCCAGTGTATTGATTAAAAGAGATATTAAGACAGCGATTACGAGTCCCAGTACCATTCCAAGTGTGGCAAAAACGATTTCGACAAGACTTCTTGAAAGCAGATATCCTTCACTTTTCTTCAGAAAATTATGTGCATGCGACAGTGTCCAGCCGAATAACAGGAAAAACAGCAGAACACCAAGCGTGCCGCTTATCAGTATATTGTTAAATATCCTCGGTATTTCGAACGGCAGCAGCATCTGCAGTTCAGGAAACAGCCAGACACCCAGTGAAATACCAATCAGTATGTAAACGACATACAGTAAATATTTGAGCATAGTATCCCTCCTTTTTAATCTTTATGCTGTGCGTGTTTGATTGCCTGTTTCAGCGTTTTCACACCGATAGCTTCAATGCCCGCCGGCACATCCACGCCGCTTAAGTTCGAAGCAGGC
Organism: Jeotgalicoccus coquinae; assembly: GCF_014207425.1. Lineage (GTDB taxonomy): Bacteria > Bacillota > Bacilli > Staphylococcales > Salinicoccaceae > Jeotgalicoccus > Jeotgalicoccus coquinae. The sequence goes on along the minus strand of NZ_JACHFF010000003.1, from coordinate 51,570 downwards.
ACTATTGCACGTTTAAATCCGAGCTTTGCCGCTTCCTGCAGACGCTGTTCAATCTTAGTCACACGTCTGATTTCGCCTGTCAGCCCCACTTCACCGATAAAGCAGTCATCACCGCGTACCGCAATATTCTGGAAGCTGGAAGCAATACTGATAATGACACTTAAATCGACAGCCGGCTCATCGAGTTTTACGCCGCCTGCAACTTTAATGTATGCATCGTGCTGCTGCATAAGCAGTCCTTCCGATTTCTCAAGTACTGCCATTAACAGCGACAGCCGGTTCGTGTCGACTCCGGTCGCCATGCGTCTCGGGTTATGAAAGTGTGTCGGAGTAACCAGCGACTGTACTTCAACGAGCATTGACCGCGTTCCTTCCATCGTTGCAACGATAGCCGAGCCCGGTGCGTTTTTCGAACGTTCTTCGAGGAAGATTTCAGAAGGGTTTAAAACTTCTTCAAGCCCTTTTGCCTTCATTTCGAAAATACCCATTTCGTTCGTTGAACCGAAACGGTTTTTCACTGCACGCAGTATACGGTACGAATGGTGCTGATCACCTTCGAAATACAGCACAGTATCCACCATGTGTTCAAGCAGTCTCGGTCCGGCAATCTGACCGTCCTTCGTTACGTGTCCGACAATAAATGTCGCAATGTTATTGCCTTTGGCAATATTCATAATGGACTGCGTACTCTCCCTGACCTGAGCCACACTGCCCGGTGCACTTGCGACATCCGGATGGAATACTGTCTGAATCGAGTCGATAATTAAGAAGTCGGGCTTCATACGTTTAATTTCGTCATGTATATATAACAGGTTCGTTTCACAGAACACCGTTAAATCCGACGGTTTTTCTGTAATCCGGTCCGCACGCATTTTAATCTGTTCGAGCGATTCCTCACCGGAAACGTAAAGCACATTATGATTTTCTGCTAAAATCAGTGCCGTCTGCAGTAAGATTGTTGATTTCCCGATACCGGGATCCCCGCCGATTAAAATCAGTGAACCGTTGACGATACCCCCGCCGAGCACCCGGTCAAATTCTCCGGAGCGTGTCGTTGTACGCGGTGTATCCTGTTTTTTTATCGTAGTAAGTTTAGTGGCACGCGAGCGGTCATCGGAAGCCGTCTTACCGAGCGTTCCCCGGCCGGGCGTCGATTCCTTATGTACAATTTTCTCTTCAAGCTGGTTCCACGCACCGCAGTTCGGACATTTGCCCATCCACTTTGGCGACTCGTAGCCGCAGGCCATACATTCAAATGATACTTTTGCTTTTGCCATCAGTGTACATTCTCCCCCAATTATATTTACGTATTACTATTGTATTATTTATTTGAATTGATTTAAAGGCAGAAGCCTGTGATATTAATGATATTCAGTAATATTGTTCGTCCATTCACAAAATATTTTCAGACTATTCCATCAGCATGGTTGCAAATCACTTTCAGCTTCTTTAATATATGTTCATATTCTTAAAAAAGAAAAGGAGATTCTATGCAGTCATTTAACGATTTTTCCAAAAGCGCCGGTTCTCACAGAACTTTGCCGCTGATTGAAAGCTTTTACACCGATGTACTGACACCGATACATATGTTCAATGCATTGAAAGACGACGCGCTTTACATTTTAGAAAGTCAGGACCCTGCATCAGAGTGGTCGAATTATTCATTTATCGGCCTGGATCCTTTTATCGATATCAGTGAGCAGGATAACGGTTTTCTTATGACCGATCTCGACACTGATAAAACATTCAGCTTCGACAATCTGAAAGATGCGCTGGATTACGCACAGGATTATGTCAACGCGTATACAGACAGCATTGAACTGCCGTTTAAAGGCGGCGCGGTCGGCTACGTGAACTATGAAGCCGTACAGGATTTAGCCGGCATCAGCCCCCGTGAAAACACGGAATCCGGCAATTATCACTTTGTCTTTACACGTACACTGATTGCTTACGAGCACCGCGCTCAAAAAACATTCATCGTTTCATTCGACAGTCCCGAACGTTTCGAAAGTGTTAAAGATACATACAACACTTTAAAAACCAGGATTCATTCATTAAAAAAACGATTGCGGGACAGTGCGCACCTCGAAGATTTGATGCTGTCCAGAAGACAGGCGGAAAATCCAAAACTGTCATTTACAAGCAACTATAAAGAAGCCGACTTCAAACGCGATGTTGATGTGATTAAAGAGCATATCAGCCGCGGCGAAATAGAACAGACGGTGCTGTCACAGCGTTTCGACACGGAAACACAATGTTCCGGTTTTGAGCTGTACCGCGTATTAAGAAACGTGAACCCGTCACCGTATATGTTCTACTTAAACTTCCCGGATTCCAAACTGATCGGCAGTTCGCCGGAACGCCAGCTGCAGGTCAAAGACAATACGCTCGAAATCCACCCGATTGCCGGCACGAGAAGACGCGGCGCCACTCCAAAAGAGGATGAAGCGATTGCTGAAGAACTGCTCAATGATGAAAAAGAAGTCGCCGAGCATAAAATGCTCGTGGAACTTGCTCTCGATGAATTCCGCAAAGTATCTGTCGCAGACAGCGTCGAAGTCAGCCGTTATATGACTATCGGAAAATTCTCGGAAGTTATGCACATTATCAGCGTCGTAAACGGTACGCTCCGTGACGATGTGTCACCGATTGAAGCGTTCTTTAATTCATTTCCGGCAGGCACGCTCACCGGCGCACCGAAAACGCGCGCCATGGAAATCATCCGTGAACTCGAGCCGGACAACCGCGGTTTATACGGCGGGTGCATTCTCTATTACGGATTCGACGGCAATATGGACTCGTGCATTACAATCCGCACAATGATTTTAGAAGGCAGTACTGTCAGCGTTCAGGCAGGTGCCGGTGTCGTTGCGGATTCCACTCCGGAAAACGAATATCAGGAAACAATCAATAAAGCGAGCGCGCTGTTTAATGCAATCAACCTCGCCGAAGAAGTGTTCCATTCGTAATTTATGTAAGCAAAACCCCAATCCTCAAATTCTCTTTGAGCGATTGGGGTTTCTTTATTATTGTTCGACTGTGTCTTTTTCCCTGTCTTTAGTTGTTACTTTGAATTCATCATCTTTGTAATCAACAGTAACGAGTTTATTTTCAAAAACCTCACCGGAAAGCAGTGATTCACTGAGTGTATCCTCAATGTTTTTCTGAATGCTTCTTGCCAGCGGACGCGCTCCATATTCAGGATCGTATCCTTCTTCTGCAATACGTTCAGTTGCTTTATCAGTCACTTCAATGTGAATATTCTGGTCTGTCAGACGTTCGCGCAGCTGGTCAATCATCAGACTGACAATCTCTCTAAGGTGTTCTTTTTCAAGTTTGTGGAACACAATAATATCGTCTACACGGTTAATAAATTCAGGTCTGAAAGTATTTTTAAGTTCTTTCATCATCGTGCTGCGGACATTCTCATAATCTTCTGCAGCAGGTCCGCCGAAACCGACGAATCTCTGATCCTGAAGTTCACGGGCACCGACGTTTGATGTCATTACGATAATCGTATTGCGGAAATCGACTGTACGCCCGTTTGAATCTGTTAAGCGTCCGTCGTCAAGCACCTGCAGCAGCAGGTTAAAAACATCAGGATGTGCTTTTTCAATTTCATCAAACAGGACAAGTGAGTATGGTTTTCTTCTGACTTTCTCAGTCAGCTGTCCGCCGTCATCATAGCCGACATAGCCCGGAGGCGAACCGACAAGACGCGATACGGAATGTTTCTCCATATATTCACTCATATCGACGCGGATCATCGCGTCTTCTTCACCGAACATCGTTTCGCTGAGTGCTCTTGCAAGCTCGGTCTTCCCGACACCTGTCGGTCCTAAGAAGATAAAGCTTCCGATTGGACGTTTAGGGTTTTTAAGCCCCGCGCGCGCGCGTCGGACTGCTTTTGAAATCGATGTGACTGCATCGTTCTGTCCGATAACACGTTCGTGTAAAATCGACTCGAGATTTAACAGTCTGTCCGATTCATCTTCTGCGATTTTCGTCAGCGGAATACCTGTAATGCCGGCAACGACAAGTTCGATATCGGAAGGCATTACCGACTGCGATGAGTCTCCCTGTTCTTTCTTCCAGTTCTCTTCGCATTCTTTTACCTGACGTTCGATTTTCGTCTGCTGGTCACGGTAGTTTGCAGCCGCTTCAAATTCCTGGCTCTGCACTGCCGCATCTTTTTCTTTCTTCACAGTTTCGAGCTGTGCTTCAAGATCTTTCAGGTCAGGCGGAGCAGCATAGCTTCTCAATCTGACTTTGGAAGATGCTTCATCGATTAAATCGATCGCTTTATCCGGCAGGAAACGGTCCTGAATATAACGGTCACTCATACGTACCGCCGCTTCAAGTGCTTCATCCGTAATTGTCAGGCGGTGATGTGCCTCATAACGGTCACGCAGCCCTTTCAAAATAAGGAGTGCATCTTCAGCGTTCGGTTCGTCTACCATTACAGGCTGGAAACGGCGTTCCAGTGCTGCGTCTTTTTCAATGTGTTTGCGGAACTCATCAAGAGTTGTCGCACCGATACACTGCAGCTCACCGCGCGCCAGTGCAGGTTTTAAAATGTTCGATGCATCAATCGCACCTTCTGCACCGCCGGCACCGATAAGTGTGTGCAGCTCATCGATAAAGAGCACAACGTTGCCTGCTTTATGAATTTCATCCATTACTTTTTTCATGCGCTCTTCAAATTCACCACGGTATTTCGTCCCTGCAACGACCGTCCCCATGTCGAGTGACATGACGCGTTTGCCTTTTAAGTTCTCAGGTACTTCGTTGTGAATAATTGCCTGTGCCAGTCCTTCTGCGATTGCAGTTTTACCAACACCGGGTTCACCGATTAATACCGGGTTGTTTTTCGTTCTGCGGCTCAGTACTTCAACAACACGCGTAATCTCGCTTGAACGGCCGATTACCGGATCAAGACGCTCTTCTCTTGCAATCTGCGTTAAATCACGCGCAAGTGAATCAAGTGTCGGTGTATTCGTATCACGTTCAATACTGCTGTGTGACTGGAAAGATTCGGGATTGCCGAGCATTTTAATCACAGCTGCACGTGCTTTCGTAATGTTTAAGTCGAGGTTCGCAAGTACACGTGCTGCCACGCCCTCGCTTTCACGGATTAAACCGAGCAGCAGGTGCTCTGTACCGACGAAGTTATGATGGAGCTTGCGCGCTTCATCCATCGACAGCTCGATTACTTTTTTAGCACGGGGTGTATAGTGGATAGATGATGCCTTTTCCGACCCTGTATTGATTAAGTTATGCACTTCTTCATTAACACGCTGTTCATCAATATTAAATGATGCAAGAACCTTTGCCGCAATGCCTTCTTGTTCTTTAACCAGACCAAGCAGCAGGTGTTCTGTACCTATATTAGAGTTTTTTAGTGTGATTGCTTCTTCTTGTGCATATGCCAGGACTTTCTGGGCACGCTCTGTTAATTTACCAAACAACATACTTATTTCCCTCCTAGTAATTCACGCATTAAGGCTGCCCGCGTTCTTTCCGCGGCAATTCCGGGTGAATCGTATTCTTCTCTATTTAAACGCTCTTTCACAAATGCCGGCTGAATCAGCTGGAACCATTCCTGAAAGTTAAATTTTTCAACTTCAAGATAAGCCAGATCAATACCAAGTTTTACATTACTTAAATGCATCGAAGCTTCCTTTAAAGATAATTTATAGGCATGCTGCAGCACACCCAGTGAACGGCTGACTGCGTCGAGCGTATCAATCGTTTTTAACTGCTCCCTTGCCATGCGTTCTTCTTCTATTAAACGATTTTTCAACTCGTTTAAATTATTAATAATGACAGCTTCCTCAAAACCTAAAGTCACCTGATTGGAAAGCTGATAAACCGAACCGAGCGGTTCGGAACCTTCCCCGTATATACCACGCAGCGTAAAACCGAAACGTGTCAGGTTGTTATGGAATCTCTGAATTTTATTTGTCGCTGTCAGCGCCGGCAGGTGAAGCATTACTGACGCTCTCATACCGGTCCCGATATTAGTCGGACACGCCGTTAAATAGCCGTATTGTTCATCGAAAGCATATTCTATTCGTGCTTCCAATGTATCATCAATTGCGCTCGCTTTCTCATAAAGCGTCTCGAGCGGAACATTCACCCCGAGTGCCTGAATGCGGAGATGATCTTCTTCACCGAGCATAATGGAAGTGTCTTCATCATCGTTAATGAAGACCCGTGTTCCGTTCCTGGCAAAATTAGGACTGATTAAATGCTTTTCAACAAGCAGTGCTCTGTCGAGAACAGACAGCTTTTTCATTGATGTCAGTGCGTATTCGGGTAGTATTTTTGAGACGAGTCCCGAAAGTGCATCGAGATCTTCATCGTCTTCCAGCATATGTGTAAACGGCACACCTTTAATGTTGCGCGCCAGACGGATTCGTGATGACATTTCAATTTCTGTATTTACTGCATTTTGAATCCATATGCTTGTCTCTCTATTCATGCGGCTCACCGTCCTTCAGCGCCTGAATCTTATCGCGGATAACCGCTGCCTCTTCAAAGGCTTGTGTTTTTACTTTTTCCTGCAGTGATTTCTCGAGCGTTTCAATATCCCGTTTCAGTTTCAATGTCTCGTGCGCCTGCGACGGTATTTTACCGATATGCCGCTGCTGATTTAACTGAACGCGCGTAACGATTTCCGGCACGTAGCGTTCAAAGTACTCATAGCAGTGGCTGCAGCCGAACAAACCATTTTTTACGACGCTCTGCAGTGTCGAACTGCATGTTGGACATGCATGCTGCTCTGTTTCTGACTGTTCGCGCTTTGAATTGCCTGCAAGCATTTTTAACAGCGTCTGAATATCAAACGGATTATCTGTCTGGTTATAATTTATATCCATCGATTGATTGGCGCATTGTTCACACAAATATTGTTCTTTGTGAGTGAGCCCCGAACCTTTGGAAATATGAATTGAAGCTTCGCGTTCATTGCATATTTCACATTTCATACGATCACTCCTTAGCATAGAGTATGGCTGTAATTATACGGCGTAAAATCTTCGCCCTTAAAATATCTCTGTAAGGCAGCTCAAGCGATAAAATTTCACGCTTCATCACTGCATCTATAATCTGCGCTTCGCGGTAAGTAATCACTTCATTCTCATACATTGACTGCACCAGGTGTTCTGCATTTAACTGGGAGATGCTTTCCCCGATTAAATTTTGCAGATGTGCCAGATACTCGGTTTCAGAATGAGTTTCAACTTTCGTGATTCTTATGTAGCCGCCCCCGCCGCGTTTACTTTCCACTACATATCCATGTTCATTAGTGAAACGGGTTTTTATAACATAGTTCAGCTGCGACGGTACACAATCAAATTTTTCAGCGATGTGCGCACGTTTAATCTCAACGACTTCATTGCCAGATTTTTCAATCATATCTTTTAAATACTGCTCAATGATATCCGACATATTACGCATATCATCACTCCTCCTTGACCAACTTTGACTAAAGTATACAGTCTGTGCGTTTTTTTGGCAAATCTCTTGTTTATTTTTTAAACACCTATTGTTTGTATTTCTCAAAAAGGCTGAATTTATTGTTCGTTTTTATCAAATCCCCCTTTATTTCTGTAAACGTTTGCATTATAATGATTCAGTATCGCGTTTATGTAACATTTATTTTATAATTAAATGAAACATATACATAGAGAAAAATTTCATACATTAAATTTTGGAGGCTTACTATGAGTATTGTAATGGGAATAGTTGGTATACTATTCGTCATCTTCTTGGCATGGATCGCAAGCAGCAACAAAAAACTTGCATTCAAACACTGGAAAAACATTGTTTTATTACTTGCACTGCAACTGCTTGCTGCTTTCTTATTCTTAAGTACAACAGGCGGACAGACATTCATTCTGTGGCTGGCTAACGCGTTCGATGAATTACTTGGATTTGCAAGAGAAGGCGGATTGTTCGTCTTTGGTGATCTGATGAGTACAACTGAAGGAGAACCGGCAGACGTGTTCTTATTCAATGTTTTACTTCCGATTATCTTTATCTCGGCAATTATCGGTATTTTATCATTTACGAGAATTCTTCCTTTCATTATTAAAGGAATAGGATTCCTGCTTACAAAAATCACTGGCATGCCTTACATAGAGTCATATAACGGTGCGGCGTCAATGATGCTTGGGCAGTCAGAAGTTTTTGTATCACTCAAAAACCATCTGCCTAAAATGACAACACAGCGTCTTTACACATTATCAGCGCAGGCAATGAGTTCAATCTCACTGTCAATCGTCGGTGCGTTCTTTACAATGCTCGACCCGCAGTTTGTAATTATCGCAATTGTTCTTAACCTGTTCGGTGTATACGTTATTGTTCATATTATCAACCCGTATGAAGAAGAGATTGATGACGGCGACGTTGAAATTTCCACTAACCCTGAGAAAGGCAAATCCTTCTTCCAGGTTCTTGGAGATTACATCATCGACGGTGGTAAAATCGTCCTTATCGTAGGTGCAATGCTTATCGGGTTTATCGCATTAATTGGTCTGTTAAACAATATATTCCTGTTAATTCCGGGATCAAGCTTATCATTCCAGGACATTCTCGGTTACATCTTTATGCCTATCGCATTCCTGATCGGTATCCCATGGGATGAAGCTCAGACTGCCGGTTCATTAATGGCGACGAAACTTATTACTAACGAATGGCGACGAAACTTATTACTAACGAATTCGTAGCAATTTTAGAGTTTATGCCGTTAGCAGAAACTCTGTCAGAGAAAACACAAGCAATGCTTTCAGTATTCCTTATTTCATTCGCTAACTTTGCAAGTATCGGTATTATTGCCGGTTCTGTGAAAGGCCTTCACGGCGAAAGCGGAGACAAAGTTGCGAAGTTCGGTCTTAAATTAGTATACGGTGCTACACTTGTTTCATTACTAAGTTCTGTAATCATCGGATTCTTCTACTAAGATTAAAAAATATTTAAATACAAAAAATCCGGAGGACATTGTCCTCCGGATTTTTTTATCCCAGTGCGACGTCCAGCACCATCATAATCGCAAAGCCGATCATAAATGCAAAGACTGCTACATCGGAATGTCCGTTTTTCTGCGTACTCGGGATAACCTCTTCGACGACAACGAATATCATCGCTCCGGCACCCGCAGCCAGCGCATAAGGCAGTGCCGGCTCCATAAAGCCAATCAGCAGAACACCAACAAGGGCCGCCATCGGTTCCACAATCGCAGACATCCATCCCCAGAAGAACGCGCGTCTTTTTGAAGCTCCATCGCCGCGGAGCGGCATTGATACCGCTGTACCTTCCGGAATGTTCTGCAGTCCAATACCGATTGCCAGCGTCAGCGCACTCATCGTCATTACCGGGTCACCGCTCAGCCCTGCTGCACCGAACAGAATACCAATCGACAGCCCTTCCGGTATATTATGCAATGTCAGCGACGTAATAAGCAGCGTACTGCGTCTGGACGTATTATAAGCCAGACCTTCCGCCATATCATCACCGCGGTGCCGGTGTGGAATCAGTTTATCGAATAAATAAATAAATAACGCACCGCCAAGCACACCGATTAATGCAGGGAACCACTCACCCACCGGATGACCGGCACTCGCTTCAATAGCCGGAGCGAGGAGTGACCAGAAACTTGCTGCTATCATAATACCGCCGGCAAAGCCGAGGGTTATATTTAAAAAGTTATCGCTGACACCTTTAGTCAGAAATACAATTGCCGCACCTAGACCCGTCATGCTCCACGTAAACAGCGTGGCGATTAACGCCTGCTGCCATGATTCCAAACTCATAAATAAATCTAACATGCATACTCTCCTATGTGATTAATATTGTTTATTATAACGCTTTTCAAAAAATTATAGTACCTAATATACCTTGATGTTATAATTGATACCCAACAGTCTTAAGTTAAAGGAGCGTACATTAATGACACTCATATCCAATATAGCTAAAAACGCAGGTAAAATAACTCACTATTTTTTAACAAAATTTACGAACGGGGGCAGCAGCCTGCCAGGTAAAATCGCTCTTTCAATCGATAAAAACCTGCTCCGGAATCTCGCTAAAAATTACGATGTAATCGTAATTACAGGAACTAACGGTAAAACTTTGACTACTACTCTTACGACAAAAGTTCTGTCTAAAAAATACAATAACATAATTACGAACCGGACAGGTTCAAATATGAAGCAGGGCATTGTCGGCGCATTCCTGAATGCTCCCCGCACAACGAAAGATTCGATTGCCATTCTCGAAGTCGACGAAGGTTCTTTAAAAAACGTCGTTGCCGAGCTGCAACCTAAAGTATTTGTACATACTAATATTTTCAGCGATCAGCTGGACCGTTACGGGACGACTGATAACATATATGAGCTGCTGATTGATGCAGCTCGCGAAGTCCCAGATGCGACAATTATAGCAAATGGTGATCTGCCGCTGTTCAACTCGCACAATCTGAAAAATCCTCAGAAGTTTTTCGGTTTCGATACAGATGTTGAATCAAGTGATCAGTCAAAAGAAAATGCACAATGTCCAAAATGCGGCCACACTTTAAACTACAACCATTTCACATACGCCAATCTGGGTGATTATTACTGTACATCATGCGGCTACAAACGCCCTGCACTCGATTACAAAGTTACCGAAGTACAGGAACTGGACGTCACACACTCAACGTTTAAACTCGATAATGACTCGTACACACTGCATAACGCAGGTATTTATAATATATACAACGCCTTGGCAGCATACAGCGTCGGTAAGTTTTTTGATGTGCCGGCAACGAGCATTAAAGAGGCCTTCAATGAAAATGAACGCGTCTTCGGCCGTCAGGAAGTTATTATCGCTTATGATAAAAAGATTATCCTGAACGTCGTGAAAAATCCGGTGGGACTCGATCAGGTGCTGAACCTTATTAAACTTGAAAAAGAACCGTTCACACTGGTCGCACTGCTCAATAATCGTCCTGCAGACGGTGTCGATTTAAAGTGGCTTGATGACACGCAGTTCGAATCGCTGACAGAGCTTAATATTAAGAAAATCATTACAGGCGGTATTGCTGTCGATACAATGACGGAACGTCTTGTAACAGCAGGATTTGACAGAAATACTATCGATGCCGCAGAGGAACTGCCAAATGTTATCGAAGCAATTGAACACGCACCGACAACACAAATTCACATGCTTGCAACGTATACAGCGATGCTTGAAATCCGTAAAGCGCTGATAGATAAAGGTCATATAAAATAATACTGATTTTGACTGCACAGGATAATTAACCTTGTGCAGTTTTACTATGCGTAAAACAAAAAACACTTCCGACTGCAGCGTCGAAAGTGATATCTATTGAGTGGGCCTAGGTGGACTCGAACCACCGACCTCACGCTTATCAGGCGTGCGCTCTAACCAACTGAGCTATAGGCCCTTATGTAATAAAAAAAATGGAGCGGAAGACGGGATTCAAACCCGCGACCCCCACCTTGGCAAGGTGGTGTTCTATCACTGAACTACTTCCGCATTTTAAAAATATAAAATTAAATGGTGGAGAATGACGGGCTCGAACCGCCGACCCTCTGCTTGTAAGGCAGATGCTCTCCCAGCTGAGCTAATTCTCCGGAAAGCAAAATCAAACTAATATATATAATATAGATTTTCTGTAAATTTGTCAATAGATTTTTACGTAAAGTTAATAAATGGCTGTGATTTACTGCTCTGCGTGACTATGAAACCCGCTCATTGTTACTTACAGCTTCCTGCGTGACTATGAAACTCGCTCATTGTTACTTACAGCTTCCTGCGTAACTATGAGACTCGCTCATTGTTACTTACAGCTTCCTGCGTGACTATGAAACACGCTCATTGTTACTTACAGCTTCCTGCGTAACTATGAAACACGCTCATTGTTACTTACAGCCACCCTGCGTGACTATGAAACTCGCTCATTGTTACTTACAGCTTCCTGCGTGACTATGAAACACGCTCATTGTTACTTACAGCTTCCTGCGTGACTATGAAACACGCTCATTGTTACTTACTACCTTCATCCAATAAAAAAACACCACTCTCCCGAAGGAAAGCGGTGCTCAAATTTATATTATCTGTCGCGCATTGACGGGAATAACAGTACATCTCTGATTGATGCCGAGTCCGTGAGGAGCATTACCAGACGGTCGATCCCAATTCCAAGTCCGCCTGTAGGCGGCAGTCCGTATTCCATTGCTTCAAGATAGTCTTCGTCCATCTCATGTGCTTCGTCATTACCGGCGTCACGTTCAGCGACCTGCGCCTCGAAACGTTCTCTCTGATCGATTGGGTCGTTCAGCTCTGTGAATGCATTCGCGTGTTCGCGGCGCACGATAAACAGCTCGAAACGATCCGTGAAGCGAGGGTCTTCATCGTTTTTCTTAGCCAGCGGTGAAATTTCAACCGGATGGCCGTATACAAATGTCGGCTGTACCAGTTCTTCTTCAACTTTCTGTTCGAAGAATTCGTTCAGGATGTGGCCGTAAAGCATGTTGTCATTAATTTCAACGTTATGCGCTTTCGCCGCAGCTCTCGCTTCTTCTACTGTTTCAATGTCGTAGAAGTTTACACCTGTGAATTCGTTGACGATATCCACCATGTGCACGCGTTTCCACTCAGGAGTCAAATCGATTTCTTCTCCGTTATATGTCACTTTCATCGTGCCGTTTACTTTTTCAGCGATGTAAGCAACCATTTCTTCAGTAAGTTTCATAATATCTTTGTAATCAGCATATGCTTCATAAAGTTCCATCATCGTAAATTCAGGGTTATGGCGCGTTGAAACACCTTCGTTTCTAAATACGCGTCCGATTTCATACACTTTTTCAATCCCGCCGATAACAAGGCGTTTTAAGTGCAGCTCAAGTGCGATACGCATGAACAGGTCTCTGTCCAGTGCGTTATGGTGAGTAATGAACGGACGCGCCTGTGCACCGCCTGCGATTGAATGCATCATCGGTGTTTCCACTTCCAGGAAACCGATGCTGTCCAGATAGTTGCGCATCTCCTGAATAATTCTGCTGCGTTTGATAAACGTTTCTCTCGATTCCTTACTCGTAATCAGGTCAAGGTAGCGTTTACGGTAACGTTCTTCAACGTCTTTCAGACCGTGATATTTGTCCGGCAGCGGGCGGAGCGCTTTTGTAAGCAGCGTGAATTCCGTCGGTTTAATCGACAGTTCTCCCGTGTTTGTTTTGAACATCGGTCCTTTGACACCGACAAAGTCACCCAGGTCTGCCTGATTCCAAACTTCAAATGCTTCGTCGCCAATCTGGTCTTTTCTGACGTAGATTTGAATCTGTCCAGTAATATCCTGAATATGTGCAAAGCCTGCTTTACCTTTACCGCGTTTAGTCATAATACGGCCGGCAATTGCAGTAACTGACTCCGCTTCTTTTTCTTCAAGCTCTGCTTTAGTAAATTCATCCCACTGAGCTGTAAGTTCTTCATTGTAGGCTAAACGATCAAATCGTTTACCAAACGGATCCATACCCTGGTCTCTTAATTGCTGCATTTTCTCGCGGCGGACAGCTAATTGATCATTCAGTTCTTCACTCACTATACTCCACTCCTATATATGTTCTAATAATTTTTATTTAATTAAGTCATTCTGCTGACTGACTTTTATCTAACTGCTCTTTAATTTTTTCTACCGTCATATGCAATGTCGGATGTTCTCTTTTCGGTGCAATTTCATACAGCGGGTCAATTACGAATGAACGCAGGTGCATTTCCGGATGCGGTACTTTTAAATCCGTCAGTTTCAGTTCAAGGTCTTCGTACAGCAGAACATCTATATCGATGCTGCGCGGTCCCCATATTTCTGTTCTGACACGCCCGAGCTCATGCTCGATACCTAGTACTGTCTCCAGTAAATCCAGCGGCGTTAAGTTCGTATCCACTTCCACTGCCATGTTTATAAAGTCCGGCTGATTTGTATTGCCGTAGGGTTTTGTTTCATACCTCGATGAAATTTTCGTTACTTGAATACCCGGCACTCCGGATAATTCAGCGATTGCATTATTCAAGCTTTCTTCCCTGTCACCGATGTTGCTTCCAAGTCCGAGGTAAGCTATTGCCATGATGATTCCCGCTTTCCGTGCAGCGTGATTGCCACGCTTTCATAATTTCCATCTATTGGTGGATTAGGTTTCGTAATAGTAGTTTCTATCTCTACTATTTTATCATACCGGTCAAATAATGCCGCATTGATTTTACCTGCCAGACGCTCGATTAAACTCACCGGTTCGCCTTTAACAATCTCTTCCACCAGGTTATAAACTTCGCCGTAATGGACAGTTGCTGTCAGGTCATCCGTCTGTGATGCATCCGTTAAATCAACGTGCAGTACCAGGTCAGTAATGAAATACTGACCGAGCACACGCTCTTCCTGAATCGCACCGTGGTATGCATATGTTTTTATTCCGTTAATATGAATTTTATCCATTGTAATCACCTTTTAATTTCATATAGACATCTGCTGCCTGACGGTTCATCTTAACATTGTGGACTCTGACTGCTTTAACGCCCGCTTCAATACCGATAATCGTCGTTGCAAGTGTGCCTGCGTCACGGTCGTCAGCGTCAGTTTCGCCGCCGATCAGTTCTTTAACCATGCGTTTTCTGCTCGTTGCAAGCAGTACCGGATAGCCTTCTGCTGTCAGCTGTTTAAGATTGCGCATCACTTCGAGTTCTTCTTCTCTCGATTTAACGAAACCGATGCCAGGATCCAGCCAGATATTTTCTTTTTTAACACCATGCTTTAATGCAAGGTCAGCTGACTCTTTCAGCTCTCTGATCATATCTTCAGTCACGTTGTTATATGTGCTGTGATTATTATTATGCATTAAGAAAATCGGTGCATCAAATGCTGCGGCTACATCGAGTATTTTCTCATCGTAAATACCGCGCCACTGATCGTTAATCATCGTCGCTCCCGCTTCCAGAACGGCACGTGCCACTTCACTGCGGAATGTATCGACTGATATATCCACAGTGATGCCGGCTTCCCTGATTGCTTTAACTACAGGGACTGTGCGTTCGATTTCCGTCTCCGCTGTAATCTCAGTATAGCCGGGACGCGTTGAATAACCGCCGATATCGATAATATCCACGCCTTCTTCAACCATCTCCCGCGCACGGTGTACAGCGGCCTCGACCGAGTTGTATTTGCCACCGTCGCTGAACGAATCCGGCGTGGTGTTTAAAATACCCATGACTTTCAGTCTTCCCATTAAAATCTACCTCTGCTTTTACATAAATTGAATAGTCATATTATAACATGTTTAAAGATGATTACTCCCCCAAATATTTCCGTACTGAAATAATCAGAACAAAAAGAAACTCCGTCTGATGAACAGACGGAGTTTCCTGTAATTTAATTAGTCTTCAAAGTTAAATAATGGTGTAGATAAATATCTCTCACCGTTTGAAGGGAGTATGACAATGACATTTTTGCCTTTGCCGAGATCTTTTGCAACTTTAATTCCTGCTTGGACTGCAGCACCTGAAGAAATACCGCCGAGGATACCTTCCTGTTTTGCAAGTTCTCTCGCAGTGTCCATTGCCTCTTCATTTTCAATCGTAACAATTTCATCATAAATGTCTGTATTTAATGTGTCAGGAACAAATCCTGCGCCGATACCCTGGATTTTATGCGGACCTGGTTCCTGCCCGCTTAAGATTGCTGAATCCGTCGGTTCAACTGCAACAACTTTAACATTATCAAAGTTTTCTTTTAACACTTTTCCGGCACCGCTGATTGTTCCGCCTGTACCGATACCTGAGATGAATGCGTCGATTTCAAAACCTGCCGCCGCCGCCTGTTCAACTAATTCTTTACCAGTTGTTTTAGCGTGAATTTCAGGGTTGGCAGGGTTCTCAAACTGCTGAGGCATAAAGAAGTTTTCTTTTTCAGCAAGTTCAGATGCTTTTTTAATTGCACCTTTCATACCGTCTGCACCCGGAGTCAGAACAAGTTCCGCACCATATGCGCGCAACAGGTTACGGCGTTCCTTACTCATCGTATCAGGCATTACTAAAACTGCTTTATAACCTTTTGAAGCAGCTACCATCGCAAGACCGATACCTGTGTTACCACTTGTCGGTTCAACGATTGTCGTGCCGGCTTTTAATTCACCTGACGCTTCTGCGGCTTCAATCATTGCTAAGGCAATACGGTCTTTAACCGAACTCCCCGGATTCATAAATTCCACTTTTACATAAACGTCCGCACTGTTGTCTTCAGTCAGTTTGTTTAATTTTACTAATGGCGTGTTGCCGATTGCTTCTGAAATGTTGTTAAATACGTTGCTCACAATTAAACACTCCTATTCCTAGTTAATAACTATGAATAATATACCATTATAGTGCTGTTTTTTCAAATATTTAGTGTGTAATAAGTTCCTGAAGTTCTTCTTTCGTAATCCATTCTTTATTGCGGCAGAAATGACAGTCAGCTTCCGCTCCGCCGTCTTCTTTAATCATCGTCATAATGTCTTTTGGATCAAGTGCGCTGATTGCGTTAATAAAACGTTCTTTGGAACAGTTACACTCGAAGCTGACAGGCATGTTATTAAGATTTCTCCAGTTTTCTTCACCGATTGCTTCATCGATAACCTGTTCAGGCGATAAACCTTTCGCAAGCAGTTTAGATACCGGCGTCATTGTTTTCGCACGTTCATTTAACCATTCGATTGTTTCATCGCTTGCCGACGGCAGTACCTGGATTACAAATCCGCCTGCAGCCTGAATTGTGTTATCAGGGTTTACTAAAACACCAAGTGCAACGATTGAAGGCACCTGCTCACTTGCATAAAAATAGTAGGAGAAATCTTCGCCAAGCTCTCCTGAAATTAATTCCACAGAACCGACAAAGTTATCTTTTAAGCCGATATCTTTAGCTACACGCAGGTAACCGTCAGTACCGACTGCACGTCGCACATCAAGTTTGCCCTGGTCGTTTAAGTCAAAGTGTACTTCCGGATTGCCGAGGTATCCTCTGACATGTCCATCAGCGTCGCTGTCCACGACTATGGCACCAATCGGTCCCCCGCCTTCGATAGTTATTGTCGCTTTGTCATCACCTTTAAGCATTGCGCCCATCATGACACCCGCGCTCATTGAACGGCCAAGCGCTGCTGCTGCTGTCGGCAGTGCACCATGACGTCGTACTGCTTCATTTATCGTTTCTGTCGTATCGACAGCAAATATCCTTACTTCATCGTTAAGGCCTAAACCTCTAATTAAATAATCACTCATTTTATATTCCTCCACCTGGAAATTCTTTTCATTTTATATAATAAACCATGTTCACTATCATGCATAATAAATCAAACGTCAAAGATAGTCAATTTCATTGCTCGTGCCATTAAAAAAAGCTGCCAAAAAGGCAGCTCGATGTTCTATCTGTTGTTTCTTTCGTCATTATTTCTGTCTACTGAAGTTTCTTCACTATTTCCTTCCGGTTTTGGCGGTTCCACCATATCCGGACGTTCTTCAGGCTGTTCTTTCCGATCATTTTCTGCATCAGTATCTTCGCTGTCCATCTTATCTTTAACTTCTTCATAAGATGCGCCGGTTTTATCGCTGTCCAGTGAATCGCTGATTACTGTATCTTCTTCCTCCGGGTCGTTATCGAAGCTGCGCTCCGGTAATTTACCGTGGTAGAACAATCCTTCAATCTGCTCTCTGTCGAGAGTTTCAATCTCAAGCAGTGTTTCAGCAATTAAGTTCAGCTGTTCCTGATGTTCAGTAAGAATCTGGCGGCAGCGCTCGTATTGTGTCTTCACAATATTTTGCATTTCCTGGTCAATTTCATAAGCAATACTGTCTGAATAATTTGCATCATTAGACATTTCTTTACCGAGGAACACCTGACCGTTTGATTCGCCGAACTGAATTGGTCCAAGTCTGTCACTCATACCGTATTCAGTTACCATACTGCGTGCAATGCCTGTCGTTCTCTGGAAGTCATTATGTGCACCTGTGGAAACTTCACCAAATGTAATTTCCTCAGAAACACGTCCTCCTAGAAGGCCGACAATCTTGTCTTCCAGTTCAGGCTTAGTCATGAAGTAACGGTCTTCTTTAGGAAGCATTACAGCATAACCGCCGGCCTGTCCACGCGGCACGATGGTAACTTTGTGCACTGTCTCTGCATCATCAAGCACCATTCCGATAATTGTATGGCCCGCTTCGTGATACGCGACAATGTTACGTTCTTTCTTACTCATGACCCGGCTCTTCTTAGCCGGCCCTGCGATAACACGGTCTGACGCTTCATCGACATCCCGCATATCAATTTTCTTCTTACCTGAACGGGCAGCAACAAGTGCCGCTTCGTTTAACAGGTTTTCAAGATCCGCACCTGAGAATCCCGGAGTACGCTGTGCAATTGCGCCAAGGTCCACAGTATCATCAAGGGGCTTGTTGCGTGCGTGTACTTTAAGTACCGCTTCACGTCCTTTAACATCCGGACGGCCAACCTGAATCTGTCTGTCGAAACGACCCGGGCGTAAAAGTGCAGGGTCAAGAATATCAGGACGGTTAGTCGCTGCAATCATAATAACGCCTTCGTTCGCTGCGAATCCATCCATTTCAACCAGGAGCTGGTTAAGTGTCTGCTCACGCTCATCGTGACCGCCGCCGACACCTGCACCACGCTGACGCCCTACAGCATCAATCTCATCGATAAAGATAATACAAGGTGCATTTTTCTTAGCATTCTCAAACAGGTCACGTACACGTGATGCTCCGACCCCGACGAACATTTCGACGAAGTCCGAACCGCTGATTGAGAAGAACGGTACGCCCGCCTCACCTGCAACAGCACGTGCGATAAGAGTTTTACCCGTACCCGGAGGTCCGACTAAAAGCACCCCTTTAGGAATGCGGGCACCAATTCTGTCAAATCTGCGCGGATCTTTTAAGAAGTCTACAACTTCCACAAGTTCTGCTTTTTCTTCATCGGCACCGGCAACATCATCAAAACGAACGTCTGATTTGTCTTTTTCATGAAGCTTCGCTTTACTCTTGCCGAAGTTCATCATTTTACCGCCGCCTCCGCCGCCGCCCTGGGCACGGCTCATGAGGAAGATGAATAAGAAAAAGATAAGCAGCAATGGAATAAATGTAACCAGCATGCTCGCCCAAGGACTCGGCTCTTCTTCAGGTGCTACTGTTAATGAAAGGTTTTCCTGACTGCGGGCTGTATCCGTAATCTGTTCCAAATCACTAACACTATTATATGGAACTACAGAAGTGAATGACTCCTGTTCGTCCTGGTCGGCTAAACGACCTGTAATTAAATAAACATTATTCTCTGGCTGAATCGTTAATTCAGCAACTTCTCCAGCTTCCAGCGCGTTTAAGAACTCGTTGTACTGCAGTTCTTCTTCTGTTCCGCCGGCGCCGTTAAAGCGTTGGAAAATACCAAACATAACAACTGTTAGAATGGCGATAAGTAATATGTTACGGCCAGTATTTTTCGGCATCCGTAATCCTCCATTTCTAATGCATTACCAAAAATAGTAACAAAAATTTCCTGTAAGTTCCACTCATTTGATTTAGCTGTAGATTTCAGGTTTTAACAATCCAATGTAAGGCAGATTGCGGTATTGCTGATCAAAATCCAGCCCGTATCCAACGACGAATCCGTCGGGAATTTTAGTCCCGATATATTTAACTTCAACATCAAGTTTTCTTTCCGGAACCGGTTTGTCGAGCAGTGTAACAATTTCAATAGATGCGGCCTTACGGTAAGTTAAAAATTCAATAATGGAATTTAAAGTCGTTCCTGTTTCTACGATGTCTTCAACAATGATGATATGTCTGCCTTCTACAGATGTCGATAAGTCTTTCAGGATTTTTACTTCTCCTGTGGATTTCGTGCCGACATAGCTTGAAACATCCATGAAATCAATTTCCATGTGCGTATCGATATGCTTAATTAAATCCGCCATGAACATAATTGAACCTTTTAACAGGCCGACAAGTACAGGTTTTTTACCTTCGTAGTCTTTAGTAATGCGTTCTCCAAGTTCCTTATTAATTGCCTCTATATCTTCAACAGATAACACAATCTCGCTTATATCATTTTGAATTGTCATCATTAAACTCCTTCGTAATCTTTAATAGTCTGTTTTCAGATGGTTCAATTATATTATAAATTGTTCCAACTGCAATAATAATACCGTCAGAATTCACGACGACCGGCATTTTCAGCCGTTCACCGGCCGGAATCTTTTTATCTATAAACAGCCGGCTGATCTTTTTCGTTCCGGTATTCTTAATATGTACCTTGTCGCCGTCCGCCTTCATGCGTAATGTAAGCGGCAATTCCGACTTGCATAAATTTACAGTGACATGATAGTCATTATAAATAAATTCGCCGTTATCCTCAACAGATAAGAGGGTTTCCGGAATTCCTTCCGCTGATGGTGCTGCGTAGAAATAATCGTATTCAATGTGTACTGACACAGCACCGGCCTCGAATACTGTCTGCGGCGGCCCGCTTTCCAGCAGTTCATCAAGTGAATCCTGTGACTGCCGGCTGATACGGACACCCTGCCTGTTTAGAAGAACAGTCAGAATATACCGTCTGATAATACCGCTGTGCTTTAAGTACCCGGCTCTCGGCAGTCTGCTGTCATGCCGCTTCACAAAATCCTCAGCCGCCCGGTACGCAAAATCGCTGAGTTCGTTCAGATCCTGTCTGACATTATCCAGCTGGCTGATATCAAGTGATGCCGACTCTTTCACCGCCGGAATAATATGATGTCTCACGTAGTTCCGTGTGTAGCCGTCTTCCGAGTTGCTCCGGTCTTCAAAATAAGTAATGTCATGATGTCTCTGATATTTTTGAATATCTTGTTTCGTGATGGTCTTAAACGGACGGACAACCGTATAACTGCCAGTATCACGTACTTCCGGAATCCCTAAATTCCCGTACAGATGACGGCCGGTTAACAGTTGCTGCAGCACCGTTTCGTACTGATCGTCCTGATGATGACCCATCAGCAGATACTTAATATCCAGCTTTTTAAGTACACTTTCAAAAAACTCATAACGTTTGACCCGACCCGCTTCCTGCGAAAATCCGTCCGTAAAATCCAGTACGGTCATTTCAAAGCGGATACAGTCGCGCTTCGTCATGTTTTTAATATATGCTGCTTCTTCTTCAGATGCTTCCCTCACATTATGATTCACATGAATCACAGTAAGCGTTTTGTATGTATGTTTATATTCCCGGGTCAGGAGGCTGTACAGCACCATTGAATCTATGCCGCCGGACAATGCCAGGGCAATGTCGTCATCCCGGCCCCATGCAGTATTGATTTCCAGGTTCATCATTTACCGCCTCCCCCAATCTCAATAAATAAGAAAAAGGCTAGAGCGAATTGCTCCGGCCTCTTAATATAATTATTTACGGCCTCTTCCGCCGCGGCGCGATTCTGCCTGTCTTTTAATTGTAGACATTCTCTCTTCACTGTCTTTAAGGAAACCTGATAATTTCTTCTCAAAGTCTTCCGGAGACGGTGTTTTAGCACGCGGTTTCGGTTTTGGTTTATCCTGTGCTTTTTTAATAGATAAACTTATCTTGTTGTCGTCGCCTATCGTTAGCACTTTAACCTCGATTTCGTCACCGACTTTTAAATGTTCGTTGATATCCTCTACGTACTTATCAGCCACTTCACTGATGTGAACTAACCCTGTTTTGCCGCCTGGCAATTGAACAAATGCACCAAATGGTTTGATACCTGTAACCTTGCCGATAACTTTACTGCCCGCTTCAACTGACATGTTTATTTAATATCCTCCCAAAATCATTATACATTTCTATATTAACACTAAATAAAAGAATAATCATTACATAAGCAATGATTATTCCTCCGCCTGCTTCTGTTCTTTATCCTCTTTATCCGGAAGGTTAAAAATCAATTCTCCTTCTTCTGATAAAAAGAATTCGCTGCGTGCAATACGCAGAATATAATTATCATCGTTAAGCTGTCTGATCTGCTGTTCCAGATCCGAATGCTGCTTGTTTTTCTTCTCCAGTACTTCAGTCGTTGCAAGTACTTCGCCGTGCAGTTCTTCATTTGCCTGTTTTTGATTGAATGCCACGAGCATGAGTATGATGGCAATCCCGAGAAGGATACTGCCAAAAAACATCGTACGGCGGCGGGACACACGTGATTCACTCGCTAACTGCTTCTTTTCGCTATCTCTTTTTTTCGTATAGTTATTCAGCAGCCTTACTACCTTGTTGCTCACATTGTCACATCCAATCTTGTAATCTCATATTCACTATCTATTATATACAAGATACAGGAAAAACAGGCGACAATCTATTAAAAATCTGATTCTTTTTCAATTTTCTCTTCATTTAGAACTTTATACATGCGTTCTGCTTCTTCTTTTTTCGCTTTCTCGTTCAGTTCCAGTATTTCGTACGTCACGATACTGCGTCCGAAACGGATTACAAGCGTATCTCCGACAGCAAGCCCGGTGCTCGCTTTAGCTGCGCGCCCGTTTACTTCGATGCGCCCTTCGCTGCTGATTTCTTTCGCAAGCGTGCGGCGCTTAATGATTCTTGATACTTTTAAAAATTTATCGAGTCTCATGACCATCATCCTCTGCAATAATTTCATTCAGCGGTTTGTTATGATGAATCGTTTCCTTCATCCAGTCCAATACCGTTGCTGCATATTCTTTTTCGTGTTTCACTTTCGGCTTTTTGCCTTCCGCCGCTTTCGCTTTCGCCCATACTTCGTTCAGGTCATCCATGTTTTCGACAGTCGCATCACCGAATACATGCGGGTGGCGGTGCACCACTTTTTTATTCAGCGAGCTGAGGACATCGTAAAAGTCGAAGTAGCCGTCTTTTTTGCCGATTGCTGAATGCAGTGCAACCTGCAGCAGTATATCGCCAAGCTCTTCAATCAGTCCGTTATCATCCTGTTTTTCTATCGCTTCAATGACTTCATATGATTCTTCAAGCAGATAGCGTTCCAGCGATGCATGCGTCTGCACACTGTCCCACGGGCAGCCGTTTTCTTCACTTACGAGTGTATCGAATACATTAACCATATGTCCGATTGAACGGTTATCATATTGTTCCCCTGCAGCTTTCGGCACAAACATACACAGCAGGTTGGAGTCCGGCACGTGGAAGTCGATTTCAGAAATCGTGCTTTCGATAATATTTTCATCGGCACTGCCTGCTTTATCGACTAAATAAACCGGCGCGTCATAGTTGTAATACTCGAGCAGCGTGACTTTCACTTCGCTGACAGACAGCTGATCATACACCTGCGTAATCAGCGTGTGTTTATTGTAATCGAGGTCCCCGATGTTAAGATCTGTACCGTCAAGCAGCTGGAAGTTTTCATTCACCGGTATTTTAAGTGCAGTAATCACATCATCGATAAAACTCTGGCCGCCGGCAATTTCCACATTAACCTTACCGGCTGCCGCCGCTTCAAGAAGCCGTTCCGTCGTCGTCTCATAGACCATCGGGTGACCCGGCACTGCGTACAGTACATCTGCCGTTTCCGCTGCTTTTAAGAGCGTGTCCGTAATGTGTTCGTAAGTGCCTTCAAACGTATCGTTTTGTTCATAATACGAATCGAAGCTCGTAATTTCCGCCCCTTCATCTTTTAGCATCACTGCTGCGGGATGATCTATCGTGCGGACGAATAACTGCTTCGCTGCTTTTAGTTCTTTATATACGCCGAGCGGCATTTTATCGATATCCGATGTGCCGAGCCCGATAATTCTTATTGTATTCATCTGACTGCCTCCATTCTGCTGTCCTGTATTGCACTCATAATGCTGACAAGTTCTTTAATATTTTTAGAGCGGATTGTTAAGCGGATTTCTCCGTCTTTAACTGATATTTTTAATATTCTGCTGTAGTCCTGCGTGTCCTGGAACAGTTTCTCGCCGCTGATTTCTTCTGTTGCCGCTTTCGAAACATTCAGGTAATAATGTCTCGCATCTTCCGACACTTTGTAGATCCCGTACATGAGTGCATACACTTTTACTTTTACGAGTTCGATTAAATTTACGACTTCTTCAGGATACTCACCGAAACGGTCGATCAGTTCATCTTCAATATCCTGAATATCTTCAAGCGAGTTCGCTTTTCTTAAACGTTTGTAAATATCGATTTTTGACTGTTCATGTGTAATATATGTCGCCGGAATATAGGCATCTGCTTCAATATTAATCGGAATGCTGACCGGTTCTTTTTCTTTTTCAATACCCTGTTTTTCCTGAACAGCACTTTCCAGCATATCGCTGTACATCTCATATCCGACTGAATCGATAAATCCGGACTGATTTTTACCAAGCAGATTACCGGCGCCGCGAATGTTCAGGTCGCGCATTGCGATTTTAAATCCGCTGCCGAGTTCCGTATATTCTTTAATGGCTTCAAGACGCTTTTCCGCCACTTCCGTCAGCACTTTGTTCGGCTGGTGGAATAAATACGCATAACTGATTCTGTTGCTTCGTCCGACACGTCCGCGGAGCTGATACAGCTGACTTAAACCGAATCGGTCAGCATCTTCAATAATAAGTGTATTCGCATTCGGCACATCCACACCGGTTTCGATAATCGTCGTCGTCACGAGAACATCGAATTCACCATTCACAAAATCGAGCATCGTTTCCTCAATCTGCTTCTCGGTCATCTTCGCATGCATAACGCCGACAGATGCATCGGGCACAAGCATCTCAACGTGCGCCTGTTTGTTGTAAATCGTATCAACTCTGTTGTGCAGGTAAAATACCTGCCCGTTACGTGACAGTTCCCGTTCAATTGCTTCTTTAACAAAGTTGCCGTTGAACTCGAGCACGTATGTCTGCACCGGGAATCTGTTTTCAGGCGGTGTTTCTATAACCGATAAATCCCGCACACCCGTAAGACTCATATGGAGCGTTCTTGGAATCGGAGTTGCAGTCAGCGTTAAAACATCGACGTTATTTTTAATCTGCTTAATCGCTTCTTTATGTTTTACCCCGAAACGCTGCTCTTCATCGACGATCAGCAGTCCGAGATCTTTATACTCAATCGATTTGCCAAGTATTTTATGTGTCCCGACGACGATATCAATACGTCCTTCTTTTAAACCTGCCGCTGTTTCGCGGTTTTCTTTCGCAGTTCTGAAACGCGACATCATAGCAACATTAACCGGATAATCTTCAATCCGTTCAATCAGACTTTCAAAATGCTGTGCTGCAAGAATCGTTGTCGGCACTAAAAATGCCACCTGTTTACCATCCTGCACTGCTTTAAAGGCTGCACGGATCGCCACTTCGGTCTTACCGTAACCCACGTCACCGCACAGCAGTCTGTCCATCGGCTTCGCTTCTTCCATGTCTTTCTTAATCTCGTTTATACTTGCGAGCTGATCTGGTGTCGGTTCATATGGGAAGCGCGCTTCAAATGCTTCCTGCATTTCCGTATCCGGACTGAACTGGAATCCTTCAGCCTGTGCACGTTCCTGATAGAGTCTGATTAATTCTTCAGCAATATCGTTAACATTCGCCTCGACTTTGGCTTTTGTTTTCTTCCATTCGACACCGCCGAGTTTATGCATTTTCGGCGATCCGTCATCACTCGCGACATATTTCTGGACGAGATCCATCTGATCAACCGGAATATAAAGCTGATCGGTACCTTTGTACTGCAGCTTCATATAGTCGCTGTGAATACCGCCGACCTGCAGCGTTTCAATGCCGAGATACCGGCCTACACCGTGATGCACGTGGACGATGTAATCTCCGACGTTAAGTTCCTGATATGACTTTATCTTTTCAGCGTTTGAAATTTTCTGTTTGCGTTTTTTTCGTTTCTGAACTTTATTATATAGTTCTTTCGATGTTAAAATCGCAGCACTCATATACGGCAGAATAAATCCTGTCGCCATGCTGCCGATTGTCAGCACGATGCCTGAGTTTTCAGGTATTTCGTTTATAAAGCTCGGGATTTTTAAGTCTTCGAGCAGCTGTTTCGTCTTGTTCAGCTCATCTTCATCGCGAAGAATAATATTAATGAGATAATCATTTTCCAGCATGCCGTTCAAATTCGAGGCGAGAATATCGTACTGCCCGTAATAGATCTCTGTCGGTTTCACTGAGATTTTAACCATTTCACCGATTGAAACAGGCATACTCTTCATAAATAAGTTGAAGTATGTCGCACCTTCAATATTCAGGAGTCGTTCGTACTGGTCTTCCAGATAGTTGGCCGCACCGTTAAACATCTGCCCCGCTTCAAGCACCGATTCAAAATAATTATGAACCGCTGATAACTCAGCATCGTAGGCTGACTTAATCGCACTGGCATCATCGATAAACACTCTGTGATTCGACGTTAAATAATCCAGCAGTGATTTATCGTGGTCTTCCAAGAGATGTGCAAACTGAACCAGATGATTTACCAGCTGGTCCGGATGCGTAACGACACCATAGTATTCTTCGAGTGCTTCTTTCGTTACACCTTCAAGCCCCGCTGAAGTCTGTTCGTACAATTCATCGATTTTATCGAGCAGTTCTTCGCGCTCGCCTGCCTCGACGATATACTCCGCATAAGGTTCAAGCGTAATACTGTCGATGTTCTGAAGTGACCGCTGTGTCTCGGGATCAATCAGCCGGAGCGAATCGATTTCATCGTCAAATAACTCCAGACGGAGGAATACATCGTGCATATAAATATCAAAAATATCGCCGCGCACCGCAAATTCACCGAAGTTCTGTGCCTGGTTCATACGTTTATAACCCAGGCTGACAAGGAACCCGATCAGCTCGTCATAGTTGATTGTGCCGCCAAGCTGCAGCGTTCTTTCGTATGACAGAAGTTTTTCTTTCGGCATCAGCGGTTTTAAAAGGCCGTGTACAGGCACGATAAAGAGCCCTGGTTTCTCATGAGCAAGTGCATATAATGCAGTCATCCTTGCTTTCATAAAATCAGGGCTTTGCTTTGATAAACTTTCAATCATAATATCGCCGACCGGGAATGTATATACATTATCCATGACGTCCATCATACTGTTTGCCAGTTTCTCCATATGGTGGTTGTTTTCAACGAAGACAACTTGCGGTTCTGCCGAGTTCTCTGTAATTTCTTTCAGCAGCACCGGTTTAAAGTCGTCGTTCACACCTGTCACGAGCAGGTTTTTATCGCTGTCGTAATTTAAAATACTTTTGACACGTTCATCGTTTAATATTCTGTCGCTTATTTTATTATGCATTGACATCACCATTGTATTCGTTCATCACGTCTAAAAACGGTGCCGAGACGAAACTCCGGCATGCTTCGCTCGACACGTCGAGTACTTTATCGACTGTCTGCGAGTCTGCTTTGGGAAATTTGCCAAGTACGTAATTTGTTACCGGCATACCCTGCGGCGGACGTTCAATACCGAGACGGATACGATTATATTTTTCACTGCCGAAATGCTGCGTCAGCGATTTAATACCATTATGTCCCCCGCCGCTGCCTTTTTGGCGCAGACGGATTCGTCCAAGCGGTAAATCCAGGTCATCATAAATAACGACGATATCTTCCAGTTCAATATTGTAATAATCAACGAGCGGGCGTACACCTTCACCTGATAAGTTCATAAAAGTCTGGGGCTTAACGAGCATCACTTTTTCCCCGTTTAATAAGCCTGTACCGAAATTACATTTGAATTTCGTCTTATCCAGCTCAATGTGAGTATCGCTGCTCAATCTGTCTATCGCCATAAATCCGATATTATGACGAGTCTTATCGTATTTAGGGCCCGGGTTTCCAAGACCGATAAAACATTTCATTCCATCACCTCATATAAACGTTAAAAAAGGCGATGGAAAGTCCACCGCCGTTGTTATTTTAAATTAATATTACTCGTTGTCAGCAGCGTCATTTTTCTGAGCTGTTGCTTCAACTTCAACGCTTTGTTCTTCAGCGTTTTCATCTTCTTCAGGCTCTTCAGTTGGCGCACTTACGATTACTAATGCATCAGCATCTTCGTTTTCGATAACAAAGTTACCTTTAGAACGGATGTCTTCAACGTGAATTGCATCTCCGATGTTAAGTTCAGAAATATCTACTTCGATAGTTTCCGGAATGTCAGCTGGTTTAGCAGTTACAGACACTTCGAATAGTGGCTGTTCAAGAATGCCGCCTTCTTTTTGTCCTGGAGCTTCGCCAGTTAATTCGATTTGTACTTCAACCGTAACTTCAGTCTGCATGTTGATTGCAATGAAGTCGATGTGAGTAATTTGGTTTTTAAGTGCGTCGAACTGGTAATCGCTGACCATTACCTGAGTAACGCCTTCTGCGATTTCTAAGTCGATAACACCGTTACGTCCAACTTCACGAATTACTCTGATGAATTCGTTCTCGTCTACCGATAATGATGTATTTTCTGTTTCAAAACCATATACGACCGCTGGAACTTTACCAGTTTGACGTAATTCTTTAAGTTCTGACTGTTTTGATTTCCCAGCTCTTGAGTTTGAGGCTAATTTAGCCATAATTATTTCCACCTTTCATCTAATACAAGTCTATTATAATAACGCCTATCCTAACACATAGCCACGCATTATAATACCACAAATTACAGCAGTTTGTAAAAAAACTGTTAAATTATCACGTTTGGTCGAATAAAATACTCACCGACTCCTGCTCGTGAACTCTCACGATCGCCTGTGCAAGCAGTTCGCCAACAGATAATTCTGTAATTTTGTCAATTTTCTTCTCTTCCGGCAGCTGGATAGAGTTTGTTACTACAAGCTCTTTAATTACAGAGTCCTGAATACGTTCGATTGCAGGTCCTGAAAGTACAGGGTGCGTACAGCATGCGTAAACATCTTTGGCACCTTTGTCTACCAGAGCCTGTGCTGCAGTTTTAATCGTGCCGCCTGTATCAATAATATCATCGATAATAATTGCTGTTCTGCCGTCGATTTCACCGACGATATTCATTACTTCAGATACGTTCGGACGCGGACGGCGTTTATCGATGATTGCGATTGGAGCTTTCAAACGGTCTGCCATGCGGCGTGCGCGCGTTACTCCGCCGTGGTCAGGTGAAACGATGACTACTTCTTCAAGGTCAATACCTTCATGCTCTAAGAAGTAGTCGCTTAAAATTGGCACTCCCATCAGGTGATCGATTGGAATATCGAAGAATCCCTGAATTTGAGGTGCGTGAAGATCAAGTGAAATCACACGGTTTGCACCTGCAGTTTCAATAATGTTTGCAACGAGCTTCGCTGTAATTGGTTCACGTGCACGACTCTTACGGTCCTGACGTGCATAGCCGTAATACGGCATAACAATATTAATCGTGTTAGCCGATGCACGTTTCAGTGCATCAATCATGATTAGTAATTCCATAAGGTTTTCGTTTACCGGCTGGCTTGTAGGCTGAATAACGAATACGTCACAGCCGCGTACACTTTCCTCGACATTGACCTGAACTTCTTCGTCCGAGAAACGGTTTACTGTACATTTACCAAGCGGAATACCGATATGTTCCGCGATTTCACGTGCTAAGGGTTCGTTACCTGTCAACGTAAATAATTTCATCTTAGAATTTCTGTTTTGATTACTAGAAGCTAACATTTTGATCCTCCAAGTATTATTTTTTGTAATAGCCTTCTTTTGTCGTCTGCTTATTTCGTGCAATCGCCAAACTATCATCAGGAACATCATCTGTAATCGTTGAACCTGCTGCCGTAATAGAACGGCTGCCTACCGTTACCGGGGCAACGAGATTCGTATTGCAGCCGATGAACGCATCCGCGCCGACTGTCGTTTTAAACTTGTTGACGCCGTCGTAGTTAACCGTAATCGCACCGCACCCGATATTCGCTCTCTCACCGATTTCTGCATCGCCGATGTAGCTCAGGTGTGATACTTTCGCGCCGTCTTTTAACTCCGACTTCTTAACTTCAACAAAGTTTCCAATCTTCACAGCTTCTCCGAGTTTCGCTCCCGGACGCAGCTGCGCGTATGGACCGACTGTCGTGCTGCTGCCGACTTCTGCATCGGTAACAACGGAATGTTTAATCTCTGCATTATCACCGATTACACTGTTGCTGATTTCACAATTGGCCGAAATAATCGCATTTTCACCGATTACCGTATCGCCTTTAATAACAGTGTTAGGATAAATAATAGTATCCATACCAATTCTAACACTTTCATCGATGTATGTGTTCGAAGGATCGATAATTGTCACACCTTGTTCTAAATGCTGCTCATTAATGCGCTGTCTCAGAAGTTCTGATGCACGCGCCAGTAAAATCCGGTTGTCGACGTTTATAATTTCATCATTATCCGGCGTCACAAATGCTCCGACACGGGAACCTTTACTGCTTAACAGTCCGACAGCATCAGAAAGATAATATTCCTGTTCCGGATTATCATTTGTAATCTTTTTGAGCACTTTAAATAATTCCCGGTTATTAAAGACAGCAGCACCTGCGCTGACTTCTTTAATTTCTTCCTGTTCATGTGTAACTTCAGTTTGTTCCAGAATCGCTTTAACCGTACCGTTCTCCTTGCGGATAACACGGCCGAAATTTTTCGGATTATCTGCATATGCTGATAATACTGTTGCTTTCAGTCCCGAGTGCTCGTGATCTGCCACAAGATTTTTAATCGTTTCCGGTGAAATAAGCGGTGTATCACCGAAGATAATCAGTGTGTTGCCGTCCGCTTCGCTTAATTCCTCCGACGTCTGGCTGACAGCATGTGCTGTACCTTCCTGTTTTTCCTGGACTGCAACGTTAACATCTGCCGGCAGAATCTCTGTTACTTCGTCATGTCCTGAACCTGTCACGACATGCAGTTCGCTGATTCCCGCA
The DNA here is from genome assembly GCF_014207425.1 of Jeotgalicoccus coquinae. Taxonomy (GTDB): domain Bacteria; phylum Bacillota; class Bacilli; order Staphylococcales; family Salinicoccaceae; genus Jeotgalicoccus; species Jeotgalicoccus coquinae. Next base: position 20,655 of record NZ_JACHFF010000003.1, on the reverse strand, counting down.
GCTTTCACAGCGTTAATTACTCTCGTGATCATCGGGATTCCACAGACTTCGTGCAATACTTTCGGTTTCTTTGAATTCATTCTCTTGCCGACACCTGCAGCAACAATAATCGCTCTCGTTTGCATAATTAACCCCCACTATAATACGATACATTAATTATATTTCAGTATATGTTATCTTTCAAGACGAAACTCAGGCCGGACCATACCGGCCCGGCCTGAATTGTGAAGCTTTATTTATTTTCTTCCGCAGTATCTTCCGACACTTCCGATGAATCTTCATTTTTTACGCTTTCTTCTTTAGCAGCATTTGAGTCTGCAGCGTCTTCTTCGTCAATATTTTCTGCAGTTTCTTCGTCTTCAGCCGGGTCAGATTCCACAGTCGGCTCACTTGCCTGTTCAGCAGTTCCTTCCGCATCCGCAGTTTCTTCATAAACACGCATAACTTCTACCTGTACATGCTGACGCATTTCGGAATTAATCGGATGGGCAATATCTCTGAACTCTCCGTCCGGAGTACGTTTACTCGGCATTGCTACGAACAGTCCATTATTACCGTCTATTACACGTAAATCGTGAATAACAAATGACTCATCAAATGTTACAGAAACCAGAGCTTTCATTCTTGTATCCTGATTATTGACTTTTCTAAGTCTTACGTCTGTTATTTTCATGTGTCTGTTCCTCCATAGATTTGTGTTTTAGATCTTCTGTGTAAAACCCATCTAGCTTAGAACCTTACTAAAATCAACAGTTATTCGAAAGATGCAACAACCTCAATCTCCACTTTTGCATCTAATGGGAGACGACTAACTTCTACACATGATCTTGCAGGTAGTTTACCCGTAAAATACTTCGCGTAAACTTCGTTGATCACTGCAAAGTCATTCATATCAGCAATGAAAATAGTTGTTTTAACAATATTACTGTAGTCCAGTCCGGCCGCTTCAAGCACACCGCCGATGTTGTCGAGAACCTGTGCTGCCTGCTCTGCAACATCATCTGAAACAATTTTACCTTCAAGTGTTAACGGCACCTGCCCGGAAGAATAAAATAAATTTCCCGTTCTTACTCCATGGCTGTATGGTCCTACTGCTGCTGGTGCTTTGTCAGAATTAATTGGCTGCATCTTAATCATCCTCCGTAATTTGAATAAAATCTACTTGCCTGTAATGTAATCTAAACAGTTTCCTTCTTCAACTACAAATGATTCGTTAAATTCATCAATCTCGGATACTTTAAGCAATGACGTGTAATCGTTAAATCTGCGGTTCGCAACTTCTTTCGCTTCAACGAGTACGCTGACGCCGACAACTGTTGCGTTGAACTCTTCCATAAGATTCGTTACACCGGTAATCGAACCGCCTGCGCGCAGGAAGTCGTCGACTACCAGCACACGTGAACCTTCTTTAAGTGTGCGTTTTGACAGTACCATCGTTTCGATCTTTCGCGTCGAGCCCGATACGTAATTAATCGATACCGTAGAACCTTCTGTAACCTTGTTATCTTTACGGATAACAGCAACCGGCACGTTCAGTTTGCGTGCAACTGCGTTTGCAAGGGAAATACCCTTGGTTGCAATTGTCACGACTGAATCAATTTCCAGGCCGCCGTACATCGTTGCGATTAAATCGCCGATGTCGTTCATCATCTTCGGGTTGCCCATAATGTCGGACATGTATAAGTAGCCCCCCGGAAGCAGACGTTCACTCGATTCAAGATCTTCCTTGAATTCAGAGATAATCATTTCTGCACGCTCCACGCTGATTTTAGGAATGAACATTGCGCCGCCGTTTGCGCCTGCTGTTGTTTGAAGTATGCCAAGTCCTTCGGCATTAAAAACATCTTTAATAATGCGGATATCTTCACTGATTGAAGACTTCGCCTGGCTGAATTTATCTACATAAGTCGTTAATGGTATCAATTTATTGGGATTTGTAATTAAATGCTGCGTCATATAGACGAGCCTTTCACTGCGTTTATATTTCATAGTCTAACTCCTAAACCGTATTATAGGTACCAATTTTACCATATAAGTTCGGATTTTAATACTTATCCAAGTAATCTTATTCGATAAACTTCAGCACAGCAGCCTTTCATCGCATTGTACAAATGAACAGACTGGCGTTCCTTCCTGACAATCCCGAATACCGTCGGTCCGCTTCCGCTCATCAGTGCACCGTCAGAACCCGATTCCTTCATATTACTGAGCAGTTTTCTCACCTGCGGATATTTTCTTACAGTCACTTCTTCAAGATCATTCTTTAAAGTATTGATAATCCTGTCGTAATCTTCACTTACAATTGCATCTTTCATAACGTTTGAAACCGGTTTGTTTTTACCCGGTTTCAGTGCGCCGTAAATAGTCTTCGTCGATACGCTGATAGACGGTTTTGCGAGCACGACCCATGCATGCGGCGGTCGCGGCAGACGCTCGATAATCTCTCCACGTCCTGTCGCAAGTGCTGTTCCCCCGTATACACAAAATGGAATATCGGAACCGAGCTCCGATGACAATTCCGCCAGCTCATCAAGTCCTGCACCGAGATTATACAGCACGTTCATCCCCCTGAACGTCGCGGCAGCATCAGCAGAACCTCCGGCAAGACCCGCAGCAATCGGAATATGCTTGTCGATGTTAATCGTTACGCCGGTTTTTATCTTGTAACGGCGCATCATTAACTGCGCAGCCTGGTAAGCCAGGTTGCGTCGGTCTGTCGGCACGAACTGATGATCGGACTCAATGATGATTTTTCTGTCCTTACGCTTCTCAAACGATAAATTATCGTTCAGATCGACAGTCGTCATAACCATGCTGACTTCGTGATAACCATCATCGCGTTTATACAGCGTATCCAATGTTAAATTAATTTTTGCTGGTGCGATTTCATAATGCATAGTTCATAGTCCTTTGCCAGTTTTTTTTCGAAATATATATGTGTTATTTTAGCATAGAACAAAGATGAATATTGCTGATATTTTTAAAGATTGGCACGGGGAGCGAGTTTGGGGCTGTTTTGGGATTGCGCGGCACCGTCATTTGAGGAGACCACAACATCCTGACGGCTTTAAACGTCGTCGTTGTGAAAACCACGACTTCCAAACGGCTTTAATCGTCGTCGTTGCGAAAACCACGACTTCCAAACGGCTTTAAACGTCGTCGTTCCAAAAACCACGACTTCCAAGCAACTTTAAACGTCGTCGTTCCAAAAACCACGACTTCCAAGCAACAAAAAAACCGGATTCCATTAGGAATCCGGCACTTTATATCATTCTACTCATCATTCTTACGTTTATTAAATGCCCACAGTACCAGCAGGAAACTCACAGCAACCCATGCAGCAAGAACGATGAACTCCACTGCTCCGGCATTGCCCTCGAGTACGAACATATGCTGATAAATCGGGAAGTATTCCGCAATTTTAATCCCTATGCTGTCCGGATCCGTAATCAGCATTTCAATATACGGTGTAAAACCGAAGATGAACATAATTGGAATAATGTACACCGATGTCGTTGCTACTGATTTCACAACAAGTCCAAGTCCGATTCCCATGTTCAGGAAAAACATCCCTGCAAGCACAAGGCTGATAATATTTTCAAGAGTCCAATAGTTTTCAGGGCTGATAATCACTATTGAAGCCACGAGTGAAATTACTGTCATCAATATTACTACCATGCTCTTGCCAAGAATAATATCGATAATTGTCGCCGGCGACTGCAGCAGTCCTCTTAACGTATCTTTTTCATTTTCTTCAGCAATCATCGTCATAATTCCGCTGAACAGCACTGCCGAGAATACTACACCTGCAAGAATCCCGAGTATTTCCGGGGGCATTTCTCCTTCTGCTCCTGCACCAATACCTACTCTCGAGAAAAATACTGCCATCAGTATCGGAATCAGTACCGAAGTAAACAACATCATATTTTTCATAAATTCTTTCAGATCTTTTTCAAATATCGCCATCGCTCTTGTCATATTCATTTAAACCAGCTCCTTACCAGTTACTTTTTTAAACACTTCTCCGAGTGTCGGGAAATCGGTTCTTACGTCAACTGCTTCTTCATTGAACAGCACATTGTCGAGCAGTGATCTGTTCTCTTCCGTTCTGTCTACTGTTTTAACAGTGCCGTCTGTATAAGTAATGTGCACTTCATTTCGTTTGTATCTGTGCCTTAACTCTGCCGGTGCACCTGAGTCCTGAATCACACCCTGATAAAGGAATGCGACATTGTCACACAGTCGTGTTGCTTCATCCATGTTGTGTGTTGTCAGTAAAATCGTCGTCCCTTCATCACGCAGTTCTTCCAGCATGTCGTGGATTTTTTCTGTCGTCGTCGGATCGAGCGCCGATGTCGGTTCATCCAGGAATAAAATTGCCGGTCTGTGAATCACCGCTTTACATAATAGAATGCGCTGTTTCATTCCTTTGGATAACTTCGATACCGGTTTATCAATTTCACTTTCCAGCCCGACATCTTTTAATACTCTTTCTACTGAACCTTTGGGTGCATTGTATAACTTTCTGAACAGCTCCAGATTATCTTTGACTGTCAGTCTTTCATATAGAGAACTTTTATCCGATAAAATCCCCAGGCTGCTGACGTAGTCATTTTTTCTGAACTGTTTATAGTTGAAATTGTTCACGTTAACGTCGCCGTCCGAAGGTTTAAGTTCACCTGTCATAACTTTAATTGTCGTTGTCTTTCCTGAACCGCTCGGTCCAAGCAGTCCGAAAATCTGACCGCGTTCTACATTAAATGTAATACCGGCAAGTGCGCGTTCGCTGCCGAATGTTTTCTCAAGATTGTTTACCTGAATGATACTCATATTTAAAACCTCCAGTTATTTTGTTTCGGTTATCTTAACTAAAGTTTACGGGCAAAACAAAAACACCGCGATATAATCACGGTGAGTTGTAGGTAATAAATATTGAACTGTATAAATTAAGTGTCTTGTGTACCCTGGTTTTTATCAGGTGTACTTATATCCCATGAACTGTACTACAGTGTTTCAGTACGTTTCGATACTACCATCCAGACAAGAAACGTTGTCAGAGCAAGCCATACGGCTAAAATAACGTATGGCATTATTCCGGCGTTATTATATATCGCCATCAATTGATACACAGGAGTCAGGCCGGCGAGACCTGAAATAATACTGCTCTCTCCGAGATTTAATGTTTCAATAATCGGGGTCATACCGAGGAAGAACAGGACGATTACTCCGTACACTGTTGATGTCGACTGCAGTTTCGCATACAGTCCGGTCCATAACCCCAGATTTAAAAATATAATTGCTGCAAGAATAAATCCTGTCATCAGCTGAAAACTGAATATGTGCATCCCCTGCATTATAAAAATAGAAATAATAACTACTGCTCCTGTAATAATCAGCGTCAGTACACTTCTGCCGAGCAAACCGTTCAAGAGATCCTGTCGGGTATGTGTGACGAGCTTTAACAGCCCGTGTTCATTTTCTTCGGCATACAGCATCAATGGAATATTCGTAGTAATTGCAGACAGCGTCGTACCGAGAACGACAAATATCATAACATCCGGCATCTTTTCTCCGGCACTTTGTGCAGTCGTTCCATATAAGGCAGCCATTGCCGGCGGCATTAGAAGCAATGTCAGCACTGCATAATTTGTAAAGAACTCCCTTATATCTCTGTAAATCGTCGCCTGTATTTTATATATGTTCATAAAGTCACCTTTTTATTTTATAGTTTTACAAGCTTCTCCTGTATTTCATTAAACTTCGCACGTGACAGCGGAATCTTCGCCTTTTCAGGATTGCTGATAATCACAGAATAAGTATTTTTAGACCATGTAATAATCTCTTTTACTTTATGGAGATTAACAATATAAGAACGGTGACAGCGGTAAAAACCGTGTGCTTCCAGCTGTTCTTCCGCACCCTGCAGTGTCGATTCCATTACAAACTTCTCCGAACCGAGATTAATATAAGTTTTGCCGTCCTGACTTTCAAGATACTCAATATCTTCTATAGTAACGAAAATTGTTTTATCGTTTGCTTTCACTTTAATCTTACTCACATTTGAGATGCTGTCTTCTTCAGTATTATCTGCGGTTTCAACGACCTGCAGACCCTGTTCAGTCAGCTTCATGACATCAGGCTGTACGATAAATGCATCCTCCAGTCTCGATGCCGCGACAAAAAGCGACTTCCCCTGATTAACCAGCTGTTCTTTCATTTTATGGAACAGATGAATATTATCATTCACTGTATTGATAAAAGGATCGATAAAAACAATATGCTTATTATTGCTGAGCAATGCGTGAATATAAGTCAGCTTTTGAATTTCAGCACGGCTCAGTTTCGACAACCTGGTGGAAACATCAGTAATGTTAAACTGACGGACCAGATCATCGGTTTTCAACGGACTGTTATACCATTTTCTTAAGTATTCAATATGGACTTTTAAATTCATCCGTTTATAATATAATAAACTGCCTGAAAAGACGTGGACACCTGCGTTCTGAAGTGTCTCTGCAAAAACTTCGAGACGCTCGTATGGAATCTGAACCGCGAGAACCTCTCCGGCTGTCATTTTAATCTTTTCATCAGACCGGAGGCCTGTTAAATTTTTAACCTCTATCTCCATAATCATTGCTCCTATTGTTTAAAATCACTTTTAAATTTACCATGTAAACGTAATCATGACAATTTATGAATATAAATGAACTAAAGTCTTTATTTCCATTTCGAAATACTGTATATTATAACTAGTTACAAAATGTAACTTAATATTTTTCACATACTTCGGAGGAATTATATAATGACTAAAATTGGTATTGTTACAGGTAGTACACGTGAATCACGTGTTAACTTGCAGGTTGCAGAGTGGCTTAAAGACTTTGCTGAGAAATTAGATACAGGTGCAGAGTTCGAAATCGTAGATATTAAAGATTACGAAGCACCATTATTCAAAGAAGCTTTACCACCGTTAATGGCTAACAAACAGTACGGTTCTGACGTAATCAATAACTGGTCAGCTAAAATTGATTCACTTGACGGTTATATCTTTGTTACTCCAGAATACAATAAAGCTGTTTCACCGGCACTTAAAAACCTTCTTGATTACATCGGACCTGAGTTCGGTAACAAATCAGCAGGTATCGTTGGATACGGTTCAACTTTAGGTGTTGCTGCAACACTTTCACTGCGTCAGATTCTTTCAAACTTTAACATGGCTACTGTAGGACCTTTCGGTGCTTTCAGCCTGTTCACTGACTTTGAAGAAATGACTAAATTTGCGCCTGCAGAGCTTCATAACCCAACAATTGAAGCTGTAATCACTACTACAGTTAACTGGGCTAACGGACTTAAAACAATCCGATAAATTATAAGTAAAAAGCGTTCAGGAGATTATCCTGAACGCTTTTTCACTTTAGAATCCAAACGAGTCATTAAATTTTTCAAGTACTGCCTGCTGAGCTTCTGCATTGTTAAATGTATTATCAATGAGCGCATCCAGTCTGAGCAGAATATCATCATTCTCGATACCTTCCATACCGAAGTCCTGATCCAGAATATACACATATCCCGGTACAATATTTGCTTTCATGTAAGACAGAATCGGTTTCAGCTGCTGTTCCGGCACCAGGTAATGTCTGAGTGAACCGGCAGTAATAATCATACCGACAGTTTTATTACGAAATGCATCCGGTGGAAGCAGATCAAATAAGTTTTTTAACGGACCTGGAATTGAAGCCTGGAAAATCGGTGTACCGATAAATACAACATCCGCTTCCATTATTTTAGTCAGCGCTTCAGTCGTTGCACCGCCGTAGTCCAAATAGTTTCGCCCGTCGCTGAACGGCATATCATATTCTTTTAAGTCTATATATTCAATTTCATGAACATTTAATGATTCAATTTTTCCTCTAAGTGCCGTCGTCGCTTTACGTGTCTTGCTTCCGACGACCGACCCGCTGATGATTACTGCTTTCATTACTGTTCCCCCTGTGATTTTGTATATTTTTTAACTGCAGGCAGTATCTTTTCTCCAATAATATCTATGTTACGTTTAATATCTTCCATTGTCACGCCACCAAAATCGAGCTGTGCAATATAACGGTCATGATTAAATAACTCATGCTGATAAAGTATCTTCTCTATTATAAGTTCCGGGTCTCCGACGTTAATTACACTGCGGTAATCCTGTCCCTGGGCAAAGCCCTGTTTAGGGAATCCCTGACCGTTTGATTTCTTCATTCCCTCATTAATATGAGGATAATACTTTTTGTAAGCTTCGAGCGTATCTTCATGTGTAAAGAAGAACCCCGCAGTTGCTACAGGCAGCCTGAAAGCATCGTAGCCCGCTTCTTCCGCCGTCTGTCTGTACAGGTCAATACGGCTCTTAAAAGCATCAGCCGGCCCGCCTAAGTGCGCCTGATACATCGGTACACCTGTCAGTCCTGCTTTATGCGCTGAAGCCATTGAACCCCCGACAGCACGCCATACCGGCAGTCCATTGTGTTCATTTTCCGGACGTGGAATCACATGTGCATTATTTAACGGCGCACGGAACTCTCCCTGCCAGTCAACATATTCATTTTCGTTAATCTTTAAGAAGAGTTCAAACTTCTCTTCAAACAGTGCTTCATAATCATTTAAATTATATCCGAGCAGATCATATAATCCGACTCGTGATGCACGGCCTGCAATAACTTCCATACGCCCGCCCGATATCAGATCGATTGTCGAAGCATCTTCAAACACACGAACCGGATCCGATGTACTGATGATTGTTGAGCCGGACGCGATTTTTATTCTGCCAGTCGACTGTGCGATGGCAGATAAGATGACCATATGCGCCTGTGATGTAAAATAATCCTGGTGGGATTCACCGACCTGGAATGTGTCGATGCCCGCCTGTTCTGCATATTGGGCAGTTTCAATAATTTCTTTAATACGCTGGCTTGCCGGGATTCTCTCTCCCGTATGCGGATTCGGCAAATGATCTCCGAGAGTATACAGGCCGAATTCAAGCCCCTTTGATTTATCTATTTCCGGCATGATATGAGGGTTGTTTATATTCATAAGTCACACTCCATCTATTATATAATTTTAATAATATATATAATGATTGCGGTATGCTCAATATCCGCTCACAAAACAAAAAAACCATCCGAAAGGATGGTTTTTAATATGTTATTGAATTAAAAATTCTTCTGTAAAATCGTCGTTATAGAAAGTAACCTCTACATTTGATGTTAGTACGTCTGTGTATGTATAAGATACACGCTCAAAATTATGCTCGTCTTGATCTAGTTCAACTACGAAAATCGATGGATAAGTCTCTCTTAAAATACCTTTTCTTTCAATCAACTTCTTGCGGCCTCCGTTAGCACGAAGTACACATGGATTTCCTAACTGACAATCAAGAATCTTTTTGATGTCGATTAATGTTTTTGGCATTATACCCCACCTCACTAAGACCATTGTAACAAGTTTACATAATTCTGTCAAAAAATTGCCATTATACCAGTTTTCCTAGGCGAATTCCAAGTCACTTTTCTTGAAGGCGTCGTAAATTGCCTTATAGTCCTCAAGCGATAAACTCTCACCGCGGCGGACAGGTTCAATTCCGGCTTCTTCAAACAGCGCTCTGATTTCATCTTTTTTCTTTTTACCATCCAGAAACAATGTCTGATAGTTGTTCAGTATTGTTTTGCGACGATGCAGGAACGCACCTCTCGTTAATTTGAAAAACGTATCTTCATCGTCCACTTCAACTTTTCTTTCCGGACGCGTCTTCAGTTCAACGATAATCGAATCGACGTTCGGCGGCGGCATAAATACTGTTCTCGGTACATTCTGTACAGTTTTCGCTTCTGTATAATAATCGATTGCAATCGACAGTGAACCGTACGCTTTTGAGTTCGGTGATGCACTGATACGCTCGCCGACTTCTTTCTGCATCATCACATAGTAGCGTGAAATCGGCAGATGACCAGTCAGGAAGTTCATCAGTATCGGTGTTGTAATGTAATACGGCAAGTTTGCCACAACGACGATATCATCACAGTCGCTTAAATACTCTTCAATACGCGCCGGTACATCCGCTTCCAGTATATCCTCATTGATTACTGTTACATTATCGTACGCGCTTAACGTATCACCAAGTACTGGAATCAGACGCTGGTCTATTTCAAAAGCCAGCACTTTTTTTGCATTAATTGCAAGGTGCTCTGTTAATGAACCGATCCCCGGACCGACTTCTATAACGCCTGTATTTTCATTAATATCCGCTTTATGGATCACTTCTTTAATGACATTTGAGTCGATTAAAAAGTTCTGTCCGAGACTTTTCTTAAATTTAAAGTGATGTTTTTCGAGGATTTCTTTAGTTCGTCCTACAGTGGAGATATGCTTCATCATTTATTCACTTCCAGCTCATTTAATATTTCTGCAACTTTTTCAGGTGAGATGCTGTAGCGGTTCAGCTTTTTGCGCAGCTGCGTTGCATTCGCATAGCCGATATTAAGCTTTTCCGTTAAATACTCACGGCGTTCTTTCGCAGCAGCATTGCCGGATAAGCGTAAATACTGCATATCCTGAATCGTAATCTGTTCTTCTTCGACCTGCTGGCTCGTCTGACAGTTTTCAAGTGCGGAACGGATATCCTGAAGACGGGCATGTTCCACGCCGACACTGTTATGTCCCAGCGCTTTATGTTTTGGTAAAAATGCTTCTTTTATATTCGGGAATCGTTCGATAATCGTATTTCTGATTTTATGGCCCGGGAAGTCCGGATCTGTAAATATAATGGCACCGCGAGTATTTAATGCCACTTCAATTTCTTCAAGTGTCCGTTCATTAATTGCGGAACCGTTCGTTTCAATCGTTTCGCAGATAACTGCTTCTTTTAATCTGCGTGTATCATCTCTGCCTTCAACGACAATAATTTCTTTAATCACAGGTTTTTCCATACAATGTCACCTCTTATACCTCGTTTAGTATCATAACATATTTTTCATATTTCTTATCTTTCTGCACCATAAAAAAAGTGCCTCACCTCAACCAAAGTCAAAGTGAAACACTTTCATTTTAGATGTTATAAAGTCTTTTTGCGTTCTCAGTCGTTGCCGCCGCAAGATCTTCGTAGCTCATGCCGCGAAGTTCCGCAATTTTCTCGGCAACCAGTTTTACGTGTGCCGGTTCGTTGCGTTTACCGCGGAACGGATGCGGCGTTAAATACGGTGCATCCGTTTCAACGAGCAGACGGTCAAGCGGTACGTGAACGGCTATCTTTTTAGGCAGCTGTGCATTTTTAAATGTCACCGGTCCGCCAAGCGAGACATAAAAGTTCATAGCGATAATTTCATCTGCAGTCTTTTCATCTGCGCTGAACGCATGCATGATACCGCCGATTTCTCCGGCATTTTCTTCTTTCAGAATTTCAACACAATCCTCAGTCGATTCACGGTTGTGGATAATGATTGGCAGACCGACACGTTTTGCCAGTGCCAGCTGCTTTCTGAAAAGTTCTTTCTGCACATCTTTCGGTGACTTATCCCAATGATAGTCGAGACCTGTTTCACCGATACCGACAATTTTCTCATGAGCAGACAGTTCTTCTATCCACTTAAGATCTTCATCAGTGCAGTCGATGGCATCGACCGGATGCCATCCAATTACGCCGTATATATCATCATATTCTTCAATGAGTTCCATCGTGCGTTCAATCGACGGACGGTCGCAGCCGATAACAACCATTTTCTCAAGTCCGTTCTCACGCGCACGCGCAATCACTTCCTCCAGGTCTTCATTGTACTGGTGTGCATTCAGATGGACGTGTGTATCGATTAACACATAATCACTCCTTGATTTATTTTACAATGCTGCCGTTTTCAATGCCGTCAGGCACATCAATTAACGTTAAACGGCTGCCTTTTTCTGCAGTTAAAATCATACCTTCTGATTTCTCTCCGCGCAGATTTACAGGCTGCAGGTTTGTTACGACAAGTACTTTTTTGCCGATAATGTCTCCCGGCTCGTAATGCTCGTGAATTCCCGAAACAATCTGGCGTTCTTCATTGCCTAAATCCACCTGGATTTTCAACAGTTTCTTGGCTTTCTTCACAGCTTCTGCTGCAATGATAGTTGCAACTTTAATTTCTACTTTGTTAAAGTCATCAATTGTAATTTTTTCTGCCGCTTCAGTTTCTTCTTCCTCTTTTTCAGCTGCAGGCGGACGCATCTGGTTTTTAATGTGCGTCACTTCTTCTTCAACATCCAGTCTCGGATAGATTGGTGTCGGTTTAACCAGCTGTCCGGCAGGTTTAACGATACCGTATTCCAATACTGATTCATACGTCTGCTGGTTTTCATCAGTAATATTCAGCTGTTTGAAGATTTCTTTCGGACCGTGCGGCAGGTACGGGCTTAATAATACAGCCGCGATACGGATGTTTTCCGCCAGGTGCACCATTACATTGCCAAGTGCATCTTTGTTTGCTTCATCTTTCGCCAGCACCCATGGTGCCGTTTCGTCGATATACTTGTTCGAACGGCCGATAATTGTCCATACCGCTCTAAGCGCATGGCTGAACTGCATTTTTTCCATAGCAGCTTCATATTCCGAAACGCTGTCTTTAACAGCAGCTTCAAGACTTTTATCGAAATCGGTATGAGTACCTGTATATGCAGGCACATGTCCGTCGAAGTATTTGTTAATCATTGAAATTGTACGGTTCACCAGGTTCCCAAGGTCGTTTGCCAAATCAAAGTTCGTACGTTCGATAAACGACTCAGGTGTAAACACGCCGTCAGAACCGAATGGCACTTCACGCATTAAATAATAACGGAGTGAGTCGAGACCATAGCGTTCGACAATCTGGTCAGGGTAAATAACGTTCCCTTTTGACTTGGACATCTTGCCGTCTTTCATCAGCAGCCAGCCGTGTCCGAGTAATTTTTTCGGCAGCGGCAGGTCTAATGCCATCAGCATAATCGGCCAGTAAATTGCGTGGAATCTTACGATTTCCTTACCGATCATGTGGACATCTGCAGGCCAGTATTTTTTAAACAGCTCGTCTTCATCTGTCGAGTAGCCGAGTGCCGTAATGTAGTTAGCCAGTGCATCGATCCATACGTAGACAACGTGTTTAGGATCCGATTTAACCGGCACTCCCCATTTGAATGTCGTTCTTGATACAGCGAGGTCTTCAAGTCCCGGTTTAATGAAGTTATTCAGCATTTCATTTTTGCGCGCTTCAGGCTGAATGAAATCCGGATTATCTTCGTAATACTTCACAAGGCGGTCAGCGTATTTGCTCATTTTGAAGAAATAGCTCTCTTCTTTAACAAGTTCCACATCGTGTCCGCTCGGCGCTCTTCCGCCAATCATTTTACCGTCTTCATCGCGGTAAACTTCATCAAGCTGAGTTTCAGTAAAGAATTCTTCATCCTGAACCGAGTACCATCCTTCGTATTCACCAAGGTAAATATCTCCCTGTTCAAGCAGGCGTTCGAAAATGTACTGTACAGCTGCTTTATGTTTTTCGCTTGTCGTACGGATAAACTGATCGTAAGTAATATCGAGCATCTTCCATAATTCTTTCATGCTCTCCGCCATGTCATCGACGTAAGCCTGAGGTGTAATCCCCATGTCATCAGCTTTCTGCTCTATTTTCTGACCGTGTTCGTCAGTACCTGTTAAGTAATATACGTCAAAGCCTCTCAGGCGTTTATAACGTGCCATTACATCACATGCAATTGTCGTATATGCATTACCGATATGGAGTTTTCCACTCGGATAATAAATTGGCGTAGTGATATAAAATGTTGGTTTGGTCATGGGACATCCTCCTATAATATACTTATCTAATATATCTAATTTATGTATGTTTTTCAATTCTGAACAGTTTTTAATAGTTTTCCCATTATTTTTATGCTATAGTCATGAATATCCAATTTCGGGTAATAGATTCGAAGCTTATTTTCTTTTATTTTACTGCACGATCATATTTCCGAATTGGACATAACCCATTATATTTTGGTTAACTATGTAGGAGGAATCACTAATGAAATCTACTGGAATTGTGCGTAAAGTTGATGAACTTGGACGCGTCGTTATTCCAATTGAACTTCGTCGCGTTCTCGATATCGAGGTTAAAGATGCACTGGAAATTTTCACTGATGACGATAAAATCATTCTGAAAAAATACCAGCCGCGCATGACTTGCGCAGTAACCGGCGATGTATCCGACGACAACATGTCACTTGCTGACGGTAAAATTGTACTCAGCAAAGAAGGCGCCGATCAGCTAATTAAAGAAATTAAAAAGAAAATCGATAAATAATTAAAAGAAACCATGCCGTGAATATTTCATTCACGGCTTTTTATTTATGAAATTCATTATACACTTCCTGTTTTTTCAAGCCGCGCAGTTCCGCAACGAGCTTAATCGCATCTTTCGGGCGCATACCCTCTTCAACGAGCTCTGTAACGTGATCTTTCGGCGTTCCTGTGAACTCCGACTGTTCTTCTTTATAACTGTCTATAACGACGACAAACTCTCCTTTTAAAGGAATACCGTTATCCAGCTGTGCTAAAATTTCATCTGCTGTACCTCTGACATGCTGTTCAAATTTCTTCGTAATCTCGCGAGATACGCTGACGATTCTGCCGCTGTCTATCTTACTGACTTCTGTCATCAGAGATTTCATTCTGTGCGGTGATTCGTAAAGTACCGACGTGAATTTATGGTGCATTATTTCAGAAAGTTTCTCCCGCTGCTTCGATGAGCTTTTAGGCAGAAATCCGAAATACGTAAATTCGTAGCTTGGAATACCACTTGCTACAAGCGCCATCGTAAAGGCTGATGCAGCCGGAATCACAGCGTACGGCAGTTTTTCATCCTGCATGCGGCTGACGAGTTCAAAACCGGGGTCCGATATTACAGGCATACCCGCATCAGTTACAAGTGCATATGTTTTGCCGTTTCTTATATCTTCTATAATAGACTCTGTCGCTTCTTCTTTATTGAAATCATGATAGCTTTTAAGCGGCGTATCAATATTAAAATGTGTCGTTAATTTACGGGTAATACGCGTATCTTCACACAGAATCACATCTGCTTCTTCAAGCGTCTTAATCGCTCTGTATGACATATCATCCAAGTTCCCTATCGGTGTCCCGGTAATATATAACATAATTATCCTCCTATTAACGATAACTTCTGCTGTTTTGTCAGCTGTTTAATCGCATACTCACGTCTCAGTGCCGTACTTTTCGAATCGAAGACTTCGACATAGCGAAGCGTTACAGGCAGTCTCCCCCGTGTATACTTCGCACCGAGACCGGCATTGTGCGTCGTAACCCGTGCATCAATATCGGTCGTGTAGCCCGTATACAGACTGAAATCACTGCATTCAACAATATAGACATAGTATCTTTTATCCTCTGTTGTCACCGTAATACACCTCAAGCATTTCATCGGAATATGTCTTGTCCGCATTATAAATATAAAACGGCGGCAGTATATCAGCATACGCGTTAGAATTAAAAATTGCTTCCACAATGATAAACATCGCGGTTTTGCTGTTCACATCATTGTACACATGCTGGGCGCGTCTGACTCTGAAGCCCTGGTTATGCATTTCTGTGAATACTTCAGCGCTGCGCTCTGCACGGTGAACCATGTAGAGGCGTCCTTTGTTCGTTATTAAATAACGGCATGCCTCAACGATGCCTTTTAAATCGATATGCAGTTCGTGGCGCGCAATGCTCTGCGGTCCTTTATCTTTTAACGGCTGGTTGCTTGTAAAATACGGCGGATTTACTGTAATGACGTCATACGAAGAATGTTTCATAGAAGTTTTAAGTTCTTTAATGTCGAGATTATACATCGTAATCTGATCTGACTTGTCATTCATCTGAATGCTGCGCTCTGCCATATCCACCAGCAGTTCCTGAATTTCAACAGCATCGATCGGCTGCGTTGCACGGTGTGATAAAAGGAGCGGAATAATGCCGTTGCCGCTGCATAAATCCATAATTCTGTTATCGCGCTTATTAATCTTCACAAAGTTACCGAGCAGCAGTGCGTCGACAGAAAATGAAAAGGTTTCGCTGCTTTGAATAATACACATATCTTCCCTGAACAGGTCATCTGTGCGTTCGTTTGATTTTAACATTGAGTTCACTCCAAAAAGAAAAGCAGCTGATCGCTGCTTTAACTTTGTCTTTCATTAAAAAATGCCTGGCAGAATAAGCAGTCGTCTCCGTGTCTGTGTGTGCCAAAATGGATGCTGCATACATGAAATCCTTCATCGTATAAACTTTTCAATGAGTTTTCTTTAAATGGAGAATCTGCCGTCTCTTTATCATTTAAAAGCTGCTCATAGTTTTCTTTCTCAAGTTCCAGGCTGACGTTTTCCTCAACCAGTTTTACAGTGAGTTCTTTCAGTGTCTGCACTTCTTCATCCATCATTTTGATATTGCGTTCGAGCTGCTGAATATGCAGGAACAGTTTTTCACGATCCATTACTTCACAACCTCTAGCTTATCTATATCTTCTTCACCGTACTCTTCAATATAATCATCTGAACCTTTAACTCTGACAGCTAAATCCAGTATGTTAATACCGATAACTCTCCCGATGCCTGCCGGTGTTTTTACTTTAGTGCCGACATCAGGCAGTTTGGTACGTGCATCTTCATAATACTCGTCTTCGTAGTTCAAGCAGCACATCAGACGGCCGCAGGCCCCTGATATTTTACTTGGAGATAACGATAAGTCCTGGTTTTTGGCCATTTGAATACTTACCGGCACAAAGTCTCCGAGGAACGTCGAACAGCAGTGCGCACGGCCGCATGGACCGATACCGCCAAGGTACTTCGCTTCATCTCTGACACCAATCTGACGCAGCTCGATACGTGTTTTAAAGCGAGTTGCCAGAATTCTGACAAGTGATCTGAAGTCCACTCTGTCATCTGCTGTAAAGTTAAAAATGAGCTTCTTCATATCAAGCGTGAATTTAGCATTCACAAGGTTCATATCAAGTTTTTCATCTTTAATTGCATTTGTACAAAAATCCATTGCAGTTTCAGCTTTTTCTTCATTCGCCTTAAATTTAATTAAATCATCTTCTGTTGCCAGACGAACAAATTTACCATCGGGTTCAACGATATTATCTTTCGGTATTTCATAAGTCCCTTTTACTACATTAAGCAGTTCAAGACCTCTCTTTGTTTCCGCGACAACATAGTCACCGCGTTCTATAGAATCATCACTGCAAGTGATATAAATATTATCGTAATAATCAAGTTGCGTGACCTTGATGATTTTAAGCATATTCATTCATCAACCTTTCGCACCTATGACCATACCTTCAAAAACAAGCATTGGATTAACGTTAAATGAAAGCAGCTGATTCGCTTTTTGAATTTCTTCAAGCATACGTGTCAGTTTAACTGCATTTACATCATTGCCTTCCGGCAGTGGCGCATCAAACGGTTGAAAATCATCGAGACCGATAGTTTTATGCAGCGCCTGGCGGATAAATCCGGCGAGGAGCTGCAGCATCAGTTCGTAATCCTTACGGTCATCACAAATATCGATTATTCTTTTAGCATCGATTAATACAAGCGGATGATTATGTATCCAGCGCGTTCCGAAGCTGATTGCTTCCTGGCGCATGTCGCTGAATTTTTCAGCCATCTCGTTAACGTGATGAGCATTTAGTGCGAGAGCATTGACGGTTTTCGTTTCAGCTTCGCTTAAATTAGGCAGCGAATCTTCGCGGTCCCCGTCCTCTCCCTGGATATGAATGTGCTGGCTTCTCGAATGTATAGTCGGAAGGATGCCGCTTTTATTTATCGTTAATAAAATCGCAATTGTTCTTTCCGGCGGTTCTTCTAAAAATTTCAAAATACTGTTTTCGGCCTGCGGAGTCAGTTTTTCAAACTGCTCAATTATATACACTTTATAATCAGACTCAATCGGTTTCTGGTTCATCTGGCGGACCAGCTGCTCGATTTCTTCTTTCTTAATCGTATTTTCAGCTGTCGATAAATAATATAAATCCGGATGGTTCCCTGAATCAATCAGCATATCATTTCGCGTATTGCTGCCGAAAATATGCAGCGCAAAAAACTTGCTGTACTTGCGCAGTGTTTCTATTGCATCGCCTTCGAACATATAAGTATGACTCAGCTTATTGTTCTCGATAATTTTTAATAATTGCTGCTGTACGATATTGTTATTCATCTTAAAATCTTTCGAATTGTTCGATCGGTAAAACAAAAACAGTAGCGCCGCCGACTTCAACTTCAACCGGGTAAGGAATATAAGAATCCGCATTCCCGCCCATTGGCGTTACCGGTGCAACAGTCTGCTCGCGGTTACCGCAAGTATCGTCAATAAGTTTAAGAAGTTCATTTACACGTGCATCTTCCACCCCGCACAGGAACGTAGTGTTACCCGCACGAAGGAAACCGCCTGTAGAAGCAAGTTTCGTATTTCGGAAGTCATTCTTTGTTAATTTATCATTTAATCTTTGGCTGTCATGGTCCTGGACAATAGCTATTACCATTTTCATTATTCTTCACCTCTAGATTGTATATAAGTATTTATAATATTTAATGTATCTCTAACAACGTTCTCAACTGACTGGTCTGCATCAACAATTTTAATTCTGTCGGGATATAACTCCGATAACTCATTATAACCCAAGACTACTTTTTTATGAAAGTCTATAGTTTCATCATCCAGACGATTATTTTCCCGTGCATTATCCCGGATTCGCTGCAGTCCTGTTTCCGGATCGAGTTTTAAGTAAATTGTTAAGTCCGGCATATAACTATCAATAGCAAATTTATTTATCGCCATTATATCATCAAAGCCGATGCCGCGTGCAATGCCCTGGTAAGCAAGTGAACTGTCGACAAACCTGTCGCATAATACAATTTTACCTGCCTCAAGTGCCGGTACCACACGTTCAACAAGATGCTGGCGGCGCGATGCTGCAAAAAGCAGTGCTTCGGTTCTGCCATCCATATCGTAGTCTTTAGTCAGCAGTACTTCGCGAATTTTTTCGCTGATTGGTATACCGCCGGGCTCACGTGTTTTTACGACTTCATGCGTTTCTGCCAATAATGCTCTGATTTGTTCTATAACCGTAGTCTTTCCTGATCCTTCCGGACCTTCAAAAGTGATGAAGTAACTCATAATTCTGCCTCATTCATATAATAGTAGATGTTATATTGTATACCCTCTATTTTAACATGATTAACCTGGTAGTGCTTTATCCTTTTAATAACATCTGCCGTAATCACATTTCCTTTTAAAACAAGCGGTACACCGGGTGGATAAGGCACTATATTCTCGACACATATCTCCCCTTCAAGTATATCTGTATTCATAACTGTTCCTTCATTAAATGCAGCAGGAGTTAACTTTGTAATTCTTTCAAGCAGTGCTGTAAACGGATATCTGTCCCCCTCATGCCAGAGCGGCAGGCACCACAGCACACCTTCATCAGTGACCATCTCTGAATAGACACCTGAATCACGCAGGCTCTGTTCGAGGTTGTATGGACCTTCGGAAGAATTCAGTATCAGCTTCGCAGGATCATCCTGTTCTTTTGTATCTATTCCAGCTGCTTTAAGATGATGAATCAGCTGTCCCCGTTTCTGAAAGAATTCTTTATCATCATACTCGTTATAAAACTGCTGCGCATATTCAATCGAAGCCAGTACTAAATATGACGGACTGGACGTTTCGAACTGGTTGATGTAATGCATTATACGCTGATGAAGCGCACTGTCTCCCGTAAATAAAACAGAGGCCATAGTCAGTGCGGGCAGCATTTTATGATAAGACTCTATAACGACATCTGCACCAGACTTTAATAATGACGCTTCAAAGTTATTTGTAATCGATAAATGCGCACCGTGCGCCGCATCTATAATACTTAATCCATTATTCTTCCTTATGTATTCCACATGCTTCTCAATATCTTTAATAAGTTCACCTGTATATGAAGGAGAAGTCAATATTACACAGCTGTCATCAAGATCCAGTTCATACAATTCTTCCGGACGGATAACTGTATAGTCACTATTAATGAGTGATACTCCGTGATACACCGATTTATGAGCATCCCCTGCTATATAGAAATGACTCACCCGTTCCTTTATCGCATGTATGCTGCAGATGATGCCATTTGTAGTACCGTTTACCATTGCCTGTGCATGATAGCCCGGTGCTTTCTGTGCAAGCATAGTATTCAATTCACTTAGTATTTCAACAGGGTCATGAAGATCATCCAGTCCCGGTATCTCAGTCAGATCATAGTCAGCTTTAATAACATCAGACAGTTCTCCAATTGTATTGTTCTTATGTCCGGGTACATGCATAGATATTGAATTATCATTATGCAGTCCTTTTAACTTACTTATAAGAGACATATATACCTCCGATAGATTTTATAACATTATTATACTATATAAAAAAGAACAAAAAAAAGAGACCTCGAAAGGTCTCAATGCGGCTCATCGCATCCATATATTTGAATATGTCTTAGCCTGGCAGCGTCCTACTCTTGCGGGACGTCAGTCCAACTACCATCGGCGCTGGAGAGCTTAACTGCTGTGTTCGACATGGGAACAGGTGTG
>NZ_JACHFF010000002.1 GCF_014207425.1 Jeotgalicoccus coquinae | reverse complement strand
TTAAACTTAAGCTCTTTGTGATACTGCTGACAGTATCTCGTTTGCGTTTTAATTGTTCGCCTCAATCTGTGCTCCTATATAATAGAAGACTTTTTATTCGGAATTAAACGTTGACATATTGTCATTCAGTTTTCAATGTTCTTTGTGTAAAGCTTTGTGTTTGTTTTGTTAAGCTCTTGTTGACTGCTTAATCAGTATAGCATGTGGGGTTTTCAATTGCAAGCACTATTTTGTTTCTTTTTGTTAATTTCTTTGTTGTGTTTTGTTGTGTGCTTGTTTCGAACCCGACAAGAGATAACTATACAGGACAATCCCGGGTTGTGCAACCCTTTATTTGAATTTCTTTTTAAAAAGTTTAAAGAGCCTTGCGGCTCTTATATTTCCGTTCTGTATTCGATCGCTTTCGAGAGAGTTACTTCATCAGCATACTCAAGGTCGCCGCCTATCGGCAGGCCGTGCGCAAGCCTCGTTGTCTTAATCCCAATCGGTTTTATAAGCCTCGTTAAATACATTGCGGTACTCTCTCCTTCTATATTAGGGTTCGTTGCCAGGATGAGTTCTTTTACTTCCTCATCTTTTAAACGTTCCAATAATGAAGGTATGTTTATATCTTCAGGACCAATGCCGTCCATCGGACTAATCGCGCCCTGCAGTACATGATAGAGACCGTGGTATTCGCGCATCTTCTCCATTGCGATAACGTCCTTCGTATCCTGTACAACACAGATTGTCGAACGGTCCCGGTTTTTATCTTCACAGATATAGCACGGGTCCACATCTGTAATGTGTCCACAGACACTGCAGAATGTCAGCTCCCGCTTCACCTGCATTAAGCTTTTCGAAAAGTCGACTACATCGTCTTCCTTCATATTAAGTACATAAAATGCCAGGCGCTGAGCTGTCTTCGGCCCAATACCTGGCAATTTCATGAAGCTGTCTATGAGCTTGGATATCGGTTCAGGGTAATGCATCTACATCATCCCTGGAATATTTAAGCCTTTAGTGTGCTTGCCTAAACGTTCGCTCGACAGTTCGTCCGCTTTATTTAAAGCTTCATTAGTCGCAGCAACGATTAAGTCCTGCAGCATTTCGATATCATCAGGATCTACAACTTCTTCCTTAACGATTACATCAAGTACTTCTTTGTGGCCGGATACTACTACTGTAACCATTCCGCCGCCAGCTGTACCTTCAATTTTTTCTTCTTTCAGTTTTTCCTGCTCTTCTTCCATCTTCTTTTGCATTTTCTGCATCTGTTTCATCATGCCTTGCATGTTATTCATACCACCGCGCATGTTTTCATCCTCCGATACATTATTTTATCACTTACATATTATATATGATTATACTCTATTTACAAACTATCAATCATTAACTTCGACGATGTCACCGAACATCTTGCGGGCAATATCCGACGATTTTTCCTGCTTTTCCTGTTTCTGCTGGAGATTATCCCTGTTGCTGTTAATGTATTCCTGACGAACCTGCTGCCAGCTCGAATCCGGTACGCCGACAACCTGCACTTTTTTACCTATAATAGTAGGAATTAGATTTTCGAGTTCTTCTTTCTTCTCTGCGTTTTGATTTATGAGCTCGGAATGTACGTCGTTATCAAACTTAATCAGCACATGTGTATCGCTTGCTGCGACCGGTTCCGAATCTTTAATCAGCGCTCTCAGAGACTGAAGACCTTTTTCTTCTATATACTGGTAGACTCCCGGCCAGCCGTCTTTCAGCTTAACCAGGTCTTCCTTGTTCGCCTTATCCAGCACACGGGTAATACTTTCGAGTGAAAAGCTCTGTCTGCCTCTCGTCGGTGCAGGACGTTTCGGTTTTGCCTGGACAGCAGCACCTTCTGCGATCTGTTTCTCGAGATTTTTAAGCTGCGCTTTCAGTTCGGCAATTTCTTCTGAAGATGCGCCGCTGCCGATTGCTGCCGGAGCAGGTGCATCGAGTACGCGGATCATTTTAACGATGACTATTTCCAGGTGGACGCTGACGCTCACGGAGAAACGCATGCTTACCATGGCGTCATTCAGCACATCGATCATCTTATAGAGAAGTTCATCTTCAACATGAACGAATGCAGTCTCTTCCGAAACCTCTCCTGAATGTTTCATCAGAATTACATCTCTTATGAAGTAAACCAGTTCATGAATGAGACGCGTCGGATCTTTTCCTTCGTCTATCATCTGATGGAATTTTTTAAATGCCGCTTCAGAGTCTTTCTGTTCGATAAACTTCATCCACTCATTTAACTCGTCTCTTTCGATACCGCCTGTAATCATTACAGCATCCTGCATCGTAATTTCATCACTGCTGAATGCAATCACCTGATCCATAATGGATAACGCGTCACGCATTCCGCCTTCTGCAATACGGGCAATGTATGACAATGCTTCTTTGTCGTATGCAGTGTTTTCCTGCTGTGCCACGAATTCAAGGCGCTCTGTTATTTCTTCGATATCAAGCGATTTAAAATCAAATCGCTGTGTACGTGAAATAATCGTTGCCGGTATTTTATGCGGCTCCGTTGTAGCCAGGATGAATATTGCATGAGCCGGCGGCTCTTCCAATGTTTTTAACAATGCGTTAAATGCGCCTGTCGTTAACATGTGCACTTCATCTATTATATATACTTTGAACTCCGCTTCTGCCGGAGCATATTTTACTTTATCTCTGATGTTGCGGATTTCATCCACACCGTTATTGCTTGCAGCATCAATCTCAATCACATCATTGGCACTGCCATCTGTAATCGATATGCATAATTCACATTCGTTACAAGGTTCCCCATCCGTCTCAAACTGACAGTTCAATGCTTTGGCAAAGACTTTTGCAATACTCGTTTTACCGGTACCGCGCGGGCCGCTGAATAAATAAGCATGGGATTCTTTATTGCGCACAATGGCATTCTGCAAAGTTTTTGTGACGTGATGCTGGCCAACTACATCGCTAAACTTTTGAGGCCGAAAAGCTCTGTATAACGCCTGATACTCCATTAGTATGGCACCTCAACTCTTCATAAATTCTAGCTATAATTATAACATACAGGCTTCTTTATATTCCTGTTTTAAGGCATAAAAAAAGACCTCATCCATATGAAGTCAAAAATTAAAAACCGTGCACCACTTAATCGAGTATGATGAACAAGCGTTACTCGGGAGACCAGCTCAACCACGGCAACCCTACGGCACATAGAATGAGCCACTTAATGCTGCTTCCTTCCGGACCTGACATGATTCATGACGTTCTATTGCATAGGACCGCAGTCTCAACACCGGAACTCCCGAGGCAGTCCTCACACTTCAAACCCTCAAAAGTGGAATTCAGCCTTGCTAGAGCGGATTGCAAGTACAGGGCACCGCTACCTCCCCGCTTAGCACGGTATGTTTTATAATAACAAACTAGTTCTCGTGA
The DNA here is from genome assembly GCF_014207425.1 of Jeotgalicoccus coquinae. Classification (GTDB taxonomy): domain Bacteria; phylum Bacillota; class Bacilli; order Staphylococcales; family Salinicoccaceae; genus Jeotgalicoccus; species Jeotgalicoccus coquinae. Next base: position 430,727 of record NZ_JACHFF010000002.1, on the reverse strand, counting down.
TGCAAGAATTCTTTTATCTGGCTGATAGTTTTCTGAATAAAGCAATACCGATTGCTGCAATAAGCAGTAACGTTCCCCCTGAAATCAGCAGCAGTTCAAATGTAGAGATTCCGCCTGAGGCATCAGTTGATCGCTCATCTGTTTCAGCTGCTTCAACAGGAAGCTCTTCCTCCGGCTCTTCTTTTGTTTCTTCTGCCGGATCTGCTGTTTCTTCTGCAGACTCCTCTTCAGGTTCCGCTTCAACCGGTGTGACTCCAATTTCATAACCGAGTTTGTTGCGGTTTTCGACTGCAACTTCCACAGGCTCTGCCGCTGCTTCAAATATATCGCTGTCAGCCGGACCTAATGTATAAATACCGTTGGCAACATCCGTAAATGTAAATTCACCATTTTCATCGGACACCGCTTCTATCGATTCTTCTCCTGCAGCCAATACAAGTGTGACTTCTGCTGCCGGATTTTCACCGTCGGTTACAGTTCCGCTGACTGTGTAGCCTTCACCTTTAACAGTATTAATGGAAAGTCTTTCTTCCTCTGCGGGCTCTTCAGCCTCCGTTTCAGGTTCAGATTCGACTTCCGGTTCCGGCTCGGCCACAGGTTCTGTATATGGTTCAGTGTATACTTCAGGCTCTGTATACGACTCTTCATAAGTTTCCATTCCCGGATCTGTGTAAGGTTCGGTATATGGTTCGGTATAAGTTCCCTCATTATTAACAGCCGGCTCTTCGTACTGATTATTATAGCCGTTATTATAAGTGTTATCCTCTGTACCGTTTACGCCATTATTCCAGGCTCCTTCTTCTGTGCCGTTGTTCTGGTAACCATCGTTCTGATAGTTTTCACCGTAACCCGGCTCCTGGTATGTATTATCATACGGTGCCTGTTCCTGCACCGGTTCTCCGTAATACGTACCGTCCTCAAAAGTATTATCCTGCTCAACTGTAAATGCACGGGCAGGGCTGATTATTAATAAGACTGCAATTAAAACCACTATGTATTTCCTAATCATTATTACCCTCCACATCATCAATAACAAGCCATGGTCTTTCATTCTCAAAGTAAACTTTAACAGGTGTTTTGTAAGTTTCGCTCAATAAAGTACCGGTCAGTACTTCTTCTTTTGGTCCTGCTGCAACGATACCGCCGTCTTTAATTAACAGTACATGGGTAATCGAACCTGTCAGTTCTTCAATATGATGCGTAACGTAAAACAGATGGCGTTCTTCTTCCGGAATTTTATTCACTATTTTCAACACATCTTCACGTGCGCGGATGTCGAGCCCGCTGCACGGCTCATCGAGTATTAACAGTTCCGGATTTCCCATCAGCGCCCGCCCAATCAAAACTCTGCGCCGCTCTCCCTGGGAAAACGTATTATACGTCCTGTCCATCAGATGACTGAGATTGAGATCCTGCAGCACTTTTTCCGCCCGCTCTTTTGAAGCTTCATCAATATCCTGATAAATCCCGAATGATGAAAACTTGCCGCTCAGTACTATATTAAGCCCCGTTTCCCTGTTCAGCGTCTCATGAAATTTATCGAGACTCGAACTGACATAACCGATTCTTTTGCGCATATCAGGCAGACTTGCTCTGCCGAACTCCGTACCAATGACGGATGCACTTCCCGCAGTCGGATAGTTGTACCCCATAATAATATCGAGCAGCGATGTTTTACCTGCTCCGTTGAGACCAAGAACCGCCCACTGTTCACCTTTGTTTACTTCAAATGATATATCGTTCAGTATCGTGTCACCATTACGGCGCCAGATGATATTATTTAATGAAAGAATTTTTTCCAATGCCGTCACTCCATACAATATATTCTTTACTATTATAACCGTAAATTACCGGTTACAGCATTAAAAATCCCAGGATAATTATCGTTTCATAGGAACTGATAAGTTGTCCCGGGAAGACTGCTACTCTTCGACTTCAGTGTAACCTTGATCCAGCAGCATTTCTGCAGATTTCTCCATGCTGATTCCTTCACTCGGGTCACCTTCGAAATTAATACCTTCTACATTCTGAAGTTCTTCAGCATCGATTTCATCGTAAATAATGGAAATACTCTCCGTCGCTTCTTCATCACCGAAATCAAAACTGTGTTCTACACCCGACAGACCTTCATACTGTTCAGCGAGGCTGCCGAAAAGTTCCTCAGCCTGTGCTTTGTCGATACCGAGCTCTTCATAATTAAGCACGTTCTCAGTTGACTGGCTGACGACTTCATCACCCTTGTGCGTGTAAACCAGCGTGCTGTCCACTCCCTGCTCACTCAATTCAAAGGTCCTTGTTTCTTCACTTCCGCAGGCTGTTAATGCAATCATCACGGCTGCCAATAAAAATAACGCCCATGCTTTTTTCATAATACCTTCCCCTTTTCGTTCTTTACTACTATACATACCTTATAATACCCGCAATAAACTGTCATTTTAATAAGATTCATAAAGAATAAATATTTTATTTATGTTTTAGAAAAAACCATCCAGGTAGATATATTAGTGTGACAACGAAAAATATTTTAAAAATTATTGAGAATAATAACTATCTCTTTGGAGGGGAATATTAATGAGTAGAATTGAAAATTTCGTTACAGAAAATGATGCCTTGACACGCGCAGAAGAATTAAGAGCAGAAGGTGTTGCAGAACGTGATATCACAGTATTATCGAAGCAGCCGATTACGAACGATGCTTTTGCAGACAGCGGGGTAAATTTCCAGGATGCAGAAGGTTCTGCATGGGATAAATTTGTTTCATTCTTCTCGCCGGATAATCCTGAAGAGAAAGTTTTAAATGATTTAGGTTTAGGCGAGTCAGAACAAGTTCAATACCGTAATGCATTAAATGCAGGTGAAGTATTAGTGTATGTTGAAGAACAGGGCAACCGTGACGACAACGCTATGAATTATGGAGAAAAACGCGACAGCTATAATTATGACAAGACTGCTGACGTTACAGGTGCAGGACTTGCAGGCAGCGCGGCAGCAAACAATAATTACAATAATGATAATGATTACGTTGATTCTGAACTGGATGCACGTGCAGTTGACCGTGAAGGCGAATTAACTGAGGAAGAAAAAATCCAGCTTCGCGAAGAACGCGTAAATGTAGACAAAGAAAATGTTCAGACTGGTGAAGTAACTGTTGATAAACATGTCGAAACTGACAGACAGAAATTTGATATCCCTGTAGAACGCGAAGAAGTTGTAATTGAACGCAATCCTGTTGACGACGTACCGGCTAAAGGCGGATTCAATGACAGAGATGATGTGGATGAAGTCCGTATCCCGGTTAATGAAGAACGCGTAAATGTAGACAAAGAAAACGTTGTAAACGAAGAAGTAACTATTAGAAAAGAAACACATGAAGATGTGGAACATGTATCTGAAGAAGTACGTCGTGAAGAATTAGACGTACATGAAGACGATTTTAATAAAGATAATCTGAGAAAAGACGGTCTTCGAGATCGTGACGATGAATTCAGAAAATAACTGATTAAATACTTTACCCGGGAAATATCCCGGGTATTTTTTTATACTTATATTCATGGTTTTTGATTATAATAGTTAAAAATAACTTTAAGGCGAAACACCTATGACTTTTGGTGATTACGCTGCAAATGCAGATGAGTGGATTGAGCTGTATGAAAGCCGTCCTGCCGGACTAAAAGCCTAAAAAAGATGTCTGCCCCATTCACTGGAGCAGACATCTTTTATTTTAGTTCCCTTGAGCTGCGTTAGATTGTTCGATGACCTGATTGTAGTTCTCTACAATCGTTTCATGCGCTGCTTCAATATCTTCACCGTTATAGACTGATTCAAGACCTGATTCAACGACCTGACGTCCTTCAGGAAGGAAGTTCCCTAATGCACCCTGCGTTGCATTTGACGGTGTTGTAGATTGCAGCTGATCAATCGTTACTTGAAGCTGTGGTGTTTCTTCATGTGCCTGAACCGCAACTTCTTCTTCATATGCTGCCGGGTTAATTGCAAAGTAGCCTGTGTTCACGTGCCACTCAGCCTGTACTTCCGGCTGCTGCAGATACTTCATAAACTCCCATGCTGCCTGCTGTTCTTCTTCTGGTGCACCGTTCATCATCCAGAGGCTTGCTCCGCCGATAACAACACCTTCACGTTTTGTTCCTTCAGGATGAGGAATAAATGCCACACCAACTTCGAAGTCAGCATTGTCTACTACTTCTCTTACACTTGCAGAAGACTGCATGTACATTGCAACATCGCCTGCTAAGAATCCAGCTGCCATGTTGTCTCCGTTAGTTCCGTAGTTGGCAAATGTACCGTCGTTGACCATGTTTTCAACCCACTGTAAAATTGACAGACCCTGTTCGTCAGTCCAGCCGATTTCAGTTGCTGCTGATTCACGTCCATTTTCATTGTTCAATAAATGTCCGCCCTGATTCGCTAACAGCTGTTCCCATAACCAGCCGTATGCCTGTAATGAGAAACCTTTCATATCCGGATTGCTTTCAGTAATTGCTCTGCTTACTTCTTCTACTGCTTCATAAGTTTCAGGAGGTGCCTCTGCATCCAATCCTGCTTCTTCAAATGCATCTTTGTTATAGTACATTACCGGTGTTGAACTGTTGAATGGCATAGAGTAAAACATGTCATCCTGTGAATAGTATGTAGTAATGTTTTCTTCCAGATTACTCATATCGTAATCATCAGCATCGATAAACTCCTGAATCGGTGTAATCTGTCCGCCGTCGATCATCGTCTGTGTTCCAATTTCAAATACCTGCATCATTGTCGGTGCGCTGTCAGTGCCTGCAACCGAGTTAAACATTGTTAATGCTTCATCGTAAGAGCCCTGGTATTCAGCAACGACTTCAACTTCATCTTGAGATTCATTATAGCCTGCAACGATATCATCCAAAGCTGTCTGCGCCTGGCCGCCCATTGCATGCCAGAATGTTACTGTCTGTTTCTCCCCTGATGCTCCTTCTGCTTCCGCTTCATTACCTTCTTCCGATCCTCCGCACGCTGCGAGAATCAGTGTAACTGCTAAAGCCATGTACAATAATATGCTGTTTTTCTTCACTTAAGAACACTCCTAATCTATATTTTAAAATATTGAAGCTTTATTTAACTGCACCATCTGTTAAACCTTTTTGTAAATGTTTCTGACCTAAGAACAGCAGCAGCAGTGTTGGGATAACAACGATTACAGAACCGGCCATCAGTACACCCCACTGGTTTAATTGTTCCTGGCTGCTCATCTGCTTCAGTCCAATCTGCACCGTTCTCACTTTATCGTTTGTTGTTGCCAGGAGCGGCCAAAGATACATATTCCAGGATGTGAGGAAGCCGTATACGCCGAGAGTAATTAAACTCGTCTTTGCCACAGGCAGTACGACTGTCAGATAGAATTTGAAATCACCGATTCCTTCAATCAGACTCGCTTCACGTAACTCCTTTGGAATCATTTTAAAGTTCTGTCTCAACAGAAATGTTCCGAATGCCATCGCAAAAAATGGAAACGTTAATCCCTGATATGTATCCAGCCAGCCAAGATCTCTAATTGTCTGGAAGTTCGGAATGACAGATGCTTCAAAGGGAATCATCATCGTCGCGATAAAAATATAGAAAATAATATCGCGCCCTTTAAATTCTAAAAACACAAATGCATATGCAGCCAGACTCGACAGCAGCAGCTGGCCAATCATAATTACAATTGACACAACAAAACTGTTAATCAGATATTGAAGCATCGGAAAATTTTCAAATACATACTTATAATTATCCAGTGTAAAACTCTGCGGCAGATTTCCTGCCAGAATGTCCTGATTGGTCATAAAGCTCATGATAAAAGCCAAGGCTGTCGGCAGGAACACCATAAGCGATGTGACGATAAGCAGAACGTATAAGATAATTTTCTGCGGCAGCGGTATACTCATTGGTAGTGCACCTTCCTTTCAGCAAACTTGAACTGAATTGCCGTCATAATTAATATAATGACGAATAATACGACTGCCTGGGCACTTGCCGGACCGAACTGTCTATTGACGAAAGCTTCCCTGTAAATTGAGTAAACGATCAGGTTGGTCTCGTACTGCGGACCGCCTTTCGTTAAAATATCAATTTGTCCGAACGTCTGGAAGGCATTAATAATCGTTACGACGAGTACGAAAAACAGCGTGGGCGAAAGCATAGGCACAGTAATCTGAAACAGCTTTCTGAAATAGCCGGCGCCTTCAATATTCGCATTCTCGTACAGACTCTGATCGATAGACTGCAGTCCGCCGAGCAGAATTAAAAATGTAAATCCTATATTCATCCAGATTGTTGTTAAGGATATAGCAATCAATGCCCAATCCGGATCAGTCAGCCATCCTATACTGTCGATACCGATAACTCCGAGTGCTTCATTCAGAAGACCCATCGAGGGGTTGAATAAATACATCCAGAATATTGAGCCTGCAGCGACCGATATTCCCATTGTTGATGAGTACATCGTTCTGAATAAGCCGACACCTTTCAGCTTTTCATTAGCCAGTACTGCTAAAAACAGTGCAATAATTATAGATGACGGGACGATATATAGAACGAAAAGAAATGTAGAGATAAAACTTTTTCTGAATATATCTGATGTATACAGCTGTATGTAGTTATCCAGACCAACGAAAACAGTTGGGGTCCCGGCCATATCAGTCAGAAAGAAGCTTAAGTAAAATGTTTTTATCATTGGATAGAATAAGAAGAGTGAAAATAAAATAATCGACGGCAGCAGAAACATAATACCTTTAAAGAAGTTTTGACGCCGTGTCTTTTTTTTCTGTTTCAAAAACACATTTTTTAATTCACTGCTGCTGGACTGCATCAATTTCATCTCCTTCTCGTAAAGCACTTCTCGAAGAGCGGATCAATTGAGTAGTATCTGAATCAAAGTATGCAAAATCTTCATGGGAAATATTAACCGGAGTAGCTTCTCCTACTTTGATATCCCACTGTCCCGGCCATTTTGCCGTCCAGATTTCTTGGCCCACATCGAATGCTATGGAAGTTTCATTACCTAAGTTTTCGACATTAACAACTTCCAGCGTATGTATCTCTTTACCATCTTCAGGCGGAGTAATGTGTTCGGCACGAATTCCTACTGTGATATTTGGAATATCCTGCAGCCCTTCAATTACTCTGTCCGGAACATCTATAGCGAGTTCACCTTCAATAATGAATTTTTTACCGGCAATATCTTTCTGTACCGTGCCGATATTCATTTTCGGTGAGCCGATAAATGATGCTACAAATAAGTTCGCCGGTTCGTTGTATAAATCAATCGGGCGTCCGACCTGCTGAATCTTACCGCTGTCCAGTACCATAATACGGTCACCCATCGTCATCGCTTCCACCTGATCATGTGTAACATAGACCATCGTCAGACCAAACTGTCTTTGCAGACGTCGGATTTCAATTCTCATATTGGCACGGAGCTTCGCATCGAGGTTCGACAGCGGTTCATCCATTAAACAAATCGGTGCCTGGCTGACAATTGCTCTGGCAAGCGCAACACGCTGTCTCTGCCCTCCGGAAAGCTGTCTTGGTTTACGGTCAAGATAATCACTTAAACCGATCATCTCCGTCGTTTCATGCAGCCTTTTCTGCTGCTCTTCTTTATTTACTTTACGCGCTTTCAAACCGAATAATATATTATCCCTCACAGTCATGTGGGGATATAAAGCGTAGCTTTGAAACACCATAGAAAGATTCCGTTTTTTCGGAGGCAGATGATTAATGACATTGTCATCTATCTTCATCACACCGTCAGTAATATCCTCCAGTCCCGCAATCATCCTTAAGAGAGTACTTTTACCAGAACCCGACGGGCCGACCATTACAAAGAATTCACCTTCATTTATTGTTAAATCTATATCGTCCAGTACAGTAACTTCTTTATCGTATCGTTTGACGATGTTGTTCATTGTTATTTTTTCAGTCATGTGAAAATCCCTCCACGTAGTGTTATACCAAATTAAACGGCGGTCTCACAGACGATTTACACTTTGATTACATTAATTAACATAAGAAACATTAATCCACATGTTTTTAACAATTAGAATTTATTACAGCAAAATTAAGATTAGTCTGTTAATTTAATGTAAATTCTTGAATAAGTTAACGAAATCACATGATATGAAAACGGTTACTTCATCTGCTATTGTAAATATGTAATCTCGACAAAAAAAGACTGCCTCAAAAGAGACAGTCTTTGTTTATATTAGTTAGCGCCGGCTACTTCTCCTGCTTCAGCTAATTGTCTATTATCTTCTAAATACATTTCAATACCTTCTGCCGCGCGATAAGCAAAAGCACCAACTGTACCAGTCGGATTATAACCTCCATTATGCGGGAAGTTTGAACCTCCGATAACAAATACATTATCTTCGTCCCACATCTGCAAGTAGTTATTAACGACACTTGTTTCGGGATCCGACCCAATAATCGTGCCTCCAACAATGTGATCATTATGAGCAGGGAATATATCGAAATGCTCTGTCAGTTCTCTTCGAACAGTTTCCGTCGCACCCATTTCTACCATAATCTCTTCAATTTTTCTCCCGATGAAATCATGAACTTCTCTGTCATGATCGGTAAGGTCATACGTCAGTCGCAGCAGCGGACGTCCATAGTCGTCATTATATGTCGGATCAAGTGACAGATAGTTGTTTCTATGAGGGAGCGTAATCATTTGAGCATGTGATGATAATGATTGTGTAAATGATTTAATCGATTCTTTTTTGAATTCTGCACCCCAATTTTTAACACCGGGCGGAACTACATTTTGTTCAATCGGGCGTTTTCCAGTTTGTTTTAATGCAATATTCCCTCCGTGGATGAAGTCCAAATCTGTATGATCAAAATTGTCGACGTTAAATTCATCAATACATATTCCTAGTGCCCCAGCACCTGTAACTGTATTAAACTCTTTATCAAAGAAGCCCGTCACCTGCGGTGTAATATGCAGACAGTAGTTTTTTCCGACTGCACCTTCACCTGTTTTCGGATCATACGCTGTACCAAGGTCGGAATGCAGCAGTAATTTGGTATTATTCGTTGTATGACTTGAAACTACCACAACGTCTGCCGGCTGAAGAAACTCTTCCTGTGTTAACGTATCGATGTACAGAACACCTGTCACCTTGTCGTCTTCCTTAATGATTTCCACTACGTTTGAGTGTGTACGCAACTCAAAATTCCCTGTTTCTTTTGCTGTAGGAATTGTCGTTACGATTGGAGATGCTTTTGCTCCCCACTCACATCCGAATTTTTCACAAAAACCACAATATTGACATGCATTAATTGTTTGCCCATCGGGGTTCACAAATTGCTCTGAAATTGTAGATGCCGGAATCATAAAAGGTTGGTATCCTAATCTTTCACACGCTTCTTTATACTCTGACAATACAGGAGTTTCTTTTAACGGAGGTGTCGGATACGGCGCATCACGTTTCGGCCCCATCGGATTTTGTTCTCCGCTCACCCCTGAATTTTTCTCATATCTTAAATAATAAGGTGCAAGTTCCTCGTACGTAATGCCCCAATCCTGCACAAGATAATCTTCAGGTATTTTATCTGTTCCGTAGCGTTCTTCTGTCATTGATTTTATTTCAAAATCGTATGGGTGATATCTCCATGTGTCACCATTCCAATGCACTCCGCCTCCGCCAACATCAGTACCAATTAAAAACGCACCGTATCGTCGCATTGGCAACGCTTCTTCATCGTCGGTATTCCGGTATGTAATTGTTTCTTTCGATAAATCCTGCATCATTTCATGTCCAACAGCATATCTGTATTCATCATGAGCTGTTAAGTAATCCTCAGTCTTTTTTTCTGTACCACGTTCCAACCCGATTACATTTCTGCCGCCCTTGGATAATTCAGCAGCGACAATACTGCCTGCCCAGCCGAGTCCTACTACGACAATGTCAGTTTTTTCTAATTCTATAGGCATATATTTCCCTCCTGATAATTAATGTGATTCTGAGTGGCTTGAAAGCGCCATTGGTTCAAGTTCAACAGGCCCTTCCTGTTCTACCTCGTTGATATAACTCATATATGCACCAGGGAATTTCTTCATTTCCCAGCCCTGCATTCCTTTATTGCCTCGGTATAGCGGATCTGCGTATGCACCTGATAAAGTCGCTAATCGAAGTTCTTCAAAGAAATCACTCGCTTTGGCACCACGTAATTCAAGTTCATCAGATTCTAATTGAGATAAAATATCATCTTGCTGTTCTGGTTCGAGCTCATGAAATAATACATCGTGATTTTCCTGCGCCGTTACATTCATCACCCGAATGGCTTCCATGAATAAGTCTCTGCGCAGTATTGCATACTGCGGTCCTTGAAAGTCCGTGCCTTCTTTGAAAGGACCTTTCATATATTCACGTGCGTTTACTCCGTACCCGCTCGCAAGTTCATGATCGATAAACCAGCCAACTCCAAGTGCAATAGCACCGGGGCCCAGCTCATCTTCCGGGAAAATCCTTTCTGCAGCGGCTTCAATTGTTTTAAAATCATCAGCTTTAGTGAAAAACTTGTAAGCTCGTGTATAATCTTCCTGTACAGCCGCTTCTCCTCCAGTATTCTGGGCAGTGTCTTCAGATGCAGTTTCAGTCTCTGTGTTCTCGTCCGATGTATTAACATCAAGAAGTGACCCTAAATATGTACCTGCCACTAGTGAACCCGTCGCAACTCCAGACATCTTTAAAAATCCCCGTCTGGAAAAAGTTTTTTCAGTTTCAAATTTATCCGGCATTTCTTCACCTCAAAGTCTGTATTTTTAAATGTAATTGCTATAATAATGTGATGTTAATCTTACATGAAGAAATATATTTTCTCAATTTTATTTTTTAATATTAATGGAAAATATATAACCTACGTAGTAAACTTATTATTTTTTCTGTTAGACTATTTTTATAATCTTTACTAAAATTATTATCATAAGAAGGAGGCAATTCACATGAACATTCCATTCAGTGAGTTTTTTAATTATTTATTTAGGCACAATCCAAATGTCGATGTGAAGTACAGAGAGGAACGTTACAGCGGAGATATTAAAGTGACAGATTTCCTCTCTAGAGATATTGCCGGCACTTTAGCAGCTCGGAACGATACTGCTTACAATAACTTTATGGATGACATCAATACCCAGGTTCGCGATCAGCTGCGCCAATCCAATCTTTACCGTTTCGTTGCAATTATCGGACTGTTGTTTGCAGTACTTGGTTTAAGTATGATTTTATATTTTTCTTCAGGTAACACATGGGTAATTTTAGGCGGCGCTTATTATTCATTCTTCGCTTATCTGCTGGTAGAAGCTTACATCCAGGCAAATCGTAATTATTTTGAAGATCAGCTGTATAAACGCCTAATGAAAAATTATTTTAAAAATTAAATTTAAAGCGGACAAAGCTTTGTTTCATTCCAAACAGACAGGGTAAATATTTTATATATATGAATCTCTGCAGGAGGGGATAATTTTGGCCAGATTAGAAACATATCTTAACGAAGATGATTTATTGAACCGCATTCATTTTTTACGTAGAGAAAAGAACGTAAGGAACAATCAGCTAACTATTTTTTCAAATGCATCTTTTGAAAGTGTAGAGCTGAATGAAGATATTGAAACGAAGACAATTGACGGCACTGCCGGTGATAAGATTGTCACATATTTCTCTGCAGGCGATCCTGAAGACCGCCGTATTGATAATCTCAATCTCACACATGAGCAGGAGGAGGCTTATCATTACGCACTTGAACATCATCAGTTTATTTTGTATATCAATCATCCGGATGCAGATGGTGTTTACAAAGCTGAGCTGAAAGATATGCCATATGATAATGATACTGAAGTCGTCGATATGAACAAAGTGAATGATGACGGTACAAGATTATAATATTCACCAGCAGGTTCCAATCTGGACCTGCTTATTTTTTATAATAAAATTTATATGTAAGGAGATGGTGCTGTGATACTTAATAAAACAATTGAACAATGGCAGAATGAATTTCCACAGCTCGGGGATATGATGGAATATCGTGAAACCCTTTGGCTGAATGACAATCAGGCTGCTGCAGACAGTGTCCTGCCGGAGTTGATACTTAGTGAAGATGATATTTTAAGTGCAGAAGCACGCCTGAAACGTTTTGCACCTTACATTGCACATGTTTTTCCTGAAACTGCTGATAGCGCAGGAATTATAGAATCTCCTTTGACTGAACTGACACGCATTCAGGAAAGTTTTAAAGAGATAGTCGGCAAAAAAATCAACGGTTCTTTTTATTTAAAAGAAGATAACAAACTGCCGATTTCCGGTTCTGTTAAAGCGCGCGGCGGCATTTATGAAGTCCTTGCTTTTGCAGAGTCGCTTGCACTCGCAGCCGGGCTTATTACTGAAGATGATGATTATAAAAAATTCGCCGGTCCGGATTTTAAAAATCACTTCTCGCAATACTCGCTGGTCTGCGGTTCCACTGGTAACCTTGGACTAAGTATTGGAATTATGGGAGCCGAGCTTGGCTTTAAAGTGCTTATTCATATGTCTGATGATGCGAAGCAGTGGAAGAAAGATATGCTCCGCTCTAAAGGCGTTACAGTCGTTGAGCATAGCGACGATTACTCAAAAGCAGTCGAACAGGGACGCGCAGACAGCCTTAAAGACGCTAAGAGTTACTTTATCGATGATGAGAACTCAAAAACATTGTTTTTAGGCTATGCGGTCGCTGCTATTCGCTTAAAAGCACAGCTGCAGGAGCAGAATATCGCAGTGGATAAAAATCATCCGCTGAATGTCTACCTGCCATGCGGTGTCGGCGGCGGTCCCGGCGGCATTGCATTCGGACTTAAAGTTGTTTTCGGTGATAACGTAAACTGTTACTTTGCAGAACCCACGCACTCTCCGTGTATGACCCTCGGCATGATGACTGATTATCACGATAAAATTTCCGTCCAGGATTTCGGTATCGATAACGTCACTGCTGCGGATGGACTCGCTGTCGGCAGAGCTTCCGGATTTGTCGGTCAATTGCTGGCTAAGCTCATCAGCGGTTCATATACTGTCAGTGATGAAAACTTATTTAAAATGCTCGCTGTAATGTACGATGAGGAAAACATTAAACTCGAACCCTCTTCACTTGCAGGTGTCATTGGTCCAGCTGCAACACATTCTAAAGGGACTCATCTTGCTTGGAGTACGGGCGGAGATATGGTGCCTGAGGAAGTTTATAAAGAATATTATCTCAAAGGAAAAAATTTAATTTAACAACAAAAGAGAAGCCTCAGCTTCTCTTTTTTAATAACTATATTAGTGTATCGAATACTTCATTTAAAATTTCATGATCCGGTTTTGAACCGAGGTTTTTTGTGACGATGCCTTTAACGTTTTTCGGGCTCATGTTCGCTTCGATATCAGCTACCGATTCTTTACTGCCGACAAGGTATGCGCCTTCCAGACCGCGTTCTTTAATTTCTTTTTCAAGCTGGGCAGCTAAACTCTTATACCAGCGGTGCTGATTTTCTTCAAAGCGGTGCTGGAATTCATCTTTCCCGCCGCCTCTTGCTAACGGCTGAGCCGCTTCTTCATAGTCGACCCAGTTTTCACTGTCGACGTCCCAGCTGTATTTCCTCGTATCTCTAATAATCCCAAGTGACGTCTCGATAAATGTTACATCAGCCTGCTGCACTACTACCAATGCTGTTTCAGGGAAACGCTGTTCAAGTTCTTCAATCTGCCGTGTTTCAGCAGTTTCACCCCAATGGAATGATGTTGTTACCGGAACCTGCAGTACTCTTGCTCTCCAGAGCTCACCATCAGCCGATGCGACTAATATAAATCCTTTACGCATTTCACGCTGATGCACCGCAATCTCTTTCTCGACTTTATCCTGCAGTTTTTTCAAGGCTTTCAGCTCTGCTTGATTATCTTTTGCCTTCACTTCTTCTTTAAGTTCTTTCAAACCGTTTTTTAAGTGTATCTTCCATTCTCCGTTTGAAAGATTCCCTGCGCTGGCATCTGTGTTTAAGTGAATTGTAAGTACTCCGGTATCATCACGTTTTCCTTTGATTTCCTCAATAATCTTTGCTAATGACATTCTTATCTTACTCCCCTTTCAAAATTACATAATTCCAATACATTACCCTTATAAATTTCCCTCAAAACAAAAATATCACCTGCCAAAATAATGACAGGTGATAGCTCTATACTCCGCTGTTGTTCATTAGTGCTCTATCTCGTCTGCCGTGCAAGAAATAATACACTGCGATTCCCGACAGCACTACGAAAGCGAGCGTTAAATACATTCCGCCGTAGCCGAATGATGATGCAATTGGTCCTAAAAGAAATGGCCCAAAGCCAAGTCCTAAGTCCAAGGCAATAAAATATGTGGTATTCGCGAGGCCGAGACGTTCTCTCGGTGTCACTTTAATGGACAGCGCCTGTGTAATCGACTGCACGTTGCCGTAGCCGAAACCGATCAGCACTGCTGCAATCAGAAATGCAATCGTCGCTGTAGCCTGGCTGATTACTGCGAGACCCAATGCAAACATAATAATTGCAGGGTACATTACAATATTTGCACCTTTACGGTCAAGGAGCGGTCCTGTGATTGGACGCGACAGCAGTACCGTCACACCGTACACTGTAAAGTACAGACTGCCCGCCTGTATCAGACTGATGCTTTCTGCATAAGCAGTAACGTACGATAAAATACCCGAATACGCGAATGCCATTACAAACATCACGACTGAAATTGGTATTGCCCGTTTTTCGAAGAAATCCATAATCTTAAATTTCCCGCCGGCTGTTGCTTTAATCGGTTTCATTGGCGGCGCCTTAACTGTCAGTCCGATAATCAGACTGATTACTGCCATCGTAAATGAAAAGATAAAAATACTGGTAAATCCGTAGGCTGCGATTAAAGCAACACCTATCAATGGCCCGACAGCCGTCGCCAGTACTACTGACATACTGAAGTAGCCGATTCCCTCGCCATTTCTGCTTGGCGGTATAATCTGTGCAATGATTGTACCTGTTGCCGTCATTGCGTAACCCATAGCTATACCGTGTAAAATCCGGAGTATAATAAGCGGATATATACTCATCGGGATTAAATAAGATGCCGTCAGCACAACGATGAGTGCCGAGCCGATCAGCAGCATTTTTTTACCGCCCATAGCGGTAATATGCTTGCCGCCGAACAGCCTTCCAATCAGCGAACCGATAATAAATGAACTGGATACAAGTCCTGCCATGCCGACCGACGCACCGTATTCCTGTGTCGCGTACATTGCCATTGTCACAAGGAGAAGATATTGTGACATCATTAGCGCAAAGTTAACAATTGATGTATTTATAAAATCTTTCGTCCACAATCTGTCTTTATATACTTCCGACAAGTTAATTGCACTTCCTTAATAATTTATTGAATCTCTCTATTTTCCATTAAATAACAGCTCTTGTCTATAGACTAAGTGCATAAAAATAATAAATCAGTTTTAAGATTCATTTGTTTCAAAGAAATGATTCACCAGCTCTTCAGTTTCCGCACTCAGCATGCCGACACCTCTGATTAAATAATCCGAACCTGCCGACAGCGCTCCAATTGTATAAAAATTATTCATAGTGCCGAATCTCGGGCTGATAATCTCATGATTTTTATTTAGCAGCACGCCGCCGAATTCATCTGCCTCAAGTATTAATGCATCATACATATTCTGCAGTAATTCTGTGCTATCTTTTTCAATGTTTTTAACCGGTCCTGTAGCATTGATTAATATATCAAAATGCTCTGTTTCACCATCTTCAAAAGTTACAGTGAATCCATCGTCCACTGCTGCAGATTCCATGCCGTGCATAAAGACCAGCTTGTCTTCATCAATCCATTTGAGAATCTGCTCTGCGCCATGCGGCGGCATTGGTGAATGATTGCCGTCAACATAAGGATGGTATTTTTCTAAAAACGTCCGTTTATCACTGCGCGATAAATATTTAAATAATATTTTAAAAGCACCCTCCAGGTGCACTATTAAATACTGCAGTCTGCCGACACTGTCCATATGCTCAAGATCGTATTTCAAATCAATATCAGGACGATCTGTCTTACGTTCAAAAAGTGATACATCCACCTGCTGTGCTGCCATTTCCTTTTTAAACAGCCCGATTAATTTATCGAGTGGAATCAGACCGTCTCTTTCATATTGAAACGCTGCATCCAAAGTAAAATACTCCGGTTTAAAATCATAATACGTCCCTCTAACAGCAGGCATCTCTCCGCTTCTCGATAGAACATACACTTTTTCATGGCCGTTCAGGAGCAAATATCTGAAACTGTCGATGGCAGACAAGCCGCTCCCGATAATTCCAATTTTGCCTTCCAGCTTATTTAACTTCTCCTCTATCGGGTACGGATTATAAAAATAATTGCTGACGCCCTTTAGCTCATAAGGGTCACTGTATGACAATTCACCGGTCATTAAATATACAGCATCGTATTCTTCGACAATATCACCTGCATGAAGCCAGTATGTTTCACTCTCTTCATTAAATATAATATTGTCTGCATGTTTTTTTATAAGCTTAATATTGGAATGTTCAGCTGCGAACGACATCAGGGAACTGTGCATATACTCTCCATAAACCTTTCGGCTAGTATAGCTCTCAGCTTGATGGCCCTTCATTTTCAGCCAATTTATATAATCATCAGAATCAGCTGTCAGAGACATCTCTTCTGCCGGCAGATTAATAATCAAATTTTCATTGTCCTGCTGATAAGCATAACCCCGGCCCAATGTCTCAGGCGCATCATATATATCAATAAGCAGATTTTCATTGAACCTTTCATCGTTCACAAAAAACTTAACGATTGAAATACCGGCCACTCCGGCACCTGCAATTGCTATTCTTTTAGCTTTCATCGCTTCATCACTGTCCTCTAAGAAAGTTAACTTCCTTTTTAATTATATAAATAAAGTATTCACTCTGCCAATTTCAAAATTGTAAGCATTTTATTTGTTGTTAGAAAATTCTTACTATACATTGGAATAAGATACAAAATAAAGGGAGGACATTCATTCATGCAAAACAAAGTTGTTTTAATTACCGGCGGGGCCGGCGGTATCGGACAGGCAGCAGCAAAAGAGTTTCTCGATAATGGCGCATCGGTCGTTCTCGTGGATTTAAATGAAGACGCATTAAATGCCGCAAAAGAAAATCTTGGCTCAGATAATATTCATTTGATTACAGCAGACGTAACGAACGAAGAGGACGTTGAAAGATATGTCCAAGAAACAGTTGAGAAGTATGAGAAAATAGATATATTTTTCAATAATGCAGGGATTAACGGGCCCTTCACTCCAATTAAAGATTTAGAAAAAAAACAGTTTGATTTAGTAATGGCAATCAATACTACCGGGGTCTTCCTGGGTATGAAACATGTCATCAGACAAATGGAAAAACAAGGTTATGGCAGTATTGTTAATACAGCGTCAAATGCTGCTTACATTGGCTCCGCAGGTATGCCGGCTTATATCGCTTCAAAACATGCCGTTGCGGGATTAACTAAAACTGCAGCGCTTGAAGCAGCTGAGAGTCAAATTAGAGTAAATGCTGTCGCACCCGCTGCTATAGATACAAATATGCTTAAAGATATTCAAAACAACCTCTCACCTGATGCTCCTGAACAATCAGGCGAAGCTATAAAAGCAGGAATTCCTTTCGGAAGATTTGGGACACCAGAAGAAGTGGCAAAAGTTGTTTATTTCTTAGCTTCCGACAATGCATCGTTCGTTACCGGCTCTCTTTATAATGTCGATGGCGGCATGCAGGCAGATTAATTTTATTCGCCTCAACTTTTCATCCCGGTATTATTAGACATGTATGATAAAATTCATTTAATCATTAAATACCGGGGTGCACATATGGACATTAACGAAATCTTAAAAGATACAAAAATTATGACAGGCCCGTTTCCTGAACTGGATAAAAAAGAGCACGGCAATCCTTTCAGCCACTTTTACGAGTGGTACACGCATGCACTGGAGAATAGAACAGCCGAGCCCAACAGTATGGTTCTCAGTACTGTAAGTCAGAACAATACAGCGGACTCGCGTGTTGTCCTGTTAAAAGCAATGGATGATGAGGGGCTTTATTTTGAGACGGGAAAATTCCGTGAAAAAGTTTTACAGCTGACACATAACAGCAGTGTTGCTTTAAACTTTTACTGGCGTGAACAGGGGAGACAGGTCCGCATTAAAGGTACTGCGGAGCTGACAACTGACATTTCACATGTTGCTGATAATTTAGATGCAGCAGTGCGCGATTTAAACGCGTATAAAACTTTCCCTTCGGAGATTGAATTTTATCAGGCATTAAATGAAGGCGGTTATGCCCGTCTTCTTTATAAGTTAACCGATGGAAAATGGGAGTGTAACTGGCTGTAGCCGGATGCACTCTTTTTCTAATTAATATTCTATCTGTGATTAAATCTTAAATTTCATGTATAGTAGGTAAATAAATTAATACAGAGGTGATTTCATGACTTCATACATCACACGGTGCACTATAAATGATACTGAGGCGCTGTTAAAATTGAGCTATGATACTTTTTATGAAGCTTTCGAGGCTCAAAACACTAAAGAGAACATGAAAGCTTATTCTAATGATGCTTTCACAGCTGAAAAAATCAGGGATGAACTTAATAATCCTGATTCACAGTTTTATTTTATATACAGCAATGATGAACCTGCAGGATACTTAAAAGTGAATGTCGATTCAGCTCAATCCGAACCGATGGGACATAGTTCTCTTGAAGTGCAAAGAATTTATATTCTCCAGAAATATCACAAACAGGGATTCGGTAAAGAACTGCTGAATCTTTCCTATGATATTGCACGCAAACTCAATAAAAATAAAATCTGGCTTGGTGTCTGGGAGAAAAATGAGAATGCGATTGGCTTTTATAAAAAGCAGGGCTTTAAAAAAACCGGTTCTCATTCCTTTTTTATGGGAGATGATGAACAGACAGATATTATAGCGGAGAGGATTTTATCGTTAGAATAATGGAGGAGAAAGTTATTGAGCAACCAAATAGATCAACCTTTTTTCAGCAATAAAAATTTAAGCTGGCTGCTGATTATCGGCGTTATTTTAGTCGGTGCAAACTTAAGGGTGCCACTGACTTCTGCAGGTGCTCTCGTATCATTTATCAGAGATGATTTTGGCATCAGCAACGCGCTTGCAGGTGTTATTACTACGCTTCCGCTCATTGCATTCGCACTGTTGTCACCGTTTGCACCGAAAATTGCAAACAAAATCGGCATGGAACGGACGATTGCTATTTCACTTATTCTGCTGATTGCAGGTATTTTAATCAGATCTGCAAGCGGCATCGGTCTGTTATTTACCGGAACATTGCTGGTTGGTTTAGCAATTGCCATCGGCAACGTGCTCATACCCGGCATTATTAAAATGAATTTCCCCTATAAAATCGGCTTAATGACCGGCCTCTATGCGATTGTTATGAACGTATTCGGCGCACTCGGTTCAGGTTTAAGTATACCGATTGCAACGTCCGGAAATTTAGGCTGGCGCGGCTCACTCGTTATCTGGGGCGGACTTGCGTTTATCACACTGATAATCTGGCTGCCGCAGCTAGCGAAAAAGTATGGTGCCAAAAAGAAAATTAACAATCAGCAGATTGGCGGATTATTACGCTCGCCGCTCGCATGGAAAATCACCGTATTTATGGGTGCTCAGTCTTTAATCTTCTATACGCTGATTACTTGGCTGCCGACTATATTAATGGCTAACGGCTACGATATTCATCTCGCCGGCTGGGGTGTATTTATATTCCAGTTCGCAAGTATTCCATTTACATTTATCATTCCGGTTATCGCAGACAAGATGAAAAATCAGGTGATGATTGCATTGATCAGCAGTGGATTGATATTCACAGGAATTGCCGGTCTTCTCGCAGGATTTTCAGAACTCTCAATCCTCTGGATAATAATGCTCGGTATCGGCAACGGCAGCGCATTTTCACTGTCCATGATGTTTTTTACACTGAGAACAAAAGATGGCTACGAAGCCGCTGAACTCTCGGGTATGGCTCAATCGTTCGGTTACCTGCTGGCAGCACTCGGACCGGTGATGGTCGGAGGTCTTCAGGATATGACGGGAAGCTGGACACTCCCGCTGATACTGCTTGCCTGCGTCTCAGTACTGATGCTTATTATGGGTATCGCATCCGGTAAAAATAAACAGATTTCCGGGAATGTATAACAAAAAAGCAGCGGATCTCCGCTGCTTTTTATTTATCTTGTCTTTTTTTAGCTTGTTCTTCTTTTAATTTTTCTGGTGTAACATCATTTCCAAGCGGATCCACAACTGTCAGTCCTGAAAAGGAATCCAGTACCTGTCCTCTGATTTGACGAAGGTAATCTTCTCTTAAGACTTTCTGCTCCCGCTTTTCTTCTTCAGTCAGACCCACCGTTTTTTGTATTTTTGCTAATTCATTTATTCTATCTAATCCTGCAATCATATTTGATCCTGCTTTCTTTTATTGATTAAAAAATGTAAATTTCTGTTCTCTGTTAACAGGAAACTTCGGTACAACAAATTCTCCAAGTTCCTGAATTACTTCTGCCGCCGGACGACTGCTGTCTTTAAGCGCGACAGTCATATGATTAACGCCCGCTTCCTGATATGCGTTTAAATAATCTATTAAAAAATTTCGTCCCGCTCTGAATCCTGTTTCCAACGTTTTCGGCGCTTCATTTGCACGCTCAGACAAATCAATCATCAGAGGCTGGGTAAATGGTTTAAATTCTTCAGTTAAACCGCGCCATTTATTTATTAGTGCTTTTTGTTTTTTTAACTCCTGCGGATAAAACATCCAGCCGTCTGTATGTTCCGCAAGCCACTCTATCGTCTGGCTGCTGTAACCTGTACCGAATACAGGAATACTCCCCATTTCAGGTTTAGGAACAACATCGCCTTCGGTTAAGTTTGTACGTTCTGTTTGTATTACCGGAAACTCTTCCTGCCACAGCTGTTTCATTACAGCAATGGATTCTCTGAACAGCTCACCTTTATTTTCACGGCCTACTTTGAATGCCGGAAATTCTATCTGCCGGTCACCTGTTGCCGCGCCCATTACAAAGCGCCGCCCTGAAATACTGTCGAGCGTGGCAGCAGATTTTGCCGTATGAAAAGGATGCCTTAATGTGGTCACTATGCTGCCAGTCGTCAGCGCGATACTTTTAGTATGTGCTGCTGCATATGTTAAAAACATAAACGGGTCATAAAGCCCGCCGACATCACCAAAGTTCGGATCATACAGTGGTGCATCCCGAACCGTTAAAGCAGCAAAACCGTAATTTTCAGCCTGCTTTGCAAGCATCATCTGCTCCTCGAGATTCATTCTCGGAAAACTGCCTTTATAAGCTTCAAGAGGAAAACCCAAACCTAATGTCAGCTTGTCTTCTTTAAACATTCTTTTGAACCCTTTGTGTTCTTGAAATTGCGCCACGTATAATCACCTCCCTTAAGTTTTTCTGTCTGCAGCACACAGACAAATGTAGATGTATTATATTACCATAACCGGCTACTGGCAAGGTATGTGCCTGATACAGGTTTAAAACCGGGTAAAAAATGGGAATACATAAAGAAGAAGTTTTTCTATGAAGGAGTGATGAGCGTGGGTTTAATACGAGGTATGAACCATATTGGAATGACTGTTCCTGATATTGAAATAGCAACTGAGTTTTTTAAAAAGGGACTCGGTGCAAAAATCGCTTACGATTCGCAGACACTTAAAGACCGCCCGAGAGGCGGACCTTTAGTTGAAAAGCTGCTCGGTATCCCGGAAGAATCATATGTGGTCAAAAAAAGAATGCTGACTATCGGCAATGGTCCGAATATAGAAATGTTCCAGTTCTTTAATGTAAGTTCAAGAACACCATTAAGTCTGGAAGATTACGGCTATACACATCTTTCTTTTTATACAGATGATATAAAAAAATCATATGAACAAATGAAAGAAGCCGGCGGTCAGCCGCTGTCGAATATTCATGAAAATACCCGCTATGAAGATACAGAGGGTAACGGCACAGTTTACTTTAAGACTCCATGGGGCAGTTTAATCGAATTGCAGACATTGCCGAAAGGCTATTATTATCCTGAATACAGTGAGTCAAAAGTATTTATACCAGACGAAAAGCAGTCTCTCTGAAATTTAATCAGAGAGACTGCTTTTCATTTTAACCAGCCTTTATCCAGAGCTTTCCTGATGGCTTCAATTCTGTTCGTTACACTCAGCTTATCAAGCACAATTGATACGTAATTCCTAATCGTACCATTCGATAAATGCAACTCTTCAGCAATGGATTTCGTCGTTTTACCATCTGCAAGGAGCTGGATAATTTCAATCTCTCTCGATGTGAGCGGATTTCCGGTTTCAAAAGCGATATCGATGAGTTCCGGAGAGTAAATTCGTTTCCCGGTCATAATCTGTCTGATGGACTCTGTTAATGTTTCACTCGGCGTATCTTTCAGCAGATAACCGCTGACCTGTGCTTTTTTGGCGCGTTCAAAATACCCCGGTCTCGCATAGGTTGTCAGTATAATCACTTTGCAGTCTGTCTCTGTCAGCTCTTCTGCCGCATCCAGCCCTGTCATTACCGGCATTTCAATATCCATTAAACAAATATCCGGCTGCTTTTCTTCAACAAGTTTAAGCGCATCTCTGCCATTCCCGGCCATACCTACCACTGAAATATCTTCTTCCAGATTAAGCAGCGAGCTGAGCGCACTTAATAATAGATTTTGATCTTCAGCCAGTACAATTCTGATCATCCTATCCCTCCTCTATTTGTCTTAGTACTTTCGGCACTGTCATATTCACTTCAAAACCTCTGTCCGAACTGTGTATATGAGAATCACCGTTAACAAACTGCAGACGTTCTTTCATTCCCTGCAAACCGTTGCCGTAATTAAAACTGGCTGTTCCAGTACCATTATCAGATATTTTTAAAAATATATCTTTTTCAGACTCCGTCAGAATAATCATGCATTCTGTTGCATTACTGTGTTTCAAAATATTGGTTACCGATTCTTTTAAACACATGCTGAGAACATTTTCTATTAATACAGGTATATTTTTAAAGTCTGCTTCTATCGTTTCTGTATGCTCAATGTCAGCAGTGTCCAAAATCAGCTGCGTATGTTTCAGCTCTTCTGTAAAACTGACCCGCTTCATATCACTAATCATTTCTCGAACTTCTTTTAACGCATGGCGCGCCGTATCCTGAATATCCTGCAGTTCTTGTTTCGCCTGCTCGGGATTTTTATCGATAAGCTTGCGTGACAGATCACTTTTAAGACCGATCATCGACAGCCTCTGACCCAGGGTATCATGCAGATCACGTGCAATACGGTGACGTTCCTCTTTAATTGCGAGTTCTGCTATCCGCTGATTAGCATCTTCCAGCTGGTTTTCCAGCTCATCCTGCTTGATCCGGCTCCGTTTATTCAGAGGAATCAGTATAATCCCAAGTATAGTCATAATGAGAAAAGGCAGATGAGTTAATAAGATCATATAATTAAAGAACGATGCATATACTATGGCCAAAACTGTTGTGACCAGTAACAGGACATACATCGTAATGAAGCCCGCTTTACTTCTAATATTGCCGATATAAATAGCAATAAACAAGGCAAAATACACGTAGCTGAATAATATCGTCATTATAATATTAATAATAATTTGGATGCTGACCCCGATATATACTAATGCACCTTTTGAATTAAACGTCAGCCAGTATACCGCAAAAAATATTAATGTCGTTACAATACCGGTTATTATTTCACTGAGCGAGGTCGCACGAAAGATAAAATAAAATGGCAGCACACAAAAAATAATCCATATATAAAGACTTAAGCCCGTATTTGACGGGAAAATATGATACCAATCTTTCACCTTCATTCGCTCCTTCACTCTGCTGTTCAGCCCATTATATCAAAGACTGGTATATAGAGATAAAACATCCCCCTATTTTACATAGGAGGATGCTGATATTTCTTATTATGCAGTAGTATTCTCTGCAGTCTTACCTGCAAGACGTTCCTTCATCTTTTTAAACGTAATGAACGTATTGTTCTCTTCGTCGTAAAGACGGAACTTTATCGATTCCAAACTTGTTTTTAAAGTAATTGTCGTCGCCTGATGAAGAGGCGGCGTGTTTTCATGTGCTTCTTCTAAATGATAGTTCGGTACACGCGGTGCTAAGTGATGCACGTGGTGGTAACCGATACTGCCTGTCATCCATTCAAGCCAGGCTGGAAGTTTGTAGTAAGAACTGCCGTCTACCGCAGCTTTTACGAAATCCCATTCTGATTCATTTTCAAAGTATGAATCTTCAAACTGATGTTGAACGTAGAATAACCAGATTCCGGCCATACCTGCGATGTAAATAATCGGCAGCTGTACCATCAGCAGTACGTGCCAGCCTAAAGTAAAGCCGATAAGTAAGTAAATCGCCACAATGATTAATGTAAGAACGTGCGTGTTAATACGTTCCTGGCGTTTCGCTGCTTTACGGTTAACACGGTTTGCAATTAAGAATAAGTAAAGCGGACCGAAACCGAATAAAATAACCGGATTACGGTATAAGCGGTACTGGAATCTTTCCCATTTGCTCGCTTCTTCATATTCTTTCACTGTCATAACCCAAATATCACCAACACCGCGTTTATCTAAGTTACCGCTTGTTGCGTGGTGAATCGCATGTTCTTTTTTCCATTTTTCATATGCGAAATGTGTAATAACTCCGGTTACATTCCCAAAGAAATTATTTAATTTTTTGTTTTTAAAGAATGATCCGTGCGTGCAGTCATGGAAAATAATGAATGAACGAATCATAAATCCTGCTGCCAGTATTGAAAATGGCAAGCTCAGCCAGAATGAAACACTTAGTGACTGATAAGCTAAAAACCATAGTATAAAGAACGGCAATATCGTGTTCAGCAGCTGTATGACACTCGTCTTAGTTTGTGATTTTGCATAGGGCATTACACTTTTTCTCAGCGCCGCCTGTTTTTCTTTAGTCATATGCTTTCCTCTTTTCCATATCTATTCGTATTTAATTATGAATGATAAAGAGATTGGCATATAGACTAAACTGTCAGTAAATTCACATGACATTTGTCATGTTATCAGCCGATTTTAACGTTTTCAGCCAGTCTCTCAAGCGTTGCGTACACACTTAATGCTGCAAGTGAACTTGTTTTCGGGTTTTCCGGCAGCGGATTGCTGCTGATTGTGAACTCCGCATCACCAAAACTGCCCGAGATATTAATCGTATGTTTATTTAATTCTGCTTTCGGATCTGCGATCAGTACAACGTTTGTCTTATCAATACCGACTCCTGCAAGCGATAAAATAATCGAGATATTCATGTTTTTCGGGAATTTATCGATGGCATCTTTTGCTTTTCCTTCAAAGACTACTGTTTCAGCATCAACCGGCTCATCAATAAGTGAAGGTGCGGGTTTGCGCGTCGTTAATGTTACAGTGTCCAGGTTGCCTAGTGCTCTCGCATTCTGCACCAGATCCATTCCGCCGATACCGCCTGACGGCAGGTGGAGTGTTTTGTTATTTTCACCCGACACGGTTTTAAGCAGTGCTTCATCGGCCAATGCCCCTATACTGATGAGCATTGTATCTTTTTCCTTAATGATTTCCGGCAGCAGTGCCTTAACCGTCTCTACATTCGCTGCTTCTACGATAATATCCGTATCTGCTGCGAGAAATTCGTTTAAATCTGTGAAGAGTTCCACATTATACTCTTTTTCAAGATGTTTGTACTTATCATAATTCCGCACGAATACGCTTGTTATATTTAAGTCACCATTGCTGCTGCCGTTAATGTTCTTTAATAAATACTGACCGATTGCCCCAGAACCAACTAATCCAATATTCATAAATATTTCTCCCCCTGTTTTTTATGTATTTCTATTCATCTTAAGTCATGCCGGCGGATGAAAGCAATTTAATGACAATAGCCCCTTTACGGGGCCATTGACTAACTATTTATCCGAAAAATGCCGTGACTGCATCGATCATACTGTAAATTCCCAGGAATGAAACGACAGCCACTACTAAAAATCCGACAATGTTTAGAATCGGGCCGTTTTTATGTTTCCCCATAAGCCCTTTTTTGTTAACAATAATGTAAATCAGAATCGCAATCAGCGGCAGAATAACACCGTTCAATGCCTGGGCAAGAAGAATCACTTCAAGCGGTTCAAAGCCGATTGCCGATGTTATTACACCTATCAGTATAACCAGTCCGAAAATCATTTTGAATTTCGTGTTCTTCATGCCGCCCTCCCATTTAAAGAAAGAGCTGACCGTTGCCGCCGCACCCATCGGTGATGCCAGTGCAGAAGAGAAACCTGCGGCAAACAAACCTATACTGATAAAGATCGGTGCCCATACATCACCAAGTATCGGTACAAGCGGCCCTGCAAGTGCAACGACGTTATCGACTTCCTGACCATAAATCAGTGCACCGGCAGAAATCAGAATCGCAGCTGAGATAATCCCCCCGATTGTAATCGAAATAATTGTATCCCAGCGTGCCAGTGCTAAATCTCTCAATCCGTCGAAACGTTCGTGTACAGCTGTTGCATGAAGGAAGAAGTTATACGGTACAACCGTCGTACCGATCAGTGCGATCACCATAATAATCGAACCATCCGGAATCGAAGGTATGACTGCACCGCCGAATACTTCACTCCAATCCGGCTTAACGAGGAACATCGTCGTAATAAACGTCACACCCATAATAACCATTAAGCCGAGCATAATTTTCTCTACAACTTTGTAACTTCCAAGTATGCCAATCGTTAATATGATGACACCCACAATCGGTGCAAGTATATTTGTCGGTATACCAAGCAGATAGCCGAGACCAAGTGACGTACCGAGCAGGTCACCGCTCATGTATGCCGCACAGCCTATTGCCACTGCGAGCATCGAAATCCACACGACAAGAAACTTTCCAAGTGTATTGTTAAATAAATCGTAAATCGCTTCACCAAGGCCCCGTCTTGTGACCAGTGCCAGCCGGATAATCATTTCCTGCAGTACAATTGTTGCAATGATAGAAAATAATACCGCCCATAATAAACTGTAACCGAAGCCGGCACCGGCGCGTGTCATTGTTGTTACTGTTCCCGGTCCGATGAATGAAGCGGTGATGACCATACCGGGTCCAAGTGCTTTCAATATTTCCTTAAATCTGTTCATTGAGATCGCATCCCCTGTCTAATCAGATTTTACCTAAGTGTTTTAAGTGACCGGCGAGTACATAGAGCACTGCGTAACTGACAAAGTGAGCTGAATTCTGATTGGCATCCATCATCGGATACACTTCCACGTAGTCCATACCAGCCAGACCGTACTTTCCGAATTCATGTATTAATGTAAGTAATTCATATGAAGTTAAACCGTTGCCGTCTACAGGACCGCCCGGATTATATGCAAAATCCAGCACATCACTGCAGATGGATAAGTAAACAACGTCGACATCTTTTGCCGCCATATCGTAAATCTCTTTCGCATAGGCACGTAAATCTTTCGCTTCGCGGATGTCGTTTATCGTAATCGTTACTGCACCGTTTTCCTTGGCGTAGCGACCTGTGTCAGGTTTGTTTCGCGGTCCGTGAATTCCCGTATGAATAATCGATTCATTGCGAATTCCTTCTGTTTCGTATAAGCGCATAAACGGCGTATTGCGGGCATATTTTTCGCCTTCGTAATCAGGCATGTTATCGTAATGTGCATCAAGATGTATAATGCCGACTGTCTTGCCGCTGTCAGCCAGCGACTTAAGTATCGGATACGTCACACCGTGCTCGCCGCCGAATCCGACGAGAAACTTACCAGTTTTCCATAATTCAGCAGAGAAATCTTCGATGTTCTGGTATGACTGTGCATTATCATGTGCCACAAACGGCACATCCCCTGCATCGCCGAACGTCAGATGTTCCGTCACATCAACGTGGTCGAGTTCCGGCAGATAACCGCTGTAGCGTGCTGACGATGAACGGATCTGCTTCGGTCCGAGTTCCACGCCAGTATAATCTCCCCACGTGCTTTCCCCTTCGAAAGGTGCACCGTAGAAAATGACATCTGTATCGTACTCACCTTTTTTAACAAGGTTTTCTGCGCCTAAAAAACATGGAATGTTTCCGTAAATATTATCTTTCATGAGTGTAAATCTCCTTTATTATTTATTCTGTTACTCAGCTACCCTGCCCACAATGATTTAAAGATTTTAAGTTAATGCTGCCTGAAACGATTCGCTTAAAACATTGATTACTTTTGATCCAGTCACGGTTTCGATTGCCACACCCTGTTCGATTAAATAATCCGCTGCATAGCCGTGCAGATATACTGCATTCGATACAGCAGGCTGAATGTCTGTCCCCTGCGCAATAAATGCGAGCATCATTCCTGTCAGCACATCCCCGGTGCCGCCTTTAGCGAGACCTGAGTTGCCGGTATGATTGATCCACAATCCGCCTTCCGGCTCTGCAACGATTGTTTCCGGCCCTTTCAGCACGACATATATACCGTAATCTGCCGCAAGTTTCGCAGCTGTTTCATAACGATTACTGTTAACGTATTCGATATCTTTATTAATAATGCGTGCCATTTCGCCCGCGTGCGGTGTAATGATTAACGGTGCTGTCCGTTTTCTGATTAAATCCTCATGACTTCCGAGTTTGTATAATCCGTCCGCATCAATCACCAGCGGTCCATTAAAATTTGTAATTAAGTCCTCGATAATATCATCCGATAAACGTCCGAGACCCGGACCGGCTGCGACTGCATCTTTACCTTCCAGAAACCCGTTCAAATTATCATCTCTGTAATAAAAAGTAGCTTCCGGTACATGTCCTGCAACAATCGGAATGACTGACCGCAGTGTATTAACCGTCGTTAAACCCGCTCCGCTTTCGACCGCTGCAGCAGCACAAAGTGCTGCTGCTCCAGGCATCGTTTCACTGCCTGCGATAATACCGACTTTGCCGTGACTGCCTTTATGGGAATTAGGTTCGCGCTTTGGCCAGTAACCCGACACAAGATTTTTAGACCAGCTGTTTACGTTCATGCACCATACCTCCAAATTTTAGATTCCTAATTCTTATACCCTGTTTTTGACAGGCGATCGGCCGTTTCTGTATTTAATTAAAAAAACCGTGAGATATCCTCTCACGGTTTCAGCAGGATTACTTTTTAGACTTCTTTTAATCCCTGTTCCAGGTCACCGATAATATCATCGATGTTTTCTGTACCAATTGACAGACGTACTAATTCCGGAAGCACACCTGATGCAATTTGTTCTTCTGCAGATAACTGCTGGTGTGTTGTCGATGCAGGGTGAATCACTAATGATTTCGAATCCCCGACGTTCGCCACATGTGAAAACAGTCCAAGTCCGTCGACGAATTTCGCAATCTCTTCCACTGAACCCTCGATACCGAATGTCAGAATTGCGCCTTGTCCTTTCGGCAGATATTTCTTGCCGAGATTATGATACTTATTACTCTCAAGTCCGGGATAATTTACCCATTTCACTTTAGAATGCTGTTCTAAATACTCCGCTACTTTTTGCGCATTTTCTGAATGACGCTCCATGCGGAGATGCAGCGTTTCAAGCCCGAGAAGGAACTGCTGAACGTTAAATGGTGATACTGCAGAACCCAGGTCACGCAGCAGCTGAACGCGTGCTTTAGTAATATACGCTGCAGGTCCGATGTCATTTACATAAGACACACCGTGGTAGCTTTCATCCGGTTCAACTAATCCGGGGAACTTGCCGTTGTCCCAGTTGAATTTACCGCTGTCGACGATGACACCTCCGATTGAAGTACCGTGACCGCCGATAAATTTAGTTGCTGAATGCACGATAATATCTGCTCCGTGCTCAAACGGACGGAGCAAATAAGGTGTGGCGAATGTGCTGTCGACAATAAGAGGCAGGTCGTTACTGTGGGCAATTTCCGCTACCGCTTCAATATCTAAAACATCGATACGCGGGTTTCCAATTGTTTCTGCAAAGACCGCACGTGTTTTATCATTAATTGCCGCTCTGAAATTTTCAGGATCCGAAGGATCGACGAAATGAACTTTAATTCCCATTTTCTTAAACGTTACATTTAACAGGTTGTATGTACCGCCGTACAGGTTCGCAGATGCAACAATTTCATAACCTGTTTCTACAATATTTAAGAGTGATAAATGAATCGCTGCCTGGCCGGAAGACGTAGCTAAAGCGCCCACACCGCCTTCAAGTGCCGTAATACGCTCTTCAAAAACATTCTGTGTCGGGTTCATGATACGCGTATAAATATTTCCGGGTTTCGCCAAAGAAAATAAATCCTGAGCATGCTGCGTGTCATCGAACACGTAGCTCGTCGTCTGTGTAATAGGCACCGCGCGTGATTTTGAATCATCTACCGTTTGCCCTGCATGTATCGTTAAAGTTTCTAAATTCCAGTTTTCGTTAGTCATATTAATCCTCCATTGTATTGGTTGAATTTTCAGATATTAAATATAAATCAAATCATACTATCTCACTATGTATTTTGCAAGGTAAGAAATGCTTTTCTTTACATACAGTTTTTAGACGTATACTGTGGAGTTAAATTTCTAAACGATAAAAGGAGTGCAAAGATGAAAATTCAAATCTTTCAATTTCAAGTCATCGACAGCGATACAGAAGCCAATTTAAACAAAGTGGAAAACATGTTCTCTGAAACTGATTTAAGCAGCACAGATGTTGTCGTCCTGCCCGAAATGTGGACTTCAGGTTATGATCTCGAAAATATAAAAGACTACGCAGCTGACCATCTTGAGCCGGTAAAATCATTTATTGCCAAGCTGGCTGCAGATAATAATGTAACAGTTGTTGCCGGATCAGTTCCGAATACGTACGGAGACAGCGGTGTCTATAACACTGCTTTTACAATGGATAATAATGGCGAATTGATTTACGAATACTCCAAGATGCACCTTGTACCGATGCTGAATGAGCCCGAATTTCTGGAAAGTGGCGACAAATCTGCTGAAGGATTTGAAATTAACGGTGAAACAGTTGGCCTGGCCATCTGTTACGATTTAAGATTCCCTGAACTGTTCAGGGACTTGTCTTTATCAGGCGCAAAAATTATATTCGTCGTTGCAGAATGGCCAATTGAACGGACAGAGCACTGGGTGACACTGCTTAAAGCAAGAGCGATTGAAAATCAGTGTTATATCGTTGCCAGTAACACTGTCGGCACACAGAGTAACGGTACTGAATTCGCAGGCCGTTCAATGATAATCAATCCATTTGGAGAAATTCTGGCTGAAGCGGAGAAAGACACTGAGGAAGTCGTCACCGCCGAGATTGATCTGGATTATATTGATCAGGTCCGTACTGATATTCCTATTTTTAAAAGCAGACGAAAAGATTTGTATAAAAACTTATAAAAAACATCCTTCATTCTAATTAATAGAGTGAAGGATATTTTTAACTTGTTATACCATCTATCTAAAACACCATCTGCACTAAAATCATATAGAAAATCGTGCCGCCTGCAATCGACAGCAGCATACTCTTTTTCCAGTAATGCAGAATAATAATCAGTCCGACTGCGAGCAGTTCCGGCAGGAAGCCGCTGATTGTTGTAACTTCCACTTCTCGTAATGAATAGACTACGAGAAGACCGAATACGGCCGGCGGGAGCATATATCCCAAATATTTTATGTATTGCGGCGTTTCTTTATCGCTGCTGAATACTAAAAACGGCAGAAATCTTGTCGTCAGTGTCCCCAGTACAACACACGCAATAATAATTATTTGCTGAGTTAGTGTCATTACGAGATCACCTCTCTTTTGGCCATCGTCTTTCTAATCAGCGTCAGTGCAATTAAAATCAGTACCATCGCCGGGATGATAAAGTTCCCAGGGCCAAAGATAGCAAGGCTTAATACAGATGCCGCAATACCGATAATTGAACTGACGTGGTATCTTTCCTTCATCCACTGATCCAGAAAAATCACGACAAACAGCGCGGTCATTACAAATTCCAGTCCTTCTGTATTAAACGTTACGGCAGAGCCGAACAGACTTCCTATCGTTGTACCGCCTACCCAGTACAGCTGGTTCAGCACGGTAACGTAAAACATAAACCATCCTGAATTAATGTGAGCCGGTGCTTTTTCAGTACTGTTAATAACGAAAGTCTCATCACACATTCCGTATATTAAATAATACTTTTTCTTTCCCACACCCCTGAACTGATCGAGCATGGATATTCCATAGAACAGATGCCTCGCATTAATCATCAGCGTCAGCAGAAATGCACTGAGCGGGTTAAATGCACCGAGCAGCATGCTGCCGGCTACAAACTCCATCGAGCCTGCAAAAATAAATATACTCATTAAAATTGCATACCACGGTCCAAAACCAAGCGAGTTCATGTAAATTCCGTAAGCAATTCCGAGGAATGAAAACCCTGCAAGAATCGGAATGGTTTTCGGAAAAGCGTATTTCAACGTTGCGATATGGTTATCAAAAGACATCTCTGCCACCTGCTTTATGTATTTTTATATGCTGTGGTAACTTTCCATCGGCAATTTCACTTTACAGTCTGTTATAACATAAAAAAACAGCATATTCTGAAAATATGCTGTAAAAACTTTATTTTTCTTTGGCTATAGGCGCAAAGCTGTAGTTTTCGAATCTCTTTCTCTTCTTTTCATTAAAATCATATTTCGCAAGTTTATCGATATCCTGAATATACACATCCAGCGAATCCGTCAGCATCAGGTTAACCGGCGCTTCCGTTACAGGATCTTTTTCCTGATAGAGAACAATAAATTTATTCAATGCCTTGCCATAGCCGATTTCAAAACCAGTACCGGGGTCAACGTGTTCTCCCACATAGTCATGAACGGCAACGACAGCGTCACACCACTCAATATATTTAATGTCGTTGTTATATACAAAATCGCGCCACTCATCAGAACCATGTTCCAGGTGCTCAACCTGCTGCAGACGCGGAGAGAAAACTTCCGTTACTGTTGGGTTATCTGCCAGAGCTTTCTCCACGCGTTTTACACGTTCAACCTGTTCTTCGTCAAAAAATGGACTTGCTAAATAAATTTTCATTTTATAATCCCCTGTTCTTATGTGATGAAATTAATCTATTTTATGATTTACAAAAACACTTTTCACTTCGATATAGTTGGAAATACCGTATTCCCCGCCCATTTCTCTTCCTATACCGGATTTTTTATACCCGCCAAATGGCATAGTTTCCATTTCAAGACCAACGTCATTGATCCATACCGTTCCGGCTTTCAGTTTGCCTGCGATGTGATGACCTTTCTTAATACTTTCCGTCCATACACTTGCAGCGAGACCATAGTCGCTGTCGTTCGCACGTTTGATTACTTCATCAATTTCATCGAAAACAAGTACTGACATTACAGGTCCGAATATTTCTTCTCTCGCAATCGTCATGTCGTCTTTTACATCAGCGAAAATTGTCGGTTCAACAAAATAACCCTTGTCGCCTTTTCTTGAGCCGCCGGTGAGTAATCTGGCACCTTCTTCTTCACCTTTTTCAATGTAGCCGAGAACAGTATTTAATTGTTTTTCTGACACTAACGGTCCATACTCAGTACTTTCATCAAGTCCCGGTCCAACAACTGCCTTTTCGGCTTTTTCTTTTAATGCTGTCAGTACATCGTCGTAAATTTTACGTTGTACATAAATGCGTGTTGTTGCACTGCAGTTTTGACCGGAATTATACATCGTCCCGTCAAACATGCCGTCAAGTGCTGCATTAAGATCCGCATCTTCCAGAACTACTGCCGGTGATTTCCCGCCAAGTTCAAGCGTTACACTCTTAATGTCGTCTGCAGCAGTTTTCATAATTAAGCGGCCGGTCTCAGTAGATCCCGTAAATGCTACTTTATCGATGTCTTTATGCGTCACAATTGAGTTGCCTGCAACACTTCCTGTCCCGGGTACAACATTGACAACACCGTCAGGGAATCCTGCTTCTTTAAATAATTTGGCTGCATATAATAACGACAGTGGTGTTTCCTCAGCCGGTTTAATTACAACAGTACAGCCGGCAGCCAGTGCTGCACCTAGTTTCCACCCTGCCATTGCAAGCGGGTAGTTCCATGGAATAATCTGTCCGACAACACCTACAGGTTCATGCACAGTGTATGTGAGGTAATCATTCAGTGCATTTGTTGTCTGACCTGTAATTTTAGTTGCCCATCCGGAATAGTATCTGAAATGCTGAATCGTACCGTCGACATCATCTTCCAGCGCCTGCATATAAGGTTTCCCATTATCGAGTGCCTCCAGCTGTGCCAGTTCTTCACGATGTTCTTCCATCAGATCCGCAAGTTTATAAATAATATGTGAGCGTTCTGCCGCTTCCATCTGTGTCCATTCACCATTATCAAATGCTTCTCTTGCAGCCTGTACTGCTTTATCGATATCAGACTCATCAGCTTCTGATACTTTGGCTATAAACTCTTCCGTTGCCGGATTGAATACATCAAATGTCTTTCCGCTCGCTGACGGAACATAATTTCCATTAATATATAATCCCTTATCTCCGTTCAGGAATTCCTGAACGCGTTTTTTCAATGCTGCAGTTGCCATATGAGAATTGTCCCCCTTTGATTAGTCCTTACAATTATTCTAATATTATATTTCATTAAAATCATTTTTTTCACTCTTTAAAGAAAAACAAAATAAAAAAAGCTGCATAAACCGGATATTATTCCAGTTCATACAGCTTTTTTATTTTACCAGCTCGCTTTTTTCACACCAGGGATCTGTCCTTTATGTGCAAGTTCTCTGAACTTAATTCGCGACAGACCGAAGTCTCTGATGACGCCTCTCGGGCGACCTGTCAGCTGGCATCTATTAGTTAATCTTGTTGGCGATGAATCTCTCGGTAATTGTCTTAATCCTTCGTAATCACCGTTTGCTTTCATTTCCGCTCTAAGATCTTTGTATCGTTCCACCATTTCCTGCCGCTTTAACTCTTTTGCTACTTTTGATTTTTTTGCCATATCAACTCTCCTTATATTATAAATCGTAATTATTACGCTTTATAATATAACATGCAGATTGTCTTATCTCAATACTACTGCTCTGTTCTTAAAATCTTCTCCATTTTCTTACCCTTAGCCAGTTCATCAATCAGCTTATCCATATAGCGGATTTCCTGCATCATCGGCTCTTCTATCTCTTCGACTCTGATTCCGCAGATCACACCTTTTACTTCTCTTCTTGCCGGATTCAGTGCAGGTGCCTGTTCAAAGAACTCTTCGAAGTTTACTTCTTTTTTAATCTGTTCTTCCATCTCTCTCTGTGAATAGCCCGTCAGCCAAAGAATAATTTCATCCACTTCTTCTTTCGTTCTGCCTTTTCGTTCAACTTTTTTAATGTAAAGCGGGTACACTGTACTGAAACTCATTTTATAAATTTTATGCTCGGCCATTGTTCTTCTCCTCTTTAAAATAGTAAATAACTGACATCTTTCTCTCATTCATTTATAATAAAATACGAACGTACGTTTGTACAGGATGTGATAATAATGAATCTGGATGCTGTTGAAGTGCTCTTTCTGCATTATGTAAACGGCAAAACCGAACAGGAAGCAATGCAGCATAATTTTTGGACAGCCGAATATAACCGCAGTCCAGAACAGCTGTTAAATCAACTGATTGAAACAGGCTCTGTTGCAAAGTCCCATGATCTTTTTTTCACCCTGACTAAATTTACAGTCCCTGTTATAAAAAATTTACTTAAAAAATCCGGCATTAAGGTCTCCGGATCGAAGCAGGAGTTAATTGAACGTGCCAAAGAGCATCAGGCATTTATTGATTTAACTGAGCTTGATTTAGAAGGTGTTTACGTTGCCGATGATTCACTTGAAACTTTTCTTCATGACACTGTTTTTATAAATTATATCAGTCTTCACGGCCCTGTTACTATTCAGGAAGCTTACGCTTTTTATCTTAAACATCCGGATATGAGCAACTCTGAAATTATTATTGCACTGCATGAAGAGAAAATTGCTGCCGGTATAGATAAATCTAATAAATATGATGTGGTGAAATGTCATCATCTGCTGGCGGAATACTACAGCACTGAATTGAACGATATTGAAAACAGCCTGCGCCACTTGAATCTGTTCACGATACTGATTGTATTGCAGTCCATCCAGAGATACCTGCAGCCTGAAGCTCGTATGAAACAAGACTCTTTTTTTAATATCGATAACTACACGATTGAGAAATATCGCAATTTGTTACTCATGAAACAATTTACGATTAATGAGCTGTACGATAAACTGCTGGACCACTCAGAAAAACTGCCTTATTCTAATAAACACATTACACTCGCGGCTCAGTTCATTATCAGATACATTATTGGGAGCGGGCAGGCAGAAACAAAAATGATTGAGAGTCTGAGGTTATAACAGTTTTAAAAACACCGAGGATATTATCCTCGGTGTTTTTCTATTTATTCACTTCTTTTAAAAAATGGAAACTTGCTGGATGTTGTGCATAACCTTTCACTTCATCGCTCATTCCAACTAATAGGTATGGATGATAAAGCGGTATTAAAGGCGCTTCATCTATAATAATCTGCTGTGCCTCTTCATATAATTCCAGACGGCGTTCTTCATCTATTTCTGAACGCGCATTGCTTAATAATGTATCTACTTCATCATTAGAAAAATGAGTCCGGTTGCCTGATGTCCCAATATTAGATGAATGGAACAAGGGGAATAATCCGTAATCTGCATCAAGTGTTACAGTTCCCCAGCCGCCTATAAACATGTCATGTTCTCCATTGCCGACGTAATCCAGGAATGCTCCCGGATCAATTTGATAAATCTCCAATTCAATATTTAATTCTTTTAACTCCTCCTGCAGATAGGTCGCAATATCCGCCGCTGTTCTATCCTGCACAGTAATTTCTGCTGTGAAACCATCTTCATAACCGTTGTCTGCCAATATTTCTCTCGCTGTATCCGGGTCATATTCAACTGTTTCAATATTATCGCTATGTCCGTTTACAGCTGCACTCAACGGTGTATCCGCCACAACTGCCTTTCCTTCAAGCATAATATTAATAATCTCTTCTTTATTTACTGCGTGAGCAATTGCCTGTCTGAGCGCTGGATCGTTAAATGGCTCTTTTTCTGTATTGAAGCCAACGTACTCCATACGAACACTTTCTGTTTCATTTACCATCGTGCCTTCCTGCTGACTAACCTGTGTAAAATCATTCGGATCTAATGGATAAATTAAATCTGCATTTCCTGTGGTTAATTCAGCAATTCTCGTTGCATCTTCAGGTACAGCATTAAATGTAAATGATGCTGCCTGAGCCGGCTCTCCCCAATAATTTTCATTTCTAACCAGAGTGACATATTCTCCCTCAGAAATCTCTTCAAACTGGAAAGGCCCTGTCCCAATTGGTTCTTTGTGTACTGCTGTTAATAACTCTTCCTCTGTATAGTCTTCTTCAATTACTGCCGGACTGATCATTCCGCCCGCTGGATGTGCCAGGTGAGACGGTAAAGCAGCAAATGGACTTTTGGTTTTAATATGTATTGTAAATTCATCAATCACTTCAACTTCATCGATAAGCTCAAATAAAAAAGCTACCGGCGAACCAACTTCTTCATCTCTCACCCGGTCAAGGTTCGTTTTTACTGCTTCTGCATTAAATGCTTCACCATCATGAAATTCTATTCCTTCTCTCAAAGAGAATTCCCAGGTGTTATCGTCAAGCTGTTCGTAAGACTCAGCGAGACCCGGTACAATTTCAAGATCCGGCGTAAATTCTACCAGTCTTTCATAGATATTTACATTTACATGGTTAGATGGCTGATCATTCGCTGCATGGGGATCCATCGAATTTGGCGTTGCAAGCAAGCTCATGCTTATATCCGACGCAGTACTTTCCTGATTATCTGCAGCATCTTCATCTGTTTCGCTGTCATCAGTGCAAGCTGCAAGCAGGCTCAATAAGACTGCGGTCAATAAAATTAGATATCTCTTCATTAGTTTTCCTCCATTTTTAAATTAACATCATTATACATAGTATTTTAGTAGGAATAAAGATTTGTATCCCAAATTTATTTTCAGATTATTTTGACTTAGTAAATGATTAAGCCTATAATTTGGCATTATTCAAACTTTAAATAAAAATAGCCATCCGAAGTTAACCTGTTTATACTGCTCGGTACATACTTGGGTTCAGCGATTATTGCTGAAATCATTTTAAGAATTCAGGGTATCGTATAAATCACACATAAAAAGACGGAAGCACATTGCTGCTTCCGTCTTTTTTATTCAAAGCTGTCTTTGGAGAAATTTTTATATCCTGAAACCTTCTGAGTTTCATAAAACTCTTCAAATCGTTTTACAGTTTCTTCATAACTTAATCCGTCGAGGTGGTAAATCATACCAAAGTTTTCGGATTCCTGTGCCGGCAATGCTTCTATAGTGTAACCTTCTTCAAATTTAATACACTGCAGAGTATCTACTTCGAGTCCTCTATTGTGAAATGCCAGTGTCGCAAAGCTGTCTTCCTCTTCTGTGACATCTTTTACTGCACTTTCGACCTGTCCCCATGTGGGGTTTTGATAGTCATCGAGACCCGTCGACAATTCCGTATAAGGCTCCAGCGACTTATCGTCTGCTTCATTGTTGTCGTCATCCTGTTTCAGAAAATCAAATATCCCCATGTTCATTACACTCCTCTTTATATTTCAGATAATCTATAAGTCTTTCCAGTATTCAAATAAAGGACCGTCAGCACCAAATACCGGATCGTTTTCAGGCATTGGCACATTTCTTATATTTTTAAGTTTTTCTTCGCGTTCTTCCTTTTTACCGTAGCAGAAATCATATTCTTTGCCGTCCGGATACGCACCGTACACTGCAAAGTCCGAACTGCTGTCAATTTTCTTATGACCGAATCCTGCAGGGATAACGGCGACATCTCCTGTTTCGACTGTAACTTTCGTACCTTCTTCACCGCCGAGATGCAGTGTGGCACTGCCGCTGTCTACAACAATTACTTCATGCGTGATGCTGTGGTAATGATGAAAAGATGCCACGCCGCCTTTCCATATACCACGCCAGTTATTATCACTTAATATTTTTTCTATATCGTCCTGTTCTTCCATCACATTTTTATAATGCAGCAAAGGATAATATGGATGATTTGGTATCATGCCGTCATCGGAATGCTTCAGAGGTGTTATTTCAATTTCTGCTGCTTTTCTCAAAACAATATCCTCCTAAAAATTCGTATACATGTATTTGCCCGTTTTCACCGGTAAGTAATCATTAAAAAAAGGATGCCGGCAAGTCCGGCATCCTTTTATACAGTTATTCTATTTATCTTGTTCATTACTTTCCGCTTCAACTTCAGGCGGCTGTTCATCCGGAAGTGTTTCTTCAAACGCCTCGCGTTTTTCTTCCAGTTCTTTTTGTGTATCTTCTCTGTAACTTGATTCAAAAATCAGCTGCTGTTTCTCAAGCTGAATAATGCCGTGTTCACTGCGCAATGCTTTGTACAGTGATATTGCGAGCATAATCACGATAAAGGTGAACGGGAATGCCGCAATCAGCATTGCCATTTCAAGCGCTGTTAAACCACCGGAAGCAAGTAATACCATTGCTGTACCAGCTAAGATACCGCCCCAGATTAATTTAACTTTAAGCGGAGGATTCAGTGAACCGCCTGTTGTCAGCATGCTCAGTACGAAAGTACCGCTGTCCGCTGATGTTACAAAGAATGATGCAATCAGTAATATCGCAATACCCATAATTAGGGGTGCTGCCGGATAGTTTTCAAGGAATGCGAATAATGCAACTTCATTACCTTGGGTTTCTATCAGACTGTACAGTCCGCCGCCAAGAAGGTTATCTGCTTCAATACCTGCAACACCAAAAATTGCGAACCAGATTGCACTGAATAATACTGGAACACCCATTACACCGATGATGAATTCACGGATTGTTCTGCCTCGTGAAACACGTGCAATAAAGCTTCCGACGAATGCAGCCCAGCCAATCCACCAAGCCCAGTAGAATAATGTCCAGTCGTTCAGGAATCCTCTGTCACCAACAAATGAGTTCATGTTAAATGTCATACTAACTAAGTTTTGCAGATAGTTTCCGGTATTCGTCATAAATGATTCAATCATTAATACTGAAGAACCAAATACAAATACGAAAATCATTAATGCAATCGCAATAACAACGTTACCCATACTTAAGTAACGGATACCTTTGTTAACCCCTGTCGCTGCTGATGCGATAAATGCAATTGTAATAATAATAACTACTATCATCTGTGTCAGCAGATTATTTTCTATCGCGTCAAAGCTGTAGCTGAGTCCTGCTGTAATCTGTGTGGCACCGAGACCCAGCGACGTTGCAATACCAAAAATTGTACCGAATACTGCTATAACGTCAACTGTTGTACCCATCCAGCCTTTTGATCTTTCACCGATTAATGGTGATAGTGCTGAACTCATTAGCAGCGGTGCGTTGTGTCTGAAGTTGAAATATGCCAGTGCCAGTCCAACTACTGCATATACTGCCCATGGGTGAAGTCCCCAGTGAAATAATGTATATTGTAGTGCTTCCTGCTGAGCAAGTGCCGTGCCGCCTTCTGTAATCGGCGGGTTGTGGAAATGTGTCAGCGGTTCATTTACACCGTAAAATACAAGTCCGACACCCATACCTGCTGTGAACAGGAACGAGAACCATGTGAAATAGCTGTACTGAGGTTTTTCATCCTGTTTACCTAAACGAATCTTACCGTAAGGACTGATAACAAGATAAAGTGCAAAAATTACAAAGCCCGTCATTGCGAGCATATATACCCAGCCGAGTTCATTAGAAATAAAATTGTTAATATAACCTAAAATAGTTTCCAGATTCGCCGGGAAAAACGCGCCCCATAAAATAAATACAAATGCGACAGCAAGTGAAATATAGAATACAGGGGTTACTGTTGATTTTCTGTTTCTCATGAAATATCCTCCTTATTAAATTGTGATGTCTCATATAAAGACACACTAAATAAAAGAGAGGTCTCTATATAAGATAATCGGTGATTCTTTAACACTTTACTTTTTTGTGAGAAAAAAGATGGAAGGTGCATGTGCACTCCAGAAAAAAATGAAATAAAAACGGTGACGTTAGACAATGTCTGAATAATACTTCAGGACATAGGTTCATTGCGAATAGAATCGCACGACAAAGGGATGCATAGTTAAATATGCTCTAAACAACTAATAATGCTAACATGGATAATGGTAAAATTAAACATCTCCAGGACATGAATGCGTTTTAACTCCTTCATTAGTGTATTTTTACATAAATAATTCCCTGTTTTTGTCTACTATAAACTTATATTGCCAACATGACTGAAATACAGCATTCAAATCCCGCGCTGATAAAAAATATTTCAGATAAAAATAATCAGGCTCAGACTTTTTTAAAAAGTCTGAGCCTGATTTCATTTTATATTGCAGCGCGGTGATATTTTATCCAGCCGCCATTTATCAAATAATAATTGTTCATAACGTCCGTAAACTGCTTCACCGTATAACTTTTCATCACCGTAAACGAAGAAAGGCGGAATTTGCTCGGGATTAAACTTAATCTTGTGCGCCTCAACAATCTCACTGAGTGCAGACAAATCCTTCCTGAATTCAATTGAGCGCTTCCCTCCACGCCGTTGATGCTCCTCATCCAGCTCTTTAAGCAAAGCATGTGCATCTAGTATATAAGGGTATCCTTCATTATAAATAGACTTCACAATCGGATGAGTAAGATAACGGGTATTCGTTTCAATAATTTTCATTTCTCCAAGACAGACCTGGATAATTTGATACATTTCCAGCACCTGTTTAGACAGCCGTCGATTATCTAAAAATTGCGCACTTATCTTATGATTTTCGTGCACTCTGAAAATTTGCATACTCCACCCCGTTTTCTACTTAAAATCCTCTAGTAAATGATGATGGTGTTTCAGATTCAAAGCGCATGACTTTACCACTAGTCGGATGAGTAAATTTAATTACATTCGCATGAAGTCCAAGTCTGTTAATCGCATTAATTTCTGAACCGTATTTCTTATCTCCGACGATTGGATGACCAAGTTCCTGCATATGCACACGTATCTGGTTTTTACGGCCGGTTTCCAGACTAACTTTTAATAACGAGAATCTGCGGTTCGATTTCAGCACTTTGTAGTGTGTAATTGCCTTCTGTCCGTTATTCGGCTTTGGACTTGAATGCATCATGAATGTCTTGTCCTCTGTCAGCCATGATGTAATCGTGCCGCCTTTTTGAACAATACCTTCAACCAGTGCAACATATGAACGTTCCTGCACGGCTTCCGTCCATGACTTCTGCAGCTTCTGCTGAACAATTTTACTGCGCGCAAAAATCATTACGCCCGAAGTATCGCGGTCCAGTCGATGGACGATAAACACACGGTTCTTCGGATGAATACTCTGGACGTAGTCCATCAGCTGTTTGTAAGCCGTCATCTGCCGCTCCTGCTTCGAGCCCATTGAAAGCAGTCCGCTTTCTTTATCAATCACAATGACATCATCATCTTCGTGAAGTATTGTCACACCTTTTAATTTTATGGAAGCCGAAGCCACACGTGCACGTATTTGAACATGATCTCCCGGTTTCAATTTGTCATCAAACTGAGTTGTCGGTTTGTCGTTAACTACAATCTGGCCGCGTTTTAAAATACCTTTAACAGCATTACGGCTTTTTGACGGCATGACTTTGAATAAAAACTCGAGTACTTCTGTATGTTCTCTCACAGTCCATTCTTCATGACGCGGTGCATTTTGTTTAGCTTTTGGTTTCTTCTTCATTCTGAAATCCCTCTACTTTTTCTTATTTCCTGCTCGTTCACGGTACTAAGCGATTACTCTATTGTACTTTGTATATTCCTTAATTACAGTAAAATATTCATATTAAAAAAGCTTTCCGCCTTATTTGAACAGAAAGCTTTTTGGATTGTCATATCTTAAATTTAATTTTCAGCAGTAACTGCTTCTTCAAGTTTTTTCATTTCTTTGTTCATCACCGATTTAACGACAGGTTTTACTGTCATTGCAAACACTCTGACACCCATTCCGCTTTCTATAGATGACTTCACAGTGAGTTCTGAATAATCACCTGCGGGCTCGACATTAAATAACGTTGTTATAACGCCCTGTTTAAGCATGGTTTTCATCACTATACGCTTGTTATCAACGTATTCTGTAATCTCATTTCTAAA
This sequence comes from Jeotgalicoccus coquinae, assembly GCF_014207425.1. GTDB lineage: Bacteria > Bacillota > Bacilli > Staphylococcales > Salinicoccaceae > Jeotgalicoccus > Jeotgalicoccus coquinae. The sequence goes on along the minus strand of NZ_JACHFF010000002.1, from coordinate 387,262 downwards.
ACGGTATGTCTTATTTCTAACGCCCAGCGTTATTCTGAATTTTGTTCCTTTTGAGCGCTTCCCTTTAGTATTATATTCTATACCTTTAAGAATACTGAAGATGTTTTTAAGCTGTTCATCATCATTGATGACCGCAAAGATATCTTCCGGCGAAGCTTCGAGCTTATCGTTCTGATAGCTGTATATTTCCATATGTAATCACTCGCTTTCATGTTGATATTGTCATTATAACGATTTACCGTCTCAGATACTAACCCCTAAAAAGGTCCCAGATTAATAAGTACTGCGATTGTTAACAGTATGCATGCTATCGCTGACCATATTAAGAACAGCGGCATAAACCATTTCGCCCATTTAATCCATGACACCCCTGCCACTGCAAGGCTTGCCATTAACGGTCCTGATGTCGGATACAGTACATTGGAAAATCCGTCTCCAAACTGGAATGCCAGCACACTGACCTGTCTAAAAATACCAATCATATCTGCAAGCGGTGTCTGAATCGGCATCATGATTGCTGCCTGTCCGCTCCCTGAAGATACAAAAAAGTTAAAGACTGAGTTCATTATAAACATCCCGAGTGCGGTTGCTACCGGAGGCAGTGCAGATAACGGCTGTGACAGTGTATTTACGAGCGTATCAAGTATCTGTCCGTTCTCCAATAACCAGCGTGACGGTTACAACCAAATGTTTATTCATAAAGGACAGACGGCACATCATATTAACCATATGAACGATAATCAGCCTGAACCTTTAAATCCTGAAGAAGGCGGTTATGAACATTATCATGAAAAAGTTGAAGGTCGTAAAATCCAGGCAAGAAGCGACAGCTTTAAAGATCACTTCAGCCAGGCTAAACTGTTCCTAAACTCATTATCCAAAGACGAGAAACAGCATTTATATGATGCATTCAGTTTTGAACTTGGTAAATGTGATATGGAAATCAGAGAACTTGCGATTAACAATCTGCTGAACAATATCGACCGTGATTTAACAGAATATGTTGCAGACCATGTAGGTGTCCCGGTGCCTCCTGAGAATAACGAATCAACTTAAGATAAAAGCTCACCTGCACTCAGCATGACATATACAAACTTCTCACTGAACACACGTACAGTCGGCGTCATTGTTATGCCGGACGTTGCAGAAGAAACGCTGAAAGAAGCGAAAGAAAAACTTGAAAAACAAGGCCTTCAGCCAATGTTTATTTCAGATAAAATCTATCACATCGGGAATATTACACTCGATGCGACATTTGATACAGTACATGCCGTGCTGTTTGACTCACTTATCGTGATCAGCGGAGAACAGCCGCTGCCGGCGCCGGCAATTGAAAACCTTGAAATTGCTTATAAGCACAAAAAGGCAATTGGTTTCGGTACTGATTCAGTAAATATATTTGACTCACTGTCATTCACAAAAGATAATCTCGGCGTTACTGATATTGAACAGAATTTTGACGGTTTCCTGAACGATGTTAAAGGACACAGAGTGTGGGACCGCTAAATAATATTAAACTGCCTGCTGCTCAATGAGCTGCAGGCAGTTTTTTCGGTATTGTACAATTATCCTGTTAAAATTAAGTAACTAATAGAAACGAGAGAGGAAACATTATGACTGAACAAGTAAAAATATTTACATCGGCGACATGTCCGGTATGCGGCATGGCAAAAGATTTGCTGGATTCTCTGGATATCTCATATAAAGAGGTTAATGTAGACATTAATCCGGTTTCCATCGTTAAACTGATTGGCAGTACGAGAAAATTCACAGTGCCCCAGACAGTTATTAACGGCAAAGTCATTTCGGGTTTCAATCCCGACAAAGTTATTGAAGCAATACATGACTGATAAGCAGTTTTATCGTGTTATTCCACCCCGCCTGTTAAAATTATAGACAGTTAAAGTTCTGCTTTACACGAAAGGAGTTTTAATTGTGAGTGTAAAAGAAAATGAAAATATCACTTCTAAAGAAGCGCTTAAAGAGATTACAGGGATTGAAACTTTGGATCTTGGCAGTTCGGGAATGGTATGTGACTTCGAGACCGGTATTTGCGGTCCCATCAACGAAGAGAAAGAGGATAAAAAATAATGAAAATTACAATCTGGTCAGATTTCGTATGTCCGTTCTGTTTTATCGGACAGGCAAACTTAGACAATGCACTTAAAAAATTTGAACATAAAGATGAAGTGAAAATTGAGTATAAGAGTTTCCAGCTGATGCCGGATGCTGAATATACTCCGGGTGAAACTTATGCTGAAACCTTCTCTAAAATGAAAGGTGTTACTGCAGCCCAAACAGAAGGAATGTTTGCACAAGTTACAGAAACAGCTGAAAAAGCAGGTGTGAAAATTAATTATGAGACTGCTAAATTAACGAACACATTAGACGCTCACCGTGTATTCCAATATGCAAAGGAACAAGGTAAAGGCACTGAGTTCTTTAAAGCACTATACGATGCACACTTCACAAACGGCGAGGTGCTGAACGACGAAGATACGCTTGCACGCTTGTCAGAATCACTCGGACTGGATGGCAAAGCTGTCCGCGATATCGTAAACAGCGATCAGTACAACCAGGATGTAAATGTAGATATCTCGCAGGCATCAAGCCTCGGTATTCAAGGCGTGCCATTCTTCCTTGTTAACGATAAGTATTCAATTTCAGGCGCACAGCCTGTTGAATTATTCCAGGAAGCGCTCGAGAAGATTTACCATGAAGGACAGGACACTGAATAATTTGAGATTGTGACTCTTGGGTTGATATGACAGTTCCTCATGTGAGTCCAGACACTATAAATAAAAAAACCGTGGAATCCAGAATTCGGGTTCCACGGTTTTTTTGCCTTCATTGCTATTTAGCTTCTGAAATGACACCGCAAACAACGGGTGTTCCAGCATCGCCTGAAGGTTGTGTTTCATAATCATCTTCACCTGAGTGAATGATTAATGCAGTACCTGCATCAGTCATTAAAGTTGTATCGACATTTTCATCCAATATAGTAACATTTTCTGCAGCAATTTCCGTTGAAACCGTCCCGTCATCAGCAACTTCAATATTTTCTAAATCCCCTGCATGAGGTCCATCTTCATGATCAAAACCATGAGCTGCATCTGTCGGATTGTAGTGATCTCCTGCTGTTTCAAAATCAGGACCTTCACACATTCCTGCATTATGGATGTGAATCCCGTGCATTCCGGGTTCCAGACCTTCCGCTTCCAGTGCAATCGTTAAACCGTCATCCGCTTCTGAGAAGGTAGCAGTACCAATTTCTTCTTCGTCAGTGTTCATCATTGTGACTTCAAATTCTTCCGACGGGTCCTGTGTCGGTGTTTCGCCGTCGCTGCATGCTGCAAGTACCAGAATCACGAGTAACAATGGCAAGTACATCAAACGCTTCACAAATAATCCCTCCAGCTCTTTTATACACATGTTCCCTGAATGAATGGACATAAACCAATCTCATAAAACTAAAGATTGATTTTTAAAGCTCTCATAATTTGCTCCGCCGTTTTTTCAATATTAATCCTTGACCGTTCACAATCCATTGCTTCCTCGATGGACACAGGTTCCGGCTGGATAGAAAAGACCGCATCAATACCGTGATTATTTAAATCATACGAATCTTCACTCAAACTCCCGCCGACAGCAATTACCGGAATATTAAACTTCCCGGCCATACCCGCCATGCCTGCAGGCACTTTTCCCATCGAAGTCTGCGCATCAATGCGCCCTTCACCGGTAATAACCAAATTTGCATCTTCCATTTCCAATTCGACCCCGAGCACATCCATAATCAGTTCAACACCTGATTCAAGCTGTCCGTTTAAGTAGCCGTGAAACGCTGCACCAAGACCTCCGGCTGCGCCGCCGCCTTCAACTTCAGTAATATCTATATTCATTTTCTCAGCAGTCAATTTTGCATAGTGCTTTAACCCGGCATCAAGCATTTTCAACATGTCACTGTCCGCGCCTTTTTGCGGACCGAATACATATGACGCACCCTGCTCGCCGTATAAAATATTGGACACATCGCACGCTACTCTGAATTCACACTCATTAAACTTTTCACTCTCGGCAGTCCTTCTAATGGAATGTATTGACGATAAAGAACCTCCTCCAAACCCAATCTCTTTCCTGTCAGCATCAAGAAACTCATAGCCCATCGCCTGGAGCATACCGACACCGCCGTCATTCGTTGAACTGCCGCCGAGACCGATAATGAACTTTCTCGCCCCTGCATTAAAAGCGTGATTAATTAACTCACCCACACCAAAAGTAGTCGTGACGAGCGGATTCAGCTTATCTTCAGACAGCAAAGTCAAACCGCAAGCTGATGCGACTTCTACAATCGCGAGATCTTCATCTTCAATTAAACCGTAGAAAGCCTTAATCGGCGTTCCCAGCGGACCTGTAACAGATACCTCAACCAGACTGCCATTCATACCGTCAACGAGCGTCTCGACAGTCCCTTCACCGCCGTCAGCCATGGCAAATGATTTTACAACAGCATCAGGAAACACCTGCTTTATACCAATTACAACCGCCTGGTTCGCATCTACAGAAGACAGGCTCCCCTTAAATGAATCCATACCTATGATAGCTTTCATGATACTCCCCCATAAATATAATCATGCCTCTATATTACAACTTATGATTTATGAATCACACTTGAGGGTACTTGCTAATTAAAGTATTAATTAGGAGGCTCACAATGAATTCTTTTAAAGCTTTAGTTGCTGATAAGACTGATGAAGGCACGGAGATGAGTGTGAAGAGTTTAAATATAGATGATTTATCCGAAGGAGATGTGCTGATTGATGTCCACTATTCCAGCGTGAACTATAAAGATGGCATGGTTGCAGCGAAGGGTAAGATTGCTGAATATTTCCCGATTATTCCGGGTATCGATCTTGCAGGTGAAGTTATTGAATCCACTGATGACAAATTTAAAAAAGGGGATTCTGTCATCGCGACGAGCTATAAAATCGGTACAGGGATTTCAGGCGGTTTTTCTGAAGTTGCACGTATTCCTGCAGAATATGTTGTACCGTTACCTGATGGTATGACGTTGAAAGAGTCCATGGAGCTTGGTACTGCCGGATTTACAGCAGGAATTTCCATCAGCAAACTTGAACAGGCCGGTATGACACCCGACAATGGTGAAGTGCTCGTTGCCGGTGCTTCAGGCGGTGCCGGGAGTCTGGCAATCAGCATGCTCGCAGCATTGGGTTACGATGTTGTCGCAAGTACAGGCAGCATAGATGAAAAAGATTATTTAACATCACTTGGTGCAGCGAAAGTGATTCATCGTGATGACGTCGTTAATGATAGTGAAAAGCCGGTCAATAAACCGCAGTACCAGGCTGCGATTGATCCGGTCGGCGGCAAAACGACAGAGTATATTATTAAAACGCTTAAACCCGAAGGTGCACTTGCTACATTCGGACTGGTTGGAGGTATTCAAGTCCATACGACTGTATTGCCGTTTATCGGACGCGGTATTCACTGGCTCGGTGTTGATTCTGTATTCTATCCCATGGAACAGCGTATAAAAGTTTGGGATAGACTGGCGAAGGATTTAAAACCTGAAATTCTCGACAAAGATGTCGTTAATGAAATCAGTCTAGAAGAGCTTCCGCAAGTTCTTCATGATATAATCGACGGCAAGGTCAGAGGCCGTACGATTGTTAATTTAAAAAATGAATAATTAAGCAATTTAAAAACTCCTTCAGCTATTTTGCTGAGGGAGTTTTTGTTTTCGGATACGGGTCATCCGGCAGTCTCAGTACATCGAAATCATTCGTCACCGCCTGGTAAAGCTGAACCAACTCAGCTGCGATGCCTGAAGATCCGTCAAGATAACCGATTTTCGCAGTCACATGTTCAGGATCCGTTCTGTCGAACGCATGATACCAGCATGCTCCAGTATTTTCTTCATAGACGCTTTCGCTCAGCAGCTGCTTGCCAACGCGTTTCGCATAATTTAAATACTTATCTTCACCGGTCTCTGCCCACAGACCAAGAAACACGCTGCTCATGCCTGCAGAACCGCAGCATTGTGATGCGACATTCCAGTAGCCGTCTGAATGAAGTTCCGGTGCGCCTGTATTTAAAATTCCATTGACGATATTTTCTGTCCACTCTTTATATTCCGTTTCACCAGTCACTTTATACAGTTTGTAAAACAAGCGGATAGTTCCTGCTGCACCGTGACACAGCCCAAGATAATGCACATCTTTTAAATAGGGAAAGCTGTGCGGAAATAAAATATTGTCTCCTTCAACAGTCGCAATCGCTTGAATATATTTTACACCTTTTTCAGCTGCTGCAAGATATCTTTCATCTTTATTTTCTTCATATAAAGATGCCATCGCATATGCAACGCCTGCTGTACCGTAAAAATAGTTCGGCATTACACTGTCTTCAGGAATTCCGAAATAAGCCGGACTGATTGTCGGCCATGTCATCTGACCGTCTTTTTCCTGTCCCTCATTCAGAATTTTCCCGCCTGCTTTTAAAGCAAGTTCATGCCAGTCTGTTCTCTTATATTTTTCTGCTGCTTTAATTAAAAATAATATAATACCGGAGTCAAAGAAAATCGCAGGTTCACCTGTCCAGACAATTCCTTTATCTGTCTGACGTGCCGCATCAGCCGTTTCTTCAATCAGCTGAATTGCAAATTCATCAAATTCAGCCATCCCTGAAACTTCTGCCAGCTCACCAAATACATACGCAATCCCTGTCACACCGTTCAGCACACCCCACTCTGAATGCTCGATATTACCGCCGTACTGCTGCATTCTCACTTCACAGTCCCAGTTGCTGATAATATACTTCCCAGCTTTAACAGCATCGTCTAAATAACTGTTATTATCAGCCGCTCGTGCCAGCTGAGTCAGAAAATAAATCACACCCGGCGAACCGCTGTATAAAGAAAACTGTCCCATAAATGTGTTTTCATGAGGTTCAGCCGGAGAAAATGGTTCTTCTTCCCAGTACATACCTTCCGGTGTTTCAATTGCAGTATTTTTAAGCATTTTTGCCGCTTCTTTTGCAGCATTTAAATAGTCTTCAGTTTCTGGTTCATGAAATAAAGGTCTTAAGTGGTTCGACATTCCAACACTCCTTATTATAAAACGGTGGTGATACTGTATTTGTCTTTATTATATACTAATAATTCAGATTTTAATCTTTTTAGTTTTTTCTAAGAAAAAATGACCTTGTATGATATAACTCATACAAAATCATCTTTAACTTTTATTCAAATTTTATTTTACCCTCAATTTTAATTTCTGCATCTGCTCTTTTCAGCAGATTGCCGATATGACAACCCATATCTGCAGTATTAAATGCACGTTCTACAAATTTAATCTCTTCTTCAGTCGCACTCTCAGGAAGACTCACTTCAGGATAGTGAACGATTTTTAATCCTTTATCTTTCGAATTCACTGCATCTGTTGTCATAGTGAGACTTATTACCGGCAATTTTCTCGCAGCGGTCAGTGCAATCAGTGTCATCGCGTAACAGGATGCTGCCGATGCTGCGAGCAGATCTGTAGGGTTCGCACCGTCGCCGCTGCCTCCGGAAACGGTCGGAATCGCAATCTGAGTATCCATTTTATCTGCTGTAATTGTACCTGTTCCTTTCGTACTTCCGTTCCAAACTGTTTTTAAATGAGCCATAATTATCCCTGCCCTATAGTAAGATTTCAATCCATATTTTAATTGCTGTTGCTAAAATTAAAACCGCAAGCAGCCACTGCAATATTTTTGTATTCATCTTCTGGCCAAGTTGTGCACCGAGAGGCGCTGCTATCAGACTAGCAATAATCATAATCAGCGCAGGACCGTACAGTACCTGATCTGTTAAAATTTTACCTGCCGTTGTCCCAATTGAAGATATAAATGTCACAGCAAGGCTCGTCGCAATTGTTACCCGTGTAGGTATTTTAAGAACAACCAGCATAATCGGCACTAATATAAATGCACCCGCTGCACCGACAATACCGGAAGCTGTTCCTGTAATAAAAGCCAGCCCCGCTGCAAGATACTTATTATAGCCCAGTGAATCTCCCGGCGAGTACGGTACTTCCTTTTTAGGCATAAACATCATGACTACTGCAATTGTTGCTAGTACCGCGTAAACAAGATTCACTTGGGATTCTGAAAGATATCCGGAGCCGTACCCGCCAAGCATACTTCCAAAAAGGATTGCGCCACCCATATAGATAATCAGGCGAAGATTAAGATAACCGCTGTTTCTGTACGCCCAGACACCGCCAATCGTTGCAAAAAACACCTGTACTGCACTGATTCCGGCAACTTCATGTGCTGTAAAAGAAGTGAATCCCAGCATAGCCGGAATATAAAGCAGCATAGGATACTTTATAATCGAACCGCCTATCCCCACCATGCCGGAAATGTAAGAACCCAGAAAACCGATAATGAATATAACCGTTATAAATGATATATCCATTAGTTCATCACTGCTTTAATGCCCATATACCCTCTTTCGACGTTAATTAAATCATCGAATCCGCGGGCTTTTAATACACTCATTGCGATTGCTGAACGTACGCCTGATTGACAATGAACGTAAATTTTATCTTCTTTGCTAAATGGAATCTCTGCATTCTGCAGTTTACCGAAGTGAATATGTGACGCACTTTCAAGATTTCCGCCGTTATATTCCGAACTCGAACGGACGTCCAGGATGTTTATGCCATCTATATTCTGAACAAGTATTTCCGGGGAAATATTTTCGTATGAGTCATTAAAATACTTATCTGCCTGGTCCGCAGGTACGATTAACTGCAGATTATCAAAGCCGATTGATGCCAGATCTTCCTGAATTGATTGACTGTCTTCAGGATTGGCGATTACCGTCATCGGCTCATTATAATTGATATACCAGCCTGCGAACTGAAGGAATTTCCCGTTGTAAGGTACGTTGATTGAACCTTTCATAAAGCCTTGTTTGAATATTTCTTTGCTTCTTAAATCGAACACTTGCCCCGAGAGGGTTTCCGGTGCTGCGACTTCAACTTCTCTCACATTGAATTCCGGCAGTCCTTCTTTGTTCACTTTTTTCATCTGTGCAAAGTAATTCGGCGGCTCCGGCTGATCACTTGTCAGCTCGGTAATGAATGCCTCTTTGTCATCATAATTGAACACCCAATTATTCTGACGCTCGTAACCAAGCGTTGATAACGGCACCGCAACAAGTGACTTGCCGCACGCACTTCCGGCACCGTGTCCCGGCCAAACCTGCATGAAGTCCGGGTAATCCGCCATCTTCTGCAGTGAACCGAACATTGCATCGGCACCTTCTTCTGTTGTGCCTTTCATATTCGCTGCTTCTTCAAGTAAATCCGGACGGCCGATATCACCAACAAACATAAAGTCACCCGTAAATATTCCCATTGGCTCAGTACTTCCACCGCCAAGATCTGTCAATACGAATGATATACTCTCAGGGGTATGCCCAGGTGTATGAATGACTTTTAATTCAACATTGCCGACATTGATAACGTCGCCTTCTTTAAGGTATACCGTATCTTTCGGAACGTCCTGATACTTCCAGTTGTCGTCGCCTTCATCCGACACGAACAGTTTCGCTCCAAATTTACGCGCTGTATCACGCAGTCCTGACGCAAAATCTGCGTGAATGTGAGTTTCTGTTGCCTGTGTAATGATAAATCCTTCAGCACGTGCAGTTTCTTCGTATTCATCCAGTACGCGTTTCGGGTCGATAATAATAGCTTCTTTTGTCTTTTGACAAGCTACCATATAAGAAGTCTGTGATAGTTTCTGATCATAAAATTGTTTGAAATACATTTAATACACTCTCCTGCTTTTTTATAATTTAGTTTATATAAATAAGTTAAGATTTCCATTTTCCGCATCTCCAAGATACGTTCCCACGCCGCCGAACTGAATATTTGGTAGAAGTTCTTCTTTTTCGACAGCCATAATATCCATGCTCATCGTGCACGCAATCATTTTAACGCCGAGCTTGTCCGCTTTCTCAATCATTTCAGACAGTGCATCGACTTTCTTTTTCTTCATGACATGCTGAATCATTTTAGAACCCATGCCGAGCATATTCATTTTTGAAATCGGCAGTTTTGAAGCTGACTTCGGCATCATCATACTGAACATTTTATCGAGACCTTTTTTATTTCTTTTCGGTGCATTCGGATCTTTAATAATATTCAGACCCCAGAAAGTAAAGAACATCGTTACTTCTTTGCCCATGCTCTTTGCACCGGCCGCAATAATGAATGACGCAAGCGCCTTGTCCATATCACCGCTGAACACAACAATCGTCGCGCCGTCTTGCGTCTCAACCATCTGGTGCCCTTCAACTGCTGACGGTGCTTTCTTTTCAAGAACCACAGTAACTTCGTCAGCTGAGACTTCATTTTTGAGTATGGCATGTCCATGTTTTTTAGCCCATGCTTCTACATCTGTACAAAAGCCGTGGTCCGTTACAGTAATCTCCATCTGTTTGCCTGTTTCGAGACCGTTCATTACTTCATTTACTTTTAACAGAGGTCCCGGACACTGCAGTCCGTGTGCTGCGATCATAATTCTGTCGTCATCAATATTTGAATTGTTCTCGACTGGAGAAATAACTTCTTCAGTATCAGTACTGCTGAACTTTCCTGTATAAGATGAAAACCCGCCTTCCAGGCTGATTGCATCAAAACCGTTGGCGTTCAATAGATCCGCTGCTGTTTGACTGCGTCTGCCGCTCTTACAGTATGTGTAGATTGTTTTATCTTTCGGCAGTTCATTTATACGCTGCTCCAGCTCTGTTAATGAAATGTGTTTTGATGATTCAATGTGTCCCAGTTCATATTCAAATGTTTCTCTGACATCAAGCAAAAACTCTCCTTTGTTAAGCAGCTCATCTGCATCGTTCATATGATAATTATTTTTAGTCATTTTAATAACTCCTTCTTGTTTTAATACCTATAGGGGTATATTAACAAGTATGATTTTATTTGTCAAATACCTGCGGGGGTATATTAACAAGTATGATTTTATTTGTCAAATACCTGCGGGGGTATATTTTAAAATAAAAAAATAAGAACAGATAAATTATCTGCTCTTATTTAATAATTCTACTGCTTCTTTAATTAATTCGTCCGCATCCTGATCCGGATGATTCATCGCTTCTTTCACACATTCCACAAGGTTCTCACTGATAATTACGTTCATTGTACGGTTAAGTGCGCTCTTCGCTGCACTCAGCTGTGTGACTACATCGCGGCAATTTTCACCTTCTTCAATCATCTTTTTCGCACCGTTAATCTGCCCCTGCAGTCTGTTTATACGGTTGATGATTGCTTTGTCGTATACATGCGTTTGATCTTCAACAGTCATATACATACCTCTTTTCACTGTGTTTAAGTACGTATATTATAGTGTAAAATATGTCATTAGTCAAATACCCTACCAGGTATTTTAAAAGAGTTCGCTCATTACTTTACGCAGCACTCCCGGCATCATCTCAAACGCATTTTTCTTATGCAGGCGCTCGGTCATCTTATGCGCATCCTTGCCGAACGGCCCGATGTTCATCACCGGAGCACTCAGCTGCTGCATTGCTTCAAACGGAATTGAATATGTCCGTCCCCACAACGGCGCGTTGTTTTTAAACGACTGCCAGCCGTTGTCTTCAGGGTTGTAGTTCACGTAGCTTAAATCCGAAATACCGTTAAAGTAATGCTTATTTGTCACATCGTAATTATATGTTTCATGCATTTCACTTTTAGTTGCCTCGATCAGCTTCTTCACCAGCTCATCATCCGAAGAATTCACTGCAGGCATATACGGCGGTGCAAACATCAGCACTGTTGCCGGTGCCAGCTCCTGACAGTATTCCATTAACTTATCGGCAATCAGCAGTGTCATCTTCCGTTCGTCCGTGCCGTTTTTCTCAATCACTTCACTGATTAACGTATCTGCTTCTTCTTTGCTGTATTTATCGATAAAATAATCAAGCACTTCGTGATATTCCAGCACTCTGATACAGTTCAGCGCAGGTATATGATGCGCTTTGCATATTTCTTCATAATCCGTTCGGCATTCGTGCATTGCTTCGCCTGCAATTTCTTTAAATGTAATCATGACATCTTTTGCTGTCTGCGTCATCGTGGACACGTTATACAGTGCGTAGCTGTGATGCGATGTCTGGACATCGTAATTATCTTTTAAATCATTCGCCTGCAGACAAACCGGCAGCGGAGTTGTTTCCCCATCGAATGTTTCTAAAAAGCGGTCTGTGTATTCCATTTTCTTAGTTAAATAAGAGCCTATAAAATGTGATGTAATCCCGTTCAGAGGTTCTCCTGCATGAGTCGGCACACCGTAAAATAATGCTGCCGGCAGTATTTTACCGATTGAGCCCGAATATATGTAGTGGTTATCATCCAGCGGCTGCTGCGTGAATGACGGCTCCCCGTTTAAGAACAGTTTAATATTTAAATTGTTTCCTTTAGATATTTCAAGAATTCCCGGTACTGCAGCAAGCATCCCCCGGGAACTGACCTCTTCATCCGGTACTGTCACAAGCAGTAAATTCACCGGCCATTCTTCACGCACAGCCTGTTCAATTAAATGCATATGCAGTGCAAGCCCTATTTTCATATCCATTGTCCCGCGGCCAAAGATGTACTGATCCGTGCACAAATCTTCTTTCGCATCCGGTGTTAATAAATCGGGATTGTCTCTGAAGACCTGCGTCAGTTGTTCCGGCTTAAAAGCAAGTTCCTGCAGCTGGCCGTATTCCTCTGTCCCGACCGTATCAAAGTGGCTGATCAGCACGACAGTGTCCCGGCTTTTATCCGTTTTATATAATGCCGTAAAAGCGTTTCGGTCTTCGCCTGCATCAAATAGTTTAATGTTATCCGGATGCTCTTTAAAATAATTCAGTTCGCTAAATTTCGCTGTCAGCTTATGCGGGAACTCAACTTCCCCCTGTGTCCCAGATAAACTTTTCCAACCGACTAATTCATAAAGCAAAGCTTCAAGCTGTGCCGGTGATTCCCATAAATACCCCTTTTGTTCCATATGCATTACTCCCTTTGTTTACAGTAAAATGAAATCCCGTATATTTCCCGGGAAACATTGCGATACATACTTTAACTCTACTTTATATTAAAAGTCATAATATTAAAAATATATTCAACGTATTTTAGTAAAATGGTATTATAGAACTATATTTGGAGGTATTTATGTACACTGATAAAAATCTCGGCATTCGTCCGATTAAAAATGAAGATTTAAAAAAGCTGTGGGAATTAGTCTATAAAGAAGAAAATCCGGAGTGGAAACAGTGGGATGCACCGTATTTTTCACACCGTGCCGTCTCTTTTGAAACATTTATGGAAAAGAGTGACGCATTCGTTGATTCAGACAGTCTGTGGCTGATTACCGTTAACGAAAAAGTATGTGGTGTTGTGACATATTACTTTGAAGATGAAATGAAGAAATGGCTGGAAGTCGGCATCGTAATTCACCAGGGAAAAAACTGGAATAAAGGGCTCGGCACAAGGGCATTAAAACTGTGGATTCACCACGTCTTTAATACCGTTTCCACTGTCAGAGCCGGACTGACAACATGGTCAGGCAATGAACGGATGATTCGTGTCGCAGAAAAACTCGGCATGCAGCTTGAAGGCAGAATACGCAAAGTGCGCTACTACAATGGTGAGTATTATGATTCTGTCCGCATGGGAATTTTAAGAGAAGAATGGGAAACAAACAAAGCATCAGAATCCGACTAGATTCTGATGCTTTTGAATTTAACTGAAATCACCTTTAATGTGACGGACTTCATCAATGTCATACCATTTCACTTCGTAGCCTGCGCCCTTTTTAAAGTAAATGGAGTTTGGTGTATTCTCGAGATCGTTTTCCGGATTATAATCCGCAGCTTCAATCACTTCTTCCGGATTGTGGCACGGCCTGTAACCTGCCGGCTGCAGTGATACTGTTCCTTCACCTTTTGTGTATGAAGCAAGTTCAATTGGATAGTCTGTAAATGTTGCGGCCGGCACTTCGCCTTTCAACAGCACTTTGTTATCTCCAAGCTGCTCCATATCTCCTGATTCACCGTGAAATCTTTGAATATCGGACATCGCACGTCCTGCCGATTCAGCGGGCAGCGTAATTTCAAATGAATACCATGGCTCAAGCAGCACAGATTCTGCTTTCATTAAGCCCTGTCTGACGGCCCGGTATGTTGCCTGCCGCAAATCCCCGCCCTGAGTTTCCCTTAAAGCAGTTTTTGCGGCCATTAAAGTAATCGTTACATCTATCAGCGGCGCACCGGTCAGCACTCCGCGATGATTTTTTTCTGTAATATGCGTCATAATAAGCTTTTGGAACTGAATTTTTAAATCATCAGTATCCGCTTCGTTTTTAGCAATAATCCCCTGACCTGACGGGCCCGGTTCCAGTCTCAGCTGCACTTCGGCATAATGGCCGAGCGGTTCAAAGTGACCGTATCCGATAATGCGTTCCTGAATCGTTTCACGATATAAAATCACCGGCGGCCCGAATGTAATATCTATTCCGTACTGATCACGTATTTTCTCTGTCAATATTTCTGTATGAATTGTCCCCATAATTCTCATGTGAATATCGCCGGTTGCTGCTGAAGTTCTGAGAGCAATTTCCGGTTCTTCCGCTTCAAGCTGCCTGAGTGTTTTCATTGCCGTAAATACATCTGTTTCTTCCGGCAAAATAATTGATGCTTCCATTACCGGCTGAAGTTCAGGAACTTCCGATGCAGGAAAAAGTTCAATATCCGTTTCCGACAATGTAATGATATCTCCTAACCCGGCATTCTGTATACCGATTGCCGTACAGACATCACCTGCCCGTGCTTCATTAGCTGATTCAAATTTACCGCCATTCAAACGCATCAGCTGATTAATTTTTTCGCTGTCTGAACCATTGTAATAAACAGTATCTTTAACTCTGAAAACACCGCCAAGCACTTTAAACAGAGTCAGTCTCCGTCCTTTATCATCGTGCATAATTTTATACACTCTGGCCCCGGCTTCTTCTCTGTATTCTTTCGGTTCAGTTAAGTTTCCAAATATGTTGATCACGTCTTCTATACCGTCACCGTTAAGTGCAGATCCCCAGATACATGGAAACACCGTTCTGTTCATCAGTGCTTTTTTCGCAGCATCTGACCAGAAAACATCATCTTCCGCACCTTCCATAAATATATCCAGCAATGTTTCGTCCTGCATAGCCAGCTGTTCAACAAATGATTCGCTTAACTTTAATTCTTCATATGAAAACAATGCACATCTTTTATCCAGCTCCTGCAGACTTTCCATAATCTTGTCTTTATCGACATTCGGCCGGTCATTTTTATTAATATAAATAATCGCCGGGACATCGTACTTTTCAAGCAGCTGGAAAATTGTTGCCGTGTGAGACTGAACACCTGCGGCCGCACTGACAACAATAATTGCCAGGTCCAGTATTTGCAGAGACCGTTCCATTTCTGCAGATAGATCCGCATGTCCCGGTGTATCGATTAAAGTAAACCTGCGGTCGCCGACTTCAAAATCAGCTTGTTTTGATGTCACAGTAATGCCTCTCTTTCTTTCAATCGACTCGTAATCAAAATATGTATCACCGTGATCAACACGTCCCCTGGTGGAAATCGCGCCTGCCCGATAAAGCAGTGCCTCGGTCAATGTCGTTTTGCCTGCATCCACATGGGCTAGTATGCCTATAATTGTCCGTTCCCCTGTAATCATCTGTGCACCTCCTGAACATGAATCATTTCTCTTATAATAAGAATACAGTATTTAAAAACTTACTGCTATTGAGTAAAGACCGGGAATGTCCTACAATGAGTATAAATACATACGGGGCCATAGCTCAGCTGGGAGAGCGTTGCGCTGGCAGTGCAAAGGTCAGGGGTTCGAGCCCCCTTGGCTCCACTTAAATTAAAAATCCGATTCATAAAATATGAATCGGATTTTTTGTATTCTATTTAATTAGTAAGACAAGCTGAATTAATTTTATTTCCCACTACTTCTTCCGGGAAATCAACCGGTACTCTCATCCAGCTTTTACCCCGGTCTACTGAGTGATAGACACCTTTGTTATTTACACCGTAAAACACGCCCTGTTCATCCGATGACGTTAACAGATGAGTGACAATCGTTCCTTTGCCTTCAGGCAGTCCTTCTAAGATTTCCTTCCATAGTTCGTCTTTTTGTTTACGGAAAATCTTCATTTCTGTCTTTTCTCTTTCCGGCATATACGCTGATGCGGGTCCCCGGGCACCCGAAACGAGAACGGTATCTTTATCACCCGGGTCGACTGCGACATGGACTAAATACGTAAAGTCGCCAAGACCCTCATTATCCGTCTGCCACGAAACACCTTTGTCATCACTCCACGCATAACCGCCGCCTCCGGCTTCGTAAAGCAGATTGTCATTTTCCGGATGAATAATCACATTATGCACATCAAACTGAGAACCGTCCTTGCGGTCTTCAAAAGACTCTCCCCTATCTACGGAACGCATAATTCCACCGAGCTCAATGCCGGCGAGAACAAATGATTCATCTAACGTACCGCTCGCTATATCTTTAACATGATGCGTATCAGGACGCGGCGGAAAACTCCATTCAGGCTTAGAATGTAAATTCTGAAGTGCAGTCATTTCCATCCAGGTTTCACCATCATCATCTGAATAATACAGTTCACTTGGTTCCGTTCCGACATATAAACGTTTGGATACCGGACTGATATGCAGCGACATTACTCTTTTTGGTAACACATCTTTGCCGACTGCTACAAAAGTCTCACCATTATCACGACTCCTGAACAGGCCGTCATCGAATGTCCCGATGTAAATCGTTTCAGACAATTCATCAGCAGCCACTGCACGCACATCCTCATAGCCTGTCTCTATTTCGTTAATCGACCAGTCCTGTTCACTGCCTGTCACACAAATCACTTTAGATCCTGAAGTAAAATAAATTGAAGTCATTAATATTCCTCCTTATTTAATCATCCTTCACTACGAGTCCCATCAATGCAGCCATCTGAATCGCCTGTATACTTGATACGATACAGCCTTCCAGATCTTCACGCTTAATACTCAATGATTCAAAATGAGATGAGCTGATATCGACACCTTTGAGTGATGTATCAAAAAATCTCGCTTCTGTTAAATCACAGTTTTCAAAACCAATATTCTTAAATTTATTATTATAAAAATCGGCAGTCACCATACGTGCATGTTCAAATAACACACTCTCAAGCTTCGATTCGCTTATGCCTGACAAATTTAGCAGTGACCCCTGAAACTTAACGTTTTTAATTCTGGATTCATCAAAACTGACACCGATCATTTTACAGTTAATAAACTCAACGTTATGCACGGAAGCACCGTTAAATACTGTATTTGAGAAATCACAGTTAATAAATCTCGTATCAGTTAAATCTGCATTATCAAATTCGTTATTCGATAAATTACTGTTCTTAATAACAGAGTTATAAGAAATTAATCTTCTTAAATCCGTATCGAGAAGCTCAGCATCGTTAATCTCAATTCCGTCAAATATCTGATCTTCATCAGCGACAACCGATTCGTATGAAACACTCTCCAATTCAGCAGATATTTTCAGCGGTTTTAATTTCATTTTAAATTCCTCGCAATTCATATAATCATTCTATTTATACCCTCATAAAAAAGACCATAACACACAGAGTGCTACGGTGTTCTAATTCTTCTACTGTGCTATAAAGGATTCCCGACAGATTTTTCATATACTCCGCCTGACAGACTGGAAAATATACAAAATCTCTCTGCAGCACCCGGTAATGAGGATGCAGAAGTGAAGATTGAATTATTTAATTTTATCTTCCAGATTACTAATAAATTTTGCAGGATTTCCTGCAACAATTGTATTGGCAGGTACATCTTTTGTAACTACCGAACCTGCTGCAACAATTGAATTTTCTCCGATTGTTACTCCCGGAAGTACTGTAGCACTGGAGCCAATCCAGGCATTCTTTTCAAGCACGATCGGCAGTAAGTACATCGTGCCTCTGTTATTTGGATTATAGTCATGATTAATCGTTGCAAGAACAACATTGTGACCGATTAAGCTGCCATCTCCAATAGTGATACCGCCCTGATCCTGAAAACGGCATCCCGAATTAATAAATACATTCTTGCCAATCTTAATATTCTTGCCGAAATCAGCAGTAAACGGCACAAATAAAGAAAAGCTGTCATCTATTTCATGACCGGTAATGCCAGACATATAATTTCTAATCTCGTCGTCAGTATAAACACTATTATTCAGTTCTGCACATAATCTTCTTGTCTCTGCAGAAAACTTCCTCATTGCTGCATCTTCATCAGATCCGGCATTAAGCACGCCGTCTCTCTGCATGTTTTTTAAAAGTGTCTCGAGTTCCAAAATCATCATCTCCAACTTTAGTATTGGTAATACTTATATACCCTTTCTCTAAGTATAAATGCTGAAGTCTGCTTCAGGTCAATAAAAAACCAGCTTCCTCATACTAAGGAAACTGGTTTGGGCAGATTAAACTCCGTCCGTACTTTTTTTAAAGTTAAATTGAGAGAGTAATGGTAAAGCAACCAGCAGAAACCAGAATTCCGCTTTGTAAATATTGAATAAATCACCTGCCGGCTCCCCAACAAAAATATTTAAACTGATAGTAACCAGCCATATGATTACAATAGACGACAGCAAATACCTTCTGCTTCTTTTTCTTTCATTTTTATCAATTTCCTCTTCAGGATCATCTTTAGCAAAAATATAAATTAATCCTATGACAATCCACACCAGTACCATCGGTCCGAATTGAACAATCCAGGAAGTACCGGGAAAGAAGTCGGCAATAATCATGATTAAAATCGAAATGTACAATGACAAGATTAAAATTACACTTCTGGACACACTAACAACACCCTATTTTTATATTTAAAAGTTGAATACCCTGTTGTAAATAAAATATTCAAGATTCTCTTTCTTTAACCTTACTGTAGACACTGCTCAGCAGCGGTACAGCAATAAAGATAGTCCAAAAACTCAAACTATATATGTTAAACAGCTCTGTTGACGGTTCTCCGACAGCAACATTCATGCTGATAACGACCAGACAAAGCGAGATCAGCAGAAAAAGCCGGTATAATATTGGAGCTTTTTTATTTTCTTCTTCATTATTATCTTTATCTAAGACAACCGAGAGCACTGTGACAATTCCGACGACAATTATTGGTCCGTACTGTATATACCATGGAATTGTATGATAGAAATCCAGAATGATTAAATTAATTAAAGTCACATACAATGAACCTCTTAATAATTCACCTTTTACCACACTAACAACACCCTATTTTTATATTTAAAGGTTGATTAAATCTGTTGTAAATCTATGTAACATAATAATTAAAATATTAAGCTTTAAACCGTCTCTCCATTATCTTGATGTATACTCTGTTCAGAATCGGCACAGCAGCAAAAAATATCCAGAAGCCTAACTCCCCTATGTTCAAAATATCGTTTTTCGGTTCTCCGAAAAACAGATTCATCCCTACTGTCGGAATTAAAATAGATAACAGGATAAGATCCTGGATGAAGTAAATCTTCTTTACGTCTTTTTGTGGTTCTCTATCCGTTTCTTCCTGTTCCAGGTCTTCTTCATCATTCATGTCCAGTATAATGATAATGGCAGTAATACCTCCGAATACTATTAGCGGACCAAATTGGATATACCACGGAATTCCGTCAAAGAAATCTGTGACAATGGCTATTATCGACGAGATGTACACTGAACCTATTAAAAAAACATATTTAAACATCAGCAGCAGCACCTTAATGAAGTGATTTTATTAATTCTGAATGTATTCAGAAACCAGTTCAAACGTGTTTTCCAGTGCATCGATATGCGTACGTTCCATACCGTGACTGCTCGCCACTCCAGGTCCGATCAATGCTGCTTTAATGTTTGCACCGCCGCCCAGTGCTGCTGATGCGTCACTGCCGTACATCGGATAAATATCCACCGCATAGCTCAGTTCTTTTTCTTTCGCAAAGTTAATCAGCTTTGTCGTCATATCGTAATCGTACGGACCTGATGAATCTTTCGCACAGATTGATACATCGTATTCCATACATTCAAGATCCAGCCCGATACAGCCCATATCCACTGCAAGAAGCTCTGTAATATCTTCCGGAATCCATGCTGCACCATGTCCAACTTCTTCATATGTCGAGAAGATAAATTTCAGATTCGTCGATGGTACAATATTTTCCTGTTTCATCATTTTTAAGATACTGACAAGTACAGCCACTGATGCTTTATCGTCCAGGAAGCGTGATTTAATAAATCCTGAATCCGTCACAACGACTTTCGGATCGTATGCGACAATATCACCGTTCTGAATACCAATATTTTGTACATCTTCTTTATTCTCTACACGTTCGTCCAGTTTTACAATCAGACTGTCGATATCACGTTCTTTCGTCGATGCGTCTTTAAACACGTGAATTGATGGTGATTTTGACAGAATCGTTCCTGTGTACACTTTGTCATCGCGCGTAATAATATCGCAGTATTCACCATCCAGTGTCGGAGTCAGCGGTCCGCCGAGTTTAGTCAGCGATAATGTACCGTCCGAGTTAATTGAACGTACCATCAGACCCAGCGTATCTACGTGGGCACTCAGTCCCCGTGTCACCTCAGCATTTTCACCGTCTACCTGAACAATAAGGTTCCCCTTTGGTGTTGTGAGAGTTTCATAACCGATGTCTTCAATTGTTTCCCGTAAAAAACTTACCGCATTGTTCGTATAACCTGTCGGACTGTTAATTGATAACAGCTTTGTTAAAAATGAAATTGTACCGTCTCTTTTAAACATTATTACAGCTCCCCTTTTGTTTAAATTATTTCTTTCTGTAAACTA
Organism: Jeotgalicoccus coquinae; assembly: GCF_014207425.1. Classification (GTDB taxonomy): domain Bacteria; phylum Bacillota; class Bacilli; order Staphylococcales; family Salinicoccaceae; genus Jeotgalicoccus; species Jeotgalicoccus coquinae. The sequence goes on along the minus strand of NZ_JACHFF010000002.1, from coordinate 366,264 downwards.
TACACTAAATCTTTTCCTTATACCCGCCATTCAAATAATAGTAAATACATGCAACGAAAATCCCGCCGCCGATAATATTACCTATAGTGACCGGAATTAAATTATAGATGAATCCGCCGACTGTCACTGTATCCACACTGCTGTGCAGAAGGGCGATTGCCATAATTACCATGTTGGCAATACTGTGCTCAAAGCCCACTGCAACGAATGCAAAAATCAGCACAAAAATCAATGACAGCTTCGCCATTTCATTGGTTGCACGCGTCGACGTCCAGATTGCCAGACATACCAGCCAGTTACATAAAATGCCCTGGAACAGGAGGGGAATAAAGCCGTCGCTCATCTTCCCGGCTGCTGTAAATACTGTATAACTGTCGACATTAATTTCCGGGAATATCCCGCTTAAGTAAACAAAGTACGAAAATGCGAGTGCACCGATTAAATTCCCAATGTAACACCAGATCAAGAGTACTGTCGTCTGTTTCCACGTAATTGTTTTGGTCAGTGCACCGAATGCAAATATCATAACGTTGCCTGTAAATAAATCAGACCCTGCCCATATAACAATTGCCAGTGCGACACCGAATGTAATACCTGTGATCAGGTTAACAAATGGAGAGTCCACTGCAAATAACGGCCCGCCCATGAAAAACAATACGATACAGCCTACACCGATATACGCACCCGCGAGCATCGATGAGACCAAAAATTTCATATGTGATTCTTCATAATAATTCAATTTATTCCGCGCACTGATGCTCATTGTTTTTATTGTCTCTCTGTACATATCAAATGCTCCTAAATATTTACTTTAAAAATACTACAAGAAAATCAGTATCCGTGACCGCTTCAACACTGTGCATTTCTTCTGCTTCCATAAACAGAATATCACTGTCCTGAAGTAAGTATTCCTCATCCGGACAAATAAACTTCACTGTACCGCTCCGCACGATAATAAAAACAGGGTTTTTAGAATTATGTTCCGGAATCTCTTCCCCTGTTTTCAGCTGAATATTGACGATATTCGACTGTTCGTTCCCGAATATCTTTTTAATTGATTTATCTTTAGTCTTAAGTTCACTCTCTGTATGAATCAATTTCGCCATAATATATCCGCTCCTTTTAGCTGCTATTATACATTAAGGCATTAAAAAACTCCCTGACCGACGGTCAGGGAGTGCTGGTTGTTTTATGCTATGCTCTCATTGTTTTACTTTTCGCTGTCGCAAGCTGTCCGCCTTCATCTAAGAAGCGTTCAACGCCTTCAGCTGCTCTGTATGCCAGTGCACCGATAGTCGGTGTCGGGTGATGTCCGCCGAACTGCGGGAATGCAGATCCGCCGACAACAAACAGGTTATCAACATCCCACATCTGCAGGTAGTTATTCACTACTGATGTTTCGGGATCGTCCCCCATTACTACACCGCCTGTATAATGTCCGCCTGAGAATACATGGTCGAATTCCTCGGCAATTTCATCTTCTTCAATGATGTCAGCGCCCATTTCTTCCATAATCTCACGGCATTTTTCAACACCGAATTTCGCAATCGGTTTTTCGTTCGAACCAAATTTATACGTAATGCGAAGTAACGGATCGCCGTACTCATCTTTGTACGTCGGATCGAGATCCACATAGTTATGCCAGTATGACATCGCGATATTTGTATACCAGATGCGCAGTGCACTGTGTGCATATTTCAGCGATTCCGCTTTATAATCCGCACCCCAGCTCGGGACTTCTCTCGTGTAGTTATTACTGCTCGAGATTGCTGCGAAGCCGTATTGTCTTAATTCAATTGCCCCGCCGCCGATAAAGTCCAGATCCGAATGGTCAAAGTTATCTGCTGCATAGTCGTTAACGGCTGCACCAAGTGCTCCCGCTCCCATGTACAGGTTGAACTGCTTATCATTGAAGAATCCTCTGACACCATGGAATGCAGAGTTGTACTGGCCGTTAAAGTTACGGCCGATCAGCCCTTCACGTGTTTTCGGATCGTACTGCTCACCGATATCCGACAGCATCAGCAGTCTGTTGTTTGTAAATGCGAATGCCGCAAGTACGACAACATCTGCAGGCTGCTCGAACTCTTCACCTGTCGTTTCATCGACGTACATTACACCTGTTGCTTCTTTGCTGTCGTCATCGTAAAGTACGCGGCGCACATTTGCGCGCGTGCGCAGTTCAAAGTTATCATGTCTCATCGCTGTCGGAATTACTGTTGCCAGCGGATCCGATTTCGCATCAAAGTCACATCCTGCTCTCGTACAGAACGAACAGTACATACATGCATTCAGCTTTTCCCCATCCGGGTTTTCATAGTTCTGTGACATATTACCTGCAGCTATCTGAAACGGATGAAGTCCCAGGTTCGTCGCAGCATCTTTAAACATTTTTAATGATGGTGTTTCATTTAACGGAGGATTCGGCCAGGGCTTGTTACGCTCCGGTGCCATCGGATCCTGCTCTCCTGAAATACCCGCTGTGTCTTCCCATTTTTCATAATAAGGTTCCAGTTCCTCATATGTAATCCCCCAGTCCTGAAGGCTCATATCGTCAGGAATCTTATCTTCACCGTAGCGTTCAATCGTCTGGCTGCGGATTTCAAATTCATACGGCCAGTATCTGTAGGACGCTCCGGCCCAGTGCACACTCGCACCGCCAAGATCTATACCCATCTGGTTATCCTGCATCGTTCTGATAGGGAGTGCTGTATCGTCAATTTCGTTTCTCGATGTTATAGTATCTCCTTTTAAGCTCTGCATAATTTCGAACCGGTTATCAAAACGAAGCTCATCTTTCACTCCGATGTAGTCACTTCTCGTCGCGTGGTTACCTTTTTCAAGGCCCACTACATTTTTACCTGCTTTGGCAAGTTCTGCACTGACAATACCGCCAGCCCAGCCCATACCGACAACAACAGCATCAACTTTATCGAGTACTTCTGCCATTAGATTCCGCCCCCTTGATATGCTCTCAGACTTTCCGGTTCCAGTTCAACGAACTCTTCGGAAGTAATCTCATCCATCCAGCCCATACGGGGACCCGGATACTGAATCATCTTCCAGCCTTCCATATTCTTGTTGCCGCCGTATACCGGATCGGCGTATACACCTTCAATTGTCGTATTGCGGAGCAGTGAGAAGAACGCTGCTGCACGCATTCCAGGTACTTCCACATCTCCGGATTCGAAAGCTCTTAAGATTTCGTCCTGCACATCCGGTTCAAGTTTTACAAACTCTTCATCATGTTCTTCAACTGCATATTCTCGCAAGCGTCTGATACCAAGCAGGAACATTTCCCCGCGTGTTAATTTCTCCTGGCGGCCATGTGTATCGGAAGCCATCGGCTCGTAAGGTCCCATGCGGTAATCCGTCCCATTTGTCCCCCACGTACCGTAAAGCTGATTATCGATAAAGTACGGTACGCCAAGCTCAATAGCACCCGGTCCGTTGTCATCTTCCGGATAAATTCTTTCTGTCGCTGCTGCAAGTGCTGCAAAATCTTCCTGTCTGCTGAAGAAAGTACGTGCCGCAAACTCCGGCGTTTCCGCACCGCCTTCGCCGCCCTCAGCAGTTTCACCGCCTGTACCGGTTTCAGCTGATTCCGAATCCTGATCAGAACCGAATTGAAATCCTGTAAATCCGCCCAACAGTGCACCGCCGGCAATACCCCCGGCCGCTACACCTGTCGTTTTAAGAAAATCACGCCGCGAAAACACCTTCTCATCACTGTTGTTATCTGATCCTTTTTTAACCATGAAAGCCATCCCCCTCTTTACTTTGATTAAATTAAAAATGTTCTTATACCGAGTTTAATACGCTTTCACAAAGTTGTCAAAATTACTAAATAATTATAAAAATACTATATGTATGAATAAACTGTGACAAAAACCGGATAGATTCATTTAAAAAAGCCTGTACTACAGAGTATCTACCCTGTAATACAGACTTTTCTCTTCCTATATAGAGTTTACTGCATTTATCTTTTCTATCTCGGTTTTCTTCAGTTCTCTTCGTAATATTTTCCCACTGATTGTTGTTTTCGGCAGTTCCTGCATCACCTCTATTTCTTTTGGTGCTGCATGGGCTGCCAGATTATTTCTGACAAAAACACGGATTTCCTCGAGCAGTTTCGGCGATTCTTTATAACCGTTTCTGAGCACGATAAACGCCTTCACTATCTCACCGCGAAGTTTATCCGGCTTGCCGATAACTCCTGCTTCCTGAATCGCTTCGTGTTCAATTAACTTGCTCTCTACTTCAAACGGGCCGATTCTTTCACCTGCTGAGTTAATCATGTCATCATCACGGCTCTGGAAAAAAATAAAATCTTCTGCATCCTGATAAGCGAGGTCACCCGAAATATACCATCCTTCATATTTAAAATAGGAATTGAATTTATCCTTGTTCCCCCAAATATCTTTCATCATGCCGGGCCATGGTGTTTTTACAGCAAGCTGACCTGTTTCTCCCCGCGGCACAATCTTGCCTGCTTCATCCAGAATACCGATTTCAATACCGGGAAACGGCCGTCCCATCGATCCCGGTTTAATTTTCTCACCAGGTAAATTGACGACGAGGTGCGCTCCTGTTTCAGTCATCCACCATGTATCATGAATTCTGACACCGAGTTCCTGCCATGCCCAATAAATGACTTCCGGGTTCAGCGGTTCCCCGACGCTTAATATATGTCTCAACGAAGACAAATCATAGTTTTTCAAAATATCACCCTGCGACAGCAGCATTCTGAAAGCTGTCGGTGCACTGTACCATATCGTCACTTTCAGTTCTGCAATAAGTTTGTACCATTCTTCCGCTTTAAAACGGCCGCCCTGAATAACAATCGTTGCCCGGTTCAGCCACGGTGCAAATATTCCATAGACACTTCCGGTCACCCAGCCCGGATGCGATGTGCACCAGTAAATGTCATCATCTTTAATATCGAGCACCCATTTACCTGAATGATACTGATGCGGCAGCACTTTATGCGCAAGCAGCACACCTTTTGGTTTACCTGTTGAGCCGCTCGTATAATGAATGAGCATACCGTCTTCTTTATCCATCCATTCTACATAATCTTCCCCGGTATTTAAATACGGCTCCGCTTCAATATCTTCAGCATAAAGAATCGTTTTAAGTGACGGGATATCTCCACGCGGCACCCGCTTCGCCATGTCTTTATCCGTAATCAGCAGTGTACCTTCACAATCATTAATTCTGTCGCGGACAGCATCTTCCATAAATGCTTCAAACAAAGGTCCAGCGATAGCACCGATTTTTATGACTGCAAGTATGGCGATATAGCACTCGGGAGTTTTCGGTAGAAATACAAATACTCTGTCGCTTTTTTTAACGCCATTTCTTTTTAATATGCGTGCGTAATGATCAGTCTTTTCTTTCACTTCCTGAAACGTATAGCTGATTCGCTCATCCCCATTAACATAATGCAGTGCGGTTTTTTTGCCGTAACCGTCATCGACATGACGGTCTATCGTTTCATATGCAATATTCAGTTTAGAATCTATATTGTCCCAAGTGAAATTATTTCGCACTTCTTCATAGTCCGAAAGGTTATACGTTCCTGCCAACGGTTCAATCATTCTCTCTGTATTCGATGTCATAATAAAAGCTCCTTTATCAGATGTTCTCTAAATCCAGATTGCCTAATATCTCTGTCTTATATGCTGCAAGTTCCGCGCTGCCTCTGTCTCTCGGACGCGGTTCATTCAATGTAAGTTCGTGTCCCACTGTGCCCGGCTGATCTTTTAAAACGACAATCTTGTCGCACAGGTATGTCGCTTCCTCGATATCATGTGTCACCAGAACAATTGTTGTATTGTACTCCCGCCATATATTTAACAATAGATCCTGGAGCTGCATTTTAGTAAAAGCATCCAGCGCGCTGAACGGTTCGTCGAGCAACAGTACCTCAGGGGATGTAATCAATGCACGTGCAATCGCCACTCTCTGCGCCATACCGCCCGATAATTCTTTCGGATAAAGTTCTTCATGAGCAGCGAGGCCGACGTCCGTCAAATATTTTCTTCCTAGTTTCTGCTGTTCTTCTTTACTGCCTTTAAGACCGAAAGTTACATTTTCAAGCGCATTCAGCCAGGGCATTAAACGCGGCTCCTGGAAGATGAATCCTGTGGATTTGTCTACACCGCCTGATACAGTACCGTTAATTTCCACAGTTCCTTCATAACCGTTATCCAGTCCGGAAACAGCTCTTAACACAGTACTTTTTCCGCAGCCGCTTTTTCCGAGCAGACCGATAATTTCACCGGGGGCCGCTTCAAAAGAAATATTCTGAACGACCTTTTTGCCGTTAAATTCACGGCCGACATTATTAATTTTCAATCCCATATTGAAGTCCTCCTTTTAAGCTTTCCCGGCATTGTCCTGCCAGTGTAATGAACGCAGCTCCACAGTTTTCAATATCCAGTCGGATAATTTTCCAATAATCGCAAACAGTACAATACTCGCTAAGATTGTTTCTGGGGATAATGTATTCTGTCCGAGGACAAGTAAATAACCAAGCCCTGTACTTGCACCCATCAGTTCAGCTGCCACAACGAACATCCATCCGAGTCCGAGTCCACTTCTTAACCCTGTTAAGAATGACGGCAATGAAGCTGGAAGTATGACCCGTTTGATTAACTGAAATGTATTCAATCCGTACATCTTTCCGACTTCAATTAATTTCCTGTCAACACCGCCAATACCGCTGACGACGTTCAGATAGACCGGGAAAAATACACCAACAGCAATCATCGTTACTTTTGAAGGCTCGCCGATGCCCATCCAGAGAATGAAAAGCGGCACCCATGCCAGTGAGGGGATTGAGCGAAATGCCTGAATCATCGGATCAAATATCTGTTCTGCTTTAGAGTAAAATCCAACAACTCCACCTAATATGACTGCAAATGCTGTACCAATTAAAAATCCGATAAATACTCTGTAAACCGTGATGCCGATATGTCCCCACAGACTCCCATCAGCAGCGAGTCCGAGGATTGTTTCCAAAATCACGCTTGGTGCAGGCAGCTGGTATGACGGCACTACTCCAGTACGACTGAGTATTTCCCATACTGCAATTAAAATCACAGGCAGTGCTGCACCTAAAATTACCGGCTGCAGTCTGCTCTTTCCTGAAGTATTACGTGTTTTAACTGCTTTCTTTTTGCTGCTTAATGTCCCTTGTGTCAGTTCAATACTGTTTTTCAAAAAAACACTCCTTTTCAAACTAATTCGCAGATTCTATTACATCTTCTGCGTAAGATGAATCGATGAGTTCATCAGTCAGCTGCTCCACGTCTGTGTTTTCTTTAACTGCTTCAGTTTCCTGAAGTATTTTTCCTGCTTCAATCACTGACTCGCGGTGATCAGCTCCCGGCACCGGGTTTGAGAAATCATTGCGTTCGAGCTGTTTCACTGCCACTTCTTTATCAATCCCTGCTTCTCTCATCAATATTTCAGCCGCTTCGTCTGGGTTTTCCTGTATCCATGCACGTGCTTTTTCATAAACTTTAATCACACGGTTAACATGTTCCGGATGAGCTTCAGCAAATTCTTCTCTGACATTTAAAAAGCTGTACGTATTGAAGTCCGGGTTTCTGTAAAACAGTTCTGCACCGGACTCTACTTCAAGTCGTGCCATATGTGGATCCAGCCCTGCCCATGCATCCACACCGTCATTATTCAGTGTTGTAGCACCGTCGCTGTGTTGCAAGTTCACAATTTCCACATCCTCCTGTGAAAGTCCTTCTTCCGACAGTGCACGAAGTAAGAAGATGTACGGATCAGTACCCAGTGTTGCAGCAACCTTCTTCCCTTTTAAATCCTGGACGGATTCAATATCCGAATCTTTGTTTTTAACAAGTGCTGTCCATTCCGGTTTTGAAGCAATGTATACACCTTTAATCGGTGCACCGTTTGCTTTTGACATCAGTGCTGCAGCTCCTGCCGATGAACCGAAATCAACGCTGTCGCTGTTTAAAAATTCAAGTGCCTTATTACTCCCATGACTGAGTGTCCATGACACTTCAATACCGTCTTCTTCAAATTCTTCTTCAGCCCACCCGAACTCTTTCAGCACTAAACTTGTCGGTGAGTAGTATGCATAATCCAAACGGATTTCTTCCGGGTTTTCAGATGATGACGCGTCGCTTGATGAGCATCCTGCCAGTGCAGCGATTAAAGTCAAGGCTGCAAACAGCCACAGCTTGTCAGTAAATTTTTTTTTCATATTTGCTTGTCCCCTTTATTTAAATCTCACATGCATATGTGGATATCGTTCCGCGTAGACGCTGTGCTTCTTTGTATGTGCAGCGGTTATGAATCACCTGCAAACCTCCATTCCTTGCAATATTTGCCGCTTCCGGTGAAATGACACCTTCCTGCAGCCAGAAAACTTTCGGCTGAACTTCGAGTGCTTCTTTGGCAATACCTATCGCCGCTTCCGGACTTCTGAATACCTGAACGACATCTATCGGTTCTGGTACACTCTTCAGATCCGCATATGCTGTTTCACCAAGTATTTCTTTTTCTCCTGGATTAACCGGAATTATTTTATAACCGAGACGCTGCATTTTTCTTGCCAGACGGTAACTCGGTCTTGATTCCTTTCCGCTCAAACCAACAACCGCAATCGTCTTCTGACGGCTGAATTCGCTACCGCTGTTAACTACCTTTTCAACTGGGGAATTAAGAATCCACTTAATAATCCCTTCATCGTTAATAACTATTTCTTTTGCGGTACCTGCATCTAAACCAGTCGCTTTAGCGAGTGCCTGATTTAAATCATTCTGTATATCCTTGATGGATTCGATGCCGACAGACAGTCGAACGAGTTCTTCGTGTACTCCGGTTTCTTCGAGCTGCTCTTTCGTCAGCTGCTGGTGTGTCGTCGATGCCGGATGAATAATTAATGATTTAGCATCTCCGACATTGGCGACGTGAGACCAGAGCGCAACGTTGTCGATGAGTTTTTTACCTGCTGCTTTACCGCCTTTAATACCGAAAGTAATAATCGAACCAAAACCGTTTCTTAACACCCTTTTTGCTATATCGTGTGAAGGATGATTTTCCAGACCGGGATATGTCACCCAGTCTATTGCAGGATGTGCTGATAAAAACTCAACCAGTTTTTCTGCATTTTCATTATGTCTTTCAACCCGGACATGCAATGTCTCCAGTCCCTGAATTAGCTGGAATGCATTATTCGGGCTGAGTGTTGCACCGAAATCACGGAGCAGCTGCACACGGATTTTAGTGCTGAATGCCAGTGTTCCAAAATCAGATGCGTAACGGATTCCGTTGTAGCTTGAATCCGGTTCTGTGAACTCGGGGAATTTATCAGTGTTCCAGTTAAACCGGCCGCCGTCGATGACAATACCGCCGATTGATGTACCATGTCCGCCAATCCACTTCGTCGCGGAGTGGACAACAATGTCGGCACCTAATGTAATTGGTTTACATGTATGTGGTGTTGCAAAAGTATTATCAATAATTAATGGCACACCATGTTCATGTGCAATATTGGCAACAGCTTCAATATCGAGCACCTGCAGACCCGGATTTCCGATTGTTTCTCCGAATACTGCTTTTGTTTTACTCGTAATCGCCGCTCTGAAATTCTCGGGATCTTCAGGATTCACAAATTTTACATTGATACCGTATCTCGGCAGCGTCACTGCGAATAAATTATATGTGCCGCCGTACAAATTCGAGCCTGCGACAATTTCGTCACCTGCACTTGCCAGATTAAGAATTGAAAGCGTAATTGCAGACATTCCTGATGAAGTCGCAACAGCTGCAACACCCTCTTCGAGCAGCGCCATGCGTTTTTCGAAAACTTCCACCGTCGGATTGCCGATACGGGAATAAATATTGCCCGGTTCATCTAAAGAAAATAAACTCTCTGCATGATCTGTGTCGTGGAATACGTAAGACGTCGTCTGATAGATGGGAACCGCTCTTGAACCTGTCGTCGGGTCAGGTGACTGACCGCCGTGAAGTGATAATGTCTCCAAGTCGTAAGTAGTGTTGTGCTCGCTTGTCATTTCAATTCCTCCAATTTTGATAAAATAAAAAAGCCCTCTTCTGTTTAAAGAAGAGAGCTTCCGATTCTCCTCTTATCTGCCAGGAATAAAATCCTGCTGGAATTAGCACCTTTTTGAGCAATAAATGCTCAATGGTTGCCGGGTTTCAAAGGGCCAGTCCCTCCACCGCTCTAGATAAGCAAAACTATTAATTTGTTAATGCCTACTACGGTACTATGCTTAATTTTATTTGTCAAACAATATTTTAAATTTTTAGTATATTAGGATAATTAGGTGTCTGAAAAAAACAACATTTTCTCCATATTAAATGAGTAAACAAGAAATTAAAGGGTAATAGTACAACTACATCACCGGTTAATCTTCTGATTAAGTTATCGCTCCGTAATATTTATGAAATATGCGTAACATAATTGCAATATAAGATTAACCATGTTACTTTGGCCCTAGAAATAAAGTTAGATATTCTGGAAGGAGATCTTTATGAAAAAAGTAACTTTATTCAGTTCATTATTAGTCGCAGGAGCAGTAGCGTTTACTGGTGTAAATGGCACAGCACAAGCGGACGAAATTGAAGTAGATGGCGCGAAAACAGTATGGGCAAAAGTAGTTGATGAGCAGTCGGACCTTGACGGTGACGGATGGTCAGATGCCGGCTACAGTTTCGATTGGATGCCTCAAAAACAGCAGGATAGAATTTCTGAACTAAAAGATAGACAACTGGACGGGGAAATGACTCAGGCAGAATATAATGCAATGATTGCACCAATTTTTGATGAAGAGTATGCACTTCTTAACGAACCTGGCGATAACTACGGCGGCATACAGACGGATGAAGACAGCCTTATAACAATGGCACAATACGCTCCGAAAACATTAGATTATGCACCACTAAAAGACGAACCTTACAATTATAACTTTGTCCGTGACGGACATGAGTTCAATTTCACTCATGACGGTAACGCATGGACTTGGGAATACGACGAAGTAGAAAATGATTATACTGACGAAGAATTAATTGATTTAGTGCATAACAATCCTGAAGTTTTAGATGAGAAACCGGTTAAAGACGGTGCTTATGACTTTAAGATTTCAGATGACAAATACGTTTACCACTTCACTTCAGACGGTAGCCAATGGACTTGGTCTTACGAGAACAAATAACAGTTAAATTTTCAGGAAGGTGATTTCCTAATGAAGAAAGTAACTTTATTAAGCTCACTATTAATCGCAAGTGCATTAACGTTCACAGGAGTAAGTGGGACAGCACAAGCAGATGATGTTGAAGAAGAAGGCGCAAAAACAGTCTGGGGTGGAGTTCTCCCTGCAGACACTGATCCGGATGGTGACGGCTGGGCGAATGTCGACTTTGGCGTAACCTGGATGTCACAAGAAGGACAAAACAGAGTTAACGGCCTGGCAGAATCCAAAGATAACGGAGAAATTTCGCAGGCAGAGTTTAACGAAGCAGTCGCAGAAATTTTCCAGATAGAAAATGCACGTCTGAAAGAACAGGAAGAGAATGCAACTAATCCAGAAAGTACAGACGGTTCGACTGGACCTCATCAGGCTGTAGACTATATGGAAATTGATGTAACTAAAGAAAACCTGGCTAAGCTGGCACTATATACACCGGATGCTTTAGATGCAGCACCTGTGCAGAAAGAACCTTATCATTATGAATTTATGTATGGAGACTACTACTTCCAGTTCTCATATGACGGCACTTACTGGAGCTGGTCATATGACAAAGCATACCAGGACTTTACAGATGAAGACCTGATGTACCTTGCTCACAACAATCCGGAAGTATTAAATCAGCAGCCTGCAAAAGCAGGTAAATATGACTTTACGCTGTCCGATGATGATTACGTTTATCACTTCTATTCTGACAGTTATGAATGGACATGGTCATACGAGCCTAAATAATTAACAAGCGAATATAATTTAATAATAAGACATGAAGACATACCGCGGGAAACTCCCTGCGGTATGTTTTTTGCTGTAAAACAAGTATAATTAATAGATACATTAATTGAACGAGAGGATGAATATTTTTGGCAAAAAGTATTGTACTTGCTGAAAAACCTTCAGTGGCACGTGATATTGCACGTGTACTGGACTGTAATAAAAAAGGTAATGGTTATTTAGAAGGAAATAAATATATTGTGACATGGGCACTTGGACATTTAGTAACGCTCCAGGATCCTGAGAAATATGATACAAAATATCAGAAATGGGATATGAACGATCTTCCTATGATGCCTGCTCCATTGAAACTGACGCACATACCAAAAACGACGAAACAGTTTAAAGCTGTTCAGTCTCAGCTGAAACGTAAAGATGTCGAGGAAATCATTATCGCTACAGATGCCGGACGCGAAGGTGAACTGGTTGCCCGCTGGATTCTGGATTATGCGAAAGTGAATAAACCGGTTAAACGTCTCTGGATTTCTTCAGTCACTGATAAAGCGATTGCGAACGGTTTTAAAAACCTTCAACCCGGAAATAAATACATCAATCTGTATCAGGCTGCCGCTGCAAGAAGTGAAGCTGACTGGTACGTCGGGTTAAATGCGACACGTGCATTAACGACAAAATACAACGCGCAGCTGAACTGCGGACGTGTACAGACACCGACACTCGCAATTATTCAGGCACGCGAAGAGTTAATTAAAAACTTTAAAGCAAAAACATTTTACGGTATGGATGTTTCGACTGACAAACTGACGTTCAAATGGACAGACGGCAATAACCACTCTACTTTCGATGAAGAAAAAATCGATAATGTCAGCAAAAAGCTGAACACCGACTCATTAACAGTTAAAGATGTTCAGAAAAAAGAGAAGAAACAATTCGCTCCCGGTCTTTACGATCTGACTGAACTTCAAAGAGACGCCAACAAAATTTTCGGTATGTCAGCGAAAGAAACACTGCAGACGATGCAGGTTTTATATGAACGACATAAAGTTCTGACATACCCCAGAACAGACTCGAAGTTTATATCTGAAGATATCGTGGAAACGCTGAAAGAAAGAGTTGAAGTGAGCGGTATCGGACAGTTCAGCAAAGTTGCGGCACGTATTTTAAGAGCACCGCTTAAAACAAACAGCTCTTTCGTTAACGACAGCAAAGTAAGTGATCACCATGCAATTATTCCGACGGAAAGTCCGGTCTTCCTTGCTGACTTCACTGAACGTGAAAAACGTATTTATGAACTTGTAGTACAGAGATTTATGAGCGTGCTGCTTCCCCCTTATGAATATGAAGTCACAACAGTCACTGCAGAAATTAATGGCGAACAGCTCGAAGCGAAATACAACAGAGTATTAAATCAGGGCTTCAAAATTGTCTATAAAGAAGAATCATCAGATATTACAGCTGAAGTAAATAAAGGTGACTCACTGAAAGTGAATAATGTTAAGAAAACAACAGGCGAAACATCACCGCCGGCACGCTTCACGGAAGCATCACTGCTTCAGGCGATGGAAAACCCTGCGAAATACTTCCAGATGGACAAAGAACATAAAAAAACACTGGCAGAATCCGGCGGATTAGGAACAGTTGCAACGAGAGCTGATATTATCGACAAGCTGTTCAATACTTTTTATCTCGAGAAAAACGGACAGGCAATCAAACTGACTTCAAAAGGCAGACAGCTTTTAGACCTTGCACCTGAGATTTTAAAATCACCTGTCACTACTGCCGAATGGGAAACACAGCTCGAACAGATTGAAAAAGGCAAAATGAACAGACAGAAATTTATCGAGAGTATGAAAGAACATACGAAAGATATCGTCACAGAAATTAAACACAGCGAGAAAACATTCAAACACGACAACCTGACAGGCAGAGAATGCCCGGAATGCGGCAAACCATTACTTGAAGTTAAAGGTAAAAAAGGTACGATGCATGTATGTCAGGACAGAGAATGCGGATATAAACGCAACGTTGAAAAGATAACGAATGCGAGATGTCCGAAATGTAAGAAGAAAATGACGCTGAGCGGATCAGGCGACGGACAGGTATTCAGATGTACGTGCGGGCACCGTGAAAAAATGTCGAACTTTGAAGCGCGGAAGAAGAAAGAAAATAAAGGCCGTGTGGATAAAAAGACTGTTAATAAATACATTAATCAAAAAGAAGAACCGATTAATAATGCTTTGGCAGAACAACTGAAAAAATTAAATCTGGATAAATAAAAATAATCCTCTGGCAGTCACTTAAAGTGCATGCCGGAGGATTTTGTATTTAATATTCCAGTTTGGTGATAAGTATTGCATAAAATGATGACTTATCACCAAAAGAGCATGATTCGGTGATATGTAGCACATAAAATGACGACTTATCACCAAAAGAGCCACATCTGCAGTTATGTACTGTAGGTGTGGCTCTTTAATTTTATATATTAATTATCGAACATATATCCATTCAATTTCAACGGTTCAATATATTCTCCGTCTTTATACACACGCATATTTCCACCTGAAATTTCATCGATTAAGAGGACTTCACCTGTTTCCTGATCACGTCCGAATTCCAGTTTGATGTCATATAAGTCCAGCCCTTTTGCTGCCAGTTCTTCTTTAATGACTTCACTGATTTTAACTGTTAAGTCTACGATTTCTTTGTACTCGTCTGCATTTAAAATATTCAGTGCTTCCAGTGCCGCTTCATTAATAAACGGATCCTGTCTTTCATCGTCTTTTAAAGTGACTTCAACATATGCCGGCAGTTCTGCGCCTTCTTCAATATAATCTCCATAACGGCGGATAAAGCTGCCTACTGCTTTAAATCTGCAGATGACTTCCAGTCCTTTTCCGAATACAGTGATTTTCTTAACACGCATTTCACGTTTCTCTACATCTGAATCAACAAAGTGTGTTGGAATGTTTGCTGCGTTTAACTTTTCAAAGAAAAAGCTCGTCATTTGAAGTCCTGCCTTACCTGATCCTTCAACTTTTAATCCAACCTGGTTCTCACCCGGATCAAATACGCCGTCTTTACCTGTCATATCGTCTTTAAAATAAAGTACAGTCTGACCGTTTTCATCCTGATATACATCTTTAGTTTTGCCTTTGTAAACTAAATCCATCTGTAATAACCTCACTTATTATTCTGATTGCAAATCTTTTAAGCTGTTTTTATGACTTAATTAATATATCTCAGTTTAACAAAAAATTAACATATAGTAACGATTTTTACGAATAAAAATTTGAATATTCACCATACATTATTTTATTTCACTGAGTTTTTAGAACACAATAAAATGAGCTATTACTACTACGATTGGTAACGTGATGATTGTTCTGATTAAAAAGAGTGCCAGCAGCTGCCAAAAGTTAATAGGAATTTTTGAACGTATCAGCATAACTCCAATTTCAGATAAGTAAATCAGCTGTGTTAATGACACTGCACCAACAACGAATCTCGTGAGCTCACTTTCAATTCCACTTGCAAGGAGCGCCGGTAAAAACATATCTGCGAATCCGACAAGTAAGGCAGGTGCTGCCTGAGCTGCTTCCGGAATCTGCATCCATTCTAAAACCGGAATCAGAGGGTATGAAATAATATCAAAAAGTATAGTAAATTCAGCAATCACCATTGCAATCGTTCCAATACTCATAATGACCGGCAGCATTCCAAGCCATATGTCGAGCGCACTGTATATACTGCGGTTAATCAGCTGTCCTGTTGAATCTGCTTTCTCCGCTTTATTGACCGCTTTCGTATACGCCCATTGGAGAGTCGTATAGCCATTTGGCACTTCTTCTTCGATTTGTTTATCGGCCCCTTCATAATAATCATTGCTGATCCGGGATAAAGGCGGGATTCTCGGACATATTAAAGCCGCAACTAATACACCTGCTGTTACCGTTAGATAAAATGGTACAAACATGTGTCCGAGGTCCAGAATCGTTGCAATGATTAACGCAAAGCCGATTGAAGTAATCGTAAAGCTTGTGACGATTACCGCCGACTCACGTTTTGAGTAATAGCCGTTTTCATATTGGTTTATGGTAATCAATATACTTACCATATTGTTGCCCATCCAGGATGCAAGTGCATCGACTGCTGAACGTCCGGGCAGTTTAAATAACGGTCTCATAATTTTTTGCGCCATTGTGCCAAGCCATTCCATCAATCCGAAATCTACGAGCAGCGGCAGCAGCATCCCCATTACCAGCGTCCATACAGCAAGAATTGGTAACAGCCCATTTAATACTTCGCCGCCGGAGGCGTCACTGATCAGCCAGGCCGGTCCGACCTGGAAATAGACCATCACTGCAAATATTCCGCCGATAATTCTGACGATTAACCAGAATGGATGAATGACAACTAATTCTTTGAACCTCGGTTTCTCTGTAATCCAATCGGGTTTAGCGAGTGTTGCATATGCAGACAGAATTGCTGAAATTGCCAACACGATGACCAGTAACTCAACTAAAAATGGTGCAGCAGTGTTCTGTATAAATTCAGCCATCAGTCCGATACCTACAAGCCATTGACCGTCATAAGGAAATGGTATTAAAAATAACGATATTCCAATTAAAGAAGGAATTATGAATTTCCAGGGAATCCCTCCGGGCTGAGGTGTCGACTCCACCTCTGGATTTACATCTTTTTCATACATAATTTTTCCTTCTCCCCTTTATATCTGTCCACTTTACTTAATCTGTACTATACATAAATGAAAAGACTAAAGCCAATGAATTTTCTGATAACTGATGTATTTCCTCTCTTTTGAAATTTGAGAAAGCGATTTCTTTATGTATAATAAAATGAACGAAGGGGGAATAACATGGCGAAGAAAGAACTTTTTGAACACGGTACAAAAAAAGAATTTAACTTTTTCCTGGCAATGATTCCATTGACCGTTATGGTTATCACAATGCTTTATGCGATTGTCGTTCTAGAGACTGATCCGCACTTACCATTAATGATTGGGACGATTACAGCAGCGGTCGTCGCGATTATAAGCGGCTTTAAATTCGATGACCTGGAAGAAATGATGTATAAGGGGATACGGCTTGCACTGCCTGCAGTCGTAATTATCATGCTGGTCGGTCTGATTATCGGTTCATGGATTGGCGGCGGCATTGTCGCAACGATGATTTATTACGGACTGATGATTATTAACCCTCAGTATTTCCTGGTGACGATCTGCGTGATTTGCGGAATTGTGTCTCTCGCTATCGGAAGCTCATGGTCTACTATGGCCACAATCGGCGTCGCCGGAATGGGGATTGGTGTAAGTATGGGAATCAACCCTGCTATGATTGCAGGTGCTGTTATTTCCGGTTCTTACTTCGGAGATAAAATGTCGCCGTTATCGGATACGACAAACCTGGCATCAGGTCTGACGAATACTGATTTATTTGTACATATTAAGCACATGCTCTATACAACAATACCAGGATTAATCATTGCACTGATTGTATTTTTCTTTATCGGAATAAATGTTATCGGTACCAACACAGCATCACCCGAAGATATCCAGATCATGCTGACATCAATGGATGAACACTTCGTAATAAGTCCGTGGCTGCTGTCGGTGCCGGTGCTGGTTATTCTGTGTATTATTTTAAAAATTAAAGCCGTACCTGCACTTGTTATTGGTGTGTTACTTGGATTCCTTTGTTCTATTTTCGTGCAGGGCGCTACTCTTGCAGATTCGGCATCATTCTTAATGAATGGCTTTGTTCTCGAATCTAATAACGAAATGGTGGATAATCTGTTTAACCGCGGCGGCCTGATGGAAATGATGTACACAATTTCCATGACGATTGTAGCGATGACATTCGCCGGTATTCTTGAGTATACCGGCATGCTCAGTGCGATTATGAACCAGATTCTTAAAATTGCCAAAGGTACATTCGGCATCATCTCAGCGACAATTATTTCATGTTTTGCAACAAACGCTACATGCTCAGAGCAGTATATTTCGATTGTCGTGCCATCAAGAATGTTCTTAAGAACATATATTGAAAATAATCTCCACTCTAAAAACTTATCCCGTTCACTTGAAGACGGCGGGACACTGACTTCCGTATTTATTCCATGGAACACATGTGGAGTCTTCATTTACGGTACACTCGGCGTATCCGCGCTCGAATACGCACCATTTGCGATTCTGAACTTCACGGTGCCTGTCATTGCGTTAATCTTAGCTGCCACAGGAATTGGCATCGCTAAAATAACGTCGGCAGAACGTGACGCATACCTTGCGGAACACTATCCGGAAGAACAACAGGAGAAACCTGTAACAGTATAATAAAAAAAGTTCTCAGGCAATCTGCCTGAGAACTTTTCTATTATGAGATAATGATGAATCTTACTCCCACTCAATTGTAGCCGGCGGTTTGCTCGTAACGTCATAAACCACGCGATTGATGTGTTTAGATTCGTTGACCAGACGTTTAGAGATTCTCTCTAAAACATCCCAGTCGATTCTTGCAAAGTCACTTGTCATACCGTCGATGCTTGTTACAGCTCTGATTCCAATCGTATAATCATACGTTCTGTAATCTCCCGTGACACCAACTGAACGGATATTCGGCAGCACCGTGAAGTATTGCCAAATTTCTCTTTCAAGTCCTGCTTTCGCAATTTCGTCTCTTAAAATCCAGTCACTTTCTCTGACGATTTCAAGTTTTTCTTCCGTTATTTCACCAAGAATACGGATACCAAGTCCCGGACCAGGGAATGGCTGTCTCCAAACTAAGTGTTCAGGAATTCCCAGTTCAACACCAAGTTCACGTACTTCATCTTTGAACAGCGTATTTAACGGTTCAATCAGTTCAAACTGCATATCTTCCGGCAGTCCGCCCACGTTGTGGTGCGATTTAATCGTTGTTGCTGTTTCCGTACCCGACTCAATAATGTCAGTGTACAGCGTACCCTGTGCAAGATAATCCACTTCTGTAAGTTTAGATGCTTCATCGTCAAATACATAAATAAATTCGTTACCGATAATTTTACGTTTCTGTTCCGGATCTGATACACCTTTGAGTTTAGACATGAAACGGTCTTTCGCATCCACTTTAATGATGTTCATATTGAATCCTTCACCAAACTGCTCCATAACCATGTCCGCTTCACCTTTACGCAGAAGCCCGTGGTCTACAAAGATACATGTCAGCTGGTCGCCGATTGCTCTGTGAAGCAGTACCGCTGTTACCGATGAATCCACACCGCCGCTCATCGCACATAAGACTTTTTTGTCGCCGACTGTTTCACGGATCTTATTAATCTCGATATCGATAAAGTTATCCATTGTCCATTCGCCTGTACAGTCACAAATATCACGGATGAAGTTCTTCAGGAACTGTTCGCCTTTATGAGTGTGTTTGGATTCCGGATGGAACTGTACACCGTAAAACGGTTTTTCATCGTGTTTAACTGCAGCATTCGGGCAAAGGTTCGTTTGTGCAATCACAGAGAAACCGTCGCCTAACTGCGTTACTTTGTCACCGTGGCTCATTAAAACTGTTTCAATTTTGTCCCAGCCTTTAAAGATATCCACTTCATTGTTCAGATTCAACTCAGTAGCACCTGATTCTTTCTGATCTGAATTCACAACTTCTCCGCCGTTCAACTGCATCATCAGCTGCATACCGTAGCAGATTCCAAGTACAGGAACGCCAAGATCAAAGACCGCAGGGTCGACTGTAAATGCATCTTCTGCATACACAGAACGCGGTCCGCCTGACAGAATAATTCCTTTTGGTTCAAGTTCTTTAATCTTTTCGATTGTGATACTCGGATTGTGCAGCTCGCTGTACACACCCAGTTCACGAATACGGCGTGTGATTAGCTGGTTATACTGACTGCCGTAATCAATTACTAAAATAAGTTCCTGCTCTTTAGCCATTTCCATGAAAGAATTGCTCCTTATATACTGTAGTTTGGTGCTTCTTTTGTAACCTGTACGTTGTGCGGGTGACTTTCGATCAGACCTGCACCTGTGATTTTAATGAATTGTGCTTCTTCTTTTAATGCTTTAAGATCTGCACTTCCAGTGTAACCCATACCTGAGCGTAATCCGCCAAGCAGCTGGTAAACTGTTTCTGCAAGTGGTCCTTTATACTCCGTACGTCCTTCGATGCCTTCCGGAACGAATTTCTTCGCTTCAGTGTCTTCCTGGAAGTAACGGTCTTTGGACCCCTGCTCCATTGCACCAAGTGAACCCATACCGCGGTATGTTTTGTAGCGGCGTCCCTGGAACATTTCAGTTTCTCCCGGAGATTCTGCAGTACCTGCTAAGAGACTGCCGAGCATTACAGCGTCTCCGCCTGCAGCTAATGCTTTAACGATGTCCCCTGACAGTTTAATACCGCCGTCTGCGATAATTGATTTACCGTGTTTACGTGCTTCAGTTGCTGCATCGTATACTGCTGTAACCTGCGGTACACCAACACCTGTAACAACACGTGTTGTACAGATTGAACCGGGACCGATACCAACTTTAACTACATCCACACCCGCTTCGATTAAAGCACGTGTACCTTCAGCAGTTGCTACGTTTCCTGCGATTAAAGTCGTATCCGGGAACTTGCTGCGGATATCTTTAATTGCATCGAGAACACCCTGTGAGTGTCCGTGTGCAGTATCGATAACAAGTGCGTCAACGCCGCCTTCGATTAATTCTTCTGCACGTTTTTCTGTTTCTTTTGCGATACCGATTGCCGCTGCAACAAGAAGTCTGCCCTGATCGTCTTTTGCAGCATTGGGGAACTCGATTACTTTTTCAATATCTTTAATCGTAATTAATCCCTGCAGTACATAGCTGTCATCAACCAGCGGTAATTTTTCAATACGGTGTTTTTGTAAAATACGTCCTGCATCTTCCAGTTTCGTCCCGACCGGTGCAGTAATCAGATTATCTTTCGTCATAACCTCTTCGATTGTCATTGAGAAGTTTTCGATAAAGCGCATATCTCTGTTCGTAATAATACCAATCAGTTTTTTCTCCTGTGGATTGTTAACGATAGGCACGCCGGAAATTCTGTATTTGCTCATCAGATGTTCTGCTGCAAATACCTGCTCTTCTTTCGTCAGGAAGAACGGATCTTTTATCACACCGTTTTCCGAACGTTTAACTTTCTCTACTTCATCACGCTGACGTTCGATAGACATATTCTTATGAATAACTCCAAGACCGCCCTGGCGTGCAATCGCGATCGCCATTTGAGATTCAGTAACTGTATCCATTCCCGCACTGATTAAAGGAATGTTTAACTTCAGATTTGGTGCCAGTTGGACACCTAAGTCAACCTCTTTAGGTAATACTGCTGAATGAGCCGGCAGAAGTAATACATCATCAAATGTAAGTCCTTCTTTTTTAAACTTATCTTCCCACATAAAAAACTGCCTCCTGGTTATAATAATTTGTCGTATGCTGCATCTGGTATAAAATATTAATTTCCCTATTATAACAAAAACCGAACTGTCAAACAATAAAGTGAACTTAATAAATATGTCTCATTATAAAACACTATCGAACGATATGAAAGGCTCTCTTAATGTTCGGAATTTTATGAATTCAGTATCATGGTGAAAGTTTGAGAAATTCTTCGCGGGGAATAGATGAATAACGAAATCTTTATTCAGGGGTGAATATAATGCAATACATTGAAAAGTATACTTCATTAGATGATATTTTAGAAAGAATTGACCTGCTTAAACAGGAAGAAAACTACTACGAGGAAGACTTCAATATTTTAGGGCTCGATGAACTTAAACCCGACTGGACTGATTATATGGGCTGTACGTACAACCCGCATTCAGACAGCATGTCCTTTAAAGATTTTTTTACCCAGAATGTAAAAGCCGAAGATTTCCTGCAAAGTTCGGGACTTAATCAGGATTTGGTCAATGCACACTTAAAAACGCTGGAGGAAGGAAAGTTCCTGTTGGCATTTGACGATAAATCATTAAATCGGGATATAAATCGAAACAGTGTGGAAGCGGATATAGAAAAAGGACCGGGAGATAATTTATAATTATCCCCGGTTTTTTTATAATAAAAGCTGGATCTGCTGCTCGCGGCGGACACAAATATTTTTAATCATGTCTTCCGTCAAATATAAATTTCTTTTATACCGTTCGTACTTCAGCAACATCTCGCGATAATGGCTTAAAGTTAACGGCAGCGATTCTTTAAATACAGGTACACGGCACTGATTTGTTCTCACGAGAAATATGTACGAGGACATATGTGTGTCTAGTGCAGGCTCAAAGCCGCAAAACTTCGTATAGCATTCCCGCTCTACTCCGCGTGCTTCCTTTACTGAGAGCTTGGACAGCGAAATAGATATATGGTCAAACATCTCCATTAAAAACATGACTTCAATCGAAACTTCAGCGGGTACCTGCTCAGCGGTCACTCCTATAAAGTCCAGCACTTCATAATAATTCATCTCTACGCCGTGTTTCACTATATCGAGACAATATTCACAGTAGTCGATGTAATCCTGATCCGTGCTTTTTTGCTGCATGATTTCTAATGAACTGATCAGCTGAATTTTTCCTGATGTACTGATAAAATCCATACTGTCAGGACCAATCACGCTGCTCATTTAAAATACCGAAATATGACAGTCGTTCAAACTATGCCCGGAAAACTCTCCTGCATCCGCTGCCGTATTTGAAAAAAATAAAAGTACGATTAGGCCGAGTGACAGGAGCGTCTTTTTAAAAATACTCTTCATAAACATAACCTCTTTAATATTTTTTTCTCTGGATCTTCTGTATGTATCAGAGTATCTTCATTATAATAAATCCGATTGTTAGATATCTAACTAAATTTTCACTATTTCTCATATATGGTAAATTGTTTATGTTTCCTAAACAATTTGAGGTTCTTTTAGATTTTCCTGAGCTCTTTTCTCCATACGTTCTATCTTTTCCAGCAGGAACGTTGATTCATTCTTTTTCAGCAGACACTTCGCTTTTTCTGCATAAAGCAGTATTTTTTTGTATTCTTTCGCGCTTCCGTACCCTCTCATGAGATTAATATAGAGTTTCACGGCTGTCCGGTAGTAAACTTTGTCTGTGTTGCTGGTGTACACTTGTACTGCTTTAATATAATAGTTCAGGCCTTTGCTGATGTCATCATAAAGTACATTGCCCTTTGCCATATATAAACCGGCTTTTAAATATTCAAGCGAACTTTCATCTCCAACCCGTTCAATTGCTTTGTTGAGACATTTCAGTGCCTCATCATAATTATTCTGCTGTTTAAATAAGATTGCCCGGTGCCAGTCATAATAGACGGACAGTTTCTTGTTGCTCCGCCATTCACGCACAGTTAATTTATTCAGTACGCCTTCTATTAACTCTAATTTGGAATGTTCCCTGATTAAATCAAGCTCTTCTATTATTTTCATATCCACAGCCGGCGTCAGCCTGATAATCACATCTTCAATCGTCAAATCCAGCGCTGTCATTATTTTTACAACAGAAATAAAACCGACATTCTCCCCTTTTTCCAGTCGGCTGATTGTCGACACTGAAACCCCTGTTTTCAGTGACAACGATGCTTGAGATACGCCGTATTCTTTACGGCGGGATATAATTACTGAGTTGTTTATTTTCATAGCTTTCCCCCTTATTTACAATATATAGGGAGTTAGAAATATCTGTCAATAATGAATGTTTTACAGAGTTTTGCAAAACTGATTTAGGGTATAATTAATATAAAAGAACGTGATGGAGGATTGAGTATGACAACAATTGAAATATTTTCAAATGCCGATGAACTCAGTGATAAAATTTACGGTCTGCGGGCAGAAGGCGTAAAAGATTCCAATATGACGGTCGTTGCCAAAGATCGTTTTGACGCAACGTTTTTAAGATATACACGTGTACCTTTCAGAAAAGCGGACGGAACAATGTGGGATAAAGTCGCTGCGAAGTTTTTAGACGAAGATTCGAAAGAACGTGTTGCACAGCAATTGAATTTAACCGGTGAAGACCATTCAAAATTCAGAGAAGCAATCGACAGCGGCAGGATTTTACTGCTGGTTCGCTCAGAAGAAGATAAAGTTAAACAGGATGAAGAAGCAGCAGGTCATCCAAAAACACAGGACGAGACAATGAGAGCTGCAGAAGTACAGCGGGATCAGCCGCTTCAGATTGAACATGATGAGACAGCTTCGAAAGCTAAAGCGAAGAAGAAACACGACAGCTATATGGATGCAGCACAGATTATTCATGAAGACGGCAGCAGACGCGTTGTTCAGCATGAAGGTAAATCATTTACGATTGTGAATATGAAAGAAGAACTTACAGATAACAGCAAATAGACGCTTTTTTTTCAGGAGGAACCGGAATGCAGAATTAATAACGATGATATGTAATTCTGAAAGAGTTGGTGATAATGTATAAATTAATCAAACAGCACAGAGGAGTTCCCAAAATGCCAATTAACAAGCTGTTATTAAGCAGAAAATTTTCGTGGGTTTATCTTGTCGTTTTAATTATTAATATATTTGTTTATACCCACTATCAGGGAAATATCTGGGGAATGATGCCGATATTCGTATTACTTGGATTTATGACGATATACTCATTTCTTGAAATAGATAAACAACAAAAGAATCGATGAACTTTTAAGAATCCTGCTTTTTTCATTTTCACTCTTGCATAATATTTCTTAAAGTGGAATATTATAGTAAAAGGGAAACAATAACTCAGGGGGATTCGGATATGAAAAAATTAATTACTTTATTTGCAACAGGCGCGCTTTCACTTACATTATTGGCAGCTTGCGGCAATGAGAAAGAAGAGCCAATGGCTGAAGAACATGATACTACAGAAGCAGAGGTTGAAGAGACTGAAACCGAAGAAACTGAACAAGCTGAAGAAAACGATGACAGTGAAGAAAAAAGTGAAGATGGAGATATTGATGACCAGTTAGGTTTAAAATTGGGCGAGATGGGACTTGTACAAACTGCAATCGGAAATTACGAGCTAACTGTTCATTCCGGAGAATTGACGACAGAAACAATAGATGGACTGGAACCATTGCTAGATGAAACAATTATATTAAACATGACATTTAAAAATGTCAGCGACAGACCGATTAATGCAGAAGATATCATGATTAATCTTGGAGTCAGAACAAATCTTGAAGGCAGCGATAACACCAATGCAGCCACTTATTTTGACAGCATAGAAAATTTTGAAGGTTCACTGGAACCCGGGGAATCAAGAGATACTCAATTCATTTCTGATACAAGAACTGCTGATGAATATTATTTTGGCACTAGCACTGCCGCTGCAGTATCACTAAATGATGTTAAATGGACTATTTTAGATGAAGAACTGAGAGATTAGTACTTACTTATATTTTAATAAAAAGGCACTTGGAAAGTGATATTCCAAGTGTCTTTTATCGTCTTCTAAAAAAAAACACCTGATATCTAAGATATCAGGTGTTCAGTAATATATTACTGTTCTTCTTTAACGTATGGTAATAATGCCATGTGACGTGCACGTTTGATAGCACCAGTTAACTGACGCTGATACTTCGCTGAAGTACCTGTTACACGTCTAGGAAGAATTTTCCCACGTTCAGAAATGAACTTTTTAAGAAGTTCTACTTCTTTGTAGTCGATGTGCGTAATGCCGTTTGCTGTGAAATAACAAACTTTTTTACGACGACGACCGCCTCTTCTTGGACCTGCCATAGTAAGCCCTCCTCTACAGATTATTGTATTCGACTGTGTGGATCGAATTTGATAATCCATAACTTAGTTATTTACTAAACGTGTGTTTTATAATGTGTGTATGTGCACGATATATATTACAACTTTTGTGGTAAAAAGTCAATTATTAGTTTTTGGCCTTCTTAGCATCCTTTTTACTGCTGATGAGTAAAGTACCCATTATTAAGATTGAAGCTGCTAATAAAGCGATAGCGGAAATAGTTATATAACTCTCACTCTGCGGTCCGCCGTCAGCAAATATCTGCGCAATAATTTCCGGTGCAGCCAGTGCAAATGCAAGGAAGCTGTAAAACCATTGTTTCATAATGAGCGGTCCAATAACCATTACTGCGAGCAGGATAAATCCAATTGTAATATTTACGCCGCTGCTTGGTTCGAAAAATGTAACCAGCGGGTAATTACGGACAAGGAACAAGCCGCCTATTAAAAACCCCATCTTCAATACGCTGAATACAGCTATAATTACATATCCTTTAGGCGCTATTTTTTCTGTTTTAAAACATGTATGATTTATAATCACACCGCTGTACACTTTATAAATCAATAGTGGGCCCAATACTATAATCGCTGCATAATACATTAGATTACTGAGTGACCACTCAAAAGTTCCTGCAATTAAAGTCGGTATCGTTAATATTCCCGCAAGATAAACGATAAATAACATGATGTACTTTTTCAAATTATTTACCCTTGGCATTTCCCCGGAAATGTTTTTAAGGTACTCCTTAACCGAACCGCCGGTAATACTGTCGACTGATTTCCCATCCTGTTCTGCCTGAATTAAATGGTCTTCAAGCTCCGCTTCCATATCATCAATCGCTTCATCCTGTTTGCCATGTGCCATCATTTCAATTCTAAATTCTCTTAAAAATCTTTCAGCTTCTTTACTTAACATGTTAATCACCTCTTACCAGGCTGTTCATGCCTGAGTTTAGTTTCTCCCATTTGTCCTTAAACACTTTCAATTCTTTTTTGCCTGTTTCACTGATAGAATAATATTTCCTTTTCGGTCCGCCGCTGTCCGACTTAACCATTCTCGTGTTCACGTATCCTTTTTTACTCAACCTGAGCAATACAGGATAAATGCTGCCTTCACTTATATCGGGAAAATTATGGTCTTCAAGCTTCTTCGTAATTTCATAACCGTACGTCTCGCCCTGGGAAATGAGCCCCAATATCGCCCCGTCCAGCAAACCTTTCATTATCTGATCACTGACTGACATTTCCCGCCTCCTAATCTAACTATGATGTATTGACAGATAGTTAGCTTTTAAAAAAGACAGCCGCTTTATTGACTATCTTGTAATATAAGATACTATACTCCGTTTATTCCGTCAACTATCTTACATAAAAAGATAGTGTGCATTTTTCTATTGGCTTCATGCAAATATTCCAGCTCTCAAACGAAGAAAACCCGGCTCATTGGAGCCGGGTTCCCCGCATTATATTTAATCTGCTGATTTTGTTCTCACAAACAGCAGCATTATAAACGAAATCACTATAATCGTAATGACCCAGAGCCACGCAAGCTCCATGTTTCCTGACTGCAGTGCCACATAAATCGCGGTCGGCATTGTCTGCGTGCGTCCCGGAATATTTCCTGCAATCATCAGCGTTGCACCGAATTCTCCCAGTGCCCGTGCGAAACTCATTATGGCTCCTGTCATTAGCGGAATTGAGGCCAGCGGCAGTGTAATCTTCATGAATACCTGCAGATTACTTGCTCCGTCTACTCTCCCCGCATCTTCTATATCTTTATCGATACTTAAAAATCCGGTTTTCGCAGCCTGATACATCAGTGGAAATGATACCACTGTACTCGCAAGCACCGCAGCATACCACGTAAATATTATAGACTGGCTGAATATCCATTCAACTATCCCGCCCGCAAATCCATTATTCCCGAAAATCACTATAAGAATAAAACCGACCACCGTTGGCGGCAGCACAATCGGCAGCATAATAATTGTCTCTAAAATGATTTTTCCTTTAAATTGTTTCTGCGTCATAAATCGTGCCATCATCGTTCCGAAGATAAACGATAATATCAGCGCAATGAATGCAACTCTCAGCGACAGAAGAACAGGCGTCAGAAATTCTTCTGCCGTAATACCGTAGTTACTCAACAGTGAAGCCATATTCTTCAAATACTGCTAAAGTGTCTTCTGTCTGCAGAAAGTCATAAAATATTTCTGCCGCTTCAGCATTGTCCGATTTTTTGATTATACCGACAGGATATACTATCGGGTCATGTGCGCCTTTTGGTGCTGTATCAGCAATCTCCACTGAGTCACTCGTTAACGCATCCGTTCTGTACACCAATCCCGCATCTACTTCATCGCGTTCCACATAAGTTAGCACAGCACGCACGTCTTCTGCGTATACGAGCAGCGGTTCAACGTCTGCTGTTATTCCGAAAGATTCAAATGTCTCCATACTGTATTTTCCGGCCGGTACCGATTCCGGTGTTCCGACAGCAATCTGAGATGCTTCCTGAATATTATCAAATGATGTCACAGCCTGATTATCCGCAGGTGTCACCAGCACCAGTTCATTCTGCAGCAGGTTCACTGACTGCTCTTTTGCAATACTGCCGCTCTCAATCAGTGCATCAAAGTCATTTTTTGAGGCTGAAAAGAATATGTCCGCAGGTGCTCCCTGCGATATCTGCTGTTGCAGCGCACCCGAGCCCCCGAAGTTAAAGTCGACTTTAATGTCCGGGTGTTCTTCACTGAAAAGAGCAGCCGCTTCCTCCAGCGCATCTGTCAGGCTTGCTGCGGCGGATACTGTCAGTGTGACAGATTCACCCGCATTCTCAGTTTCGCCGCTTCCGCACGCCGTAAGAGTCATGAGAGCAGCTAATGAGAACAACAGCGCAGCCATTTTCAATTTATTCAGATGAGTCATATCGATTTTCCTCTCAAAACCTTTATTTAGATTTATATTAGTCTTTTATTTTATAAAAGTAAACGCATTAAAAAAGACAGGACCTTCTCTGAAGGGTCCTGTCTGAATGTTATATGTTAAACGATATAGCCGTAATTCGTAAAGATTTCCAGTGCTTCTTCCGACTGTAAATAATTGTAGAAAGTATCTGCTGCACTGCCGTCATCAACACCGTTTGATAAGCCGAGACCGTAAACAAGAGGCTTGGTAATCGAACGCGGTGCACGTGAAATTATACGTACATCGTCATCTGTTGAAATGTCTGTCCGCAGAAGAAATCCTGCATCTGTACTGTTTGCTGCTATGTCTTTCAAAGCAGCTTCTGTATCTTCAACAGTTTTCACATTATCCGGATTCATATTCCGTTCTTCTTCATGAACAAGGAGCTCTTCAGCCTTTGTGCCTGATAAAGAATGTTCGGGATCAACGATTGTCAGTGACACGTCCTCATTATTGAAAATATCATTGTATGTCGCAATATCTTCATTGTCAGAACCTGTTACGAGTACAAGTTCATTGATGAGCAGATATTTAGTTGCGAGCTGATTTAAAATACCCGCTTCAACAAGTGAATCATATCCTTCATCATCACTTGAGAAATAAATATCCATGTCTTTGTCATTGCCCTCGATTAAATCTTCAGTCAGTGTTTCTGTATGGCCATATTGAACATCAATTTTAATATCTTCGTTATTTTCTTCAAAAAGGGTAATCAGTTCGTCCATAACATGCTCGAGACTCTGCTCGGCAGTGATATGCACGATATCGCCCTCTTCAGCGGCCGGTACTTCTTCGGTAGATTCCTCCGCCTCATCAGATGCATCTTCTGTTTCATCTTCTGTCGTCTCTTCAGTTTCCTTTGTTTCATCGGGTTCTGATTCGTTGTCAGAAGACTCATCATTATTACTACAAGCTGCTAAAATCACGCACAGCGATAGTAAAAGTGCCCATCCGAGGACATTTTTTCTAATCATTGCGATTTCGCTCCTATGTAAAAGATTATATACACTTCATTATAAACACTATGAGCCTAAAACTACACCAAAATATAATTATAAAGACGATAAACATTGCTTATGTATTACGATTTGTTTCAAAATTAAAATAAAAACCTGAGATACGGTATCTCAGGTTTTTCACACATTTCACACACATTTTTTAAAACACACGATAACAAAGTTTGGATTGTTATATTTTATTTAGAACGGTAGATCATCATCGCTGATGTCTACTGGACCCTTAGAGTTTGCAAATGGATTTTCTTCTGCGTTATCCTGACGCTGCTGGCTGCGTCCTGTTGACTGATTGCCAGTCGACTGGTTGCCGCCGTATGCATTTTGGTAAGAGTCAGCAGAGTTATAATCATTATTGCCTTGAGATTGATTACCGCTGCCTTTAGGCTCCAGGAACTGAACACTTTCACACACGACTTCAGTTACATATACTCTTTGCCCGTCTTTATTCTCGTAGTTACGAGTTTGAATTCTGCCATCTATTCCTACTAAGCTGCCTTTTTTAACATACTGGTTAACGTTCTCTGCCTGTTTGCGGAAAACAACACAGTTGATAAAGTCAGCGCCTCTTTCACCATTCTGGCTGGTAAAAGGACGGTTAACAGCTAAGTTGAAAGTAGCGACAGCAACATTATTTTGACTGACTCTAAGTTCAGGATCTCTTGTTAAGCGACCCACTAAAACTACACGGTTTAGCATGTAATCAACTCCACTCAATATTTAACTTATTTTTTAGCTTCAGCTTGTTCGTCACGAACAACGATATGACGGATAATGTCATTGTTGATCTTCGCTAAGCGGTCAAATTCATCAGCAGCGGCACTCTCACCGTTATACTTAATGATTTGGTAAAATCCATCTTTGAAATCTTCGATTTCGTAAGCCAGACGACGTTTACCCCACTCTTTAGATTCGACGATTTCCGCACCATTGTTAGTAAGAACTTCATCAAAACGTTTAACTAACGCTGATTTAGCTTCTTCTTCAATATCCGGGCGGATTACATATAAAATTTCATATGATCTCATCTTCTACACCTCCTTATGGTCTTTGCGGCCGAAAACACACGTTTTCAGCAAGGAATAATTTTCATTACTCACAATCAGGAATTATAGCAATAAAATCGCATGATTACAATAGTTACGCTGTAATTAATCCTATTTATTTTTCGGAGTTTTTATCGTTACCTTCTTGAAACCGCGCGGGCTCTGGCATCAAAAAAACTGCGGAACCTTTTTAAAAGATTCCGCAGCTGAATGATTAAACGTTAAATCTGAAGTGAACGACGTCTCCGTCTTTCATAATGTACTCTTTACCTTCAAGACGGACTTTGCCGGCTTCTTTAGCTTTTGCTTCGCTGCCTGCTTCTATAAGATCATCGTAGCCGACTGTTTCAGCACGAATGAATCCTTTTTGGAAATCAGTATGAATGATTCCTGCACACTCAGGTGCTGTCATTCCTTTTTTGAACGTCCACGCTCTGACTTCCTGCACACCTGCAGTGAAGTACGTTGCCAGACCAAGCAGGTCGTATGATGCTCTGACGAGTTTATCAAGTCCTGATTCTTTCAGGCCGAGTTCTTCAAGGAACATTTCTTTTTCATCGTCATCAAGCACTGCGATTTCCTCTTCCACTTTTGCAGAAATAACAATAACTTCAGAACCTTCTTCTTCAGCATATTTCTTAATTGCTGCCAGGTGTTCATTATCTTCAAGTGACGCTAAGTCATCTTCAGCAACGTTCGCCACATACAGTGTCGGTTTTTGAGTCAGCAGGTGAAAATGCTTAACAGATTTGATCTCTTCTTCCGAGAATTCAAGTGCACGAACCGGTTTGCCATCTTCCAGTCCTTCTTTGATTTTCGTCAGAATTTTCGCTTCAGCCATTGCATCTTTATCTTTCTGCTTCGCCATTTTTTCTACTTTCGGCAAACGTTTATCGACACTTTCAAGGTCGGCAAAAATAAGTTCCATGTTGATAACTTCGATGTCATCAAGCGGGTTTACTGTACCCGATACGTGAGTCACGTTCTCGTCGTCAAACGCGCGGACAACCTGACAGATTGCATCTACTTCACGAATATTGGCTAAGAACTTGTTCCCAAGACCTTCACCTTTTGAAGCACCTTTTACGATTCCGGCAATATCCGTAAATTCGAATGCTGTCGGAACAGTTTTCTTAGGTTCGACAATTTGTGTTAAAACATTAAGACGCTCATCCGGCACCTCAACGATTCCGACGTTTGGATCGATTGTTGCGAACGGGTAGTTGGCAGCGAGTGCACCTGCTTTTGTTATTGCATTAAAGAGTGTTGATTTACCAACGTTTGGTAATCCGACAATTCCTGCAGTTAAAGACATAATAGTTGCTCCTTTAGTTTATAATTACTTTTTTTAATCGTTTATCAAAGTCGCGGCGCGGCATCATAATCGTCCGGTCGCAATTCGTACATCTGATTTTAATATCCGCACCCATCCGGACAATCTGGAATTTGTTCATTCCGCAGGGGTGCATTTTTTTCATTTCGACAATATTATTTAAATCGTATTTTTTCTCCATAATTACTTACTCCTCGGCATCATTTTGATCGAAATCACTAATGTCCATAGTAGGTACAGATACAAATACTCCGTGTGATTCAAGGTGCTGCTTCAGGCGCTTGCGCGTGCGTCTTGTCGCACCGAAATGCTCCATCGGCTGTGTGGTCAGCATAATGCGGACAGTTGCCTCACCGTGCTGTATATCCTGCACGCCTAATATTGCCGGCTGCTCGACAAGCACTTCTTCTTCACGCCAGTGATTCTCGAAATAACTGTTAATCATATCTTCAACCTTATCCAGATCTTCCTGAATAGAAAAGTTCATATCGAGATATGAAATGGAATTATAACGGGAGAAGTTAATCACTTCGTTTATCGTGCCGTTCGGAATCATGTATAACTCGCCTTCATAACCCTGAATACGCGATGATCGCAATCCTAATGATAACACTTCACCTTCGGCAACAGTAGTACCTGACGTATTTACTCTGACGAAATCTCCTTTATCAAACTGGTTTTCCAAAATGATAAAGAATCCGGTAATCATATCTTTCACTAAACTCTGCGCACCAAAACCGATAGCCAGACCAACGACACCGGCACCGGCTAACAGCGTGGCAACGGGAATACTGAATGATTCCAATATTGCTACAATAACGAAGAACCAGATAAAGATGGTCGCACCGTTCTGCAGCACATTAATCAATGTGTTATTGCGTTTGTCAGAGCCCTTTAAGCGGGATTTTGATTTATATTTAAAGAAATTATCAATCAGACGGTTCACAACTTTTGTTAAAATGTAACCGGCAATTAATAAAATAACTGATATTAATACACTTGTACCAATATTCATCCATAGCTTAGGAGAAGTTAGTTCATCGTATATCTCCTGAAAAAATGTCAGGTCCAGTGGTTCAGGATCTGTCGTATTAAACAAAGTTAAAAACTGCATACATTAAATCCTCTTTCTTTATTTTTTCTGAAGCATCGCAAGGATTCTCTTAAACTCTTCCTCCGATGTAAACTCCAGCTGTATCATTCCTTTATTTTTCACTTTTTTTATTTCAACATTCGTACCGTAATGCTCTTTAAGCTGATTTTCATATCCTTGCAAAAACTTCAGCTTCTTCGCTGTTTTCTTAATCTTTTTCTTTTTATCGAATGTTTTCACATAGGTTTCAAGCGAACGTACACTCATGTTCTGATCAATTGCTTCTTTGGCGACCTGTTCCATTAAGAGCGGGTCTTTCAAAGACAGCAGTGTCCTGCCGTGGGCACTGCTCAGCTTCTGTTCGTTCATTGCCCGTTTTACTGCTGCCGGTAAATTTAACAGCCTCAGCATATTTGCGATGTACGACCTTGACTTACCCAGCCGCTGTGACAGTTCGTCCTGCGTCAGGTCCGCCTTTGTCATAAGCTCTCTGTAGCTCTCCGCTTCTTCCAGTGCGCTTAAATCTTCGCGCTGCAGGTTTTCTATGATTGCAAGTTCCATCATTTCCTTATCGGACATACCGGTAATTATTGCAGGAATCTTTTCAAGTCCTGCTCTCCGGCTTGCTCTGAGCCGCCGCTCCCCGGCAACCAGCGTATAGCCTTTCACTGATTTTCTGACAGTGACCGGCTGCATAACACCGTGAATCAAAATACTGTTCTTTAAATCTTCCAGTTTTTCCTCATCAAAAGTCTGTCTCGGCTGGTATGGATTTTTGCGGATTTCCTTAATAGGCAGTTCTATAATTTCCACCGTCATCTCACCGACTTTGCATAGTTAAAATACAGTTCAATTATAACAGTATCGTTACTGTTTGTAAGTCAAAAAAGAACTCACACTGTGAAGTGTGAGCACTATTTGTATATACGTATCGTGACTTCGTGCAGCTCATCGGTTTCTGATGTTTCAATGTTCACATCGATACCTTTGTCCTGCAGCTTCTTAATATCTCGTTCAAAGTCATTCAGCATGAACGCTACATCGTCATTAAAATTAATCTGCTCGATGCGGACCTTCTGACGGTTCTTCACAGCAAGTTCTGTTTCCTTAACCGTCAGGTTATCCTTAACGATATTTTTAAGTACGTCGCACTGGGTATCGTTATCCAGAATAAGCAGTGCCCGTGCGTGTCTTTCTGTTATGTCATCTTTTTCGAGCGCCGTTATAACGTCGTTAGACAGCTTTAACAGGCGTAATTTATTGGCAATAAACGACTGGCTTTTACCAATACTTTCAGCCAGATCTTTCTGTGTAATATCATCCATCGCAAGGAGCTGTTTGTATGCCCGTGCTTCTTCGATACTCGATAAGTTCTCACGCTGAATATTTTCAATCAGTGCGATTGCTGCCGATTCCTGATCTGTTAAATATTTAACGATGGCCTGAGTGTCGTCGTAACCGAGATGTTTAAGTGCTCTGAATCTGCGCTCGCCTGCAATAATTTCATACATGTCCTCTTCAATCGGACGCAGTGTAATCGGCTGCAGCAACCCGTGCGCTTTGATGGAATGTGCGAGCTCCTCAATGCGCTGATGATTGAATACAGTACGCGGCTGGTACTGGTTCGGTACGATGCGCTCTATCTGCACAGTAACGAGAGAATCATCATCAGAACGCGTTTCGCTTTTATCTATGAGATTAAATAATTTTGAAAATGGTTTTTTCACACATTCCACCACCCTTTTATTTTAATGGGGATTTATTAGGTGTACCCGGTTTGCGCGGATACTTCTTAGGTGTTTTACTTTTTTTGTCGATAATCATAATGTAACGGTCGCTTTCTTCCTGCGGCAGTGACAGCTGGTGAACTTCTTTCAGTTCTCCGCCAAGCACGTCCAGCGCGAATTTACTCTCTTCAAGTTCTTCCGGCGCTTTCTTGCCTTTCATGACGATAAACTGTCCGCCGGTGCGTACGAGCGGCAGGCACAGTTCGGATAAGACGTTCAGCTGTGCAACAGCACGTGCTGTTACCACATCAAACATATGTCTCGCATCCGCTTTATGGTTGCCGAATGTTTCCGCTCTGTCATGCACCAGGTGCATTTTATCGAGTTTGAGCTCAGCAGTGAGTTCGTTTAAGAAGTTGATGCGTTTGTTTAAAGAATCAACGATTGTAATTTTTAAGTCCGGACGGATGATCTTCATCGGGATGCTCGGGAATCCGGCACCTGCACCGACGTCGCAAAGACTCGCACCTTCGTCAATATCCGCATAGAATAACGGTGTAATTGAGTCGTAGAAATGTTTTAAATACACCTCTTCGATTTCAGTTACAGCAGTTAAGTTAATTTTTGCGTTCCACTCAACAAGCATCTCGTAGTAGGTCTTGAACTGGCCGAGCTGTGTGTCAGTCAGTTCAATTCCCTGTTCTTTTAAAGCATTTATGAATTCCTGTTCGTTCATGATTCTACCCTTTTCACATTACCCTGTTCGATATAGACAAGCAGAATGGAAGTGTCTGCAGGATTTACCCCTGAGATACGTGATGCCTGTGCGATGTTCAGCGGCTTAACTTCTTTAAGTTTCATGCGCGCTTCTGTCGCCAGCGAGTGTATCGCATCGTAATCGATGTTTTCAGGAATTTTTTTATCTTCCATACGCTTCATCTTGTCGACCTGCTGTAATGATTTTTTAATATAACCATCGTATTTAATCTGTACTTCAACCTGCTCGTATTCTTCCTGGTGCAGTGTGATTTCTTCGTTCAGGATTTCCATAATTGACGGATAGTCCATTTCCGGACGGCGTAATAAGTCCGCTGCAAGAATACCATCTTTCAGAGCTGTACCGCCGCGTTCAGCGACGATGTTCTGCGTGTGCTCATTCGGTTTAATGCGCACTTTCTGCAGACGCTCAAGTTCAGCATCGATGTTTTCTTTTTTCTTATGGTAACGTGCCAGACGCTCGTCGCTGATCAGCCCGTGTTCATGGCCGATTTCAGTCAGACGGATATCCGCATTATCGTGACGGAGCAGCAGTCTGTGCTCGGCACGTGACGTTAACAGGCGATAAGGTTCATTTGTACCTTTCGTTACCAGGTCATCGATCAGTACGCCGATATATGCATCTGTACGGCTTAAAATTAATTCTTCTTTGCCCAACAGGTTATTTGCAGCATTAATACCTGCGATTAAGCCCTGTCCGGCCGCTTCTTCATAGCCGCTCGTCCCGTTAATCTGGCCGGCAGTATAAAGATTTTTGATTTTCTTCGTTTCAAGTGTCGGCCACAGCTGGGTCGGTACTAATGCATCGTACTCAATTGCATAGCCTGCACGCATCATGCGTGCATTTTCAAGTCCCGGTATGCTCGTCACCATTTCTCGTTGAACGCTTTCCGGCATGCTCGTTGATAAGCCCTGTACGTAGACTTCCTTAGTATTGCGGCCTTCCGGCTCAAGGAAAATCTGGTGGCGTGGTTTATCGTTGAAACGGACGATTTTGTCTTCGATTGAAGGACAGTATCTCGGGCCTGTTCCCTGAACAACGCCTGAGTACATTGCTGACAAGTGCAGGTTCGCTGTAATAATTTCATGTGTTTCTGTTGATGTGTATGTTAACCAGCATGGCAGCTGGTCCATAATGAATTCTGTCGTATCAAAACTGAATGCGCGCGGTACATCGTCACCGGGCTGAATTTCAGTTTTGCTGTAATCAATTGAATCTGCGTTAACACGCGGCGGTGTTCCCGTTTTAAAACGGATAATTTCAAAGCCGAGCTCTTTCAGCTGATCTGCAAGAGCAAGTGACGGAATCTGGTGATTCGGTCCGCTTGAATATTTTAAGTCGCCTAAAATAATTTCACCGCGCAGGAATGTACCTGTTGTAATAATTACTGCATCGGCATCGTATACTGTGCCGACATTCGTTCTGACACCGCGCACAACATCATCTTCTATAATGAGTTCATCAACGAGGCCCTGTAATATGTCGAGGTTCGGTTCCTGTTCAAGCAGCGATTTCATTTCCTGCTGATAAAGAACTTTATCTGCCTGCGCACGAAGTGCACGCACTGCAGGTCCTTTACCTGTATTAAGCATCCGCATCTGAATGTGAGTTTTGTCTATAACTTTTGCCATCTGACCGCCGAGCGCATCTACTTCGCGCACAACGATTCCTTTTGCCGGTCCGCCGACAGAAGGGTTACATGGCATAAATGCGATGTTATCCAGATTGATTGTCAGCATCAGTGTTTTTAATCCTTTGCGGCTTGCAGCAAGCCCCGCTTCAACACCTGCGTGACCTGCTCCGATAACTATCACATCATATTTAATATTGCCGGTCATTATTTAACCTCCTGTATTTACTTCCCTAGACAGAATTGACTAAAGAGTTTATCTATTAATTGTTCCGATACGTCTTCTCCGATCACTTCACCGAGCAGTTCCCACGTTTTAATGAGGTCGATTTGAATAATATCCACAGGCACATCTATTTCCGCCGAAGCTATTGCGTCTTCAATCGATACTTTCGCCTGCTCGAGAAGATTGATATGACGGTTGTTCGATACATATGTCGAGTCCGTCGATGACAGGCTGCCGTCGAAGAACATCTTCTGGATTTCATTTTCCAGATCATCGACACCTTCACCTTTTATAATGGACGTTTTAATTAACGGTATTTTAAAATGTTCTTCCAGATAATTAAGGTCCAGATTGTTTTCAAGGTCGAGTTTATTCACGATACCGATCACTTTTTTATCATCTACCGATTTCAGCAGTTCAAGATCTTCCGGAGTCAGCTCATCGTTGTTGTTCATGACGTATAAAATCAATTCGGCACCTTTCAGTGCTTCGCGTGAACGTTCCACACCGATTTTCTCAACAATATCATCCGTTTCGCGAATACCTGCCGTATCGACAAGTTTCAGCGGAATACCGTTGACGTTAACGTACTCTTCCAGAATATCGCGCGTCGTGCCGGCAACGTCCGTTACAATCGCTTTATTGTCCTGAATTAAATAGTTTAAAAGCGAACTTTTACCAACATTCGGCTTGCCGACGATAACCGTACTTAAACCTTCGCGTAAAATCCGGCCTTCAGAGCTCGATTTCAGAAGCTTATCAATATTGACGCTGACTTTCTCTGCTTCTTCCAGGAGGAATGATGTCGTCGCTTCCTCAACATCATCGTATTCCGGATAGTCGATGTTCACTTCAACCTGTGCAAGAATGTTTAAAATGCTCTGGCGAAGTTCTTCGATATAAGTTTTTAAGCGTCCCTGCACTTGCTGGTTCGCAACTTTCGATGCTTCATTCGTCTTCGCACGGATAAAGTCCATTACCGCTTCAGCCTGTGATAAGTCCACGCGTCCGTTTAGGAATGCACGTTTCGTAAACTCGCCCGGTTCCGCCATTCTGGCACCGTGGTTTAAAGTCAGCTGCAGTACGCGGTTTACTGTATGAATACCGCCATGGCAGTTAATTTCCACAATGTCTTCTCTCGTGTATGTCTTCGGTGCACGCATTAATGCCACCATAACTTCCTCAACCGTTTCGCCGGTCTTCGGATCGACAATGTGCCCGTAGTTAATCGTATGTGATTTTGTGTCAGTTAATTTTTTCGCACCTTTATACAGACGGTCTGCAATTTCAATCGCATCTTCACCTGATAAACGAACGATAGCAATCGCCCCTTCACCAACCGGTGTGGAGATGCTTGAGATCGTTTCAAATTGCATTTTCAAAACTCCTTTTATTTCTTAATAATAACGAGATAGCGGTTAGGTTCCCGTCCTTCTGAGTACGTTTCTACATTTTTAATTCTGCTCAAAACATGGTGCATTGTTTTACGTTCAAATGAAGGCATCGGCTCCATCTTAACCGGCTCGTTCGTACGCATCGCTTTTTTCGACATGTTGATTGCGAGGCTCTCCAGTGTCTCACGGCGTTTTTCACGGTAATTCTCGACATCGAGAAATACTGTGCCGTAGCTCTTATATATAGTGTTAAAGTAATTTTGTGCGAGTTCCTGCAGCGCATTTAAAGTCTGGCCGCGCTTGCCGATAATTTTAGCTGCGAGTTCTGCATGAAATTCAATCGTCACCGTCGTATCTTTAATACTCACTTCAGTTTCATTTGGAATGTTCATTTCATGCACAACACGGGAAATATAATCCGCTGTGTCATCTGCTGCATTGTTAATCGGTGATTCATAAACCGTATGCTCATCTTCGGCATCGGCCGTCACTTCATGTTCGACTGCTGTCTGATGTTCCGCTTCAGGAATTTCAGGCTGATCCGCTTCTTCAGTGATTTCCGGTTCCGGCTGTACTTTAACCGGTTCGGGCTCAGGTATTTCGACAGCAGCTTCAGGTTCCTCTTGAACTTCAGCACTGTGCTGTTCAATCATCTCTTCAATAGAACCGTATGTTTTCAGTTCAGGGTTGATTACTGTCAGCTGCACTTCTGCATCGCGTTTGCCGAATCCTAAAAATCCGCCGCTCCCGCCGTCGATTACTTCAATCTTAATATCGTCTTCAGTTACGCCAAGCTCGTTTAACCCTTTTGCAACTGCATCATCTACTGTCTTTTCAGTATAAATTCTGTACATAATACTACCCCCGTATTATTTAATACATTTCGCGATTTTTAAGACATGCAATAATGATTTTTCCATCTCATGATAGTCCATATCTTTGACAGGATTTCGTGCGATAACTACATATTCACGCGGCTTCAGTTCTGTTTTATGGATCTGGTAAAATGCGCGGATACGTCTTTTGATCTGATTTCTCTTCACCGCGTTGCCGAGACGTTTGGACACACTGATGCCCAGTCTCAGATGCGGAATTTCATCGTTCTGTCTTAAATAAACGACAAACTGCCTGTTGGCATACGATTTTCCGCGCTTAAACATAAGTTTAAAATCTTTTTCTTTTTTAATTCTATATCGCTTTTTCATCATTATTACGCTCTTTCATATCTATGATTAATTATTATACTAAAAAGCACCTGTTTTATAAAACATCCGGTATTGGGCAAAAAAAAAGATCATCCTCGTCAGATGATCTAATGGTTATGCAGAAAGAACTTTTCTTCCTTTTCTTCTACGGCGTGCAAGAACTTTGCGTCCGTTTTTAGTACTCATTCTCTCACGGAAACCGTGTACTTTTGCACGTTTACGTTTATTCGGTTGATAGGTACGTTTTACCATTAATGACACCTCCGTTTAAATATATATCTCTGTTTTTATCTTCTCTTAGAATTGCAACTATTAAAGAATACCAAAAATAGGCTCTCTTTTCAACTTTTTATTTGATTTTCCTTCTATGAGATATCTGTCATTCAATAATAAATTGTGGATAACTTATTTGCAAGATAAAGTTATCAACAGCTTTGAAATGTCATTCCCCACAAATCCACAGCCTGTCCGTAATATTTTGTGGAAAAGTGTTAATTCTGTGCATAACTCGTAAAGGTATTGATATATATAGCGAAGTTAGTTATAATTCTACCCATATCGTTGTGGATAAGTTACATCCTCACTATAGTTATCCACAGAATGTGCATAAGTTGTGCATAACTTTTCTACACCTGTGTATATCGGTTATCCACAGCCTGTTATTTGTGAATAAGAAAGGAAAATTTTATGAGCAGCTTGAACAGTATTTGGGATAATGTCCTCGATAATATCAGTGACAACATTCCCACCGTCAGTTTTCAAACATGGTTCAAAGATACAAAACTGATCGATTTAAACAGTTCCAATGCAATTGTTAAAGCAGACAATGAATTTCAGCAGGGCTGG
Source organism: Jeotgalicoccus coquinae (assembly GCF_014207425.1). Lineage (GTDB taxonomy): Bacteria > Bacillota > Bacilli > Staphylococcales > Salinicoccaceae > Jeotgalicoccus > Jeotgalicoccus coquinae. Next base: position 325,232 of record NZ_JACHFF010000002.1, on the reverse strand, counting down.
CTGTCAGAAAAATATTTAACACTAATTGAAGAGAGCATCTATAAAGCAATCGGTGAAAAAGTTTCTGTCAAAATCGTCTTTCAGGACGAAAAACTGAGCGACGCATCATCCGCACAGAAAAAAAATTCATCTGAGAAACGCAGCACATCTGTAGATGTGCCTGTTAAACATGCATTAAATGCACAGCATACGTTCGATACGTTCGTAATCGGGAACGGCAACCGCTTCTCGCATGCTGCTTCTCTCGCAGTCGCCGAAGCACCTGCCAAAGCTTACAATCCGCTGTTTATATACGGCGGCGTTGGTCTCGGCAAGACGCATTTAATGCACGCAATCGGCAACTACGTGCTGGAACACCGTCCAAATGCGAAGGTTGTTTATTTATCGAGTGAAAAATTTACAAATGAATTCATCAACTCGATCCGCGATAACAAAACAGAAGAATTCCGCAACAAGTACCGCAATGTCGATGTGCTCTTAATAGATGACATACAGTTTTTAGCAGGTAAGGAATCAACGCAGGAAGAGTTTTTCCACACGTTTAACTCGCTGCATGAAAATGATAAGCAGATCGTTATCTCAAGTGACCGTACTCCGAAGGAAATACCGACGCTTGAAGACCGTCTCCGCTCCCGTTTTGAATGGGGCCTGATGACAGATGTGACGCCGCCTGACCTGGAAACGAGAATTGCGATTCTGCGTAAAAAATGTGAAGAAGAGAATGTAGAGATTCCGAACGAAGCGATGATTTACATTGCAAACCATATTCACACGAACATCCGTGAACTGGAAGGCGCACTGACGCGCGTTGCAGCATATTCAAAAATTTCGAATCAGCCGATGACACCCGAAGTGGTTTCTGAAGCATTGAAGGATTTAGTCGTAACGACGAAGTCAAAACGCATGACAATCCACGATATCCAGGTCGCAGTCAGCGAATATTACGGTATTCATATCGATGAACTCGGATCGAAGAAGCGAACGAAGTCCATCGCCTTCCCGAGACACGTTGCAATGTATTTATCACGTGAACTGACAGATAACTCGCTGCCTAAAATCGGTGAAGTTTTCGGAGGCCGTGATCATACGACAGTAATACACGCACATGAGAAAATTTCGAGGCTTGTTTCAGAAGATGAGCTGTTCAGAGATGAACTGAAGGAAATCGAGAATAAGCTCAGTTAAAAGTTAATGTGAATAGTGTGGATAAATGTTACACTGTAGTCAACACTTTGTACACATGTGGATAACTTCGTGCGTATAGCTTCAGTACAGTTTTCCACATATCCACAGGGCCTACTATTATTACTATTATTTTATATACTATATATCTAATAAATAAGGAGTACTTTGCTTATGAAAATCAGTATTAAAAGACAATACTTTATCGAACAATTAAATCATTGTTTAAAAGCTATTTCACCAAGAACAACACTGCCTATTTTAAACGGGATAAAAATAGATGTCTCTGATGACCAAATGACACTTACCGGCAGTGATTCGGAAATATCTATTGAAATTACAATACCCACAGAAATTGATAACGAAGAAATTCTTGAAATTGAAGAACCAGGTTCAGTTGTATTAACAGGACGTTTCTTTGTAGACATCATTAAAAAACTTTCCGGTGATTTTGTAGATCTGGAAACAACAGAAAACTTCCAGACTAAAATTACCGCAGGAAAATCAGAGTTCAACTTAAGCGGTAATGATTCAAACCAGTATCCTTTATTGCCTGAAGTGAGCGATGCAGACAGTCTTGTACTTTCTTCTGCAGTATTAAAAACAATTATTAACCAGACTAACTTCGCAGTTTCATTATCTGAAACACGACCTGTGTTAACTGGTGTTAACTGGAATTTTAACGAAGATAATATTTCATTTACTGCAACAGACTCTCACCGTCTTGCATTAAGAAGACTGCTGGATAAAACATTCAATACAGAAATCTCAAACGCGATTATTCCGGGTAAATCATTATCCGAGCTGAGCAAGATTCTTACAGACTCTGAAGAAGATGTGGAAATTAACCTGTCACAAAACCAGGTGCTCTTCACATACGGCAACATGCGCTTTATCTCCCGTTTACTTGAAGGAAACTATCCGGATACATCACGTCTGTTCCCTGAAAACTACGAGACTAAAGTCAGCGTAAACAATTCGGAGTTCTACCACGCAATCGACCGTGTATCACTGCTGGCACGTGAAGGCGGCAATAACGTTATCCGCATGACTGTGGAAAATAACAACGTGGAATTAACATCGAACTCTCCTGAAGTCGGTACGGTAAATGAAGATATCAATGCTTCTGCTGTCGAAGGCGAAGGAATTAAGATTTCGTTCAACTCTAAATACATGATGGAAGCACTCCGTGCAATCCAGGACGAAGAAGTAACAATCGAATTCTTCGGTACGATGAGACCGTTCACTATTACACCGAGCGAATCATCTGAAGTTGTACAGTTAATTTTACCAATCAGAACTTATTAATTATGAACTCAATATTTCGGGACTATGCCTTTTTTGATAAAAAAACAGGCCTCTGGTCTCTTTTTTTATTTACCGGTAGGTAAAAGCCTTTTTGAGCCTGAAAGCCTTCAAACGCTTTATTTGGGCTTAAATAATGAAATTATATGAAAAATGTAGTATAATAAATGAGTATGTTATAGGAGGTTGTGTCTATGGAAACGATTCATTTGGATGGCATGATAACACTCGGTAAATTTTTAAAATATAAAAATATTATCGGCACTGGCGGAGAAGCTAAATGGTTCCTGAGTGAAAACGAAGTGTTTTTAAATGGAGAACCCGAAAACCGACGCGGCAAAAAACTGCACGATGGTGACGAATTAGTCATTACAGGTGTCGGCGAATATAAATTTAAGTATCCGGTGCAATGATACTAAACGAAATAAAACTCACAGATTTCAGGAATTATGATTCCCTGTCCCTGGCATTTCATCCTAAGCTGAATATTTTTATCGGCCATAATGCCCAGGGGAAAACAAACCTGCTTGAGGCAATTTATTTTCTGTCGCTGGCTAAAAGCCACAGAACATCAAAAGACAGGGAACTGATCCGGTTCGGCGCTGAAGACGCATATATTAACGGGACCATTACGACTCTGCGCAGCACATTGCCGCTGTCAATCGGTATTGCAAAAGGCGGCAAGCGGGCCAAGGTGAATCATCTTGAAGTCGCGAAACTGTCGCAATACATCGGTCACTTGAATACGGTGCTCTTCGCTCCGGAAGATCTCAACATAGTGAAGGGATCGCCGCAGGTCAGAAGAAAATTTATAAATATGGAATGCGGTCAGATATCGAAAGTATATTTGAACCATTTATCCGACTATAACAAAGTTCTTGCCCAGAAAAATCAGTATTTGAAATCGCGGAACGTCGACCAGATTATGATCGAAGTGCTGAATGATCAGCTTGCACACCATGGAAGTCTGATTATTTTAAAGCGTGAGCAGTTTATCAGTACGATTGAACGCCACGCATCGAGAATTCATGCAGATATTTCAAATGGCAAAGAAAATTTAAACGTAGTCTATAACCCGAATATTAAATATGAGAGCGATAATCCGGAAGATTTAAAAACGGAAATATCTGCTCTTTTAGCTGAGAATTTAAATAAAGAAATCGAGCGCGGGACTTCACTCATCGGTCCGCATCGGGACGATATCGGTTTTACGATTAATGATTTTGACGTTCAGACATACGGCTCCCAGGGGCAGCAGCGCTCTACTGCGCTGTCTGTGAAACTTGCGGAGCTTGAATTAATAAAAGAGGAAGTCGGAGAATACCCCGTACTGCTCCTCGACGACGTGCTCAGCGAACTCGATGAAGTACGGCAGGCGCATTTGCTGACTTCAATCAGAAACCGTGTGCAGACGTTCGTTACGACGACTTCAATCAGCGATATCAACCATCAGATTATGGACGATATGCAGCTCTTTGAAATAGAAAACGGCAAAATCAAAATCGATGAATAGATGAATAACGGAAGGTGAAAACATGGCGGAACAAAATATAGATCAATACGGTGCAAGTCAGATACAGGTACTGGAAGGTCTTGAAGCGGTAAGAAAACGACCGGGTATGTACATTGGATCAACATCATCACGCGGATTGCACCACCTCGTATGGGAAATTATCGATAACAGTATCGATGAAGCCCTGGCAGGATATGCTTCTGAAATTAATGTCACTATCGAAGAAGATAACTGGATTAAAGTAACGGATAACGGCCGTGGTATTCCTGTAGATATTCAGGAGAAAATGGGACGTCCGGCAGTTGAAGTTATTTTAACGGTACTGCACGCCGGCGGTAAGTTTGACGGCGGCAGCTATAAAGTTTCAGGCGGACTTCACGGTGTAGGTTCATCGGTAGTAAACGCACTGAGTTCAACACTTGAGGTTTATGTTCATAAAAACGGCGAGGTTCACTACCAGAGCTATACGCGCGGTGTGCCGGATGCTGACTTAAAAGTAATTGATACAACTGATAAAACAGGTACGGTAATCCGTTTTAAAGCAGATGAAGAAATCTTTACAGAAACGACAGTTTATGAAGTCGAGATTCTGCAGAAGCGTATTAAAGAGCTTGCTTTCCTGAACAAAGGTCTCGAGATTAACCTGATTGACGAGCGTGAGGAAGAAACTGTTGAATTTAAATACCACTATGAAGGCGGTATTAAATCTTACATCGAGGAATTAAACAAGACGAAAGAAGGCCTTCATGAAGAAATCATCTATATGGATGATTCAAAAGATGAAATCGAAGTTGAAATTGCAATGCAGTACAACCTCGGTTATACATCTACCCTTTTAACTTATGCGAACAATATTTACACGCATGAAGGCGGAACACATGAAGACGGCTTTAAGCGTGCACTGACAAGAGTGATTAACAGCTATGCAACGAAACAGAATCTGATTAAATCGACGGAAGAACGTTTATCCGGTGAAGATGTCAGAGAAGGTTTAACAGCGATAGTGTCCATTAAACATACAGATCCGCAGTTCGAAGGTCAGACGAAGACCAAACTTGGAAACTCCGAAGCCCGCACGATTACAGACCAGCTGTTTTCTGCCGGATTCGAAAGATTCCTGATGGAAAATCCTCAGACTGCACAAGTAATTGTGGATAAGGGGATTACTGCACAGCATGCACGTGTTGCAGCAAAAAAAGCGCGTGAAATGACACGACGCAAGTCGGCGCTTGAAGTATCAAGCTTACCGGGTAAACTTGCAGACTGTTCAAGCAAAGACCCTGCGAAAAGTGAACTCTTTATCGTAGAGGGTGACTCTGCCGGCGGTTCGGCAAAATCAGGGCGCAACTCTAAAATCCAGGCGATTTTACCGCTTAGAGGTAAAATTCTAAACGTTGAAAAAGCACGTCTGGACAGAATTTTAGGAAACAATGAAATCCGTTCAATGGTAACAGCACTCGGAAGCGGTATCGGCGAAGAGTTCGATATTGCGAAAGCACGCTACCACAAAATTGTTATTATGACCGATGCGGATGTCGACGGTGCACATATCAGAACGCTCCTGTTGACATTCTTCTACCGTTTCATGAGACCGTTAATCGAGCACGGCTACGTATATATTGCACAGCCGCCTCTTTACAAACTGGAACAGGGCAAGAAAAAGCATTATGTCTATGATGATGAGGCGCTTGATGTTCTGCGCAGCACATTACCGGAAACACCTAAGATTTCCATGTCGAGATATAAAGGTCTCGGCGAGATGAACGCCGATCAGCTGTGGGAAACGACGATGGATCCTGAACAGAGAAACCTGCTGCAGGTTCAGCTTGATGACGCGATTGAAGCGGATCAGGTATTTGAAATGCTGATGGGTGACGTTGTTGAACACAGACGTAACTTTATCGAAGAAAATGCGAGATACGTTGAGAATCTCGACGTCTAATAAAGGAGATTTAATTTATGGCGGACCATGATGAACAGTTTCAGCAAATAAATATTACGAAAACGATGCGCAGCTCGTTTTTAAGCTATGCCATGAGTGTTATCGTATCTCGTGCACTGCCTGATGTCAGAGACGGCATGAAACCGGTGCACCGCAGAATTTTATACGGTATGCACGATAACGGTATGACGTCTGACAAGCCGTTTAAAAAATCAGCACGTATCGTCGGAGACGTTATGGGTAAATATCACCCGCACGGTGACTCCTCGATTTACGATGCAATGGTACGTATGGCTCAGGACTTCAGTTACCGCTACCCGCTTGTACACGGCCAGGGGAACTTCGGTTCCATGGACGGCGACGGTGCGGCAGCGATGCGTTACACTGAAGCGAAAATGAGTAAAATTTCGATGGAATTAATGCGTGATATTAATAAAGATACAGTTGATTTCCAGCCGAACTACGATGAAAACGAACGCGAACCGGTTGTTTTGCCGGCACGCTTCCCTAACCTTCTGGTCAACGGTACGAGCGGAATCGCAGTAGGTATGGCGACGAATATTCCGCCGCATAACCTGACGGAAGTTATCAACGCAGTACTTGAACTTGCGGACAATCCGAACGTTACGACGATGGACCTGATGGAACATGTTACCGGACCGGATTTCCCGACTGCAGGTTTAATTATCGGTAAGAGCGGCATTAAACGCGCATATGAAACAGGACACGGTTCTGTAATTATGCGTGCACGCTGTGAAGTGGAAATGATGAAGAACGGTAAAGAACGCATCATTGTTTCTGAAATACCGTATCAGGTAAATAAAGCGCGTCTTGTTGAGAAAATCGCAGAACTTGTACGCGACAAAAAAATCGAAGGTATTACGGATCTTCGTGATGAAACATCGCTTAAAGAAGGTGTTCGCATCATTATCGAAATCCGTAAAGATAAAAATGCCAACGTCATTTTAAATAACTTATACAAACAAACGCCACTGCAGACATCATTTGGTGTCAATATGCTGGCGCTTGTTAACGGCGAACCGAAAGTCCTCGGCTTAAAAGAAGTACTTTATCATTATTTAGAGCACCAGAAAGTCGTAGTTACACGCCGTACAAAGTACGAATTAAAACGTGCTGAAGACCGTGCACACATTCTTGAAGGATTGCTGATTGCACTCGATCATATCGATGAAATCATTAAAACAATCCGTGCATCCGATACGGATGAAGAAGCGAAAAATCGTCTGATGAGCGAATTCAGCTTGTCGGAACGCCAGTCCCAGGCAATTCTCGATATGAGATTACGTCGTTTAACTGGTCTGGAACGCGGCAAGATTCAGTCAGAATACGATGAAATTCTTAAAAACATCACCTATCTGAAGAGCATTCTTAACGATGACGAGAAACTTCTCCAGGTTATCAGGGAAGAGTTAATCGACATCCGTGAACGTTATGGAGATGAGCGCCGCACGGAAATTACACTCGGCAGCATTCATGATATTGAGGATGAGGATTTAATTCCGAGAGAACAGATTGTTGTGACACTGAGCCACAACAGCTACATCAAACGTCTGCCGGCATCGACTTACCGTGCACAGCACCGCGGCGGACGCGGAATTCAGGGTATGAATACAATCGATGAAGACTTCGTCAGCCAGATTGTGACGATGAGTACACACGATTATATTCTGTTCTTCACGAACACCGGCCGTGTTTACCGTCTGAAAGGGTATGAAATACCTGAACTGTCACGCCAGTCGAAAGGACTGCCGATTGTTAACCTGATTGAAATCGAAAAAGATGAGAAAATCAGTACGATGATCAGCGTGAAAGACAAAGACGAAACCGAAGGTTACCAGTTATTATTTGCGACGAAGAACGGTCTTGCGAAACGCACACCGCTCGACGATTTTAAGCAGATTAATAAAAACGGTAAAATTGCCATCAGCTTCAGAGGCGAAGACGAGCTCCTCGGCGTGCGCTTGACCGACGGCTCGAAAGAAGTCATTCTCGGAACACGCGAAGGTTCACTTGTGCGCTTTGAAGAAGACCAGGTGAGAAGTATGGGACGTACAGCAGCTGGTGTTAAAGGGATTAACCTCCGCGGTGACGACGAAGTGGTCGGCGTTGACGTACTTGACCCTGGACAGCACGTTCTTGTCGTTACAGACAAAGGATACGGCAAGCTGACACGCGAAGAAGAATACCGCTCAATTAAACGCGGCGGCTTCGGAGTGAAGACAGCGAACCTGACAGATAAGAACGGTAAGCTGGTGTTTATCGCTTCGGTGGACCGTGATGAAGACATGATGATTGTGACGGACAAAGGTGTTATTATCCGTCTGACAATCGATACGATTTCTATTACGAGCCGTAACACGCAGGGTGTCAGACTCATCCGACTGGATGAAGAACAGGACGTTGCGACTGTTGCAGTTGTGAAAAATGAAATTGCCGATGAAGAACTGGAAGAAGATGGTTCGGAACAGGCAGAAGAAACACTGGAAGCGGAAGACAACCTTACAGTTGAAACCGATGAAGTCGAAGAAGACCTCGATCCGGAACAGGAATAGTTTATTATTAAAAAGCACCCGTTAATCTCGTAATTGAGATTAACGGGTGCTTGTGTTTACAATATGAAAGCGCTATAATGAAATCAGTTATTAGTGATTAGGCAGGTATATTATGACTCAAAGTACACATCGTGAATTTGGTAAATTCGCTACACTCGTTGCACTGACTGATGAAGAAACAGCACTCGGCATACTCCCGCACTTTAATTCTTTTAAAGTGATGACAGGAAAAGTCGGGTCAATGGATCTGAGCAAAGTCATCTCTTCGGTTGAAACTGCTGCGAAGCGCGGCGGACTCATCGATGGAAATATTTATCGTGAAACTCATTCTTTATACCACGCAATATTGGAAGCACTCCAGGGTGTGACCCGCGGTGATTTAAGCGTCGGGGAAATTATGCGTACCGTCGGATTAAGATTCTCGATTGTCAGAGGGAATCCATACGACAGCGATGATGAAGGCGAATGGCTGGCTGTTTGTTTCTACGGAACAATCGGTGCGCCAATCAGAGGCAAAGAGCACGAAGCTTTGGGACTCGGTATTAATCATATTTAAAACTTAATAAATATTGTCATAGACATTAGCTGATAGGGACATAAAAATCTAAGGGATTTTTGTGTCTTTTTTTTGTACGCAAATTTAGGAGGGATACCATGTCAGTATTACAATTGGACGGTAAAAATTTAACGATTGAACAGGTCAAAAATTTCCTGGGAAATTCAGAAAGTACAGTGGAGATTACAGAGGACGCTTATAAACGTGTCGATGCTTCACGTAGAATTGTGGAAAACATCATCAATGATGGCAGAACGATTTACGGTATTACGACAGGGTTCGGTCTGTTTTGTGATGTACTGATTTCAAAAGAGAAAGTTGAAGATTTGCAGACGAACCTTATCCGTTCGCACGCATGCGGTGTCGGTAAGGCATTTGAACAGCCGGTTGCACTGTTAATGATGGTCTTCCGTTTAAACACGATGCTGAAAGGTCATTCGGGCGTAACGAGAGATTTAGTTGAGCAGCTGAAACTGTATATTAACAAACGCATTATCCCGGTTGTTCCGGAACAGGGTTCACTCGGTGCTTCGGGAGACCTTGCACCGCTGTCTCATATGGCGCTGACACTGATTGGTGAAGGTGAAGTATTCTTTATGGATGAGAGAAGAAATACAAGCGACGTGCTGGAGTCACTTGGCATTGAATCGATTACACTGCAGGCAAAAGAAGGTCTTGCACTGATTAACGGTACGCAGCCGATGACAGCTCAAGGTGTTATTAATTATATTGAAGCGGATAAAATGATGGAAGACAGCTTATGGATTGCATCGCTGACACATCAGGCGCTGAACGGTATTACAGACGCGTACAACCATCAGATTCACGAGTCACGCGGTTATCCGGAACAGATCTACGTGGCAGAAAAAATGCTTGAGCATTTAGAAGGCTCGGAGCTTACAACACGCCAGGGCGAACTGCGCGTCCAGGACGGCTACTCTATCAGATGTATTCCGCAGGTGCACGGCGCTTCACTGCAGACGCTGAAATACGTCAAAGAGAAACTGGAAATTGAAATGAATGCAGCAAATGACAACCCGCTGATCTTCAGCGAAGAAGAAGTATATTCAGGCGGTAACTTCCACGGACAGCCGATTGCGATTGCAATGGACCTGTTAAAAATCGGTGTGGCTGAAATTGCCAATATTACCGAACGCCGTATCGAACGTCTTGTGAATCCGGCACTAAACGGCGATCTTCCGGCGTTCTTAAGCCCAGAAGAAGGACTGCAGTCGGGTGCAATGATTTTACAGTACGCGGCAGCAAGTCTCGTATCCGAAAATAAAACACTCGCACATCCGGCAAGTGTCGACTCAATCCCCTCTTCTGCGAATCAGGAAGACCACGTATCGATGGGCACAATCGGCGCACGTCATGCGAGAGACATTATTAATAACGCACGCTACGTTGTGGCAACAGAGCTGTTTATCGCGATGACGGCAGCAGAAATTAAAGGTAAAGATAAACTTTCTCCTGCAACACGCAAAAAGTTCGATGAATTCCGCCTGATTGCAGACTTTATCGACCACGACCGTAATTTCAGCATTGAAATTAACGAGCTTGCGAGTGCATTAACTGAAGTTAATTAAAATAATCTTTAACTTCCGGCTAAGAATTTGTTAAAAATTCAGAATTTATATAAGCTTGAATCATATATCATGAAAATTGCTTATAAAACAGAAGTTTCGAAGTTTTGCGCTGCTGCTGTTTTAAGAGGAATTCAGTAAAGGGGTCATGTTATGGTCTCGCGGAATGAGATGCGTCGTGAAAAAGGCTTTAAGATCTGGCGTTTCTTTGTATTCAGTGCAATCGGGCTGTTTCTCTTTTTCGTCCCGGTCACCATGTCCGGCACGACATCGATTATGCTCGATCATATCGTCACTGTGATTCATAAGATTTTTGGAGAAAATATTCAGTACTATACATTGGCGGTGGTACTTGCCGGCGCGCTGATTCCATTTTTGAACAGGACGTGGAAAAAAAGTGCATTTAACATTCTGTTCACCGGCTTTAAGGTGCTCGGCCTGTTTATCGGTATTATGGTCGTTTTTAATATTGGACCGGCATTTGTACTCGATGAAAATATGGGGCCGTTTTTATACTATTCGCTTGCTATTAATCTGAGCTTGTTAATTCCGCTTGGGGGTGCAGCGCTCGGTCTTATTCTCGGCTACGGCTTCCTTGTATTTATCGGGGTGCTGCTGGAACCGGTCATGAGAAAGCTGTTTAAGACACCCGGCCGCTCAGCGATGGATGCGATGGCCTCTCTCGTCGGAAGTTACTCGGTCGGCCTGCTGATCACAAACAGGACGTATAAAGAAGGTTTATATAACAAAAAAGAAGGTTTGATTATAGCGACCGGATTTTCCACCGTGTCAGTGACAATTATGGTCGTTGTGGCACGTACACTTGATTTGATGGACTACTGGGTGCTGTTCTTTATCGTCGTAATGCTTGTAACGTTTCTGGTGACGGCGGTTACTACTTACCTGCCGCCGATCCGCCACGAAAAAGAGATTTACTTCAACGATAAAAACAGCATCACCGAAGAAGATTACGAAGGAAACATACTGGAGTATGCATGGTACAAAGCAAAGCAGCAGTCGCACAGTTCGCGGCCGCTTCCGCAGGACATATGGACGAACTTCACCGAAGCGCTGAAGATGACCGCTTCAGTTGTACCCTCTGTTCTGTCGATTGGCCTGATCGGCTTAATCGTCGCGGAGTACACCGATGTAATTACGTGGGTATCCTATGTTTACTACCCGCTGCTCTATTTGTTCCCGCTGGAAAACGTACCGCTGATAGCTGAAGCGGTGACGATATCGATTGTCGAAATGTTCCTGCCTTCCCTGCTCGTTGCGGAAGCGGATATCGTGACACGGTTTATCGTCGGAGTGAGCTCAATATCGGCCATCGTCTTTTTATCCGGGTTAATTCCCGCGGTACTGAGCACGAGTTTAAATTTGCAAGTATGGAAGCTGATTGCCGTGTGGTTTATCCGCACAGTACTGACGCTGTTAATCGTAATACCAATCGCATTACTAATATTTTAAAGGGGATGACAATATGTCTAGAAAAATTACTGCAAAAACCGGTTTGGAATTAGAGTGTAAAGGATGGGAACAGGAAGCGGCGCTCCGCATGTTATATAACAACCTGGATCCTGAAGTTGCAGAACGTCCGGAAGATTTAGTTGTATACGGGGGTATCGGTAAAGCCGCACGTAACTGGGAGTCGTTTGAAGCGATTGAAAATACATTAAGAAATCTTGAAGCGGATGAGACGATGCTGATTCAGTCAGGGAAACCTGTTGCAGTGTTCAAAACGCACGAAGATGCACCGAGAGTATTAATGTCGAACTCAGTACTTGTACCTAAGTGGGCAAACTGGGAGCACTTCAATGAACTCGATAAAAAAGGTCTTATGATGTACGGACAGATGACTGCCGGTTCGTGGATTTACATCGGCTCGCAGGGAATTGTCCAGGGGACGTATGAAACATTCGCAGAACTTGCGAACCAGAACTACGACGGAACATTGCGCGGAACGATTACACTGACTGCCGGGCTCGGCGGCATGGGCGGCGCTCAGCCGTTATCAGTAACGATGAACGACGGGGTTGCACTATGCGTTGACGTCGATGAAACAAGAATCGACAAACGTATCGAAACACGTTACCTGGATGTTAAAACAGATTCACTTGATGAAGCATTGAAAATGGCAGAGGAAGCTCGCGATGCGGGCAAACCGTTATCAATCGGTCTAATCGGCAACGCTGCTGAAGTACATCATGAAATTTTAAACCGCGGCTTTGAAATCGATGTCGTGACTGACCAGACTTCTGCACATGACCCGTTAAATGGTTATGTACCTGAAGGATACTCTCTTGAAGATGCGAAGAAACTTCGTGAAGCGGACCCGGAAGAATACGTGAAACTGTCGAGTGCTTCGATGGCGAAACATGTTGAAGCAATGCTCAAGTTCCAGAAGAACGGTGCAGTTGTATTCGACTATGGTAACAACATCCGCCAGGTTGCATTTGATACAGGTGTTGAAAATGCATTCGATTTCCCTGGTTTTGTACCTGCATATATCAGACCGTTATTCTGTGAAGGTAAAGGACCATTCCGTTTTGTAGCATTAAGCGGAGATCCGAACGATATCGCAGTAGCAGATAAGAAAATGCGCGAGCTGTTCCCTGAGAACGAGAAACTTATGCGCTGGCTTGATATGGCGGAAGAGAAAATTGCATTTCAGGGTCTGCCGGCACGTATTGCATGGCTCGGATACGGAGAACGTGCGAAGATGGGTCTTGCACTGAACGAACTTGTTAAATCAGGAGAAATCTCTGCTCCAATTGTTATCGGACGCGACCACCTGGATTCCGGTTCTGTAGCAAGTCCGAACCGTGAAACAGAAAGTATGAAGGACGGCAGTGATGCAGTCGGCGACTGGGCGATTCTGAATGCTCTCGTGAACACAGCTGCAGGCGGCTCATGGATCAGCGTACACCACGGCGGCGGTGTCGGTATGGGTTACTCGCTCCACGCCGGTATGGTAGTCGTTGCGGACGGTACTGACCGGGCTGCGAAGAGACTTGAACGTGTACTAACTTCAGATCCGGGTATGGGAGTAGCCAGACACGCAGACGCAGGATACGATATCGCAATTAACACTGCGAAAGAACGCGGTGTCAATATACCAATGTTAAAGGAGAATAAATAATGAATGATGTAATGATCACAAATATAAAGTCATTAATTTTACCGAAAAAATCTGAGGGACCGTTAAAAGGCAAGGAAATGGACGAGCTGAACATCGTCGATGATGCGATTGTCGTTATTAAAGACGGAAAAGTCGTTTACGCCGGAGCGAAAACTGACGAGTATGAAGCAAAAGAGACGATCGATGCTGGAGGCAAAATCGTTTCCCCTGCTCTCGTTGAACCCCATACGCATATCGTGCACGGTGGATCACGCGAACATGAAATGTCACTGAAACGCCAGGGCGTAGACTACTTAACAATACTTGAACAGGGCGGCGGTATTCTAAATACGGTTGAACAGACTCGTAAGGCATCATTCGATGAATTGTTAAATAAAGCATCAGTTAACATGACGCGCATGATTCAGCACGGCGTGTTAACTGTTGAAAGCAAAAGCGGCTACGGTCTCGACCGTGAAAATGAATTAAAGCAGCTTAAAGTATCAAAAGCACTTGAAGAAAAATTCCCTGTGCTGATGCGCCACACGTTCTTAGGACCGCACGCGATTCCAAAAGGCAGAGAAGCGGAAGAGTTTCTTCAGGAAATGACGGATATGCTGGACGAAGTTAAAGAATACGCGGATTTCGCGGATATCTTTACGGAAACAGGTGTATTCTCTGTCGACCAGTCAAGAAAGTATATGGAAGCGGCACGTGAAAAAGGCTTCAGAGTTAAAATTCATGCAGATGAAATCGACCCGCTTGGCGGACTTGAGCTTGCGATTGAACAGGATGCAATCAGCGCAGACCACTTAGTTGCAGCAAGCGAAGAAGGTAAAACCCAGCTTGCAGATTCAAATACAGTCGCTGTACTTCTTCCGGGGACAACATTCTATCTTGGCAAGAATGAATACGCGGATGCACGCGGCATGATTGACCAGGGCGGTGCAGTTTCACTTGCAACGGACTACAATCCGGGCAGCTGTGTAACTGACAACCTGCAGATGATTATGGCTATCGCAGCATTAAAACTTAAAATGACACCGAATGAAATCTGGAACGCAGTCACGGTCAACGCAGCACATGCAATTGACGCCGACCGCGGTACGCTAGATGCAGGAGACAGAGCGAACATCGTTGTCTGGGATGCACCGAACCACGAGTACATTCCATACCACTACGGTGTAAATCATGCATACAAAGTCATTGCCGACGGCAGACTGATTTTCGAACGTCCGGGATTAAATTTATAAACTTGCGTTTTTAAGAACAGCGTTATAAAATAGCACCAAGTTAATATTTACTACTTTGAAAGAAGCAGTAGCGTATCTTCGCTGTTAGAGAGGTCATGGCTGGTGAAAATGATCACGGGATAGGTGAATTTCTGTCTTTCGCTAAATAAAGTAGCCGGTGAAAACCGTTAAAATGTTAGAGATAGTATCAGTAAATGATGCTAATTAGGGTGGCAACGCGTAGACCACGTCCCTTTAAGGGGGACGTGGTTTTTATTTTCCCCTGATTTAAGCATTAAAATATAAAATTTGTGGAGGTATGCACATGTTAGACATTAAAGTACTGCGCAACGACACTGAAACAGTTAAAGAGAAAGTATCAAAACGCGGACTGGAACCTGTGTTAATCGATGATATTTTAGAACTCGATAAAGAGAGACGTGCACTTATCGTTGAAACTGAAGAGCTTAAGAGCCGCCGCAACAAAGTATCACAGGAAATCGCTGTGAAGAAGAAAAACAAAGAAGATGCTGAAGACGTAATCAAAGAAATGCGCGATGTCGGCGAACGCATTAAAGAAATCGATGAAAGACTTAATACGATTCAAAATGACTATCACGATAAAATGAGCCGCATTCCAAACCTGATCCACGACGATGTGCCGGAAGGTAAAGACGACTCTGAAAACGTGGAAATCCGCCGCACAGGAGAACCCCGATCATTTGATTATGAGCCGAAAGCACACTGGGACATTTTAGAAGACCTTGAGCTTGCAGACTTCGATCGTGCCGCCAAAGTATCGGGTGCGCGCTTTGTGTACCATACAGGAGACGGTGCCCGCCTCGAGCGCGCACTGATGAACTTCATGCTTGATGTGCACAATAAAAACGGCTACCGTGAAATGATGACGCCGCAGATTGTCCGTGCTGAAGCAATGTACGCAACAGGACAGCTGCCGAAATTCGGCGAAGACCTGTTCAAAATTGAAGACGAGGAAATGTATACAATTCCGACATCAGAAGTCACTTTGACGAACTTCCACAAAGACGAAACGCTGGCAGCAGATCAGGTGCCGGTGAAATTCACGGCACAGACAGCATGTTTCAGAAGTGAGGCAGGTTCTGCCGGCAGAGATACTCGCGGCTTAATTCGTCTGCACCAGTTCAACAAAGTTGAAATGGTCCGCCTCGAGCGTCCGGAAGATTCATGGGAAGCGCTTGAAGAAATGACAGAGCACGCTGAAAATATTTTAAACTTACTTGATATACCCCACCGCACAGTGCTTCTCTGCACAGGTGATATCGGTTTCGGTTCATCAAAAACTTACGATGTTGAAGTGTGGCTGCCAAGTTACAATGATTATAAAGAAATCAGCTCAGTATCAAATATGACAGATTTCCAGGCGCGCCGCGGCAACATTAAATTTAAGCGCGATAAAGATGCAAAACCTGAATTGCTTCACACGTTAAACGGCAGCGGGCTTGCTGTCGGCAGAACGATGGCGGCCCTCCTGGAAAACTACCAGAACGAAGACGGCACAGTGACTGTACCTGAAGTCCTTCAGCCATATATGGGTGGTCAGACTAAGCTCGAAAGGTTATAATATAATTACCGGATGCTCCTATTCAATATCAATAGGGGCATTCATTTTTAAAAGTATTAAATGAGGAGTGTAACATTGAATAACAAAATACCAACGGGTACGCTGACCCTTACACTGCTCGCTGTTGTAGCTTATATTATGCTCACGGAGATCACTTTGATTTTTGGTCCTGTCGTGATGCCTTTTGCAGTATATTTATTATTAAAAATCAGACAGCAGTCGAAGACAAACTACCGGGTTTTATTCTTTAGTTTTCTTATCCCGGCTATGCTGTTTTTATCACCGCTCGCTACGGGCAGTTTTATAATTTTATACATCGTAACAAGCATTCTCGGGACTGCACTCGATAAGAAAATGTCTCAGGAAATTACGCTGTTCTACTCAACATTCGCAATCGGCATCAGTACGATGGCGACAGTTGTAGTGATGCAGATGCTTGGATTTTTAAGACCTTTATCGGATCTATATTCGACATTCAGAAGCTGGTACAAAGAACAGCTTGAGACAGTCAGCGGACTGACACCTGACGTGATGGATACCGACATGATTCTCCAGTCACTGGATTTATATTTCCGGAATCTGCCGGCATTTTTAATTATCGGCAGTTTTTTCCTGGCGCTGTACATCATTCTGATGGTCCGTATTCTGCCGCACGATGGTATAAAAATGTGGCATTACCGCAGTTTCGATAAGTGGATTATGCCGAGAATGCTGTTATATTTATACTTAATTATATTTATAGTGATGCTGTTCAGCGGAAACTGGGAAGACAGTACGCTGTCACTGTTCAGTAATATTTCGCTCGTGCTGGAATGGGCGCTGTTCGTTCACGGACTTGCGTTCGCTTACTACTTCCTGCTGACGAAAAAGCTGAACAAAGTGCTGGCAGTCATCATTTTAATACCGCTTGCTTTGTTCAGACCCATCACAGTGCTTATCGGACTGTTCGAAATGATCTTTAGAATTCGACTGATTATGGAATTGAGGAGGAAATAGCGATGTTTAAAGTTTTAGATAAAAAGCTGATGCTCATACCGTTTATTGTGCTGGCATTCCATATTTCTATACTTAGCATTGCTATTGTACTTAACCATACTGTCTTTGGCATTGTGAGCATTATTGTGAGCATTGTCATTCTGGCGCTTGTTTATATTTACCTGTACCGCTGGCTTGTGCTGAGTGAAAACAGGATTATAGAACTGTCGAAAGACATGGCGGGTGCAAGACAGTATGTTATAGATGATCTGCCTCTCGGCGTGATTTTACTGAATGATGACGAAGAGATTTCATGGCTGAACAAGTTTATGACAGAAGAGATTCCGGAAAACTTCCATCATGAGCCGATCAACCGTGTATTCCCGAATATTATGACGACGCTGAAAGCGAATAATATTCAGTCAATCGATACGTCGTACAACGACAAAAACTATACGATTCATTTTTACGAAGAAAGCAACGCCCTTCTCCTTGTAGATACGACGACGGAGAAGATGCTTGAAAAACGTCTGGAAGATAAAGACCCGGTTATCGGAATTCTGTTCCTCGATAACTACGATGACATGACACAGAACATGACTGAAGCGCTGAAGAGTGATTTAAACAACAGTCTGACGAATACAATCAACGACTGGGCAACGGAACACAACGTTTACCTGCGCCGTTTCTCCAACGACCGCTTTATGATGGTCATGTCGGCGAAGAGTCTTGCCGTGATTGAGAAGACTAAATTTATACTGCTCGACCACATTCGCGAAAACTCTGCAGAACACGGTGCCCAGATTACATTAAGTATGGGTATCGGTGAAGGATCCGGCGACTTTATCGAAGTGGGTGAACTGGCACAGTCGAGTCTCGACCTTGCACTTGGACGCGGCGGTGACCAGGTGGCAATTAAGACAATTAACGGCAGTGCCCGTTTCTACGGCGGTAAAACCGATCCGATGGAAAAACGTACACGGGTTAAAGCACGTGTTATGGCACACGCTCTCCGCGATATTCTCCTGGAGGGAGACAACGTTATTATTATGGGACATAAGAACCCGGACGTTGACTCAATCGGTTCATCGATTGGTGTTGCAAAAATTGCGAGCTCGAACGGCATTGAGGCGCATATTATTTTAAACGATGAAGACATCGACGATACGCTGTCGCGCCTGATGAAAGAAGTGGAATCACGCGATGAGCTTTACGAGATGTTTATCAGCAGTGAAGAAGCATGGGATAAAATGACGCCGAAGACGACGATTGTTATCGTTGATACCCACCGTCCGTCGATGGTGCTGGATGAAGATATTCTGAACAAGGCAACGCGCAAAGTGGTTATCGACCACCACAGACGTGCCGATGAGATGATTTCGAATCCCCTGCTCGTCTATATGGAGCCTTACGCATCAAGTGCGAGTGAGCTCGTAGCGGAACTGCTTGAGTATCAGAACAAACAGAACAAGTTATCACGCATTGAATCGACGATTATGCTGACAGGTATTATCGTGGATACTAGAAACTATACGCTCCGTACCGGTTCACGTACGTTTGATGCAGCAAGTTATCTGCGTTCGAACGGTGCCGATCCGGTACTGGCACAGACATTCTTAAAAGATGATATCGATACGTTTATCGCACGGAGTGATTTAATTAAATCCGCAGAGATTAATGATGACGGCATCGCAATCGTTAAAGCCGATGAATCGATGAGCTACCACCCTGTTACAGTTGCGCAGGCAGCGGATCAGCTCCTGCAGATCGAAGGGGTTCAGGCATCATTCGTGATGGCATTAAGAGAAGATGAGACAATAGGAATCTCGGCTCGTTCACTCGGAAAAGTCAACGTGCAGATTATAATGGAACAGCTGAACGGCGGCGGGCATTTAACAAATGCTGCGACACGCATGGAAGGCAAAACCATCGATGAGGCATATACCGAATTAACAGAAGTAATTGATACATTTATAAGTAATAGGAGTGTAGAAGAATGAAAGTAATCTTTTTAAAAGACGTAAAGAATAAAGGTAAAAAAGGTGAAGTTAAAGAAGTTGCATCAGGTTATGCACATAACTTCCTGTTCAAAAAAGGTCTTGCTGAAGAAGCAAACGCAGTAAACCTTAAGAAACTCGACGCACAGAAAGAAGAAGTACGCCAGCAGGAAGCTGACGATCTTCAGGCAGCTAAAGAGTTAAAAGCTGAACTTGAAGGTAAAGAAGTGGAAATTAAAACGAAAGCCGGCGAAGATGGGCGCCTGTTCGGTTCTGTAAGTTCTAAACAGGTAATTGAAGCGTATCAGAAACAGCACGATGTTAAACTGGATAAGCGCAAACTGGATATGCCTGACACATTTAAGAGCCTGGGGTATCACAAAGTATCCATTAAATTGCACAACGCAGTGGAAGCAGAGTTAAAAGTACACGTTGTTGAACAGTAATATTAATAGAAGGAGGAATCGATAATGGAAATGAATCGCCAAATGCCGCATGATAATGATGCAGAACAATCGGTGCTTGGGGCAATCTTTATCGATTCCTCCATTTTTTTAAGTGTCACTGAAATTATTACGCCGGAAGACTTTTACCGTCCGGAGCATCAGCATATTTTCCGTGCGATGATGCTTCTGTCGGAAGAGAATGCCGAGCTCGATGTTGTAACGATTACCGATAAACTCCGCAGTATGGATGAACTGAACAATACGGTGAATCCGCGTTATCTGGCTGAATTATCGAACGTTACACCGACGAGCCGCAACTGGCAGTTCTACGCAGATATTATTGCGCGCCAGTCGCTCCGCCGCAAACTGATCAGCGTGGCTGATGAAATTGCGAGTGACGGCTTCCAGAACGAAGTGGATATTAATGATCTGCTTGCAGAAGCTGAAGCGCGTATTATGGGCGTATCTGAAGGCCGCCGCAGCGACGGTTTTAAATCGATGAAAGAAGTCGTGCACGAAGTTTATGAGCAAATCGAAGCACTTGCCGGAAATAATACAGGCATTACCGGAATTCCGACGGGATTCCGCGATCTCGATTATATGACATCGGGTTTCGGACGAAACGACTTAATTATACTGGCCGCCCGCCCTTCCATGGGTAAGACGGCATTTGCTTTAAATATTGCAGGACATGTCGGTACGGCACCGGATGGTTATACAGTAGCAGTCTTCTCGCTTGAGATGGGTGCCGACCAGCTTGTGAGCAGAATGATTTCCAGTCAGGGAATGATCGATGCGACAAAACTCCGTCAGGGATCGCTCGACCACCAGGACTGGGATAACTTTACGACAGCAATCGGTACGCTTGCCAACTCGAAGATTTTTATCGATGATTCGGCGGGTATCCGTGTAAACGAAATCCGTGCGAAATGCCTGCGTTTAAAACAGGAACACGGACTCGACATGGTTATTATTGACTATCTGCAGCTGATTCAGGGCTCGGGCAGCCGCCAGGGTGAAAACCGTCAGCAGGAAGTTTCTGAAATTTCCCGTATGCTGAAAGGACTTGCACGTGAAATGCAGTGTCCGGTAATCGCACTGAGCCAGCTTTCCCGTAGTGTTGAGTCCCGTCAGGACAAACGTCCGATGATGAGTGACCTTCGTGAATCGGGTTCCATCGAGCAGGATGCTGATATCGTTGCATTCCTGTACCGGGATGACTATTACAACCGCGGTGACGGTGAAGAGGAAGAAGAAGGTGCACAGAGTGTGCAGGATGAAATTGAGATTATTTTAGCGAAACACCGTAATGGCCCGACAGGGACAGTTAAATTAATATTCAATAAATCCTACAGCAGCTTTTTTGATCAGGATACACGTGATTTTGACGATAACTATATACCTCCAGCTTAGAAGTCCGAATGTTTTTCGAGTACGCCTTGAAAAACGTTCGGACTTTCGTTGATTTTTGTAAGATTTATTGGTAATATTGATAACGGTAAAATTAATCAATCATTTGGAGGCAATCATATGTCTGGAACAGTAGTTGTTGGAACACAATGGGGAGACGAAGGTAAAGGTAAGATTACGGACTTTCTCTCGGAAGATGCACACGTTATTGCACGATTTTCAGGTGGGAACAACGCAGGTCATACGATTCAATTCGGCGGGGAAACATATAAATTACACCTCGTACCATCAGGGATTTTCTACGACGACAAACTATCTATAATCGGCAACGGTGTCGTTGTTGATCCATTATCACTTATTAAAGAATTAGACGGACTTCTTGCACGCGGAATCAGCGTAGACAACTTACGCATTTCAAACCGTGCTCAGGTTATTCTGCCATACCATATCACTCAGGATGAACTGGAAGAAGAAGCACGCGGCGATAACAAAATCGGTACGACGAAACGCGGAATCGGTCCATCATATGTAGACAAAGTTCAACGTATCGGTATCCGCATGGCTGACCTTGTAGACGATAAAGTATTCAGACAGCGTCTGGAAGAAAACCTTAAACTGAAAAATCACATGCTGAAAGCATTATACGATCACGAAGGATTTACATTCGATGAAATCTACGAGTCATATAAAGCTGCTGCAGAACGTCTTGCACCATATGTATGCGATACGGCCAAACTGCTCGACGATGCGTTCACAGACGGTCAGAACGTCTTATTTGAAGGCGCTCAGGGTGTTATGCTCGACGTTGACCACGGTACTTATCCGTTCGTTACATCAAGCAACCCGGTAGCAGGTAACGTTACTGTCGGCTGCGGTGTCGGTCCATCACACGTTAAAAACGTTGTCGGTGTATGTAAAGCATATACATCACGCGTTGGAGACGGCCCGTTCCCTACTGAACTGTTTGACGAAGACGGTCACCATATCCGTGAAGTCGGCCGTGAATACGGTACGACAACAGGACGTCCGAGACGTGTCGGCTGGTTCGACTCAGTTGTTGTCCGCCACTCGAGACGCGTGAGCGGTATTACGGATCTGTCACTTAACTCAATCGACGTAATGAGCGGACTGAAAACAGTTAAAATCTGTACAGCTTATGAAATCGACGGTGTTGAAATTACAGAGTACCCGGCTACGCTGGAAGACTTAAAACGCGCAAAACCAATTTACAAAGAAATGCCGGGCTGGTCAGAAGACATTACCGGTGTTAAAACATTGGAAGAACTTCCGGAAAACGCATATAACTACCTGCGTGAAATTGAGAAACTTTGCGGTGTGAAAGCATCGATTTTCTCAGTCGGCCCGGACAGAAACCAGACAAACTTACTGAAAAACTTCTGGAATTAGAAGTAATATTGATTGAAGCACCGGACATATCAGATGTCCGGTGCTTTTTTAGTGTTGAGACGGAGCACACCCCTAATTCCCGAACATATACGTTTATCCATCATTCCTGCCCCCTTATTCTGCACTCCAGACAAATATTGCAAAATAAGGCTTGTATTCAAATTCACAACCATGGTATAATAAATCTTGTGCAAATCGCATAATACTTACCATGGCCCGTTGGTCAAGCGGTTAAGACACCGCCCTTTCACGGCGGTAACACGGGTTCGAGTCCCGTACGGGTCACTTTTCTTTTTGATAATAAAACTGTATATAAACTGGTCCCGTGGTGTAGCGGTTAACATGCCTGCCTGTCACGCAGGAGATCGCGGGTTCGATTCCCGTCGGGACCGTCTGATAAAGTCTCCAGCATTTATGCTGGCAGACTTTTTTATTTGTCTGAAAAGTGATACATTTAAAGATGGATAAGTTTATGTACAAAATATGTACACGCGAAATGAGGGACATCTAAATGGCCAAGAAAATAGTTGTTGTTGATGATGAAAAACCAATTGCAGATATACTCGAGTTTAATTTGGAAAAAGAAGGCTACGAAGTTCACTGTGCTTACGATGGTAATGATGCACTGGAACTGATTCTGGATATAGTGCCGGATCTTGTTCTGCTGGATATCATGCTGCCGGGAATCGACGGTATGGAAGTATGCCGTGAAGTTCGTAAAAAACACGATATGCCGATTATTATGCTTACTGCCAAAGATTCCGAAATAGATAAAGTACTGGGTCTTGAACTTGGTGCGGATGATTATGTAACAAAACCTTTCTCGACGCGCGAATTAATCGCACGTGTGAAAGTTAACTTAAGACGTAATAATACGGTAAGTGCGAAAGAAGACGAACCGGAAGATAAGAATATATATATTAGGGATATTACTGTTATCCCCGACTCTTATGCGATTAAAAAATTCGGTAAAGATATCGATTTAACACATCGCGAATTTGAGCTGTTCCTGTATCTGGCCAGATTCAAATCCCAGGTAATGACACGCGAGCACCTGCTTGAAACAGTATGGGGTTACGATTACTTCGGAGATGTGCGTACGGTCGATGTGACTGTGCGGCGCTTGAGAGAAAAAATCGAAGATGATCCAAGTCACCCTGAGTACATCATGACACGCCGAGGCGTCGGGTACTTCATTAAAGGTGATGACTAAATGAAGCAGTTTTTAAAAAACCTGCAGTCGCTCCAGTTTAAACTGGTAATGATCTACATGCTTCTGATTATTATCGGAATGCAGATTATCGGATTATATTTTACCAACAGTCTGGAGCGGGATTTAACAGGGAACTTTAAAAATAATATCGATTCCCAGGTCACTTTGATCGATACACGTGTTAAGGAAATTTTTCAGGAAACCGGCGATGACCGTAATCAGATGAGAGCAGAGATTCAAAGTCTGCTGACTGATTACGGCAACCGTCCTGAAATAGATGAAATCCGTTATATTAATGCGGATAATATTCTCGTGGGTACAAGCAGAATTTCAAATGAATCCCTCGTCGGCTCACGTATTAATGAACCGATGTCTCAGGATGCGCTTGAATCAGGCATTGCCAATGATGAAATTTTCGTTAACGTCGATAAAGACAATCAGCGAGTATGGATATTGAACCAGCCGGTCGTAGTAAATGATGAAGTGGCTGGTGTTATTTACGTTGAGTCAAATGTGGAAAGTATATACATGCAGCTTGAAGCGATTAACAACACGTTTATTATTGCTACACTGTTCTCATTAGTAATTACGAGTATTCTCGGTATCTTTGTCGCGCGTACAATTACAAAGCCGATTACGGATATGAGAAACCAGGCGCTCCTGATGTCTGAAGGTGACTATACATCCCGCGTACAGATATACAGCGATGATGAAATCGGTCAGCTTGCAGGCAGCTTTAACATTCTGTCAAAACGGGTGCAGGAAGCTCAGGCGAACACTGAAAGTGAGAAAAAACGTCTAGATTCGGTTATTACCCACATGTCGGACGGAATTATTGCGACTGACAGAAAAGGACGGATCCGTATCGTTAATGAAATGGCGATCGGCATGCTGAACCTCGGTATTCAGTCGGACGAACTGCACGGTAAAAATATGCTGGAATTGCTGCGTCTCGGCGAAGAGCTGAATCTTGAAGATATTATTCAGGAAGCAAACGACAGTCACCTGATCTTTATCGATACTGCAGACGAAGCAACGACGTTACGCGTCAACTTCTCTACAATCGTTACAGATACCGGATTTATCAACGGTTATATCGCTGTACTGCATGACGTTACAGAACAGGAGCGCATCGATGCGGAACGCCGTGAATTCGTTGCGAACGTATCGCATGAACTGCGTACACCGCTGACGTCTATGCGGAGTTATATTGAAGCGCTGCAGGAAGGTGCATGGCAGGATGAAGAGATTGCGCCGAAGTTCCTGAGCGTTACACGCGCGGAGACCGACCGTATGGGCCGTCTCGTTGAAGATCTGCTGCAATTATCCCGTATGGATAATGACGCAGAGGAAATCCAGAAGGAAGTTGTGGATTTCAAACTCTTTATTAACCGTGTTATCGACCGTTTTGAAATGACGCATAAAGAAAATGTTGTGTTTACACGCCATATTCCGGACGCTCCCCTGTTCACTGATATTTCGGTGGATAAGATGGGCCAGGTGCTGGATAATGTGCTGTCCAACGCAATAAAATATCAGCACGGGGACCCGAAGCGCGTTGATATTCACTTAAAACAAAACACATTATACAACCGTATGACGATTCGTATTAAAGACTACGGACTCGGCATACCGAATAATAAAGTTGACCGTATTTTTGACCGTTTTTACCGTGTGGATAAAGGCCGTGCACGCAAGATGGGCGGCACCGGTCTCGGTCTCGCCATTTCAAAAGAAATTATCGAGGCGCATAACGGTAAAATCTGGGCAAACAGCGTAGAAAACGAAGGGACAACTATCTTTATCAACTTGCCTTGTGAAGTGATAGAGGAGGATGAGTGGGATGTATAAAGAATGGATCAAATCCATCCTGTTAATCGTCATAGTCGCTTCGAGTGCGGTCCTCACCTACCTTGTCTGGAGCTATGAACCGGAGTTCTCGCAAGTCGATACGACAATCGAAGGTACGACGAATATCGGCCAGGGAGAACGCGTTTCGTTTGAACAGGTTATGAGTACGTACCAGATGGTCTGGATACAGGGTGAATACAATACGAGAGGCACGACGGACCCGCGGGCATTAATCGGAATCCGAGAGCATCTCGAAGGTTCAAACATCGTCAGTATGAACGTCTATAACAACTTGAACAGACTGGATGTCAGGGGCGAAGAAAGTAACGATGAGGAATTTCTGCTTATCGATTACTACTCTGACGTACCTTCAAAAACTCTGTTTATGATGCTCGGGCTGTCTCATGAACCGACACTCCCCGACTTTACATTCGACCGCATTGTGGTTGATATGAAAGAAGGAAATGTTGTGTTCAACTTAGTCGATGAGAGCCGTTCGAGAGTTGCGGTTGTAGAAACCGATATTACTGCGGACTTCCTGAAAGGCCACGTTGAATCATACAGTGAAATCTTCGAAGCCTATACCCCGATTATTACAAATCAGCAGACTTCGAATAATAAGACGGCTATTTACGGACCATCATCACCCGGACCAAGCAGAACTGAACGCTTCATAATCAGCCAGCTCAATGCTGATGTAATGAATCGTATACTGTTTATGGAGTCACCGGCCGAAAGCCCGTCATCAGGCGATGTAGCGATTTACGAAGATGAAAATCATATTGCGACATATAATTCAGATACGTATCAGTACAACTATACAAATCTGAATGAATCGAGCGCATCGAGCGGCAACAATCACCAGACGATTCAGGATATCTACTACTTCCTGAACTCGCATAACGGTCTGTCGACAAATAATGTGCTGTTCGATTATGACTCAGCTGAAAATGCGGCAACATTCCGTTCCACTTTAAATGGACGCGTCGTATTCAGTGAAGGACTGAGTACTGCTATTACTGTTAAATACGGCAGAAATGCAGTTTATGAATACACCCGCCCGCTGATCCGGACGAATGCGAAAGTATCAGACGAAGAAGAAGTGGAACTGCTGGATATTGAAAACGTCCGTTATGAGATTGCACTGCATGACAACTTTGATCTGCAGAAAGTATCCAAAATCGTGCTCGGCTATGATATGACATACGCCGACGATGAAACGGATCTGGAGTTTATCGATTACACGCCGCAATGGTACGTTAAATACGACGGCGCCTGGATGAAATTCAACGAAGGAGGACTGTCCTGATGGATTGGAGATTAACAAAATCCCTTTTTATAGCAGCCTTTCTCGTCATGAATGCAGTCCTCGTGTACATTTTATACAACGAATCAAACGAAGAAGTCAGAGAGCTGTCGGACACGACGAATGTGCTGTCTGAAACGAATATTGATACTGCTGCACTAGACGGATTTGAAAACGTTGAAATGAAAATCATACTCGGTGATCCGGCTGAGCTCGATCATGAAGAAGATGTATCTGAAAAAGATACGGTGCTGACACTGCCGCTCGATGAGGGGGCAACATTTGCACCGGAAGGTCTGAAGACGTACAAAGACAATTCAATTTACAGAGGCGACGAATACCATTATGATGAAGTAATGAGCGAACCGGATACGATAACATTTAACCAGCATTACGATGGATACCCTATCTTCAGCCACGAAGCAGCACGACTGTACTTCAGCGAAGAATCAGGAACTGTGACTCAGGGTTATGTGGAGAATATCGAAGAAAGCGACTATGCTGTGGACCAGAATGTGCGCCATCCAAAAGTCATTGTGGAAGAACTTTATCTGCAGGAAAACATTACTGATAACGCGGTAATCAAAAGCGCGAAGCTGGGTTATTACATCATTCTGGAAGAAGATGACCAGGTTATGATGCGGCCCAAATGGCAGTTTGAAATTATTGATGAAGACATTGAACGTATACTGTACGTCGATGCGCTGAGTCAGTCAGAAGATATTATTGAAAGAGAGTGAACGGAATGAAGATGAGCGTATTAGCAAGCGGCTCAACAGGCAACAGTACATTCATTGAAACAGAAAAAGGAAGTGTACTTGTAGACGTCGGGCTGTCATGTAAGAAAACTGATGAAACGCTCAATCAAATAGGTAAATCACTCCAGGATATAAATGCGATTTTCATTACACATGAACACATTGATCACATCAAGGGCTTAAAAGTGATTGCGAAGAAATACGAAATACCTATTTATGCCAACGAGAAGACATGGGAAGCGATGGAGCGTAAAGATATCATTATTAATCCAGACCGGAAATTTCACTTCAACCCGCTTGAAGAAAAAGAAATTGCCGGGCTGAATGTCCAGTCATTTAACGTATCGCACGATGCAATTGATCCTCAGTTCTACACATTTACTAAAGATAATAAGAAAATATCGCTTATAACGGACACAGGCTATGTATCAGATACGATGAAAGGCATCATCAGGGAAAGTGACGTGTTCCTGTTTGAATCGAACCACGATGTGGATATGCTCCGTATGGGAAGATATCCGTGGAATACGAAACAGAGAATACTTTCAGACGTCGGTCACGTATCAAACGAAGATGCGGCACATGCGATGAAGGACGTTATAACGAGCAATACAAAACGTATTTATTTGGGACACTTAAGTCTGGATAATAACATTAAAGAACTCGCGCGTATGAGTGTTGAGCAGATACTGAATCAGTACGACATCGATACGCACAACGATATAATGATATGCGATACAGATAAGGCAGTTCCGACAGAAATATATCAGCTTTAATAAGAAGACCAAATTGTGAGAAAAACTGCGCAATTTGGTCTCTTTTTGTACTTTTGAACAAGTTATCCACAGGTATGGTGATAAAGTGTGTATAAGTGGGATAAAAACGTGGATAAGTGTGTGAAATGTAGGAAAATACATGGAATATGCAATAATGAGCCCTAAAAAAGAGCGTAATGGTGCGGTTTTGTGTTGAAAAGTTATCAACAGCCTGTGGAAAACCGGTGTATAACTAATAAAATTGCAGTAATTATACGAATTTGTCCACAGTTCTGTATAATTGAAAATAATACGTCAAAAGTAAAGGTGAGACAGATGAAACTGACAATGATTACAGTGGGAAAACTGAAAGAAAAATACTGGCTGGATGCGGTAAAAGAATACAAAAAAAGAATAAGTAAATATGCAAAAATAGAGCTGATTGAAGTTGCGGATGAGAAGGAACCGAATAATGCGGGGCCGAAGGATCTGGAGCAGATAAAAGATAAAGAAGCAGAGAGAATTTTATCGAAAATAAAAGACACGCAGCATGTGGTGACTTTGGAGATTAACGGCAGGCAGTATACGAGTGAAAAGCTGGCTCAGGAATATCAGCGATGGATGAATACAGGAAAAAGTGATGTCGTATTTGTAATCGGCGGCAGCAACGGAATCGGTGAAGCAGTGAAAAAACGGAGCAACCAGGAAATCAGCTTCGGAACTCTCACCTACCCGCATCAGATGATGAAAGTAATGATGCTGGAACAGCTGTTCAGGGTGAATAAGATATTGAGAAACGAAGCGTATCATAAATGATGCGGTTTTCAAGTACTTTTAAGTAAGGTAATCTGAAATGTCTTATCGTTAATAATGTTATAAGGAATTATGGTAATTTAATCAAAAAGTAATGAGAAGATTACCAATCGAAAAAGCAGAAAAAGAGAGGTTGTCAGTAGTTCCAACCTCTCTTCTAAACATATACAATTTTAGAAGTGAAAAAATCAGTGTATTAATTGATAATTCATTTGATTTTATACAATTTATTTTGTAATACTCTTGAATTTCACATAGAAATATATCAATTCCAAAAATAAAAGAATGATTGCTATAAGTGTTAAAAAATAGCTGAACGAAAAAGAAACATATAAGACAAATAATGTAAAAGAAACTACTATCGATATTTTATAAAATAGTTTAGCAATTATCGGCCATGTTTCTTTAGGAATATCAGAAGTGTCTATAGATGCGATTATATTCAAATTATTAGTTTTGTAAACATATAAACCGAAAGAATACATAACAAGTGATATAACGGCGCCTATAATTATATCTATATACATTAATTCTCACCAAGGCGTAAAAAAATGGCTGTAAATTTTACATTGTTCTTCACTAATAGTATCGGGAGTGCACTGGTATATCTATGTATAACTCGATGTAAGAAATCGCTACTACTCAGTGTATTATGGGTTTCTTTTAAGTCCGTATATTGTAATACTCTCTTATTGGACGTAACTAATATTGTGTTATCAAATTCTACAGTTTCAACAAGGTCAAAGTAATCTACTATAAAACTTGCTGCTTCAGTGATGTTAAGGTACTCAAGAAAATTTTTATATGGATGAGTTTCATGATATTTAAAATGCATAACGGTTTACTCCTTTATATACTTTTGAGTCTTTTTTTATAATACATACTTGAAATACAGAATGCTATACTTATTCTGTAATGCGTAGTTAAAGTGAAGAAATCGTCTAACTATAATATGAAGGAATTGATAAAGAATAATGATTGGTGGATGTTTTACAGTGTTGGAATACATGATGACGTTATCAGAACACATAACTTTTGGTGGTGTTTCAGAATGGGAGCTTTCCAGTTTCGACTGGTCTATAATTGCGGCATTTTTTTCTGCAGTAGCAGCTTTAGGCTCGCTATTTATTGCGATATCACAATTTAATTATTTAAAAAATAAAGAATCTGCGATTTTAGGACTCAGCTCTAGATTTGAAGAAATATCATTGAATTATGATTCTACCCAATTTGAAGAAATAATAGAATCACATTACTTCGTTCTTCAAAATTTATCAGTATTACAAATTAATCTAGTCGAATTAGAATTGGGACAAGACCTAAACAAAAATAAAAAAAAGTTTTTTCAAGATGCAGATGACAATCCTGCTTTTATAACATTAGGATTTCCTATGCAACCTGTAATAAAGAATTTCCAAGAATATTTCACATCTAAATTAAAATTTAACTACATTAGATCGGATGAAGTTATAAAAGTAGAGTTACCCTCGTTCATATTAAAAGAATTTATACATGCTTCATATAAAATGAGAGACGGAAAACCATTTTCATATAATAACTATTTAATAATTAAAGTGAAATATTTTGATAAAGCAAAATCTAAATTTCAGTATCAAATTACTAAGATGCCATACGAAATAAAATTTATGGGGGCTAGGGCTGTGCTGCATTTCAATATTGAACCGGCAGTTATAAAATTAGATTGATTATTAAGGTAGTAAAGTAAAATTCGCACCATAAACTGATACGTTGAAGCATATCACAAGTAGTGCGTGTTAAGATACAATACGCACATGTGGTAACCAGAAATTTATCATAAATAGATAAAATATAACTATTTAATAATATTATCATGATATATATATAAGATTTGAGCTCGGTATTTTACCGAACTCAAATCTTATAAGTTATCTAAAATTATTTTTTTAAATTCATGGTGTCAGCTTATAGATGGGCTTATCATTTATAAATTAAACATGTGATTCTGTTAGTTCTAAAAATTCTTCAATATCTTTATGCACTGAATCCAGTGCTTCTTGCCAGAAGTCTGGTTTTCTCAGGTCAACATTTAAGTGCTTTTCAGCAAGGTCTTCTGTAGTCATGCTCGCAGTATCGCGAAGAAGTGCAATATAGTCATCTTCAAGTAACGTATCGTCTTCTAAGAAACGGTTGTATATACCTAAGCTGAAAAAGTATCCAAATGTATAAGGGAAGTTATAGAATGGTACGCCTGTAATATGAAAATGTAACTTTGTTGCCCAGAACATTGGATGGTATGAACGAAGTGCATCTTGATAGGCTTCTTTTTGTGCTTCTTCCATCAGTTCTTGCAGTCTGTTGCTGTCTACAGTTCCTTGTTGGCGTTCATCATATAAATTGCGTTCAAAGATATAGCGTGCATGGATATTCATCATGAAAGTCGCACTTCTAGCAATTTTTTCATCTAGTAAGTTGATTTTTTCTGCATTGGACGTTGCATTTTCAATCGTTGCATTTGAAACGACAAGTTCTGCAAATGTAGAAGCTGTTTCTGCAACGTTCATTGCGTAACGTTGGTTAAATAGTGGTAAATCACGCAGGACATAACTATGGAATGCGTGTCCGAGTTCATGTGCGAGTGTTGACACGTTGCTTGTGCTACCGGCAAACGTCATAAAAATACGTGACTGTTTAGATTCAGGAAGATTTGAACAGTATCCACCTGGACGTTTTCCTGGACGATCTTCCGCTTCAATCCACTGCTCTTCAAAAGCTCGATGTGCCATCTCTGCCATTTTTGGACTGAATGATTTAAAGTTATCGATAATAAACGTTGCTGCTTCATTGTAAGTATACCGCTTGCTCGTATAATCACCTACGTCAACACTTGCTGTAACATCGAGCCATCCTAATTGATCAACACCAATTAATTGCGCCTTTCGTTCAAAGTATTTTTTGAAAGGTGTTTTATTTTTTGTAATAGTATCCCACATCGTATCGAGAGTTTCTTCTTCCATACGGTTATAGTCTAGTGGCACTTTCATATAATCTTTATAGTCGTGAAGTTCATAGTCGTTTAAACGGAATCCTGATAAATGATTTAGCGTTGTAGAGAATAAATCAGCTTTTTCCTTCCATGTTTCTTCCCAAGTTTTTAAAAGTTTTTCACGATGTTTTGGATTTTCTTCTGACTTCATCTTGTTTTCAAATTGGCCCGCTGAATAATAAACGGTTTCATTATCTTCAGTTACTGGAATTTGAATAGAAGCGACGAGTTGATTGTACATATTATTCCAGCCCTGTAAGCCGTCTAGTGATAAATGATTGATGATTGTTTCTTCTTGAGTTGATAGTAAATCTTTTTCTTTTTGTCGTATTTCTTCTAACGGGAAATGCATCGGTTTAAAGAAATCTTCCTCTAACAGCTTGCTAAATTGATCTTCAGTCAGTGAGCTGATCTTTTTATTTAAAATAATATTCTGTGATGAGAGGTCTTTACGTAAGTTCGCAACCGCATTTAAATTCTGCATTGCTTTTTGATCGGTAACATCTGCAGATACTAAACCATTCGCAAAACTCCCCATCTCACCAAGCGCGTTTGAAATTTTTTCATAGTTTTGTAAGATTCCTTTCAGTGACGTAAAATCATTTGAATGTTCGTCCGGCTCCCAATTATCGAGTTCGTGAGAAAAAGCTGTAATACTATCTCTTACTTCTGATAATCGTTTTTGGAAAGCTTCAGATCCACTTCCACCAGGAAATATACTCTCCATATCCCATTTTTCTTTGTAGTTCATCAATTACCTTCCTCTCTTAATTAAAACTGTATTTATTTTTATCATACAGGAAATGAATGCAGAGAAACATTAATCACGCTGATATACATTAATAGTCCGAGCTTGCACCTATGCTAACGATAAAAAGAAGAGCAATATTTGTAGAATTTAAACTAATAAGAAAAAGCGATTTTAATTAACACAGCAAGAGTTAGGAGTGCAGATGAGATGACTCTTGATGAAGTGCTTAAAAGAGGAAAATTAAAAGTTTTGCGATTGATGTCCATGAAGAGTCAAAGATGAATCGTAATTTAATTGGCATGGAGAATGTAGTCTTAACGCTATATATTGGAAAATGTTTTACGTTTATAGTCAAATATAATATAGACAAACTTACTTTATATTAATTCAACCTGTATAATTTTTTAATTCACTAGTTTGGAGGATAACTAGAAAGTTACCATAAATAGAACACATTAAATATATTCATGATGAATATGCCCTTACAAAAAATAGAACTATCCGGGAAAACCGGATAGTTCTAGCTCAAGGGAAACTTCAATTATTCTTCAATATCTTCCTTATAATCACTTTCAATTTCATCAAACTCCTGGTTCACAGAATCACGGAGTTTTTCTTTCTCTGAATCAATATCATCTCCAGCGTCTTCATAGTTCTCACTTAAGAAGTCTCTAACAATCAGGTATCTCTCTTCTGCCCATTCTCTGGCTTTAGGGTAGCGGAACTCTTGTGAACTATTCATCGATACATCATTTAAGACACCATCAATGCTATTATCTGTCTGACGGTTCGCTGTATTTGCCGCATTAACCACCCCAGTTCGATCAAGATGCTGGTCGTTACTTGCTTGAGTTATATTTTTAAGATTCTCATTTGACCAATCACGGTACTTATTAAATAAGTTTAGTTTCTCACGTTTTAATATTCTGGATAATTCATCTGGATTTGTTGCTGACAAGTACTCTCCACCATTAGCTTCTGTAATATCCACTAATGATTGCACTTCATCGTCTTGAATGTCAAAACCAATGATATTTAGAACTGTTTCGATATTCTCATCTTCTGGAAGGTCTTGGACAGCTGCCACAGGATCTCCATTACAAGTCTCCTGTCCATCGCTGACAACGTAAATTGTATGACTACCAGTAGATTCACTATTCTCAATCACCTTACCTACTTCTTCAATCGCAAGTGCTAAGGGTGTGAAACCTTCACTACCATATTGATTTAGAGCTTCATTAAATTCATTCTCTTCATATTCACCAATTGGGAAGGTCTCTTCAACTGCAGAACATGAATTACTTTCCTCATCGCTGTCTTTACTGAAGCCATAGTTAATCAGACTTACTTGAGTACCATTTGGCATATCTTCAACAAATTGATTCACTGATTCTTTTGCCGCATCCATCTTAGTCTGTCCATCTATTTCATCAGCCATGCTGCCACTGTTATCCATTAAAATATAGACATTGTTTCTAAGCGACAACTCACCATCCTCAACCTTTAAGCCTCCGGGCTGGTCAGTTAAATCAACTAACTCAGCAGAGAAGTCTTGAAAGTACTTAATTCCTTCCTGCATGTCAGGGTGACCACCTAACATTTCCAGTAATTTCTCATAGACCATCTCATCTGTGACATCACCATTATTATCTTCAATGAATGATGTTAGCTCATCTTCAATTTCCTGCCTTGAGGCGTTTATCATTGTTCCTTGTTCTTCCTCAAGAACAGATTCTAAAGAAATCTCTATCTCAATATCTTCTGATTCATTTGATGCTGTCTCTTCTTCTGTCGTTTCATTTTCTTCAGAGTTAGTATTTGATTCATCCGGATCTTCATCTGAAGTAGCCTCTGCTTCTGTTGATTTGTCCTCAGTACCTTCCTCTGTATCCTCTATTTTTTGATTTGATTCATCTGGGCTTTCTTCCGTTGTGCTGCACGCGGTAAGTATGATAAAAAGTGCCATAAGAATAAATGTTCTCATCATTACCTCCTTGTAAATTTATACTTATATTTAAGTATAGCCTATAATTTTTTAAAAAAACTTGAAAATCTGAATTTTAATCGTAAAAATTCTGTAAATTTATTTTCATTCTTTTTTGTAAAAACCGCATCGTAAAGCGATATGCCGAGAGCTATCATAAGTGATGTGATTGCTTAAA
Organism: Jeotgalicoccus coquinae; assembly: GCF_014207425.1. Lineage (GTDB taxonomy): Bacteria > Bacillota > Bacilli > Staphylococcales > Salinicoccaceae > Jeotgalicoccus > Jeotgalicoccus coquinae. The sequence goes on along the minus strand of NZ_JACHFF010000002.1, from coordinate 289,750 downwards.
ATAAACATAAATTATTCATTACTTTGAAGATTCTTTATAATACAATTAGTTTGTTGGATTCAAATAAAGTTTATGAGGTGAATGGAAATGACTCAATATTGGTTAATATCTGCAAATCATAATAAATATGATCATGAAGCGGCATTCCAAAAATGGGGTTTTATCGACTGGAAACAAGGTAACTATTCTTATCAAGTGAACGATATTGTATATATTTATGCTAGTGCTCCTTTTCAAACTATTAAGTATAAAACACAAGTCGTAGAAATAGATAAGACAAGGAATGACATTGTAGATGACTCTCAATTTTGGAAAGACAGAACTAAGTATGAAGAAGCATTACAAGGTCGATTTATGGAATTAAAATTGATTGAAGAGTTCGCATCTGACGAAAGACACTTGAAAAATTTAATAGAAAATGGTTTGAAAACGGCTCCTCAAGGACCACAACGATTATCAGAACCGCTTAGAACTTACCTTCTAGAATTAGAAAACTTTTCTGTGCTCTACCCTGAGGTTATACAAAATGACACGTTGTATGAAGGAGTCAAAGAACAAGTTGCTGTAAACAGATACGAGAGAAGCTCTAGAGCACGCCAGGAATGTATAAATTATTATGGATACAATTGTATGGTATGTGATTTAAATTTTGAAAATGAATATGGTGAGATCGGAAAAGAATTTATTCATGTACATCATATTGTTCCCTTATCAGAGATAGGTAAAGAATATAAAATAGATCCAGTTAAAGATTTAAGACCGGTTTGTCCAAATTGTCATGCGATGATACATAGAGGTTTAGAAGTGGATTTTTAAGTAGTAGATTAAAGTTTATCAAAAAGAATGCGTAATTATAAATGCTAAAATTAATTTAGATGAGAAAATAGTTTCTCAGAATATATCCATGAAAAAGAAATCAAAACTGATGAAGAGCATCGAGAAGATGATGTAGAAAAACTATTGAAAAATATAGATGAACAAGACGATTAAAAGTTTTTCAAGCGGGAGGTTACTTAATGAACTAATGGAAACCAAAACAATCAACGATGAAGGTACGTTGGTAAAAGACTATACTTTTACTAAACCCTCTACGGCAGCTTCAATTGTTGCACGTAAATCTTCTAATGGATGGAAAATGTGGAAGAAAAAAGATTAAAAAACACTAGATAAGTGTGTACCACGGTATTAATCTTCTTCTTTTCAGTAGAGCTTGAAGGATATCAGATGTAAAGGGCTGCTCTCTCCCTTAAATTAGTGAGAAAGCTTAATCCTAGAAGAGAAGCATGCCCCTTATATTGAATTACTGTATTGAAGAATATAAACTATAAAATGAATTTGTTTAAATTAAGAACGTTATCATTTAGTAATCAGTTATGATTCATTCCATTTTTCTTTGTATCGAATACGTTTTTCCAGTAATTTTCTCTTTCAAGAATAATTTCACTTTTGGTTCTGGTATCAAATATCTCCAGAATGGAATACTGAAAGTATTTATGTATATTATTATATAAGCTACATCTAATGAGTTTAAATTTAGAGGAGGCTGGAAAAATCAATTCTTCCATAATTACGCAGCTTATACGCTCACTGATGAATTTAAAGAAGGTATCAATTCGTTAATGGAAGATGCTAATGAAAATACAGTTGCTATCTTATGTGCTGAACGTCATCCATCAAGATGTCACCGTTTAATCATTAGTAACTGGTTAGCTGCGCACGATTTGAGTGTAGAGCATATAATAGTGAATAATAAAGATGAAATAGAAGTAGTGTCTCATAAGTCAGGTCAATGGGGTGCCATGCCGATTATAGAGAATGACGGGGAAATCGTTTATCCTAAAAATACAACAAGTAATGATTCTCAGTAACATGATAAGTATTTGCCTTGGAATCTTATGAATAAATTCCGACAAATGACAATGGAGATTATTCAGGTAATTCACTGAATGATATAATTAAGTCAAAGCAAACTAGGGGATAATTTTATGAAAAATATGAACAAATCTAAAATGACTGTAATAATCCTTTTCGTTTTGATGCTGATCAGTATCGCATTACTGCTTGTATTTATTTTTATGGCAGTAGATAATCTTGAAGAAAGAAAAGGAGCAACTTCGGAAATAGAGCCTGTGATTGAAGAAGAAATAAGTTTTAATGAAATTCCAGCTGCTTGGGCTGAATTTTTAAATATTGAAGAGCAAGAAACATCTGACTTAAATTGGTTAGATGTTTTTTGATTTAATTTCTTCTTCGAAAATGAGGATGATTCGACTTTTAAACAGTTCATTATCTTTATATCTCATGGTGTTTTATGATTGGAGTATCTCATTGTAATGGGATACATTACATTAAGACTTAATAAGATACGTAAAGGAGAACTAATTTAAATGACAAAACATATACCATTAAATGTCCTTGAACTTGTGGGCATTTCGGAAAATCAGACAGTTAGGGAAGCAATCGAAGCGTCCCTAGACAATGCTGAACTTATTGATAAACTCGGATTCAAGAGACTTTGGTTCGCTGAGCATCATAATACAAAAAGTCTTGCATCAGCTGCGACATCTCAGCTGATTGCGATGGCCGCAGCGCGGACAAAAAATATCCGCATCGGCTCAGGCGGTATCATGCTGCCGAACCATTCACCGCTGCAGGTCGCTGAAAATTTCGGCACGATTGCACAGCTTTATCCGGATAGAATTGATCTCGGACTGGGTCGCGCACCAGGTACGGATCAAAGAACATCTCAGCTGATTACGCGCACCAGCAGTGATGCTCAAAACTTTGCAAATTCAATCTACGACCTTATAGGCTGGTTCAGCGATGAAGGCCTCGCTCACAGTGTTCCGGTGACTTCTACAGTGGGTACAGGGACACACATTCCAATTTGGGTACTCGGCTCAAGTATGAACGGTGCATCTATTGCAGGTCAGCTGGGTCTGCCTTATTCAATAGCGACCCACTTTACGCCGGATGATTATAAACAAAAAATTGATATGTACCGCTCGGCGTTTACGACAGATTCGCCGACTTCCCAGATTGATGAACCTTATGTTATGGCGGGAATTAATGTCGTTGTGGCACCGACAGATGAGGAAGCAGAAAAAATCTGGACCACAACGACACAGATGATGATGGATATGCAGACTGGCCAGCAGCGTAAGCTCCAGCCGCCAGTTGAGCCCGAAGAATTAGGAACAGAAGAACAAAGAAAAATGATGGATGCAATGTTCAGTCTCAAAGCCGTTGGTTCACCTGAAACTGTTCGTAAAAAACTGGAAGAGTTTACTGAAGAGACCGGAGCAGATGAACTGATTATTGTGACTTACGCTTATGATCCAGAAAAAAGAAAACAATCGATGGAACTGCTGGCAGATTTGTGGTTCTAAATAATATGAAAAAGCTTCTAACCTGTTGATGATTTGGTTAGAAGCTTTTTTAAATACTCTATTTTCCATTCAGTTTCTCATTGATTTTTTTACTGTCGAGAAACGAAATCAGATAGAACGCGAGAAATATTATGAACATGATTACAAAGATAATGCCTGCATAGGAAAGTACAGATGCAATATTCATATCTATCCATCCATTGATTAAAGAGACGGATATGAATGCAATGATACCCACTGTAAATTGAATTGTATAAGCAGGTAATCCTGACAGCTTTGTGTAATGCAGCATGGTTGAGATTCCGATAATTCCAGATGCAATCCATACAGAAATTATTTCATTGGATAATGTACCTGAAAGACCAAAGAGGAGATAAACAAAACTCCCAATACCAACAGCTTCTGCAACACAGATAATTAATCTTTTCATCATATCCCCAGCCTTTCTTTTAATTTAGAAACGTAACGTCTCGAAATACTGACTTTTTTGCCATTCTTCATCCTTGCAATCAAATTTCCAGAAAATGAAGGTTCAACGCGGTTAATCATTTGAATATTTAACATTTCTGCCTTTGATACTTTCAAAAATGTTTCTGAGTTCAATTCCTCCAGCAGCTCCCTTAAACTTTTTGATGTTACAATCTCTTCTGTCTTGGTATATATAGTCAGCGTTTTATCCTGTACTTCTGCAGAGATAACATCTGATTTCTGTATCATCAACAGTTCCTCATCGGAGCGGATAATTAAATTTTCCCTGTCTGTTGTAAAGTGATCTATATAAGATAAAACCCTGGCCCCTGCTATTGCTGTTTTTGTATGGATTTTGACTTCGTCTTCATTTAACTGTTCGTCAATAATTAATTCCGCCTTCATAATTATCCCCCTTGTGGCTAAACTCGTTAAACACAGTATATAACGAAAATCAGTATTTAAAGGTGAGTTTTCCGTGAGAGGTTAATAATCATTCGCAAGCGGTAAAAATTATTTATTATGAAGATATGTTCATAGAAAAATGAACTATCCGGCAAAACCGGATAGTTCAAACTGAGAGTAGTGTAGTATTTTATCAGAAATTTTTTTAATCATTTATTTAATGAGGTTTATAGAGAAATAAAAGAAGGGATTAAATAATAAATTTAATCTCTTCTTTAGTATTACCTATTCATTTAATCAGTTTAGTACGCAGTCCAGCCGCCGTCTGCAGCAAGAACCTGGCCATTAACGAAGCTCGCTTCGTCTGAACCGAGGAAGACTGCTGCTTCAGCAATTTCTTCAGGTTCCCCTGCTCTCGGGTTAAGTGACATTCCCTGACTTTGACGACCAGCTCCAAATTCACTCATATTCTTCATAGATGAAGCAATATTTGTCTTAACTGCCCCTGGTGCAATACCGTTTGTGCGGATATTTTTATCTGCATACATAAACGCTGTGTTTTTTGTTAAACCGACAACTGCGTGTTTTGATGCTGTATATGCTGCACCTGCACGGCCGCCGTATAGTCCGCCTGCTGAAATATTATTAACGATTGTACCGTGTCCCTGTTCTAAGAACAGGTTGACTGCCAAACGCATTGATTTCATTACTGCTGTCGTATTTACAGCGAATAACATTTCCCATCTCTCGTTTGAAATTTCTCCGACAGGTTCCATGCCGTCCATAATTCCTGCATTGTTAACTAAGATATCCAGTTTACCGAAGTTTTTCTTCGTTTCTTCGAATAACTGTTCAACTTCTTCTTCTACAGAAACATTCGTTTTAATTGCGAAAGCTTCTGCACCATTAGCTTTAAGGTTTGCTGCAACTTCCTCTGCACCTTCTATGTTTAAATCAGATACGACAACTTTGGCACCTTCTCTTGCGTAAGCTTCTGCGATTGCTTTACCCATCCCTGATGCTGCCCCTGTTACGATTGCAACTTTGTCTTGTAATCTCATTTTTGTAGCCTCCTTATATTGTACAACTGTCTATTATCTATTATAATAATGAAGGTAAACGCTTTCAATAACCAAAAATTAGATAACTGTTCATTAATGAACGGATACATATAATATTGTTCAATAAGAGGTGAGAAAATGTCGAAAAATGATTTACGTATTGTGAAGACTAAAGACGCCTTGCATCAGGCATTGCTGCAGTTATTAAATGATAAAGATCTCGATGAAATTTCTATAACAGAGATCTGCAAAAAAGCTAAGATTAACCGGGGCACTTTTTATTTGCACTACGGGCAAATTGAAGATGTGTTTGAGGAGTATTTTAAGGAAATAACTTTAGACTTGGCCAGTTCTTATAAGGAACCTTATCGTCGGGCGGCGATTTTGAATGTGGATGAATTGGACTCTTCGACAATCCGTATCTTTCATCATATTGAAAAATTTAAACCGTTTTACGAAATTATTTTTTCCAGAAAAGTACCGTTAAGATATTACTATATGCTGTTTGATGAAATCGATAAATTGTTCTTAGAAGATATGGATAAACAGCAGGGAGACTTTAATCATGAAATGTTTGCATCCTATCAGTCCAATGCTATTATCGGTATGATTATCAACTGGTACAAAAATGGTTTTTCCTACAGTGCAGATTATTTGAACGATCAGCTGGTAAAAATTTTAAATGTGAATAAAAAAAGACCACTATAAGTTGATATGCTCTCGGTCAAGTAGACAAGTCAAATACTTTAGGAGGAGCATATCAAGTTGAACTGCTGGCATTTTTATAATGATTTACAGTCAGAATGATTGTCTGCATTTCTGGATATTCATTAGACATTATCCTGCTGCATCGTGCTGAGAGCGTCTATGTATTCGGGAATTAAATAGCTGTATCCTGCCTGGGTTAAACAGCGGACAATTTCTTTCTTTCTGAGCGGATCTCCAGGATAGACAGTGTCATCCGGGTACAAACCGTCAATACGTGGAAATTCGCCTGCAAATACTTTTTCAGTCATTTTCGTCAGCAGTATTTCCGGTTTAAAAAGACTGACACTGACACCGATAAAATCACCTTCCGGCCGGTTACGGTCCTGGATATAAATGTCGTATATTCCCCATTGCCAGTGACTGATATCCTTGTAATAAACTTTATAAGTCTTCTTCCTTCTGGTCACTATAAAATACTCGTCCGTTTCCTGATAAGTGAAGTCATATTTATGCTTAATCCCCCATGTCAGCAATGTGCTGATAATAGTAATAACCGCAAATACTACAGCCATTTCAGTATCTTTCATCATTGCACCGAGAAGTGTAAAACCCGCGCACAGTATGCTTAAAATCAGCATAACTCTGGAGAAAAAGGTCATCAGCTGACCCGGTTTCTGAACCTTATGTGTATAACTTTTCCTGTTCATCCTGTTATAAACTGAAGCAATGAAATACAGGACTGCAAGCACACCTGAAATGACCATCATCACTATACTGTTAAAACTGAACATCGTAATTTTGTCCTTTCCATTTATAAATTTCATACAGTATAACAAATGGCAGCAAGGAAGAAAATGAAATTTTCATTTACACATATCCTTTATATATGAAAAATTCGATTTCCTTGTTGACGGGTGTCTTAATATATCGTTTTACAGCAGATGCCCGTTCCAGTCCTTTATAGTCGTAGAAGCCGAAGTTGCAAGTTGTATCTGTATACAGGTAGTAAGTCTCAATCTGATTCTTCTTAAGCTGGAGAAGTAAATCGTTAAATAAAGCAGACCCGGCCCCGAGTCCCTGAAGTGAGGGACTGACTGCAAAGAGTGAGAGTTCTGCTTTAAAAGGTTCGTTTAAACTGTTCAGCATACGGCTGTTTAACTCATCAACTGCTTTTATATAATTTAATAGCACGTTCCGGCCTTCTGCGGTTACTGCCATTTGCAGTCCGTGTTTTAGAACTTTCATTATATAAAAGCCACGTCTTTTATGTTTAGCCTTAAAAGCACTTGTAATGATACCCGCTGCTCTGCCCTCGACTTCCACGACTCGATTATATGATTGACGGCTCAGTTCGTAGTATAGGAATATGTGTGAGAAATGATAGGCTGTATTTTTGGAAAACATCTTTTCATAACTCCAGCTTTGACTGATCACTTCAGCCAGATGAGCAGTATCCCTCTGCTCAAATGGACGGTAGACTACTGTTCTTTTCATAAAAACTGCTCCTTTCTTCGATTTCAGTTCTTTTTATCAGTGTATCAGCAGAGTTTAAAAAATAAAAAAAAGACCACTAAAAAATTAGTGGTCTTTAAAAGTGATGCGGATAAAGGGAGTCGAACCCCCACGTCGATTAAGACACTAGAGCCTGATTCTAGCGCGTCTGCCAGTTCCGCCATATCCGCTTAATATAATATTAATTAACAATAATATAAAATCCCTCATTATGTCAATAATTTTATATCATTTTTGTTAAATGTAGATAAATCAAAGTATAATGAAAGTATTATTATAATAACTGATGGAGGAACACTTTCATGACTGAAGATAAAGTACTACAAAATATTGAAGAATGGGTCAAAGGTGAGCTGCTAAATGAAAAGAGCGGCCATGACTGGTACCATATAAAAAGAGTCACAGATATTGCCAAAGAAATATTAAAGCATGAAAAGGCAGATGATTTTACTGTAATTTCTGCTGCCCTGCTCCATGATATTGCGGATGATAAGGTAACCTCTGACGTTAACATGGCACTGGAACGTATTAGAAAACTGCTTGAAAGAAACGAGGTTGCTGATGAGACTATTGAGACAATTATAGATATCATTACAACAATGTCATTTAAAGGCGGGACAGGCAAGGAATTATCGTACATCGAAGCTCAAATCGTTCAGGATGCCGACAGACTGGATGCTCTCGGGGCAATCGGAATTGCGAGAACTTTCCAGTACGGCGGTGCTAAAGGACAGGCAATGTACGACCCTGAAATTCCTGTCAGAGATCAGATGAGTTTTGAAGAATACCGTCACGGTGAATCGACTTCTATTAATCATTTCTACGAAAAGCTGCTGCTGTTAAAGGACAAGATGAATACACAGGCAGCCATTAATATAGCTGAAGAACGGGAAGCTTTTATGAAACAGTTTCTGGATACATTCTTTAAGGAATGGGAGGGTGAACTATGATGAAAATCATTGTATTTGGAGCAACAGGCGGTGTTGGTAAATACGTTGTGCAACAAGGCCTGGATGCAGGATTGGAAGTTACAGCATTTGTACGTACCCCGGCTAAACTTGAAATTACTCATGAAAATTTAAATATAGTACAGGGAGATGCCTTCAATAAGGAAGAAGTCTCTGCAGCAATTTCAAATCATGACGCGGTGGTATCGTGTCTCGGTTCAAGCAAAGGTATGAGGAAATCTGAAGAACTTCAGAATATGACGAAGAATATTGTTGAAGGCATGAAAGAACATAATGTCGAGCGTATTGTTTATACAGCATCAGCAGGCGTGCATAAGGAACTAACGGGCATTATGGGTAAAGTAATTATGCAGCTGCTTAAGAATGCATTAATCGATCACCGTGCTGCTGTCGGACATATTCAGGATGCAGGATTAAACTGCACTATCGTCCGTCCTATGGGATTATCGAATAAAGAATTTACTGGTGAATACAGAGAAGCTGCTTCAGGTGTGCCGGCTAAATCAAGTTCGATACCGCGTGCGGATGTTGCACATTTTATTATTAAAGCTTTAAAAGATTCAAGTTATGAAAATACTTCAATTGGTCTTGCAACATGATAAAAATCTGGATACTGATAATCAGTATCCGGATTTTTTAAATTTTGGAATCTTTTTCTGCAATATATTTCGCTGCATTTTGACCGCTCAGTGTGACCATCGGCATACCGCCGCCTGGATTCACTGTGCCGCCGACAAAGTACAGGTTATTTATAAATGCAGACTCTTTTGGATGCTTAAATCCCTGGTTCAGCTTTTTATCTGACAAAGTACCGTATATGGATCCGCCGTCAGATAGATACATCGACTCAATATCGTGAGGTGTAAGCATGTATTCTGTGACTATATGTTTTCTTAAATCTGTCAGGCCCATATTCTCAAGTTTTTTAAGAACAAGCTCCCTGAAATTCATATAATCTTCTTTCGTGTAATCAATATAATTAAGAGGTGGAATATGCGGTAAAATTTTCAGGTTTTCATGGCCTTTTGGTGCTTGTGACGGGTCTGTTTTATTTGCATTGACTAAATAAATTGTCGGATCTTTTGGCAGCTCTTTTTTATCAAATACAGTTTCATAATTCTTATCCGAGTCTTCGGAAAAGAAAAAGTTATGATGTCTAAGCTCCGGATATGTTTTATTAACACCAAGATGAATGACCAGACCTGAGCTCTCGGGCGGGAATTTCTTTTTCATCTTACTAATATTTTTAGGCAGCGTATCCAGAACTTTCGTATAGAATGGAATAACTTCCATATTTGAGACGTAAAGATCTGCTTCAATCTTCGAGCCGTCGTCTAAAATCAGATGTTCAATAGTACCTTCGTCAGTAATAGCTGTTTTCACTTCACTGCCTGTAATAATTTCTACACCAATTTCATGTGCTAATGTCTGGATCGCTCCGGCTAAATTATGCAATCCGCCTTTAACAAGTATAAAAATAAATATCGCTGTTTGAATCATTCTATCACCTCAGTTCAAGTCATCATTTTTAAGCCGGCGTGCGTACAATCTTTCAAATCGGGGGCGGTTGTATCTCTGAATTATGATAAAAGGGATATTGCTGACTAGTGCATAAAGTCCGTGGATTATATAAGTCCATCTGGGATTGAATAAAAGAATAAACGGCAGGGAGAAGATTATCATCCAATGAGTAACCTCAGCACGGTTAATTTCTATAATGAAGGATTTTAAGGCAGCGGGACTTTTATCTTTTAACTCAGACTTATTGTAGCTGCCGGTAAAAATCTGACCGCCTTCAGGAACTATATCTTTCCACTTCCGGACTTGGAATAGTTTGTTCCATAGGCTGCCGTTTTTTTCAAAAGTATATGATTTTAATCTGAGCGGACCGCGGAAGTACGTACGATTATTGATGCGTAAAAATATATAAGAAATAAAATAATGGATGAAACCCCATAAAACGGCGTTGAAGAAAAGCAGTTTAAAGAGTTTTTTTAATCTGCAGAACAATTAATCGCCCCTCTCCGAGTATGTAAAAAATTGCTATTATTAATTTTAATAATAGCAATTTATATGATGGGTTAATAGTATTAGTAACTAGAGAAATCAGCTTTCTTCTTTAAATAAAATATAATCTCTGTACTCTTCAACATCGATGCGATTTGCGATTTCACGTTTTACCCTGCTGATATGATTCGCTTTTGCGATGTTGCTCATCGTGCTGTTCGCCTGATATGCTTTCCACTCGTCTAATTCCGAAAATAGTTCGCGTACGGTTTTCATGTAATTACCACCCTTTTTATTTTTTCAAATAAAATAGCTCTTCTCTGAATTAAGAAGAGCTTTACCCGACTTCTTATCATCCAGTTTAAATAAACTGTTGGATTTAGCACATCGCTTTACAGCTGTTGCCGGAGTTTCACAGGGCCAAATCCCTCCACTCACTCTTAATAAGAGAACTATTTTATTTAATTGCTATTATACGATAAATCTTGTATTATTTCATCTTATTTGTTCACCTGATAATCCAGCTCAGTATCTGTTAAAGCTTTAACTGCCTGATCTGCAGCTACTTCCGCCATTTTATTTCTCGCTTCGTAAGTGTCATTACCGATATGCGGTGTCAGAATCACGTTATCAAGTTTTGCAAGTTCTTCATTAATATGCGGTTCTTCTTCATGTACATCCAGTGCTGCTGCCTGTATCTGCTTATTTTTTAAAGCATCGATAAGTGCTGATTCATCTACAACACCGCCGCGTGCAGTGTTAATGAAATATGCAGATTCTTTCATCTGTTCGAATTCTTTTTTACTGAATAAATGATGTGATGTTTCATTATAGTTTACCTGAGTAATGACATAATCAGCTTCTTTTAAAGCTTCTTCAAGACTGACTTTTGTCGCATCAAGTTCTGTATCTTTTTCTTCGTGGTCAACATATAAAAGCTTCATATTAAATGCTTGAGCAATTTTACCGATATACTGTCCTATCTGGCCGAAGCCGACGATGGCCAAAGTTTTATCGACAACCTGATTACCGCCGAGATAACCCATAACCTGCCAGCCGTCGAATTCATTTTTCACAGCCATTTCGTGTCCTGGAAGCACACGGCGTGAGAGTGCCAGCATTAATGTTACTGCAAGTTCCGCAGTTGATGCGACAGATTCATGGACTGGAGTATTAGTCACAGCAATATTATGCTTATTTGCTTCATCAATATCAATGTTATTAAAACCTGAGCCGACGTTCGCAATAACCTTAAGGCCTGTATTCGCCTGAATTACTTCAGCGGGAGCCTGAACGTTAACGCCGGTAATTAAACCATCTGCACCTTTAACTCTATCAATAATTACTTCTGTTTTTGGAGTAGTTAATTCATCGTGCATATCCAATTCGATATTTTGATCTTTAATGATTTTTACTGCAGTTTCGGGAAGTTTTACTGCGCTATAGATTTTTGGCATAGTTGAACCTGCTTTCTTATATATGTATTTTTAAATCATATAGCCTAAATAAAAAGATTTAAACTTTTATGGATAAGGAGAGTATAGAAGAAACAAAAAAACTCCGAATTGCCTGGGAAATACCGGGCATTTCGGAGCGAATTATATGAGAGTGGATCTTACCACCAGTTGTTTGCTTCACGGAATTGGATGGCCGCGTCGATTGAACCGTAACGTTCCTGAGCATAGTTAAGCATACCTGAAGTTTGCTGAGCTACTGAACCAGTACCCCATGACTCTTTAGTCTGACCCAGACCTTGGTAGCCGTTCGGACTTACTGCGTTTGGATTACCGCTTGATTCCGGTAATACGATTGAGTTCCACATAGCTTCAGTTCCGCCGGCTGCTAAGAATTGTGACTTAGTAGACCCGCCAGTTGATTGTGTTGTTTGTGGAGCTGGAGCTGAAGGCTGTTCAACTTCCTGTACTGCTGGAGCTGCTTGTGTGTTTTGTGCAGGCTGTTGTACTTCTTCAGTGTAAGTGTAGTTGTTTTGTTCAACTGTTTGAGTGTCTTCTTTCACTGCAGGTGCAGCTGATTGTTCCTGAACTTGTACTTCAGCTTGTGCATTACCATTAATTTGGTAAGCCCAGGCATAGTTAGTGCCATCAGATTCGAAGTCGTAGTTAAAGTTTTTGTGGTCAAAGTTGTAGTCATATGAACCTTGGTGTAATGCTGATGCATTTAATGCTTCAGGGTTATTTTGTGCTGTGTAAGCAAGTTCTTCTTTATTAAGATTATATGATGAAGCCTCTGCGTCCTGTCCTGCTGCAAATCCAGTTACGCCTAAACCTAATGCTAATGTAGTTGCTAATATTGTTTTCTTCATAATGTGTAATTCCTCCAAAAAAATGATTATGCATTAAATGCATTTACTGTTTTTTTAATCTGATTAAGGGTAAACATAAACTTAATTAAGCCTTGTTTTCCTACGACATGACCAAATATAACATAGAACTTTTTTACGTGTGTTACAGTCTAATAATAAGAACGTTACAATTAAAAGTGGAATTGTAATATTGACATCTGGCTGTATTGTTTCTGATTATTACCATTGAATAGACACATTCACGTAATATTGAGATGCAATTTGTAATATATAACAGAAACATGTCTGCACAAAAAATCCCGGTCAGCGTAATACTGACCGGGATTTTTAAATATTTAACTATTCTACTCGTGTATTTTCCAGTTCTGCATAGTCTGTCAGATAATATCTGCCATCTTGTTTTACAACTTGATAACGGGCGTATACTTCATAAACACTGTCTGTATTTATATGTGAGTATTCCCGTGTGGCATAGATATACATGCTGCCGTCAAGATTCTCCACTTCAGAATCGATAAAGACAGAATAAGTCATATGGTTGCTGTAGTTTCCGGATGCTTTGTTTGCAAAGAGTGCGTTATATCCCGGTGAGTCAGGAAGATAAAAGCTGAGTGCTACTTCATTTTCATTATTAAAGAAAGCGGGCAATGAGAATAAGTACTGCTGCACAAATTCTGATGGATTCGTAATTTCTTCTGGAATTTTATCAGAACGGGGGAGAATTGTAGAATTAATCATATCAGACTCACCGTATTTGACTTCGAATGAATATTTCACTGCACATGGCAGACAACCGCTGCCCGGTGCCTGAGGCAGTATACCGTCAGCAACAAGGTCGCTGTAGGTCTGAAACTGATCTGCTTCAGGAACGTTCTCGCATTCTGTAAGCTGTGTCATAATGCAATTCTCGGCAGCAGTATAGTTTATTTCATTTGTTTCATCTGTACTTTCATTTTCCGTATTATCTGATTCATTTTCATTTTCTTCATTATCAGCAGTTTCATCTGTGCTGTTTTCTTCGGATTCAGCTGCCGGATCTTCTGAATCTTCCTGTTCGGGCTGCTCTACGGTCTCAGTTTCAGCTTCGGTTTCCGATACAGCCTCTGTTTCTTCTGATGTATTTTTTCCCATATCTTCAGCCGGTTCTTCACTGCCGCTGCATGCAGCTAAAATGACCAGCATCACCATTAATAATAAAACCACCCATCTTTTCATTATCTGAAACCTCCTCTCATTATCATACTCACGATTAAACAGCTCTTACTATAAAACATGCCCCAAACAAAGAGCTGGTAAACTCTTCATCTGAGGCATCAATCATTTTATATATTATTTTGAGTAAGCGTATTGTTCTTTGTTCCAGCCTGAAACGTCTATTTCCAGCGGAGTTTTTTCTCTGCGTCGTTTTCTCGCAGCGTTAAAGAATAATATTGTAATGAGTACAGTTACAATCGCACTGATAATTAACGAGATGTTCATCGGCATATTTAAACCGATGGGCGCGTTAATAATATAAGTGGAGACTGTCATCGTCATAAATACTGCCGGGACGACGGCTATCCAGTAATTGCGTCCTCCGATGAACAGGTACATTGCCCCGATCCACAATGCAATCATCGCTGTTGACTGGTTGGCCCAGTTAAAGTAACGCCATAACAGTGTGAAATCCATGTTTGTCAGAATAATCGATACGACAAAAATCGGTGCGGCAATCCAGACTCTGTTCATTATCTTTTTCTGAGGTACACGGATGTAGTCTGCAATAATCATTCTCGCACTTCTGAATGCAGTATCCCCTGATGTAATCGGAAGAACGATTACACCTAAAACTGCAAGTGTGCCGACAATTGGACCAAGCATCATCGTTGAGATTTCATTAACGATACCGCCTGTACCGATTGTAGTAATCAGTTCGTTTAGAGTAATTGGTCCGTCAAACAGGCTCATTGCTGCCGCTGCCCAGATCATTGCAATGACACCTTCTGCAATCATCATGCCGTAGAAAATTGTGCGTCCCTGCTTTTCATTCTTAGTTGTTCTCGAAATAATCGGCGACTGCGTGGCGTGGAAGCCTGATAACGCTCCGCATGAAATCGTTAAGAACAGAAGCGGGAAGATTGCTGCACCTGCCGGATGAGTATTTGTGAATGACAGTTCTGGAATCGGCGCCTGATTCCAGACAAGAGCAATCCCAATACCAACTGTACTGAATAACAGCAGTGCACCAATATATGGATAAATTGTCCCGATAATCTTATTAATCGGCAATATTGTCGCCAGCAGATAATAGATAAAAATAATTACAACAAATATGACGACTGGTACTGAACCATTTACAAGGTCATACAGTAAATCTGCAGGTGAAGCGACAAACACTGTACCGACCAGAAGCAGCAGTAAAATAGAAAAAGCATTAACGACATGCTTCATCGCTTTTCCTAAGAACTTGCCTGCAAGTTCCGGTAAGTGTGCACCATTGTTTCGGATGGAAATCATTCCTGTTAAGTAATCGTGAACACCGCCGGCAAAAATACAGCCGACAACAATCCAGATAAACGCCGGCGGTCCGTAAAGTGCACCCATAATCGGCCCGAAGATCGGCCCGACACCGGCAATGCTGATTAATTGAATCAGTGCATTTTTATTTTTATGCATTGGCAGATAATCGACACCATCATGTTCCGTATAAGCCGGTGTCGCTCTATGCTCTTTTGGTTGAAAAACTTTTTCGACAAACTTTCCGTATGTAAAGAACCCTATTATTAAAAGAGCGATAGCCCCTATAAATGTAATCATCTTGCTCCCCCTAAGTTTGAATGCGTTTTCATCAGTTCAGTTTACAAAATGTACTAACAATTTTGGGAGGATTCAGCTATCGTGTCGAAATGCAGTGCTGAAAAGCAAAAAAACGGCCTTAAAAGACCGTTGTCATAATTCTATCTGTGTACGCAGTGCTTTGACGTAATTCCGGCTGACTGGTATTTGCACATCTGTACCGTTTAATGTGAGCTGGAAGGCGCCGTTGAACCACGGTGTCATCTCTGTAATCATTTCGGTGTTCACCAGATAGCTTTTGTGAACGCGGAAAAATGAATGATGCAGAAGTCTCGACTCCAGTTCTTTTAAAGGCATTCTGCTTTTAAAAGTCCCTTTGGAGGATACGACTGTCGTCGTTTTATTTTCTCTTGAGGCAAACAGTACATCTGCGGGATTCAAGTAAGTGACAGCTTCATCGACACCAACAGCAAGTTTCCCCTTTGCCGGTCCGCGTTTGGATTCTAGAAGCCCGGCCGCATGTGCAACTGCTTCCGTCAGTTCTGTTTCATCAATCGGCTTCAGTAAATACCCCGCAGCCTGTACTTTAAAGGCTTCCACTGCATATTCGGAGTAAGCCGTTGTAAATATAATGAGCGGGGGATTCTTCATCTTTTTAAGAATCACAGCCAGCTCTGTACCTGTCATTTCCGGCATATCAATATCGAGCAGCAGGAGATCAGGCTCGTCGGCTATTATTTTTGATAATGCTTCCTGTCCTGTTGCTGCTTCTCCGGTAATTTGTATGGATGGATGCTCTTGCAGTAAAAATTTTACTTCCTCACGGCTGTACTTTTCATCATCTGCAACGAGTGTTTTAATCGTCTGATTCATTTATGAACGATTCCCTTCGAATATGTTAGAAAGTTTTAGGCATTTTAAAGTATACTGTCATGCCCGACTCCGGCTTTGATGTGAAGTGAAGACCTGAGTCGCTGCCGAAAGTCATTTTGAGTCTTTTGTTGATGTTATATAATGCGATTCCATTACCTTCTGTCCTGCTGCCGATACTTGTGGCCAATATTTTCAGTGTATTCTCGTCGACACCTGATCCGTTATCTTCTATGTACAAGGATACATTATCCAGACCGTCCTTTACGGTAATATGCAGCTGACACTGTTCGCTCTTACCTTTGAACCCGTGTTTTACTGCATTTTCAATAATAGGCTGCAGCGTTAACGCAGGCAGTTTACTTTGCAGACAGCTTTCTTCTATATAATAGGAAACTTTGATTCTGTCTTCAAACCGGATCTGTTCAATCGATAAATAAGACTTTATATGTTCAATTTCTTCTCCCAGCGTATGAACGGATACCGTTGTGGACTGCAGGTTGTGCCGGATAAATTTAGATAATGACCTCAGTGCCGTTCTCGCTTTTTCGGGATTGATACGAACGAGTGATATAACAGTATTTAAAGTATTGAAAAGAAAATGCGGATTAATCTGAGCCTGGAGTGCATTGATTTCAGCATCTTTTGCGAGGCTGTACAGTTTATCAGCTTCAGCGAGTTCTAGCTGACTGTTCAGCAGATTTGTAAGACCGGCTACTGTTTCTTTTTCAAGGGCCGTTGCCGGAGAGTGAAAATAAAAATTTACTGTTCCGATTACTTTGTCCCGGCTGTTTAACGACTTTGAGACTGCAGAGCCGCTGTTTTTACCGGTGAGTGCCAGTATACTGCTGCCCACTTTGATTTCAGCACCCATAAGATTAAGTTCTTTATACAGAATGGAACATACTTTGTCCGCGGAATTCGGAGTTAAACCGGACCTCAAATATCCAAGTGTCTGTTCTGCTATATGAAGAACTTTTTGAGCCAGCAGTGCGGCTGCTTTTTCTTTTTCTCTGGCAACACTTTTAATAATTAAGAGGAATAATGCACAACCGATTCCGTTGGCTAGAATCATCGGCAGAGCAATATGCTGAACAAGTGTCAGCGCCTCCGTCAGAGGACGAGCTAGCAGAACAATCAATCCCATCTGCATCATTTCCGCAGCAGCTCCAATTGCAAATACGTAAAGAGATTTGGATGTCACTTCCGGATTTCTTGAACGGAACCAGGCAGCGAAAATACCGGCTGCAATCGTCGCAATGCCGCATGCAAAACCTGTGAATCCGCCAAGCATCATACGGTGACCGCCGGCAATCAGCCCTGCGGCACCCCCGACTTTATATCCTCCGAATAAGCCAGCAAGCACCACTCCGATAACACGGAAGTTGGCAATTGCTTCTGTATTTAGAACCCCGGTCGCGAATCGCTGAAGCTGAAACGGTTCTGCTTGAAAAGTGATTCCTGAATAAGTCCCGATAATGCCGAAAGCACCAAAGAATAAAATTACAGTATATTCCTGTTTTCTTGTCGGTGCCGCCGGGGAAAGCATGTCTCTGAAAAACCGCAGACGGGTTGCGATAAAAGCGAGCATGACTATTAATCCAAGCCTTTCGAGCATGATCAGCATAAGTTCGAACATCCGTATCTCCACGTTTCTGTAATAGTATTAATTAAGTATATCAAAAGTAAAAATACTTTAATTAAAAAATCTCCCGTAAAATTTATATTTTACGGGAGTGATTTTATTTAACTACAGATCTCTTTCATCGACACCTGCATTTTTTTGTTCCTGATATTCACGTTCTTCTTTCTTAAGATACTCCTGCATGCGTTTTGAGTTTGGAGTGATCGTCAGACCGAGGTATTTTCGTTCTTCGTTTGCATCTTTATAAAATGAAATCATCATCATTATAATTACAAAACTGAACGGCAGTGCTGCGATAATCGCTGCGGACTGCAGTGCTTCCAGACCTGTTTCTCCACCTGAAAGAAGCAGTACATAAGCAATTGCAGATAAACTGATACCCCAGACGATTTTAATACTCGCCGATGGGCGGAGTGAACCGTGTGATGTCTGCATTCCCAGGACAAATGTTGCTGAGTCTGCGGATGTAATAAAGAATGAAGCAACCAGTATAATCGCTACGATAGAGAGCGGCACACTGAGCGGCATTTCGTTAAATATAGCGAACAGCTGCGTTTCAGGTCCGTGACCGATAATTTCAGAAACAGAACTGGCAACTTCAATACCGGTTACACCGAAGACAGTAAACCAGATAATACCGATAGTTGTTGGTACTGTAAGAAGCGCAAGTACGAATTCGCGTACTGTACGGCCTTTCGAAACACGTGCGATGAAAATACCGACGAACGGGCTCCAGCTCAGCCACCATGCCCAGTAATAAATTGTCCATGATTGCAGCCAGCTGTTTTTATCACCGTTTAACGGTGCTGCATCCAATGTTCTTGAGACAAATGTGTTGATATACTCACCTGCAGCTGTCGGCAGCATGTTTAATATAAGCATTGTCGGGCCTAGTATCAGTACTACCAGCAGTAATATTGTTGCAAGCATCATGTTAAGGTTACTTAAATATTTAATACCTTTGCTTAAACCGCTCCATGCACTGGCAAGGAAGAGGATTGTTACTGCTGCGATGATTAATCCCTGTGCTGTTAAGTTAATTGGTACGCCGAACAGATAGTTCAGACCGCCGTTGATTTGAGTGGTTCCGACACCAAGTGATACAGCGACACCAATGACTGTGGCAAAAACAGTCAGTACATCGATAAGTACACCGATGGGCCCGTCTACTTTATCTCCTAAAATCGGGCGTAAAGTTTTTGACAGAAGTCCTGACTCACCTTTTCTGAACTGAAAATATGCGAGCGCTAAAGCGACTGCACCATACATACCCCATGCGTGGGCACCCCAGTGGAAAATAGTTGCGCGAATCGCTTCGAGCATTGCTTCCTGTGACTCAGGTTCTGCAGTGGCAGGCATAAAGAAATGAGCGATAGGTTCAGATGTGCTGTAAAATACCATTCCGATTCCCATACCCGCACTGAATAGCATTGTCAGCCATGAGCGTGTACTGAATTCAGGCTCGTGATGCGGTTTTCCAAGTTTTAACTTCCCTATTGGACTGAAAATAAGGAATATACAAAAGAATAGCGTGGCTGAAGTAATAATCATGTAATACCAGCCGAAATAATTACTGACCCAGTTTGATATAGAACCCGCAACGGCTCCAAATTTTTCAGGGTTGATTGCTCCGGCAACGACGAGCAATCCTACTATTAACACCGAATATATAAATACTTTTGACAACTTTTTACTGTTTGGACGGGAAGAATCCTTCATTAACATGCTCCTTATAGTTCTGTAGAATATTACCTGAATACCCTAAATTTTGCTGACTTCTAAATAAATAACCTATTGATAATACCAAACTTACACTTGGAGTGCAATTTGAATATGAAAAACCGCATCGGTTGCGATGCGGTTTTTTAAAAAAGCGAAATCTTAATTTAAATTTTTCATCTATACTGTATGAAATATAATATCTTTTGAAGACTTATGTCCCAGCCTCTTCTAGTTTTCAAAATTAGCCATTTTATTTGCTTTTTCTTCGTATTTAGGGAATTTATCTTTCAGCTGTAATACTAATAATATGAGCAGGTATGCAACTACAGTTATTGCCAGCAGTATATATATTATTGTGTGGAATTCCATATTAAACGCCTGCCCGAATATCGCATCTTTAAATCCTGTAACGACGAATGCCATCGGCAGGAATTCATAAAGAGTCTGATAGAAGTTATTCGCAGTTTCAATCGGAAATGTTCCACCGCTTGATGATAATTGTACAATAAGCAGTACGATACCGAGGAACTTGCCGAAGTTTCCGAATATCATCACTAGTAATCCTATCATGGTAATGGATACGAGCGACCAGGTCAGCATTGCACAATAGAATTTCCAATGGCTGGCTATATCAATTTGCATAATCCATACAATCGCAATGTACAGCAAGGTAGTAATTATTACAGAATGTGATAAAAATAACAAGCCGCGGCTGATCCATTGGCTGAACACGTGTTTCTTATCTTCAAATATTTTATTCATTGGATAAACAACATTAAATGTAATGCTGCCGATAAATAAGCTGACCGCAATAATTAACGGTGCAAAACTCTGTGCATAGTTTTGTGTATTCACCATGGATTCAATTTCCAGATTAACAGGGCTTGCAATTGCTTCTGCCCCTTCATCACTGAATACAATATTCTGTTCTTCTATTTCCTCGAGCAATTCGTTAAATCTGGTATCTACTTCTGTCAGAGCTTCTGCCATTTCTTTGGAACCTGCTTTCAGCTCGCCGATGCCGTCGTTCATCTGCATAATACCGGCATTCAATTCAGAAGCGCCTCCTGCAAGCTGTGTGCTCGCTTCATTTAACTGACCTGCTCCGCTCTCAAGTTCTGACTGCGCGCCCTGGACAGGCTGGGCATAGTTTCCAAGCATTGGTGCCAGCTGAGCGATCTGGCCAGTAAACTGCTGTTCACCATTGTACAGTGTACCTGCGCCTTCGTTAACCTGTGCAGCACCGCTTTCGAGACTGCCGGCACCTTCACTTAACTGCGTTGAGCTGTCCTGCAGCTGTCCAAGTCCATCATCCAGCTCGACTGCACCATCTTTCAGCTCGGCGATGGCAGATTGTGCCTCATCACTCTGATCGGAAAGACTCCCGAGTTTGCTGATCAGCGTTTTGGTATAGGTTTCTGTAATTTCTTCTTGTACAGTTTCAACTAAAACCGAACCAACCTGTTCTGACATTATTGAGCCGATGAAATTATAACCGGGATTTGTTTTTAAAGTAAGGTTTACATTTTCCGGTGAATCGGTTAAGAATGTCATAGCATTATCAGATGCATCTGCAGGAATTTCCAGATAGCCGTATGACTCTCCGCTCTTAATTGCTTCTTCGGCTTCATCCAGATTAGAAAATTGCCAATCCAGCTGATCGTTATTACTTAGTTCTTCCTCAATTTCTTTCCCCAATTCAATATCTTCGTTGCCTGTATCTTCATTTACTATGTGGAACTGCATATCCCCTGTGCGGTCATAAGGGTTCCACATCGCTCCGAGAAATGTGACGGCATATATGACCGGTAATAATGAAATGACCAGCAGTGAAATCATCAATAATGGTTTTTTTAATATAAATTTAAAATCCTGAAACATTTAATCATCCTCTATAATTTTTCTTTCAAAGTTATCAAACACTGTGTACAATAACTTATTATATAAGCGAATCTATAATCCGCAATAGATGATGTAAGTCATTATGTAGGATAACCAACACTATCTTATGAAAGGTTGATTATTTTTGAAAAAAGATTTAAGAGTACAAAAAACTTTGCACGCCATAGATCAGGCGATTATTGTGTTACTGGAGAAAAAAACATTTGAGAATATTACTATTCAGGATATCAGCAGTGAAGCTATGATTAACCGGGGAACATTTTACACCTACTATAAAGATAAATACGAATTGATTGAAAGTTATCAGGAATCGATGATGAATGATATAGAGCAGCTGCTCTATAAAAATATTACAGGGAGCAGCTTTAAAGACGTTGAAGAAAATCGTCTTAAAGAAACGATTTTGCACCTGTTTCAATATCTCGAAGAGCATCGCAGCCGCGTACTTGTGATTGCAAACAGTCTGGGTTCAGCAGAGCTTGCGAAATATTTTTCACAGCATATGTTTGATTTTTATAAAGTAAAAAGCAGGGAGTTTGGAGTTGAACTCGATTCTGAAATATTTACGGATTATTTGATTACTTACGTTACAAATGCGCATATAGGTATATTGCTGAAGTGGCTGAAAGAGGGATGCACAGAGTCGATAGAAGAGATGACGATGTTTATTGAAACATTTACAATAAAAGGTGTATTCAAAGCTGCAGGAATCTGATAAGCTGATTTGAATACTTTTACAGAAGACAAAATGTGTGAATTTTTTACCAAAGGGAATATTAGTAAAGATACCATTAGCTTTATCTAAAGTATGAAAAAATAAAAGGATGTGTAAGTATGTACAAAAAGATATTACTGCCATACGATTTTGGGAATTCGTTCGATAACGTACCTGACCAGCTGGCTAAATTAACAGAAAACAGCGAAGGTGCTGTAATTACTATTTTTAATATCATTACTGATCAAGAGATGTCCAGCGATGTGAAGTTTAACGGAAAACGTTTCAATACGATAACTGAAGACAGGATTAAAGATCTCAAGCCGTTTACAGATGAGCTTGATAAACGTGGACTGGAATATGAAATCCGTTTTGAAGCAGGGCGTGTCATCACTGAACTTTTAACAGAAATTAATGATAATGATTATGAAGTGATAGTAATGAGTAACAAACGCTCGAAACGGGATATCAAACATGTTTTGGGTCATGTTACGCATAAAGTTGCTAAACGAGTAAATACTCCGGTAATGATTATTAAATAATTTATAATGCCTGCTTACTTTAAAAGTAAACAGGCATTTTTTATTTGTCTGTAATTCTTTTACCGGTATCACCATCGAAGAAATGGGCTTTGTTCATATCAAATGCAATAGACATCGTATCACCAGGTTTGTTTTGATTATGAGCATCCACTCGTGCAACAATTTCTTTTCCTTCAAATTCGGAGTAAATCATAAATTCCGAACCGAGCAATTCATTCGCTTGGACTTTTATATCAAATAGTGTTGCATCTTCAAGCTGTAAAATTTCTCTATACTCCAGAATGTTTTCAGGGCGAACTCCGAATTTAAGGTGTTTATTTTTATATCCGAGTTTGTTCAGCATATCCCGATCAACATCAGCTATGTTAATTGCTGTATTGCCAATAGTTAAGGTATCTCCATTAAACAGACATTCAAATATATTCATTGCAGGCGAGCCGATAAATTGGGCAACAAATAAATTGTCAGGTGTATTATATACTTCCTGAGGTGAACCGACCTGCATGATTTCACCGTTATTCATAATGACAATCCTCGTTGCCATTGTGAGAGCTTCAGTCTGATCGTGAGTCACATACACAGTTGTCGTTTTCAGACGCTGATGAAGTTTCATAATCTCAGCTCTCATCTGAACGCGCAATTTGGCATCGAGATTCGACAGTGGTTCATCCATTAAGAATACATTAGCTTCCCTGACGATTGCCCGCCCGAGAGCGACCCGCTGTCTCTGCCCGCCTGATAGTGCTTTAGGTTTTCTGTGAAGGTAATCGGTCAGTCCAAGTATTTCTGCGGCCTGTTCGACTTTCTTTTTAATTTCCTGTTTCGGCCGCTTTTTAATTTTCAATCCGAATGCAATGTTATCAAATACTGTCATATGGGGGTATAGCGCATAATTTTGAAAAACCATGGCGATATCCCGATTTTTCGGCGGAATATTATTCATCAGCTTCTCGTCGATATAAAATTCACCTTCCGTGATCTCTTCCAGCCCGGCCATCATACGGAGAGTGGTGGATTTACCGCAGCCGGACGGTCCGACAAAGACTATAAACTCGCCTTCCTCTATATCCAGGCTGAAATCTTTAACGACGACGGGACCCGAGCTGTCATATTGCTTCTTTATATTTTTTAAAAGTAATTGAGCCATAGTGTTTCTCCTTAATATTTCGCTGTAATTAAACATGCTCTGTATTTAATAATTACTGTTTAATTATAACAGGGTATTAAACGGGTATATAAATTTCAAATTCAAAAGAGTATTACATTGCAAAAGTAGCAGGTTAAGATTTAAAATTAAACTAATGATTACTGAAAAATGAAAGGAAGTATTCTGTATGTATAAAAATATTTTAGTGCCATTTGATTTTGGGAATTCATTTGAGAATGTACCTGAGCAGTTAGTGAAACTCACAGATAAAAATGGAGATTCGATGATTACGATTTTTAATGTAATAACGGAAAATGAAATGGCGGATAATGTGAAGTATCAGGGCAAGCATTTTGAGGACATAGCAAAAGAAAGAGTCGAAAATATGAAGTTCTTTACAGATCAGCTGGATGAGCATGGTCTTAATTACAAAATTTATTTTGAAACAGGCCGTGTAATTAATGAACTTAAAAAAGAAATTGAAAGTAATGAATATGAAGTTATCGTTATAAGCAACAAGCGATCTAAGCGCGATATCAAACATGTCCTTGGTCATGTGACACATAAAGTGGCAAAACGCGCGAACATCCCTGTAATGATTATAAAATAATTTTAGATTAAAAAACAGAAAGCTGGCTAAACATGGACAATAACTCTTCTAAAAACATCATATTAATCGGTGCAGGAATTATGAGTACAACACTCGGCTCCTTTTTGAAGAATTTAGAACCCGGATGGAATATTAAACTGTTTGAACGGCTGGACGTTTCAGGAAATGAAAGTTCGCATGAAACAAATAATGCAGGAACGGGACATGCTGCGTTATGTGAATTGAACTATACTGTAGAGCAGAAAGACGGTTCGATAGATATTGAGAAAGCAAAATCAATTAATGAGCAATTCGAAATTTCTAAACAGTTCTGGTCTTATTTAGTCAGAAACAATCATATAAAGAATCCGGAGGAGTTTATCCGTCCGCTTCCGCACATCAGTTTTGTTATGGGTACAGGCAATGTAGATTTCCTGAAGCGGCGTTATGAAGCGCTGGTGCCGCATCCTATGTTCCGCGACATGGAATATACAGAAGATAACAATAGGATTAAAGAATGGATTCCTTTAATGATGAACGGACGAATGTCAAACGAACCAGTTGCTGCAAGTAAAATCGATGATGGCACCGACGTTAACTTCGGTGAATTAACACGTAAATTGGCAAGAAATATTGAAGGTCATAATAATGCTTCCGTTTATTACCGTCATGAAGTGTTAGATTTCAGACAGCTTGAAAATAATAAATGGGAAGTTAAAATCCTCAATGTTGAAGATGATAAAATAGAGTATCATACTGCAGATTACATTTTCATTGGTGCCGGCGGACATGCAATTCCGCTGCTGCAGAAAACGAAAATACCAGAAAGCAAACATCTTGGGGGCTTCCCGATCAGCGGTGCATTCCTGGTATGCAACAATCCTGAAGTCGTCGGGCGTCATAACGCGAAAGTATACGGTAAAGAACCATACGGCACACCGCCGATGACAGTACCGCATCTGGACAGACGTTATATTCAGGGACAGGAAAGCTTACTGTTTGGACCATTTGCTGCGATAGGGCCGAAGTTCTTAAAATACGGTTCGAATATGGATCTGGTTAAATCAATTAAGCCGGATAATCTGTTGACGCTTGTATCAGCCGGAATTAAAAATATGCCGCTGGTGAAATATTCCATCCAGCAGGTCATGATGCGTAAAGAAGATAGAATGGCAGAGCTCAGAAAATTTGTACCCGATGCAAAAGACGAAGACTGGGATATTCATATCGCAGGCAAACGCGTGCAGGTCATTAAAGATACTGAAGAACACGGTAAAGGATTCATCCAGTTTGGAACAGAAGTTGTCAGTTCAGAAGATAACTCTGTCATCGCCCTGCTGGGAGAGTCACCAGGTGCATCAGTATCAGTGTCAGTTGCACTCGAAGTGTTTAAACAAAGTTTCCCGGAATACAGAGAAACATGGGATGCAAAACTGAAAGAAATGATTCCATCTTACGGACAGTCATTAATCGAAGACAGTGAATTACTGTATAAGGTTAGAGAAATGACCGCGAAAGAACTGGAACTTAAATAAAGGAATAGCCCGGGCTGATGAAGTCCCGGCTTTTTTGTGCTGATTTTAGGTTTAGTGTGCTATATGCACCGTTAGTTCATCAGAATATGAGTCTTGCGTTTAATACTGCACAGCTTGATGGTGTTGAACTCGATGCAGCAGGATATATCAGACTTGAAAACCTTACTTTTAAATAAAAATAACGACGTTACCGGATTAACCGATAACGTCGTTTTTATTATTTCTAAGCTTTCCCATTCAACATGGCATACCAGTACATAATCGGCAGCATATTCTTTTTAAACTGATAAAAGATTTTCTTATCATCTGCCTGATTCAGGAATGTTGTTTCTGTCGGCACTCTGTCATAGCCGAATTCTACAAGTATGAGCTCACCGTATTCAGTAGCAATCGGACAAGCTGTTCTGCCGTCATATTTATGCGATGGTTCCTGATCATTCATACGTTCTATCAGGTTATCGACCAGCACCGGAAGCTGTTTTCTGACGGCCCCGCCCATTTTCACCGTCGGCAGACTTGACGAGTCACCAAGTGAGAATACGGTTGTATATTTATTGTGCATCATCGTGTGTTTATCAACATCAACCCAGCCATCCTCATTCAGCAGTCCTGAGTTTTTCAAAACAGATGGTCCGTGCATCGGGGGTGTTATAACAATCATCTCAAATGGGGCAGTATGTGTCTCACCGGTTTGGGTGTTTTTAAACACTGCCAGTTTTTCATCGCCTTTAACTTCAATCAGTTCCTCATTCAGTTTATAGTCGATATGTTTCTCTTCCATCTGGCTGATAAGGCTGTCGTTGTATTTCTTCACTTCAAATATTTCGTTCCGTCCGCTTCTAAACGCTATATCGACGTTACGGTCATGCTGTTTTACAAAGTCATCCATTGTAAACAGCGAGTTTTCAGCTGATACACCGCCTTTGATTTTTGACCGGGGCTTGGTAACGATAATATTTCCTGTTTTTGTGTTTTTCAGAGATTCATATGTGTACTCAACGTAGTCATATAGATAGTTTGTGCAGACACTGTTGGTGCCGATAAACTCCTTCGCGCCTTTAATAGCATCGTAGTTGAGTTCAATGCCAAGTGCGACGATTAAATAGTCATAGCTGATTACAGTGCCGTCTGCAGTTACTTCCCGTTTAATGGGATCGACATTTTCAACAGCTGCCTGCATCCAGCGTGCACCTTTTGGAATAACTTTCTCTGTCGGTTTCCTTGTGGCTTCGAGTTTCTCTTCACCGCTGCCGACTAACGGCCACGCAGGCTGGAAATAGTGGTAATCGCCGGGCTCTATAATTAAAACGTCATCTTTTAAATCTTTCTTTTTCGAGAGTATCCGGCTGGCAGTTGAGATACCGCCGGCACCTCCGCCGAGAACTATTAATCTATAGTGCTTTCTCATAAGAACACCTCCGTGTTACAGGCAATATTCCCGTTTACACAGAGGTTACTCATAATATAATTTATTCTTATTGTTTATATTCCGGATAACGCCTGTGCCAGATCTTCCTGCAGATCCTGAACGTTTTCGAGACCGACAGATAAGCGAAGCAGTGTATCCGGCGCTTTAGTTAATTCTTTTTCCACTGAAGCGCGATGCTCGATATAGCTGTGGGTGCCGCCTAGACTCGTTGCTTGTGTAAAGATTTTAACCGTATTGGCTACTTTTAGTGCAGCTTCAGCCTTTCCTTTAACTTTAAACGACATTAGTCCGCCAAAATCACTCATTTGTGATGCTGCAATATCGTGTCCGGGGTGCTTAAGGAGACCTGGATAGTATACGGCTTCTACTTTATCATGTTGATTTAAAAAGTCAGCGATAATTTTAGCGCCGGAGCAGTGGACTGACATTCTTGCCGATAAAGTCTGAACACCGCGGAGGGCCAGCCAGCAGTCGAACGATGACGGCACGGCACCTTTCGCATGCTGCCATGTTCTTAAGTTTTGAAGCATTGGACTGTCTTCTTTCGCAACTACCGCACCGAGCAGCAAATCGCTGTGACCCCCGATATATTTAGTGACCGAATGCAGTGAAAAATCAGCGCCGAGCGACAGCGGGTTTTGCAGCACAGGTGTAGCTGTTGTATTATCGACAACAGTTACTGCACCTGCCTCTTTTGCAATACTAACAACCGCAGCAATATCGATGATTTTAATCTGAGGATTTGACGGTGTTTCAATCCAGATTAAGCCAGTCGGTTCACTTTTAACTGCTGCTTTTAAATCCTCTATATTACTCATATCTGCAGTGACGATATCAAACCTTCTGCCGATATCCGTTTCATTAAGTAAAGTCAATACACCGAAATACATATCATCCGGTAAAATAATACGCTGAGGCATATCCTGCGGCAGTGATTCAATCACTGCTGAAATAGCGGCCATGCCAGATGCAAAAGTCACAGAATCATAGCCTTCTTCAAGTGCTGTTAGACATTCCTCCAAAGAACGTCGGTTTGGATTATCTCCGCGGCTGTACATAAAGCCGTCGGTATAAGAACCGTCAGCGGATCTTTCGTAAGTAGTGGACAAGTGAAGCGGTGTTGTGACCGCACCAGTCACCGGATCGACCTGTCTGCCGGCATGAATTGCTTTTGTTTCAAAACGCATATTTATCCCTCTTTTTTAAGTTTATATAAGTCAGTATACAGCTCACGCTCTGAATTATCTATAAATTCAGATAAATGGACTATGGTATAGAGACGATTGTTTCCACCTGGAAAAGGGTATTTGATTAAAAACACCGGAAGGAGTTTTTTGATGGAAATTAAAAATATCGAACCGGCAGCGATTGCAGATTTTGAAAAGCAGCTGCAGCTTGAAAATGTTAAATATTTAACGCTGTGTACAGAAGAAGGAATTATCGCCTATCTTGCAGGCACAGACAGCGCGCTGGATAATGAAATTGAAGTGCATTATAGTTTTACGGAAAACTTCAATCAACCTGTAGCAAAACAGATGTATGCATCGTTTATGAAACAGAATATCAGTGAAGATATTACGTTTAATCCGCAAAGCGATGCGGAAGAAAAATTTATAGAATCACTGTAAAATCAAAAGCTCCCATGCAGGGAGCTTCTCTTATTTACCAGCCGATTTCGCTCAGTTCAAGTACTGTCGGAATTAACGCACCGTCGTACTCTTTTTCGATAAACTCAGCAGTATCTGCTTCCTGATACAGCTCGGCAATTCTGTTGTATGTTTCATTGTCTCTATCTTCAGATTTAGATGCGATGATGTTCACATAATCAGTCGCTGTATCATCTTCGCGGTAAATAGAATCATGGATTGGGTGAAGTCCTGCGTCTTTTGCGATACCGTTGTTAATAATTCCGAGATCCACATCTCCTAAAGCGCGCGGGATTTGCGCCGGTGCAACTTCTTCAAATTTATAGTCATTTGGGTTTTCAACGACTGAATTTTCGATTGAGCCGAGACCATCATAATCTTCAACCAGTGTAATCAGACCGGCATCTTCAAGAAGCATTAATGCACGGCCCTGGTTGGACACGTCATTAGGCAGTGCAATTGTGCCGCCATCCGGAATGTCTTTTACATCTGTTAATGAATCAGAGTAAATACCCATGGGTGCAAGGTTCGTAGTAGCAATCGGCACTAAATCAAGATTTCTTTCTTCGATAAATTCATCAAAATATGCGACAGTCTGGAATGAGTTCAAATCAATTTCACCGTCAGCAAGTGCAGTATTAGGCTGTACATAATCGTTGAATGATACAATTTCAATTTCAATATCTTCTTCTGAAGCCTTCTCTGCAACGTAATCCCAGACAGCTGTGTCAGTGCCGCTGATACCGATTTTGACTTCTTCTTTTTCGCTGTCACCGCATGCTGACAGGATGATACCCATTAAAAGTAAACTGGTAAATAATACAACTTTTTTCATAATATATTTCCTCCTGTTATTATCTTCTTCTTACAACTCTTGCGAATTTGTTGCCTGCAGACTGCAGACCCTGAACCATAATAATTAATATAACGACTGTAATCAGCATTGTGACTGTATCGAACCTTTGATAACCGTAAGTAATCGCTAAATCACCGATACCGCCCCCACCGACTGTGCCGGCCATTGCAGATGCACCGACGAGACCGATAATAGAAATAGTAAAGTTCACAATGAGCGATCCAAGAGCTTCAGGCAGAACGAATTTAATAATTGTCTGCATCGGCGTTGCACCCATTGCATCCGCAGCTTCGAGCACGCCCTCGTCGACTTCAAGCAATGAACTTTCAACGAGTCTTGAAATGTAAGGACCTGCAAAAAATACCATCGGTACAATTGCAGCTTCAGTTCCGATTGATGTTCCGACGATAAACTTCGTTACCGGAATGATTGCCACGAGCAGGATAATGAACGGCAGTGAACGGAACACGTTAATGATGCCGTTTAATATTGTAAATACGATTTTATTCTCTAAAATCTGGCCTGCCCTTGTGACATACAGTAAAATACCGAGCGGCAGTCCGAGTATGACTGAAAAGATAAATGAAATACTGACCATCTGCACAGTTTCTAAAAATGCTTCGAGTATTGTACCCCAGCTAACGAGCATATGTATTCACCTCACTGTATTGAACATTGTTTTCTTCTAAATAAAGCAGAGCTTTTGTGAGTTCATCCTTCGAACCGTCGAACTGAACGATTAAATTACCGAAAGGGACACCCTGCAGTTCCGTAATATTACCGAACAGCACATTGACATCAAGATCATACAACTTACTGATTTGTGACAGATACGGTTTTACAGCAAGCTTGCTGATAAAGTTAATTCTGTAAATAAACTGACTGTTGTCGCTGTCTTGAATCAGTTCTTCAACGTAATTCGGCAGCTCCGTCTGCATGACCGTATTGACGAATCTTCTGCCGGTTTCAGTATGCGGATTCGTGAACACATCGAACACCGAACCGCGTTCAATTATTTTCCCGTTTTCCATGACTGCGACTTTATGGCAGACATCCCGGATAACCGACATTTCATGCGTAATCAGCAAAATCGTAATATTGTACTCTTTATTAATCTTTCTCAGCAGTTCCAGAATGGAATCGGTTGTCTGAGGATCAAGAGCCGACGTTGCTTCATCACATAAAAGAATAGAAGGATTGGTCGCGAGTGCCCGGGCAATACCCACACGCTGTTTCTGGCCGCCTGACAGCTGATCAGGATATTGCGATGCTTTATCCGACAGACCGACGAACTCCAGCAGTTCCGTAACACGCTTCTTAATTTCATCCTTTGGAGTTTTGTTTAAAATCAGCGGCATCGCTACGTTCGTATAGATAGTCTTTGAATTTAATAAATTAAAATGCTGGAAAATCATACCGATTCGCTTTTTCGTTACTCTCAGTTCTGCAGGTTCCAGTGTTGTTAAATCTTTGCCGTCGACAATGACCTGGCCGGCTGAGACACGTTCCAGCTGATTCACACAGCGAATCAAAGTACTCTTGCCTGCACCGCTGTAACCGACGACACCGTATATTTCTCCGGTATCAACCTTAAAATTAATATTATCGAGGGCATGAATCGGTGCATCGTTGCCGTGATATGTTTTGTCTACATCGATAAACTCAATCATTGAAAACGCTCCTTAAACATAGTTAAATAGTATGAATTAAAAAATGTAATAAAAATACACCAGTATATGACCGGTGTTTTTAAAAACCAGATATACATTCTTTGTAAAAAGAAAATAACCTCTCCTTAAAATATAAGAAGAGGGCAATGTATATTCGCTCTTCTCATCTTTTAGCATGCTGCTACAGGATTTGGCACAGTACATAATGTCTGTTGCCGAGATTTCATAGGGCCAGTCCCTCCATCTCTCTTGATAAGAAAGTAAGTTATTTGATTATTTAATTTATACTAACTATATGGCAGAGTTAAATTAATGTCAACACGATTCTGAAATTAATTTCAAAAATATTGCAAAGCGAACTGTTTAATACTCTTTATAACAGTGTCAATATAACGGTTCTCATGCGGTACAAAACTGTTTCTGTTAATCGATTTACTATCAATATTAATCGAGTATGTCTTTTCAGACCACAGTTTTTCAAACGCAGACAGTTCAATTTTCACAATGTCCGCTACCTCATCATCCATAAATACATAATCAGGTTCGGTATTTTCAGGAATCTTATATATAAATACATGACACAGTTCCCTGTCGTTAAAATCATCAATGACAATTTCATCCGGTACTGTGCCTGTATAAATTAAATCATTAAGTGTCAGACTGATGCCAAGTTCTTCTTTAATTTCCCGGACACCGTCTTTAACGTCTTCATCGGAATTTAAGTGACCGGCCGCTGTGATATCCAGCATACTTGCAAAGTCTTTCTTATACGGACTTCTCAGCTGGAAGTGGATGAAGACTCTGTCTTCTTCGTTACTGATGAACCAGCAGTGAAACGTTTCATGCCACAGGCCTTTTTTATGAGCATCGGCACGTGAAGCTGTGCCCGTGAACTTACCTTTAGAATCGAATATATTGAGCTGTTCATCTTCCATAACATTCTCATCTCCTCAGCAGCTAGAACATTTGTACAAAGAATAAACTGATAGTTTCCCAGTAATATTGAATGACTACAAACAGCACTGCAAATAATATTGCAGGCAGCATATTGGCTACCCTTATGTTCATCAGGCCGATCAGTCTGATTCCAATTGCAATAATCATAATGCCGCCTGTCCCTGTTATAGCGATAATAATATCATCCATCAGATCAGGCTGTATAAAACGGTTGATTTGAGATGCTGATAATGCAATCGCTCCCTGGAACAGAAATACGGAGATTGCTGAGAACATAATCCCGATTCCCATCGTCGAAGTCAGGAAAATAGCGAGAACACCGTCGATTAATGCTTTTGTTAATAAAACAGTGTGATCATTTCTAAGTCCGCTGTCGAGGGCACCGATGATGCTTACAGCACCTACTACATATACTAGAGTTGCAGTAACAAAAGCAGCGGCTGCGCCGCCTTCGCTTGCTCCTGTTTTTGTTTCGAGCCAGATGCCGAAATGATTCATTTTATCTTCTATATCCCACTTTTCACCAAGCATTGAACCAAGTGCGAGACTGGCTACGACTACGATAAGTATATTGTTCGCTTCGAGCGCCATATCAATCCCGATCACAAGTACTGTAATGGACAGTGCCTGAAGGATAGTAGATTTCATATTCTCATTAATATTTCTCCAAAAAAGACCGATGATGCTGCCTAAAATAATAGCGAGTGCATCTACGATTGTTCCAAACAGCGCCATGGCCAATTC
Organism: Jeotgalicoccus coquinae; assembly: GCF_014207425.1. Classification (GTDB taxonomy): domain Bacteria; phylum Bacillota; class Bacilli; order Staphylococcales; family Salinicoccaceae; genus Jeotgalicoccus; species Jeotgalicoccus coquinae. The sequence goes on along the minus strand of NZ_JACHFF010000002.1, from coordinate 256,165 downwards.
CCCCGAATCCATAAATATCTAACCTAATATATCATAACGGCTACGGGGGTTATATATTAAATGAACTATCCGGAATAGTTGGACAGTTTATAAATATAGTATTTATTTTATAACTTTACATATACGGTTTATAATGTAGTATATTTTCATATTAATGATAAAATTATTATTAAATAATTGCACATCAAAAAGAAGGGTGATCAGCATTCAGACACTGTACCTATTTATCATTGTTATGTTTTTAATTATGATTGTTTCACTGATTATAAAAATCTATGAACACTTTAAACTGAAAAAAGATATAGAAACTTTATGGAGCAGCCGAGAAAGGCTTGAAACCAAGCCGGAATATTATATTCACTATCATAATTACTTCGTTAATATTATAGAAAATGAGCATACAGAAGACCGTAATATTGTCGATGATGAAACATGGAATGACCTTGATATCGGCAGACTGCTTGAGAAAATGAATTATACATTTACGACGATTGGCACGGAGAATCTGTATGCTGCGCTGCGCAATGCACAGGAACACAATAATATAGATGAAGAACTGCTCCTTAAGATTAAAAGGGATGAGGAATTTCGGAAAGATGTTTCTTACCGTCTGGCTAAACTTGGCAGATCAGGCAACTCAAATACGAGTAAATTCATGTATGAATTTATGCCTGTTAAAAAATATAACCCGCTGTTTATATTGTTATCTTTTATGCCGATTATCGGAGTATTACTCTTTTTCATAAATCCTTATATTTCACTGCTGCTGATTTTAGGAGGATTCGGGTTAAACGCATACTTCTCGCATAAACATAAAGGTTCGACAGGTCTTGATTACGGTGATATTTTTTACGCGATTAACATTATCGTTACTGCGGGTAATTTGAATTCCAGATTTAATAGTAAAGGTTTAAAAAGGCTGTCTTTTATCAGTCCGCTGTTTGTGAATGATGATAGTGCAGGTGAAATGAATATGGCTGTGCAAATTTTCGCAGCATTTAAACTCATGTTTTTAATTGATTACCATCTGTATCATGCTGCTCACGGAACGCTGAACAAAAACTATGACTTATATAAAGCAGGCTGGCGTTATACCGCTGACCTCGATATGCATTACAGTCTTGCAATGTGGAGAGAAATGCTGCCGTATTACACAGTCCCTTCTGCAGAAAATACACCTTTAAAAACAGAAGGACTGTACCACCCGCTCGTTTCAGATGCGGTGGATAATGAGCTTAATTTTACGAATGATATTTTACTGACAGGGTCTAATGCTGCAGGTAAGTCTACATTTATGAAAGCACTTGGTGTAAACGTTATAACGAGTAACGGACTGAATACTTCAACCAGTACAGTGTTTAATTACACTCCCGGTAAAGTGATATCGTCGATGGAAATTACCGACAGTGTTATTGAAGGAGACAGTTACTTTATCAGTGAAGTAAAATCATTAAAACGTATTGTGGATGAAATTGAAGAATTTGACGGGACGGTTTACTGTATTATCGATGAAATATTCAAAGGGACAAATACGATAGAAAGACTTGCTGCAGGAGAATCGTTTTTACGCTATCTGCATGAACAGGAAAACGTTAATTTAATTGCAGCAACACATGATATGGAACTGACAGATCTGCTGGATGGTGAACTGGATTTCTATCACTTCAGTGAAACGCTGATTGAAGATGATATCGAATTTGACTACAAAATTAAAGATGGAATTGCGACGAGTTCGAACGCAATTGAACTGTTGAGACTGTATGGATTTCCTGAAGCAGTTTATAAAAAAGCAAGAATAAAAGTCGATGAAAACCCATAGATTAAACGTGTAATGTATAGCGTTATAAAATAACGCTGCGCATTACGATGATTAAAGTTAAGCAGTACGGGCTCTTTATGGCATACTTAATCTGAATAAATATAAAACAAGTCCCGGAGGGATGCAGGTGAATCAGAAAAGACAGATACTAATCTATTCATTGGTCTTTACGATTATGGTTTTATGGGGAATAAATATAGTTATTCTTAAAGTGCTGGTGACGGAACTGCCTCCGGCAACGATGACTGCTTTTCGGGTAATGCTTGCAGGAATTACAACGATGACCATTTTGATACTCTCGCGTTCGATACGGAAAATGACCGGATACGAATGGAAGTATATGCTGCTCGGGATGGTCTTCGGAGTGATACTGCACCATGCACTGCTTGCAATATCGCTGACGATGATCGAAGCTTCAAATGCAGCATTAATTCTTGCGCTGGTACCTTTAACAACTGCGGTAATGGCAGTTATATTTCTCGGTGAAAAACTGACTCCGGCAAGAATACTCGGTATACTGATTGCCCTGGCTGGCGTATTTTTTATCCAGGGAGAGTCCTTTAAAAACTTTAACTTCTCACTGGGTGAAATACTGATATTTATATCGATGTTTACACAGGCACTGAGTTTTATATTTATAAAAAAAGTAACGATGACACTGAGCCCGACTCAAACGACAGCAATGATGTTTTTAACAGGTTCAATCGGCCTGGTTATTGTGAGCTTTATCGTCGAACCCGGGGGTATCAGCAAGATGTTCTCAGCAGAACCGTATGTATATCTGCTGTTTGTGCTGTCAGGTATTATCGTCACCGGCTTCGGCTATATTGTGTACAATTCAGCTATTAAAGAAATAGGCGCTGGACAAACGGTTATCTTTAATAACTTCGTGCCATTCTTCGGTGTGATTTTCTCGATGATATTTTTAAATGAAACAATCAGCAGTTCGCAAATCGCAGGATTTGTACTGGTTGTTATCGGTGTCCTGTTTGGAACAGGATATATTGAATTGATGTGGAGAAAGCGCAATAGGAAAAACGATTTTTGATTATAAAAACAACCTGGAAAGTTATGTCCGGGTTGTTTTTTGTTCTGATATTATTTTTTCGGCATTGGGTAAACGCCGTTATCCAGCTGTTTCCATAACAGTTCAGGGAGATTATATTTATCTTCTCTGTCACGGTCAAAGTATTCGAAAATCTCATCTTCTCTGCCTTCTTCGATTTTGCTGATAAAGTTATAATCCAGAAGCATCACTCTGCCGAGAGCGATCATTTCCATATTGCCTTCTTCAATGGCGCGCAGAGCCTGATCTGCTGTAAATACTGAACCGACTCCTACCAGCGGTATGTGTCCGCCAATCCATTTATGAATCAGTTCGACACGTTCTGTATCTGCATATTTACCTTCGCGTGTTTTCGAGTGCACTTCGCTTAATGATACGTGCAGGTAATCGAGCGGTTTTTCAATCAGTTTGCCGATTAATTCCTCAGTGATTTCCATAGTGATTCCCGGAGACTCTTTTTCTTCCGGTGAGAAACGGTAGCCGATAATGAAATCATCATTGGCATGCTGTTCTTTCGCCTTCGTTACTGCATCGATCACTTCCATCGCAAACTTGTAAGGGTCCTTGCCCCATTCGTCAGTACGTTTGTTGAAATGCGGTGATACGAACTGGTGAATCAGATAGCGGTTGGCACCATGTATTTCTACACCGTCAAAGCCTGCTTCTGCAGCGCGGCGTGTTGCTTTCCCGAATGCTTTAATCGTTTCGTGAACTTCTTCTTCTGTAATTTCACGAACATCGTGGGGTTCTGTTTCATCAAAGCTCTGTATAGTAATTGGACTTGGTCCTGCAGAATCAGACCCCGGTGTTAATCTCGGAATTGCCTGAGCACCGCCGTGGTGAATTTGGAGTATTGCTTTTGCTCCGTTTTCTTTCATTACATCAGCAAGACGCGTTAATCCTTCGATATCCGTGTCACGGACAACCGACGGCTGACCCGGAAATGCCTTACCGAGATCCGTTACATTCGATGCAGCGGAAATAGATAATCCGACATCTTTGGAACGGAGACGCATATATTCAAGTTCAGCCTCGGATATTGTGCCGTCATCATGTGATGAAATGTGTGTCATCGGTCCAAGCGCAAATTTATTTTTTAATTCGACTCCATTTTTAAGTGTGACTTTTTCAAACAAAGTCTCATATTTCTTATTCATATAAGTAAAATCCTCCAATAGACTAAAGTGAAATAACATTACAATATTAAATAATAACCAAATTAATCTGTCCATCCTAAAGTTCTGCTCAAGAGCGGATTATTGTTTTGTATATCGTTTCAGATGCTCGGCCGTGACTGAATTTTCCACATCCAGAAGTCCTTCAGGCTCACCGCTGTATAAAATGTTACCGCCTCTCATGCCGGGGCCGGGGCCAACATCGATAATCCAGTCTGCATGACTCATCATCGTCAGATTGTGTTCAATCAGAATGACGGTATTATTCTGTTCAATTAATTGTTCAAAACACGACAGCAGCACAGGAATATCATCTTCATGAAGTCCTGTTGTCGGTTCATCGAAAATAAATACTTTATCTTGTGCATTACTGTCTAAATAACGGCTTAATTTCAGACGCTGAAATTCCCCGCCGGACAGCGTATCCAGAGATTGGCCAAGTGTCATATAATGAAGCCCTGTGGCTTCCAGATTTCTAAGACGCGATACAACTTTCTCGTTATTTTTAAATAACGCCACGCCCTCTTCTACAGTCAGCGCCAGCACATCCGCTATAGAATAGCCGTTTACAGTCGCTTCAAGTACTTCCTGTTTATAACGCGTGCCGTTACACACTTCACACACCTGTGAAAAGTCTGCCATAAAGGCAAGTTCTGTTTTAATTACACCCTTACCGTTACATTCAGGACAGGCACCTTCAGAGTTATAGCTGAACATCCCTTTTCTTAAACCCGTCTGCTTACTAAAGAATGTCCGGACTTCATCAAATAAATCCATATAAGTCAGCAGATTGGAACGGTTTGTCGCCTGCACTGCTTTCTGATCTATAAATATCGCATCTTCCGATTTACCGAGTCCCGTTTTAATCAGCGTACTTTTACCTGAACCGGCGACTCCGGTCACGACTGACATCAGTCCTTTTGGAATATCAACAGACACATCTTTTAAGTTATTTTTCGTAATGTTTTTCAGCTGTATAAATGATTCAGGCTGACGCGGATTTGCTTTCAGTCTGTGCTTCCGGTTAAGTGCAATACTGGTTGGTGTGTCCGTCTCCATCAGCTCTTCATAAGTCCCGTTAAAGATAATCTCTCCGCCGTGCTGCCCGGCACCTGGACCGATATCGATAATATAATCGGCGATATGAATGACATCAGGATCGTGCTCGACAATGAGTACGGTATTGCCTTTATCACGGATGGAACGCATGATTTCATTAATTTTCTCTATATCTTCCGGATGGAGTCCGACACTGGGCTCATCAATAATATAAACCAGATCGGTTAAAGGACTGTTCAGATGGCGGATAAGCTTAATGCGCTGCGATTCTCCGCCTGACAATGTCAGCGTTTCACGATTGAGTGTTAAATAATTTAAGCCGATATAAGCGAGAGCTTCCATCTGTTCAAGCAGCGGTTTAACGATAAACTTAGCTTTCTCATCATTTAACGCTTTAAGAAACTTAATCGCATCATCAATTGATAATGCTGTGAAGTCAGCAATACTTGCGCCGTTAATTTTACAGCTGAGAACTTTATCGTTCAGTCGTTTACCTTCACAGTCCGGGCATTTCTGACTGGTAACAACACGTTTCACATCTGTTAAGAAACGTTTTTTTTCAAAGTTATCATTAAGCAGGAATGAACGCCGGAAGCGGTGAATCAGCCCTTCAAACTTCGCAGTGCGCGGCCAGTTATCCGGCGGATTTTTAATCTTTCTCGGTTTTGTATAAAGAAATGTATCCATTTCTTCCTTTGTATAATCTTTCAGTTTTTTATCGTTATCGAACAGCCCGCTGTATAAGTAACGCTTGCCTCTCCAGCTGTCCGGTCTGAATGACGGGAATTTAATCGCATCTTCGTTTAAAGACTTATCAAAATCCAGCAGTTCATTTAAATCGATATCTTCGACATAACCCAGACCCTGACAGCGTTCGCACATGCCGCTCGGGTTATTAAATGAAAAAACATTGGAATAACCGACAAAAGGTGCGCCGACGCGCGACCATAATAAGCGAACGGATGAATATATATCGGAAATTGTGCCAACTGTTGAACGTGAATTGCCGCCGAGTTTTTTCTGGTTAATAACCATTGAGACCGGCAGATTCTCTATTCTGTCGACATCAGGTTTTTCATATTGCGTCAGCTGATGCTGGATGTAACTAGAGTAAGTCTCATTCAAGAGACGTTCGGACTCCGCAGCCAGGACGTTGAACACAAGTGAAGACTTTCCTGAACCCGAACGACCGGTAAAGACAGTCAGCTGATGTTTTGGAATATCGACACTCACATTTTTTAAGTTATTTTGATTCGCACCATGCACGCGTATATATGACATGAAATCCACCTCTGTATATAAATTTATCTGTAAGTAAGCATATTTAAACCATACCCTGTTATAGAGGTATGAAATCAGAACGACAGGTCTGAAGTAAAATTAATGTTTTCAGGAGGTAAGTTCGGGGAATGTAATTTTTAAGACAATAACAGGGGGCAAATAAAATGAGAAATATTATTTATATTATTGGGTTGATTGTAGTTATTTTAGCTGTATTATCATTCCTTGGATTAAGATAAACTAATTTAAACTGCCGCGTATAACTCTCAGTATCTAACTGAAAGTTACACGCGGCTTTATTTATATATTATTTTATCAATCCTGTTCATACTCTGTTCATATTGCGATTATAGAATATAAGGTAAATAGTCACTGAAAGGAAGTTATTATGAATAATCCAGTTAAACTTTTACTCGTATTCTCAGGAGTTTTTGGGCTGATTGGTTCTGTAATGGGCGCACATATGGCAGGTTCAGGATCATATGCACTAAGACCGATTCACGCACATATTTTAGTCGTGGGATGGTTAAGTTTATTCTCATGGTCCATTTTTTTATAAAGTATTTGAAGTTAAATATAATGCATTATCGAAATTCCATGTCTGGTCTGCCATTATCGGTACGACAGGTCTGGTTTTAGGAATGTTCTTAACTAATGTTGTGTCATTCAATCTTCCGGCTGCAGTTACACTTATCGTCTACATCGGTGGCGGTGTTACATTGCTCTTAAGTTTTGTTGCATTTTTCGTACAGACACTGCTTTATCAGCCTAAAAAATAAAGAAGCGGCTCAAAATCCTGGAATGAGGATTTTGAGCCGTATTTGCTTGGAGAAAATGAGTTTGGATGACGATGTGGAGCTCACATGGTAGTTCGGCAGCGTTTGGATGACGATGTCAAGCTCACATGGTAGTCCCCCCCTATTTATCAGTCAAATTCTATTGGTCTCGCTATTTTGTTGCTTTGTCCGCCGTCGACCAGTATGGTCTGGCCGCTGACGTAAGTTGAATCATCTGACGCTAAAAATAGACATGCTTTAGCGATATCGTCGACTGTGCCGACGCGTCCCATCGGATTGAAAGCCAATGATTCTTCAAATGATTTCTCCGGGTTTTCGAGACTTGCAAAAGTTTTATGGAGAAGCGGTGTGTCGACAGAACTTGGACCGACTGCATTGACACGAATCTGATGTTGTCCGTAATCGAGTGCCATCTGACGTGTTAAAGCTGTCAGTCCGCCTTTTGCACTTGCATATGCTGCGAGCCTCGTAATTGTTGTTTCAGCATGCCATGATACCATGTTGATAATCGATGAAGTGTCCTGTTTCTGCATTTCAGGTATAGCATACTTGCTGCACAGAAATGGTCCTGTTAAATTTATTCCCATTAAATTGTTCCATTCTTCGAGCGATGTTTCGTGCACAGATTTTCGGAAATTAATTGCGGCGTTATTTACTAAAACATCTAATTTTCCGAATTCATTTATCGTGTATTCAATTAAACTTTTAACATCTTCTTCATTACTGACATCTGTTTTATGAAAACGGACATCGAGGTTTTTATCAATTAAATCTTTTACAGTGTTTTCGCCTGCTTCAGCATCTATATCAGCAATAACAACTTTTGCTCCTTCTTCTGCAAAAACTTGCACGACGCCGCGTCCTATTCCCTGACTCCCCCCGGTAACGACTGCGATTTTATTTTTAAGTCTCATAACATCCCATCCTTCTCGTAAATTGCTTTCTTTATTATATTATCAATATTTAACTCATAAGTATAAAATCCAACGGGCGTCACATTTTAGACATAATATATGGTAAAATATGAACTAAATATAATATTAGAGTAAATTAACGCAGCAGAATGGAGAATTTAATATGGGGAAAAAAGGTTTAACAATTTTAGGGATATCGGTCGGTGTTATTGCAGTATTGGCAGTCGGGGCATACATTTTGTTTCAGACGATGGTGAACAACCCGAAAAACAATTACTTAATGGCGGAACTGGACGAGGTTGAAGGTACTTTCGAGTTATTTGAGGAACGTTTTGAGAGTGAACTTGACTGGTATGAACATGCCGAGCAAAATGCGATTGAGTCAACATTAGGCATTACAGCAGAAACAAACGATCCTTCATTCCAGGAGATGGGTATTGATCAGATGATTAATAACTCTAATATTGATCTGACAATCGGTCAGGATATGGCGAATGAAGTCAGTACGATGGGGCTTAATGCAGATATAGCGGGCTTATCTATTTCAGATGTAAATGCATATATCACAGGTGAAAAAGCGGGACTTACATTGCCGTTCATCGAAGAATATATGGTAGTGAATGAAGCGGATGCAGCAACGTTTCTGAATACTCTTGACCCGGCAACTTTTACAGGTGAAGAAGAGATCGATTACTCAATGTTCTTTGAAACCAGTGCACTGACAGAAACTCAGCGGGAATATTTCATTGATGAATATTCAACTTTCATTAGAGAGAACTTACCGGATGACGCGTTTGAGTCGGAAAGTGAAGAAATTACTGTCGGTGATAATACAGTGAACGCTGATAAACTGACGATGACATTAACAGAAGAACAGATTCACACGTTCTTAAAAGACTTATTTAATAAGATGGCAGAAGATGAAGAGCTTGCAAACATTATCGAAACTCAGATGATGGCCGCAAACCTTGGCAACCCGGAAGCGCCTTCTGCGGAAAACGCAGCAACCGAGTTTAACAACTCATTAAAAGAAGCGGCAGAAAATATAGAAGATGTCGGCTTCCCTGAAGGTTTAACATCTGTTGTCTGGACAGACGGCGACGATAATATCATTCAGCGTGATTTCGATACGTCAATTACGGTTGATGGATCTACAGGCCAGATTGCAGTCGATGGAACTACAGAAATTTCTGAAGACAGCACAGTCTTTAATTATGATATGACATTCTCTGATGAGACTATGGAATCAGTAATAGGCTATACTGCTGATTTAAATGAAACTGAATCAGGTTATGAAGATGTGATCACATTAAGAGCGGATTCAGAAGATCTGTTTGTCATCAACTCTGTTAAAACAGAGGAAGAAGACAGTGAAGTCTGGAATATGGATATTAACTTTAACGAACAAATGACCGGTTCGCCGCTGACATTATTCATGGAAAGCAACTCTGTGTACAATGAAGACCAGGCAACTGGTGATATGACCCTGTATGCTGACGATGGTATCAATGTAACGAGAGATACTTTCGTGTTGAATCTGACAAGCGACAGCCAGACGGTAAGTGAAATTGAAATGCCTGGTGAGGATAACGAGAAAAATATCGGCCAGATGAGTATGGAAGAACTTGATGCGTACTTTAACGATGAAGTTGGTCCCGCGTTCGAAGAGTGGATGAATGAAAAATTCGGTGCTCCGACAGGATTTTAATTAAAAAAGAAAGGATGCGTCAGCGATGAGAATAATGAAGCATATATTTGTATTCATCGCTAACGACATCAGCAGACTTAAGAGGAAGTGGCTGACACTTCCTCTTATTTTAATTTCACCGGTTATTTTTATTGGACTGATAATCTGGATGCTCAGCTCACTCCTGTCATTTGATGATGAGGATAAAATGTCTGTCGGCCTTGTAAATCTGGATGACAGTGCCGAGACAGCTGTGATTGTCTCGGCGCTCGCAGGCTCAGCTGAGGCAGCGGATGGACTTGAGATTATTGAAGTATCGGAATCTGATGCAAAACTGATGATTGAAAACGATACACTTGTTTCATATATAATATTCCCCGGGAAATTCACGGAAAAGATGATGAAGGGGGAATCAAGTGAACTGATTGTCGTTGGTAATCCGGATATGCAGCTGGAGAGTTATGTAATCAGCAGCGTAATTGATACAGTCGTCAGACATATCCGGAATTCACAGGCCAATATATTAACGATTAATCATTATGCTCGTGAATTCGGCATGACTGATGAGGCAAGGCAGAACTTAATTTTCGAAGAGTTTGTGAGTCAGTTTATTCAGGTGCTCTCGAGTGATACTTTGATGGATGAACACCAAACAGCACAAAATATCAGCGCGGGAAATATGTATTTTATCGTGAACGGCCTGTTCATTATAATGACTGTCTGGGTGTATATGCTGTACATCGCTTTAATGCGTGATGCCGGCAGTAATCTCGAGGAACGGATGAGAGTATTCGGAGTGACTTACCTCGCTCAGGGCCTTGCCAAGGTGCTGTCAATCGGCACAATTATTACAATTGCTTCTGCCCTTTTTACGTATGGAGTCTTAATGCTCGGCGGTATTGATCTGGAAATAGAAAATCTGCTGAGGCTGCTTATTCTGATTGCTCTTCACATATTTATTACAGTGATGATTATGATTATTATCGACTGGCTGCTTCCATCGTTTAAAATCAGTATGGTGGTTCAGCTTGCGGTACTGCTCATGATTATACTGTTCGCCGGCAGTATAATTCCGAGAATATACTTTCCTATTTATCTGGATACATTTTTTGACTATATGTACAGTTATCAATCATTATCCTGGATTGAAGAAATTATATTAAACGGCCGCTTTACTATGGAGATCGACATTATGATAGTGACATTCGGGATAGCTGCAGTGCTGCTGCTCGTCTTAAGTGTCCTGAAGGAGGGTCGATTCTTATGATGGATATGATATGTGCGAGATGGCTGCTCATAAAGCGGCAGCTTCCTAAAATATCGTTGTGGCTCACTGTGCCATTGCTGCTGACACTCGTCGTTACAAATGTGTTTAACAACACCAGAGAAGACTTCAGAGTGCCTGCAGCAGTAGTTGTCCATGAAAGCAGTGCAGAAGCAAATATCTTTATAGAAGGGCTTAAGAGCAGTGAATTTATGGCGGTTGAAGTATTTAATACAGAAAACAGCACAGCTGCAATAAGAGAGCTGGAGCAATACAGGCTGGACAGTGTGTTTATACTGCCGGAAGACTTTGCAGAAAAAATACGTGAAGGTCAGCGCAGGGACTTAATTGAAACGTATTATACAGATCGTTCGATTTACTATGAACCGGCAAAAGAACTGGCAGCCTCGCTCGTACAGGAAAAGATGGGTGAATACACGACTGTTGATTATGTGCTGGAGCTGCAGAATAATCTGCTGGATGAGACAGCTGTGACTGCTGAAGATATAGCAGCTGAACGCAAACGTACAGAAACAGATACGAATCTCTTGCAACAGATGTTTTATTTCCTTGGAGAATCGGCTGATATCGAAGAAACACCAGCCTTTCATCCATGGATGGTTTGGGCTTATATTACGTTCACCGTAACTATTTTTACGTTCGATTTTGTTACACGTGAAACTATCAGCAGTGCCAGGGTCAGATTTAATTTTATGAAGCATTCATATACGAAGTTTATGCTGCTGACGTTAGTTCTTATGACCGCTGTGATGTTGATAATAGACAGTGTTACTTATGTGGTGATAAAAGAAGTACTGGAAGCGGATATTAGTTTTCTGTCTCTCGTCATGTACCGGATTGTTATAAATGTCATTGCATTTTTACTGGCCATTTCTGTAAAATCCCCGATGAAATTATATCAGGCAGCCGTGGCATTAACGATTATTGGGCTGGCGCTTCAGTTAGTCATGCCAGTTATTGTTTCACTGACAGGACTGTCTTTAATATCCTCGCTGCACCCGGTGCAGATGTTTGTAGAGAATGAACTTAATATTCTATGGTTCATTCTCAGTGCAGTTTTAATACTCATTTGGATTTGGAGGGATAACAATGCTGGAAGTTAACTCCGTAAATAAAAGTTATGGTAAGCGTCATGTGCTGACGGACTTCAGTATGTCCGCAGAGCAGGGAGAGATTATCGGACTCGTTGGTGAGAACGGTGCAGGCAAATCAACACTGCTGAAAATTTTAGCGACTTTGTCGAAGCCTGATAGCGGAGAACTGTATTTAAACGGCAAACCATACAAAAAGTATTTTAAAGCACACAGAACAGTTATCGGATATGTACCTCAGGATATTGCTATATGGGAAGATTTAACTGTCATTGAAAATATGAAGTTCTTTCAAAAGCTGTCACCTGCTAAGAAATCTGTGCATGAATTGAAAACGCTGCTGAATGACATACAGCTCGACAGACATGATACTAAAGTCAGTAAATTATCCGGGGGTATGAAGCGGAAATTAAACCTGGCTATCAGTTTAATAAATAATCCTGAATTTCTGCTGCTGGATGAGCCGACTGCAGGTATCGATTTAAAATCGAGGATAGAAATTGGAGAGTTTTTAAAAACTCATGCGAAGAACAACGATACACTTATTATTTATACATCTCATGATATGAATGAAATTAAAGACTTATGCGACCGTGTTGTTATTATCGGAAAAGACTCATTCTACAAAGACTTACTTGCGGAATATATAAAATAACACTATGCGTTATTTTATAATGCATAGTGTTATAAACTTTATGTGTGAAGGGTTTTTATAAAAATGAATGATTCATCCTGCATTAGGGTATGACATTTATAACAACAGTTTTAGTTTCAAAGGAGAGATGTATATGCTTGCTTATGTTTGGGCAGAAGATGAGAACAGGCTAATCGGTAAAGGTGATGCACTGCCTTGGCGTCTGCCTGCTGATGTTGCCTTTTTTAAAAAGATAACGATGCGGGGCGACATGGTGACCGGCCGAAAAACTTATGAATCAATTCCGAACAGACCGCTCCCCGGCCGCCGGAATATCGTCTTAACAAGACAGCGGGATTATGAAGCACCGGGGGCAATAGTAGTTCACTCTAAAGAAGAAATACTTGAACTTGAACAGACTGGTGATAAAGATCTTTATATTATCGGCGGTGCTGTATTATTTAGAATGTTCGAAGATGAAGTCGATGAATTATACCGCACGGTCATTCATGACACATTTGAAGGCGATACGTATTTCGATGAAAAATTTGACTATGATAAGTTTGAACTGGTTAAAACTGAAAAAGGTATTATTGATGAAAAAAATTTATATGAACATACTTTTGAATTATGGAGAAGAAAATAATAACTGCAGCTTAAACCCCCGGAACTGAGAAACAGTTCCGGGGGTTGATTTACTCCTTATTATTCAGCATGGAAGTCATTAAGGTTGTAACGCCCTGATTCGAAATATCTTCAACGAAATTACCCAGAATTATTTCATCAACTTCCCCGTTCTTCTCCAGCCATAATTGAAACATACCGATAAGAGCTGATAATTGGTATTCTATAATGTACTCGATTTTTTCAGGTTCTTTAATTTTAAGTTCATAAACGTAATCCATAATAATCATTCTGATACGCATTTTAAATTCGTGAACAAAGCTGGGATCACCTTCAGGTCCAATCAGAACTGAAATTTTATCACTGTGTTCTTTGACGTAATCATTCGTCCGCTCCAGAGTATCGAAAATATTGCCGCCGTTTTTATCGAGCATCATCAGCGGACCGATAATCATATCTCTTGTCGGGATTAAGCCTTCTTTAAGCAGAGTCAAAATTTCATTTATATCACTGAAGTATGTATAAAATGTTCCGCGGTTATATCCTGCTTTATCTGTTATCTCTTTAACGGTAATTTTTGACAGAGGTTTTATTTTATAAATATCCCAAAATGCTTCTATCAGGTTGTTTCTGGTCACATCTCTTTGACTCATTTTAGACACTTCTTTCTATTTTTCAACACATTACCGGTTATTGTTTATTGATAGTATTCAACTACTTTATTATGATTATAAGGGATTATACAACACGTTGTCGGCTTAAACAAATAAACAAATATATAAGGAGAGTACTCAATTTGAAACTATCGGATTTTTCCATAAGACGCCCTAAATTTACAATCGTCGTTATGATTATACTTATGCTGCTCGGAATCGTTTCTTTAACAAGACTTCCACTTCAGCTTATGCCAAACATCCAGCCTCCGATTGCGGCAGTGGCAACAACTTACCAGGGGGCGGGTCCCGAGGAAGTAATGGAGGATGTCACGAAACCGATAGAATCGGAATTGTCATCCATTAACGGACTATCGAATATATCTTCTCAATCACAAGAAAGCTCTTCAGTTGTTATTTTAGAATTTGGTTATGATATGACAATTGATGAAGTGGAAAGTGATATAACTAGAGCACTGGAAAGCGTTCAGCTGCCTGAACAGGCAGGAGATCCTGCATTCCTTGAATTCGATATCTCGATGATGCCGAGTATCCAGATGGCAGTTACTTCAAGCGGTGAAAATGTTGCTGACTATCAGGGGCAGGTCGATGGCTTAGTCACTGAATTAGAAAACATTGAAGGTGTCGCTTCGATATCTCAAAATGGTACTGTCGTCGAAGAAATCCAGGTTAATCTGGATGTCGATGCATTATCTGAAGTTAATATGAGCCAAAGCGATGTTGCAGGACTTATAGAAGCGAACAATATATCTATTCCTAACGCAACCATAGTTGATACAGAAAGCCGCACCTCGATTTCAACACGGACAGTGAGTAATATCGACGGTGTTGAAACATTGCGCGAACTGGTTATTGCGGATCTGCCGGACGGCGGAACGCTGACACTGGATGATATTGCAGATGTGTCTATTGAAGAACAGGACAGCAATTCAATCACTAGGCTGAATCAGGATAACGCACTTTCTATTGACGTTATGCTTGCATCCGATGCAAACGCATCGAACGTAAACAGTGAATTCAATGAAGTACTCGATGAAAAACTCGATGAAGATGAATTCAGCAACTTAACTGTTGAAACACTTTACGATGAAGGTGAATATATCGACCTCGCGATTAACAGTGTATACACGTCACTAATCAGCGGTGCGGTACTTGCAATGATTATACTGTTTGCTTTCCTGAGAAATCTGAAAGCGCCGTTAATCATCGGACTTGCAATACCATTCTCAGTTATTACAACATTTGCGCTGTTATTCTTTACAAATATCAGCATTAACTTAATGACACTCGGCGGACTTGCGCTCGGCATCGGTATGCTGGTCGATAACTCGGTTGTTGTAATAGAAAATATATACAGACATCTGTCTATGGGCAAAGATCCTAAAAAAGCAGCAAGTGACGGAACAAAAGAAGTCGCTTCCGCTATTATTGCATCAACATTAACCACTGCAGCAGTGTTTGCACCGGTTGTCTTCGTCAGTGGCCTTGTAGGACAGTTATTCACACCGCTGGCAATTACAGTGGTATTCAGTCTGTTTGCTTCATTATTCATCGCGTTAACTGTAGTACCGATGATTTCAAGCCGCATTTTAAATGCGCCTAAAGAAAATATTGAAAAAGCACGCAGCGAAAGACCTTACATGAAATTACTGACTAAGTTTACGCGCTGGACTTTACAGCACCGTTTCTTAGTAATGATCATTACTGTATTGCTGGTGGCAGCAGGTATTCTCGGAATTGTCAATCAAGGTATGACTTTAATGCCCGAAAGCGATGAAGGTGCTTTAACAATTGAAATTGAAAAAGAACAGGGCACAATTTATGAAGATACTTTTGAAACAGTTCAAAGTATTGAAAATCAGCTGGAAGATTACTCTGAAGTAGAAATGTACTTAAGCAACGTCGGTTCTCTGCAGCCGATGATGTCAATGTCGGAAGAAACAAACAAAGCGAGTATTACAGCCACACTGGTAAGCCAGGCGGACCGTAATGTTACAACCAATGAATTTATAAGCAATATTGAAGATGAGATAGAAGGACTTGATGAATCAGCAGATATTAATGTGATTCCGATGTCCCAGTCCGGCATAAGCTCAGAGCCGAACACGCTGATGCTGAGAGTATCTGATGACAACGCTGAACGTTTAGCGGAATCAGAAGCGATTATTATCGATGAACTGGAAGCAGACGGCAGTATCGACGGCGTAGCTTCAAGCCGTGAAGATATGGTAGAAGAAATGCAGATCAGAGTCGACAGAGATGCAGCACGTGAAAATGGTCTGCAGCCGGCCCAGATCGGTCAGGCCTTATACGAAGCTTCAAACGGTGTGGAAGCATCTACAGTTGAAGCAAATAATGATTATCTTTCTATCAATGTGAAATACCCGGATACGTATCTCGACAGCGTATCGAATTTTGAAACACTTGAGATTCCAAATGCTGAAGGTGAGTACGTTCAAATCAGCGAAGTCGCAGAACTGGAAGAAACTGAAATGCTGCCGTTAATTACGCGCAACGACCAGGAAGAAACAAGTGAACTGACAGTAACTTATTCTTCAGATATGTCTCTTAATGAAGCAGGCACATACGTCGAAGATATCGTTGCAGGCGCAGACTTCAGTGAAGATACTCACTATTCTGTAGGGGGAGATCTTGAAATGCTTGGGGATGCGATTCCTCAAATGCTGCTCGCAATCGTCTTAGGTGTAGTATTTATCTACCTGGTCATGGTTGCACAGTTTGAATCGTTCAGACATCCGTTTATCGTTATTATGGCAATGCCGTTAAGTATTGTCGGTGTCATGGCGGCACTGGTACTTACAGACAGCCCGTTAAGCGTTGTGTCATTCGTCGGTATTATAATGCTGCTCGGGATAGTGGTCAACAACTCCATACTGCTTGTCGACTATACGAATCAGCAGAAAGAAAAAGGTATTCCGACAATTGAAGCGCTCGAAATCAGTGTTCAGCACCGTTTCCGTCCGATTATTATTACAGCACTGACAACAGCGCTTGGTATGCTGCCGCTGGCAATGGGTATCGGTGAAGGCGGAGAGATGGTCGCACCGATGGGGACAGTAGTCATCGGTGGACTCGTCAGCAGTACGTTCTTTACACTGTTTGTAATTCCGATCTTTTACAGCTATATCGACAAAGAAACACGCAACATGCATAAGAAGTATATGACGCCTGAAGGTGAAATCATTACTCAAAAAGATATTGATGCGAAACAACGCCAGGAAGAACAGGCGGAACAGATAAGCATTGATGAAGTGAATGAAGAAGAACAGGAAAGAAATTATATCGATGAGATGCAGAATTTAATCGATAAACTGAAAGATCACCGTAATAAGAAATAAAAAAACATAACAAAAAAACTGCCTCACCGGTATTATCCGGCGAGGCAGTTTTTTATTGTTCCAGCAGTTCCTGGATCAGGTTATCCATTTTTTCAGGTTCGTCTTTTGGACTGAATCGTTTTACAACTTCACCGTTTCTGTCTATTACAAATTTAGTGAAGTTCCATTTGATTTTACTGCCGAGCAATCCGCCCTGCTGTTCTTTTAAATGAGTGTACAACGGGTGTTCATTCTCACCGTTAACATTAATTTTTTCATGAATTGGGAAAGTAACGCCGTAATTAATTTTGCAAGACTCAGCAGCCTCTTCCGCGCTGCCCGGCTCCTGATTGGCAAACTGGTTACATGGGAAACCTAGAATGATAAACTTCTGATCTTTGTATTGCTGATACAGCTTTTCAAGTCCGTCAAACTGTCCGCTTAAACCGCATTTTGTTGCTGTGTTTACTATGACTATTACATGATCTTTGTACTTATCTAACTTATAAGTGCTGTGGACTGTAGACTCAACTTCTATATCATAAATACTGCTCATTTATTATCCCGCCTTATTTTTAATTTGAGTATACATTTATTAATTAAAAAATGTAATGATTACGGCTTGGAATTCAAGCGTAGAATATAAAATGGGACCGGGACATAAAATAAATAATATTCTTCGGCAAGAGAATTACTGTTTCAGATAATATAACCGATTCTACTATTGGGCGCACTATATACTTGCTCAGTCATCTACTTGTTCACCGGCAGTACTGTACGTGCAATTTTAGAATCCATTTCTTCATATTCGTGCAGTTTAAGAATTTCATACAGCTCTTGGCGCGTCTGGAGTTTATCCAGTACAGATTTCTGAGTGCCTTTTTCTTTTATTACTTTATAAGTTTCTTCGACATTATAAGCGGCAGCCCTGAGTGAAGTTACAGGAAAGATAACCAGATTAATTCCTATGTCAGAAAAAGTTGCAAGGTCAATATAGTCTGTTTTGCCGAATTCAGTCATGTTGGCAAGTACAGGAACATCAAATTCTTTTCGCATAAAGCGGAAGTCATCTTCACAACGCATTGCCTCGGGAAATACGATGTCGGCACCGGCTTCTATATATGCGTGAAGCCTTTCAGTCATGCCTGGCATCCCTTCCACAGCATATGCATCAGAGCGTGCAACAATTTTAAGCGTTGGGGCAGTCTTTTTAATCATTTGAATCTTTTTAACCATATCATCTTCAGAAATCAGTTTTTTCCCGTTTAAATGTCCGCATTTTTTAGGAATCTGCTGATCTTCGATTTGAACAGCAGCTACCCTTGCTTCGACCATTTCGAGACATGTCCGTGCCACATTTAAAGGTTCTCCAAACCCGTTGTCGATATCAACCAGCAGGGGAAGATTTGATGCTCTTATAATTTCACGTGCACGGCCGGCGACATCTTCCAGAGTCAAAAGCCCTATGTCAGGAATACCCATACTTGCCGACAGTGCGCCACCGGAAAGATACAGATGATTAAAACCGCATTTTTTTGCCAAAAGGGAGCTCATGCCATCATGAGCTCCCACTACTGGTAATGCATTATCTTTTTTTACATGCTCCATAAAATCTGAAGCCAGCTGCTGCTGGCTTTTTGATTCTTCAATAATCCAAGTCAATTTTCATCATCCTTTATTATTAACTTTTACTCTTGAAAGACGTCCAAGTATCATAGGAAGAAATACAGATGACACAGTTAATACTGCAAATAAAATTGCTATTGGTGAAGCAGTCATCATTGCAAAGACATTATCGTAACTTACACTTGCCATTCTGAAGTTCTGTTCCAGCTGGTGGCCGATTATAACTGCAAGAATGAGCGGTGCAGTAGGAATGTTAAGAATCTTCATAAACAGACCAATAACTCCAAAAATCATCAGGATAGCAAAGTCGACAATACTATACCCGAGTGTATATGTCCCAATAAATGCAAGCACTAATATAATTGGATAGAGTACTTTAGGCGGTGTTTTTAAAATCTTAATTAAGACACCGATTAAAAGTATATTCATAATAACAAGTGCAATGTTACCGATGAATAAACTGTTGATGAATGTCCACACGACATCCGGCTGATTCTGGAACAGCATTGGTCCAGGCTGCAGTCCGAGCATTATAAGGGCTCCAAGGATTACTGCTGTTGTACCTGAACCCGGAATTCCCATAGTAAGCATTGGTATAAATGCACCAACTGCTGCCGCGTTATTTGAAGATTCTGGTGCTGCAAGACCTTCTGGAGCACCTTTACCGAATTCATCACTTTTTTTAGATAGTTGCTGTTCAGTTGAATAACTGATCATAGATGCGATTGAACCGCCGGCACCTGGAAGTATACCAATTAGGAAACCTACCGGAGACTGGCGGATCATCGGCCAGAATGAACGTTTCCACTGCTCTTTTGTAATCCAGGTTTTACCGACACTTTCTTTAATTCTCTGGCTGTCATCATTAAGAAGTAAAATATTATAAAGTACTTCCCCTACAGCGTAAATACCGATAATAACTACTAGAAAATCGATTCCCTCGCTCAGGTGTGGAATATCAAATGTATAACGATATACACCTGACTGTGAATCAACACCAATTGTTGTTATAAGGAGACCAAGAGCCATTGAAACAAAGCCTTTGATCATGTTTCCTTTTGCAAGAGAAACTACAGCTGAAAGTGTGAATAACAGCAGGAAGAAGTATTCTGCAGGACCAAACCGCAATGCAAAGTTTGCTAATGGTTGAGCAAGAAATACAAATCCTACAATCGCTATAGTACCACCAATTAAAGAAGCAATTGTGGCCAATGTTAAAGCTTGACCAGCTTGTCCTTTTCTGGTCATAGGGTAGCCGTCAAATGTTGCTGCAATTGCTGATCCATCACCCGGTGTATTGATTAATATCGAACTTCTGGAACCACCGTACATTGCTCCGTAGTAAATTGCACCGAGAAGCACCAGTGCACTGGTCGAATCCATTCCAAACGTAATAGGAATAAGAACTGCTATTGCTGTGGCAGGACCAAGTCCTGGAAGCATACCGACAATCGTTCCAAGAAGTCCGCCGAGAATGATGAATATTATATTTTGGAGACTCATGGCCGTTGTTAAACCTTCAAAAAAACTATTCCAATCTACACCCATCGATAAGCCTCCCCTACGGCAAACTGACGCTTAACAGTTCTGCGAACGTGTACCATGAAATAAATGAAAATAAAACTGCCACAGTAATATTCATTAACCATTTGCGTCTTCCGTTTATTAAAAATAATAAAGCTCCTAAAAATAAAACTGTCGAAATTAAAAAGCCAATGCGTTCAAATAATAATGTGTAACCTAAGCAGAATACCAACACAACGATTACTTTGATTGTCAGCTCTTTATCAGCAAATATTTTAAATGCCGTAAATGTTTTCTTCTTATCTTTAATTTCAGATAGTATATAAAGAACAGACAGTCCTAAAAGTGAAAAACCTATCAGCAGCGGATAGTTCATTGCTGCTGTAGGATTTCCAACTTTAGATTCAGGTAAATTAAATGTCAGTATCAGATAGATTACGGAAATTAATAATATGATTGAAGGTACTATAAATCTAATGGTCTCCACCCACTTTTCCGTATTATGATTATATTATTCAGTTAAACCTGCTTTTTTCATAAGGTCTTCATACATTACGCTCTGTTCGTCAAGGAAAGCGCGTGTTTCTTCGCTGTTCATGTAATAGTCATCCCAGCTGTTGTTATCCAGAACCTGCTGCCAGCCTTCGGTTTCAACCATTTCGGCGAATGTGTCATCCCAATATGCTATTTCTTCTTCTGTCATATCAGGCGGTCCCATGATTCCTCTCCAGTGAGGGAAGGTAAAGTCAATACCTTGATCCTGCCATGACTGAATGTTTTCATCTTCCGGAATTGGTTCATCAGCAGTTGTAGCAATAATATTGATGCTGCCATCTAGATGCTGATCAAGTGATTCTGAAATTGATAGTGTAGCAACGTCAATATGTCCGCCCATCAGAGCAGTCAGAATGTCTCCACCACTTTCGTAAATCATGTAATCAAGCTGTGATACATCTACGCCATACTCTTCTGCAACACGTACAAAAGAAAGATGGTCATTATTTCCAAGAGCCGGACCCACACCGATTTTCAGTGATTTAGGATCTTCTTTCAGTTGGTCGAGCATCGTGATTCCATCTTCAATTTCAGAATCCCCTGGAACTGCAACTGTCATCCACTCTGTAGCAAGAACTGCTAATGGCGTGAAATCTTCATATGTAAGTTCACTTTGACCTAAAAGGTTGTTAGCAATTACGAGACTCGAGTTAATTGAAATCGTATGGCCATCTTTACCTTTAAGGTATTGCCAGCCGACTTCACCTCCACCTCCGGGTTTATTAACAACGTTCATATTTGATTCAACAAGTCCTTCTGAATCAAGAACATTTTGCATAGCACGTGCTGTAGTATCCCAACCGCCGCCTGGTGTTGCAGGTGCAACAATTTCAAGGTTCTTACTAGGATAAGCTGCGTCCGAATCTGCTGAACTGTCACCGCTGCTGCACCCTGCGAGCACTAGCGCAGCGGATAACATGATTCCTGAAAATATTTTCATATGGCCTTTCATAAAATACATCCCCTTCCAATAGTTTGAAAATTCATTTTTCGTTACTGCTACTCATCTTAAATAGATAACCTTAAAATGTAAACGCTACCAAAGTTAAAAATATAAAGAACTTTATGTTATTAAAAAACATAAAGTTCACGATAGGTTCTTTTTATACTTTTTTTCAGGCCGTCCCTTATCTCCAAAATCCTGAGAAACAGTCAGCTTTCCCAACTCTCTCATGTATTCCAAATATCTTCGGACCGTTGTTCTGGAAGTTCCCAAATGCTCACCCAGCTGGGATGATGTCCATTCATGCTGGTTTGAAAAAACTTCTTCAATCTTTTTAAGTGTCAATGGGTCAATGCCTTTTGGAAGACTGTTTACCGCAGGTGTCCCTATGCGCCCGAAATACATATCTATATCATCTTGTTCCAGTTCAATTGATTTTGAAAGAGTCACATTTTTCTTTTTATAGTCATTAACAGTCTCACTTAATTTATCCAGTTTTACAGGCTTGACTAAATAGTATAGTGCGCCGAGCTGCATCGCATTTTTAACTTTTTCACTTTCCTGACTTGCTGTTACTACTATAAAGTTCATATAAGGATATTGTTTTAAAACATTTTCTATTAATTTGTCACCATGCATATCGGGGAGGTAAATATCTACAAGCATGAGATTAATATCGTGGTTCTGTATGGTTTTTAGACTCTCAGCTGCATTCAGAGCAATGTGTATCTCGTCTTCAGGTGCATTTTTCAACAAGTATTCCTTGTACATTTCTGCTATTCTAAAATCGTCTTCAACTATAAGAATTTTCAATATTATATTCTCCTTCCTCGACTATAGGAATTTCAACCGTAAATACAGTTTGACCGTTCCTGGATTTGACGTCTATATATCCTTCGAGAAGCTCAACATTTGCAGTAACGTTATAAAGTCCGTAGCCTCTGTTGATACCGCCGTTCTTAGTCGAATAACCCTTTTTAAAGATATTCTCTTCATTATTTATACCGCTGCCGTTATCCTGAACTACAATTTCCATCCATCCGTCAAAATAACCAATATAGAAATTGATTTCAGGTTCATTCTGATCGAGTACTGCTTCAATGGCATTATCAATGAGATTACTGATAATAGTAATCAGAGCGTTAATTTTATGTTTATCGAAAATGGGAATCATCTGGCTCTGATCATCGATTTTGAAATTAACCTGTTTTTCAGCGGCTTTATTCATTTTGGCAATCAGCAGAGCTTTTATTCGGTCTTCTTCGATACCAATCAGGTTTTTTTCATATAAATCCAGATTATCTATTTCATCATCAAGTACATCCCGTATGCCATGATATTTTTGCATTTCCAGCAATCCTGAAATAAGGTGAAGTCTGTTTTTATACTCATGGCTTTGTGCTCGTAAATCATCAAAGAGTGATTCTACAATTGTTAGTTTATTGGAAAGCTCGGACATCTCTGTCATATCTCTTAATATAATGACGTGACCAGAACGCTCTTCTTTTTCGTAGAGATTATTAACAATAACGACAATTTCTTTGTCATTTAAATAAGTTTCGAAATATCTGATGCCATGATTGCTGTCATTTTTATCTATATATTTTTCTAAATCGTTTTTAAAATAATCATGAATATTATCATTCACATGAGTACCTGCAGAGCTTCCGAGATATTTACGGGCCGCCTCATTAATATAAATAATTTTTCCGGATAAATCAGCCGCAATGATACCTTCATCCAAAGCTGAAAAAATGTTTTCCCGGTTTTTAAGAATCATAGTGATTTCTTTTGGTTCGTAACCGAGTGTCTCTGATTTTATGTATTTTCCAAACCATCTGCTGATAAAGAAACTTAGAATGATGAAAAAGATAATAATGAATGAAAGCTGATACAGTTTATTCAGCACTTTCTCAGTAATTTTACTTTCAAAATAACCGACTTTAACTACGCCGCTCAATTGCCTAACTTCATTTCCCGTATAGACAGGAGCTATGGCTATAACAGCAGGTTCTATATATTTATCGGTTACTTCCGTATAGTAAGCACCAAAAATATTCGCACGCATGTCTTCCTCGTATGGTTCATGTTCCCCAATCATTGAAGGGTTTGGATGGGACAGAATAGTTCCTTCTTTATTTTTCACAATAACGAAATCTATATCATTCTCAAAAATATACTGATTGGTCAGCGTCTGAATTTTTTCATTATCTTTTAAATTATCACTGTCAGTTATTGATGGTAAAAAAGAAATAGTTTTTGCAGATTGGAGAGTTAGTCTTTTTGCGTTATCGTAATATTCATTGCCTGAGTGATAAAGGTAAAAAGCTGACAATGAAATGATAATCAGGCTTATAACGCCAATCAATATCCCATTTATTTTAGTTTCAAGACTTACTTCTAAAAAACGCTTCATATATAATCATTCTTTCTCAAGTAGACTATTGCCTATTATAACAGAATAGAGAAGGGACTGATTCTGCTTCGGAGGAAAGAGACAAAATTTTCAAATGATTATTTTTACAACCACAGTATCCAATAAGTTGATGCAGCGATTATTGCTGTGATAATGAATGTGACTGTGGAAAATGCTGCGATTATATAATGATCTTTTTTACTGAGAACCCCTGATTGAAAAGCGAAATATGATGTGGGTGAATGTATGGGTAAAATATTTGTACCGCCCACAATTAAAATTACAAGGAATGCAAGACTCAATACAGGTATGTTGGTGATGTCTGCGTAAGAAACCACGACAGGGAAAATTACTATTATGGCGGATGAGGGAACAATGAATATCATTCTGAATGCAAAAGTAATTAAAGCGACCAGTATGATTTTGAAAATCAATCCGGAATTCTCCGGAACAAACTGCATCATCTGTTCTGCTATTACTGCGGCTGTTCCATTCTGATCCAGTAAAATACCGATGGAAAAAGAGGCTCCGAGAAGCAGAAAGCTTTCCCAGTCAAATGCTCTGATATCTGTATTATTCAGCAAACCGATTTTCGGAATTGAGTAAATAACGAGCAAGATCATTGGCGGTAACAAGGTCGGAACGACATTATTATCTGTCAATGCCCATACTATAATCATCATCAAAAAAGTCATTATTACAAATTGGAATCTTTTTCTCTCCCGTGGTGTTTCAAAATACTTTTCAGGCTGAATTGCTTTTTGGACCTGGCTGTCCGGAGTTTCGGATGGATAGGAATATTTAAAGTAATTCCATGCAAATATATTTACGATAAGCAGCGCCAGCCAAAGCGGCGGTGCAATAATAAGAAACCATTCCAGCCAGCCCAGATCAGCAACGTTGTAGTCATTTAAAAGCTGAGCTGCTAAAACCGGGAAGCCTCCGCCGGTATAGACTATAATAGTTCCGTTCTGATTCATTAGTCCGATAACATATAATGCATACTTCTTGAAAACACTGTGATTTGAAAATCCGAATGAATCATTCAATCTGTCTACGAATGGCAGCAGCATTTTAAGCCGTGCGAATGCGGAGGGCATAAGTGCAGGGAGTATTGCAATCAGTACCGGCAGTGCAACAGCTATCGCTTTAGGACCTTTTTCATTCAATCTCAGCAGCTGCGAGGCGACGACTTTATCGACACCGGTCTTCACAAGCACTCTGCTTAATATAGTTAAAATTAAAATGAAATAAAGCGCAGAAGATAGAAATCCGCTCATTGCACTTTCGACTGAGTCTACAAGTCCGAGAATCATCATCATCGCGAGAAGAAGTATACTCGCTGCTCCTGACGGCAGAGGAGAAATGGTCCATAGATAAATGGCAAGTACAAGAAGCCCCACAGTTCTTCGCTGTTCAGGTGTGAAATCCTGAAGAAAAGTCGATGGAGCAATAAAGATAAGAAGTATAAAAACCAGTATTACTGAAATATTAAATGTCATTGTAAATCTTGTTCTATTTAATCTCATCACAATCCCACCAGCTCTATTCCCATTAAGATGAATATATTTTTAAGATTCTCTGAGTCTTTCCATATACATGTCATGCATAATTTTTAACTGGGTGCTGATACCCGGGTGCTTTTCCAATGTCATAATACCTTTCATCAGCGCAAGCTTCCGTGCGAAAAGACTGTAGTTATTAATCATCGTCATAATTTCATCGGTAACACACTCGTCGGAAGGCAGTGTATTATCGGCCTGACCTTCTTGGACAATTTTGCTTACGATATTGGAAATATCATTGCGTATGGCGAAGTAATCTTTTGCTTCTGCTGCAAAATTATCGAACTCGCTGATATTCGATTCAAAGACATCGATAAACTTCGATTTCTTTAATGCCCCGGGATTATCAAGTCTATTTACTCTCGTAAAGATTGATTCGACTTTTTCAATGCCGGTTATCTCCTGTTTACTGATATCACAGTAAAAATCGAGTTCTTCAGTTAATATCTGATTGGCTACAGCAATAATCAGTGTCTGCTTTTTCGGGAAGTATCTGAAAAGTGTTGCGACACCAACTTCAGCTTCTTTTGCGATATCCTGCATCTGCACGCTGTCCCAGCTGCTTTCTATCAGCAGTTTTTCGGCAGCATCGACAATAGCCTTATGACGGCGTTCTTTGTTTGCCAGCTGTTTTGACATACAATCTTCCCCTTTCAAATATTAATTATAATGCATGTCTAAATATTAGCATAACAGTTAAATTAGCGTTATAATTATATTGAGAGTCAGACTATCATTATTGGAGGATTACATTATGACAAAATTATTAAACAAAGTTGCGATTGTTACCGGCGGAGCAAGAGGTATGGGAGAATCACACGTACGCCGTTTCGTTGAAGAAGGCGCTAAAGTTGTATTTACTGATATAAATGAAGAAGTTGGAGAGCAACTATCTGCTGAGCTTGGGGATAACGCATTATTTGTGAAACACGATGTGACTGATGAAGCAGGATGGCAGGAAGTTGTTGAAAAAACAGAATCGGCTTTCGGTCCGGTTAACGTTCTTGTAAACAATGCAGGAATCAGCATGAGCAAGAGTATTGCTGATATGTCAGTTGAAGAATATAAAAAAATTATCGATATTAACCAGGTATCGGTTTTCATTGGAATTAAAGCGGTGTTACCATCGATGCAAAAAGCTGAAGGCGGTTCAATTGTGAACATTTCATCGATGAACGGGATTGTCGGCGGCGCAGTCGGCTATACAGACTCTAAATTTGCTGTCAGAGGGCTGACTAAAGCAGCTGCACTGCAAGTCGGCCATTTAGGAATCAGAGTGAACTCGGTGCACCCAGGTGTAATTGAAACTCCGATGGTTACTGAAGGCGATGCTGTAGAACAGATTAAAGAATTTGCGAAGCACATCCCAATGCGCCGCATGGCTCAGTCGGAAGAAGTGACAAATATGGTGCTGTTCCTGGCATCAGAAGAATCAAGCTATTCTACAGGATCTGAATTCATTATTGATGGCGGCTTAACAGCAATGTAAGTTAAATTGTACAAAATGGAGTGATCAGTATGAAATTAAAAGATAAAGCAGTTATTATTACAGGCGGTGCCGGCGGGATAGGCAGCGGTATGGCGAAAGCAATGGCAAAAGAAGGTGCTAAAGTAGCGATTGTTGACCTGAACGAAGAACAGGGCAACGCGGTACTGAGTGAACTTCAGGAAATATCACCGGATTCAATGTTCATTAAAGCGGACTTAACAGAGCGCGAAAAACTGCATGAAATCGTCGATACTGTTGTGGAGAAATACGGCAAACTCGATGTGCTTGTAAACAATGCACATGCATCCAGACAGGTGAACTTTGAAGATACAACACAGGCAGATATGGATTTTTCATTTAATACAGGATTCTATCCGACATTTTATCTTATGCAAAGTGCATTTCCGCATCTTAAAGAGTCTAAAGGCAGCGTAATTAATTTTGCCTCCGGTGCAGGTCTTGAAGGGCAAAAAACACAAACGGCATATGCAGCAGCAAAAGAAGCGATCCGTGCGATTTCAAAAGTTGCAGCAAACGAATGGGGAGAATATGGTATTAATGTGAATATCATCAGCCCAATCGCAATGACACCGGGTGTTGAAGCGTGGTCAAAAGAACATCCCGAAACATTTGAAGCAATTGTTTCCAAAGTGCCGATGAAACGCTGGGGAGACCCTGAAAAAGATATCGGTCCGATAGCTGTGTTTTTAGCATCAGAAGATTCAAATTATATGACAGGCCAGACACTGATGGCTGACGGCGGATCAATACAGATTCGCTGATTTAAAGTAAATCAAGAGATCCTGGAAGCATTTGCTCCAGGATCTTTTTTTTCAAAAAAGCAGATAAAATAGTAATTTTTCTAAATATATGATTTGATTATTAAAAGAATTGTGTTTCGGCTAATAACGAATAATGTATTTTGAGGGGTGTTTCTTATGAAAAATAGTGCTATTGTTTGCGAAAAAAGAATTTACACTGAAACCGTCACATCTCATCATCACACACACGGTCAATTTCTCTTCCCTCTGCATGGTTCTATGGATTTAAAAACGGCTGGTCACCAGGTTAATCTTACCCCGGAATATTGTTTTTATCTTGCGCCTTATACAGACCATGTATTTCATTCATCAGAACAGAATGAATTTCTGGTCTTGGATATTCCGGTACGCATTCTTCCCGGAAGTACAAATGATATGTATGAAGCAATGGATGCCGGCTGGTCTGCAATAAAGTATCTTCTGACAGAAGAAGTAAAGAAAGCATCTGACAGTGCGGCACTTTTGAATTTAACGAATTATATTACAAATAAACTTAAAACTGCAACCCCGCCGTCGATTGAACATATTAATAAAAATTTTAAACAGCGTTTGAGTCTGGAAATGCTGGCTCAAATAGAAAATTACCATCCGGCTTACTATTCTAAATGGTTTAAAAACCAGACCGGCAAAAGTGTGAAAGAATATATAAATGAACTTCGAATTGAAGAAGCCAGATATATGCTGATTGGGACTGACTGGCCGATAACAAGAATAGCCGGGGAAATGGATTTTGAGATTATATCTTCTTTCACACGCTGGTTTGTGAAAAACGAGGGCGTGTCTCCCCATGAATTTAGAAATCTTAAAAAAAGGTAAATAAGATGCTGCTTTCGGCAAAGTAAATCATCCGATAATTGTATAAGATATCTGTAACATACTTATAATGAGGTGATTTTCTTTGAAACAGCAATTTGCACCACTGCTCATTCTTTTGGCAGCGATACTTTGGGGGACGACAGGAACAATGCAGGCACTGGCGCCGGATTCAGCCCATCCGGTTGCAATTGGTACCGCGAGACTTTTTATCGGCGGATTATTTTTACTGATTATCGTACTGCTTACAGGTAAACTGAATTTAAAAAATCTGCCGTTAAAGACAACGCTCATTGCGTCTCTGTGTATGGCTTTATATCAACCTCTATTTTTTTCCGCAGTAGCAATTACCGGCGTGGCGATAGGTACTGTTGTTGCAATTGGCAGCGCGCCGATGCTGACAGGAATTATTGAAATGCTGTTTCTGAAAAAGAAACCTGCAGCCATTTGGTGGCTGTCTACCGTACTGTCAGTAACCGGTGTTATTTTACTTTTTTCAAGTCAGGGATCGGTGCAGGCAGACCCGCTCGGAATTATATTGGCATTGGGAGCGGGACTCGCTTTTGGCTGCTATACGATAGTCAATAAAGACATAGTAATCAAGATGTCTCCTCTGCCGGCAGTCGCCGTAGTATTTACTTTGAGCGGGCTGCTGCTGTCACCTTTACTATTCATATTCGATATGTCCTG
This sequence comes from Jeotgalicoccus coquinae, assembly GCF_014207425.1. Lineage (GTDB taxonomy): Bacteria > Bacillota > Bacilli > Staphylococcales > Salinicoccaceae > Jeotgalicoccus > Jeotgalicoccus coquinae. The sequence continues at coordinate 226,279 of NZ_JACHFF010000002.1, read as the reverse complement.
GGTGTTCAGTCAGGAAGGAATAATTGTGAGCCTGCATCTTGGTGTCGTAGCGACCGGAATAGCATATTATCTTTTTTCCATTGGTTTGTTTAATGTGTCTTCTTCCACGGCTGTGACTCTCTCACTGGCAGAACCGCTGACAGCTACTTTGCTTGGTGTTTTCTTACTCGGGGAATATATGAGCAGCCTATCATGGCTGGGGCTGGTACTTGTCCTTCTCGGTATTGGCGTGCTGATTCTGAGGTCGATAAGACCACGCAATCTGCAAACCGGAAAAAATTAGGAAAAGTCGGGACAAATTATTTGTCCCGACTTTTTATCTTTAGTAAGACTTGCTGTAACCAATCGTACCTTGTGTTACATACCCGTCCTCTACTTTGAAAGCTATAATATTCTTCTTATCATCATCTTTTTTATCGCCGAGTTTATATACATATGTTTCGTATTTACCATTTTTACTTTCTGTTGTTTCAAAGTCATCTCCGTATGCTTCTGTTACGTCGTCAATTGACAATGTTTCATCTTGAATTGGGAAAACGACTTTAGTTGCTGTCCCGTCACGCAGGGTGAACTTCTGATCATGTTCTTCTACGAACTCAGATTTTTTATCTGCACGTGTTTCATAATCATCTTCTGAAGCTTCAATAGTATGCCCGTTGAATGCCAAATCACCGTCTTCTTCCAGTGTTTTGATAAGAGCTTCATTGAGAAGGAAGTTTCCATCTCCATATCCTGTATCGCCTTGATATTTATAATTTGAGCTTGTAGATTCTGCTGCTTCGACTGTATTTATACCGTCATCTCCGCTTGCAACGTGTGCGCTTGTCACGACAGTAGCTGCAATTCCCGCTGGTGCCAGCACTTTAACTAACTTGTGCATGTTCATTTGGAATCATCTCCTATAGTGTTAGTGCTAAGCTTTAATTGTTGCATAATTTTTAATGAACTGCAATTGATGTCCGGCATCATATAGATAATGCGTGGCGATATAATATAACGCATAGCAGTATAATATGGTTGTGATGCTATGTAAAAGCATTTAGACACTATAAAATGAAGTTGTAAAAGAAAATTGGTGTTAATATTAAAGTGAATTAATTACTTTTAAAACAGGAGTAGTTCATATGGAACTTAGTAAACAAATTAAAAAGTACAGAAAACGTTATGAATACTCACAAGAGCAACTGGCTGAAAAAATTTATGTTTCACGACAAACGATATCCAATTGGGAAAATAATAAGAGCTATCCTGATGTCCATAATTTAATGATGCTCAGTGTGCTGTTTAATGTCTCGATAGACGAATTAATTAAAGGCGATATTGAATACATACGTGAAAAAGCTCATCAAAAGAAATGGAAGCTCTGGTCTGGTATTATGCTAATTTCTGCACTTATAGCAGTTTTCTTATTTGTACCCGCTATTCTTCAGGATAATCGAACTTTACTCATATCATCTATTTTGCTTTATATCATAGCATTATTGGCTGCCATTCCCCTGGAGATTATGAAACGTAAGTATAAGATATACACATACAGGCAGTTAGTTGATTTTTATGATGAAAAAAATATTCGTAAGAAAAAAACTGCTGGTGATATTGTAATAACATATCTTTCTATACCGATGCTGTTAATTCTGGTTATGCTCATAAGTTACTTTATGTTCTATTCCTAAATATGGGACGAAGGAATGAGTTGAGATGAATTTTTTAAAAAGTAATTTAATAGTTATATTATTGTTTTATATTGTTGCACCGATTATCCATATATTTTTAGATTTTGATGGAATTTATCTCATGATGATAATTACTGTTTGGATGCTTACCGTAGTATTTCATGAACTAGGGCACTGTTTTATTGCTCTTTTAAGAGGTATGAGAATCTCATTTATATCGGGACTTCCCGGAATGTATATGAACGGCAGATGGTATTTAAGAATTCCTATGTATTTCAGCTTTGGTGCAATGCTTGCTTATAAGCCACTTAGAAAGGGACACATCACTAAAAAAGATATTATATGGCTCAATCTAGGAGGAGCGCTATTTAATCTTATTGCGATTATTATTCTACTGATGTTGAAGTACATTGTTGATATCGAGAATTCAGTATTGAATTTCGCTTTATTAACTAATGTACTTATTGGGTTAGTTACAGGTTTAAATCCAGCAGCTGCCGATGGGAAAAGTATATGGAATTTAATAAAAGGTAACACTGATGAACTGAAGTACTATGACTCTATGAATTATATGTATGACCCTGAAGTTTCTCACACACGCATTTTAAATGAAATTGAAGAGAATCGTGACATTATAGCTAATTACTCACGGAATATTGCATGGATTGAACAGAATGTAGACAGCGATAATATAACAGGAATATATAACACCGAGCTTCATGATACTGAAGAACTGAATCGCAAATTGGCAAAAGCATTCCAAAATCTTTATAAAGCCGTAGACAAAAATTCACTGACTGAAGAAGAGATTGAAATATTTAATGAAGTTAATACAAGTTTATACTTTGTATTTGGTGATATCTATAGGTATTTTAAAACCAAAGATCCTATGATTTTAATGAAACTTGAAGAATATAACAGCTGGATGCCGAGTCAGCGCGAAGACATGCTCTTTAAAAATGCTTTAAAAAAATTAGTGGTCTAAAAGTGTTTATTCTGAAGCCATATCCATCGTATTCATTGCACGGTACCAATGAGGATAGATAGGTTCTAAAGCAGTAAAGTCAGTGATTTGTAAAACATCGTCATCCGACAGATTTAGAGTATAAGATGCAACATCTTCATACAGCTGTTCCATTGTTATCCCTCCAATTTCAATCATAATATTACATTCCCTTCATAAAATACTCATAAAACCAGCATGCATTTAAAAAATCATAAAGGGTATAGAATTTTAGGAATGGTAATATTCAATTCAAGGAGGCTTTTTAATGACTCAGACAGTACTCATTACAGGTGCAGGAACAGGTTTCGGCAAAAATATTGCATTCGCATTAGCAGAAAAAGGCAATCCGGTTATTGCGACAGTGGAAGTAATGTCGCAAGTATCTGCACTGGAGCAGGAAGCTAGAGAACGCGGTGTAACGATGCAGATTGAGAAGCTTGATGTGACGAATGCCAAAGACCGTGAAAAAGCATGGACATGGGATATTGATGTACTGGTGAATAACGCTGCTGTAAAAGAAGGCGGATCACTAGTAGATATACCTGAAGAGAATTTACGCCATCAGTTTGAGGCTAATGTATTTGGGCCGATACTCTTAACTAAAGGTTTTGCACGTAAAATGGTCGAGAATAAGAGCGGACGTATAGTTTTCGTATCGTCGGTATCCGGGATTACAACTAACCCGTTATCAGGTCCGTATTCAGGTTCAAAACATACTATAGAAGCTTTTGCGCTGGCATTGAGTAAAGAACTTCAGGAGTTTAATGTAGAAGTTTCAACAATTAATCCAGGTCCTTATTTAACAGGATTTAATGACCGTGAATTTGAAACATGGAAAAACTGGGAAACAGACTTAAGCAATACTGTATTTGATTACAGTAAAACGGCATTCCCGAGTGAGCAGTTCGACCCTCATGAAGTGACAGAACCTGCAATTAAAGTAATCCTCGGAGAGACTAAGCAGTATCGTAACGTTATTCCTGAAAAAATGGTTTCAGGACTGAAAGAAAAACAAAGTGCTGTATGGGATAAGAAAACGACAGACAGTCTCGGTGAGAGAGACGAAGCAGTACAAAAGTCTTATGATATTGAACCGGGAACTCCGGCAGAATAAGAAATGAAAAAGAACTGCTTAACATTTTGTTAAGCAGTTCTTTTTATCTTGCATCGGTACTGTCAAATGGCGTAATTACAGTACCAATCTGTACAGCAGTAATAATCGCTGCTGCGATTATCAGCATTAAATATAAATCGTATCTTGATAAAGATGTTTTATAGAAATACGTACGGCTGCCGTCAGAAAACCCTTTTGATTCCATAGCAATGCCGAGTCTGTATGCCCGTCTGATACTTTGGCTGAGCAATGTGACAATCGTTGATTTCAGGCTTTTAAATCCAGAAATATGTTTTTTGTTAATCAGTGCACTGCGCACTTTTCTCGCCTGTCTCAGCTGGAAGTATTCAGAGACAATAATCGGCACCATTCGTATCGCTGCCATAAAAGAATAGGCATATTTAGGTTTCACTTTAAGCTGAATCATCAAAGCGTAAAACACATCGGTAATCTTCGTCGTAAATATAACGAGTGCACCGAATAACGACAGAATAACGCCGCGCATCGTAATGTGAAGTCCCCTGACAAAGCTTTCGTCAGTAATATGAATAATGCCGTAGCGAAACAGTGTTTCAGTACCTTCACCGTAAAATATCATATAGAGACTTGAGATGAACCCTGAAATAAATATGAAAATCAGCAGCATGACGAGATATTTAATTTTAACACCGCTTAGGCACAGTAATGCTATGAGCATGAGTATTGTCAGATGAAAGAGGACGTTCGGATTATGAATAAAAATTACTGTGGCAAAAAGTATTGCCGCGAGCAGTATTTTCGTCAGCGGATTCGCTTTATCTATAAAGGTGCTGTAATTCTTTATCGTTTCAAGCATGACCTGTCCTCTTCTCATGAAGTGTTCCATTTTCAATAATCAACCGTCTCGACGGATAGCGTTCTTTAATATTCTCATCATGCGTAATCATAATTATCGTTGTGCCTGCGACTGCCATTTCATGAAACATGCCGAGCATACGAAAAGCTGATTTCTGATCGAGACCGAACGTCGGCTCATCGAGCAGCAGCACATCAGGTACACCGCCGAGAGCTGTTGCAACACTTAAGCGTCTTTTCTGGCCGGTGGAAATTTCAAGCGGATGCAGATGGGCAATATTATTCAGCCCGAACTGATTTAAAATGACCTCTGTCTGGCGCACTGCTTCGTTATAGTCAAAACGTGATTCCATATTGATAAAAATCTCATCGAATACTTTATGTGTAATAAATTGCAGTTCCGGATTTTGGAAAACAGGATATACATTTCCCGCAATGTGTTTGGTCTTTTTAATTATTTTGCCCCGGTAATAAATGCTGCCGTCTGCCGGAATGAGTTTCATAATCGCAAGCAGCAGGCTGGATTTACCAGTGCCATTTTTGCCTTCTAGTGTAATCCATTCCCCTTTTCCAACACTTAAATGATCAACGTGCAGAATCTCCATGCCCCGGCGTTCAAGATGCAGGTCTTTCAGTTTCAGCAGTACTTCATCCTGAGGTGACAGCGGAGCGTATACAGGAGCCTTCTGCCACGATTCCGGATGCCAGACACCGTATTCATTTAAAAGGTCTTTGTGATGTCTTAAAACGTCATTGGGTATACCTTCGTGGATAATCTGTGCTTCGCCATTCATCAGAATGACACGGTCGACTTTATCCCAAATATAATCAACACGATGTTCAACGATAACTACTGTGCGTTTTTCCCAAATCTGCTCAATAACGTTCCACAACGAAGCTGCGGATTCATCGTCCAGCATACTTGTCGGTTCATCCAGGAACAGTGTATCTGGGTTCTGCAGCAGTGCGGAAGCGATAGACAGCTTCTGCTTCATTCCGCCGGATAAGTTATTAATATTTAAGTCGAGAGGCACATCGAGTCGGGTCTGCTTCAGTGCATCCAGCATCATCGGTTCCATATTTTCTTTTGGAATACTTCTGTTTTCTAATATAAAAGCGAGTTCTTCTGCAACAGTCGGCATCGTAAACTGAGAATCAGGATCCTGAAACACATAAGCATTATCATCAGGAATATCGAGAATCTCAGCTTTCATCGGTGTATGAATAACATTGGGAATTAATCCGCCCATGACATTCAGCAGCGTACTTTTTCCCGAACCGCTCGGTCCGAGCAGCAGTACTTTCTCCCCTGCTTCGATATAAATATTTAAATCGTTAAAAAGCTTGGCAGGTGCTTCCGGAAATTTTAAATTCAATTTTTCTATATTTACTCGAGACATATTATAATCCTTCATGTGAATTATCAGCTCTTCGACCGACAAACTTTAAGACGCCGGTTTCTTTCAAAGCTTTATAGAGCAAATGACCCAGCCAGCCGGCTACAATCGCACCACTGAGAATTCTGAGTGAGAACATTAATGCCAGATTCCATGTTTCAAGGTGTCCGAGATAACCGTAATACCAATCGAGCGGCAGCGTTGACAGAGCAGCTGCTATACCGGCAAGAACTGCCGCCATCAGGCTTGTACTCTTATATCTGAAGAACAGGAATACAAGCTCACAAACCAGTCCCTGTATTAAACCATACATAATCAGCGAGACATCAAACTGCAGCAGTACAATCGTTTCCCCGGAAGCCGCTGCAAACTCGGCAATCAGTGCAACACCGGGCTTTCTTATAATTAAGTACGCCACAATTGCAGCGATAAACCACATGCCGTAAACCAGTTCATTTAAGTGAAGTCCGAACGGCTGCAGAATAGTATAAATTCCGTCCCATAAAGAATAAATAACAGCGAAAACGAGTGCGATAACGACAGTAATTAAAATATCAGTGAGTGTTAAACTGTTTCCTTTTTTCATGATGAAGCCTCCGTTATAAATTTCAAACAAAAAAACACACCACTAACGGAATGGTGTGCATATAAAAATATGCCACTTCCCTACGCTAGTATGATCTAGATCAGGTGATAAGGGTCAATCTCAGTCCGTACGGACACCCCCAGTGGTGGTGAATTCATTATTTGATTATCACTATCATAGTCCACTTATGTGAATTTGTGAAGTGTCATCTGTTTAGTAATCGTAACACCCTGCTTCGGATTTTCGTACAGCGTTACTTTCAGCAGTACATCATTCTCCGGCAAACGTGCAGAAAACTCTTCAAACAGCCAGTAAGCTATGTTTTCTGCTGTCGTATTCATCTCCGGCAGCGTTTCATTAAGCAGGCAGTTATCCAGCTTAACGCCGATTTCTTCATCGTAAATTTTATCGATTAAATGAAAATCAGTCGCAAGCCCAAGAGCATTAACAGGTGAAGATATCTCAATGCTGAAAGAATAATGATGATTCTTTAAATCTTTAAAAGCAGTATTAGAAAAAAATATACGGTTATCGCATATAAACGAAAAATGTTTGTGAATGGTTACCTGTTCTTCAAAATACTTAAACTCTGCAGGCGGCTTTACATCGTTAATATTCATATAACTACCTCTTTATAAATCAATTTAATTAATTATACCCATTTATAATAGTGAGTATCAAATGTGTGAAACATCATAAAGTTGTTAGGTCATGCTCTAAAACGGGAATAGGTAAATAAAGGCAGTTGCGAACTAATCTTTTAAGGAGGATTTACCATGCGTAAACGAACGAAGTTTATTATTGGAGCGGGACTCGCAGCAGGAGCACTTTATGCATCAAAGACAGAAACGGGGCAGTTAATCAAAGGTGCTATGAATAAATGGACGGATGATGACTATATTATTAATCTCGGAAAACCGAATGAGGCAAGGGATGCAAATATGGTGGATGAAGGTGCGATGACCAGCGTATTATATTATAACGAGTTACGGGATAAGGCATCTGAACAGGAAGATAAATACGCATAAAAAAAGCCGGGGACTCCCCGGCTTTTAATGTTTAACTGAATAAATTTATAAAGAACACGATAACGGGAATGTTAACGATATCAATAAGGAATGCTCCAACGACCGGTACGATTAAGTAAGCGGTCTTCGAAGAACCGAATTTAGATGTAATTGCATCCATGTTAGCCATCGCTGTAGGTGTTGCACCTAAACCGCTTCCTATCATACCGTTAATCATCACGACTGCGTCATAGTTCTTCCCGAGAAGTCTGTAGACGATAAACATCGTATACAGAATGATAACAATGACGTGAGCAGAAACAATCAGCAGAATCGGCAACGCCAAATCCGCTAGTTCCCAAAGTTTTATGCTCATCAATGCAAATGACAGGAATAAACCTAAAGAAACTGCTCCGATTTTATCGTTTACAGTTGTGTCGAAATCAAACGGCACTCTATCCTGTGATGCATCCAACAGTGTTCTGACCACAATCGCAACGAACATAGCTCCTACATAATCAGGCAGGATTACACCTGTTAAGTCAGAGAATATACCGCCGATATATGTACCAAGTGCCATGGCAAACGTAATTATTAAAAGATAAATAAAGAATTGGTTTATTGTGAATTTGTTTTCTTCTTTTGGATTTTCAAATTCATATTGTGCTGCATTAAAATCAGGCTCATTACTCTTAAGGTTATGTCTGTTAATCATAAAGCGTGCTACCGGACCGCCAAATACCCCGCCGGCAATAAGTCCGAGTGTGGCTGCGGCAATACCAACCGTTGTTGCACCCTGTACTCCCAGACCATCTATTGTCTCACCAAACGCGGCAGCACCCCCGTGTCCGCCTATCATTGCAGGAGACGAAGCCATAAGACCAAGCAGCGGGTCTATACCAAGAAGACCTGCAAGGGAAACTCCAAGTGTATTCTGAATCACTGATAAGAAACTCGCTGCTAGTAAATAAATAACAAGTAATTTACCGCCTAGTTTAATCAGTTTAAAACTTGCGCCTAAGCCGACTGTTGTAAAAAATATAATCATAAACAAAGACTGTAAGGAAGTCTCAACAGTGATTGTAACTAGCCCTGTACTGTGCATTATTAAAGTGAAAACGGCGAACAGCAGCCCGCCGACAACTGGCGCCGGTATAGAGTATCTATCTAAAAAATGTATTTTTCTAACTAAGTAAGCACCGATGAGGTAAACCATCACTGCTAAAAATAATGATGTTACTAAATTTAATTCCATATCCCATCCTCCATCATTTAAAATTCAATCAGAAAACCTATTCTAATCTATAACTGAAGAATAACCAACAATAACTTTTACATCTTTGTAGTAAATTATGGAGTTTTTGTGAACGCATACATTTTGCCGATAAACAAAAATCCCGCTGGAGCTTTAGCAGCTCGGGCGGGATTTAAATAATCAATGTAACGCATGGCATAGTTTTGTAACGCTATACATTACATTGATTTGAGTGTTAAGTTCCTAAATCCTTTAACTCTCCCATTTGGAATGAAGAATGCATGTGCAGAAATTATCATTCGCGTAACCTGGTTCAAAATGTTTAATAACATCTTCTTTCATGTTGCCGAACGTCGTTTCCGCCTTATGCTCTGTATCTGCGGAATGATATATACCGGTTTAAAAAATACTGAATAACAGTCGCAAACATCGTCGCGCCTATTTTAACAAAAATAGCATTCCATTCAAGGTTTTGCACAAAAATAAAGACGAATATTGAAACAATTGAAAAGCCGACAGCACCGATAGTCAGAAATGAAAAATAGCGTTTGAAAAACTTGCTGTCCGCCTTGAAGTTAAAATGATAATTTAATATAAAATTTGTTGTGATACCTGTGAACATACTGATCAGATTTACTATTTGAATATGAATATCCGTATAAGTATGCAGTACGATAAACAACAGTAAATCAAGTATTCCGCCAACTGCTGCAATCATGATATATTTAGTGAATTCTTTAAGTTTACGCATATCCACCCAACTTTCTGCCTCTGTTTTATGTTGGATTATATCATAAAAAAATGCGCCCCTTTTTGAGACGCACATGATCTTATTCAAACATTGTTTTGGATATATTCAGTGCGCGGAGCATCGCTGTTTTCTTATAATTATGGTCATCACTCTTACTCAGAATATCATCGACCGTTTTCACGCCGTCGACGATGTAATCTCCTTTGTTCAGCATAATACATTCAGCACGTGCACCGGCCACAACATCGGAAATTTCCGAACGTGTCGGGATACCTGTTTTAATCAGCGATTCCAGCACCTGCGTCGCCCAAATAATCGGTGTATGGGCTGCTTCACATATCCACAGCAGTTCTTCCTGTATTTCACTGAGTCGTTCATAGCCTATTTCAACAGCAAGATCTCCCCTGGCGACCATGATGCCAAATGATCTGGCTGATGCTGCTTCTGCAATAATATTGGGTATTTCACCAATTGCTTCTGTTGTTTCTATTTTAGCGATAATCGGCATATCTTTTTTATCTTCCGGGAGCTTCTTCTGCAGTGTATCTTCAATATACTTCATATCATCAGCACTTTTTACGAATGAAAATGCGATGATATCTGCGTTCTCCACTGCGAAATCGAGATCTGTCATATCTTTTTCTGTAAGGACGTTTAAATTCATATCCAGGACCGGAAAGTTTATCCCTTTTTCGGTTTTGATTTTAACACCTTTTGGTTTTGATGTTTTTTTTACTTTACATATCAAGCCGTCATCCTGAATTTCCGTGACGACAGCTTCAACCTGTCCGTCATCTATTTTAATAAGCTGATCGATATCCACATTCTTAAGTACTTCCGGCACGGAAGTATTAATCGCTATGCTGACTTTTTGCGGGAGCACCATTGCTTCCTGATTGGACAGCAGAAAATTCTCGTCTGCCTTCAGTTTAGGATTTCTTTTAGAAGTCAGCAGTGTTTTAATACGGACTTTCGGTCCGCTTATATCCATCAGTATTCTGCATGATTTACCCGTTTCTCCTGACGCTTCTTTGATATTGTTAATCATCTGTCTCCATGTATTCTCGTCATCGTGAGCACAGTTGATACGTGCGGCATTCATGCCGGACTCAATCAGCGTTTTAACCAGCTCATAGTCTTTCGCTGCTTCCGCAGGCATCGTTACCATAATCTGCGTATGACGATGGTCGTTACGTTCGCCGAGCAGGTGTGAGGTATTTTTTTCAAGCAGACTTTTTCGGTCTGTTGAGCCGGAGTATTTAAAATACTCAGTATCATCCTGAATATCTCCGGTAATGTAACCGAGTGTTTTAATTACTGAATCGAGGTTGCCGAGCACGTTGGGTTCAAGACGGCCGAGTGACGATACACCCCACGGTATTAAAGCATTCTGTATGTCCCTGTGATCTTCCCGGCGGAACGCCATATAGGAAGCGAGATTTTTAAGGCTGTGCTTATAATCTTCACGGACTTCTCTCTGCTGCCAGCGCTCCAGTATTTCTCTGCCGTCTTTTCTGACTTGCTGGCGTATCTGCTTTACCTCTTCTAATAACGGTACTGCTTCTTTATTCATAATGTCCCCCTCAGTGTGTTAAAAACCTTTTTTATGAAGTAGAAAAATAAAAATGAAATAACACAGATGTATAAACATCCATACATTAAAGCCCTGCAGGCCGTATAAATTAATCTCTTCTATACTTAAATAATCCAATACATAAAACAGTGCGCTTGTCAGCATCCAGCTGAATACAAGTGCCGGAATATAAAACTTTTGAAAGTTCACAAAGATAAACTTAAGTAACACGGCAATGATAACCGAAGTAATGAGATGAAACAGTACCTCTGTCACGAAATAAAACTCATGTGCTGTCAGAAAATCTATATTCAGAAGCAGTGTCATCAGCTCTAGCTCAGTCAGCCGTTCAATTACTGCAGAGACGATAAATAAAAACATGCCGGAAATTAATCCGGTCACTGTTCCGGATATTAAATACTTCATCTATTCAAATCCTTATAGTAAAAAGATATAAAACGGGACTGCCGAGTTCATTAAAAACTGAGCAGTCCGTTATTTTAACCGAAGATTTTGTCTGTTGCCTTCGCACCTTCGATATCACGCTCTTTAAGTTCATGTGTGGAGAATGTTGTCCATACTACCGTTATCGTGGTGTAATTAATTCTGATACCGGGATGGTGCTGCTCTTTCTCTGCCTGCTGGGCAAGCATATTCACAAACTCGATACCGTCGAGAAAACGATCGAATTTAAACTTTTTAACCAGTTTCTCTTCTTTCAGTTCCCAGCCGTCACCTTCGAGTTTTTTCGCTTCTGCCTTAACATCCATAATCAATTACCTCCTGTTCATTTTATCGATATTCATTTATACCCTTTATGAATAAAAGAAATCATATGTGGTATGTACATAAAGAATGATTAATTTAAAGGACGGGTGATATTGTGGAACAGTCAAGAGTTATTGAACGTATAGAAGAAATTTTAGATGAGTCAAAAATAGGTGTCTTATCCACAGCGAAAGATAATGTGCCGAATTCCCGTTATATGTGGTTTTATAATGACGGGCTGACATTGTATGCTAAAACGAATGACCAGTCGCCTAAATACGATGAACTTGAACAAAATCCGAAGGCTCATATACTCCTTGGCTTTAATGATACTAATAACAATGCATTTGTGGAAATCAGCGGCAGTGTGGAACGAATTGATGACCAGGATACAATTGACTGGCTCTGGGAAAAACAGGATAAAACCTTCTTTGATTCAAAAGAAAATCCGCACCTGAAAGTTCTAAAGGTGACGCCGGACGAAATTAAAATTATGAATGATGACGAGGAACCCGTTGAAATCACACTATAGAGAAAAGCGAGGGCATGCCCTCGCTTTTCTTATTACTAATAACAGAAAGGTGATTTGAAGAGTACACAGAGAAAATGGGCAGCAGGTTACTTAGCTGCTTTTATAGTAATGAATGATAGTGATGAACTACTTTGTAGGAACTAAAGTTGGAAATGTTGCAGATAACAATCAGCCGATTATTCAGCCGGCAGGATTTGCGTTTTCCATATGGGGTTTAATATATATTCTAGTATTTATATGGATAATTAAGCAGTTCTTTCAGAAAACATGGGAAGATTCTCCAGCATATAAATTTAAATACTGGCCAATTATTAACTTTTTACTCAACAGTGCCTGGATTTTAGTATTTACTCAGCAAATGATACTCGCTTCGGTAATTGTAATTTTTTCATTGCTGATTACATTGATTATTATGCATATTTTAATTACGTCTCAGAACTACAGCTGGTTTGACCGTTTTCCTTACTCTGTTTATTTTGCCTGGGTAACAGTCGCCTCTATCGTTAATGTTTTCCAATTAACGAATGATAATAATATCGATTCTATAATCGGTCTGGATGAATTAACATGGACAATTATCATGCTGGCAGCTGCAGGAGCCATTGGTGTTCTGACGGCCTTGTATTTTAAAGACTGGTTATATCCGCTCGTCATTATCTGGCCGTTATATGCTATCTATTCGGAGAATGGCAGTGATTACATGAATTTAAATATTACATTGCTGATTATCAGCATTGAACTCGCAGTTTCTGCCATTGTTGTTATTGTAATAAAAAATAAAAATGAAAAACCCGTTTAAGCACGCGGGCAATGGGGTTTATAAACTAAGAGAAGATTTATGTGTTAAACATATTTAGGAGTGGTCATTTAAATGAGTAAAATATCTAAGGAAGATATTTTAAAGATTGCACAAGAAGAAAAAATCGGGTATGTGAAATTACAGTTCACAGATATATTAGGTGCACTTAAAAATGTGGAAATCCCTGTTGAGCAGCTGGAAGAAGCACTGGATGGGGAAATAATGTTCGATGGTTCTTCTATTGAAGGGTTTGTCCGCGTTGAAGAATCGGATATGTATTTAAAGCCTGATTATAATACTTGGAGTATTTTCCCATGGTCTGAAGAAAACTGCAGAGTTGCACGATTAATTTGCGATGTGCATAACTTCAATAACGAGCCTTTCGAAGGAGATCCGAGAAGTAATTTAAAGCGTATTGTTAAAGAAATGGAAGACATGGGTTACGATGCATTTAACCTTGGTCCGGAGCCTGAGTTCTATTTATTTAAATTGGACAAAGACAATAATCCCACTACTATCGTGAATGACACGAGCGGTTACTTTGATGTATCGATCACAGATACAAGTGAAAGATGCCGACGTGAAATAGCAAAAACACTTAAGAAAATGGATTTTGAAGTAGAAATGTTTCACCATGAAGCAGGACCCAGCCAGCATGAAATCAGTTTTAAATACAGTGATGCGGTAACGTCGAGTGATAATATTCAGACGTTTAAACTGGTGGCAAAAACAGTAGCCAGACAATACGGTCTGCATGTTACATTTATGCCTAAACCTCTATACGATGAGGCCGGGAGCGGTATGCATTATAATGTCTCATTATTTAAAGATGGTGAAAACGTGTTTTACGATAAAGATGATGAGTATGGGCTAAGCGAAGAAATGAAATACTTCATGGCGGGATTACTAGACCATGCAAGAGGCTATACGGCAATCTGTAATCCGCTGGTGAATTCATATAAGCGGCTGAGCGCAGGGTTTGAAGCGCCGCGTTATATCGCATGGAGCGGGAGTAACCGTACACCGCTCTTGAGAATTCCGTCAACAAGAGGTGCGGGTACACGTGCGGAAGTAAGATCATTGGATCCGTCAGCAAACCCGTACCTTGCGACTGCAGTAATATTAAAAGCGGGATTAAGCGGTATTCAGAATCAGAAAGATCTGACCACACCGGTGGATGAAAATATTTTTGAGATGACGCAAAAAGAACGTCAGGCAGAAGATGTAGAAGACCTGCCGACAACGTTATATACGGCACTGAAAGCATTAAAAGCAGATGAAGTCATTCAGGAAGCACTGGGTAAACACATATGCGACCATTTTATAAAGAATAAGACTTATGAATGGAAAATGTACAGTGCACAAATAACCTCATGGGAAAAAGAACAGTATTTAAGTCAGTATTAATATAAAGAACGGGAATAACGCTATGCGTTACTCCCGTTCTTTGTTTAGATATAATCTTTTACATCATAGCTTTCTTCGCTGCCGAAGTCTTCCAGCGTCACTACTTTATGTAATGCTGCTGCAACGTCTTCAGCTTTCGCAAGCTTGTTCGTTTCTTTATATTCTTTAAAGCGGTCCACATTCGGGAACTCTTTAATGTCGGATGCACGGATAACTTCCTGCATGCCAGTATCGATAACGCCCGGATAGAACACCGCGCTCTTAATATTGTTGCCTTGGTGAACGTTTTCTTTGTTCAGCACGCTGTGTATCATGTTTACAGCTGCTTTAGAGCTGCAGTATACGCTCCACCCTTCGACCGGACCTCTTGCTGCGCCGCTTGTTACAGTAACGATACGTTTTTCGCCGCCAAAGTCTTTGAAGCGGTTAACGAATCCTTTAATAAGCAGTGTTGGCGCCACCACATTCACTTTATAGTTTGTTAACATATCATCTGATGATAAATTGCTGACAGCTTTTACAGGATCAACGATACCTGCAACGTTCAGTAAATATACTTCATCCGTTTCATCTGGATCTACAGAATTGAAGATTTCAGGCACAAAATGTTCCATCGCATCTGTATCGCTGAAATCTACTGAAAATGCTTTATGGATATTACCTGTTTCTTCCACACCGCTTCTTGTAATGCTGATAATTTTACTGTCTTTGAATATTTTTGCAGTCGCTTCACCTAGACCTCTGTTAGTACCTGTTAAAAATACGTATTTCATTGATGTTTTCCCCCTTGATTTTATGTCACAACAATTCTATTATACTCTTTTATTCCCATCTGCTAAACGTTCTTCACATATTTTTATAATAGTTTTCAATGCAGTAATACGAGCATAACGCTTATCGTTTGCCGGTATGACTATCCACGGTGCATAGTCAGTATCTGTTTGACGAATCATATCTTCAGAAGCTTCCAGGTATAAATCCCATTTCTCACGGTTTCGCCAGTCTTCATCTGTAATCTTCCATTGTTTTTCAGGCGTGTCCTCACGGTCTTTAAGCCGTTCGAGCTGCTCATTCTTATCCAGTGACAGGAAGAATTTAATTATGATGGCTCCAGAATTATGCAGAGACTGTTCAAAATCATTGATTTCTTCATAGGCCTGCTGCCATGCATCCTGTGAAGCGAAACCTTCTACACGTTCGACGAGAACCCGTCCATACCAGCTGCGGTCAAAAAATCCAATGTGGCCGCTTCTTGGTGTCCGTTTCGCAAACCGCCATAAGTAATGATGGGCAAGCTCGATATCAGTCGGGGTACCAATAGCATTGTTTTTATAGCCCGTCGGATCAAGGAGTGCTCTCGTACGTTTAATGTTACCGCCTTTGCCGGCAGCGTCCATTCCTTCATAAACCAAGACAAGCGGAATCTTCTCCTGATAGAGCTGGAACTGAATTTCACGCATTCTTGCCTGTAAATCCGGCAGTATTTCTTTATATTCATGCTTTGGGATAGTTTCTTTATCAAAATCAAATGTGAACAAGTCAGTTTTAAAGTTATCGCTGAACCTGCCTTCGGTCTTTGGCTTATTTTTATGCTCAGCTTTAATACGTTTCTTTAAACGAGTAATGATCGCAGAGTATAAAGTATTTGCGGCATCTTCTTTGTTATGAAAATCAATCTGAGTCCACGGAGAAACTGTCTCATCCTGCAGAAAGTATTCCATTTCTTCATCATAGTCATGGTGCTGCAGGCGGCTCTGGAATTCTTCAGCTTTCCATTTCAGCATAGGGTTATCTTTCAGCTTCTGAATATGACGTTCCCGGACTTCTTTATCCGTAGTAATGTAAAATTTTAAAACCTCATAGCCGTTGTTTGTTAAAGTTTCTTCAAAGTTCTTCATATCTTCTTCAATCAATTTGAAGTCAGTATTAATATTGCGCTTGATATTATAATCCTTGTATTCTATTAATTGCGAGTACCAGCTTCTGAAATGAATATTAATATTGCCGTCTTTCGGAAGATGATACCAGTAGCGGTGAAGGAAAGGATACCTTAAATCGGCTTCTCTCGGCGGACGCGTGGCGACGAAGTTTGTATACTTCGCATCGAGCGACATATATAAGGCGTTTGATAACCGTGATTTACCCGATGCAGGAGCGCCTTCAATAATAATCATGACAGGAATACCCATATTGTGTGTCCTGCGTGTGACTTCTCCTAATTCAAATTCCAGGTCTTTATCAATTGAAATCATGTTTATCCATCTCCAATCTGAATATATCGATTCAACTTAAAGAATATCTATTAATTCCAGTATATCTTTAACCGGAGAAACTGGGTACTATATAAACAAATTGTTAACTTCTTACATTATGCGATAGAAAAATCTGATAACATGAAGAGTGAATTATAGTCTTTAAAGCATTAAAAAGGGGTGGTCCGATGGATCAGAAGGATTGGAAAATATTAAAATTGCTCTATGAAGAGAAGAATATTACGAAAACAGCTGAGAAATTATATGTTTCGCAACCTTCATTAAGTTATCGTTTGAAAAATTTAGAAAAAGAAATAGGAACCGAGCTTATTTTTAAAACGAAAACAGGTATTGAATTTACGTCTGAAGGAGAATATCTCGTTAAATATGCAAAAGATATGCTGCAGCAGCTTCAGGTGGTTAAAGATAATATTAATAATATGAGTGAAGAAATATCGGGCACACTGAAGATCGGTGTATCGAGTAACTTTGCTCAATATGTTCTGCCTAACCTGCTCAAATCATTTTCAAATAAATATCCTGAAGTACGTTTTAATGTTAGAACAGGTGTGAGTTCAGATGTATATAAGATGTTAAACGATTCATCAGTTCATATTGGTATTCTTAGAAGAGATTATCAATGGCAAAGCAGGAAGTATTTATTAAATCAGGAACCGCTGTATATTATTTCTCAAAACGAAATTAATGTGCAAGAATTACCTTCATATAAGCAGATAGATTATAAAACAGATTCTTCTCTTAAAGAGATTATTAACCGCTGGTGGACGACTGAATTTGCTTCGCCGGCAAGTATAGAAATGGAAGTAGATCGTCTTGATACGTGTAAGGAATTAGTAAAAAGTGGTTTAGGATATTCTATTGTGCCTGAAATTTGTTTAAAAGAAGAGGAGAACCTGTATAAATCAAAAGTTGAATCGAAAGACGGAGCTTTAATAAAAAGAGATACATGGATAATGTACAATGAGGACTACGAAAATCTGGTTATTGTAAAAAAATTCATTGAACATATGCGCTCGTGGGGAAATATCAAATAAAAAAAGGAAAGCATCGGGGGGATGCTTTCCTTTTTAATTTATGTCTAATTCTGTGCTGCTGTAGAAAGATAGTTTTTAACTGAGTCACCTGCAGTTTTTCCGAATACAGATCCTGACATTAAGCCTGAACCGCCGGGATAGTTATGGTAGAAAAGATCTCCGACCATCTCGCCTGCAGCATATAACCCTTCAATAGGTTCATCATTCTCATCCAGTACTTCTGATTTGTTGTTTACTTTGATTGCACCGAAAGTAAATGTGATACCGCAAGTAATTGGATAAGCGTAAAAAGGACCTTCGTTAAACTTAAGCGCCCAGTTTGTTTTGTTCGGTGATAAGCCGACTGTTGTTTTACCGTCTTTAACACTCGGGTTGTAGTCGCCGTCCTGAACTGCATCGTTGTAGCTGTTAATTGTCTCCAGGAAATTTTCTTTATCAACGCCCATTTTCACTGCAAGTTCTTCAATAGTGTCAGCTGTCAGCATTGTTGCTTCTTCCAGGTTGTACTCTACTCTTAACATGTCTCTCACCTGAGAATCGTAAATCTGAAATGCTTTCTGCTGAGTCTGTTTCAGAGTTTCTTTACCGTATTTTGCGTAAGTGTAGTTTCTGAAATCTGCACCTTCGTCAACGAAACGTTCTCCTTCAACGTTAACGATTAATCCTAATGGATATGATGATTTCTTATAGATGTCACCAGGTTTGCTGTAGTCACCAGTTTTAGGTGAGTTGTAGTCTGTAGTATGTGCGTGACAGCCGTCATATTGTCCTGCTTTTACTGCACCGACTTCAAGTGCCATTGTGATACCGTCACCTGTGTTGTACTCGCTTCCGCGGACAATTGCGTTTTCCCATTCTTTGCCGAGGTGCTCCATACGTTTCTTCTTGTCAGCTTCAAATCCGCCGCTCGCTAATACTACTGCTTTAGTTTTAACAAGGACTTTACCGTGTTCTTCGCTGTTTACGTGAACACCTGTAATTTTTCCGTTTGTTTTTTCAAGCTTCTCAGCTGGTGATGCGTACCAGAAATCCACACCGTTCTCTTCTGCTTTTTTGAATAATGATTTTACAAGACCGATACCTTTATCGACTGTTTTAACAGGCAGACCGCCCCAGAATGATTTCTTTCCGTCTTTTTCAAAGAATTGATTTTCATTTAACTGGAACTCTACGCCCTGTTCTTTCATCCAAAGAATTGTTTCATATGACTTGCCTGTTAAATGTTCAGCAAGACTTGGGTTGCTTTCGTTTTTAGTAACGTTCATTAAGTCGCCGTGATAATCCTCTGTTGCATATTTTGGTAATTCAATTGAGTTTAGTTCTTCTTCAGATAAGTTGTCTACAACCTTACTTAAACCGTCAAGATCGTTATATGCGAATCGGATTGCTCCATCAGTAAAGAATGAGTTGCCTTCGCGTTTGTGCTGCGGCCCCTTTTCGACAACGAGTACTTTTAAGTCATCTTCACTTGCTGAGACCGCCGCACTTAATGCTGCGTTACCGGATCCGATTACAACTAAATCATATTCATAGTTTGTCATTTTACAATTCCCCCTGTTATTGATGTATAACCCAAGATTAGAACATATCTGATAATAAATGAAATATCGTTTTTAAATCAAATGTGATAAAAACATTCTATGATGCTTTAACTTCAATTGATTAGCAGTTAAATTCATAGTATTAAGCAGAGAATTAATAGTCAGAAATATCAATACATTGCGTTTACCATAGTAATGTACTATATTTTAGAAAGAGTTTTTCAACTGAATACTATTCTTTCGGGGCAGGGTGTAATTCCCAACCGGCGGTAATCTTTTTAGAAAGCCCGCGACCTGTACGGTATTTATACCGTATGGCTGATTCAGTTAAATTCTGAAGCCGACAGTTAAAGTCTGGATGGGAGAGAGAATAATGTAGCAGCGTAAAAATGTCTTTTTAATTCATTTTGTATACGTTTATTTAACATTGTGTGAAACACTGTGTTAATTCAGCATACATTTTTTTAGCGCCGTCGGATAAGTTTATTCGACGGTGCTATTTTTTTATTCAGGAGGTAAAAACTTGAACACATATATGAATATGGCTGTTAACATGGCCAATATGGCAGCCGGTCAAACGGCAATGAATCCGCCGGTAGGTGCTGTTATCGTTAAAGACGGCAGGGTCATCGGCTACGGCGCGCATTTAAAAGCAGGAGAGCTTCATGCGGAGCGTGCAGCATTGAACAGCTGCAGTGAATCCGCAGCTGGTTCGGACATCTACGTTACACTTGAACCGTGCTCTCATCATGGCAAAACCCTGCCATGCACCGATGCGCTTATTGAAGCGGGTATTAAACGCGTATACTACGCGTACCGGGATACGAATGATAAAGTAGACGGACTGAAGGTATTAAACAGTCATGGTATTGAAACGATTCATCTTAATAATACTGAGGTGGATGAAATGTACCGTCCGTTTAATATTCAACTCGCAAATAAGCGTCCGTTCATTACATTAAAGAGTGCGATGAGCCTCGACGGTAAAATTGCACATAAGAATGGTGACAGCCACTGGGTCAGCAACGATGAATCGCGGCGTGACGTGCACAATTTAAGGCAGCATCACGACGGTATACTGATTGGTGCCCATACATTGTTAAATGATGACCCACGCTTAACGACCCGTTTATCTGAAAACGATAAACACCCGGTGCCGGTTATTCTGCTCGGTTCTCAGACACTGCGCGAGGATATGAATATATTCGATCATCCGCATAAGCCTATTATATTTACTAGTAACGAAGAGAATGTACAGTTTAAGGACAGTGCAAAAATCTTCTTTGGAAATTATAATTTAACTGAAATACTTCATATATTATATGAAGAAAATATTGCATCACTTTTAGTGGAAGGCGGTTCGTCCATCCACACTCAATTTTTAAACGAAAAATTATTCGATGACCTCATCATTTACATTGCCCCGAAAATATTTGGTTATTCTGAATATCAGCTCCATCAAGGTGACCCTTCCGGTCAGCTGGATTTGATATTACATCATGTTGAAAAGCTCGAGTCGGACATCAAACTTACTTACAGGAGGACTCCAGCATGTTTACAGGATTAATCGAACAAACTTCACCAGTACTCTCTATTAATAAAACATCTGCATTAACTGAAATGGAAATAAAAAACACTCTTTTTGACGATTTAAATATAGGTGACTCTGTCGCAGTTAACGGTGCATGCTTAACCATTACAAAGCTTCAGGAGCGCTCATTTTGCGTTGAAATCGTTAATGAAACAAGCAGTGTAACGTCGTTATATGACGTTCAAAAAGGCGATATACTTAACCTGGAACGAGCGATGAGACTGGACCAGCGCCTAGGCGGGCACATAGTGTCGGGCCATGTTGACGGTATGGGACTGATTGAAAACATTTATAATGACGGCGATGCATTGGTACTATCGGTAAAATGCAGCCGGGCATTGATGAAATATATGATCTTAAAAGGTTCTGTCACAATAGACGGCATCAGTTTAACGTTATTTGATATCAAACCGGAAGAGAATACTTTTATATTGAACATTATCCCGGAAACTCAAGCGAAGACGACGATTTCGAAAAAATCTGCAGGAGATATTGTAAATATTGAAGCGGATATGATGATTAAGCATATCGATCATCTGCTTAATTTTGAGAAAGCAGGTGGCAGACATGTTTGATTCAATTGACAGTGCCTTAAAAGATTTAAAAGAGGGAAAACTGATTATCGTTGTCGACGATGAAGACAGAGAAAACGAAGGAGATCTTGTCGGTATAACGGAGTTTATCGATGCAGAAGCAATTAATTTTATGGCAACGCATGCGAGAGGTCTGATCTGCACACCGGTCTCAAAAGCGATTGCTGAAAAAGCTGGCCTCATTCCGATGACTGAACATAACAGTGACGAATATCAGACGGCATTTACTATTTCGATAGACCATGTGACTTCAACGACGGGCATCAGTGCGTTTGAACGTTACGACACAATAACTGCTCTTACTGACAGTAATGTTTCACATGAAAGTTTTAACCGTCCGGGACATGTATTTCCCTTAATCGCTAAAGACGGCGGCGTTATAGAACGTCAGGGTCATACAGAAGCTGCAGTGGATCTTGCGAAACTGACAGGAGCAAAACCAGCAGGAGTCATCTGTGAAATTATGAATGATGACGGTACGATGGCGCGTGTCGATGACCTGCAGTTTTATAAAGAAAAGCACGGTTTAAAAATGATTACGATTGAAGCATTAAAAGAATACATGCTGCAAAAGCAGACTGTATTACTGGCGAGCACAATCAGCCTGCCTACAAAGTTCGGACATTTTAAAATGTATGACTTCGTTGACCGTGAAGGCAAAGAGCACCTTGCTCTCGTACACGGAGATATTAAACCGCATATGAACGTACGTATTCATTCTGAATGTCTGACAGGTGATGTATTTAAGAGCGCACGCTGCGATTGCGGTGACCAGCTGGATAAGGCAATGGAGATTATGAGCGAGGAAGACGGCATCATTCTGTATATGCGTCAGGAAGGCCGCGGTATCGGTCTGACGAATAAATTAAAAGCCTACGAACTGATTGAACAGGGCTACGATACAGTCAGTGCAAATGAACACCTCGGTTTCGATGCGGATCTCCGCACATATGAAGAGGCAGCCGATATGCTGAAACAGTTAAACGTCAATGAAGTGACGCTCTTAAGCAATAACCCGAAGAAGATAAAAGGTCTCGAAGATGAGGGCATTACAGTGCACTCCAGAGAACATATCGTTACTGCGAATATTTACAATAAGGATTATTTAAAAACTAAAAAAGAAAAAATGGGACATCTGTTATAGGAGGAAATAATAATGAACGAATTAAATAAATCAATGAACGGTGAAAACTTAAAGATAGCGATTGTGACTGCAGAATTTAATGATTTTATAACGAGCCGTCTTTTAGAAGGTGCACATAAAACATTGCTGAAGCACGGTGTAAAAGATGAGAATATCGATTCAGTATATGTACCGGGGGCATTCGAACTGCCGCTGACTGCAAAAACACTGGCTGAAACGGGTAAATACGACAGCGTTATAACGCTCGGATGTGTTATCCGCGGCAGCACAACGCACTATGATTATGTTTGCAGCGAGGCTGCAAAAGGTATAAGCCATGCAGGACTGTCTACAGGAGTACCCGTTATTTTT
This sequence comes from Jeotgalicoccus coquinae, assembly GCF_014207425.1. Taxonomy (GTDB): domain Bacteria; phylum Bacillota; class Bacilli; order Staphylococcales; family Salinicoccaceae; genus Jeotgalicoccus; species Jeotgalicoccus coquinae. The sequence continues at coordinate 203,050 of NZ_JACHFF010000002.1, read as the reverse complement.
GGCGTTATAACGACGGAGAATATCGAGCAGGCAATCGACCGTGCAGGTGCGAAAGTCGGTAATAAGGGTGCAGAAGCGGCTGCTGCGGCAATTGAAATGGCAGGCGTTATTCAAAGCATCAAAAAATAATATCAGGAGGTCATTTAATGATTACTGAGGACGATAAAAAATACTTAAAACGCAGTGTGAAACTCGCACAGAAGGCCCTTGAGACAGGTAATTCACCTTTTGGTTCACTGCTCGTGTCAAAAGAAGGAGACATACTATTTGAAGACCATAACCGAGATGCAGACGGTGATCAGACAAAACATCCGGAATATGCCATTGCGAAATGGGCAGCCGAGAATTTATCGGCTGCAGAACGCAAAAATGCTGTAGTCTATACGTCAGGTGAACACTGCTCAATGTGCTCATCGGCACATGCACTGGCAGGACTTGGCCGCATTGTTTACGTGAGCTCGTCAGCACAGCTAAAAGAATGGCAAAGAGAACTGGGTTTTACAGAACACGGTGCGCTGAAAGGTCTGAGTATTGAGGAAGTCATTAATGATACAGAAGTCGACGGGCCTGATGAAGAATTGTCGCAGCAGGTAAAACAGCTGCAGATTGAGTACTATAAATAACAGAAACATTTTTAGAAGGATTCTTCCCCTATCTTGCAGCCGGTAAATAAAAAAAGGACTTCCCATATGGGAAGTCCTTTTTACTCGATATTATTTCTTATTTCCGTATCTGAACTTGTAGTAGAAGTAATACAGGGCAGGTGTTGCAACCATCGACAGAAGTGTCGAGAATGCAAGACCGGCAATCACTGTTACAGCAAGTGGTTCAAATAGAACATCACCGCTGAAAGCAACAGGAATTAATGCAAGTATACTCGTTACAGTTGTTAAAATAATCGGTTTGAATCTTGCGCGTCCACTTTCATAGATCGCTGTATATATGTCGTCCACGCTGCCGTCTTTTCTGCGCATTTCGATAAAGTCTATCAGAACAATCGCGTTTCTGACGACGATACCTGTCAGTGAAACCATCCCCATTATACCGAGGAAACTGATCGGCGTCTGTGTCACGAACAGTCCGATAATCCCCCCGCTTATTGCGAGGAAGATGCTGAAGACAATAATCAGCGGCAGAATAAGTGAGTTAAATTCAAATGCGATAACAAGGTAAACCAGAATCAGTATAACTGAGAACAGAATACCGATTTCAACAAAGAAGTCTGTCTGATCAGAAGATTCTCCGCCGACAATCATTTCAGTGCTGCCTTCAAGTTCTTCGTTGAACTCATTAATCAGCGATTCAGTTGCTGCTTCATCAGCTGCATACACTTGAAGTTCAGCAGTTCTTTCCCCGTTCTTATGTTGAATGGCAGGCGTATCTTCGGTCTCTGATACTGTTACGAAGTCGCTTAACGGATACATTTCCGGACGGCCGTCTTCGATGTTTACAATATCGACGTTCTCAAGCGTAAACTCATCTGAATATTTCAGTGACAGCTCTTTACTGCTGCCGTCTTCAATAATTTCCTGCATCGGAATACCTTCTGAAATCATGTTCAGTTCATTTTTAACCTGTGATACAGAAATATCATTTTCTTCTAAAGCCTCGTAATCAATGCTGTACTGAAGTGTGTTCACAGGCACACCGATACTGGAAGTAATGATATCTCCGGATTCCTCAAGTTTCTCAGTAAGTGCAGTTGTTTCAGTACGGAGCGTTTCAAGATCATTTTCAAAGAACTCGACTGTAATTGGTGCGCTCGCCGGAGGACCCTGGATAATTGTATTCATAAATATTTTAGCTTCAGGGAATGATTCTCTTAACGGTTCTTCGTATTCATCAATAGTTGCTGATGCGCTCATTTTTTCTTTATCAATTTGAAGCGCAATCTGTGCAGTGTTTTCACCGGATTGATCTAAAGAAGCCCCGAACAAGTTCGGAAGCCCGTCACCTGTAAAGATTGATGAACCTTCGACATGGTCCATTTCCGAAAGCAGGTGATCAAGAATTTCCTGTGTATCTGCGTGTGTCTTCTCAATTGTCTGTCCTTCATCGTAGATTAAATCAATTGTAACTTCCGAACGGTCTGCTTCCGGGAAGAACTCGAACGGTGTGAAACGTACAAGTCCGACTGACAGCAGCGTTACAATAAGTATCGCAAGGAACGTCAGTAAAGGACGTTTTAATACTTTAGGAAGTACTTTATCCGCATAAACTTTACCGCCCCATGCGAATGCTTTACCTAGAATTCCCGGGTGTTCAGGTACTTTTCTGACAAAAATGACCTGGCGCATTGCAGGAATAAATGTCAGTGCAAGTACTGTTGAAACAATCATTGTGGAAATTAAAATACTTGGCAGTGCTTTAATAAAGTCGCCGTTTGCACCCGATAAGAAAAGGAGCGGTGAGAATGTAAAGACGATTGCTGCTGTTGATGCAATAACTGATGGTGCAACTTCTTTCACACCGTTATAAATCGCGTCGCTTTTACTATCTCCGAGCGTAAACCTGCGTTCGATATTATCGTTGACGACTATCGAGTCATCGACGAGTATACCGAGTGCAATAATTAAACCAATCACAGAAATCTGGTTTAAATCAACACCGATTAACGGTATAGGGATAAATCCGATAAATATTGAAATCAGTACCGTTACCATTACTGTAATCGAACCGAACAGTGACAGACCGATTGAAGTACCGATAATTACTGCGATAACTGCAATCAGAAGAGATGTGTATAAGCCGACAAATATATCTTCGACGTTTTCTCTTTCCGATGAAATGTTATCGACTGTGACATTGTCAGGCATATTGTCAAAGCCGTCGTTTACTGCAGCTTCGATATTCTCGGATACCGAAGGAACATCTTCCCCGCTTGACAGGAAAACTGTGAATGATATTGCATCGCTGCCGTTGTACTGAACGATATCATCCGGTGTGCTTTCAACAGCTTCGATGCTTGCAACATCCGCCAGCGGTACTTTGTTTTCGCCGACACGTACCTGCCCGAGTGTATCGAGAGCAGTGGCATCTTCAAATGCGAGACGTATAATCTCATCATCCTCGATCTCCTGGCCAAGTACGACAGGGTTCAGAGATAAGTCGATTTCATTCATAATCTCATTTGGATTCAGCTGTTCTTCTGCCAGAGCGTCCCAGTCCAGCTGAATTTCGTATTTGGAGTCGCGGTAACCTTTTATACTTACGCTGTCGACACCGTTCATCTGTATAATTTCCTGTTTTAAGCTTTCAACGTCTCCTCTGACTGCTTCCAAATCTTCAAAGGAATCACTATGTATCTGATAGCTTAATAGCGGGAACGCGTTTGTGATGGACTCAACTTCAGGCTGGGCAGCATTTTCCGGCAGATCACCGCTGATGCTCTGAACCAGGTTGTTGACATCATTCAGCACATTATCGGGAGTACTGCCGTCACTGAGAGAAAGTGTAATGACTGAAACGTTATCTTCCGATACGGATGATACATCTTCAATACCTTCGATACTGAACATTTCAGTTTCTAAAATATTTGTTACACTTTCTTCGATGTCATCTTTATTTGCCCCCGGCCAGGCAGTGATAACGTTAATTAAATTCACTTCTGTTTCCGGAATTTCACGCTGATCGATAGTTAAAAAAGTATACACGCCGACAATCGACACTGTAAATATTAAAACTATGAACAGCAGGCTGCGTTTTAATAACAAATCTGCCAATTTTCTCATAATTACGTCCTCACTTTTATATATTAAAAAAACTATATTCTGCATCCATTATATAGGAAAACAATGAGATATGTATATTCAGATTAAAAAAACGAGACAGGTAATTTTATAGAAATCGAAAAAAATACTCACCAATATAATCGGTGAGTAAAAATTTATCTGATCAGCTGTCTTAAGTGCTCCGGAAGCATTACCACTTCTGCCGCCATATCAGCAGGACGGAACGTTTTATCTATGCATTCATTCATGTATTCAAGATGTTTTTCATCCAGGTGTGTATCATCAATCTTTTCACTGGTGTCGGCGCTCTGAATACTGTACCAGTATAAATACTCAACATCCATAAAGACTTCGCGAAAAATTGTTTCGACATACATTTTTTCACCTTCAAGGTTTAAAAGCACATCGTCCATATTATCGCGCATGTATTCAATCCACTCATCGACTACATGACTTTTGCCTTCTTTTACTTTAAACTTTGTCAGTTCAGCTTTCATATTATCCCTCCCGTATATTCCATTTAAATTACAATCTTAATAACCATTTTATATGAAAATTAACATGTATGCTATTTTATCCGGTTATTTTATGAATATTTACATATATTTCATCTGATATACTTAGAGTAAGTAATTAATTTTAGGAGAGAAAAGATGATAGAAAAATTTAAAAGAGAATGGTTAACAGCGCCCGGCACTAATATTATGGCCGGGATCGTCGTAGCGCTTGCACTGATTCCGGAAGCTATTGCGTTCTCTATTATTGCCGGTGTTGACCCGATGGTCGGTCTGTACGCATCGTTTCTGATTGCGGTAATTATTTCTATAGTAGGTGGCAGACCTGCAATGATTTCAGCTGCAACAGGTGCTGTTGCGCTGCTGGTTGTTCCGCTCGTCAGAGAGTACGGTGTGGAATATTTATTCGCAGCAACGATACTTATGGGAATTATCCAGATTATTCTCGGGATTTTAAAAGTAGGGAAACTGTTAAAGTTTATTCCGAACTCGGTAATGATCGGTTTTGTTAACGCGCTCGCAATTATGATATTTATGGCACAGCTGCAGCATATTTTCGGTATTTCATTCGATACTTATATTTATGTAGCAGTAACGCTCATTATACTTTACTTATTGCCGAAGTTTTTTACAAAACTGCCGGCACCGCTTATCGCAATTGTTGTCTTAACAGCTTGTTATATATTCCTCGGCGCAGAAGTGCGTACGGTTGGAGATCTTGGAGCAATCGAAAAGTCATTGCCTTCGTTTATCATTCCTGATGTGCCGTTTACACTTGAAACATTAAAAATTATCTTCCCCTTCTCATTATCAATGGCAATTGTCGGACTCGTGGAGAGCTTGCTGACGGCAAGAATTGTCGATAATGCAACAGACACATACAGCAGTAAAAACAAAGAATCACGCGGTCAGGGTATCGCAAACTTCATTACAGGACTCTTCGGCGGTATGGGCGGCTGTGCAATGATCGGCCAGTCCGTAATTAACGTCAAATCCGGTGCGACAACAAGGCTGTCGACGTTTACAGCAGGATTCGTCTTAATGCTGATGATTATCGTTTTGGGAGATTTTGTAGTGCAGATACCGATGCCGATACTGGCAGGTATTATGATTGTCGTGACAATCAGCACCTTCGACTGGAAAACATTCAGGTATATGCAGAAAGCACCGCGTACAGATGCTTTCGTTATGCTGATTACTGTTGCGATTATTCTCGTTACAAATAACCTTGCAGTCGGGGTTGTCGCGGGAGTATTCTTCAGTGCAATATTCTTTGCTACAAAAATTTCAAAAGTTAAAGTAATATCGGAACTGACAGAAACTCATTATGTCTTCCACTTTGAAGGACAGGTATTCTTCGCTTCAATTGATACGATGATTGAACAGCTTGATTTCAAACCATACGATAAAGATATTCTGCTCGATTTCTCGAAGGCTCATCTGTGGGATGATTCCGCAGTGAATGCAATAGATACGATGGTGAGAAAGTTTGAAGATAAAGGAAACACGGTATACGTTGATCAGTTAAATGCAGACAGCAGAAAAATTGTTAAAGAACTCAGCCAGCTGAATGAACAACATTTAACGTAAAATAAGGAGGAGTTTCGATGTATAAATCAGTACTGCTTGCAGCAGACGGCTCGGACAACAGTTACAGAGCAGCTGAAGAAACGCTGAATTTTATCAGTAAAGATACAACGGTAACAATACTGAATGTAATTCAAATAGAAAAGTCAAAAGATGCAGTGCTTCATGGCGGAGATATGATTCATGAACAAAAAGATAAATTGTCCGGAATAATTGATTTATACGAATCGAATAACGTCCGTCATAACGTTATTTTCGAACGCGGGATTCCGGATGAAACGGTCGTTAAAGTCTCGAACAGCGGTGATTACGACGTTATAGTGCTGGGCAATAGAGGATTGAATTCATTACAGGGAATGATGATGGGCAGTGTAAGCCATAAAGTGGCGAAAAGAGCTGGTATTCCGGTAATGATAGTTAAGTAAATTAAAGGCGGGTGCCTGAAAATACCCGTCTTTAATTTTTTTGATTTTAAATTATCTGTAAATTGAAAGCCTTTACATTTAGATGCGGAATTAGGTAGAATGAAAGTATCAACAAGCAAAACAAGGGGGAAATAAAATGGTATTTGAATTTCCGAACAAAGAAGGCGCCAAGTACAAAATTAAATCACAGTACGAAAACTACATCGGCGGTAAATGGACACCGCCTGCAGACGGCGAGTACTTTGAAAATGAATCGCCGGTAACCGGCGAAATCGTTTCAAAAGTACCGCGTTCAAAACAGGCGGATGTGGATAAAGCAGTTGCGGCAGCACGTGAAGCACAGAAGTCATGGGGATTGACATCTGTTACAGAGCGAAGCAATATCCTGTTGAAAATTGCAGACCGTGTAGAAGAGCATCTTGAGGAGCTTGCAGTGCTTGAGACATTTGAGAATGGAAAAGCAGTGCGTGAAACACTGAATGCAGACCTGCCGCTGGTGGTCGACCATTTCAGATACTTCGCAGGTGTTATCCGCGGACAGGAAGGCGGAATCTCCCAGATTGATAACGATACTGTAGCGTATCACTATCATGAACCGCTTGGAGTCGTCGGTCAGATTATTCCATGGAACTTCCCGCTGCTTATGGCGACATGGAAAATTGCGCCTGCACTCGCAGCGGGTAACTCTATCGTCTTAAAACCGGCAGAACAAACGCCGACAACAATTCTGCATCTCGCAGAACTAATCGGTGACCTGCTGCCTGAAGGTGTGTTAAACATCGTGAACGGATTCGGCTCAGAAGCCGGACAGTCACTGGCGACGCACACTGATATTAACAAGATTGCCTTTACGGGTGAAACGACTACAGGACGTATCATCATGCAGAATGCGAGTCAGAACCTTATTCCTGTAACGCTTGAACTTGGCGGTAAATCACCGAACATTTTCGCGAAAGATGTTATGGATGCAGATGATGAGTATTTAGACAAAGCAATTGAAGGACTTGTAATGTTTGCACTGAACCAGGGGGAAGTATGTACATGTCCGTCACGTGCACTTGTGCATGAAGACATCTTTGATGAGTTCATGGAGCGCGTCATTAAACGTGTTGAGCAGATTAAAGTGGGCAATCCTCTTGATCCAAACACGATGATGGGTGCCCAGACTTCAAATGAACAGCAGGAAAAAATCGCATCATATCTTGATATTGGTAAAAAAGAAGGCGCTGAACTGCTTACAGGCGGAAACATAAAATCAGTAGACGGTGATATTGCGAACGGATATTATGTCGAGCCGACAATCTTTAAAGGAAACAACAAGATGCGTATTTTCCAGGAAGAAATTTTTGGACCGGTATTAGCGGTGGCAACGTACAAAGATGATGATGAAGCGATTGAAATTGCCAACGATACATTATACGGACTTGGTGCAGGTGTATGGACACGCAGCCAGAACAGAGCATACCGCTTAGGACGTGCGATTCAGGCAGGACGTGTATGGGTTAACACATACCATGACTATCCTGCTCACGCAGCATTCGGCGGTTATAAGATGAGTGGTATTGGCCGAGAGAACCATAAGATGATGCTTGCGCATTATCAGCAGACGAAAAACCTGCTGGTAAGCTACAGCGAGTCACCTAAAGGATTTTTCTAATTGGCAGTACTTGAACAAGTCTATGCGACTGATCAGGCCAGATCACTTATTAAAGAATTAAAAGAGGAACATGGGGATTTAATATTTCATCAATCAGGGGGATGCTGTGACGGCTCCAGTCCAATGTGCCTGAAAGAAGGCATGATGATTATCGGAGATGTCGATGTGCAGCTCGGTGAAATTGAAGGTGTACCATTTTATATGAATCATAAGCAGTATGAATACTGGAAGCATACGCAGATTACGCTGGATGTTGTAAAAGGCATCGGCGGTATGTTCAGCGTTGAGGGCCCGAGAGGTGTCAGATTCCATATTCGAAGCGAACCGATAGAATAACGAAAGGACCGGACACGTGGTTGTCCGGTTTTTTCTTGTCTATATAAATATATTACCGAAAAAACCTGAAATAAGGAATCCGGCAATTAATCCCAGCAGAAATATCACTATCCACCCAACCCGCTTCACAGATGTTTCCTCCGTTCGTTATCGTTATTGCTTATATACCCTGTCTGGTGCACATATGAACCAATACTTAGCTTTTTGTGCAGCTTCATCTTATAATATTAAGATTGTGTTTTATAGTAATTACATATCAGCAGGTGAAAAAAATGAAAAGTACGAAAAATGATTTTACTTCCGGTCCGATATTAAAGCCGCTGATTATATTTTCAGCGCCTATCATGCTGGCGAATCTGCTGCAGACATCATTTCAGATTGTCGACAGTCTGTGGGTCGGGAATGTTCTCGGTGCAGAAGCGCTGGGTGCAGTTGCGGTTGCGACGACGATTCTCGTCACGATACTGTCGTTCATTCTCGGATTGAATAATGCGGCGCTGACGATTTTATCGCAGCAGCATGGACGGAAAGACGAAGAAGGTCTGAAGCGTTATTTAAATGCCTTTATCGTTATTATGACTTTGATGTCAGCAGTTTTTGCCGTAATCGGTTATATATTCGCAGAAAGTCTGCTTGAAGTTATTGGCACACCGGAAGCGATTTTGGATATGGCTGCGTCATATCTCCAAATAAGTCTTCTCGGGATGTTTTTCCTGTTTGGCTACAACTTCATCAATACTGTGTTCAGAGCACTTGGCGACAGTAAGACACCACTTAGAATCGTCTTTATAGCAGTGATACTTAATGCGATTCTTGCACCGGTGTTTATGATTGTGCTTGATCTCGGTATCGAAGGTGCAGCGATGGCTACAGTGGGCTCTCAGGCAATTGCATTTCTGTACAGTGTGTACCTGGCGGTTAAACGTAAACTGGTGCCGTTCAAAATGCCGACACTGCCTGCACGATATGAAGTGGGTCTCATACTAAAACTTGGAATTCCGGCAGGACTCCAGATGGGTGTTATTCATGCGGGTATCGCAGCGATTTTGAGTGTGGTGACTCAGTTTGGTGCAGACAGTGTGGCGGGATTCAGTGCTGCACAGCGTCTCGACAGTTTAATTATGCTCCCTGCCATGGCGCTTGGTACGGCAGTTAATGCTATGGCCGGACAGAACATTGGTATACGGCAATGGTCGCGTGTGAAGCAGATTGCACGTTATGCTGCGTTATATAACTTCGGTTTAATGCTGAGTGTGGCTGTTGTTGTAATTATCTTTGCAGAAGCGGGAATCAGAATGTTTATTCAGGATGCGGATGCTGTAGAATTCGGGACGAATTACTTAAGGATAGTGGCACTGTGCTACCCGTTTTTAGGTCTGAACTTCGTACTGAATGGTATCGTCAGAGCTTCCGGAGCGATGTATCAGGTGCTTATTCTGAATATCATCTCCTTTTGGATACTGCGCTATCCGTTATCGGGACTGTTTGCTTCGTACTTCGGGGAAATCGGTGTCGGTATGGGAATGGGCGTCAGTTTTATTATCAGCAGTGTGTTTGCCTATCTGTACTATAAGTTTGGCAAATGGAATGAAAAAGAGCTGTTTAAAAAATAAACAAAATATAAGAGCTGTCCGGCAGTCCCGGACAGCTTTATTTGTATAAAATTATATAGACAATTATCTATATAGATGATAGCCTATATAAAGATTATGGAGGTATACATATGAATTACGAAGAAACAGCATCAATGCTTAAAATAATAGCAGATTCCAGCCGCCTGGAAATTCTTGATTTACTCTCGTGTGAAGAACTATGCGGATGCGATCTGCTGGAACACTTTGAATTTTCACAGCCGACGCTCAGCCACCATATGAAAATACTGGTGGACAGCGGCTTTGTAACGAAGAGAAAAGACGGCAATAAAGTGATGTATAAACTCAATCACGAAATGCTGAATGGCGTTTCCGACCGTGTGCAGCTTACCAATGCAGCACATGCGGACTGTGCATGCAAAACGATGAAAAAAGGTGTCTGCTGATGACGATTTTAGCGATTAGTATTTTTATCATAACTTTAATTTTTGTAATCTGGCAGCCGAAAGGACTGGATATTGGTATTACTGCAATGGCCGGTGCCCTTCTCGCTGTAATTACAGGTGTGGTCTCGTTCGGAGACATTCTCGAAGTGACAGGGATAGTCTGGAATGCGACTCTTACTTTTGTTGCGGTAATTTTAATTTCATTAATTCTCGATGAGATAGGATTCTTTGAATGGTCGGCAAGACACATGGTGAAAGCTTCAAACGGAAGCGGACTGAAGATGTTTATCTACATCGCACTGCTCGGCTCTGTCGTAGCAGCATTCTTTGCCAATGACGGTGCAGCATTAATTCTGACGCCCATTGTACTGGCCATGGTCCGCAACTTAAATATGAAAGAGAAAGTAATCTTTCCATTCGTTATTGCCAGCGGATTTATAGCGGATACGACTTCCCTGCCGCTAATTGTCAGCAACCTGGTGAACATCGTGTCGGCGGATTACTTTAATATCGGATTTATAGAATACTTTCTGCATATGATAATACCTAATATCTTTTCACTGATTTCGAGTATTCTCGTATTGTGGCTGTTTTTCAGAAAATCTATTCCTGAAACGTTTGATGACAGCAGCTTAAAAGAACCGTACGAAGCTGTGAAAGATGAAAAAATGTTCAAATTCTCGTGGGTAATACTTATCATGCTTCTGATTGGTTATCTTGCGAGTGAATTTATAGCTGTGCCAGTGTCGTTTATCGCGGGAGCTATTGCACTTGTCTTTCTCGTTACATCGCGTAAATCGGAAGCAGTCAGTGTTTCACGTGTAATTAAAGGTGCACCGTGGAATATTGTTGTATTCTCTATCGGAATGTATGTCGTTGTATTCGGGCTGCGTAACGCAGGGCTGACAGATATACTGGCAGACGTCATCGTTAACATTACGGAGTACGGTTTACTCGCAACAGTAATGGGCATGGGTGCAATTGCAGCTATTCTGTCATCGATTATGAATAACATGCCGACAGTAATGATTAACGCGATAGCAATCAGCGAAACAGGTGCTCAGGATGTTATTAAAGAAGGATTAATATATGCGAATGTTATTGGTTCGGATCTCGGACCGAAAATAACGCCTATCGGCTCATTGGCAACGCTGCTGTGGCTGCATGTGCTCGCTAAAAAAGATATGAAGATATCGTGGGGCACGTATTTTAAAATCGGCATACTGATTACTCCGCCGGTGCTTATTATGACACTGCTCGGATTATACTTTACGCTGTTAATATTTTAAGTGAGGGATAGCTATGACTAAAAAAACAATATACTTTGTATGTACAGGAAATGCCTGCCGCAGCCAAATGGCTGAGGGCCTCGGCAAAGAGATACTTGGGTCTGAATGGAACGTCTACTCCGGCGGTATAGAGGCGCACGGTGTGAATCCAAATGCGATTAAAGCGATGGCTGAAATCGACATCGATATCAGCGGAAATACATCTGATTTAATTCAGCAGGATATCATCAATGAAGCTGATTTAGTAGTTACGCTGTGCAGCGACGCGGATCAGAATTGTCCGATATTGCCCACTCATGTGACAAAAGAACATTGGGGCTTTGATGATCCGGCTGGTAAAGAATGGACCGAGTTCCAAAGAGTCAGAGATGAAATCAAAACAAGAATACAGCAGTTTAAAAATACAGGAAACTAAAAAAGCAGTGCCGCATAATTTATGCGCACTGCTCTTTATATTATTTAGACATTTGTTTCTCAATGAATTTCTTCAGTACGTGTACTGTAAGAACGCAGTCATCGAGCGAAGTCCATTCAGCGGGATTATGACTGATGCCAGCTTTACTGCGCGCAAAAATCATTGCGACAGGCAGCTCGAGTCCGATATTCATTGAATCATGACCTGCCCCGCTCGGCAGCTCCATCGCTTCAATATTTAAATCTGTTAATATATCGCGGAGTTCATCTTTGTAAGTTTCTTCAACAGGAACGGGTTTAACACGCGACGTACGGCTTACTGTAACGTCGATACCTCGTTCTTTTGCAATGTCGTATGCCCGCTCTGATATGAGCTCAAGCAGCATGTCTCGCGATTTCTCATGGATGTCGCGTATATCGACAATCATCTTCACCGATTCAGGAATAACGTTGGCACCATTCGGATAGACAGCGAGTTTACCTACCGTTGCAACGGCGGTACTGCTGACGATTTTCGGTATGCTTTCAAGTTCACTGACAAAACGTCCGGCAGCAACAAGCGCATCCTGACGATCGTTCATTGGTGTATTGCCGGCATGTCCGGCAAGTCCTTTGAATTCAATTTCCAGCCATGCCTGTCCTGCAATACCGTTAACTATACCGACGGGAAGATTATTTTTCTCAAGCAGCTTACCCTGCTCTATATGAGCTTCCGCGAAGAACGTCCAGTCGCGCTGCTGAATCTTTTTAAAATCCTGTAATGAAGAACCGTACTGTTCGAGAACTTCTTCAAAATTTAAACCGTCACTGTCTCTGAGCGATTCGATTAATTCATCGTCAACGAGACCCATGTAGGCACGGCTGCCGAATACACCGCTGGAGAAACGGGCACCCTCTTCATCTGAGAAGATAATAATTTCGTATGATTTATCGGGAATATAGCCTGTTTCTTTCCAGGCTTCTGCAACTTCAAGTGCAGCAAGTACACCCAGGACACCATCGAAATTACCGCCCGCAGGTACAGTATCAACGTGAGAACCTGAAGCAACAGACTGTGAATTGTCTTTGCCGGTGAGTCTGCCGAAAACATTGCCGACAGCATCTGTTTCAACAGTTAGCCCGGCATCGTTCATCCACTCAGTCACTAAGGCTTTCGCATCTTTCTCTTCCTGAGAAAACCCGGGACGGCTGACGCCTCCGGTTTGAAGTACCCCAATCTTTGAAATTGCATCGAGACGCTCAGCAAGACGCTTACCATCGATACCGTCGTAATTAAGTTCAGTATTATAATCTTTTAATAAAGTATCTTTCATTAACTATGACCTCCAAGTTGCAATGTGTTCTTTCTTACAAATATATATTTCGCAGTATATTTCCCGGGAATTAAATAAACTGCAGCATACCCTGCGGCAAAAAGTTTCTGGAATACACTTCTGGTATTTATTCTCCACTCCAGTGCGAGTGCATAATTTTTAAATTTAACATGCTGAAAATTCATTGGAACTTCCAGAGAATATACTTCTGCATTAAATTGTTCATTGTGAAACATCGTACTGACCGGCAGATTGTCAGCAATACTGACTTTATTTAATGCAGCGGCATTGCTGTAGTCGGAGACTTCTTTCTCTAATACATATTCACTTGCTATGTGCCAGTGAACTTCAAAACGGTCAGATGGCAGCCCTTTGTTGATGCTGTCCTTCATTTCACCGTATGCATTTTCTTTATAAACAGAACAAATGCCGTTGAGTTTAGTCAGGTTTAAATATGCATTGCGTGTTTCAAGAGGGTCATATGTCCAGCGTATCAATGAATATCCTTTATTAATGGCAATCTCCCGCTGTTTTCTTTTAAGCTTTTCCCCTATTTTTCTGGAACGATATTCTTTTTCTACTCCCAGCATGTGAGAAACGAGATATGTTTGACCGTCCTTAAATCCGGTAAAGCCATAACTGAAACCGATAAAAGTATCTTCATCAAAAGCGCCGATAATAACACCGCCGTTTTTAACTGCTGTCAGCGTTTGATGTATTGGCAGCGGCGGCATATCCCAGACATTCCGTTCTATTTTTTCAAGCTGTTCAAGATCTTTTATCGTCGTTAATTCTCTCAGTGCAATCATTTCAAACCCTCTTTATATAGAAAAGTAATTTTTTCATAACATTAGCATAACTATTATTCGAATACAATAAATATTCAGATAACATACAGTATATCAGAGGTAATATATAACGCTTGATATTTCGAAATCTAAGTATTATACTATATATAGATTAAATTTAATATACTTAAAACTGAACTAATTGAAGGAGGTGCAGACATGAATGAAAAAGAAGCACGTATAAAAGCATTTACTGTTTTTATAAAGTCCTCGCAATCCGTACAAAAACTTATTAAACAGGATTTTTTAAAGAAAGAAATTAACCTTAATGAATATGCAGTGATGGAATTGCTGTATCACAAAGGAGATCAGCCTATCCAGTCCATCGGCAAAAAAATACTGATGGGCGGCGGCAGTATTACCTACGTTATAGATAAGCTTGAAAAGAAAGGTTTTCTGTACAGAAAACCATGCCCTGAAGACAGAAGGGTAATGTTTGCCTGCATTACCGATGATGGTAAAGAGTATATGGACACAAGAGTTGTAGAACAGGAAGCATTGATCAATACAATATTTGATGAGTGGGATAACGATGAAGTAGCAGATGCAATCAATCTATTAAAACGAATCGGGCTGCACGCAGAAAGCCTGCTTAAATAAAACTTGGAGGAAGACATTATGACTAATGAAAATTTAAAAGGTATACACCACGTAACAGCGATGACAGACAACGCGATGAGAAATTATGAATTTATGACGGAAGTTGTCGGCATGCGTCTGGTTAAGAAAACTGTAAACCAGGATGATATTCAGACTTACCACACATTCTTTGCTGATGATGAAGGATCACCGGGTACGGATATGACTTTCTTTGATTTCCCGAATAATCCTAAAGGTTCGAAAGGAACTAACTCGATTTCGAGAACAGGACTCAGAGTGCCAAACGATGCAGCGCTTGAGTATTATTTAAACCGCTTTGAAGAAAATGGTGTAACGCATAGCGGTATTCAAGAATTGTTCGGTAAAAAAGTACTGCCGTTTGAAGAGTCTGACGGTCAGCGCTATCAGTTATTCTCGGATGAAAATAACGAAGGTGTAGCGCCTGGCAAACCGTGGAAAAACGGTCCTGTACCAGAAGATAAAGCAGTATACGGACTTGGTCCGATTGAGATTACAGTAAGCTATTACGATGATTTCAAAAAAGTTCTTCAGGAAGTTTACGGTATGAAACCGGTTCTTGAAGAAGACAATGTAATACTTTTAGATGTTGGCGAAGGCGGTAACGGCGGTCAGGTTATTCTTCGTAAAGATGAAGGTACTGAAGGACGTCAGGGTTACGGTGAAGTACACCACGTGTCATTCAGAGTTGAAGATCACGCAGCACTTGCAGCGTGGGAAGATAAATACCGCAAGATGGGTATCGGCAACTCGGGACTTGTAGACCGTTTCTACTTTGAAGCGTTATATGCACGCGTTGGCCATATTCTGATTGAATTATCTACAGACGGACCTGGATTCATGGGAGACGAGCCGTACGAAACATTAGGTGAAAGTCTTGCATTGCCGCCGTTTTTAGAGCCGAAACGCGCACAGATTGAAGCAGCCATTAGACCATTTGATACTACAAGAAGTAAATAATAAAGGGGAAGAATATAAATGGAAGCAATTAAAAGAATTCATCACATTACAGCAATTGTCGGTGATCCGAATGAAAATATAGAGTTCTACAGAGACGTCCTCGGCTTAAGATTAGTTAAGCAGACAGTCAACTTCGATGATCCGGGAGTTTATCATTTGTACTTTGGAGACTATGACGGCAGTCCGGGAACAATTATTACGTTCTTTAACTGGGTTGTCGACAGACCGGGAGTTAAAGGCAGCGGACAAGTTGGCAGAATAGCTTTCAGAATTCCTAAAGGCAGCATGACTGAATGGGAAAATCATTTGAAAGAACAAAATATCAAAACTGAACATACAAAGCTTTTCGGTAAAGATACACTGCAGTTTGACGATGTTCACGGACTTGAGCTCGCTTTAGTAGAGGGTGACAGTGAAGCTGAGACAAAAGATATTATCGGTTTCCACGGTGCTGTTTTACTATCGGGTAACCCTGACGGCACAAAAGAATTACTAGTGCGTACAATGGGCTTAAGTGAACTCGATATTAATGACAGAAACTATCACTTTGAAACGGCTGGTGAAGAGAAGCATCATATCGTAACTGAGCTTCCGCCAAAACCAAGAGGAAGATTTGGTATTGGAACAGTACATCATATTGCATGGTCTGTACCGAACCTGGAAGTTTTAGAAGAATGGCAGACATTACTTCAAAGCAAGAATTTCGGTGTTACTGAAGTCAGAGACAGAAATTACTTTAAGTCTATTTATACAAGTGAACGCGGAGAAGTTGTTTTTGAATTCGCAACAGATGAACCTGGATTCGATGTAGATGAAGACAAGACAGAACTTGGTTCTTCACTGCAGCTGCCAGCGCAGTATGAACACAAAAGAGAAGAGTATGTAAGAACAATGCCGAAGTTAGACCTTTAATTGAGGGGCGATAATGATGTTCAGTTTTTCAAATGAAGATTTAACAACTAAAGAAAAAAATAAAATAATGATCGGTACGGTGGTGCCGAGACCCATCGCACTAGTATCGACAAAATCAGCTGAAGGTGTTGTGAATGTGGCACCTTTCAGCTATTTCAACATTGTCACATATAAACCGCCGATGCTGTCGATTGCAGTGCAGAGAGTTAACGGAGAACAGAAAGATACGACTAGAAATATTATGACTGAAAAAGAAGCTGTGGTTCATGTCGTTGATATATCGAATGTCGAACTCGCTAACATAACAGCTGCAAATCTCGCGCCGGGAGACAGCGAACTGAACTACGCAGACTTTACACCCGTTAAGTCGGTTTCAGTTCGTCCGCCGGGATTAAAAGAAGCAAAAGTCAGATTCGAAACAAGTCTTTATGACTCGCACGTTATTTACGATGGCGCGGAACCGACGACAGATGTTTTATTTTTAAAAATAGAACATTACCATCTTGATGACTCGATTTACGATGCTGAAAAAGGCTATATCAATGTTGAGGAGCTAGCTGCAGTCAGCAGACTGGCCGGCAATGATTACGCAGAAATAGGGCGTATGTTTACAATTGAAAGACCAAAATAATTTATGAGGAGCGCTAATTTATGGAACATATTTATAATGAAAATAAAAAAGGTGCACCAGTATTCGTATTACTTCACGGAACAGGCGGCACTGAGACAGATTTATTACCGCTTGCACAAGCTTTGAACTCTGAATACAACGTTTTAAGTATAAGAGGAAACGTTAAAGAGAACGGTATGAACCGTTACTTCAAACGTCTTGGCGAAGGGAATTATGACTGGGAAGATTTAGAATTCCGCGGCAATGAATTGTATGAGTTTATCGCAGAAAAAGCGAAAGAGTACGATTTTAAACTGGAAGATGTAATCTTCGTCGGATTCTCAAACGGTTCGAATATTGCAATTCAATTAATGCTGCAGCAGGAAGAGAAATTTAAAAAAGCAATGCTGTTTGCACCATTATATCCAACTGATCTTGAGAAGAAACATGACTTCAGCGATGTGGAAGTGTTCCTGTCGTTAGGTAAGGGAGACCCTATCGTACCGGAGTCTGAGAGTGAAAGAGTTATCAAGTTATTTGAAGATCGTAACGCCGCTGTAACGACAGTGTGGGTGAACGGTCATACACTGCCGCAGGAAGCTCTTATTGCAGGGCGGGAATGGCTTAATAAGTAATGTTAATTAAAAAGAGCACATATCCGAATTGGATATGTGCTCTTTTTATCCATAATATTGATCCCGTGATTTTTTGAATTTTTTCATTTAAAATGATTGAACACTGCTAAATTCGGCTATATATAGCTATTGAGATTGCAAAGGAGAATCATTATGAAGCAGCCGCTTATAGGAATTACTACTTTTATCGGTAAAAATAATCAGGAAGTCCCGAAAAGATTTATAGATGTCATCAGTTCAGAACACGGGGTTCCAGTGCTGCTGCCTGAGATTGAAAACGAAGATTTAATTAAAGCACAGGTCGACAATATAGACGCATTGCTGCTGACAGGCGGCGACGATGTCGATCCGGCGTTATACGACCAGGATCCGCATCAGAAACTTGGAAATGTCGAACCTGAACGCGATGAGTATGAATGGAAGCTTATCGATTTTGCTCTGAAAAGAGATATACCAATACTTGGAATCTGCCGCGGTTCACACATGCTGAACATTCACGAAGGCGGTACGATTTACCAGGATATATACAGTCAGATAGAAGATAAAGACCTGATTAAACACCAGAGAAATGACAGTAAAGAACATTTCACTCATAAAGTTATTATTAAAAAAGACAGCAAGATGTATGAGATTGTTAAACAGGAAGAAATATTTACAATCAGCAATCATCATCAGGCAGTGAATGAAGTTGCACCCGGATTCCATGTTGCCGCCAAAACAAATGACGGCATTATAGAAGCGATAGAAAGTACAGAGCATGGTTTTGTTATCGGCCTGCAGTGGCATCCTGAGGAACGTTACCATACAGACGAATCCTCGCAGAATATTATAAAAAGTTTTGTGAAAGCAGCAGGTAAATAACCTGCTGTTTTCTTTTTTTATGTTAAATATTCTGATACCATCTAATGAAAATGTAAATATAAGGAGAAGGGTGTATGAAAAATCCGGTAATTGGAGTAACAACATTTATAAGCAGCGAGGGGCTGAGGCTGCCGGAAAACTACAGCATCGCAATTTCAGGTGAAAAAGGAGTGCCGGTAATACTGGCTAAAGTGGAAGATGAGAAATTAATTAAAAAGCAGATAGAAAATATCGACGGTCTGCTGTTATCCGGCGGAGATGATATTGAACCTGCATTTTTCGGCGAAAGTCCGCATCAGAAAATCGGTCCGATTGAACCGGGACGGGATTTATATGAAATGAAATTAATTAAATATGCGCTTGAAGCAGGCAAACCGATTCTCGGAATCTGCCGCGGTGCACAGATTTTAAACGTACACCTCGGCGGTACTATGTATCAGGATATTTATTCCCAGCACGGCGACAGGACAATAAAGCATAATCAGGATGCCCGGAAAGATTATTTATCGCATAAAGTTACAGTAACAGAGGGCACAAAGCTTCATGAGATAGTCGGGACAACTGAGATCAGAACAAACAGTTTCCACCATCAGGCGAATAAATCTCCGGCTGAAAGTCTGAAGGTATCAGCAGGGACAGAAGACGGCATTATCGAAGCGGTGGAGAGCACAGAACATGACTTTGTCATTGGTGTGCAGTGGCATCCGGAAGGCACTTACTTAGTCGATGAAGCATCCCGGAAAATATTCAAAGCATTTATTAAAGCAGCTTCAGAATTACAACTATAAATTAACTGAATTTTTAAAAATCCATTTGTAATTGCGGTTCCCGAAAGGTATACTCAATTGTAAGCGTATACATACAAAGGGGATGAAAGTATTTATGCAAAAAAAATTGTGGGTTTTAATGCTTTTCACAATGGTTCTCGTACTGGCAGCATGTACCGATGACAGCGATGTGGATGAAGCGGCAGAAGGAGACTCAGCTGCTGACTCCGGCGGAAGGGACCTGGTTATTGGGATGATAAACGAAGCGGTATCACTTGATCCGCACGTGTCCAACGATATTCCGTCAGCACAGCTGCGCACGCAGATTTTCGACACACTTGTCGAACAGAACGTCGATATGGAGTTTGGGGAAGGTCTTGCAACTTCATTCGAACAGGATGGAGATAAATGGACGCTGAATCTTAAAGAAGATGTTACTTTCCATAATGGCTCGGAATTTACAGCGGCAGATGTTGAAGCGACACTTGACCGTGTAATGGACCCGTCAGTCGGTTCATCAGTCGCATTTATGTTTGAGATGATTAACGATATTGAAATTGTAAATGACCATGAAATTGTCCTTACGACAGATTATCCGTTTACACCGCTGCCAAGTCATCTGGCTCACAACACAGCGGGAATTTTAAGTAAGGAAGTAATTGATGAAGATTATCAGAATGCTTTGGATGAAGCCGGTTCTGATGTAACGCTTGAAGAATACTACGAGCTGCGTGAAGAAGGCGGCGAAGAGTTTGAAGCGGTATCTCAGGAAATCGGTTCTCACGTCGGGGCTGTTATTACTGAAAAACCTGACGGTACAGGTCACTTAAAACTTCAGGAACGTATTCCGGGTAACGAAATCGTTCTTGAGAAATTCGAAGAGTTCCACGGCGGCGAGCGTGAGTTCAATACTGTAACGTACCGCGTTATTCCTGAAAACTCAGCACGTCTTGCAGAACTTGAAACAGGCGGTATTGGTATTACGGATAACGTTGATACAGAAGCGATGGACCGCGTACGTGAACACAATGATACAGACATTATCGATCAGGACGGACTGTCGATGACTTATGTAGCATTTAACTACGAGAAAGAGCCGTTTGATGATGAGAATGTCAGAAAAGCAATCTCACATGCAATCGACAGAGAACAGATTATCAGCGGTGTGTTAAATGACCGCGGGATTCATGCGAAGAACCACATTTCTCCATCAGTGTTTGCACATAATGCTGATATGGAAGAAGTGCCATACGATATTGAATTAGCTAAAGAATATATGGCTGATTCAAGTGTTCCGGACGGTTTTGATACAGTCATCTGGACATCTGACTCTGAACAGAACAGAGATATTGCACTGATTATTCAGGAATCACTTAGTGAGCTTGGCATCAATGTTGAAATTGAACAATATGAACACGGTGCATTTTTAGAAATGGCAGATCAGGGTGACCATGATATGTTCATGCTTCAGTGGATTACAGTAACGGGGGATCCAAACTACGGACTGTATCCGATGTTCCACACAGATTCAGTAGGATCGGGTAACCGCTGGAACTATTCCAATCCTGAGCTTGACGGCTATCTTGAAGAAGGACAGAAAACTTCTGAGGAAGGCGAACGTGAAGCAGCATATGCAACAGCACAGGAAATTCTCATGGAAGACCTGCCGATTACGCCGTTATACTACGGTGAACTTGGAATTGGGGTAAACAATACGCTTGTAGAAGGTGTTGAACTTGATCCGGTTGGTATCGTCAGAATTGAAAATGTAACATTCCCAGAATAAGACACAAAGAAAGCACTGCCGTAACCGGCAGTGCTTTTTTATTTGAATAATGACGGACTTTTATCGTGAATATCCTTACTCTTAAGCCACTGATAAAACTTTGGACGGACCAGATGATACAGGCTGAGTGACAGCAGTACTGTTGCTGCACCGAATGAAAACCCTGCAAGTACATCTGTTGGAAAATGTACGCCGAGATAAATTCTGGAACTCATGACAAACAGAATAATTGTGAATGACATAACGGCAATGATAACTTTCTTCCAGATTTTTTGAACCGACATAATAAGTATCAGGCCGAGAATTCCGTAAAAGACAGTGGAAGCGGTTGAATGACCACTTGGGAAACTGTGTGTAGACTCTGCAGCCAGCCTCATGAACTCAGGGCGGTCTCTGCCGATAATCGGTTTCATTACGTGCACGAAAATACCGGGACTGATTAAGATAGTCAAACCGAACCACATCCCTGCCGTATACATCTTTTTAATAAACAATGTAATCGTCACAGCCAGGGTGAGAACGACAATCGCCTCGGTGCCTCCGATATCCGTCAGTACTGAAATTATTGATGCACCCGGCTCAGTCACTGTACTTTGTATTGTCCGGATAAAATACATGTCGAGACTTTCAACCCATTGCCGGCCGGTAACGACGCCTGCTGCAATAAAAATATACAGTAATAAAAATAGTC
Organism: Jeotgalicoccus coquinae; assembly: GCF_014207425.1. Classification (GTDB taxonomy): domain Bacteria; phylum Bacillota; class Bacilli; order Staphylococcales; family Salinicoccaceae; genus Jeotgalicoccus; species Jeotgalicoccus coquinae. The sequence goes on along the minus strand of NZ_JACHFF010000002.1, from coordinate 181,057 downwards.
CGCCAATGATGCTGAATGTTTTTTTCATAATAATCTTCTTTCTTGTTTTAAGTTTTAAAATCAATTAATCCTAATCTAACACTTTGTTGACATTGTGTCACCACTCTAATAATATTTATGATATTGAAGATAATGAAAGAAGAGGCCATTATGAATAACCAGGAAAAACTCCAGCAGTTTATAAAAGATGAAATGAAGCACCGTGAAATGACATTAAGAAGGTTCAGTAAAGTTGTTAATATAGATCATGCAACGCTGTCAAAAATTATGAATGGTAAACGAAAAGCAAATATTAATCATGTTCAAAAATTATCGGACAGTTTATCTGTGGACTTCGATTTTCTTTTAGAGTCTGCCGGGTTTAGAGGTGCAGTGAAGGACGAACTGGAACAGACATGGATTGCTGTACAAAAAGTAGTAAATGATATGACGGATATTGAAGAAAGCATCTCATATAAGCGTGTGAATGAGGAAATATCATATTTTAAAACGTACAGCGGAACAGACGAAGGCAGAGCAAAAATCCGTTCTGAATTTGACGGTAAAATAGAAGAAACATCAGGTGTCGGTAAATATACTGAGCAGCTTAAGATGATGTACCGGTACTTTATAAATGATAAAGGAACTCTGAAGAGTCAGCTTCTCGTGGGTGCTGCGCTTATTTATTTTATAGTTACGACAGACCTGCTTCCTGATTATCTGCTGCCTGTAGGTTTATTGGACGATGCTTTCATAGTTCAGGTTATTTTACAGCGTTTGGAAAATGAAAATATACTGCTTTAGCTAAGGAGACAGAATAAAATGGTTCAAAATTTAAATCAGCTTGTTCATAGTGTTACATACACTCTGCAGCAAAAAGACAGAGCAGCATTTTTTGAGAATATAAAAGATTTACAGAAGTATGATTTAACACACATATTTATAAAACTGTCTTCCCGTGAACAGGAGATATTCCTGGAATTTATTCCAGTTTCTCTGCTTGCGGATGTACTGTCTGAACTGGATGGGGAGAACCGGATTAAAGTAATTAAAATTCTGGATCCGGAGAAAGTATCTCTGGCAGTTACAGAGATGAACAATGATGATCTAGTATCAATGCTTGGTCAGCTGGGAGAAGAAAAATCAGCAGAACTGCTGACATATTTAGATGAAGAGCTTTCTGCGGATATTAAAAATCTTCTGGACTTCCCGCCGGAAACAGCAGGAAGAATAATGAATAACAGAATGGTTTGGATAAACCAGTCCTATACAGTTCGTGAAGCGGTTGATAAATTAAAACAATTTGCCGAACTGGCTGAGTACTTAAACTATCTTCACGTTATTGATGACGATAAAAGACTTGTAGGAGTCGTATCTTACCGTGAGTTACTGCTTGCGGATCTGCATTGGAAAATTGCTGATATCATGCAGACACGGATAGTAAAAGTAGGTGCATTAATGGATCAGGAAGAAGTGGCGAGGATTATTCGGCGTTATGACTTTGTAACGATCCCGGTCGTTGATGACAAGGAGAGGCTGCTCGGTATTGTCACGGTAGATGATATTCTGGATGTCGTGTATCAGGAAGCTGAAGAAGATATTGAGAAGTTCTCTGCATCGGGGAAGGCAATAGATTTTAAGACCAAGCCCGTCATTGCAGCTAAAAGAAGACTTTCATGGCTGATACTTCTCCTGTTTATCGGTATTGTCTCCGGAAGTATTATTGCAAGCTTTGAAGAAACACTTGAGCAGGTAGTTGCACTGGCATTCTTTATGCCGATGGTAGCCGGTATGACGGGTAATACCGGAACCCAGTCACTGGCAGTGGTCATCAGAGGACTGGCTAAAGAAAAGATAGATACAAAACAGGTATTGAGTCTTTTAATGAGAGAGTTAAAGGTAGGTATATACATCGGTCTGACATGCGGACTGCTTATATTCGTCATTGCGTATCTGTGGCAGGGCAGTGCGGTACTGGGAATTGTTATTGGAGTATCATTACTGTGCACTCTGATAATAGGAACACTTGCGGGAACAATCATACCGCTTATTTTAAATCGATTGAACGTTGATCCGGCCGTGGCTTCCGGTCCGTTAATTACAACAATCAATGATATATTATCATTACTGATTTATTTTGGAATTGCGACAGCGTTTTTGTCGTATCTGATGTAAAAAAACTCCGAAGAGATATCTCTTCGGAGTTTTAATTTACTACAGCACTTTCCAGTATTTTAAATGTGAGTTTTTCGGTATCTATTTCTGCCTGAAGACCGTAAGGTACAATAAACTTTGGCTCATTGTGCCCGAAGCTCGCGTTATAAAGTACCGGCAGGTCTATCCTGCCTGCTTCGCTGAGTACAGTACGCAAAACCTCTTTATATTCAGCATAATAAAGGCCGTTGAAAGGGCGTCCGATAACGATACCGTTAGTATGTTCAAATACACCCATAACGGCCATGGCACGTAAATAATCCTCAAATATTTCCGGGTCAAGCGTGCATTCCGATGTTTCAAGAAACAGTAGAGCATCTTTAAAATCATTCAGACCGGGGAAGTATTCTGTGCCGCGGAGGTTATTCAAAACTTCCAGACATCCACCAATCAAATGACCCCGGGCTTTACCGGTGCCATTGATACTTTCATAACCCGGGTTATTATATTTTGGCCGTTCGATATTTTTGTTTTCAAAGTCCCATCTGAGCCCCGCTTCTCTAATAAACGGAGACGTCTGAATTTCACCGATGGGTTCTGTGCTGAACCATGTTTTCTTAACCGCTTCTACTGTGTAATCATCCATGGCAATGTTTTCTGCAAAGTCGGTTAACAGTGCAGGACCGTAACTCGTTGAGATACCGTACTTGTAAAAGAACAGATGATTCGTCGTTGAATCGGAATATCCTGTGAATATTTTCGGGTTATTCTTCAGAGCTTCTGTATCGATAAATGGCAGTATACGGACTGTTTCATTACCGCCTATCGCACAAATAATTGCTTTAACGGACTTGTCCTTCAAGGCACTGTTCAAATCTGCTGCTCTTTTTTCTGGATGATTGTAAATGTAATCAATACCTTTTAAAGCATGGGGCATTACTTTTACCTTAAGACCGAAAACATTCTCCAGTCTTTCGATTCCCTGCTCAGTACGCCATCTAATCTCATCTTCGCCTGCAAGACCGCTGGATAGTGATACAAGTGCCACGGTGTCACCGGACTGCAATTTACGGGGTTTAATCATCTGATCGCCTCCAATGTAATTTCCAACAGTATAACAAAGAAAAAGTAATAAGTTACAAAAAAGATCAGTTTGCTATTCGCAGTGTTAAATTTTATAATTGAATAAATGTTACGTAATTGTGAATGGAGTGAATGGAATGAAAAAAATTAAATTATTATCAGTCTTACTTTTCAGTTCAGTTATACTGACTGCGTGCGGGGATTCGAACCCATTTGATGAGCTGGCTGACGAAATAAACGGTCTGTTCGGCTCAGAAGGTACGGATAATAAAGAAGAGGAAGAACCGGTAGATAATAAAGATAAAGCGGATACTGACACAGAAACAGATAACGGCACTGACTCTGATACATCTGAAAACTCTGAAGAAGCGGAGAAAATCGACTACAGTCATCTAATGAATAAGGGTGAGGCGGTCACACTTGATGAAGGTGTTCATGATGTCGGTAAAGATATCGAACCCGGGAGATATAAAGTTACAGCCGAATCCGGATACGGCAGTATTTATATAACTGATGATGAAGACAGAGGAGTCCTTGGTGAAACAATTGACGGTAAAGATGAACCTGGAGAAGAGAACGTTACTCAGTTTAACGTATTTCTGGACGAAGGTTATATAGTGGAAATAGACTACGTTGAAAGCATGAATTTTGAACCGTATAAAACAGAAAATGTGGATACTATTTATCCCGGCCAATGGGTAGCCGGTGAAGATTTTGATGCGGGGGTTTACGATGTCAGTCTTCCAGAAACTGAAGAAACAGGAACGCTGGAAGTAACAGCACATCCTGATTACAATAAATCCAGACATACTCTAGGCAGTGAGCTGTACGGCGGTATGACTGAATTTACGATGTCATTTGAAGAAGGCGACATAGTGTCGTTAAAATACCTTCCGGAAGTGACACTAACTGAAAGATAAGCAGTACAACAGCGGTATATTATATAATTAAAGGGGTGTAACGATAGTCGTTACACCCCTTTGTTACAATGTTTTTAAAGATAACGCACAGCGTTATTTAATTAGTCTGATTCATAACCTCCCGGTAGTTATCAGGATCTGTGTCACCTTCTGTATTAATCAGCAGAACTTTTGAATCTTTGTTTAATCCCAGCTGAACCTTAACAGAATCTAGTTCGCTGTTTGTCATAATTGCAGACAATATACCGGCAGTTACACTGCCCGATTCTCCGGAAATAATTTTATCGTCACTGCCGGCTGGACGTCCGAGCAGTCTCATTCCTTCTGCACTGATTTCGTCGCTGCAGCTGATAAATGCATCTGCTGCATCTTTTAAAATGCTCCAGCCCTGTGTGCTTGGTTCTCCGCACGATAATCCTGCCATCATCGTTTCAAGATCACCGCCTACTGCCCGGGGATTCCCGCTTTTATCTTCTGCAGATTTATATAAACACGCGGCATTATCAGGTTCGACGATGATAATTTTAATATCGCTGCTGTCCATTGTCCGGATTAACGATGCTGCGATTGAACCGGCAAATGAACCGACGCCCGCCTGTAAAAATACATGAGTCAGTTTATTGTAATTACTTTTCAGCTGCTGTTTAATTTCTGAAACAATTGCAGAGTAGCCCTGCATAATTTTAAGGGGGATATCTTCATAACCTTCCCAAGCTGTGTCCTGCATGACAGGCCAGTTATTTTCTTCTGCAGTTTTGCTGGCATAACGCACTGTATCGTCGTAATTCATATCTGTGACAATAACTTTACCGCCAAGTTTTTCGATTGCATCTACACGGGCTCTGCTCGTGTTTTTAGGCATATATACAACTGCGCGCTGATTGAGGAGCTGTGCTGCCCAAGCAATACCTTTACCGTGGTTGCCGTCGGTCGCAGTAACAAATGTTTCAGGAACTTTATCCGTGAGCTGTTTAACAAGTTCGTCAAAAGTAGAAAATTCGATGCTGTGACGTTCTTTCAGGTATGCTGCTGCGGAATAAATACCGCCCAGTCCTTTGAATGCGTTTAAACCAAAACGGTATGACTCGTCTTTAACATACACATCACCGATATTAATACTTTTGCCGAGACTGCTTAACTGACGGAGCGGTGTTTCTTTATAGCCCGGTACGGTTTTTTGGAAAGATGATACGTCTTTCAGCACTTCTTCACTGAAATGATTAAACATCGGGTTGTCAAACGCTGCTGCTTTAAAATTATTGGCTGTAATCTTCATAAATATCCTCCTCATATCAAATAAGAGTTTCACGGGAAACATTTACATTTAAAAAAACACAGAAACCGTAAATAATTTCTGTGTTTATGATTTATATAATTTTACTATACCAGTTCAAGTCGTTCTTTATAACATTTGCGGCATACCGGTACGTACTCTTCGTCACCAATTTGAATCGATTCCCCGACATTAATCGGAACACCATTACGGAGTCTCATATTAAGCGTCGCTTTCTTATTACAATACTGACAGACTGTTTTCAGCTCATCGATGGCATCTGCGAGTTCCAGTAAAATACGGCTGCCTTCAAACAGTTCATTTCTGAAGTCGGTCTTTAAGCCGAAAGCAATAACGGGAATACCAAGAAGGTCCGGAATATCGCTCAGGTTATGAATATCTTTCTTCGATAAAAACTGCGCTTCATCGACAAGAACCACATATACTTCTTCTTTTGCATGTTCTTCTTTTACTCTGTTAAAAATATCGTCTGTTATATATTCAGCATCAAGTTCCAGACCAACTCTGGACTTTATTTTTTTATGTCCGCTTCTCGAATCAATCGGCGTTGTAAATGCCAGGCAGCGTTTCCCCTGGGTCGTATATTGATGGTGAGTTGTGATTATCTGATTGCTTTTGTTACTTTGCATTGTACCGTAGCGGTAATAAAGTTTTGCCATACGTATCCCCAATCTTCTCTTAATCAGCATCAATTTTAACATGAATTGTACATTTAGATATTGTTAATTTTCTCATGATATAATTAAATCAATCAGATTAATCACTTTGGAGGAGACATGATATGGGATTACAGGGGCATGAACGGTGCGTCAGCAGAGTTCCGATTTTCAGTCATCTTGAAATGGACGAACTGGAAGAAGTATTTCAGAGAATTAATCATCAGCACATGAAAAAAGGGGAATTTCTATTTATGGCCGGTGATCGTTCATCTTCTTTGTATGTCATACATAAAGGCAAAGTACGGGTATACCGGTTGAATGACAATGGCGAGGAACAGCTGATCAGAGTACTGGCTCACAGCGATTTTACCGGAGAGCTGTCGTTGTTCAGTGATGATAAAGAGAGCAAGTCCTATGCCGAAGTCCTTGAAGACGCACAAATCTGCCGTATTAACAGGGAGGATATATACGGACTGATGCAGAAGTATCCGGATATCAGCATTAAAATAATCGAGAGCTTTGCCGAACGCCTGAACGATTCGGAATTACTGACGACGAACATTTCATTGTTAAACAGCAAAGAAAAACTGATTGAGTATATCAGAACTCATACAAAAGGTGATCAGATGGTCCTGACAATGACTAAAAAGAACCTCGCTTCGTATTTAAGCATGCAGCCGGAAACGCTGACGAGAACATTTAATAAGCTTGAGGATGAAGGTTACGTCAGAAAAATTAATAATAAAACATACGATATTCTAAAATTAAAATGATTTTGTTAAAAGGTTCCCTGAAAAGGGAGCCTTTTTCTATTTTCTTGATCCCGGTCAATTTTTAATAATAAGAAAGGCTGTAGCATTATAAGTGAAGATGCACAGGAAAAAAAGAAAGGAGATTTACAATGATAAGGTTCATATTTAAAAACGAAAGTAAAATAACTCTTATTGCATTTATGTTAATCGCATCCGGTCTTATTTTAAGATTCTCTGAACTGACTTCAGCCGGGAATATTGCATTGATTGCAGCAACGATAATTGCAATGGTGCCTATAGGTATCAAGGCTTATCAGGCCATTATCATGAAGCTGTTCAGCATAGAGATGCTGGTATCTATCGCCGTTATAGGAGCGTTACTTATCGGAGAATATGTTGAATCATCAGTCGTTACTTTTCTGTTCCTGTTTGGTGGCTATTTGGAAGCGAGAACACTTGAAAAAACACGATCTTCAATTAAAGAACTGACGGATATGGCACCGCAGGAAGCGAGCTTAATATTGGAAGACGGCAGCCGGACAATCATCGATGCAGACGATGTTGAAATCGGCGACAGAATTGCAGTACTTCCAGGCGGAATGATTCCGGTGGACGGTAAAGTACTGAGTGGAGACGCGGAAGTTAATGAAGCGGCAGTCAGCGGTGAATCGGTGCCGGTATTAAAAATGAACGGCAGCCGGGTATTCAGCGGAACAATTTTAGATTCAGGATATTTGGAAATTGAAGCAGAAAAAGTAGGAGACGATACGACGTTCTCTAAAATTATTGAACTGGTGGAAGAAGCTCAGGATACAAAATCCAACGCAGAACGTTTCCTCGACAGATTTGCACAGTATTACACACCGGGAGTTTTAGTACTCTCTATTATCGTCTGGGCAATTACCCGAGATCTCCACCTGGCAATTACATTCCTTGTTATCGCCTGTCCGGGAGCACTCGTTATCGGGGCGCCGGTATCAAATGTTGCAGGTATCGGAAACGGTGCGAAAAACGGATCTCTTATAAAAGGCGGAGAAGTTATCGAGAAGCTGTCAAAAGTCGATACACTCGTTTTCGACAAGACAGGTACATTGACGAAAGGGCGTCCGGAAGTAACGGACTTCAAAGTGTTTACAGGAGAAAAAATGGAACTTGCCGGTCTGATTGGTAAACTCGAAACGGCATCTGAACATCATCTCGGCAGAGCAGTGACAGAGTATGCAGAGAAAATTGCAGATTTCAGAGCTTATACCATGAACAGCACGAAGGGTGTAAAAGGGCGCGGAATTGAAGGGGAAATTAATAATCACACGATTATTGCAGGAAACAGAAAGATGATGATCGAAAACGGTATCGAGATTTCCGAAAGTATCGAAGCCTACGCGCTTGAACGTGAAAAAAAAGGAAACACAGCAATATTTGCTGCGGTGGACTCAGAAGTTTCAGCCGTTATATCCATTGCCGATAAGATTCGCGATGACGCTGAAGAAGCACTTAAAACGATGAGGAATAACGGCATTAAACATATCGTTATGCTGACAGGTGATAACCGTCACACAGCAGCGGCAGTGGCAGAAGAACTCGGTATTGATGAAGTTCATGCAGAGCTCCTTCCTGAGGATAAAGTAACGCATGTAAAACGCCTGAAAGCCAAGGGCAGAATGATCTCAATGGCCGGGGACGGAATCAACGATGCACCTGCAATCGCCACAGCAGATGTTGGACTCGCTATGGGTAAGGGCGGTACAGATATCTCGATGGAGACTGCAGATATCGTACTGATGGCAGACAGACTCAGCCAGTATGCGCATGCATTATCACTGGCGAAAGGTACAATGCGGAACATGAAACAGAACATCATTATTGCTCTCGTTACAGTAGTGATACTTCTAGTCGGCGTACTGATGGGCGGAGTCAACCTCGCAATAGGGATGTTCGCTCATGAAGCGAGTGTACTGATAGTAATACTGAACGCAATGAGGTTAATAAAATTTAAACCGTAAAAATTGATGAAGATCAATTTTTGAAACGATGAACTCATATATAATTAAGATAGAAAGTAAGAGGAAACCAAAAATACAGGAGGGATATATTATGAATAAAGTAATTATGCAGCTTGAAACATTGAGCTGTCCGACATGTATTAAGAAAATAGAAGGCGCACTTTTAAAAACAGAAGGTGTTGAATCAGCGAAGCTGATGTTTAACGCAAGTAAAGCTAAAGCAGAATACGATCCTGATAAAGTCACTGCGGCTGAATTAAAGAGTGTCGTTGAAAAGCTGGGATACGAAGTGCTGAAAGTAAAAGAAGCATAATAGCTAAACCGGCCGGGATTCATAAATGGATTCCGGCTTTTCTTTATAAAAATATATGGTATCTTTGAATTAATACAGTGATATGGAGGATTATAATGACAACATCATTACCAAATTGTCCGAGCTGCAATTCGGAATACACTTATGAGGACGGCCCTCTGTTAATTTGTCCGATGTGTGCACATGAGTGGACACGAGAATCTGCCGAAGAAGAGGCACAGGCTGCACTTGTAAAGGATTCAAACGGCAACGTCTTAAACGACGGAGATAATGTTACAGTAATTAAAGATTTAAAAATCAAAGGTTCTTCGAATGTCATCAAGCAGGGTACGAAAGTAAAAGGTATCCGTCTTGTCGATCCGGAAGACGGTCATGATATTGACTGTAAAATACCGGGTGTCGGGCAGATGAGCCTGAAGTCCGAATTTGTGAAAAAGATAGACTAAATAACAAGGCCCGGTAATTCATATGGATTACCGGGCCGTATTATTGTTATTTCATTAAACCTTCACCGTAAATTTCAAGAAGGTATTCAAGTGTTGTCGGATCGCTGTAGCTGGTTGCAGCAGTATCGATTTCAATGACATTGCCATTTTTAACAGCAGGAATTGACTGCCATACTTCACTTTCAGTAAATGACATATCCGTATCTTCACCGCGGCTTAAAACGATGTAGTCTCCGGCATACTCAGCGAGTACTTCCTGTGAGATTTCATAGTAGCCGTCAGCGGACACTGCTTCTTCAACATTTCCGGTCATTTTTAAATCCATTGCCTGGTATAAAATCTCTGTTCCGCGCCCCCATGCTTCACCAAACAGGTAAAATCCTTTACCGTCAGTTTCGATTACACTGACGGTCGTATCTTCGCCGTGCTTCTCTTTAATCTGACTGCCGATATCGGCAGCTCGTTTTTCAAAGTCTTCTGCCCATTCGCGTGCTTCGTCTTCTTTGCCGACGAGCTTGCCGATTTCAATCTGCTGTTCGAGATAGTTCAGCTTGCCCCATGTGTAGGTCACAGTCGGTGCAATCTTCTCAAGTTCTTCAAGGTTTTCCATATTCGCGCCTGCAATAATTAGATCAGGATCTTCTGCTAAAATGCTTTCCGGTTCTGCTTCAGTCACTTCGGCAGTATCTGCAAGGTCTTCTTCAAATAACGGGCTTCCTTTAGTCCACTGGTCCACACCGGCCATTTCGATATCAAGCGAGTGAAGATTTGGTGCATAAGCTAAAGCAACGATACGTTCAGGGTTTACAGGAACTTCGACCGGACCGAATTCTGATTCATATGTAACGGTACCTTCGGGATCGGCTGATTCATCTGATGTCTCTTCCGCACCGCAGGCTGCAAGCAGTGCAGATAATGACAGTGCAATTGTAAAGCTTAAAAATTTCTTCATATTTATTCTCCTTTTATCAGCTAATTGAGATGCATTCTCAATGCCTGTTTATTATATAATCCGGTCCGTTAAGACCGGATTAGAAATGCTGTAAATTAATCATTTAATTTTGCTAAAAGATACAGGAAGTACGGTGCACCGATTATAGCGACAACCACTCCGGTAGGTATTTCAGCGGGCTGAAGTATAACGCGTCCCAGAGTGTCCGCCGTTAAGACGAGCACTGCACCGATAAGTGCGCATATCGGAATGACGTACTTATGTTTGCTGCCGACAAGTCTTCGCGTCATATGCGGAGCGATTAAACCGACAAAGCCGATACCGCCGCTGACGGAAACACTTGCTGCTGCCAGTCCGACTGCTGCTGCGAGAAGAATTCTGCGTTCTTTCTCCAGGTTCATTCCAAGACTGACTGCGGTATGGTCCCCGAGATTCATTACGTCAAGCACCCGGGATTTCATATACACAAAAGGAATCAGAATAACGAGCCATGGCAGAAGAGCCAGAACGAAGTTCCAATTGGAACCCCAAATGCTCCCTGCAAGCCAGGTAGCGACGAAGTCATATGTTTTAGGATCGAGTTTCAATGTCAGCACAATCATAAGAGCGCTGATACCTGCAGCAACCGCAACTCCGACCAGTATTAACCGGATAGGCGATACACCTTCATCTTTTTTATAAGAGAAAGCATAGATGACAATGGCCGCAGCGCCTGCACCGGCAAAAGCAAGAATCGGCATAATAAATACTGAATTGCCGAGCTCGGTTGAGAAATATGATACAAAGAGCATGACTGCAAGACCTGCACCGGCATTGATACCGATAATTCCGGGGTCTGCCAGCGGATTTTTAACGATGCCCTGCAGGACTGCACCTGATACTGCAAGTCCCATACCAATCAGAACGGCAATAGTAATTCTCGGGAGACGGAACTCAAAGAGCAGCAGCTCATCACGAGGTTCACCGTGGCCGAATATAGTTTTTATAACAGTAACCGGATCAATGCGTATAACACCGGTATTTAAACTGACCAGAAATAAAACAATCAGCAGCACGATAAAAATACAGGCAATGATTGTTGCGCGGCGCTGTTTCCCGGCAAGACCGGGCGGTTTATACTGATTCATATTTCTTTACCTCCTTTACGTGCAAGGTACAGGAAGAAAGGAACTCCGATTAATGAAATCAGTGCACCGATGGGTATTTCAAAAGGTGCGTTCAGTGTCCGGGCCAGGAGGTCGGCAACAACGACCAGAACAGCACCGACAACAGCGCTGACCGGGATAATCCAGCGGTAGTCATAGCCGACAATTTTACGCGTCAGGTGCGGCACGATTAAGCCGACAAAGCTGACGGCGCCGACGACTGATACTGCAAGTCCGGCAAGCACAACGACAACACCTGCACTGATAAGTTTAGTTTTAACGGTACGTTCACCGAGACTGACTGCCACCTCTTCACCAAGACTTAAAATAGTAATGGATTTTGAAATGCGCATTGCAATGAACAGCATAATAATAACGACAGGTGTTATTATCGCGAGATGGCTCCACCGTGTGCTGGATACACCGCCTGCGTACCAGAAGGCCATATCCTGACCGACATTAAAATAAAGGGCAATACCTTCACTCAAAGCTGTTAGGAGCGCCGTAACAGCAGCTCCTGCCAGAACAAGGCGAATCGGTGTTAAACCGTTTCTGCTCATCGATCCGATACCGTAAACGATAGCTGCACCAAGTGCCGCTCCAAAAAACGACAGCAGTACAACGTAGACATACGGCAGTCCCGGGAAAAAGCTGAAGCTGATAGCGAGCATCATAACTGCTCCGGCATTCAGCCCGAGCAGTCCTGAGTCAGCAAGAGGATTCCGCGTCATACCCTGCATCAGAGCACCGGCAACACTGAATGCTGCACCTACGATTGCCGCTCCGATAATGCGGGGTAATCTGAGTTCCCATATTATCTGGTGCTGGGTAACAGCCTCATCAAAGTGAAACAGCGCATTCCATATCGTGGATAAATTGATATCCGCCGCACCGAGAGAGATGGAAACTGCAAATGCACAGAGAAGAAAAACTATCCCGCCTGAGATGATAAACGTTCCACGCACAGGCTTCGCAGTATTTTTAACTGCCCTGACCTGTTCTTTTTCAGATAGTGTTGAATTAAATTTACTCATTATCTTTACCCTGACTGCTTATATGATAAGAGGTGAAAATCGGATGCCCGCTGTATGGACACTGCTGCATATCGGCTTCGATATTAAACAGCGTTCTTAAGTTATCCGGCGTCATCACGTCATCCGGCGTACCTTCAGTAATCAGATCGCCGTCTTTCATCGCTATCATGTAGTCGGAAAAGCGTGATGCCAGATTTAAATCATGAAGTACCATAATAATTGTTCGGTGCTCCTCGATATTCAGTTTTTGAAGCAGCAGCAGAATATCGAGCTGATGAGCGAGGTCGAGATACGTCGTCGGTTCATCCAGTACCAGTGTTTCTGTGCCTTGTGCAAGAGACATTGCAATCCACACGCGCTGACGCTGACCGCCTGACATATCGCTGATCTGACGGTCTGCAAAATCTTCGAGACCAGTTACTTCGATTGCCCAGTTAATATACTTATAGTCTTCTTTGCTGAGAGAACCCAGTGCTTTTCTGTAAGGGAAGCGGCCGTATGATACGAGTTCAAATACAGTCAGCCCGCCCGGAGATTCTGCAGTCTGCGGCAAAATAGCCATCTGCTTTGCAATTTCACGCGTGTCCAGTGTATTTATCGCTTTGCCGTCGAGGAGAATCGTTCCTGATTCAGCTTTTAATATACGGGAAACTGTTTTTATTAAAGTTGATTTACCGCAGCCGTTCGGACCGATAATTGTAGTTATTTTATTTTTAGGTATAGTGACGCTTAAATTATTGATTACCGAACGATTATGATAGCCAACTGCTATATTATTTATTTCAAGTGCGTTCAACACAGTCACCTCTCATCTATATGATTCTTCCAAGTCATTGAGAATCATTATCACTCTGAAAGTTTATGCCAATAATATACTAATGTCAATAAAATATATATAAAGAGAAAAATTGTAAATGAAGAAGCGGAGTATGTAAAACAAAAAATCCGATGCATATTGCCCCGGATTTAAAAGTATAAAAATATTGATTTAATTAGAATGGAGAAGTCCATCCGCCATCAACTGGAAGTACAACACCGTTAATGAAGCTTGAATCTTCAGAAGCTAAAAATAATGCAGCTTGAGCAATCTCTTCAGGTTCACCAATACTTGGTATAATGCCCTGTACAGCCTGCAGACGCTCCATGCCAAGTTCACTCGGATTTTTAATGCCGGAGGAAATATTCGTTGCGACAGCACCGGGTGCAATACCATTTACTTTAATGTTTTTCTTCGCATACATGTATGCAGTATTTTTAGTTAAACCGACTACCGCATGTTTTGAAGCACCGTATGTCGCACCGGCGTGAGCGCCGCTGATACCGCCTGTTGAAATAGTATTAATGATGACACCTGCTTTATCGTTATCAATCCAGTAGTTCACAGCCTTACGCATAGCGCGCATTACACCTTTAGTGTTGATATCAAAAATACGATCCCAGTCTTCATCTTTAATTTCTCCGACAGGTTCGAAGTTATCCATAACACCGGCGTTATTAACGAGGATATCCAATTCACCGTATTCGCTGACAGTGTCTTCAATCATTTTTTTCACTGCATCGCCTTCAGCTACGTTCACGCTCATAGGAATTGCCTGACCATTTGCTTCAGTGATTTCTTTAACAACTGCTTTTGCACCTTCGAAGTTGTAATCTGCAACAACGACTTTCGCGCCTTCTTGTGCGTATAACTTCGCAATGGATTTACCCATTCCTGAAGCAGCACCTGTTACTATCGCAACTTTATTTTCAAGTTTAGCCAAATGAAACACTCCTCTTATAATTGTATTTTACAACTACATTATATAATGAGAAATCGAAATAGTGAAATGATATTACTCTCTGTCAGCGTGTTTATTTACTTTAGGATGAATGTATTTATAGTCGGCAGCTTCTTCTGTTGTAATTGTTCGTTCTGAAACTTCATATGATTCAAGAAAATTCATTTCCGATACATCAAATGAACCGTCATCATTAACGGATTCGATATAAGCAACGTGTCCAATTTCACCCCGGTCAGTCTGCATCAATGCACCTGCTTCAGGAATATCATTTACAACATAACCGTCTTCGTCAGCACGTTCTGCCCAGTACTCTGCATCGCCCCACGAGCGTTCAATCATCATTCCGTCTTCTTTAACCTTATCGAATACATAGTACGTACATTCTCCCTGATCATATGTATTATTTTCCATAGGATCAGGAGTCAGCAATATTTTAAGTTCTTCTATTAAACCGTTTTCAATTTTACTGTCTGCGTAGACCAAACTGAAAACTGCAGCGGTGATAATAATAACGGCAAGTATAATCCGTTTCATAAATAGTATCCTTTCTCCGGTGTAACGAACAGCGTTACGAAATAACTATATGCGTTACAAACCTTGTACTGTAAAGCTTTGACTGTAATTCTGATATTCCAGTGTTTCATATATATTCTAAAGGAAATATAGAGAAGTATAAAGATATAAGAAAGGAGAATGAACGATGAATGAAAAATGGTCAGCCCGGTTACCGGTGGAAAACATTAATAATATAGTGCCTGTCGACGGCGGGGATGTGAATGATGCATACCGTATTGAAACTGATAAAGGATTATACTTTCTGCTTGTTCAGCCCGGACGTGATGAAGATTTTTATGCCGCAGAAATATCCGGCCTGAAAGATTTCGAACAGGCAGGTATAACAGTACCCCGTGTTAAAGACCATGGCCAGATTTCGGGTGAAGCGTATCTGCTGCTGGATTTCCTGGAAGAAGGGCGAGGGAGTCAGAAAGATCTTGGAGAACTGGTGGCAAAACTTCATCTGACGCATCAGCGGGACGGAAAATATGGTTACAATCTGCCGTATGAAGGCAGTGATATTACATTCAGTAACGGCTGGTTTAATTCATGGAGTGAAATTTTCGTCGATCAGCGTCTGTCGAAGCTGCATGATGAAATCGTCAGCAGGAGTTTATGGGATAAGTCTGATAATGAAATGTATCTCGAAGTCCTGGAAATAATTAAAGAGGAACTTAAAAAGCATAGAAGTGAACCGTCCCTGCTGCATGGTGATCTCTGGTTCGGCAACTATATGTTTCTTGACGATGGCAGACCGGCGCTGTTTGATCCGTCACCGCTCTACGGAGACCGTGAATTCGATTTAGGAGCAACGCAGGTATTTGGGGGTTTCGACAGTGAATTTTACGAAGCATACAATAATATCTACCCATTGGCAGCAGGTGCTGAACGCCGTATAGATTTTTACAAGCTGTATTTGCTGCTTGTTCATCTGGTGAAGTTTGGAGAGATGTATCTCGGCAGTGTAAGTAGTACAATGAGGAACATAATAAGTAAAAGATAGGAGATTATATGGCTGAAAATATATTTAACAGAATGGCAAAAAAGTATGACAATGAACAGAGAATTGAACTGGCTCATACAGTAGCGGCAGAAATGAGAAAATATTTACCTGCTGATTCCAATAAAACATTATTAGATTACGGCTGCGGGACCGGCCTCATTGGTCTTCAGTTTACCGATAATTTTAAACACCTGATTTTCAGTGATATCTCTGAAGGCATGATGGAAGTTGTTGGAGAAAAGATTGAAGAGGGCAACATTAGAAATGCTGAAACAAGAGCTGTGGATGAACTGAATGAAGGTGAAGCCGATATTATTATCGTATCGCTTGTGATGATTCATGTTCCTGAATATAAAGAACTGATTAAACAGCTCTATACGTTATTAAGTGAATCGGGTCAGCTGTTTATCGCTGATTTTGATAAGAACGATACGGTTTACCATGAGAAAGTCCATAACGGCTTTTCGCATGATGAAATGCACTCAGCATTAATCGATGCAGGTTTTAAAACTGCTGATATTAAGACGTTTTACCACGGAGAGAATATTTTTATGAACAAAGATGCTTCGATGTTTATCGCATCGGCAGTAAAATAATTTAACTATAAGAGGGGTGGATGCCTATGGAGTTCATACTGCTTGCAGTAACCGGTATGATTGCAGCGATAGTCGGCTCACTGATCGGGCTCGGTGGCGGTATAGTCATTGTTCCGGTTCTTATATTCTTAGGGGCGGAGCTTAATCTGCTGGAAGGCATTACGCCGCAGATTGCTGTCGGGACATCGAGTCTTGTGCTGGTGTTTATCGGCTTATCGTCAGTTATTTCTTATAATAAGAACAAACAGGTCGACTGGAAGAATGGAAAGTATTTACTCTTTGGTATAATTCCGGGAGCAATGCTTGGTTCATATACAAGCAGTCTGTTTACGGTCGACAGTCTGAAGCTGTACTTCGGTCTGTTTATCATTCTGGTCAGTTTTATACTGCTCGTGCGGGATAAAATCAAACCGCTTAAAGTATTTCAGAATGAAAAATATATCAGACCGCATACAGACGGCACGGAGGAAGTACATTACTACGGTTTTCCGCCATACATAGGAGTTATCGGAAGTCTCTTTGCGGGATTTGCTGCAGGACTGTTCGGAGTCGGGGGCGGTGCCTTAATGACACCGATGATGATTATTTTATTTTTAATGCCCGCGTCAATCGCGGTCGGTACGAGTATGTTCTTAGTGTTATTCGGCAGCATCTCGTCTGCGACAGGACATCTGATCCAGGGGAATGTTCATTTCCTGTATGCACTGATACTGATTCCGGCAGCGTACCTCGGAGCCAAATTTGGTGTGAAACTGAACAGGAGGCTCGATTCCAATACTGTTGTTTTCATATTAAGAATGGTTCTTCTATTACTCGGCATATATATGATTATTGACAGCTGGTAAAATGTGATAAAATGTACAGAGCAAATTACAAAGAATGGAACTGAATATATGTTTAAGTGGAAGAATCTGCCGAAAGGTTTTTTAATGGGAATTGTCGAACTGATTCCCGGTGTCAGCAGCGGTACTATGGCGCTGCTGCTTGGTATTTACGACCAGCTTCTCGGAGCAATCAGTCATGTTGTCTCGAAGCATTATAAAAATGCAATTATATTCCTTGTACCTTTAGTAGCGGGAATGGCAGCAGCGATTATCACGATGTCATCTGTAATCGATTATATGCTGCAGAATCATATGATTCCGACACACTGGTTCTTTATGGGAATGGTGCTCGGGGTTATACCAATGATGGTTAGAATTTCCAACGTTAAAGTGGAATTCAGAGCTGCACATTATATTTTAATTGCGGCAGGTATACTGCTGCTCTTTGTAATGTCACTCTTCAGCGCTGAAGCGCCTGACCTGAACAGCGTAGGTATGAGTATGGGCGACCTGATCAAGTACTTCTTCAGCGGCATGCTTGCAGCATCAATAATGCTGCTGCCGGGTATATCCGGCTCACTGGTACTGCTGATTATCGGAGTATATCCGGTTGTTATTTTTGCGATTAAAGAATTTACATCACTGAACTTCGATGTGCTGCCGATTCTTATCTCAACAGGACTTGGAATTGTAGCGGGTGTCCTGCTTGCCAGTCGTGCGATTTCATACCTGTTAAGAAATTATACATACTTAATGTACGCAGCAATTATCGGTCTGCTGTTAGGCTCTGTATTTGCTATATATCCCGGCTTTCCGATAACTGCGATTGGCTGGATAATATCAGTGATTGTGTTTGCCGCAGGGATTGCAATCAGCTGCACACTTGGAAAATATAATAATAACGCGGATGTGTAAAACACCGCGTTATTTTTTTTATGCAGAGAAAAGGGATTCCGCAAGACTAAAGTTTAGGACAGTCTAAAAATTTATTTCATGTAATAGAAACTCTTGTGAAAGAGTCAAAAGCTGTTGAAAATAATTGGATTACAGTGCATAATTAATCTCCACTTACTTTTAGGAGCTGTCATGATGGGTAATATAAATAATTTAAAACTTGCCCAGCGGGGCGCTTACTTAAGTATCATTACGTATATCATTCTATCTATAGTAAAATTTTATTTCGGTATACACTACGATTCAGCGGCAGTGCGTGCTGATGCATTAAATAATATGACGGATATATTTGCTTCGGCTGCGGTGCTGATTGGCTTAAAGATTTCCATCAGACCGCCGGATGACAATCATCCGTACGGACATTTAAAATCCGAAAACATTGCTTCACTGCTCGTATCTTTCATCATTATATTTGTCGGGATTCAGGTGCTGATTGAAAATATACCGGCAATTTTCTCACCGGCTGTATCGACACCGAATCCAATTGTCATTTATATAAGTATTGCCGGCGGACTTGTGATGCTTGTGGTGTACTTTATTAATTCGAAGCTGGCAAAGAGAACAAACAGCAGCTCGCTTAAATCCGCGGCTATGGATAATCTTTCAGACAGTATGATCAGTCTGGGTACAGCAGCAGGGCTTGTGCTCACACAACTCGGCCTGCCGATCGCGGATGTTATTATCGCATCGATACTGGGTGTACTGATTATATTTACCGGTTTTAAAATATTAAAAGATGCGGTATTCGCATTGAGCGACGGCTATAATGATGCCGATTTAATAGACCATAAGGAAGACGTACTTGAAGTCGAAGGCGTGCTTGATGTTAAATCTATCAAAGGACGCTACCATGGCAGCAGTATCTTTTTGGACGTCACGATTATTGTAAATCCGGACATTTCAATTACCGAAGCCCACCATATATGCGACAGTGTGGAAGAACACATGCACGGTAAAGGAATTATGTCCCTGTATGTGCATCCGGAACCAATGCTCGACGAATAAAATAATCCCTTTAAGACCTATACAGTCCTAAAGGGATTGTTTTTATGCTTCTCTGAAAATAACATCTTTATACTTATCGTTGTATTCGTCAAAACGTTTAGCAACGAACGGGCATTTACCGATTAATCTCAAATCGTTTTCGCGGGCATAGTCGGCAGCTGCATCGAGCAGCACGTCACCGTAACCTTCACCGCGGAGTTCCTCTTTAACTACGACGCTGTCTATAACAAGTTTATTCTTATCATCCGGCAGATATGTTAATTCACCATCCGGGTTCTGCGCATCATTTCCGAAATAAAACTTGTTTGTCCCATGCTTAATATCCATGTAAGAACACCTCCGTAATTTTTCATTAATAGTACTATACCCGTCAGCAGATTTTTAACACTTAAATCAGGTTGTAACTTTCGATAGTTTTAACCAGCTCTTTAAGATAAAGCTTTGCAACTCTGCTGAGCCGGGCTTTGTTGTTCGTTACCGTACCGACTTTAATTTCATCGTTTACATCCAGCGGCACCGGAATAATGTCGGTGCCGTTTAACTCCTCGCTTAAAATACCGCTTGATATCGTATAACCGTTTAAGCCGATCATGCAGTTGAATATCGTCGCTCTGTCACTGACCAGAATATTTTTCGGGCTGTGCAGAGTGCTCAGTATCTCTTCGGAGAAATAGAAGGAGCTGTGCTCTCCCTGATCAAATGACAATCTTGGATAGGGCTCAAGGTCTTCAAGCGTTACTTTGTCTTTTTGTGCGAGCGGATTTGTTTTGCTGATAAATACGTGCGGTTTTGCTGTAAACAGCAGTTCAAAATTCAGATGATTTTCTTTTAACAGCTGAGTCAGTATTTTTTCATTGAAATTGTTCATATACATAACGCCGATTTCACTCTTTAAGTTTTTCACATCATCGATAATTTCATATGTGCGGGTTTCACGCAGCGAGAACTGGTATTTATCTCCCCCGTGAAGTCTGATCATTCGAACCATCGCATCAACGGAAAATGAATAGTGCTGGGTCGATACCGACAGCAGCTGTTCCTGATACGGCATATCAAGATATTTATTCTCCAGCAGCTCGACCTGTTCTGTAATCTGACGTGCGTAACTCAGAAACTCTGCGCCGTCCGGACTCAGCACGATACCGGTTGATGTACGCTTTAAAATGGTAATGCCCATTTCACGTTCCAGCTCTTTAATCGCTTTAGACAGAGTCGGCTGGGATATATATAAATTCTTCGCTGCTTCGTTAATGGAGCCGCTGTTGACGACGGCAATTAAATATTTTAACTGTTGAAGTGTCATGATATTCTCCTTTGACTATAGTTAAAAGTTATAACGGATATTGAATTTAATTAGTTAGTCTATATCTTACAGCCGTGATAGTATTTAAACAATTATTTAAAGAGATGGAGTGGTAAATACATATGGCTAAAGAGATGTACAGAGCAGACCACGCAGGGAGTTTATTAAGACATGAAAGAAACAGCCGCAGCAAAATTTTCCAAGACGTGAATCTTACTCCGATTTACGTCTTGTTTCTATACTTTTAAGAGATTGTCAAAAAACATTCATATCTTTGTGAAAATTTTAACAATGAGGGCGCGTTCGGTTGAGATAAGTGGATAAGTATTAGATAATGTAATAAATACAACATATTAGGAGTGTTTTATATGGTCAATAAGGAAGAAGTCGAAATTATTCACAGTACAATTCCACTTTTACAAGATAAAGGTGTCGAGATTACTTCGAAATTCTACAAGAGAATGTTTGAAAATCATCCTGAGCTGCGCAACATGTTTAACCAGCCAAACCATAAACAGGGTCTGCAGTCTACTGCACTTGCAACTGCGGTACTTGCAGCTGCACAGCACATTGAGGACTTAACGCCTATCGTACCGGTAGTAATGCCGATTGCCCACAAACACTGCGGACTTGAAGTGCTGCCTGAGCACTATCCGATTGTAGGAGAAAATCTGCTTGCTGCTATTCAGGACGTTACAGGACTGAAAGCAGATGATCCGATTATTCAGACCTGGGGTAAAGCATACGGTGAGATTGCAGATGCATTTATCGGAATTGAAAAAGATATCTATGCAGGCTTGGCATGGGAAAGCTTCAAGCCGTTTGAAGTTATCGGTGTCCGTGAAGAAACAGGAATTATTAAATCATTCACAGTTAAATCTGATGAAATTACAGATATTCCGTACTCTGCAGGACAGTACATTACAGTTGATGTGCAGGTTCCCGGACTGCCTTACAGAGCAAAACGCCACTACTCAATCGTTGATGTTCAGGACGGCAAGCTGACTTTCGCGGTAAGAAAAGAAGACCTTAACGGTAACCGCGGTGAAGTATCAACTTACCTTCATGAAAAAATTAATACAGGAGACACGATAAACTTATCTGCGCCGGTTGGTGTATTCGGAATCGAAAATGCTGAAAACCCTCAGTTATTCATCGGTTCGGGTATCGGTGTAACGCCGTTATTCCCAATGTACCGCCAGACAGCCGGAGCGAATGCTGATGCACAGTTTATCCAGGTATCAGACGATGCGGATAACATTGCATTTGAAGTTGAACTGAAAAATATTGCCGAATCGGAAAATGCAGAGCTGCACACTCACCTGAGAGACAAAGAAGGATATCTTATGAGTGATGAGCTGCAGAAATTCCTTAAAGACGAGCAGGAAATTTACGTCTGCGGCGGTGTGACTTTCATTCAGTCAATCGTTAAAGAATTAAGTAAAGCAGGCGTTGATAAAGGACGCGTTCACTACGAAATCTTTATCCCGCGCTTAAGTACAGCAGTCTAATCAATAAAAAAGGCATCCGCTCCGGGCGGATGCCTTTTTTAATGGTGACTGTGGGAATGAACTTCTCCGTCATTCCGGAACTCCTGAAGAAATACTTCTTCGAACATATCAAGTTCCCCTACAGTAAAATACTTAGTCGGTATCGCATCGATATTATCACTCTTAATATGTGCGGTGACCAGATACAGTCCATCCCGGGGAATCTTTAATTCAGCAGTATATTTTCCGTCAGCTTCATGAGAAACATCGTACTCTTCATTCCATACCTCAGCTTCTTTTGCCGCTCTCATCAACAGAGTAATATCAGCATTATCCACAGGTTTACCGTCTTCCAAAACATGAATTGTCAGCCGTTCGGCTTCCCCCGGGCTGTCGATGCTTTCAGTATCTATAACGATATCAGTCTGAGGAATATCGTTATACTTATTATGAGTTTCACTGCTGAGGATACTGCAGCCGCAAAGGAAAAGAACGGAAGCGGTTAATAATAAATGTTTATACATGCCATCTCTCCTTAGTAATTCAGCCAGCGGCGTAATTTATCGTTTTTCCGGATAATCAGTCGGTCCAGAATAAATATTACAATAAGTGATATCCCGACGAGCGGAAAAATAATACCAAGAATAATCAAGGTAATAAAAACGCCTTTGAATTCAGTAATACTTTTCGCTTTCGGTGCACCGCTCCGGCCTTCAGGTTTACGTTTCCACCACATGTAAACACCTGTAATGACCATTCCAATCAACCCGATACAAATAATTAATCCGGCAAGCTGATTGAAGATCCCGAACTCGAGTCCTTTATGAATTGTAATTGCAAGAGCCATTGCTTTACCGAGGGGACCGTAGTTGTCATAACGGTAATCAGCTATAACAGAGCCCGTATGCTGATCAATATGTATCGTCGCTTCATCCTGTGCTTTTGGAGGAAACACAGACAGTGTAAATACGCCTTCCGGTGTACCGGGATAAAAGATATCATACGAGGGATGTATATCAGCCTGTTCAGCTGTTTTGACGACATTATCTATCGATATTTGTTTGAAACCTGAAGAAGAATCAGAATCAGCAACAGGCATTTTTTCGGCGGCCCAGGAAACATCTGCGATGTCTTCGGCAACAATATCTGATTCCGGTGCCGGGCCTGCCCATATGGATGGCGGGTATCCTGTTCCGGAAGCAGTAACGAGCTGTTGTACGCCATTCCCCCAAAAACCTGTCCACAGCATTCCGGACAGCAGGAAGAATAAGAGTCCGCCGGATATCCAAAAGGCAGGTACAGCATGAAGATCCCGCCTTGTAATACGTGCGTTTTTATTGAATCTTACAGTAAATACGCCTTTAATTTTCTCTTTTGTTCCCGGAAACCATAAAAACAAACCGGAAATCAGCATGATAATTGTCCAGCAGGCCACCAGTTCTACGATGCGGTCTCCAAAAGTACCGGCTTTAAGTTCACTGTGAAGTGCGGCAAGAATTTCCATCGGACGGGTGCTGTCGTTTATAATGCCGAGTACTTCCCGGTTGTACGGGTTTAAGAATACAGTGAAAGATTCACCGCTGCTGTCAGTAACTCCCACTTCAACTGACCGGGTATCATTTTCTCCCGGCCGGTATCGTACAACTTCTCCGCCTTCGATACTATTTGCAGCAGTAAAAGCAAGGTCGCTCGGCGGAAGCTGCTTACTTTCAGCTTCAATATTATAATAATCTTTATATATGTATTCTTCGATATCCGCTTTGAACAGGTAAATCGCACCGGTAATCGAAATAATTATAAGAAAAGGAGCGAGAATTAATCCGGCAAATAAATGCCAGCGCCAAATTAATGGCCGAATTTGCTTTTTCATTTTAATATCCCCCAATAAGTAATCTACATGTTAATTATGGACAATACGTATAGTTTTGTATATAAAATGCTGTTAAAGAGTATGTACTTTTGATGATATAATGCGAATAATAACAATTTGAGGAGGAGCGGTATGGAGAGAATATTAGTCGTTGATGACGATCCGAATATTGTAAAATTTTTAACGCTGAATTTAACTGAGTCCGGCTATCGGGTTGCTGCTGCAAACGACGGCAGACAGGCGCTCGAACGCTTAAAAGAATCACCGTGCTCTCTGGCGGTGGTCGACGTAATGATGCCGTATATGGGCGGACTGGAACTGACGAAAGCAATCCGGGAAGAATATGATATTCCTGTAATTATGTTAACGGCGAAAAGTCATATTGATGATAAAGCAGAGGGCTTTAAAGCAGGCACGGATGACTATCTCGTCAAACCGTTCGAACCTAAAGAACTGATTTTCAGAATAGAGGCACTGCTGCGCCGTTATAAAGCAGAAGGACCATCTGATGCTATACGTATCGGCAATGTCAGCATTTATCCTGAAAACTATACTGTCGAAATTGAAGATAAAACATATATGCTGCCGTTAAAAGAATTCGAACTGCTGCAGCTGCTGGCTGATCATCCGGGCCAGGTTTTTTCAAGAGAGCAGCTGATTGAGCAGATATGGGGCGTATTTTATGAAGGAGACGAGCGTACTGTCGACGTTCATATTAAGCGGCTCAGAACTCGTTTTACAAAATTGACATCAGATTTTTCGATTAAAACAGTACGCGGCGTCGGCTATTTCCTGGAGCCGCAGCAATGAAATCATTATACGTAAAATTTGTCGTTATGACGCTCGGCATAATGATACTTAGTTTCTTTATCGCTTTTGTCGTATCAAATGCTTATTACCAATACAATTTAAAAGACAGCAATGATGAAAAAAATACAGAGATTGCGACGGAAGTCGCCTCATTTATAGAAGCTAATCCCAAAGTCAGTCTGGAAGAATACTTAACAACGATTGCGGATGCAGGCTATCAGATGTATTTAGCTGACGGTAATAATAATGAACAATTTTTTGGAGCAGATTTTAATAATCACAATCTTTCATCGGATGTTGTCGGCAGTGTGCTTAACGGCAAAATATATCACGGCATGGCAAATTTTGAAGCGGAAATATTTGTGACCGGTTTTTTTGCCAATGAGCTGAGTAATACTATCGGTGTACCGGTTGAACACGACGGCATATCATATGCATTATTCATGCGTCCGGATATCAATCTTTTATTTAACGAGATGCATCTTCTATTTGGGCTTTTATTTATGCTGACTGTTATTTTAAGTATCGTACTGGTATTTATCAGTGCGCATTTCCTGATTAAGCCGGTGACGAAACTCAGTGAAGCGACGAAACTGCTTGCTGCAGGCGACTACTCAGTGCATGACCTCGATACGAACCGCAGAGATGAACTCGGCGAGCTGTCGTCTAACTTTGCCAGAATGTCAAGACAGATTGAATACAGCGATAAAATTCAGAAAGACTTTATTTCTAATATCTCTCACGATATTCAATCTCCGCTGTCGAGTATTAAAGGCTACAACAAGCTGTTGAATAAACCGCTCACGGCAGCAGAACGCAGTGAATATACGGAAACAGTGGATTTTGAAATAGACAGGCTGTCGACGATGACAGAACAGCTGCTTATTTTATCTTCCATTGATCATGAAGATTATTTGCTCCGGAAGGAATCTTATAATTTAAGAGAACAGCTGGAACGTCTGATTAAAGTATACGAATGGAAGATTAACGAAAAAGGTCTGATGCTGTCGCATAAACTTCAGGATACTGAAATTATGGCGGACAAAGCATTGATGAACACGGTATGGGATAATCTGCTGTCGAACGCTGTTAAATATAACGGCGATGCGGGAAGCATCGATATAGAGATGACCCGCTATAAAGCACATACTGTAATCAGAATCAGTGATACCGGTGAAGGTATTGATACTGTAAGCATCGATAAAATATTCGACAGATTTTACCGCGTGGATACTGCGCGTACGAGCAGTGTCGGCGGCACGGGCCTCGGCCTGTCCATCGTTAAAAAGATTCTTGAACTGCATAACGGTTCAATTAATGTCAGAAGCAGCGAAAACGGCACTGTATTTACAGTCAGACTGCCGGTTGATACAGAAGAATAATATTTTTTCCTCCTCGTTCACAGTGAGTTCATATTCCGTATGTAGAGTATGACTTACAGATGATTTACGAGGAGGATTTTTTAATGAAAATGGCATGGAAAGAAATGAAGAAGTACAAACTGCGTTACACGATTCTCGGATCGATTATATTTTTAATCAGTCTTTTAACATTAAGTATCTCGGGACTGGCGAATGGTTTATCACAGGACAACGCAGCATTAATTAAAAATATGCCGGACGGTACGTTTTATATGGAAGAGAGTGCAGAAGAGAATCACAGTTTCTCGGCACTGGCAGATGAGCAGATCGAAGAACTTAAAGATATTGACCCGGATGTGACATTATTCTCAATTCAAATGGGTGAGTTCCAGGATAATGAAGATAAAAAACACAGTCTGGCATATGTGAGCGCTGAAGACGCGGAAATGTTCCCGGAAACAGCTCCCGGTGAAATTGTAGTGGATCAGTCATTCCAGGAAGAAGGATTTGAAATAGGAGATACTGTTTCAACAAGCCTGATGGACAAAGACCTGACCATTACAGGATTTGCTGAACAGGAAAAATACAGTCACTCACCGGTTGGATTTATTAACAGTGAAGATTTCTTTGAGATGTACAAAACGGATACATTCCAGCTGGCATTTACTGAAACGGCAGGAGAGCCGGTCGATGAACTTTCACACTTTAATAACGGAGACTTTTTAAATACCATTCCAAGCTACAGCGCGGAACAGATGTCACTGAACATGATTATTATATTCCTTTACGTAATCAGCGGAATGTTATTTGCAATATTCTTCTATATGATTAACGTCCAGAAACTCGGTACTTTCGGTATTTTAAAAGCAATCGGCGTGAAAACATTTACGCTGTTTAAGATGATGTGGGCCCAGATGTTTATCATCACAATTATTTCGCTGCTGTCAGCGGCGGGTATCAGCCAGTTATTCAATATGTTTGCACCAAGCGGTATGCCGTTTCATTTAACAGCGGGTATGGTGCTGCTGTCATCAGGTGCATTCATGATTATCGGTTTCATTGGTGCAACGCTGTCAGGTATTCAGATTAAACAGGTAGAACCGATGCAGGCAATTAACCAGGGAGGCGCATAAAATGAGTTTATTCCAATTGGAAGATATAAAGAAAGAATTTAAACACGGCAGTACGAAAGAGCAGATTTTAAAAGGTATCAATCTTGAGCTGAAAAGGGGAGAACTGACTGCACTGGTCGGTGCGTCCGGCTCGGGTAAAAGTACGCTTTTAACAATTGCGGCGGGGCTGCAGGATTTAAGCAGCGGCTCAATTACATTCGGCGGGCAGAACATGTCGGCAATGAATGCCGAAGGAATACGTGAAATCAGAGCGAAATATTTCGGTTTTGTCTTTCAGCACGCTCACCTTGTACCATTCCTTACTGTAAGAGAACAGCTGGAGCTGATGCTTGATACTGCTGAGACAAAATGGTCTAAAAAATCGAGAGCAGCACGTATTGAAGATGCTCTGAAGACTGTCGATATGTGGAATCACAAAGACAGCTACCCTGAAAGTTTATCGGGCGGGGAAAAACAACGTGTGGCTATTGCCCGTGCAATTATCCATGAGCCTGAAATACTGTTTGCCGATGAACCGACGGCAAGTCTTGATTCAAAACGATCCATCGAAGTAATGGAATTAATCGAAAAACTTGCACGCGAATTAAATATTACAGTGCTGATGGTTACTCATGATAACGATATGCTGGAATACGCAGAACGTATTGTGGAGATGAAAGACGGGAAAATTATCGAATCTTAGAAAAGATGGGTCATAGACCCATCTTTTTTTATCCATCTTAGCACTTTTAGACAGCGTTTATATGAGTTACAATGAAAAATAAAAAAGGGGAGTTTACATATGAGCAGCGATCAGAAAAAGAAAAACGGATTTAAAATGCCGCATATCTATGTAATTTTATTTGTATTCGGTATCGTTGCAGCAGCTGCAACTTATTTAATTCCGGCTGGTGAATTCGACCGTGTTGAATTGGAAAATGGCCGTGCAGCAGTAGACCCGGAATCATTTACATACCTTGAATCATCTCCTACAGGCATAACTGAATTTATAACAGCAATTCCGCGCGGACTTGTCGATGCCGGTGAAGTGGTATTCTTCACGCTGATTATCGGGGGTATGTTCATGGTGCTGCGTGAGAGCGGCATTATAGAAATCGCTGTTGATAAAATGGCGCGTAAATTTTCGAAGAAAAGTATTCTGGTTATTCCGGTACTGATTACAGTCTTTGCATCTATCGCAACACTGATTGGTACTGCGGAATTATCCCTCGTATATATCCCGGTAATTATTCCGTTAATTATCGCGCTTGGATATGACTCGATGACCGCCGCCGCAGTCGCACTCTGCGGAACGGTAATCGGTTATACAGTCGGGGTGTTAAATCCGGTAAATACAGGGCTTGCACAGACAATTTCTGAAATCCCGACGTTCTCAGGACTCGGTTTCAGACTGGTATTATTCTTTATCGTTCTTGCAGTAACGATTCTGTTCGTAATGCGCTATGCACGAAAAGTACAGAAAAATCCGGAAGCGAGTCTCGTTTATGAAGAAGATGCACAAAAGCGCAGCGAATATACTTCAATCGGCGACCAGGAGCCGCTGAAAGCGACAGGACGCCAGATTGCCGGAGCATTAATGGTATTGGTATTCTTTGGTATTTTAATCTTCGGCGTAATACAGCTCGACTGGTTTATGATTGAAATGGCAGGACTGTTCATTATTATGGGTATTACCGTCGGTCTTGTGTCGGGACTGAATTTAACGCGAATCAGCGAAGCATTTACTAAAGGCTTCAGAGAAGTATTGATGGGTGCAATTATCGTCGGACTGGCACGTTCCATTGCTGTTATTCTTGAAGACGGACAGGTCATGGATACGATTGTTAACGGACTTGGAAGTATGGTCGGTGAACTGCCGCCGGTACTTGCTGCAGCAGGTATGTACTTTGTACAGTTAATTATTAACTTCGTTATTCCGTCAGGATCAGGTCAGGCATTAGTAACAATGCCGATTATGGCGCCGCTCGCTGATATGGTAAATGTTACACGCCAGACAGCGGTGCTTGCGTTCCAGCTTGGAGATGGATTTGCACACGTACTGTATCCGACAAGCGGATACTTTATGGCTGCACTGGCACTTGCAGGAGTGGAATGGCATAAGTGGATTAAATTCTTCTTCCCGCTGTTCTTAATCTTCATGTTTATTTCTTTAGGTGCATTAACAATTGCACAAATTACAGGATGGTCATAAAAATATAGAAAGGCAGAAATCCAATCGGATTTCTGCCTTTCTATATCATTATTTATTGTTAAAGTTTTTAACTGCTTCGGCTGCAGCAGTGCTGCCATCCAATACCTGAAGTTCTTTGCCGCGGTTGTCTTTATTCGTAACCACTTCGTAAAGGACGTGTGCCACGTTTTCACGTGCAACATCTTTAATACCGTCAAAGTATAAATCGATGTCGACTTTACCTGAACCGGCTTCATCAGTCAGTATACCCGGGTGAACAATTGTGTGAGTCAGTCCTGAGTTTCTTAAGTGGACATCTGCATGATGCTTCGCAATCGTATACGGCTTAAGCTGTTCTGCTTCCGGGGTATCGAATGCCTCTCTTCTGGAATCCCATGTTGATACCATAACGAAATGCTCAACGCCGGCCTGTTTACTGGCATCAATTGCTTTGACTGCACCGTCAAGGTCAACGATAATCGTCTGGTCTGCACCAGTGCTGCCGCCTGATCCTACGGAAAAGACAACCTGTTCAAAGTCTGTCATTTTCTCTGCCATTTCTTCAATAGAATCATTCGCAACATCGATTAACAGTGCTTTAACATCTTTATTTTTAAGAGCCGAAGCCTGTTCTTCTATACGCACACCTGCTGTAAAATCCACTTTATTGTCTTTCAGCTGCTGTACAAGGTGTGTTCCAACCCCGCCGTTTGCTCCGATTACTAAAATACTCATTTGCATACACTCCTTATATTTGTTGTTATGTTCAGTCTAACTTAAAAACTTTCTGAATAGCTTGGTTTTTGCTTCGTTGAATGGTGCATAGCGCACCGGGATATCAATTGCGGTGCTGTTTTTTACGACACTCTTTTTATGAGTAAATGTATCGAAAGAATATTTACCGTGATAATGTCCCATGCCGCTGGCACCGACGCCGCCAAACGGCATGTCATGATGTGACAGATGCATCAGTGTATCATTCACACAGCCGCCGCCGAAGGACAGTCTGGACAGCAGTGTATCGGTATTGCGTTCATTTTCAGAGAAGATATAGAATGCAAGCGGTTTAGGAAGTGTCTGCTGATGCACAATCAGATCTTGAAGATTATCATACGTAATGATTGGCAGTATGGGTCCGAAGATTTCTTCTTCCATGGATGGCGAATCAAATGTGCTGTCGGGAATCAGTGCCGGTGCAATTTTTTGTTCATGTGCATTTAAGCTGCCGCCAAGCACCATTTCATTCTCGAGCAGACCTGATAAGCGTTTAAAGTGCTTTTCATTAATAATTTTAGGATAGTCATCTCTGTGGACCGCATTGCTGTAGCGCTCTTCAATTTCAGCAAGCATCCGGTCGATAAACTCCTGCTTCTTTGAACTGTGAATAATCACATGGTCGGGTGCGACGCATGTCTGTCCGGCGTTAACGAATTTACCCCAGGCGATACGTTTAACTGCAACATCGATATTTGCAGTTTCATCGACTACAGCAGGACTCTTACCGCCGAGTTCCAGTGTGACAGGTGTAAGTGTTTTGCTCGCTATACTCATAATTTCCTTGCCGACATTCGTACTGCCTGTAAAGAAAATATAGTCGTACTGCTGCTCATTCACTTCATCATGAGGTGTGTCCGCGGGTGCACAGTATACATACTCATCGCTGAAAGTATAATTTAATATCTTTTCGATAATCGCAGCTGTATGCGGACTTGTTTCGGAAGGTTTAACGATTGCGCAGTTACCGCCTGCAATTGCACCGATTAAAGGCATCATCGTTAAATTAAATGGATAGTTCCACGGAGATAAAATAAGTACGACTCCGTATGGATCACGGTATATATAGTTCTTCGCCGGGAAGCTCATCATTGAACCTGAAACTTTTTCAGGCGAACTCCAGCTTCGTAAATTTTTAATGACGTAATCAAATTCTTTATAAACAATACCAAGTTCTGTCATATAAGCTTCAGCTTTGGATTTTCCAAGGTCTTTATAGACAGCCTCCAGAATCATTTTCTCGTTGGTCTGAATGGCACTTTTCAGTTTCTTTAACTGACGAATGCGGAAACTGACGGATTTTGTATGATTCTTATAGAAATATTCGCGTTGTTTTTCAACTTTAGACTGTATCGACATGAATAATCTCCTCTCAAAAAATATATTGTAATATACGCTGTTCCCTATTTAAATTTCATCTGAATAGGGTATATATCATTATTCCCTATTTTAATACATATAATGATTTACTTAAAATAATGAGGAGCGGATAATATATGATTGAATTTAAAAATGTGACGAAGCGCTACGGCAGTAAAACAGCTGTCGGGGATGCGAGCTTCGATGTTGAGGAAGGGGAGTTCTTCGTTTTAATCGGACCGTCGGGAAGCGGCAAGACAACAACGCTTAAAATGATTAACAGACTGATTCCATTAACCGAAGGATATATTTATTTTAAAGACAAGCCGGTGAGTGACTACGAAGTATATGAAATGCGCTGGGATATCGGCTATGTACTGCAGCAGATTGCATTGTTTCCGCACATGACAATCGGTGAAAATATTGCACAGGTTCCGCAGATGAAAAAGTGGAAAGAAAAAGATATCGATAACAGAATCGATGAACTGATGACGATGGTGGGACTTGATCCGGATACATATAAGAACCGCAAGCCGGGAGAACTGTCCGGCGGTCAGCAGCAACGGGTCGGTGTAGTCCGTGCACTTGCGGCGGATCCTCCCGTTATCTTAATGGATGAACCGTTCAGTGCACTGGATCCAATCACAAGAGAGAGTCTGCAGGATGATCTTATTTCACTGCAGAAAGAAATCAGGAAGACAATAGTATTTGTGACGCACGATATTAAAGAAGCAATGAAACTCGGCGACCGTATCTGCCTGTTTAACGAAGGACGGATTGAACAGATTGGTACACCTGAAGAATTCTTAACACACCCTAAAAATGATTTCGTTAAAGAATTTATCGGCTCAAATAAAGATAAAAGTATTACAGTAGGTGAATTCGTCAGCATGAACAGCGGATCGGCTGAACACGGAAATTATCCGCTGGTTGACGAAGACGCAATGATTGAAGAAGCATTTAAAATATTTGCTGAACATGACACTGTAGCTGTGATAACAGACGCGGGATATAAGCTCCTGAACAGACAGGATGTCTTCAGGCACTTATCAGAGAAACGTGGTGACAGTGCATGACGACATTTTTAGAAACGCTTAATTCACGTAAAGGTGAGCTGCTGGCAACGTTGATCGAACATATTCAAATATCGTTTATTGCACTGCTGATTGCAGCAGTTATCGGTATACCGCTGGGCGTTATTCTAACGAAGACGAAACGGACTGCTGAAATAGTTATTAACGTCGCAGCAGTACTGCAGACGATACCGTCACTGGCACTGCTGGGCTTAATGATACCGCTTTTTGGTATCGGTGTGGTGCCGGCGATAATCGCCCTCGTTATATATGCGTTACTGCCGATACTGAGAAATACTTATACGGGAATTGCAGAAGTGGATTCCTCCCTTGTTGAAGCGGCACGGGGTATCGGGATGAAACCGATGAGACGACTGTTAAAAGTAGAAATGCCGATCGCCATGCCGGTTATTATGGCCGGTGTACGCACTGCGATGGTCCTGATTATCGGTACCGCAACACTTGCTGCATTAATCGGTGCCGGCGGTCTTGGTGATTTAATACTACTCGGTATTGACCGTAACAACACGCACCTGATTTTAATCGGTGCAATACCTGCAGCACTGCTGGCGATACTGTTCGATGTGGTTTTAAGAGTCATTCAAAATCTGTCATATAAAAAAGCAATTACACTGGTCGGTACGATCTTTATCGTTATATTGCTTGTGGCAGTTGCACCGCTGTTAACAAACCGCGGAGACAGTATGACGATTGCAGGAAAGCTTGGAGCAGAACCGTCGATTATTACGAATATGTATAAAATCCTGATTGAAGTAGAAACGGATTATAACGTTAAAGTGGAAGACGGTCTCGGTAAAACATCCTTTCTGTTTAATGCTCTGGAGTCGGATGATATCGACGGTTATCTTGAATTTACAGGAACAGTTCTGGGTGAACTTGTGAATATGCCGCCTGAATCAAATGAAGCTGATAAAGTCTATGAACAGGCGAATGCGGCACTCGATGAACAATTTGGCATGACGATGCTTGAGCCGATGGCATTTAACAACACATATACACTTGCTGTAAAGAGAGACTTTGCAGAAGAACACGGTCTGGAAACCATCGGAGATCTCAGAAAGATTGAAGATATCGTGAAACCGGGCTTCACAATGGAGTTTAATGACAGAACCGAAGACGGCTATCCTGCAATCCGGGAAACCTATAACTTAAATTTCAGTGATGCTGTAACGATGGAACCGCAGCTTCGCTATCAGGCAATTGAAACAGGAGATATTAACCTGATGGACGCTTACGCAACAGATGCAGAACTGCGTGAATACGATATGGTAATACTGGAAGATACCGAAGCAGTGTTCCCGCCGTATCAAGGTGCACCGATGTTTAAACAGGAATTTCTTGATGAGCATCCGGAAATAGTAGAGCCGTTAAATAAACTGGCAGGTATGATTACGGATGAAGAAATGCAGGACATGAACTACCGTGTTTCTGTAGAGGACGAAAGCCCGTATGATGTTGCAGAAGAATATTTAGAAGAAAATAATTTGCTGGAATAAAAATAAGCACTTTATCCTGAGCTCTTTAAGAGAAAAAGGATAAGGTGCTTTTTAAATACTTATTTAATTAAAATATCGTAAATTAAAATTCTTCATACTCATTAGGGTTCTGGTTATCGATACGTCCTTCTTCCTGAGTAAGAGAATCAATTTTCTGCATTTCGGTCTCTGTAAGTTCGAAGTCAAAAATATTTAAGTTTGCCAGCTGATGTTTGGAGCTGGATGCTTTTGGTATTGAAAGCACGCCGTGCTGATAATGCCAGCGGAGAATAACTTGAGCAATTTCTTTATTTTTACTTTCGGCTAATTGTTTTAGTGTTTCATCATAGATAACTGTTCTTGCTCTGGATAACGGACTCCATGCTTCAGTAATAATGCCGTGTTCCTTATTAAACTCTCTCACTTCTTTTTGATTAAAGTAAGGATGTAATTCAATTTGATTCACAGCTGGTTTTACTCCAGTTTCATCGATGAGACGATTAATATGTGCGGGTTCAAAATTTGATACTCCGATTGAGCGGACATAGCCATTTTTCTGAGCCTGGATTAATGCTTTCCATGCTTCTGTGTATTTATCCTGCTTAGGGTTCGGCCAATGTAAGAGGAATAAATCAAAGTACTCCAATCCTGTACGGAACAGTGATTCTTCAATTGCAGCAAGTGCCCTGTCGTAATCATAAAGTCCACCGCGCAATTTTGAAGTCACGAAAATTTCTTCCCTCGGTATCGAACTGCGTCGGATACCTTCACCGACGGCGCCTTCATTTTCATAGCGAATGGCAGTATCGATTAAACGATAGCCGTTTTTCAGTGCATTTTCAACGCTCTCTGCGCCGTTTTTTCCTATGACACTGGATGTGCCGAAGCCGACAGCTGGTATTTTGTATCCATCGTGCATTTGATGAACAGGAATATTATTTGACATTACACTCATCCTTTTCTGAAATTAACATCATTGTATTGTTTACCACTCTTTAAATTATTAAAACAAAACTATGACTCTTCATTTTCTTCTTCATTTTCCTGATACCTCAGTCGCTGACGGTAACCGTAAGTACTTTCCTGAATAACCTGCTTATCCTGGAAGCCGGCACCAATCGCTCCAGCAACTGTCGTTAGAGAGGCTGCAAACCAGGCAAGCTCCAGATAAAATCTTACACCGATATGCTCAGCCTGAATAGATTTTGCAATAAAATCAGGAGGCAGTAATATTACCCCGGCAGCTAAGAATAGAAGGTACAGTAATAAATAGTAAAATAACAGAGATATAAACAGCGTCAGCAATGTGGTGCTGTTATAAAGAGAGATAAGTTTTTTACTTTCACCTTCTGTAAATTGTTCCCATAAATCATGAGAAATGATAATCCAGAACAGCATGCCAAAGATCGATAAGACTGAAATTGCAACTAAACGCCAAGTGGGAAACAGATAACTCAGATTCCACATGGTCGAAAAAATGATACCGAATGCACCGGTGGCAAATGCAATCGATGTAACACCGCTTAAACTCTGCATCATATTGTAGGGATTATTTGCAAAAGTCATTCCGCTGACCAATCTGAAAGTGCCGCCAATTTTAGATTTCATATGAAATAGAAGATGTTCTGTTTTTGAATCTTCGAAAAAGTCTTCTGAGAGTTCCAGTTTTGATAATGTGAACATACTTTTTAATTCACGGTATTCCTCTTCAATATCAGTGTCATTATTATTGCTTTTGTTAATAATTCTTAATGTATTAATAATTGCAGTTTTTATTCTTTTCTTCAGGGGGCGCCATCCAAATGCCGGAATAGATATCATCGCGACGTCATCAGAATTATCGATGTCTATAATCACAGCTTTATCTTTATAAAATAACGGTAAATCAGTAATGCTGATTAAAAAATCCCAGTCATTTTCACGCAGATATTCATCTGTTTTTGAATAAATTTTACTGTTGAACTCTGTTTCGCCGGTCAAAGGGTCGACGACAGTATCAATTTCCCAGTCATCACTGCTTGATATTTTGTCTCTTAAATCTTCAGCCAGATCATCTTTTATTTTATTGATGATATTTTTAGCCGGTCCCGGTGCTACGATTATCCCTAAACGAATCATAATTTCCCTCCTCTCTTATGCTCAGCTGGAATCCTCATCTTCATCCTGAAGTTTATTGTAACGGTAACTCTGACGATATGAATAAGTCACACTGCGGACTTTATCTTCACTCTCTGCGGTAGAGCCGAGTGCCCCTGCGAACATGCCGAGAGAAGTTGTAAACCAGATCAGGTTGATATAGTTCATTACGGTAAAATCTGTATCTGCCTGTGTCCAGTCATTAAAAATCTCCGGCGGTACAAACATGGTAATGGATATTGTAAGTAAAATATAAAGAATAATGTAGTTGGCTAATGTAACGAATAAAAGTGTCATAAATGTTGTCAGATTATAGATCCGGCGGTAATGAGCTGCTGTTCTTGTCGATGATTTCTCCCATAATTTATGTGCGTATATCAGCCAAAACACCATACCTGTAATAGAAAACAGCATTAAAGCAACCAGACGCCACGGCTGATAATCCATACTGAGGTCCCAGGGAGTTGAGAATATAGCGATATATGTGCCAGAGGCAAAAGCCAGTGATACGAGCGTTTTAAAATTAGTGATGATTGACCACGGTTCGTTAATATATGTCATGCCTAACATAATTTTAAACCAGCCTATAACATATGATTTAATAATGTAACGGTTGGTGCTTTCATTATCTTCGATGGGGGTTTCCCGGGAAATATTCATAACCGTTGGAGTTGAGAGTTCACTGCTTTTAAATGACGAGCTGTTCTGGTCATATTCGTGCATATATTCGAGATGATGTATAACCATTCGTTTTAATTTCCTTTTTAAAATAAAGAAACCGAGAGCAGGAAGTGAGAGCAGCGACACGGATTTTTGTGAATCAAACTCTGATACGACCACTTTGTTCTCAGACAAACTTGGCAGGTCGATAATACCGATAACATAATCCCACTCATTTTTTTCTTTAATCTTATCCATTCGGTGAAGAGTATCGTTAATGTATTCTGAAGAACTCGTCAAAGGACTGACTTCAATTTCAAATTTGAATGTACAGTTGTCGTCGACATATTTTCTTGCGATTTCGGGCAGGTCTTCAATAATTTTTTCAACTAGCGTTTTCGGTATTCCCGGTGCAGGAATAAGACCTACTGTAACTGAAGTCATGAAATTCTCCTTTCTGCGATGGATTATGTAAATGATATGTCTCTGAAGTATTACCCTTTTTTACAAATTTTAAAGATATATTTGTCTAATGTGAACAATTTCACAACTTGATTTCAGCGATTATTACTGTATTATCAGAAAATTTAAATGATACAATGTAATTAAGAAAGAAATTAACTTTGGAGGTAATATAAATGGCAAAATTACAAGATAAAGTCGTCGTTATCACAGGTGGAATTTCAGGAATCGGTAAAGCATCAGCAGAGTTATTTAATAAGGAAGGTGCGAAATTAGTTCTCGTAGATTTGGATGAAAGTAAAGGAAATAAAGTTGCGGAAGAATTTGGCGGAGAAACAATTTTCGTACAGGCAGATGTAACGAGTGAAGAAGATGCTAAAAGAGTATTTGATAAAACAATAGAAAAATTCGGACGTGTCGATATTCTGTTTAATAATGCAGGTATCGGTGCAACGAAGCCGACACACGAAGTATCTTATGCTGAATATCGTCAAACGGTAAATGTAGATTTGGATGCAGTATTCTTATTCTCTAAGCTGGCAATCGATTATTTCCGCGAACAGGGCAGCGGTAATATTATCAATACAGCGTCAATGTACGGCTGGATCGGTGCAGCGGGGAGCGCTGCTTATAACGCAGCAAAAGGCGGCGTAATTAACTTAACACGCTCATTAGGTGTTGAGTATGCAAAAGAAAACATCAGGGTAAACGCATTGTGTCCGGGCTTCATCGACACGCCGATTATTCCGGCAGAAGTGAAAGAGGCATTGGCTGAAAGCACTCCGATTGGACGTCTTGGAACATCAGAAGAAATGGCTAAAGCAGCATTATTCTTAGCATCAGATGATTCATCATTCATGACAGCAAACACATTAACTGTAGACGGCGGATTTACAGCACAATAATATATAACGACAAAAAACGCTCATATTGCTATGAGCGTTTTTTAATGTTTGAAGTTAATTAATATAACGGTGTTTCATTAAATCTTTCAGCATATCGATTTCATATCTCAGACGTTTACCGATTTCTGTATCCCTTACTTTCTTACGCTCAAGTTCTTCATCGACTATTCTTCTGACTGCGAGCACATCGGATTCATTTTCCAGCACTTTGTCTTTGGAGTTGAATTCCTGATGGGCAACCAGCTGCATGCCGTATGAGTTGAACAGCAGCGTATATCCGGCTATACCTGTTGTAGACTGATAAGCTTTTGAAAACCCTCCGTCGATAACAATCAGTTTACCTCCTGCTTTAATAGGATTTTCTCCTTCTCTTTCTTTTACAGGTGTGTGACCGTTTATAATATGCCCATCCACCGGATCCAGATCGAATTCTTTTAAGAATGCTTCTGCCATTTCAGGCTGTTCACGTAAATAGTAGTATGGGTTTTTTTCTTCTTTATGTGTTGTCTTGTCGCTGATAAAGTAACGTTCAAACGTCGTCATGGCACGTTTGCCGAATAGTGAGGATTTCTTGCCTGTCCATAAGTACCAGATTAAATCGGTAGCAAGATCTTCTGTATCATCCAGGTTAACGAATGCGCGGCGTAAATACTTCTCAAACTGATCGAGAAGTGCTCTGCCGTAATAGAATTGACCATCGATTTCCAGGCCTTCCATTTCACAGTTTTCCGTCACGGGAATACAGCCGTGAATCAGCAGGTTGCCGTTATAACGCAAGTACAGGCTGCCTTCTTTCATCATGAAGTTCATATGGCGTTTAAGTTTTTCAGACTGCTGCACTGAAATCAGCAATGTATTCATAACGTTCTGCTCTTCTTCGGTAAGAGCTGTAGGATTTTCCCGGTTTACAGTGGAGAAACACGTGTTTTCAAGTGGATAAACTTTGCCGTCCACAGTGTACTCCATCGTGTCGTAATTAATATTCTCAAGTACTAAGCGATCATCCATTTCGAAGCTGGGACGTCTTTTAATAATCGGTGCTTCCAGTTTAAACTGAATCATCGATATCGCCTGCTGAACTTTAGTCATCTGAAGCTGTTCGTGCTCTGATAATATTTTGTCTGATGTTTTCTTCGGATGGAATGCAGGATTATCATCGTAGTATTTATCTGCGAGCGTAAACAAAGGACGGAGATTAATGCCGTATGCATCTTCAATAATGTCCAGGTTATTGTAGCGTGCACAGATGCGGATAATGTTTGCAAGACATACTTTGGAACCGGCAAAAGCACCGAGCCACAGTACATCGTGATTTCCCCATTGAATGTCGACAGAATGATAATCAATCAGCGTATCCATAATTTTATCGGGTTCGGGTCCGCGGTCGTAAATATCACCGACAACGTGCAGGTGATCGACGACCAGTCGCTGAATGGTGAAAGCAAGACCGGTGATTAATTTATCAGCCTGACCCAGTCCGATAATTTCATTTAAAATACGATCGTAATAACGTTTCTTGTTATCGTGTTCATCTTTTTTATACAGGAGTTCTTCAATTATGTATGCAAACTGCTGAGGCAGTGCTTTACGCAATTTGGAACGTGTGTACTTTGAAGAAGAATGAGCAACAAGTTCGATCAGCTGTTCAATCTTGGCTTTATACCAGTCAGCCAGTTCCTCTTTATCTGTGAACTGGTTTTTAATAAGCTTCAATTTTTCCTCCGGATAATAAACAAGTGCTGCAAGTTCGCTGAGCTCATCTTCCGTCAAACAGTCTTTCAGCAAATCATCAATTTTAACTTTAACATTACCGGATCCGTTCCGGAGCACGTGCTGGAACGACTGGAACTCACCGTGCAGGTCACTGACAAAATGCTCAGTGCCTTTAGGCAGCTCTAAAATAGACTCCAGGTTTATAATTTCAGTCGCAACTTTTTCTTCTGAATCAAACTTTTCAGCGAGGAGCTGAAAATAACGTGATTTATATTCTGCATTACTGTTATCTGGTACAGTCACTGGTTAACACTCCTATTGTTAAATCTTATAATACTTCCATTATATCCATAACTTTATAAATGATAAATGGTTTATCCCTTTATATAAATATGTTTGTCTGTAACGGCAACAGGATATTATAAGACTAAGACGTTGAAAGGAGAATTCACAATGAAAATAAAAACAATTGGACTGCTGCTGTCCTCAAGTTTAATTCTGGCAGCATGCAGCGGTGAAGATGATGATTCAGCGAATACGGATCCTGAAGGTGCAGCATTAACTGAACAGGAAGCATCAGATGAAGGTGAAGAAACAAGTACAGAGCACGGGGGTACTGAACAGGATGCTGCAACAGAAGAAAACACAGCGGATGAAGGCGAAGATAATGATGAAGCATCGGATGAAGAAACATCAGCAGATCCGTCAGGGGCAAATGATCCGAATACCGAATCTGAGGAAGATGGTGAATCAGGTTCAGACGAAAACACAGAGTCTGAAGGTTCATCAAACGA
Source organism: Jeotgalicoccus coquinae (assembly GCF_014207425.1). Classification (GTDB taxonomy): domain Bacteria; phylum Bacillota; class Bacilli; order Staphylococcales; family Salinicoccaceae; genus Jeotgalicoccus; species Jeotgalicoccus coquinae. The sequence continues at coordinate 140,096 of NZ_JACHFF010000002.1, read as the reverse complement.
AGCTGGTACTGATACCAGTCAATCAGGCAATAAGACAATCGCACTTGAAGACATCAATCTGATGGCAAGCGATGCACTGTCAATTGCCGAAGGTGAATTCGAAGGCGACCTGCATGACATTTCATTTGAACAGGAAAATGGTGAATGGGTATATAAATTTGATATGAAAAACGGCAGCGAAGAAGCTGAAGTAATTATTAACCATGAAACAGAAGAAGTCGTGGATGTTAAAACAGACGACGACAATGATGATGATCAGGATGAAGTCCTTGATTACGGTTCATTAAACGAAGGATATGATGCAGTCGATGAAGCTGTTGCAGACCTTGGCGGCGGCGAAGTTAAAGAATGGTCATTAAGTATGGATGACGGTACTCCTGAATACGACATAGATCTTGAGTATGAAGGACAGACACACGAATACACTATTAATGCAGAAACATTGGAAATTCTTCAAAGTGAAAAGGATGACTAATAATTAAACGGCAAAAAGACGCCTGTATACGGGCGTCTTTTTTTCATCTCGATATATAAGGCATAGCCAGCTGTCTCTCTTTATAAAGTTTAAACAGCACATTGTGACTTGGTTTCTCCACATAATTCAGTATCAAGTGTGCAATGACAAGACTGATTCCGAGCGGAATAACCAGAAATACTTCATGCAGGAATCCGAGTGATTCCAGCTTTTGAATAATTACATAGCCTATATTCTGGTGAATTAAATATAACGGGAACGATAATGCCCCGAGATATACCAGTGTATCGGATTTCAGCCACTGCATTTTATCATTCAGTATCAGATAAAATACAAAGATGAAAAACACAGTGAATAAACCGTTCGTCATTCCTTCAAATGAAAAGTCATAAATCAGTGAAGCGGCAATCATAAGGTAATATTTCAAATGATTGCCATGCTGCCAAATGTAGTAAAACATAATTCCGATGATAAACATCTGACAGTAGTTCGACATTGAGAACTTTTCAAGCAATGCAGTTGTTTCTGTACCTGCAATCCCATTTGTAATTTGTATCAGCGCAGATACTCCGAGCCAGATACCGGTAAACAGCATAACTCTCTTCTGCAGATTAAAAATCAGAAGCAGCGCCATTAACAGATAGAATGTCAGTTCCACACGGAGTGACCAGTACACACCATCGACGTTTTTAATACCGAAGAAGTCCTGAAACATGGTCATATTAATAAACGTATCGACTACCCCTGTTTTAAGCGTATCGACAGATGACAGACCGACAATGAAAGCTGTTACGATAATCGCAAATATATAAGTCGGATACAGTCGTATTGCTCTTTTCGTTAAAAAGTCTGATGTTGATTTTACTTTTAATACCGACATGTAAATAACGAAGCCGCTGATTATAAAAAACAGCTGGACTCCGTAATGTCCGAAAGACAGTATATCGATATAGTTCTCTTTTAAATGTCCAAATTTCTCATCATAAAAAACAATATAGTGATACAGTACGACGACCATAGCAGCGATGCCACGGAGTGCGTCAATTTCAGTAAATCTTTTCTTTTCAGCCATTTTGATATCCCTCATAGTCCGACAGAGCTTTATATATACTCTGCGTATTTTGCGGTGTTTCAATGATTGAATCACTATATATCATCCGTACGCCGGAATTCAAATAAAAAGCGGCTGTAATAAAAAAAGTTGTGAACTTGTGTTCACAACTGTAGAAAATAAAATAACGCATATCGTTATTTTATTCTGTCCAGAACAGTGCGATAGCCTTCACTGCCATAGTCCAGACAGCGTTTTACACGCGATACAGTGGCGCTTGATGCGCCTGTTGTCTCCTGAACTTTGGAATAAGTGTTACCTTCATCAATAAGTTTTGCAACCTGAAAACGCTGCTTCAAGGCAACAAGTTCATTGGAAGTGCAAATATCGTCAAAAAACTTATAGCAGTCTTCTTTTGTCTCGAGCGACAAAATGCCATCGAACAGATCATCCAGTTCCTGACCTTTTAATTTATCTATCTGCATAGCCTCAACTCCGTAAAAATAATTGTATAAACACTTTAACATACTAAAGTGATAAAGAAAATGGTTGTGCAGATGAAATATCTTTGTTACTATTTTATTTATTGGTAATTCTTTATCTCGCTAAAGTGCTAAAGGAGAGTATTTATGACAAACAACAAATTCATTTTGCAAAGATTGGCTCTTGGAGAAAAATATATGAGTCTCCTGGATGAAACAGGCTACACCCTGGTTGATATGAACATGATAGAACCATTTTCCATGGATGATAAATATCATCATCCGACGAGTGTCGTATTTGAAAGAAACAACGCAATGTATGCAATCCGCAGCGACTGGACACGTACATTGCTGAATTTCAACAGCAACTTTTACTCAGACGATACACGTTTCGGTTATTTCGGACCGGTTGTCAGAGAGAACGAATCGTTCTATCAGGCAGGAGTCGAAATTTATAAAGTCGGGGAAGAAGACATTATAAATGCGCTCTTAATGCATATGGACTTTGTTGAAGAATGTGCAGAGACATCAATTAAAACACTTGTTATAAATAACGATCAGCTGATTGATTTGTTCATTGAAAAATATGAACTGCCTGATACAGTGCGTCAGCTAGTCTATACAAAGAATATCTCAGAACTTCGTGAGCTGCTCGGCAAAGATCACGACTTATATAAAATAATGAGCGCGAAAGTCAGCGATCAGTTTAAAATGGTCAGTAGTATTTTTGGAGATACAGAAGTGATGCAGGCAATTTCACACTTAAAAGAAAAAATGGCAGACGAAGAAACAAAATTCATCCTGGATCTGTCATTCCGTTCACCGCAAAACTATTATAACGGTTTATATTTCCAGGCATTTTTAAATTCAAACTCAGCAATATTAAGCGGCGGAGAATATAACAGTAATGCATTCGGCATCGCACTAAACCTGACAGACGGAGGGCTTTTATGATTACAGTAGCATTATCCAAAGGACGTTTGTTTGATGACTTCGTTTCATATCTGGAAAAATATGAACTGTATAAATACAGCAAAGTGTTAAAAGATGAATCACGTGCACTCTATACGATTGTTGATGACATCCGTTTTATCTTTGCAAAAGGACCCGACGTTCCTGTCTATGTCGAACGCGGTGTAGCTGATATCGGTATCGTCGGCAGTGATATTATTGAAGAAGAAGTATTCAGCTACTTAAACGTATCAGGACTTCCATTCGGCAAATGCCATTTCGCACTTGCGGGACCGCCTGATGTTGAACATTTCAACACGGTAGCTTCCAAGTATACGAATATTTCGAGAAAGTACTTTAACGCACAGCAGCAGCCTGTATCGCTGATTCATCTGAATGGTTCAGTGGAACTTGCACCAATACTCGGTCTGGCAGACGGTATTGTGGATATCGTCCAGACAGGAAATACGCTGCGCGATAACGGTCTGATTGAATACGAAAAGATTCTCGATGTACAGGCACGTCTGATTGCGAATAAGCAGACGTTCTATACGAAAGAGGACAGCATCTATGAGTTTTTAAACGAAATTGGAGTGATTGAATGAATGCGGAGACGTTTAAACAAAATTTTACGGCTGAAGACAGCACAGATAAGGAGAGCTTAGAAAATGTACTCACTATAATAGAAGATGTCAAACGGAACAAAGATGAGGCATTAAGAAAATATACTGCTCAGTTTGACGGCCGGAAAATCGAGGAATTTAAAGTGCCTGTTGAAAAACTGAAAAGCAGTTTTGATAACTTAAGCAAACAGGAACAAAATTCGCTGATACTTATTAAAGAACGTATTGCCGACTATCAGCAGTCGATAAAATATAAAGATTTTGAAGATGGTGAGTTCTCTTATGTTTATCATCCGCTGGAACGTATCGGCATTTACATTCCGGGAGGTACAGCGTTATATCCTTCAAGTGTACTGATGACAGCAGTTCCGGCTGCAGCGGCCGGAGTAGAAAATATCGTTGCTGTAACGCCGACATTTACAGAAGGAAATATTACATTCGCCGCTTTGTATCTTGCAGGCGTTACTGAAGTTTATACAGTGGGGGGGGCCCAGGCTATAGCCGCACTTGCTTACGGTACAGAGTCTATTAAGAAGGTCGATAAGATAGTCGGTCCCGGTAACAAGTACGTTGCTCTGGCGAAAAAACAGGTATTCGGTGATGTCGGTATCGATATGATCGCAGGACCGAGTGAGATTCTGCTGTACGTCGATGAATCAGCAGATTATACAGCCATAGCATACGATATTTTTGCACAGGCTGAACACGACGTGAACGCACGAACTTTCCTGCTCTCAGATAATCAGGATGTTGTTGACGGCATTCAAAGTGAAGTAGACCGTTTGATCGACACTCAGGTAAGAGCGGATGTTATTCGTGAATCACTGAAAAATAATCATTATCAAATTACTGATACACAGGAAGCCCTGATAGAAGTTATTAACTTCATTGCGCCGGAACATGTTTCTATCCAGCATACGGATCAGCAGGCAATCAGCCGTAAAATCCGTTATGCCGGAGCGGTCTTTATCGGCAAATACTCACCGGAAGCAATTGGTGATTATGCAGCAGGGCCGTCACACGTACTGCCGACCAATCAGACCGGACGTTTCAGTCACGGACTGAATGTAAATGATTTTTTAACAAGTCATGCAGTGATTAACCTGAAAGAGGGAACATATAATAATATCGCACATGCTGCGAAGACAATTGCGAAAAAAGAAGGGCTCGATGCCCACTATGAATCACTAAATATTAGAACGGAGCGATAATATGATCAGTATGGACAGAAATACTTCACCGAAGTCACCACTTTCAAAAGAACAGATTATTAAGGCGGTCAACCGTACAAATATTGAAGTGTATCCGGAAGAGGAACTGACACGTTTCAAAAGACTGTATGCAGAACGTAACGGTTTTTCACCGGAAAACATTGAAGTGGCAAATGGTTCGGATGAATGGCTGCAGAAAATTATTATGACACTGGGGAAAAATGGTGTAATGTCACTGAATCCGGACTTTTTCATGTATCAGATTTATACCAATCAGGTGGGATTCCGGTATTACTCAGTACCGTCCCGTGAAGATTATTCGTTCGATTATGATTTAACAATCAGTGAAATTAAAGCTAAGAAACCATCGGTATTCTTTATTTCCAATCCGCATAATCCGACAGGCGTACTGCTGCCGAGTCATTTTATTAATGAGCTTGCGGATGCAATGAAATCGATTGGAGGATACTTAGTAATTGATGAAGCATACGGTGAATTTGCACTGGATCACCCGGTACCGGAAGGCGAGCACATCATTATCGTCCGTACGATGAGCAAAGTATACGGTCTGGCAGGCTTAAGAATCGGTATCGTTATCGCAAAAGGAAAAACTTATGAAACGATTACGAGAATTAATCACCCGTATCCGTTAAACAGTTTAACTTTAAATTTGGGCAGTGAAATACTCAGCAATGAGGCTCAGCTGAACGACTGGTTTGAATACCAGAAGAAACTGCAGCAGTCGCTTGCTGACGCATTTGAAACAGTGCGCCGCCACATAAAAATTAAACCCACGCATACAAACTTTGTATTTACTTACGGTGACAAAGCGAAAGATTTATATGAATATCTTTATAAAAATGGCTACAGGGGCAGAGTGTACGATGAACCGAATTTAAAAAATGCCGCACGTTTTTCAATTATCGATGAAGATGAGTATCCGAGACTGAAAGAACTGATTACAGAGTGGGGGAAATCGTATGACTAGGTACAGCAAAGACAGAGAAACGGAAGAGACAAAATTAAGTGTTGAAATAGATGATGAAAAGGACTTTAAAGAGTCTGAAATAGATACGGGCATCGGATTTTTTGACCACATGCTGACACTGTTCAGTTTTCACTCGGAACTGTACGTAAATATTAAGGCGGAAGGTGATCTATACGTTGACGGTCACCACACTGTTGAAGATATCGGTATAGTGCTCGGTCAGCTGCTGAGAGAGCTGTATGCTGAAAAAGAAAGCTATCAGCGCTACGGTTCAATGTACCTGCCGATGGACGAATCACTTGCACGTGTCGTGCTTGATTTATCAGGCAGACCTCACCTCAGCTTTAATGCAGTTATTTCGAGAGAGAAAGTCGGCGACTTTGATACGGAACTTACAGAAGAGTTCTTTAATGCAGTCGCAATGAACTCGAGAATGACACTGCATATCGATCTTTTAAAAACAGGCAACTCACATCATGAAATCGAAGCGATATTCAAAGGCTTTGCACGCAGCCTGAAGATTGCACTGAAGGCTTCAGTTAGTGGCGTACCATCTTCAAAAGGTGTTATTGAGTAGAGTAATAATATACAGATTAAAACAGCATAGGAAAAGGGAGTTTTCACATGAATATTATTCCGGCGATAGATTTAATTGACGGTCAGAACGTCCGTTTGTCACAAGGGGATTACGAGAAAAAATCACAGATGAAAAGAACGCCTGAAGAAGCACTCGAGTTCTATGCAGGATATAAATCGGTAACGAGAATTCACGTCGTTGATTTAATGGGTGCACTGAAACAGGAAGCACTGGAATCAAATCTTGTAAAAAAACTGTCAGAGCAGTCCTCACTGCCGCTTGAAATCGGCGGCGGGCTGCGTTCACTTGAAACAATCGGGAAGTATCATGAAATGGGCGTTGAGTATTTTATACTCGGCACACGTGCAATTATTGATGTGCCGTGGCTGACTGAAGCGGTTAAAAAATTTCCCGGGAAAATATTCGTGGGCGTGGATGCAAAGGAAGATGACATTTACATTAACGGATGGACTGAAAACAGCGGCGTTAAAATAGATGAATACTTAGCTGAAATCGAAGCATTGGACCTGGCCGGAATTATCTATACGGATATAAATAAAGACGGTATGGGACTTGGGCCGAACTTTGAAAATACAGCACGAATTAACGATTTAACCCGTCATAAAGTAGTCGCAAGCGGCGGTGTAAGAAATAAAGCAGATCTTGATAAGCTGGAGAGTCTTGGCATAACCGAGGCAATCGTAGGTAAATCCAGTCACACTGATGAATTTTGGGAGGGGATTGAATAATGCAGAAAAAAATAATACCATGTCTCGACGTTAAAGACGGTGCAGTAGTTAAAGGTGTTAACTTCGTCGACCTGCAGCACATCGGCAAACCGGCGGAGCTTGCTGAAAGATATAACGAAGAAGGTGCAGATGAACTTGTCTTCCTGGATATCTCGAAAACTCAGGAAGGCCACGCACTGATGCTTGATGCGATTCGCGAAACAGCAAGCGTGTTATCAATTCCCCTGACAATCGGCGGCGGTATCAAAACAAAAGATGATATTAAACAGCTGCTTGAAGCAGGAGCTGATAAGGTCAGCATTAACTCTGCAGCATTATCCAACCCGGAGTTTATCCGTGAAGCAGCAGAAGAATTCGGCAGTGAAAGTATTGTTATTGCTGTAGATGTCAAGTTCAGCAATGACCTTGAAGACTACTATGTCTATACACACGGCGGTACGAAACGTGCAGATAAAAAAGCAGCAGAGTGGATAGCTGAGTGCGAACAGCTCGGAGCGGGAGCACTGCTGATTACAAGCATGGACCACGACGGTGTGAAGAGCGGCTTCGATCTTGAGTTTTTAGAACAGGCAGCAGACATGGTCAGCATTCCTGTTATTGCGAGCGGCGGTGCCGGCAGCATCGGTCACTTTAAAGATCTTTTCGGCAGAACGAAAGTAGCTGCAGGACTTGCAGCATCAATATTCCATAGAGAAGAAGTGCAGATTGGTGAGTTAAAACAAGCGCTCGCTGACGATGGATTCGAGGTGCGTGTGCAGTGAAACCGGATTTCAGTAAAAATAACGGGCTGCTGTCAGTCATACTGCAGGATACGAATACAAAGCAGGTGCTGATGAACGGCTTTATGAATAAAGAAGCTTTTGAGAAAACGAAAACAGACAATGTCGTCTGGTTTTACTCGCGTTCCAAAGAACGATTATGGAAAAAAGGTGAATCGAGCGGTAACGTGCAGGAAGTTGTTTCAATGCAGCTGGACTGCGATCAGGACGCACTGCTGATAGAAGTTGTGCCGCACGGTCCAACATGCCACACAGGCACACAAAGCTGTTTTAACGATGACTATTTCAGCCTGCAGACGCTGGAGCGCACAGTACAGAACAAAATTCAGAACCCTGAAGAAGGATCTTACACTAAATATTTAATCGATAAAGGTGCCGATAAAATCCTGAAAAAATGCGGTGAAGAGATGACGGAAGTTATTATCGCTGCGAAAAATAAAGATAAACAGGAACTTGTCGATGAGACGAGTGATCTTCTGTATCACATGCTGGTGATGCTGAATAATGAAGGCGTATCGCTGAAAGACGTCGAGAGTAAACTTGAAGAGCGGCACGGTGAAAAACAGGAATACAGTATTCGTGACGATATAGAGAAGTGGTAGAGTTGATGTGAAGAGTGAAGCGGAGAACCTGAGGGGTTTTCCGTTTTTTTGTGCAGGGGTAGTGTTTGGAAGTTCTATGAGCGCTCATCATAGGAATCCGGAGAGTTTGGAAGTTCTATGAACGCTCATCATAAGAATCCGGAGAGTTTGGAAGTTCTATGAGCGCTCATCATAGGAATCCGCAGTGTTTAGAAATTCTATGAGCGCTCATCATAGGAGTCCGGAGTGTTTAGAAATTCTATGAGCGTTCTTCATAGAACGCCAGAGCAGCATCGCTCCAGCACCATCCGCAAAAAACCGCTCAAAATCCCGGCAGACGGAATTTCAAGCGGTTTATCAAACTTTATCTTCAATCATATTACTTTTTTCTTCTGACGGATATAACAACTTCGTCATCGCCGAACATACGGCGGCATATTTTTCGTGCATCGATTTGATTGCGCGCACAGATTTCCTGCGTCGCAATTCTGTTATCTTTTTCTACAGTTATTTCAAACCGTTTCGTACCGCATCTCATAAATTCTCATCCTTACTAATTTCTCTAGAATGGACCCCAGTTCATGAAGTATGCAATGATTAGGAACACTGCTCCTACAGAATACCATATTACGAGCAGCGGCCAAATGAATTTAATCCAGTCAGTATATTTAATCTTGGCAATCGCAAGTGCTGCCATAAAGTATCCTGATGTCGGATAGAAGATGTTTGAGAAACCATCACCTAACTGGAAGGCTAATACTGCTGTTTGTCTCGTCATATCCGTTAAGTCGACCAGTCCGACCATAATCGGCATCGTTGCTGCTGCCTGTCCGCTCCCTGAAGGAATCAGGAAGTTAATCAGACCCTGTACAATCATCATCGCGACAGGAACCATAGTTTCAGGAATTGCTGTAATTACCAGGCTCAGGCCGTAAACTACAGTATCCATTATCACACCATCTTCAAGAACTACTGAAATTGCACGTGCAATACCAACAATCAGTGCACCGAGGATAATATTTTGAATACCTTCATTCATCGCTTCAGCAATGCCTGACGGCTTTAAGCCTGCGATAAGTCCGCAGATAATACCAGCAAGCAGGTAGAATCCTGCAAGTTCAATGAAATACCACTGATACTGAAAAATACCAAAAAGCATAAACCCTAACGCAATGATAAACGTCCCTGTAGCGATATATGTACGTGTTGATGGTTCAGGCCGGTCCGTATCATCGTTAATAAACTGAGAGTCATCGACATCATCAGTAATTAACGTTTTAGTCGGATCTTTCTGCACTTTTCTAATATAATTCATAATGAAAAGAATACCGATAATTGTCATTACAGCAAGGATAATCATACGGTAACCGATACCTGAGTAAAGCGGAAGTTCGGCAATCGTCTGTGCTGTACCAAGGTTAGCCGGTGCTGTCAGAGCGATTGTAAAACCGACTACTGTTGCCATAAGCACAGTACCGGTTGCGGCCATCCGGTCATATCCGAGTTTTAAGAACAGCGGCAACAGTGCCGGTAAGAATATAAGAGAGGATTCTATATTCCCTGTTAATGTTACGAATATTGCTAAAGGAATAACGATGGTAGGAATAATCAGCATTCCTTTGTTGCCGAACGAACGGATTAGGAAATTAATAATTAAATCGATAATTCCGGCTTTTTCAATGACTCTGAAGAGTGCACCGATAGCCATAATACCGAAAATAATTGCAATGGTCTGTTCAACACCGCGCGGTATTGCAGTCATAAACTCAAGAATACCAACCGGGCTCTGTTCGACGAAGCTGAAGGTATCCGGAATGATTACAGAACGTCCATCAATATCCTGACGGTCATAGGAACCTGACGGAACTATGTAGGTCGCAATGGCGGAAATTGTAATCAGAGCAAATAGAATTACGTAAATATGAGGCATAACAAATTTCTTATTTTTTTTCTTCGTAGTCATAAATTAAAACCCTCCCGAATTGTTTTGATGTAAAGCAATCTATTGCATAAATGCCATTATACACAAAATATTCAGAATTATTAATAGAAATTAAATTTAGGTTGATTATTTCAATAAAATTATAAAAACAGGAAACTAATTTTCCAATACAAAAAAGCCCCTGCATACTTGCGGGGACTTTCAGTTAATCTATTTTTCTCTGATTTCATATGAGTATTTAAGCTGACTTATAATCATAATTAAACCGATGATTACAATACTGAAAATCTGTGATTCATCTGTAACGAATGAGTAAAATATCATCATAATCATTGCGAAAAATAACAGCATTGATGTGAGTGTCCATGAGCTGTACAATGCTTTAGTCATAATAAATAATTCACCTTCATCTGAAGCAGCGAGCAGTTTCTGGTTGTATTTTTTATCGCCGGGTTCAGGTAAATCTTTATCCGGATAAATTATATTAATAAGTGCCGATGCCTGCAGATTCATAAAGCCTGATATGAACAGTAATATTATCGTGAATCCGACAAGCCACGGGTTTTCAGCAGCCATCGTTTGAATAGCCAGTGCTATAAGTGACAGTACAAGCGGCACAGCAGTAGTGACTGTAATTATATTAAATGCATTGTAGCTGTATACATCAAAATCATCTTCGTTCATTGTGCGGTTTTTATCGTTAGTCAGTTTGATGAGTTTTCTGCGGCGTATAAATGCATAGATCAGCAGTGCGGCAGCGAGAACAATCATCACGATACTCAGCCAGTAGTATATAACTTCTAAAGTAGCATCTGTATTTCTGCCGTAAAGGAGTTCCAGTGTCAGATAACCGGCAGCAAAACCGATTGTACCATACAGAATTATTTTCAATGTGAATTTCATTTATAACTCCTCCTCGTCGAATATAAAAATACTCTCGATTGGTTCGTTAAATATTTTAGCCATACGTTTTGCTATTAGCAGCGACGGGATATACTCTTCACGTTCGATTAAGCTGATCGTCTGCCGTGATACTTTAGCAAGCTTTGCGAGCTGGGTCTGGTTTAAACTGTCTCTCGCACGAAGTTCGCGTAATCTTGTTCTCATATCTTCACCCTCGCTTCGAATTTTTCAGTGACATATATATCTGTATTTATAATGTAACATTTATTTGTCTTTTTGACAATTATAGTTGCCAAAAAGGATGAAATATTTGTCATTATATATTTTATAAAGGTGTATAAAATGACAGATGGTATAGTGTCATGGGAAGATTAAAGAAAGAAGAGCTTTATATTTTAAGAGGTGAATACATTGGGACTGGTTTATTTAGCAGGTGCAATTATATCGGAAGTTTTTGGCTCCAGCATGATGAAATTAACAGCGGTAAATAATTCCAAAAAAGCGATTATCGGCATCGTTGCCGGTTATATGTTTGCATTTTATATGCTGTCACTGGCATTGATTACACTGCCGCTCAGCTTTGCCTACGCGGCATGGAGCGGTGTCGGTACGATGTTGACTGCCATTATCGGCTTTGCTGTATTTAAAGAAGAAATCCGGCCAACGACGGTTGCCGGCATAATATTATTAATTATCGGTTTGATATTGATGAGAGTATAGGGAGGTGCTGTCATGAGAGCGGCATTATTTTTAATGGGAGCAATAACGTTTGAAGTGACGGGAACAACGCTGCTTAATTTATCGAATGGATTTACAAACACAACACCTACAGTTATTATGCTGATTTGTTTCGGGTTATCATTTACATGTTTAATCGGTGCACTTAAAACAATCCCGCTGAGCATTGCATACAGCGTATGGTCGGGACTTGGTACAGCAGGAGCAGGGATTATCGGTGTATATTTGTTTAATGAGCATCTGTCGACAGTAAATATTATCGGCTTGGGCGTTATAATTCTCGGGGTCATTGTGATGAATATATCTAACAAAGATAAAGAAGAAACTGCACAATAATAAAGGATAATGACATATTGTCATTATCCTTTATTATATAAGTTCAGGTTTTTTTCGATTTCTTTTTGAATTGCTTCAAACTGCTGTTCATCCATTTCCGGCGCTTCGCGGTCTTCAGCAATATCTTTAATACTTTTTACTTTGAACTGCCAGCCCGCAAAGTCGCGTGCGGCATGTTCGAACGATACAGGCAGCCGTTCATTCAGGACAAGCTGTGAACCTTCTTCCTGAGCTTCCAGCAGTATTTCCACTTCGCCATCTGCCCATGTAAAGTGAATAAAGTTCGGGTTCTCATAACGTAAGATGTCCATCTCTTCAAATACGTCTTTTTCCAGCTGGAAAAGCATCCGCTCAGTGCCTTTGAACGACAGTTCCGGGAACCATTTCTGGATTCCTTTAGTCGTTCCAAGTGACGGAAAAATATTCTCGGGAGTATTATCAATCCGAATCATCACTTTCTGATATACATGGTTATCTTTCGTATGATATGAAGTCTGCATTTAAATTACCTCTTTATAATTTATTTACCATTTTAATGAGAACGAACTGCAGCGGGACTCTTGCCCATAACAGCGGTTTCGGTACATCAATACTGCCGAGCGGCAGTGCATTCTGAGCCATATAAATATTTGCAGGAAGCACGAGCATCAGAAAACTGTTGATTGCAGATTTCATAATACTTCCCGGGCGTTTGATAACCAGCAGGAAGCTGATTATCAGTTCTGCGACCCCGCTTGCTTTAACGATAAAGTCTTTAAACGGCAAGTAATGCGGAACAATATTTTTAAATCCTTCAGATCGTGTAAAGTGTGCGACACCTGCGATACCGAAAACAGCCGCAAGTATTAGTCTCATAATAGTTTTCATATTACGTCCTCTTTCCTTTTTGGAAGTGATACTTGTATTTACCCTGAATAGGTCGTGAAAAACTCAATTATTTAGTATAAACGGTGATGCTTTTAATTTTCTCATCTTTTTTATGGCTTTCAAAAGCGATAAAATATGCAGCCTGATACATCTCACCGTCTGAGGTAACAGCTGTTTCTGCAGCGCCTTCCTTGCCGTGAGTCAGAATGCTGTTGATCTCAAGCGAGCTGATTGTTTTATCAGGTAAGGGAATACTTAGACTCCAGTCTTCGCCGGACAGTTCTTCAGTTAAATCATTTTTATAATATTAATGAGAATAAAGCACGCAATAATGAAGATGACGACAGCTGATATTTTATTAATATATAAAGTGATTTTACCATCGGTATCGATGCTGCCGAGTACTCTGCCGAGCAGTACGAGAATGATAAAAGCGAGCCACGAGACGGCGATGCAGGATATGGTGAAGACGATAAGCGCATTGTCTGTATATGCAGTTGAGTTGGTGCCGATAATACCTGCAGTGTCGAGAATTGCATGCGGATTTAATAAAGATACCGACAATGCATAGGCAATCTGTTTATAAGGCGAAAGTTTTACCGGCGCCTGTGCAGTTTCCGCTTTAGTAAACCACAGTGATATTGACATATAAGTTAAAAATATAAAACCGATAATATACATGCCGAGCTGCAGTGCAGGCACGGATAAAATAATTAGTGAAACACCTGCCACTGAAAGTACAATCAGTAGTGTGTCGCTGAGTCCTGCAGCAATAACTGCCGGCAGGGCATGAATGAAATTTTTATGGTTGGCACCCTGATTAATAAGGAAAACATTCTGGGCTCCCGGCGGAAGTATAAGTCCTGCTGAAAGAATAAAGCCGTGAAGAAAAGCAGTAAGCATTTATGAGTTCTCCTGACTGTAATTAAGTAAACTAAGAATAATATAATTCTATGGGACATACAACAAAGAATCTCTGAATTAGTTTGTAAATTATGGGAGCGTTTTCTATAATAGTTATAAATGCCTCAGAATAAATTGCAGATGGAGATGGCCAATGTTTAAAATCGTGTTTTTGGAAACATTTAAAAAGATATACCGTAATAAAAAGAACAGATTAATATTTTTACTGGCTTTTCTCGGCATCATACTGTATTCATTTATATATTTGCCCAACCTCAATAATCCGCTGACAATCGATACGGATGAACTGACTCTGGAAACAGAATCGGCGTACGGTATGAAAGAAAGCAGGCTGGACTCAGGTGATATTGCAGTCAACAGTTTTACAGGTGTCGATACATACAGTCTCGCGAAGTACGATTATGAATATAACTTTAAGTATTATGATGCGCTGCAAAAAGGCGATGTATCAAGGCTGCTGGAACTGAAAAGCGGCAATGGTGTACCTCTCTTCACACAGGCAGCGTTAAAAGATTACGCCGAACAGAAACATTCCGGACAGTTTCTGGAAATGGATTTTGAAAGAATGGTTATCGAAAGCAATCTCTCAGCACTTCGGGATATAGAAAATCCGACTACACATGAATTTAACGGCAAGACTGGAATTCAGCAGCTGTACTCATTTTTCTTAAACTACGGACCATTAATTATTTTATTTATAACTATTTTTACAGCAAGTGAAGTACTGGTCGATGACCGGAAGCATCATACTTTAAAGGCGGGACAGCCATTGGGTTGGAGAAAATACATATTTTATCAGTCACTGTCGGTGTTCTTCATTATTATGTCCGGCTTTGCTGTACTGCTCGCGTTTTTCTTCCTGCTGATCTCACTGCTTTACGGTTTTGGAGATTTTTCACTTGCGAACACACATTACGAATTCAATGGAGGCTATCGTGCAGGTGAAGAGAACTTCTTTACTGAGCCGATTACTGCTTTCATTATGCAGTCGCTGATTATAACGGCAGTACTCGTATATTTATTTATCCGTTTAAATGCAGCGCTCTCATTAGTATTCAGGCATGATGTAATCGTGATGATTGCAGGATTTGTAATCGTTGCATTTAACAGACTGTACAGCGGCGGAGGCGAAGACCGTTTTCTCGGTATCGGAGCTCATTTATTTCCGCAGAACTACTTTGAGTTTGGAAATATTTTAAGCGGCCGGCAGAACTTTTTAACGCTGTCGAATAACTTTACTTTTGAAACCGGTCTGATTGTCCTTACCGTTACAATTATTATTACCGAAATCATACTTGGAATTCTTGCCGGCTGGATGACCCGTCAGAAGTTCGCAAGGCAGGTGGATTAAATGAAACTGTTTAAATGGGACTTTCTTAAAATTATAAGAGACTGGAAAGTAAGAATACTGCTGGTGTCGCTGTTTCTTTTCCTCGCAAGCTACTCGGCGTTCTATCAGGATCGTTCACCTGCACTGCCGCTCGACGAACTGCGCAGTGAATATGAAGATACTCAGCAGATTTTCCATGCAATTCCCCAAAATCATTTCGAAACAAAAACCGGGCAGAAAGTATACGATAAACTTGCGCGCCAGCAGAGCATTATCGGTATGCAGCGTTATATTTTAGGTGAGCAGGAAGGGAATACTGTAGAGGGGCTGGAGAACGTCGTCAGCGATTATGTTGATCAGGGCCTCGAACTTGCAGAAAACCGTCTGTACTTCTACGAAGCGGATGATTTTGAATCACAGGAACTGCTGCTGTCATTTATGCCGAGTGAGCAGGATATTAAAAATGAGCTTAAGTTTTTAACTTATTTAAAAGAGAATAATGTCGATATTGACTGGAATCCTTTATCGCCGTCACTTGTGCTTTTTAATTTAATCAATATAGTTTCCGGCATCTTTATATTTATAATTGCAGCGATATTCGGTGCGGATCGTTTCTCGAAAGACCAGGAGTCGAACTGGAGTATTTCCCAGGGAATACCGTATTCATGGGCACATCAGTGGAGGCAGCGGACGTTTATCAGCTGGGGGCTGATCTGGATTATTACACTTGCCGGAATCGGGCTGTCGTATTTTTTCAGTACACTGCTGGCTGACAGCGGAACATTGAATTACCCGGTGCCGCTGTATGCAGGTGAAGAGACGGTGTATATCAGCATCATGGAATATGCGGCCATTGCACTGCTGCTTACAATGGGACTGAGTTATATTATCGTTAAGCTGTCCACCGGTTTGTCATGGGTGTTTAGAAATATCTATCTGACGATTACAATCGTTGTTGCGGTATTTTATTTGCCGTATGTTTTCGCACTCACAGGCCCTGCTGCGAGCTGGAATCCGTTCCTGTATCTGCAAATTATTCCAGTGCTGGAAGGCTCATGGGGATCATTAAAAGATGTCACAATTACGAAGCTGATTATCAGCCTTGGCATCTTGTATATAATCGTTGAAGTTCTGTTTTACTTTATCTTTAAACTGATACCGACGCGTACAGGGAAGCTCGAAAGGAGAAGAAACTAATGTCATTGACAGTCAGAAATTTAACTATTAATTACGGTACGAACACAGTGCTTAAAGAAGTAAATTTTAATATCCCGGATAATACGATTATCGGTCTCGTTGCGCCGAACGGTACGGGGAAAACGACGTTATTTAATGCGATTATCCGTTTTATTCCGATTAACTCCGGAGAGATTTTAATCGATGATAAAGTTTATAAAAACACGACTGGGGATGTTAAAGCCCTGCACAGTAAAATTACGTTTTTCCCGGATCAGGCGGAGCTTTATGAAGACTTCTCGGGAGTTGAACATATAGAGATGTACCGGGACATATGGAATCCCGGCAGCAGCAATATTGATGCAGTTATCAGCCGTCTGAACATGAAAGATTATGTAAAAAATAAAGTGAAAACATATTCACTCGGGATGAGACAGAGACTGTGTTTTGCGATGATGATTGCTGCCGATACGAAAATTATGTTTATGGATGAAATTATGAACGGCCTGGATCCGGTGAACGTTGAGCTCGTGAGCTCGGTGCTACAGGAAATTAAAGAAGACGGTAAGATTATTATCGTAGCATCCCACCTGCTTGAAAACCTGGATGACTACGCGGATCAGATTTATTTCCTGAACGAGCAGAGCATCTATTACACATACGACAGGGAAGAATCTCACAGAGAGTATGTGAAAGGGTATATTTCAGAAGATAAATTAAAGCATCTGGACCTTAAAGCAGGCACACTGTATCTTGACGGCGACCGTATATGCATTCCTGCGGATAATATGTCTGAAAAGGAAGTGTTTGAAACGATGTGTACATTAAAACAGTACAGCCGTGCTGAAGTATCGCTGGGTGCCCTCGGTACACACGAGCATTATCTGCGTATTTATAAAGGAGAGAGAAGCTATGAAACGGTTTAGTGTTCTGCTTCCTTTTGTCCTGCTTTTAACGGGCTGCAGTTTTAACGGCATTATGAGTGAATCTTATGATGGAGAAAAAATAACAACAGATAAAGAAGCAGTAAAAGCTTTTGAAGAAGAAAATCTGTTAAAAACTGACGGACTGGAATCCCGTTATGCTTTCTTAAACAGTAATACAGAATTTACCGGTATCACCGGCGGGGCGGAGATTACATTGGAGCCGGGAGAGTATATGACCGGTGAAGAGATTGCACCTGGCCGCTACATTGCTTCAACGGAAAATGCTTCGGCCATTGTTGTATATGATGAAGACGATATCAGGATTTTGGAAACCGCACTGAACAGCTACAATACTGAAGTTGTACTGGAACTGGAGGAAGGTTTTCGTGTTGAGTATGTTACAAGACGGGGGAATATTTTACTTGAACCTTTAACAGAACAATTTGAAACGAAGATTCCGGCAGGTATTCATACTGTCGGTGATAATATTGAAGCGGGGGAATATACGCTTTATACGGATGAACTGCCTGTTAAGCGGAGTGATTCTGAAGGCGAAGTATATATGAATACTGAAGGTATGAGCAGCTTTTATGCTGCAGATCCGGATGCTGAACTGAATCCGGAATCCGGTATTCAGATAATGCTGAATGAAGGAGATACTATCATTTCAGAGCACCTGGTCATTCTTGAAAAGGACTAGCCGGCGTACTTTCACTATGCGATACTTATTCACAAGAATAAATAGACAAATTGGGAGTTGGGAATATGTCTGCTGATCATCAGACGAGAACGGAACTGGATCATACGATGTCGAAACGATTTATATGGGCGATAGCTTATGGTTCATCGATCGGCTGGGGAGCATTTATTTTACCCGGAGACTGGCTGATTTCATCAGGTACACTTGGAGCAACACTCGGTATTACCATCGGCGGTCTGTTAATGCTGATTATTGCAGTGGGATATGGTGCATTGACAGCTAAATTCCCTGTATCGGGCGGAGAATTTGCATTTACATACGCCGGATTCGGGAAAGTCAGTGCATTTATCGCGGCATGGTTTTTAGTTTTAGGTTATATATGTGTCGTTGCACTGAATGCGAGTGCGTTCAGTCTGCTATTTAAATTCGTACTGCCGGACTTTTTGGAAATTGGCTATTTGTATACGATTGCAGGCTGGGACGTTTATATTATGGAAGTTGTACTGTCTTCTGCGATACTTGTCGTATTCGCATTAATCAGTATGAAAGGTTCGGGGCTGTCAGGGAATCTGCAGTTTATATTCTGCATGTTCATGGCACTTGTTGTCTCGGGATTGTTCGTTGCATCATTCTTCTCCGGGGAGTTCGCGTTGCAGAATGCAGAGCCGCTGTTTAATAATGAAGCCGGCATATGGACTTCAATTATTTTAATCGTTGCGATTGCACCATGGATGTATGTCGGTTTCGATAATATTCCGCAGGCAGCTGAAGAGTTTAAATTCAGCGCGGATAAAACATTTAAACTAATTGTGTTTGGAATTATCGCATCTATTTTAACTTACGTTGCAATGATTTTAGTAACATCCTGGATTTATCCGGATCAGAACTCAATGGATGGAGCAGTATGGGTGACAGGTTCTGTTATTCAGTCATCGATGGGAACCGTCGGAATGGTGTTCCTGGCATTCGCGATTTCATTTGGTATATTTACGGGACTTAACGGTTTCTACATGTCATCTTCCAGACTGATTTTCGCAATGGGGCGTGCAAACTTTGTACCGGCTGTCTTTGCGAAGGTACATAAGAAAAATAAAACACCTCACTACGCAGTGCTGTTCGTACTGATTGTATGTTTAATTGCACCGTGGCTTGGAAGAACGGCATTAAGCTGGATTGTGGATATGTCTTCTGTAGGTGTATCTGTTGCATTCCTGGCAACGAGCGCAGTATCAGTGAAGTTTTTCAGTGCGAGAGAACACCGTAATATGGTCTATGTAATATTCGGCGGACTTGGAGTAATCATTTCACTGGTCTTTCTTGTACTGCTGTTATTCCCGGGTTCACCGGCAGCATTAACAGCACCGTCATACTATGCACTGCTGGCATGGACAGTACTTGGTTTAATCTTCCTTGCAGTGAAATATAAGACATTAAAATCAATGACCAAAGAAGAACTGGATTATATGATTTTAAATAAAACAAGGGAAGAAGCAATGCATGAAAAGAAATAACACGGGTATAGAATAATATATTATATTGTCCGGAGATGATTTCATGTTGAAATTGAAACGTGTTTATGATGATGTTTCACAGCAGGACGGCAAGCGTATTTTAGTGGACGGAATATGGCCGCGCGGCGTTAAAAAAGAAGATTTGGAACACGACGGATGGTATAAGGATATCGCACCTTCTGCGGATTTAAGAAAATGGTTTGACCATGATCCTGATAAGTGGGAAGAGTTTAAAAAGAAATACAGGAAAGAATTAAAAAATCAAAAAGAACTGGTTAATCAGATTAAAAAGGATTCTGACGGTCACAATGTCACATTATTATATGCGGCAAAAGATACAGAACATAATCAGGCAGCGGTGATAAAAGAATATATTGAAGAAAAATAAAAGACGGCATCTGCCGTCTTTTTCTTATATTTTTAACTTTCCTCTGAAACCCCGGGCACTGTAATATGAATCGGCACCGTTATGGTACAGAAATACTGTGTTGTACCGTTTGTCGCAGAAAAGTGCGCCGCCGAGATCTCTAATATCAGCAGGTGTAGCAACCCAGCTTGAAGACTTCAGATCAAAGTCGCCGAATTGCTGCAGTGTTCTGTAATCACCTTCTGTCAGCATTTCAAAACCGATTTCCTTAACCAGATCCATCGCTGAGTTTTCAGGTTTATTCTTTTTCCTTTTTTCCAGTGCAGCTCTGTCATAACAGACGCTGCGGCGTCCTTTTGGACTTTCTTTGGCACAGTCTGCGAAGTAGAGTTCCCCGTCCATTTCGATAACGTCAGGTTCACCTTCAGTCGATTCCATATTATGAAGTACAGCAAGCTGCTTGTCACTGAGCCTGGCAGCGACATCATTAAATTCAATGTTTTCATGACGTTCTTTGTGAGTATTGAAACGGGATTCAAGTGTGTTCAGAAGTTCCTCTTTTTCTGCTTTGGTAAGTTTCTTCTTTATTGTCATAATCCATCCTCCGTTTATCTTATTTAATTTAATAGTACCATGGTAAACTATACTGATAAACAATTTATACAGAACGGGGAAAGACGATGATAGTTACAACAGGCGGCAGATATAATGAGATTACACTGCAGAAAGCGAAGGATATCGCCGGGCGTTACGAACTGGAATTCATAATGCGCAAAAAGCGCTCTGTCAAAGAGTTGAAAGAGCGTTATGATGACGATATACTGGTCGTCGGAAATGATGAATTAAGTATTTCAACAATTTCCAATGACGGGTCTGTTAAATACCATCCTAACTTTTCGATGGTGCGTGCAAAAAGATTATTAAATAATGAACACGATGCTCTTGTTGAGGCAGCGGAACTGAAAGCGGGGATGTCATTTTTAGACTGTACGATGGGGCTCGGCGCAGACAGTGTTATTGCTGCAATGACCGTAGGACCGGCAGGGCAGGTCACTGCACTGGAGCACAGCTTTATATTGTATCTGCTGACTAAAGAAGGTCTCGTCTCATATAATGCAAACAACGATAGTATTAACCGGGCAATGAGAAGTGTGGAAGCACTTTATGTTAATCATGAAGAATATTTAAAAAGATTGCCTGATAACAGTTTTGATATTGTATATTTTGATCCGATGTTCGGTGAGGAAATCAGTAATTCGCAAAGTCTGCGGACAATTACGTCAGTCACAGATACAGAAACACTGTCTGAAATTGCAATCGAAGAAGCGAAACGTGTAGCATCAAAAAAGGTTGTTTTGAAAGACCATTTCAGAAGTTCCCGATTTGAACAATTCGGCTTTAAACAACAGATCAGAAAGACGAGCAAAGTGCATTACGGTGTAATCAGCACAAACGTGCAGGTTGACTGAGGAGAAATAATAAATTATAGTGTAGATAACTGAATAAGAAGTTCTCTAGGGTTCCGTTAAACTATTTAAGTCTGGACCGAGAGAGAACGCTGGAGTGATTTCCAGTACACGGAAGGATAAAAGCCTGGGAGAGTAACGAAAGTTATTCTTCCGGGCTTTTTTTATTCTCAATTCTTATAAATTTTAAAAATAGGAGTTTATTTTATGTGGTTATTAGTAATTATTGCAGCGATGTTTGAAATTGGCTGGGCGACCGGATTGAAGTATGCAGATTCATGGTTTGAATGGAGTCTGACAGTTATTGCAATTATTGTCAGCTTCGGGCTTCTCGTATATGTTTCGACGAAAATGCCTGCGAGTACAGTGTACGCGGTATTTGTTGGAATCGGTGCGGTAGGTACAGTGCTCGTTGATATTATTGTTTTTGACGGTGCGTTTAATATCGGAATTATTATATTTGTGGCACTGCTCGTATTCGGAGTTATCGGATTGAAAACAGTGACGGATCATGAGGAGGATGCTAAATGAGCTGGATTATATTAATACTTGCGGGTCTGATGGAAGTAGCCGGTGTGACAGGAATGTCATTAATCGGACAGGGTAAAAAACTGAGCGGCTGGCTGACACTTCTTATCGGTTTTCCGATTAGTCTGGCACTCCTTGGTACAGCGATGGAAACAATTCCTTTAGGTGTTGCGTATGCCGTATGGACAGGAATCGGAACAGTGGGCAGTGCGTTAATCGGTATTATCTTTTACAGAGAATCAGCGAGTTATAAACGGGTGATGTACTTATCGATGATAGTTATTGCAGTTATCGGATTACGGCTGGTGACAGGCTAACAAAAGCCGGAGGTTTCACATGAAACAATTAAAAAACGGCTGCATATTATTTATGCAGCCGTTTTTTTATATTAGTCCTGCTTAAACACGCTCGTACTGTGTTTAGGCTGAACGCGTGATTTCGGATCGTAAGAAGATTTAGCATATGAGATTGCTACCGGCGCTTCACCGAAGCCTGTTGCAATCAGTTTAACTTTACCTTCGAACGTCGTTATATCGCCTGCAGCAAAGATGCCCGGGATGTTTGTTTCCATATGAGGGTTAACTTTAATCGAGTTCTTTTCAAGTTCAAGGCCCCATTCTTTTAATGGTCCAAGCGACGAAATGTTACCGAAGTTAACGATAAGCTGATCTGCTTTAATCACTTCTTCAGTACCGTCTTTTGAAGTCAGTACCAGTTCATCAATCTGTCCGTTTTCACCTTTAATCTCCGTAACATTCAGTGATGTCTTAACATTAACCGGAGAATCCATAACTTGCTGTACACTTGTTTCATGTGCTGTAAATCGGTTGCGTCGGTGTACAAGTGTTACTGATTTAGCCAGTTCCTGAAGCATCAGTGACCAGTCCAGTGCAGAGTCTCCGCCGCCGAGGACAACTACATCTTTATCTCTGAATTTCTCAAGGTCTCTGACTGCGTACTGCAGTGATGTGCCTTCGAAATCAGCTTCGTTATCCAGGCCGATTTTACGCGGCTGGAAAGCACCGACGCCTGCTGTAATTAAAATTGTTCTTGTAAGATACTCACCTTTATCAGTTTTTAAAATAAAGTGGTCATCTTCACGTTCGTATGACTGTACAGTTTCTCCGAGGTGAAGTTCAGGTTCAGCATACTGCGCTTGTGAAACCAGGTTTGATACTAAATCTTTCGCCAGGATTTTCGGGAAACCGCCAACATCATAAATATATTTATCCGGATATAATTCCATTAATTGTCCGCCGAGCTCGGGCAGACTATCTATCAGTCTTACAGACATTTGTCTCATGCCCGCATAAAAAGTAGAGAATAAACCAGTAGGACCTCCACCGATTATCGTTACATCTACAATTTCGTCTTTCATGAATATAACCCTCCAGTAATATACGAAAAATGTTTTTATATTTTCATTCCATTAAACATTATTACACAAGCCGCAATGAAAATAAAAGTGTTTGGCATGCTGAAACGTCGCTGTGAGGCGTAATTCAGACTTTCGAATGACGTTGGCCCGTCCGCGGATCGCGCCAGAAAAATACGGTAATAAGAAATCCGATAACAAGAATGATTGCACTGAAGTAGTACGGATAGTCCAGATTCATATCGAACAGTATACCTGCGATAACAGGACCAATAACATTTGCAAGTGACGTAAAGAACGAGTTCATCCCTCCGGCAAAGCCCTGATTATCTTCAGCGATATGCGATAGGAATGTTGTGACCGCAGGTCTTATCAGATCAAAACCTATAAAAATCACAAACGCCACAGCCATGACACCCCAGTATGATTCGAGGAAAGTCATAGCGAAAACGAGAACGGCTGTATATATAATCGAAACCCTTATAATATTCAGTTCGCCATAGCGTCGGGTCAGCGGCTCAAACAGTACAATCTGTGCGAATGTACCGATGATTGCACCGCCTGCAATAGCAATGGCAATATCTGTCGGTGTAAATCCGAGTTTGCGGTCGAAGTACAGACTGAAGAATGATTCAAATGCTGCAAGACCGAATGATGAGACAAATATAACGAGAAAAGCAATGAAGAATATTGGTGTAAATACTTTTTTGAAATTACTCGTTGTGACTTCTGTTTTATCTGCGGCAACTTCTTTAAGATTCTTCGGCTCTTCCAGCATAAACACTGATAACAATGCACTGATTAAACCGAGCACTGCTGCAACGAAGAACGGCAGGCGTGTTGAAACTTCAGCCAGCACACCGCCGATTCCGGGCCCGATAATGAATCCAAAGTTAATTGCAGCAGTCATATAACCGAGAGAACGTGCACGGTTTCTGACGGTTGTTATATCGACGATAAATGCAGTAACCGCCGGCATAATAAATGCCCCGGCCAGTCCGCCGAGCATACGGGAAACAAACAATACCTCGATGGTTTTACCGAGACCAAATAACAATTCGGAAAATGCGAAAATAAACAGGCCGATAACGATAGCAATTTTACGGCCGAACTTATCTGCAGCACGTCCTGTGAATGGTGAGAAAATAAGCTGTGTAAAAGCAAAGGCAGCGGTTAAGTAGCCGACTTCGGCACCGCTGATATCCAGTTCATTCATAATTGACGGCAGAACCGGTATGACAAGACTTATTCCTAGAAAAACAAGGAAAACACTGCTATATAATAAATAGAGTTGATATTTTTTCTTCATGATAACTGCACCTTCTTACATTTTTGCATATGTTAAGGTATATACTACACTTGAAAACGGAGAAATAATAGCAAAAATTAGACAGATTGAGGTGGAAATTTTGGGAGAGCATAATCATGAGCATCACCACGACCATACTCAAGGTGCAAATAAAAAAGCACTCACAATAAGTTTAATATTAATCGCATCATTTATGATTGTTGAAGTCATCGGCGGGATGCTGACAAACAGTCTCGCTCTCCTGTCAGACGCAGGTCACATGTTCAGTGATGCAGTATCTCTCGCTGTTGCACTTGCCGCATTTAAAATGGGTGAGAAAGCAGCGGATTCGTCACGGACGTTCGGCTACAGAAGATTTGAAATTCTGGCTGCCGTATTTAATGGAGTCACACTGATTATTATTGCAGTATTTATTATTATCGAAGCTGCAGGAAGGTTTGTGAATCCGCCGGAAGTGGCAACGACGGGAATGCTGATTATCGCTGTCCTCGGCCTCATCGTAAATGTAATTGTCGCAAAAATTTTAATGTCGGGAGACACTCACGATAATTTAAATATGAAAGGTGCGCTGCTGCATGTTCTCGGTGATCTGCTGGGTTCAGTCGCCGCAATTATCGCTGCGTTATCCATTATGATTTTCGGCTGGGGCTTTATGGACCCGCTCGCGAGCGTCATCGTTGCTGTACTGATTGCAATCAGCGGTTTCAGAATAACCCGGCAGTCATTGAATATACTGATGGAAGGTGTTCCGGAAAATATTGATGTGGATACTGTGCTCAGCAAAATTAACGGACTGGATGGTATTGAAGACGCTCACCATCTTCATGTCTGGAGTATTTCAAGCGGGATGAATGCACTGAGTGTTCATGTAGTCGTAAATGGTACTTTAAATGTCCATGAAACACAGAGAATTATTCAGAGTATAGAAGCAGAGATGAAAGAGGAACATATTGATCATGTTACTGTTCAGGTGGAATGCAAACATCATAACCACGATGATGATATTCTCTGCAGCTGACTGTTGAATGCCCCGGACAGCAATGTCCGGAGTATTTTTGGTATTATGAATTTAAGACAAAAATAAAGGAGATGGTGTTGTGGAAGAAGTTCATACTAAATATTCACGTAACAGCAAAGGACATTATGTACCCGGGATGATACATAACGATACTCTCTATATTTCCGGACAGTTATCTTTGGATCTTGAGACCGGCAAAATAGTTAAAGGCGGTATCGCTGAAGAAACAAAACGAGCACTATCCAATATGGAACTGGTATTAAACGAAGCAGGTCTGACTAAAGAAGATGTGATAATGGTCAGATTATACACGTCTGACGTCGATAACTGGGATGTTATTAACGATGAATACAGCAAGTATTTCGGAACTCACAAACCTGCACGAGCAGTCGTGCCGACAAAAGAACTGCACTACGGCTGTCTGGTTGAAATCGAAGCTGTTGCAGCTGTAAAATAATCATAGTTATAAGGGGACAGAATAATGAACTACAAAGAAATAGATACACCCGCATTACTAATTGATGAGACTGTACTGAATAAAAACATTAAATATATGAGTAATTACGCAAAAGAACAAAATGTTAAGCTGCGTCCGCACACGAAAACACATAAAATGCCTCATCTGGCGATGGAACAGGTACGAAATGGTGCTGAAGGTATTACTGTCGCTAAAGTCGGAGAAGCGGAAATCATGGCAATTTACGGACTGGACGATATTTTCATCGCCAATCAGATTGTCGGAAAACAAAAACTTGAAAGAATTAAAAAACTTGCTGAACAGATTAATATTTCATTTGGTGTAGACAGCGTTCATCATATAGAAGAAATTGATGAAGTATTTCAAGGCGCTGATAAAAAAGCTCAGGTACTTATTGAAATCGAAGTAGGAGAAGAACGCTCGGGTATTATCGAAGAGGTCGACTATAAGCTATTGTTAAACAGCATCCGCGCTTCTAAAAACGTTGAACTGAAAGGAATTTTCTCACACGACGGGCATACGTACAAAGCGGTCGACAAAGATGACTGCCTTGATTTATTTATGACGGCAACGACACGCACACTGCATTTCGCAAATGTTGCGAGAGACATGGACTTCGAAGTTGAAACAATCAGTATCGGTTCCACACCGCCGTTTATGTTCGGTTTCGATATTCCTGAAGGCATCACAGAAATCCGTCCGGGAACATATATTCTAATGGACGGCTCACAGTCGAACGCAATTGATTCATATGCGCACTCAGCAGCGAGCGTCCTGACGACGGTGATCAGCAAGCCTACAGCAGAACGTGTAATTACGGATGTCGGTGCCAAAGGGCTGACAGCGCAGTCAAGAAGCAAGGGTTTGACAACGACAGAAGGCTTTGGGAAAATAAAAGAATTTGAGGGTGTTCATATTCACGGTGTATTTGATGAACACGCAATTATTTACAATCGGGAATTCAGCAATAATGTAAATATTGGTGATAAAATAAGTATTATTCCAAATCATATTTGTCCCGTATCTAATCTTTACCATAAAGCGTATATTGTTAACGGCGGGGAAGTCGTTAAAGAAATTGAAATTGCTGCTCAGGGCAAACTTCAATAAATACAAAAATGTCCCGGTGATTTAATCACCGGGACATTTTTGTTTAGAGAATTAAATCCCTTTCGGTTTATCTTCATCAGCATATGCTTCAAGGTCTTCCTGATACTCTTCAAGAGTGCTTTCTTTGTAGTTCTTCATACGCTCCCGGTCAGGAGTGATTGAAAGACCTAAATATTTACGTTCATTGTTTGCATCTTTATAAAATGCAATCATCATTGCTATAATGATGAAACTGAATGGCAGCGCAGCGATAATCGCAGCGGACTGTAAGGCGTTTAACCCTGTTTCCCCGCCTGCTGCAAGAAGTGTGAATGCAATTGCAGACAGTGAAATTCCCCATGTAATTTTCGTTTTACCTGACGGTGTTAAATTACCGTGAGACGACTGCATACCGAGTACAAATGTTGCCGAGTCGGCAGATGTAATAAAGAATATACTGACTAATAATATAGCGAGAATTGACATGATTGTACCCATCGGCAGCTGATCAAAGACTGCAAACAGCTGTACTTCTGTCGCCATATTAAATATTTCCGGCTTGTCCATTGCAGTGGAAATACCTGTAATACCGAATACACTGAACCAGATAATTCCGATTACAGTCGGTACAAGTAATACTGCAATTATAAATTCACGGATTGTACGGCCTTTAGAAACACGGGCAATAAATATTCCGACGAACGGGCTCCAGCTCATCCACCAGCCCCAGTAATAAATCGTCCATGAACTCAGCCATTCTTCTTTTTGCGGATTCAGCGGTGCAACATCAAAGCTGTTAAAGACGATAGAGCTTAAGTAGCCGCCTGTACCTGTAGTCATCAAATTTAAGATGAGCATAGTCGGGCCGACTATAAGAATGACAGCAAACAGAATTGCAGCCAAGACCATGTTTATGTTACTTAAATACTGGATACCTTTGCTCAGACCGCTCCATGCACTGTACAGGAACAGAACTGTTACAACGGCAATGATAATTCCCTGAGTTACCAGACTCACAGGAATATCAAATAAGTAGTTCAATCCGCCGTTAATCTGCATTGCACCGATACCAAGAGATACTGCAACCCCGATAACCGTTGCGAATACTGCAAGTACGTCAACAAGAATTCCAAGCCAGCCGTCGACAAGATTTCCAAATAACGGACGAAGTGACTTGGATAAAAGACCAACTTCACCTTTTCTGAAACTTGAGTATGCAAGAGATAAACCTACGATACCGTATATTGCCCATGCATGAATACCATAGTGCAGAAATGTTGATTCCATAGCTTCAGTCAGAGCCGCTGTAGTACCCGCGTCAGCTGTCGGCGGTGACATAAAGTGAGCCATAGGCTCCCCCGCACCGTAGAACACAAGACCGATACCCATACCGGCACTGAACAGCATTGTGATCCATGACACAGTGTTAAATTCCGGAACATCGTCCGGCTGTCCGAGTTTCAGTTTACCAATGGGACTGAATACCAGGAAGATACAGAAGAGTACGATAACGGTGACCAGTATCATATAGTACCATCCGAAATACTCTGTTACCCATCCGGATATACTGCTGGAGATATCACCAAATTGATCTGGAAATATAGCTCCTATAATAACGAGTATTCCTATAGCTAATGCAGCGAATATGAAAACATAAGAAATTTTATTTGACTTCTCAGACGATGTCGAATGATTTGTCATTACATCACTCCTTTTAAATTTTTGACACAACGGGTAAATGATAACAATCTATGTGCAGGACTTCAACCTGGGAAATTGCACAACGAACTGCTGTGCAGACAGATAATACTTTATACATAGCCGTATAAAGAAGATTTAAACAAAAAAGTTCCCCCTAAAACAGTTTGCTTTTTTTAAGTTTCTGCTTTAGGGAGAGCTTATCAAATGATTTCACCTTTTTGTATTCGATTATTTATTAGTGAGAAGCACAGCTGAATTGAATAAAGTCTGCACTGCCGGCATCATGCTGTCTTCATTAACATCAAATGCTTCATTGTGATGTCCTGCAGCAAGATCTGTCCCGAAAACACAATATGTTGCCTGACCGCCCTGCTCCTGTACGCGGTTAATGAAAAATGTAGCATCTTCACTGCCGCTCGGCTTGTTTTCTTCCAGCTGTGTAACGAGCTGTTCACTTTCGGCTGCTTCGACGAGTACAGTTGCAAGTTCAGTTGAACCTTCAGCGCTCTTTCCTTCACCGACTATTTCAATATGATAATCGACCTGAAACATACCAGCAGCGCCTTTAATGATCGATTCGGCATACTGTTTCATATAATCATTCAGCTCACTGGTCGTGCCTCTTGTTTCAATTTTCAAAGAAGCGCGGTCTGCGATAACGTTGCGTCCGCTTCCCGCGTGAAGTTCACCGACGTTAATACGTGTGGCCCCGCCGGAATGGCGCGGAATCGCATTTAAATTAATCACCGCGTTTGCTGCCGCGAGCATCGCGTTTTTACCTTCTTCAGGCTGACCGCCGGCATGCGACGATATGCCTTTAAATGTGACATCGAGCTTAGTCGTCGCAAGGAAACCGTTGTTGGAACCGAGAAAATGATTGAACGGTACGCCTGTTCCGATATGCGACGCAATAAAGTAATCAGCATCGACGACCGCACCCGCCTCAACCATCGAACGTGCGCCCCGGGTACCTTCTTCAGCAGGCTGGAACAGAATTTTAACAGTACCTTTCAGTTTTTCTTTGTTTTCCATCAGCAGTGTCGCAAGGCCAAGACCGATTGACGTATGAACATCGTGACCGCAAGCATGCATTTCATTATTTACAGAACGGAAACCCTGCTTCAGCGGAAAATGCTCTGCCGACTCGGATTCATAGATAGGCAATGCATCCATATCAAAACGGTAAACGACGGTCGGACCGTCGATACCGGTGTTTAACGTAGCGGCAATACCTGTATAGCCTTCTGAGACTTTATCCAAATATTTCAATACCGCACCGTTATCTTTGGCCCATTCATAATGTGCTGCTGTTTCTTCTGGTGACGGCTTGCCCATAGTGAAATCAGGATGCATCACGTCCTGTCCGATTTTAATATCGTAACCGAGTTTTACGAGAGTATCAGCAACTATTGTTGATGTGCGCATTTCCAAAAATCCAAGTTCCGGATACTGATGGAAGTCCCTGCGCCAGTTTTTGAGCTGTGAGTGTAGTGACACTTTAAATCATCTCCAGTTAATATTATTGAACTCTGTCTTCTAAGAACACAGATACTCCCGGTCCAAGCGGTAATCCTGTGAAGTAGAATACTCCGAGAAGAATAATCCATGCGAGCAGGAATATTAACGAGTACGGCAGCATGATAGACATGTAAGTACCGATACTTGCGTTCTTATCGTAGCGTTTCATGAACGCAAGAATAATAACCATGTACGGGAACAGCGGTGTAATAATGTTGATGGATGAATCGGCAATACGGTATGCGGCCTGTGTAAAGGCCGGATCATAGCCGAGCTGCATAAACATCGGCACGAAAATCGGTGCTTCAATTGCCCACTTCGCCGAACCTGATGTAATCAGGAAGTTCAGCATTGCTGTGAACAGGATGTAGCCGATGATTAAGCCAATACCTGTAAATTCAACGGATTCAAGGAACTCTGCTCCGTTTACTGCAAGCCATGTGCCGAGGTTACTCCAGTTAAAGTATGCGATAAATTGTGCAATTGCGAATACGAGAACGATATAACCGGCCATATCTTTAATGGATTCGGTCATATAATATGTCGCATCTTTTGTCGATTTAATCCGGCCTGTTGTAATACCGAATGCCACACCGATTAATATGAAGAAAATCAGTATGATCGGTACGATGCCGTCTATAAACGGTGACGGTATAATGCCGCCGTCTTCATTTGCCAGCGGGCTGTTCGGCATAAGGATAAGACCGATGATAGTCCCCCAGTAAATCACACCTGTAACTACTGCAGCAATAAGTCCTTTTTTAGCGTTCGGAAGCTCTTCAGCGTTTTCATCTTCAAGACTCTCGCCTTTATATTTACCAAGGCGGGGTTCGATGAAGCGTGAAGTAATCAGTCCACCGATAATTGTCAGCATAAATGTGGATACGATGTTGAAGTACCAGTTGTCGACAGGTGTAATAATGATTGTATCGTCAATTAAGCGTGCAGCTTCTGTAGAGATACCTGATAAAAGTACATCTGTTCCGGCGATAAACAGGTTGGCAGTGAACCCTGCACCTGCACCGGCAAAACCTGCAGCAAGTCCGGCAAGCGGATGTCTGCCGAGCTTATAGAACACGAGTGCGCCGAGCGGGGGAATAATTACCGCAGCAGCATCTGATGCGAGGTTCCCCATAATACCGACGAATACTACTGTATATGTAACGAGAAAGGGCGGTGATTTTAAAATTGTTTTACGGATGGCGTAATCGAGCAGTCCGACTTTTTCAGCCAGCCCGATCCCGAGCATCATGGACAGAACAAGTCCGAGCGGAGCGAATCCTGTAAAGTTATCAAGCATGGAAGTCAGTATGAACTGCAGACCTGCACCTGAAATTAAACTGTTAATCGGTAATGTTTCTCCGTTACCGGGGTGTACTACCGAAGCATCAAACATGCTGGCAATCCATGAGATTAACATAATTAAAAATGCGAGTCCGAGGAACAATGCGAACGGATCCGGCAGTTTATTTCCGACGCGTTCTACTACGTCCAGAAATCTTTGGAAAAAACTTTTTTTCTCTGTTTTATCGGTCAATGAAAACCCTCCCAAAATTATTATTTTTGTTTATCCTGTAATACGTATATATATGTATAAGCAGGATATAAAGAGTTTACATAAATTTCAGTTAATTGTCCATGCTGTTTTTTTCATACTTATGGATAATTGATTTTAATATACTTATAGAAGCATTTTTATTATACTTATAAATATAAATAAAAACGGCAAACAGTAGGAGGCAGGACATGAAGATTGCATATATCGTTGACAGTACTGCGAGCTTGTCAGATGAACTTGCAGGACGTTCAGATGTATTTCAGGTACATTTATCTGTGACGTTCAGAGATGGATCGATTTTTAAAGATACAACGGATGAATCAGAACTTAAATCATTTTATCAGCGTCTCGCGATAGAAAAAGAAATTCCAAAATCATCACAGCCGCAGGTCGGCGAGTACTACGAAGTGGTCGAGGAAATTATTTCTAAAGGATACGATACGATTATTGCCCTGCATATCGGTAAAGGTATCAGCGGAACGTATCAGAGTGCCGAGATGGTGCTGAATGAATATAAAGAAGAAGGCAAGATAGAATACTCGCTAATAGACTCCAACGGTACTTCTTTTATAATAGAACATCTTCTTCTGCAGACAATCGAACAAATTGAAAAAGGCGTTTCAATTGAAGAGACGGTCAGCAAGATTGAAAAACTTGTGGAAGACACTCAGATTTATTTAGTAGTTGATGATTTAAACTACCTTGTTAAAGGCGGCAGACTTGGAGCAGGGAGTGCGTTTATCGGCAGCCTGTTTAAAATTAAACCGGTCGTTTACTTTGCAGATGACGGCAATGTGAAACCTTTTGATAAAGTGCGGACGAACAGCCGCGTAATTAAATTATGGGAAAAACTGATTGAAGAAGCGATGGACAAGTTCAACGGCAAGATTAAAATTGCTATTGCCCACGGCAACATTGCAGAAGAAGCACATCAGATCAAAAAAAGATTTGAAAATATGTATCCCGGCATCAGCTGCCGTGTAGGTTATTTAACGCCTGCACTTGGTGTACACGGCGGCCCCGGAAGCAAGGGCCTCGGCATTCTGCCATATCTATAAGAATTAAACAGCGGAGCTCCTATGAAAATAGGAGTTCTTTTTTATTATTAAAAATGAGGTGGAAACGATGAGTGAAAGAAAACTGATGAAAGATTACTTTAATGAAGATCTGGCAAAACATTATGCAGCGGATATCAGTAAAGTATATCCGGGCTTTGACAGTGAAAATTTTATTAAAGATGCAGTAAAAGGAATTGAAGGCGGACGGATGTCTGAAAGAATTGAAGTATTTGCACGGCAGCTCAGAAACTATCTGCCGGATGACTACACTGAAGCAACCGGCATTATTACAGAAGTGCTCGGACTCGAGAATGAGCAGTTTTATTTTCCGTTTGAAAAGATGTATTACTACAGAGCACTGGCGAAGTTTATCGAATTGTACGGGCTCAACGATTTTGAGCAGTCGATGAAGGCAATCGAAGAAGTGACGAAACGCGACACTGCCGAGTTTGCTATCCGTCCGTTTATAGAGAACGATTACGATAAAGTTGAAGCGGTGTTTAAGGAATGGGGTAACAGTGACAACGCTCATTTAAGACGGCTGGTTACTGAAGGACCGAGACCGCGTCTGCCGTGGGCGAAGAAGCTTGATTTCTTAAGAGATGATGTGCAGGAGAACTTTAAGCTGCTGAAACCCTTCCTGAATGACCCGTCGAGATACGTTGAAAAATCCGTTGCCAACCATTTAAACGATATATCGAAATATTATCCGGAAGAAGTAGTCTTTTTTCTAAATGAACATATTAATGAGACCTCTCCCTTTATAGTAAGAAGAGCACTCAGAACGCTGAAGAAGCTTGAGAATGACAATGCACTTCAATTACTTGAACGGTTAAAATAAATAAACTGCTTTTTAATCATCCTTTAATTATTGCTTAACTGTCCGTTAGTTCAGCGCGGATATACTGTAAGTAACAAATGAAACACACCGCACATAAACAGCGGAAAAATAATTGGAGGATGATTGAAATGAAATTGAACAAAAATCTTTTAGTTGGCGGCGTACTGGCATCAGCGTTAGTTTTAGGCGCATGCGGATCAAATGTGAGTGCAGATGATATGGAATGGGAAACAGAAGAAAACAGTGGTTCGGTAACAGTAAGAGATAACACGGAAACAGCATCAGGCACTACAGCGCAGGAGGCAGTGGACAAGGCGCTTAAAGAGTTTGACGGCACAGTTACAGATGTCGAATACGATGAAGATGACGGCGTCTACTACTACGATATAGAAATTGAAAACGGCAATGAAGATTTTGAAGTGAAACTGAATGCAGAAGATTTAAGTATTATTGAACAAGATCTTGACCGTGATGATGACGACAGAGACGACGAACGCGATGATGACAACGAAGTACAAGCATCAGATAAGAAAACTAAGCAGTCAGCTGACACAAACGGCAATACAAAACTTGCTGAAGCATTCAAAGATGATAAATCAGCTGAAGCAATCGAAGCGGCACATGAGAGATTCGACGGAATTTTAGAAGAAGTCAGCTATGAAGAAGATGACGGCGTCTATTACTACGAAGTAAAACTTGAAAATAAAAAAGAAGAGTACGAAGTGAAATTGAAAGCAGATAATCTGTCTGTACTTGAAGAAGAACACGAAAGTGATAATAACGACCGTGGGTTCAAACGTCTGGAAGCAGCACAGGATGAGAAAATCATCTCTCTGAAACAGGCGAAAGAAACAGCAGCAGAAGCTGTAAACGGTAAGATTGATGAGTGGGATTATGATGTGGACGACTTTAAGTATGAATTTGAAATTGGTGACTACGAAGTAAAAGTCAATGCTAAGACAGGCGATGTTATTGAGATTGATGACTAATATATAACGCCCTCCGGGGCGTTGTTTTTTATAATGCTGAAATGCAGCTCATCACAGCGTACATGGTATAATTACAATAACCAACAAATATTGTGAGGAGATATCATGGAGAAGATACTGATAGTGGAAGATGACGAGAAAATTGCACGTGTTATTCAGCTTGAACTGGAATTTGAAGACTATCAAACAGATATTGCATATACAGGGAAAGAAGCGCTGGAGAAATATGAAGCAGGCGGCTTCTCATTAATTCTGCTGGATGTCATGATTCCGGAACTTAACGGGCTGGAAGTGCTGAGAAGAATCCGGCAGAAAAATTCTGATATTAAAATAATAATGCTTACGGCAAGAGATGCTGTTATGGACAAAGTCAGCGGTCTCGATTCAGGAGCAAATGATTATATGACTAAACCATTTGAAGTGGAAGAACTGCTTGCAAGAATCCGTGTGCACCTGAAATCAGCTGCGGCAGGTGAAGTGAAAACAGAAAGTATTAAGCACCGGCATCTTGAAATCAAACCGCTTGCACGGGAAGTATACAGTAACGGCGAAGCAGTGTATTTAACACAAAAAGAATACGACGTGCTTCTT
This sequence comes from Jeotgalicoccus coquinae, assembly GCF_014207425.1. GTDB lineage: Bacteria > Bacillota > Bacilli > Staphylococcales > Salinicoccaceae > Jeotgalicoccus > Jeotgalicoccus coquinae. Next base: position 104,390 of record NZ_JACHFF010000002.1, on the reverse strand, counting down.
TATCTTATAAACAATAAAAACCAGGCACTGTCCCGCGATCAGATTATCGATGCAGTGTGGGGATATGACTATTTTGGCGATACGAATACCGTGGATGTTTACGTGCGCTATATTCGTAAAAAGCTGGATACAGACAAACCATCACTAATATCCAGTGTACGCGGCATTGGTTATATTATTAAGGATTAATTTATGAAACTCGGTACGAAAATACAGCTGTATACAACGGTAATGATCGCCATCGTTGTAGTGCTGACCAACCTTTTAATTTACTTTGCTTATAAACATTATTCGCTGGAAGCGGAAATGGGGCAGCTCGAAAACCGCGGTAATAATATTATTACCGAAATTCAGCAGGCAGAGGAAAGCGGCATCAGCGGTGAGACTGTTCTGCAGTATTTCTCGCTGTCAGACGGCTATATTACAATGCTGAATGAACAGCAGGAACATATCGTCAGAATTGCGACCGAAGAAAGCTACCTGGAGCTCGCTAAACCTTACAGCACGTCTCAGTATACAGATTCAGTATCGTTTAACGGCGAGAACTTTGTCATGGTGTCCATGCCGGTTATTTGGGAAAACGGTGAAGTTCACAGTTTGCAAATATATGAGAATGTATATTTTTTATATGATACATACAATATATTAAAGTGGATTTTAATCATCTCAACGATCATTCTTCTGGTACTGGTTTTCGTATTAAATCAATTTATTACAAATCTGATAACCAGTCCGATTAAGCAGCTTGTCAGAAGAATGAGCGACAGGGAAAACGTGCGTCGCTATAAAACGATACCGGTCAGCAAATCGGATACGCTTGAACTGAAGATGCTCACTGATTCATACAACGATATGATGCTGACTTTAAAAGCGCATGATGATAACCAGCAGGCTTTTATAATGAATGCATCTCATGAATTAAAAACACCGCTGACGGTAATCAGTTCATACGCGAGAATGCTGGAACGCTTCGGTAAAACCCGTGAAGATTTGCTTGATGAAGGAATAACTGCAATATCCGAAGAAACAACGCGCATGAAATATCTGACAGAGCAATTCCTGAGTTTCACAAAAGTAACGCATAGCGATACAAACGCTGAGAAGGAGCATATCCCTGCAGTGAAGCTGATTGAGAGCATTGCATCGCGACTTGAAAAAGTGTTTAAACGTAATATTAATATCGATTCCGGCGGCACGAATCCATATGTCTATGTTCACCCGCCGGCATTTGAACAGCTGCTGCGTATATTCCTGGATAATGCGTATAAGTACAGCACTGACGATATAGATGTCAGTGTCGACGAAACAGAAAAGTCCGTTATTGTTGCGGTGACTGATTACGGAATCGGTATTCCTAAAGAAGATTTAAACGGAATTTTCACCCGTTTTTACCGTGTGGATAAAGCCCGGACGAGAAAAACCGGCGGTTCCGGTCTCGGCTTATCAATAGCGAAACAGCTGGCGGAAAATAATGACATGGATATATCAGTGAAAAGTATAGTTAACGAAGGAACAACATTTACATTAACGATGAAAAAGGAGGCTGACAATGGCGAAGCGGAGTAAATTTCTAATCGCGCTCGCAGGACTTATTGCAGGTATTGTTATCGGTGTTTTATGGGTTTCATTAAATCAGCAGGATTTTATTTCTGAAGATGAAGCACGTGCTGTAGTTACAGAACGTTATGGCGGCTCTGTTGAATCAGTATCCCTGTCTGATGACGACCGGTACTTCGTCATTAACTTAAAAGGAAAATCAGCAACACACAGTGTTACTGTGGATCGGGAAGATTCGAGTGTTCAGGGAATAAAGACAGTTGCGGAACATAAAGAACCTGCTGAAGAGAATAAAGAAAAAAAGCAGGATAAGAAAGACAAAGAGAAAGCACAGACAGAACAGGAGAAGAAAGATAAAGAGAACTCCGAAGAACAGCCTGCAGAAAATACGAAGCTGACTGTTGAAGATGCTGTGGAAATCGCAGCAGCAGAAGTCGGCGGGACCAATGTATACTCGACTTGGAGCGGTGAAGGCAGTGCACGTGAGTACTACATTCTGCAGCTGGTTGATGATGACGATGAAGGCGCTCTGATTGCAATTAATGGAATTACAGGTAATGTTAATAAGGTAATCTGGCTGGAAATTGATGATGACTATTCGGGTATCGAACAGCTGGTGTACGAAGCGTCGGAATACGCGAATATGCATGAGGGAAGATACATCGAATATGATGATGACTACTTTGAAGACTAGAACATCCGTTGACACTGTATGTTATTAGTTATATAATTTGATGGATTTAAAGCCCCTGAGGAGTAATATCATGACGAGAATGGAAGAATGTCTAAAAGCATTTGTCGGTATCAAAAGAACAAATGATGCTTTAGAGAAAGTAGTAAAGAACGATGCACAGCAGTATGGACTGAATATCAGCGAGTTTGCAGTCATGGAACTTTTATTTAATAAAGGTCCCCAGCCGATTAACCGCATTCAGGAACGGATATTGATTGCAAATTCAAGTACGACTTATATACTGGATAAACTACAGCAAAAAGGCTATATTATCCGGACACGTGATGAGAATGACAAACGCAGTATGAAAGCAGCATTGACTGAAGAAGGAGAAAGTCTGATCGCAAAGATTTTCCCGCCACACAGCGAACTTCTGGCAGGTTTATTTACTGCACTGAGTGATGAAGAACTGAGTGCGTTCAGAGAGATGCTGAAAAAAATCAGTGCCAACGCGCACAACAGTTAATTAAAAATACGGGGTTTATTAAGCGGTACACAAATGTGTACTGCTTTTTTTATATTCTAAACTGTTCTATAGTAAGAATAATATCTAAATGAAAGAATGTGTAGCTATGTTGGAACGATTAAACAAAGATGAGTTTGAGCAGTTGTATGCATTGATGGATGAATCATTTCCGCCAGCGGAAATAAGAAATTTCAAAGGACAGAAGATGCTGCTGGATAAGCCGGATTATAACGTGTATGTATTGCGTGAAAACGGTGAGATTCTGGCGTTCTTTGCAGAATGGGTTAATGAAAAGTACCGCTTTTTGGAACATCTCGCAGTAAACGAAAAGTACCGGTCACAGGGTCTCGGATCAAAAACGCTTCAGGCGTATAACGCTATGGACAGTAAACCTGTCGTTCTCGAAGTTGAACCGCCGGAAGATGAAGTACAGGTGCGCCGTGTAAAATTTTATGAAAGAAACGGATTCCATTTATCCTCTTACAGTTATCTTCAGCCGGTTATTAACGAAGGGCATGAACAGATGCCGCTCGTGTTAATGACATATCCAAAGCCGCTCGGCAACGATACACTCGGAAAAGTGAAAGACTGGCTCGATCAGACTGTATACAAATCGTAAGTAAGAGTTTAACGGGGGAATGGAAATGGGTTTTATAGAACGGGGAACTAAAAGTTACAGACAGACAGCACTCGCTTTTTTCGCCGCAGGATTTAATACATTTGCGATTCTTTATGTAGTACAGCCGATTCTGCCAGACTTGACTGCCTATTACGGAGTAACGCCGACAACAGCGAGTTTATCGTTATCCGTCACAACCTTTACGCTGGCAGTGAGCATGCTGATTTTCGGTTCGATTTCTGAAGCAGTGGGACGGAAAAACATTATGATTGTTTCGATGCTGATGGCGTCGATACTCTGTATATTTACCGCATTCAGTCCGACGTTCGGTTCACTGATTGTGATGAGGGCGCTGCAGGGGATTGCACTTGCCGGGCTGCCGTCAATTGCGATGGCGTATCTCGGAGAAGAAATTCATCCGCGCAGTCTGCCGGGTGCAATGGGATTATACATAAGCGGTAATGCCCTCGGTGCTGTATTCGGCCGTGTGTTTTCAGGAGTTACTGCCGGATTATGGGGATGGCAGTACGGACTGATTGGTGTCGGTATTGTAAGTCTGATTGCAACAATGATTTTCTGGTATGCACTGTCTCCGTCAAAACACTTCGTGAAGAGGGAATTCAATGTTAGGGATTTGTTTAAATCACTGACAGAGCACTTAAAAAACCCGCTTTTGATTATTTTATTTATAATGGGTTTTCTGCTGCTCGGGACGAACGTATCTTTATATAACTACGTATCATTCGTTTTAATAGAAGATTATAATATCAGCCAGACAATCGTCAGCTGGGTGTATCTCATATTCCTTGTCGGAGTATTGAGCTCGATGTTCTCAGGAAATCTCGTATACAGATTTGGTAAAGTCACGATGCTGTATGCTGGCCTTTCCATAGCAATTACAGGGCTTCTGATCGTTCTTATACCATCGGTATGGATGATTGTACTTGGACTCATACTGTTTACATTCGGCTTCTTTATCGCACATTCGCTGACAAGCGGATGGGTCGGTAATATCGCACACAGCAACAAAGCACAGGCCTCATCGCTTTATCTGTTCTTTTATTATACGGGATCAAGTGTCGGCGGTACGCTAGCAGGAGTATTCTGGATGCAGGGCGGCTGGCTAGGCGTTTCACTGTTAAACATCGGCTTTCTTGTGTTATGTTTCATATTATTTATGACTTTCTTATATTTATTGAAAAGAAGAATATGGCAATTTAAATAAAAAAACGCCCCGAAGGGCGTTTTTATTTTATGCAAAATAACCTTTAATTGATTTAACTTCTAAAAACTCTTCCAGTCCGTAATCGCCCCATTCGCGGCCGATACCTGACTGTTTATAACCGCCGAACGGCAATGTGTTAGGACCGCCGCAGTCATTAATAATAATAGTTCCGGCTTCGATTGAACGTGCAACATGCTGCAGTTTTTCTTTGTCTTTGCCGACAACGTAACCTGCAAGACCGTATATTGTATCGTTGGCAATACGAATTGCATCTTCAAGGTCTTCGTAAGTGATAACACTCATCACAGGACCGAATATTTCTTCCTGGGCAATTGTCATACTGTTATCAACATCTGTGAATATTGTCGGTTTAACGAAGTAGCCTGTATCCAATCCGTCCGGTTTTCCGGTACCGCCGTGATACAGTGCTGCACCTTCTTCCTGACCTTTTTCTATATAGCTCTGTACTCTGTCAAATTGTGTTTTACTGATCAGCGGGCCGACTTCCATACCATCTGCTCTCGGATTACCAACTTTCACCGCGCTGATTTTTTCTTTCAATTTCTCTAAGAACTGGTCTTTTAATTCCACTGGAACGAGAGTACGGGTACCGGCGGTACAAACCTGTCCGGTATTTCTTACAACTCTGTTTACAGCAGAAGCTGCTGCCTCATCGAGGTCTGCATCATCAAGAACGATAAACGGTGACTTACCGCCAAGTTCGAGAGCTACTTTTTTAAAGTCAGCTGCTGATTTTTCCATGATGCTCTGACCTGCACGTCCAGATCCTGTAAATGACATCATGCGGACATCCGGATGTCCGCTCAGCGGGATACCGACATTCTCGCCGTCTCCGTTAACGAGGTTAAAAACACCTTTTGGTACGCCGGCTGCTTCAAAAATTTCCGTTAAAATACATGCTGTCACCGGTGTTTCCTCACTAGGCTTCAGAACGACAGGGGAACCTGCGGCAAAGGCTGCCGAGATTTTCAATGCTGTCTGGTTTGTCGGGAAGTTCCACGGTGTAATTAACCCGGCTACACCGATACTTTCCTTAACAATCAGTGCATCGTCACGCTGCTCTTCAAATTCAAATGTATCCAGCGTTTCTGCAGCTGTTCTGAAATGATTTAAGCCTGCAGTATAATGTGCATTTTCTGATACTGAAAGCGGTGAACCCAGCTCATTTGTAATCGTATCGATTAAATCATCTTTACGTTTTTCATACTCATCAGCAATACGTTCAAGCATTGCTTTACGTTCCTGTACCGGAGTTTTCCGGAATTCTAAATATACGTCATGTGCTGCTGCAACAGCTTTGTCTACATCTTCTTTATTGCCGCTTGCGACAGTTGCAAATACTTCTTCCGTCGCAGGATTAATAACATCTATAGTTTCACTGCCCTTGCTGTTAACCCATTCACCATTTATAAATTGTTTATTATAATTAATCAAATTGAGTACCTCCAAATTTTGAATATAGTTATATTTATCCTTAAAGCTGCTTATCGAAACAAAACCATAAGAAAAAATCTGAAGATGGCATCTTCAGATTCATTGATTATTTACGGAATGTTTCAAAGAAGCTCAGCGTATTCAGGCCGAACAGCTGCAATGCTTTTTTACTGCCTTCATAACCGTGTCCCGCTTTAAGATGTTTTAGAATTGCAACGCCAAGTACAGCATTAATCATAAATGTACCGAGACGTGTGAACATCTTGCCAAAGATTGACAGGAACAGAAAGATTGAACCGATTGCTTCAAAGTAACCGGCGATTTTCATCTGATCATCGTTAACATTGAATTCTGATTCGAACTCTTCGCCCATATTCCCATCGGCTTTAATCTTGTCTAGACCGCCTTCGATTACTTTAGATCCCACGTATAAATTAACTAGATATTTTAACATTATAGTACCTCCTGAAAAATAAATTAAAAAACTGCGCATTTATTAACTGATTCCCATTTTATCACGGTATTAAACATAAAATTCAAATAATTAAAATTGACTAAAAAAAATTGATATGGTAACTTAATTGCATTGTATCTTCCTGAAAGGCTTTTCATATAATCCATTAATAGATAAAAATTTGGGGGTTTTGACAATTGATGAGCTGATAGGTATTGGTCTGCTGTTAGTTATCTTAGTATTTTTCACATTATTTACGCACTTTGCACCGTATGGTTCAAAAGTGATGGGTGCCTTCGCAGGTGCTGCAATTGCTACATATTTAGTAGAAGCATTGAACACATTTGTCATCGGGGATCTTTTCAGCTTAGAGTTTTTCCAGACGGCCGGGACAGTGGCCGGGGGACTGGATGGAACAATAGTAGTTATGCTCGTATGTCTGGCTATGAAAGTTAACCCTGTAAACTCTGCGATATTGGCAGCAGGTTTTGGGGACATGGGACTTATTCCGGGACTTTTCGCAGCATACATCGTATCTTTCGGCGTGCTGTGGCTGCAGCGTGTAATTCCGAAAGGACTGGACTTTATCGTTGTTATTTTAATTGCTTTGCCGATTATTCGTCTGATGGGCTTAATCATTACGCCGATGGTCGACAACTCATTACTTGAAATTGGAACGATTATCCAGACTGCTACAGACACGAGTCCTCTATTAATGGGCTTAATGCTTGGAGGCATTGTTACAGTGGTAGGTATCTCACCATTAAGTTCGATGGCATTAACAGCACTGCTCGGCTTAACGGGTGTTCCGATGGCTGTCGCAGCATTATCGGCATTCGCTTCTTCACCGGCAAACGCATGGCTGTTCCACAAACTTAAAATCGGTGATTTAAAATCTATTATTTCAGTAGCAATCGAACCGCTGTCAAAAGCGGATCTTATTACTGCAAATCCGATTCCAATGTACGTGACCAACTTTATAGGCGGCGGATTATCCGGGATGGTAATCGCAATGTCAGGTATGGTTAACGATGCGCCGGGGACGGCAGCACCGGTACCGGGACTGCTGGTAATGTTTGGATATAACCCTGCCGGACAGGTAATAATGTATGCAGTAATTTGTGCACTGATTTCATTCCTTATCGCAGTGGCAGGTTCATATATATTCAGAAATACTAAAATTTATAACAGTGAGGTCCTTAAGGATTAGTCATAAAAAAAAGCGCGGAGCATTGGCTCTGCGCTTTTTCTGTGTTTAAAATATAGTATTCTTACAATATTATATATTATATTCACTCATTGCAAAGATATGTACAGAAAAAGATAAAAAACATACAGAATTTGAAAGTATTGTGACACATTCAGCTAACTAAAGTAATGAAGAGTAAATGGTGTTATATTGGGAATGTATATACATAGATTATTAGAAGGAGTGACTGTCAAAATGGCAGACAAGAAAGAGACAAAAGCATATAAACCCGTCTGGATTATGGTAGCTTTTCTTGTTTTAGTTATTATTAACTTTATACCGGCACCGGATGAACTCAGCGTAGTTGGGTTAAGAGCATTGTCAGTGCTGGCTTTCGCAGTAATTATGTGGGTAACAGAAGCTGTTAAGTACCCCGTATCCGCAGTAATGATTGTCGGACTGCTTATTATATTACTCGGACTTTCTCCGGTTCCGGCTAATGAAATCGGCGCAACACTTGGCGTACCGGATGGTACTGATCAGTTTGGAACAAAAGAAGCATTATCACTGGCGTTCTCAGGATTTTCAAGTTCAGCACTGGCATTAGTAGCGGCTGCACTATTCCTTGCGAGTGCCATGCAGATAACTAACCTGCACAAACGTCTTGCACTTTACGTGCTTCGTATCGTAGGTAACAAGACAAATGCGATTGTACTTGGAACGATTCTTGTATCAATCTTACTTGCATTCTTCGTACCGTCGGCAACTGCAAGAGCAGGTGCTGTAATTCCGATTCTAATCGGAATGGTAGCGGCATTCGGTATGTCAAAAGACAGCAGACTTGCAACACTGCTTATCATTACAGCAGTTCAGGCAGTTTCTATATGGAACGTCGGAATTAAAACGGCAGCAGCTCAAAACCTTGTTGCAGTAGGATTTATTAACGAAGCAATGGGCGAAGACGTATCATGGATCCAGTGGTTCATTTACGCAGCACCGTTCTCAATTATAATGAGTATTCTTCTTTATTTCGTAATGACACGCTTCTTTAAATCTGAAACAGATGAAATCAGCGGCGGACGCGAACTGATCGATAAAGAACTCGCGGAACTGGGACCGATTAAAGGAGTGGAATGGCGATTAATTAGTATCGCTTCACTGCTGCTTGTTTTCTGGGCAACGGAAGGTATTCTGCATCCGTTTGACTCTTCATCAGTGACATTAATTGCACTTGCACTGATGCTTTCTCCTAAAGTTGGAGTATTTACATGGAAAGAAGTCGAAGGCACGATTAACTGGGGAACTATTATCGTCTTCGCAATCGGTATTTCACTCGGTACAGTACTTCTTAGAACAGGTGCAGCACAATGGCTGTCGGATGTAACGTTCGGTGCCATGGGACTGGATGCATTCCCGCTCGTTGGAGTTATTGCACTCGTTTCAATATTTAACATTCTGATTCACCTCGGTTTTGCAAGTGCGACATCGCTTGCATCAGCATTAATACCGGTGTTTATCGCGCTGACAACGACACTCAACATGGGTGACTCATCGCTTGGATTTGTACTTGTTCAGCAATTTGTAATCTGTTTTGGATTCCTGCTGCCAGTAAGCGCACCGCAGAACATGCTTGCATACGGTACCGGAACATTCACAGTAAACGATCTGCTGAAATCAGGTATCTTCCTGACAGTCGGCGGTTATATCCTGATTATTATTCTGTCTGCAACATATTGGCAGTGGATTGGCTTACTGTAAAATTAAGATATTTTCAATCGCTCTCTTTAGAGGGCGATTTTTTTATGTGCATTTATAAGAGTGAAGCGGTTTGGCTGTTTTAAAACAGGTATATAGAATTGAGGAGGGGAAATAATGAAACATGATTTGTTAAATTATTTAAACCACAGAAACGCACCGCTTCCCGCTGGGAAATGGACAATGTATCAAAAGTGGGAAAACCTGCTGTGCATGCATGTACCGTTAGAAGCTGCAGAGTTATTACCGTATGTTCCAAAAGAATTGGAACTTGATATGTATGATGGTAAAGCATGGATTTCAATCTTTCCCTTTAAGGTGAAAAAATCTTCAATTTAGAGGTTTACCAAAATTGCCGTATATTCATAAATTTTTAGAGCTGAACGTAAGGACATATGTAAAATATAAAAACATCCCGGGTATTTACTTTTTCAGTCTGGATGCTGCTAAAATACTGCCGGTTCTCGGGGCTCGACTCGGTGCCTTGCCATATTATAAAGCGAAAATGAAAGAATCAGATATCAATGGATGGACTGAATATTACAGCCGGCGCCAGATAAAAACTGATGAAGAAACTTATTTTAAAGGCCGGTATAAACAGATTTCCAAACCGGAATTTCCAGCATCGGGTACATTGGATTACTGGCTCTTCGAAAGATATTATTTATTTAATACTGTGAACGGAAATATTATCAGAGTTGGAATTCATCATCTTCCATGGAAACCTGCAAAAGCAGCAGTCACCTATGAAAAAGATGCATTAAATTCGCTGCTGCCGGGCACTCTTCAGGGAGAGACTGTGAAAGCTCATTACGTGGAAGTTCTTGATGTAATATTCTGGCTGCCTGAATTAATAAAGGTACACAAAAAAGACAGCTGATTTCAGCTGTCTTTTTGTGTATTAAATTACAGATGCAACGTAAAAAGTGATTATTGATAGTAAAACCGATGTAATAACCAGAGCGTACAGCGGTTTTAAAGCTTTTTCCCTAATTGATTTGAGCGGGACACTGAGTCCAAGACCCACCATTGCCATAACCATTAACAGCGTAGTGAGCTGATCGATGGCTGCACTTAGATTGTGAGGTATTGCAATAAATGAATTCACTACCGCAACAAAAACGAAGAAAAACAGAAAATAGGGAATATCCACTTTACCGCCGGTTTTCTGATGCTTTCTACGCGAAATAAAATACATGATGAGAAAGCTGACAGGAATTAAAAGAAACACTCTGCTTAACTTCGACAGCAGAGCCATCGCCATGCCCTCATCATTTGCACTGCCGCCTGCGAGTACAACCTGGGCGATTTCATGAAGACTGAGACCGCTCCATATACCGTATGTAACATCATTCATATCGAATAACGGGCCTATAAATGTATAGCTTAACGCGAACACTGTACCGACCACTGAAATTAAGCCGATACTGATTGCAGTATCTTCTTCTTTTGCTTTAATAATCGAACTGACTGCAGATATTGCAGCCGCACCGCAAATACCGGTTCCCGCTGCAAGTAAAAACATAATTGATGAGTTTGTTTTAAAATACTTATTTAATAAATGCATCATTGCAAAACTGAACAGGATTACGCCGATGCCGAGCAGAATCATCACCCAGCCGTCGTTTAAAATGAGCTGAAGATTCAGCTTGAAACCATAAAGAACAATAGCAAAACGCAGCAGTTTTTTTGCAGAAAAGGTAATACCCGGACGCAACGGTTCCGGGTAACCGAGAGACTGCCTGTAAATGACTCCGATAAGGAGTGCTACCGCCAGTGAGCCTACACTCGATAAAATTGGAAGCTGTGTGAGCAGTATACTCAGTATTGCAATAACCAGTGTAAATAATATACCGGAAATAAATAATCTGTTGAAATATTTATTGATCATTGTGTGCACCTCGTTAAATTAATATTAGCATTTAATGAGGTTAGTGGGAATCAGAGAAAACAAATTAATATGCATTCATTTAAATATAAGAAGAATTTTCTAATTATTGAAAGCGATATTATGGTAAGATAATTGGTAAGAAAGTAAAAATTTTGAAAGGGGAATAATTTTTATGAAAAAGAATTATTGGTTTTTACTGATGCTTTCTGCAGTTATGCTGGTTTTAGCAGCATGCGGCGGAGATTCTGCGAATGAAGAAGAAAGCGAAGAAGGTTCAGGAGATTCAGCGGGAGGAGACGACTGGATTGAAAATATTACATTGCTTACAGGCGGTGAAGCAGGGGTCTACTTCCCTCTGGGTGTAGCAATGGCTGATATTATCGATACTTCTTTTGATAATGTAAGTGCAACGGGTGTATCTTCCGGTGCCTCTGTATCTAACGCGGAACAGTTAAATAACGGCGAAGCCCAGCTCGCGCTCGTGCAGAATGATATCGCATTCTATGGTGCTGAAGGAAACAACATGTTCAGTGAACCATTAGACAACTACAGTGGTGTATTCACAATCTACCCTGAAACAATTCAGCTGGTTACTTTAGCGGACTCAGGAATTGAATCGGTATCAGATCTTGAAGGAAAACGTGTTGCTATTGGGGACATGGGTTCAGGTACTGAAGCCAATGCTACTCAGATTATTGAAGCACACGGCATGACAGTCGACGATGTTGACGCGCAATACTTAGATTTCTCGGATGCTTCAACTAACCTGCAGGATGGAAACGTTGATGCTGCTTTCGTAACCGCGGGTACTCCAACTGGTGCTATCCAGGAGTTGAGTGCAAGTGCTGACGTTAAAATTGTAAGTTTTGATGAAGATGCAATGAATGATCTGATGGAAGAGTACACTTACTATACTCAGGTTGATATTCCGGAAGATGCTTACGATAACTTTGACAGTACAGCTTCTACAGTTGCCGTACAGGCAATGCTGATTGCTTCAAATGATATCCCGGAAGATCAGATGTATGAAATGACAAAAGCAATTTTTGAAAATCTGGATTCAATGGCAAATGCTCATGTCCGCGGGGAAGAGCTGACACTTGATACTGCAGAAGACGGTATGTCGATTGATCTGCACCCTGGGGTACAGCGCTATTACGATGAGCAGTGATTAAATGAGTAAAGATAATTATAAAAAGGCATTGCTTATACGCAATGCCTTTTTATCCCTTACAAGTCTTTTTATCGTGCTTGAACTGGTTATAATGTTTCAGCTGAATCAGCCGATAAAGATTATTATTGAGGATATGAGTACTGAAGAAGAGCTGTTTGTACAGGAAGTGGAATATGGCGAACGTTTTGAAGTGAATTACATTCATTCGGTTGAACGCTCTCCGGTGAGTGAAGTTTTTGAAGTGCGCGGTGACGGTATTTATACGATGGAAAGTCATACAGAATCTTTTGGGGCAGGTATGCCTTATGCAGGTGAAGATGTCGAACTGAAAGATGGAACATTTACCATCAAAAATATTAACCGTAAAGTTCACGGAGGGACGCTGCGTATCAGACCATCATCGGTTTTCCCGCATCATATTATTATCGGGGATACAGATATAGTTATTTCGAGTGCGCCATATAAAGGAAAAAATTTAGAAGTAAAATTAATTAAAAGTTATTTTAGAGGTGATTAACCAATGGATGCTAAAGAACAACAGAAAATGATTCAGGAATTAGAGGGCAGCGACAGAGATCTTGGAAAAAAACTCACCATACTGGTCAGTTCTATTTCAATTCTGCTGGCCGTTTTTCACCTTTACGTTGCAGGCTTCGGTTTGCCGGGCATCGGTTCAAGAACATTTCTGATTATTCACCTGACACTTGCAATAGTACTGGTGTTTTTAATATTCCCAATTAGAAAAGGGACGTCACAAAAAACAATTCCCATATACGATTTTATCCTTTCGGGATTATCGCTGGGATTAGGGATTTATTTAATACAGAGGCAGGATGCACCTGAAATAATGTCTGCACGGCCGACAGAGCTGGATTTAATTATCGGTGCACTGTTTATTGTTATTGTTATAGAAGCAACGAGACGTGTTGTTGGTCTGCCGCTTGTAATCATTGCATTGATTGCTATCGGTTATTTCTTTGCCGGTGAATTTTTGCCCGGTCAGTTTTACCACAATAGAGGCGACTTCTCGAGATTCGTCTATGAGATTACATACAGAAGTAACGGTATTTTCGGAACACCGATCTACGCTTCCGCACAGTTCGTATTTATATTTATACTGTTTGGGGCAATTCTGGAATCGACAGGTGCCGGAAAAATGTTTATTGATCTTGCAATACGCGGATTTGGTAAATATAAAGGCGGTCCAGCCAAAGCAAGTGTCGTAGCAAGTGGAATGATGGGAAGTATTTCGGGAAGTTCTACTGCAAATGCGGTGACTACCGGAACGTTTACAATCCCTTTAATGAAAAAAGTAGGATTCCCGCCGCATGTAGCAGGCGGAGTTGAAGTTGCAGCTTCATCCAGCGGGCAGTTCCTGCCTCCTGTTATGGGTGCTGCAGCGTTTATCATGGTTGAATTTACAGGTATTCCATATTTTGAAATTATTAAAAGTGCTCTGATACCGGCACTGCTTGCTTATGTAGGAATATTATTTATGGTTCATTTCGAAGCCAATAAACATAATATATCCGGTATCGACAGATCGGAAATGAAGTCAGCAAGAAAACTGCTGCTCAGTCAGGGTTATCTGATAGTGCCGATTTTAATCCTGCTGTACTTCCTTGTAGTGGAGAGAGCATCGGTTAACGCATCAGCATTCTACTCGATTATCGCAATGATTATTATCGCATTCTTCGCGTATCGTTTTAAAACGAGTATGGGACGGACGATAATATTTGCTGCAATTCTGCTCGCAGTCACATTCTCGATGCAGTATTTAATCGTGTTTGTGAACCAGGGGCTTGTAATATTTAATGACGCACTAGGCTTAAGTCTGTTCAATACTGAGACTATCCGATGGCGCAGTCCAATATTCACAATGGTACTCGGCGGAATTATTGTCGCACTGCTGTTCGCAGTCTTCATGAAAATGACGAAGCGTGATGTAACACCGCAAAAATACGGTTTTACACAGCTGCTTGAAGGTTTTGACAAAGCTTCGAGAAATGCACTGAGTATTATTGTAGCCTGTGCTACAGCAGGTATTCTGATTGGTGTAATTACAACGAGCGGATTATCGACGAAGTTCACAAGAATAGTAATCAGTTTTTCAGATGCGATTGAAAGCTGGCTGCCAAACTTTATGATTACAGATAATACCCAATTGTACATCGCACTTGTTCTTACGGTATTTGCCTGTCTGCTGCTTGGTATGGGCCTTCCAACTACAGCAACGTATGTAGTACTTGCTGCAGTTATCGCACCTGTACTTACGAATCTCGGGCTGCCTGTAATTGTGGCGCATCTGTTTGTACTGTATTACGGAGTTCTTGCCGATGATACACCTCCGATTAACTTACCGGCGTACGCTACGGCAGGTATAGCGAAAGCAGGGCCGATAAGGACCGGTATACAGGGCTTCAAATATGACTCAGCCGCCTTGCTGCTGCCGTTCATGTTTGCTATAAACCCTACGATACTGTTGATTACAGATGCCAGTGCAATAGAGATGATCTGGGCAATTATGACAGCAGCGGTCGGTATGGCAACATTCGCATCATTTATACAAAACTTTATGTTTGTGAAATACAGTATTTTAGAAAGAATTATTTCGGTCGTTACGGCACTGCTGTTCATCCAAAGCGATTTAGTTACAGATGCAATCGGTTTTGGAATCTTCGTCCTTCTGGTAGTGTACCAGCTGTACAAGAAGAAAAAACAGGAACCTGTTTCAGCTTAATATAACAACAAAAAAAGCGCGAGCCGGAAAATTCCGGCTCGCGCTTTTTATCTGTTTATTACTTATCTTCTCTTAAAATTCTTTCAGTTTCTTCGAACTCGGCAGCCATCTCAGGTTTAAGTTCGTTCTGAGTCATCTTACTTACGATAATACCAGCAAGTGTTGCAACAATAACACCAGGAACAATTTCATAGAGTCCCGTACCGAATGTACCCGCTGCAATCCATATAATAACCGTTCCGGCACCACCGATGATAGATGCGATTGCGCCTGAACGTGTCATACCTTTCCAGTGGAGAGCCATGACCATTAGAGGACCAAACGCGGCACCAAAACCTGCCCATGCGTTAGCAACGATATTAAGGATAACTGATTCATCATCCCATGCAATGAGAATTGCAACTACAGCTACAACAATTACAGAAATTCTGCCTACAAGAACGAACAGTTTGTCCTGTTCTTCTTCAGTTTTTGTTTCTGTACCGCCAATCATTTTAAGACGGATCATCTTGTAGAAATCCTGTACAAGTGAACTTGAAGTAACTAAAAGCTGTGAAGAAATTGTACTCATAATTGCTGCTAAAATAGCTGCAAGGAAGAATCCGCCCACTAACGGGTGGAAGAGTACCTGACTCATAAGAACCAGAATTGTTTCCGGGTCCGCGACATTATGACGCGTAGCATCAGTAAATGCGATACCAAGTAAACCAGTCAGACATGCACCAATAAGTGAAATGGCCATCCAGATAATGCCGATACGGCGTGCTTTTGGTACAAGCTTGTGAGATTTAATGGACATAAAGCGAACGATGATATGAGGCTGTCCAAAGTAACCGAATCCCCATGCCAGGTTACTGATGATAGTAATAATCGATACACCGCTGATTAGTGACAGATAGTTAATATCAGCTAAAGCACCAAGTTCTTCAATTCTGACAAACGGTTCGATACCGTCCCCTGTCAGAGTCATCCATGTTGCGATTGGAATCATTACAATAGCGATAAACATTATTGTTCCCTGGAAGAAGTCTGTAAGACTTACAGCCAGATAACCACCGAAGAAAGTATAAATTACAACTACACCGGCTGTTACAAATAGACCCCAGTGATATGGAAGGTTAAACGCACTTTCGAACAATTTACCGCCTGATACCATTCCGCTGGCTGTGTAGACAGCGAAGAATATTACAATTACAAGACCTGCGATAATACGCAGCATATGCTTGTGATCTTTAAAGCGATTTTCAAAAAAGTCCGGGAGCGTAATTGAGTCGTTGGAAACTTCCGAGTAAACACGAAGTTTTGGAGCGACAATTATGTAGTTCACGTATGCCCCGATTGTTAAACCGACAGCAATCCAAATACTTGATAGCCCGACACTGTACATGCTTCCTGGAAGCCCCATCAGCATCCAGCCCGACATATCAGAAGCCCCGGCAGATAACGCAGTAACCCATGCGCCGATATTACGGCCGCCGAGCATATACTCGTTCAGGTTTGATGTGGATTTATTGTATGCATAAACCCCGATCGCGATTAAGACGATGAAATAAACCGCCATCATGACGTACTGTTCCCACCCTGCTGTGAAGGTGAAAGCAGATCCTGCTGTTGTATTAAGAATCATTCAAAAACCTCTCCCCTTGGTAATATAGTAAAACTGTTTATGTAAATTACATAAACCATGAAGTAACCTGTTCTTTCAAAGCAAAAGAATAGAATTACACATGCGCCAATTATAACGATAGTTGTGTGCTATTACAACGTGATTCGGGGAATTGTCTGTTAATTCACGACGAAAACCGCCCGGTAATCCTATTACTGAGCGGTTTTGAATGATTCTATTTTATTTATAAATATATTCTAAAACTTCAATTGCTTGTTCTACTGTGCTTGTAACGACGTTGGCTTTCTCGGAAATTTCTTTTAATGGATGAATTAATTTTTCAGGACGCACTAAAATTAACGGCTTGCCGGTAGTAATTGCTGTTGTTGCATCCATTGCAGTATTCCATTGTTTGTATTCTTCGCCGAAAAGAGCGATTACGACGTCAGCTTTGTTCATTAAAACCTGCGTACGCAGATTGTTAATGCTTGATGCTGCATCGTCGCGGTAATACTTGCCTGGCTGTTCGCCTAAAATATTTTCACCAATGTTATCCGATAAATCATGATTCGTCTGAGGTGAAACAAAAGTTAACGGTAAATCCTTCTCTGTTGCCAGAGACTGAATTTTGTCTCTCCAGTCGCTGTGAATCTCGCCTGCTAAATATACTGTTAAATCCATGAAACAACCTCCTAATAGTCATTGCATATTAGTATATACCCTAATCTATTTATGGTAAAATATTTAGAGTAGTTTAATTATCAAGGGAGAGGAATAGACCGACATGAAAGTGGCATTATTTGATTTTGACGGGACGTTATATCCGCATGAAACGTTTGAAACACTGCGTGCGCATTTAAAAAACCACCCGAAATATAAAAAGAATTATAAACACTTTATCCGTCATTTTGCACCGGCATACTTTGGTTATAAAATGAAAATGGTGCCGAAAATCAAAATGCAGAACAGAGCATTGGAATCGTACATACTTTCTTTCAAAGGTTATTCCAGACAGGAAATTGACGGCTTTTTTGCAGATGTTGCCAATGAGATGAGTGAAGAACTCAGAACATCGCTGCTCGAAAAAATTAAAGAGCTGAAACAGGAAAACTATTATGTTGTACTGATTTCAGGAGCCTTTATTCCATTATTGGAAGCATTATTTAAAGGTGTCGGATTTGATTATATCGTCGGCTCAAAAATTCATTATAACGGCGACAAGCTGGATTATAAAACACGTTTTGAACGCATGTTTGCCGAACGTAAAATTGATATTATAAAAGAACACTTCAAAAACAAAGAAGTGGACTGGCCGAACAGTCAGGCGTACAGTGACAGTATAACGGATCTTAAAATGCTGGAACTTGTCGGCAAGCCGGTAGCAGTTGCACCGGACAGCGATCTACTGTCAGTTGCCAGGGACAAGAACTGGAAAATATTAAACGATTTTTAGGAGGATAAACTGTGGATTTAATTAATTTAACAGAAGCGGATCTTTATCCGACAGAGAAATTCGGACCATCAATTGAAGGAACATTACTATATAAAGTAAGAGACCAGGCGCATTTCCCGGGTGCATATATGACGACGAATGAACGTCTGTTTATGAATGTGGATATGAACGGTGAAGCTTACACAAGAGTGTTTGCATACACGGACATTGTAAAAGCGTACGTTGAAGATAACGTCCTGTTTATTGAATTCCCGGAAGGCATGGGCAAAATAGCAATGGTTGATGTTACTGCCGGAGACCTTGATGAATTCGCTCAGTACGTTAACGAAAAAAGCGGAAAATAAAATGCTTGAAGATGTGCTCCTGCAGTACATCTTTTTTTGAATTGAATTAGTATAACACTTTGACCCATTGGTATAACACATTTAACAATATGTCTTTCAGAACGCGGGGAAAAGGAGTATACTGTTACTGAATATTAATATACTAAAATAATGATAAGGGGCATCAATTTAAGTATGACTACTTCTATTAGCAAAACGGATGTGGTTCTGATTGGTGGCGGGATTATGAGTGCCACGCTTGGAACACTGTTAAAAGAATTAAAACCCGACTGGAACATTAAAGTTTTTGAAAAACTTGATGATGTTGCAATCGAAAGCTCAAACGCATGGAATAACGCCGGTACAGGGCACTCGGCGCTGTGCGAGCTGAACTACACACCAGAGCTTGCAGATGGTTCAATAGAAACTTCAAAAGCAATTAAAATTAACGAGCAGTTCCAGATTTCAAAACAGCTTTGGTCGTATCTGATCGAAAAAGGATATTTAGATACTCCGGAAGACTTCATTCGCACAGTACCGCATATGAGTTATGTGGAAGGTGAAAAGAATGTTGAATTCCTTAAAAAGCGTGTTGAAAAACTGATTGAAAGTCCGCTGTTTGAAGGTATGGAATACAGTGATGACCACGAAGTTCTTAAAGAATGGCTTCCATTGATGATGCATGGGCGCGATCCTAACGAAGAAATCGGAGTTACACGTATCGATTCAGGTACGGACATTAACTTCGGCAGCCTGACTAAGAAACTGTTCAGGAGACTTCAGGAGCAGGGTGTGGAAATGAACTTCAAACACGCTGTTCAGGATATCCGCCGCACACAGAAAGACAAGTGGCAGGTTAAAGTTAAAAACATGAATAACAACAAGATGGAATATCACACAGCTGATTTTGTATTTATCGGTGCTGGCGGCGGAAGTCTCCCGTTACTGCAAAAAACAAATATCCCTGAGTCTAAAAACATCGGAGGATTCCCTGTAAGCGGACTATTCCTCGTATGTGATGACGAAGAAGTTGTGAACAGGCACGAAGCAAAAGTGTACGGTAAAGCTAAAGTCGGCGCACCGCCAATGTCAGTGCCTCACCTTGATACACGTTACATCGACGGCAAAAGATCATTACTGTTCGGACCATTTGCAGGATTCTCTCCGAAGTTTCTGAAAACAGGTTCTTACCTGGACTTAATCGGTTCAGTAAAACCTTATAACGTGCTGACAATGCTGTCGGCAGGTGCTAAAGAACTTGGTCTGACTAAGTATTTAGTGCAGCAGGTTCTTCTGAAAGACGAAGAGCGTATGGAAGAACTGCGTGAATTTATTCCGGAAGCACGTTCAGAAGATTGGAAGACAATCACAGCAGGTCAGCGTGTACAGATGATTAAAGATACGGACAAAGGCAAGGGAACTTTAATGTTCGGTACAGAAACTATCGTTTCAGAAGATGGTTCTATCGCTGCACTTCTCGGTGCTTCACCCGGTGCGTCTGTATGTGTCGATGCAATGCTTGAGCTGTTGAGCCAGGCATTCCCTGAAGAGTTCGGCGCATGGCAGGACAAGATTAAGGAAATGATTCCGACTTACGGCGTTTCCTTATCGGATAACCCTGAAATGTTTAAAGAAATGAACGAACGGACAACTGAGACTTTAGGACTGAAAAGTCATGAAGCGGGCGTGTTATTAAGCTGATGAAAATATACAGGCATCGGATTCCAGATTGGAATCCGATGCCTGTTTTTATTTTAAAGATTTACTGAGAGCCTGTTCGATATCCTGAATAATATCATCCGCGTTTTCAATGCCAATTGACAGACGGATTAATGAATCATCGATTCCGCGCTTAATGCGCTCTTCGTCCGGCATCTCGGCATGAGTCTGAGTGAACGGGAAGGTAATGAACGTTTCGGTGCCGCCGAGACTCTCGGCGAAAGTACAGAGCTCAATATTTTCAAGAAATGAGTTTACACTGTGTGTATTTTTAAAGCGGAGACTGAGCATGCCTGTTGTTCCGGCATAGAGCACTTTATCGATTGCTTCATGATTTTCAAAATGTGCTGCTGTCTTTTTGGCATTTTCGATTTGGCGATCCATTCTGATATGCAGCGTTTTTAAACCGCGGAGCAGCAGGAAACCGTCGAAAGGTGACAATGTCGCTCCAATCATATTGTGATATAAGCCGAGTGACTCAGCGAGCGTTTCATCTTTAACAGTAACGACACCTGCTAACACATCGTTATGACCGCCGATGTATTTAGTCGCCGAATGAAGAACAATATCAGCACCTTCAGTCAGAGGGCGTGATAAATAAGGCGTTAAGAATGTGTTGTCGATAATAGTTAAAATGTTTTGTTCCTGTGCGATTTTGTACAGAGGAGGCAGGTCTGTTGTTTCCATCGAGGGATTGGTAATAGGCTCTATGAAGAATGCCCTTGTTTTATTATTGATAAGAGACGCTAATTCTTCATGGTTATTGAAATCTGCATAGTAGAATTTGATATTATATTTTTTCTCGTAAAAATCAAAGATACGATATGTACCGCCGTATAAATCAAAGCTGACAAGCACTTCATCGCCGCTGTTAAATAAGTTGCAGCACAGCTGAACAGATGCCATCCCGCTTGATGTTGCGAATGAATGTGTACCGCCTTCTAATTCTGCGAACGCTTCTTCGAATTGAGAACGTGTCGGGTTTTTAGTACGTGTATAATCGAAGCCTGTAGATTGTCCGACACCATCGTGTTTGAATGCAGTTGATAAATATATAGGGCTGGTTGTTGCACCTGTATGGTCAGGTTTTAATGAAATCTGTGATAATTTAGTGTCCAATATTTACCATCCTTTTCTTATATGTATTTTATGAAAGATATGTTAAATATATAAACTAAGCCGTTACAAGTCAATAACTTACTAGAATATTTCGAAAACTTAAAAATAATAACGACATTACACCGGGTGAGAAAGTGGTAGATAAAAGTAACGATAAGCGTTATAATTAGGGTAATTAAATTACAGGAGTGATACGAGTGAGTCAGTCACAGAACGTTATATACTATACAACAGCTCAAGTAACGGACATGGTGGAACTATCTGATCAGAACGTTAGAAAATACGTTAGATTACTTGAAGACAGAAGTTATGAAGTTGCAAAAGATGAACATAACAGAAGATTGTTTTCTAAAAAAGATGTGAGCGTCCTGCAGGAAATGATTAAAATTGCGAAATCTCCGGGCAATACACTGGATTCAGCAGCAGATGAAATCATTGAAAACATGGATGATTTTGAAGAAACACCCAGCGAAAACCAGGTATCGAAAATGTCGGATAGTGATGTTTCGAGATTACTTGCGTTAGTCCTTGAAAAACTTGACGAAATTCAAAATGAAAACAAAGAACTGAAATCAAACATAAGTACACTTGTGCACAGACTGGAAGAATACGATCTTAAAGCACTGGAATATAATCCGGTTGAAAAAGTTGAAACTTCTATTGCAGAAGAAACCTATGAGCGGGAAGAAACGACTGAAGCTGCAGAAGATACATCAGCTGAGGTAGATATGGAAGAAACAGTAACACGTGAAACAACAGAAGAAGAGATTGTTGTTGAAGCGCCTGCTGAAGAAGAATCTGAGGAAACTGTTGAAGAAACACCTGCAGAGGAACCAGCTGAGGAAGAAGCTGCAGCAGAACAGGAAGAAACAGTAACATCGGAAACAACAGAGGAAGAAATCGTTGTTGAAGCACCGGCTGAAGAAGAGTCTGAGGAAATTGTTGAAGAAACAGCTGCAGAGAAAGAAAAGACAGCAGAAGCTGAATCATCTGAAGAACCGGAAGAAACTAAAGAACAAAATACAGGTACAATCGACCTGAGGGCTCAGGAAGAGAAAGCTGAAGAAAACGTAACAGCATCCGTTGATGAATTAAATACTGACGAAGTTGCGAAGCAGCAAATTGAAGAGCCTAAAAAAGGATTCTTCGGTAAACTGGCAAGCATGTTTAAAGGATAGAATCGAAATTTATTTCGATTCTTTTTTTATTTTTCTTCAAGATTATTGACATGTTAAAAGAAAACCAATATAATCCCTATTGGCGAACGAGATTGCAAAATCATTTAAATAATATACGGATTAGAGGAGTTTTTATCATGGATAACGTTTTTGATTATGAAGATATACAGTTAATTCCGAACAAATGTATTGTGGACAGTCGTTCAGAATGTGATACTTCAATTCAATTTGGCAAGAACACATTCAAACTGCCGGTAGTGCCTGCAAACATGCAGACTATTATTGATGAAAATATTGCCGAGTACTTAGCGGAAAATGGATACTTTTATATCATGCACCGTTTCAACCCTGAAACACGCATTGGTTTTATTAATAAAATGAGAGACAAAAATTTAATCTCTTCTATAAGTGTTGGGATCAAACCTGAAGAGTATGACTTTGTAGTCAGCTTAAAAGAACAGAACCTAGTGCCTGACTATATTACTATTGATATTGCTCATGGTCATTCAGACAGAGTAATGGATATGATTAAGCATATTAAAAAACATATTCCTGAAACATTCCTGATTGCAGGTAACGTAGGTACACCCGAAGCAGTAAGAGAACTGGAACATGCCGGTGCGGATGCTACCAAAGTAGGAATCGGTCCAGGTAAAGTTTGTATTACGAAAATTAAAACAGGATTCGGTACAGGCGGATGGCAGCTTGCTGCACTTCGTTTATGTGCAAAAGCAGCATCTAAGCCGATTATCGCAGACGGCGGAATCCGTACACACGGAGATATTGCTAAATCTGTAAGATTCGGTGCATCTATGGTGATGATCGGTTCACTATTTGCAGGACACGAAGAATCACCTGGTACAGTTTATGAAGAAGATGGCAAGAAGTATAAAGAATACTTTGGTTCAGCTTCGGAATTCCAAAAAGGTGAGCACAAGAACGTTGAGGGCAAAAAAATGTATGTAGAATACAAAGGGCCTTTAGCCGGAACACTTACTGAAATGCAGCAGGATCTTCAGTCATCTATTTCATATGCCGGAGGCAATGAACTGGATGCAATCCGTACAGTGGATTACGTAGTTGTTAAGAACTCAATCTTCAATGGCGATAAAGTATATTAATAGATAGATGAAGCAGAACCGCTGTGACGGTTCTGCTTTTTTGCTGGAGAAAACAGGGAGTGCGGGTGCTTTACTCCGCAATGAGCGGGTCTCATTCCCGAGAACTCCGCATTATCATCAATAAAAACCGAATCCTAAAAGGATTCGGCGCTGTATCATATTTAATCTTCTATATCATGTAAATCTTTATAGCGTTTCGTGCTCTCGAGCATCATTTCTTCCATCGTCTCCACGTCGTCGCTTTGTATTGCGGCATTCAGTTTATCGAGCTGTATCTGGAAGTTATCGATGTGTTTCACGAGGTGATCTTTATTCATCATAAATAATTCAGGCCACAGTTTTTCATTAATATTCGTAATGCGCGTTAAATCCCGGTAGCTGTCACCTGTATATTTTTTAGTGTTGCGTGCATCGTCATCACTGTTGATCAGTGAAATCGCAATTACATGTGCCAGCTGACTCGTGAATCCGATGACTTCATCGTGGAAGTCGGGTGAAATAACCGAAATACTGCCGAATTCCAATGTCTTCACGAAATTTTTCAGGAACTCGATATTTTCTTCTTTATTTCTTGGTGTCGGTGTGATTAAATAGTTCGCATCGATAAACACTTCTCTGCTGCTGAATTCGAGACCGCGATTTTCACGTCCGGCCATCGGGTGGCCGAAAACGAAATCGGCATGTTCCGGCAGCAGCGGTTCAACATCACCGATAAGCGATGTTTTCACACCGGTTACATCAGTAATTATGCACCCTTCTTTTAAATAAGGCGCATAATCTTTTACTAATTGTACGAGCAGTTTTGGATAAACTGCGAAAATAATTAAATCGGCATTGGGAATAATGTCTTTAAAATCTCGTGAGCCGTCTTTAATAATATGCTGTTCTTTTGCTCTTTCAAGCACTTCAGCATCGATATCGATTGCATATGTATTGGCGTCGGGGATATTTTCTTTAATAGCAAGGGCAAACGATCCTCCGATATTTCCTAAACCGATTATTGCTATATTCATATATTGAAAGCCTCCGTATTTTTACAATTATACTATAAGAATGAATATACATTAATTAACTAAATTATGTAAACATTTAATTAATTCTAATAAATTCATTGACAAAGCAAAATGCTCGGCCTATAATTACAAACAAATACATTACAAAGGAGCGGTTACTCATGTTAACCCATACAATTTCACAACTGAATAACCGTCTTTACTTTAGCTATTTTTGATACCGTTTGTACACATCATTCGTACAAACGTAAAACAAACTGTTTGTATCAATGATGGCTGAAGATTTTGTAATGTCTAGCCATTTACTTTAAATAAGTGGCTGGGAGTCGGGACTTCTACATATTTTTTCTATACTCACTGCCACTTAATATTTAAAGTTAAGTGGCAGTTTTATTTTTAAAAAAATTAGGAGGCTGTTAAATATGATTATTCATGTAAAGCGCGATGCAACGGAAGGTAATATTCAGACACTGGTTTCAAACATTGAGGAAGCAGGTTTCAGGGTTCACCGTTCGGATGGTGAAAGACGTACAATAATCGGCCTGATCGGCGATACATCAAAAGTCTCCGAAAATGATTTCAAAAAATACAGTATCGTAGACGGGGTGTACAGAATTCAAAAGCCATACAAGAAAGCGAACAGAAGTTTCCAGGAAGATGACAGTGTTATTGATATCGGCAACGGTGTTAAAGTCGGCGCTGAAAACTTCATGGTCTGCGCAGGACCTTGTTCTGTTGAAGATTTAGACAGCACAGTTGAATTAGCAATTAAATTAAAAGATGCGGGTGCGAACTCACTCCGCGGCGGAGCATTCAAGCCTCGTACTTCACCATACAGCTTCCAGGGGCTTGGTGTTGAAGGACTTAAAATTTTAAATGAAGCGAAAAAAGAAACAGGTCTGCCAATCGTTTCTGAATTGATGGGCACAGACCATTTAGATACATTCGTCGACATGGTTGACGTTATTCAAATCGGAGCACGCAACATGCAGAACTTCGATTTACTAAAAGCACTTGGCCAGACAAACAAACCGGTTTACTTAAAACGCGGAATGTCTGCAACGATTCAGGAATGGTTAATGTCTGCTGAGTACATTATGGCCGGCGGCAATAATAACGTTGTTCTTGTAGAACGCGGTATCCGTACTTTCGAAACAGCAACACGCAATACCCTGGATATCCAGGCAGTACCAGTGGTACAGAAAGAATCCCACCTGCCGATCATCGTAGACCCGTCACACGCAGCAGGTGTAAGATACCTGATTCCTTCAATGGCTAAAGCTGCAGTAATGGCCGGAGCAAACGGTCTGCAGATTGAAGTTCACGAAGATCCTGAGAATGCATGGAGTGATGGTCAGCAGTGTCTGACACCTGCAGAGTTCAAAGAATTAATGGACACGATTAAAATGCTTCTTGAAATCGAAGGAAAACAAATTAACGATATCGTTATAGCATAAAAAATATGAGGAGGCTAACCATGGGGAGACATAATGAGTTACGTAAAGAAATAGATCAGATAGACCGCCAGCTCGTTCAGCTTTTCGAAAAGAGAATGAAAGTATCGACGGAAATTGCTGAGTATAAACTCGCGAATAACCTTCCCGTTCTAGATGCGCAGCGTGAGAAAATGGTGATTAATAAAAATATTTCCTATTTAAATGATCGTACGCTGGATACTTACATCTCGGATTTTAGTAAACACCTCATGGAGCTCTCTAGAAGAAGACAGCAGGAATGTCTTCACGGTCAGCATACGAAAACATGCTAAAAGGCGCCCGCCGGGCGCCTTTTTATTTTAGTTCATCCAGTTTTCTTAAATCGTACAATGTATTCTGATAGGTTTCATTCAGCCAGTTGTTAAACAGCAGATGTCCGTGGCTGCGCCATTGGAATTTCGGATTGCTTTCCGGGTTGTCATCCGGATAATAATTGAATGGAACGGCAGTGTCAACGCCGTTCTCGGCATCGCGGTCGTATTCTTTCTTCAGTGTTTCACGGTCGTACTCCAAATGACCGAAAATAAACAGGTCACGCTGATTTTTAGAAGTGATGATATCCGGACCGAAATTTTTATTGAAAGTTAATACTTCCAGCTCCGGAATATCATTTAAAACTTCGTAATTAATTTTAGTATGTCTGGATTGGGGAACCTGATAAATATCATCAAAACCGCGGATATACGGATGTTCCGGTTTTATATTCTGATAATCGAACACACCGAACAATTTTTCTGATAAAGTAAGCTTTTCGATATTATAATAGTGGTTTAAAGCAAATTGTGCCCCCCAGCAAATATAAAATCTGGAAAAGACATGAGTCTGTGCCCAGTCAGTTATGTTTTTTAGTTCATCGATGTAACCGACTTGTTCGAAATTCAGCTTTTCCACCGGTGCGCCGGTAACAATCATACCGTCGAAATAATCATCTTTTACTTCATTGTATGTCTTATAAAATTTCTGGAGATGACTGGTCGGTGTATTTCTGCTTTTATGCGTCGACATATGCAGAAATTCAACATCGATTTGAAGCGGTGAGTTACCGAGCAGTCTAAGAAGCTGAAGTTCAGTCGTTTCTTTCAGGGGCATAAGGTTTAAAATAAGAATTTTTAATGGACGAATGTCCTGTGATATCGCGCGGGAAGCTTCTATAGTATATACTTGTTCTTGCTGCAGTTTCGTTCGTACAGGAAGGCCTTCGATGATTTTAATTGGCATGCGTTCACGTCCTTAAATAACATATAATAAGTACTTCTTAATGTAACAGAAAACGAACGACAGTCAATGTCTAAATTGTCAAAAAACTTTAAAAGCAGTATATAAACGTATTTTGGAGGAAAAATAATGAACTCAGTTTTAATTGCGATACTCGTTATGGTCATTTTAAGTCTGTGCAGACTTAATGTTATACTGGCACTGTTTATCGGTGCACTGACCGGCGGACTTGTTTCCGGTATGGGTGTCGATGAAGTTATCAGTGTATTCACAGGAGGAATCGTCAACGGTGCTGAAATTGCGCTCAGCTATGCGCTCCTCGGAGGATTCGCCGCACTCATTGCATACAGCGGTATTACCGACGTTATGGTAGATAAGATTTTAAGTGTTCTGAATGCCAGTAAAACAACGAAGGCACGAGTGATTGCGAAGGTTTCTTTAATCGTAACGCTGCTCGTTATTTCTATGATCAGTCAGAACTTAATTCCAGTGCATATTGCGTTTATTCCGATACTTATTCCGCCGCTGATCAGTTTATTTAACGAACTGCAGCTGGACCGCAGGCTGCTTGCAGTCGTCATGACTTTCGGTCTGACATTCACTTATGCGGTGCTGCCGTTTGGTTACGGACAAATATTTCAGAATACAATCGTGACGAGCTTTGCGAACGCAGGCACAACGATTGAATTTGGAGATGTCGCACCCAGCATGATTATTCCGGCACTCGGTTTCGTTGCCGGTTTAATTCTCGCATTTTTCTTCTATAGAAGACCGCGGAAATATTTAGATAAAGAAAGCGAAATGTCGGCTGAAAAAATGACGGTCAGCACGAAAACATTAGTTACAGCAACAATAGCAATTATCGTGACATTTACAGTGCAGTTCTTTACCGACTCAATGATTTTTGGTGCCCTAGGCGGTATTATGGTCTTCTTCCTGTCATTGCAGTTTAAGTGGGCGGATCTTGATCGTGAGCTGGTCAACGGTATTAAAATCATGGCGTATATCGGTATGGTAATGCTCGCGGCAAACGGCTTTGCCGGCGTGATTACAGAAACTGAGGATGTTCTTCCGCTGGTGAACAGTATTTCAGATACGCTTGGTAATAATAAGGCGTTTATCGTTATGGGAATGCTCCTTGTCGGCTTGGTCGTAACGATGGGAATCGGTTCATCATTCGCAACACTGCCGATTATCGCAGCGATCTTTGTACCGATGGGCACAGAGCTCGGTCTGTCGATATCTGCAATTATTGCGATTGTCGGAACTGCCGGCGTACTTGGTGATGCGGGGTCTCCGGCATCAGATTCTACGCTCGGTCCGACTGCGGGATTAAATGTCGATGGTCAGCACGATCACATCTGGGATACCTGTGTACCGACGTTTATCTTCCTGAACATACCTGTTCTGATTACAGGATTTATTGCAGGTATGATATTATAAACTTATATAATGTAATAAAATGATGAAAATACTAATGCCAACTTGAAAAGTTGCGTATAATGTAGTTTAATTAATCTACTAAGTAAAAAAATTCACTAATTAGCAGCGAATTTGTCTGGAGCTTCATATTTAATCATTTAACGAATTTATCTGCGAAAGATGAATTGTGTAAGCTCTCGATAATTTATTACATTTGAACCAGGTGATTGTATGGAGACAGATTTAAACATTCTAAAAGGCAATTTAACTGCATATCAAATCAGTGAAGCAATTGGTATTTCTTTCGACGAAGCAACGGATTTGCTGGAACAGCGGATTACTGTGGAATCACTGGATGAAGAAATCCAGGCAAAATTGAAACAATTAGAAGCAGTTCTATTTGACCAGCGGTAAAACAGCGTTAATATAGTAAACATAAATATGAGACTGACATCGTCAGTCTCATTTATTTTTTTGGAGGGTGCCCATGGAAAAGATAAAAGAAAATATTCCCTTTATACTGCTGATTATTGTAATGGCATTATTTACGCTGGCATTCTTCGTTTCAGAAACATCATTTTTTAAAACGGAGGAGATTTCTACGTATACTTTTGAAGAAGCTGTCAGCATGCAGGTCAATAATAATACAGGTGACGTGAAGCTTGCGGGCAATGTGACAGAATACGCAGACGAAAATGATATTAAAGAAGCGATGACGATGGAAAGCAGCAATAACTTTCAATTTTTACCGCTGGACTCACAGTCGGATGCCGGTGAAGATGAACTGAATAAACTGCTTGATGGTAAAGGAATATTGGAAGGCACGGGCGCTGCTTTTATCGAGGCGGAACAAAAACATAATATAAATGCACTGTATCTGATCAGCCATGCGCTGCTTGAAACGGGGCACGGACAATCGGAACTCGCTTCCGGTATAGAAGTTGAAGGTACAACATATTATAACTTTTTCGGAATCGGTGCATTTGACCATGATGCGATTGCCGAAGGCTCAAGCTACGCACAAGAAGCCGACTGGTCAACACCTGACGCGGCAATTACCGGCGGGGCGGAATTTATCCGCACGAACTATCTGGATAACGGGCAAAACACATTATATCGTATGAGGTGGAATCCGGAGAACCCGGGGACTCATCTTTATGCAACGGATATAGAATGGGCAGAGAAAATCGCCAGCATTATGAACAGTTACTACAATTCATTAGGGCTGGAATACGATGAGCTGGAAACTGAGAATTATAATAATGATAAACAGCCGGATTAAAGAAACGCACCTTTCTCCATTTTGGAGAGGGTGCGTTTATGTTTTTATTGTGTGAAGCTTGTTATGGAGTACGACGTAGTCCCCGAACAACGGAAATTAATCCAATTTATTGACTTTCCAGTTCGTCCGCTCCAATAATACGCCATGGATGGCTGTAAATATTAAATGAACTGCCGCGGATAAACCCTGCAGCTGTAATGTTTAAGTCATGGGCGAGCTTAATCGCGAGGTCAGTCGGTGCGGATTTGCTCAGCACGATGCCGACGCCAATTTTCGATGCTTTTGTCAGTACCTCAGACGAGATGCGTCCACTGAATACGATAACTTTATCTTTAACTGAAATGTTGTTCTGCAGACAGTGTCCATAAAGTTTATCAAGTGCGTTATGGCGTCCGATATCGCCTTTATGCACGATAGTGCCGTCAGGTGATGCGATGCTCGCATTATGGATGCCGCCGGTGTCTTTAAATATCGTACTTTCTTCCTGCATTTCCTTCATCAGACTGATGCACTGCTCAGGTGTCAGTTTAGTATCCGACAATGAATACTTCGAAGTTTCAACGTCTGCCTGGAAGTAGAACTGACGGCTTTTACCGCAGCATGAGCCGAGTACGCGTTTTGAGAACGAGCCGTAGTCTTTTGGAAGTTCACGTGAAACTTTGACGTGGCAGAATCCGCCGCGTTCGTCGATATTCATCGATTCAATTTCCTTAAATGAGCGCAGTGCACCTTCCGATGCTAAAAACCCGATAACGAGTTCCTCCAGGTCATCGGGTGAACAGACCAACGTTGCAAATTCTACATCATTTAAATATATAGTCAGTGGAAATTCCTCAGCGATTATATCATCGGTCTCGATGAATTTTCCGTCCGTATAGCGGCGGATAGTATTTTTAGTAACGATTTCCATAGTAAAAACTCTCCTACTCCGAATCTTATTGTAAAGGCTTCTTTTTCTTTATATAATCACATTTAAGACGAGATTACAATTTTAGGAATTCCGTCAAAAATAATAGGGGGATTTACATGCAAACAAAGAAAAATCGCTGGCTGATTGCTCTTGCAGGGGTGGGCATACATATTTCAATCGGCTCAGTTTACGCATGGAGTGTATTTACGACGCCGCTTCAGGAATCTATCGGATGGACATTGAGCCAGGTTTCAATTACGTTTAGTATTGCTATTTTATTTTTAGGACTGTCTGCAGCATTTATGGGACATTTCGTGGAGGCGAAAGGGCCGAGGATGTCGGGACTGGTATCCACAGTATTTTTTGCTGCAGGTATGATTACAGCGGGATTCGGTATACAGCTTGAAATGCTGTGGCTCCTGTATGTCGGTTACGGAGTGCTCGGGGGAATCGGGCTCGGTATAGGGTACATAACTCCGGTTTCTACATTAGTTAAATGGTTCCCGGACAGACGCGGAATGGCGACAGGTCTTGCAATTATGGGGTTTGGTTTTGCCGCGATGATCGCAAGTCCGGTAATGCGCATGCTGATTGAGTCTGTTGGAATTCCTAACACATTTTTTATTCTCGGCGCCATTTACTTTATGGTAATGCTTGTGTCGAGTTTATATCTCGAAAGACCGCCTGAAGGGTATCATCCTAAAGGTGTGATGATCGATGAAAGCACTGAAGCTGTGTCGAAAGATCTGGCACAGCTGACAGCCAATGAGGCAATTAAGACGAAACGTTTTTATTTCTTGTGGCTGATGCTCTTTATCAACGTGACATGCGGTATTGCAATTCTTGCAGTCGCAAGTCCGATGGGTGTTGAAATTGCCGGATTATCTGCAGGTGCAGCAGCATTCATGGTAGGAATTATGGGCGTATTTAACGGAGCCGGACGTCTGGTCTGGGCATCTATTTCAGATTACATCGGCAGAACAAATCTTTATACGCTGTTCTTCGTATTACAGATTGGAATCTTTGCGGTACTGCCGTTCACGACGAACGCACTGCTTTTCCAATTACTGCTGTTCGTTATGATTTCATGCTACGGCGGTGGTTTTTCGGCAATTCCTGCATACATCGGGGACATCTTCGGAACGAAGCAGCTTGGTGCCATTCACGGATATATTTTAACAGCATGGGCAGCAGCAGGTCTCGCAGGTCCGTTTATCGTTGCCAAAATTTACGAAGCGACACAAAGCTATGCATGGTCGCTGTACATTTTTGCGGGGCTGTTCGTTATCGCACTGGTAATTTCAGTATTTATCCGACTGGATATTAGAAAACTTCAGCAGAAAAATGAGCTGGATTCTGTCAGCGCTTCCGCGAAATAGTGTACAATAGAGTTATTATTATATAGAGGGAGTGTCTACATGGGTAAAACTCTTCATCCGGGTCCAATTAATAAGACTAAAAAGTGGGATCCGAAATTGTGGGTAAGTCCTGTGCCATTCGGTTTAACAAAAGTAAAACCTCATCACATGAGAGATACTGCTAAAATCGTCTGGAAAAACAGAGACAATTTAAATTACGCAAAAAACATTATATTAAAAGGTGTTTGTGACGGCTGTGCGCTTGGTGTATCAGGCCTCCAGGACCAGACTTTAAACGGTCCGCATATGTGTACAACACGTTTTAACGTACTGAGATTAAATACAGCACCTCCGATTAAACCGGAAATTTTACATCAGGATATTGATGAATTACGCAAGATGGACAGCACTGAGCTGCGCGAACTTGGCCGTATTCCGTATCCGATGATCCGCCGTAAAGGCGATCGCAAATTCATCAGAGTATCGTGGGACGAAGCAATGAATACGATTGCGGACAAGATGAAAGTTCTTGATCCGAAACAGTATGCATTCTACTTAACAAGCCGCGGTATTACGAATGAATCTTATTATGTTGCAGCGAAAGTTGCACGTTACCTTGAAACAAACCATATCGATAACGCATCACGTATCTGTCACTCGCCGAGTAAATCAGCGATGAAACGCTCAGTGGGTGTAGGGGCTTCAACTTGTAATTACCAGGACTGGCTAGGCACAGATGTATTGGTATTCTGGGGAAGTGTTGCCTCAAACGCATCACCGGTTTCTACTAAATACATGATGGAAGCTAAAAAACGCGGTACGAAGATTATCGTTATTAACCCTTACAGAGAACCTGCAATGGAAAACTACTGGGTACCTTCAGTAGTTGAGTCAGCACTTTTCGGTACTGAACTTGCAGACGAATTCTACGAAGTAAACATCGGCGGCGACATTGCGTTAATGCACGGTGTAATGAAGCACTGGTTCGATCTTGAAGAGCAGAATGAAGGTGCTGCAATTAACCATGAGTTCGTTAACGAACATGTTAACCACTACGAAGACCTTAAAGAAAACGTTCAATCTCAGAGCTGGGAAGAAATCGTGCAGTCTTCGGGTATCGATAAAGAACGTATTATTGAATTATCAAACAGCCTTGCTGAAGCGAAGACAGGCGTTATGGTCTGGGCTCTCGGTTTAACAATGCACAAACACGCAACAGACAACATTTCACAAGTATCCAACCTCGCGTTACTGCGCGGCTGGTTAGGCGGTAAGAACAAAGGACTTATGCCATTACGCGGACACTCTTCAGTACAGGGTTCAGGCGAAATGGGTGCAGATCCGTTTTCACTGCCGGGCGGAGATTACAACGACGAAAACCGTCCGCGTATCGAAGATCTTTGGAACTTCAAACTTCCGCAGTGGCCTGGAGATACTGTCGGTGTAACTATTGAGAACGCAATGCTGCCGGAAGACAATGAAAGAAAGCTTAAACTTTACTACATGTCCGGCGGTAACTTCCTTGAAACGATGCCGGATCCCGACTTCGTAAGAGATGCACTGCAAAATCTCGATATCCGTGTTCACCAGGATATTATTTTAAATACATCAACATTGCTTGATGCGAAAGAAACTGTCGTAGTGCTTCCCGCGAAAACTCGTTACGAGCAGGACGGCGGCGGACTTTCAACTTCTACAGAGAGAATGATTTACTTCTCACCTGAAATTGAAGGAAACCGCAATCGTATTGCCGAAGCACGCAGTGAGTGGCAGATTTATGTCGATCTTGCGAAACGTGTGAAACCTGAAGAGTCTCATTTAATCGATTTCCAGTCAGGACAGCAGATTCGCGACGAAATTGCGAAAGCTAACCCGCAGTACGACGGTGTTCAGCACCTGAAGAAAGCGGGCGACGTTTATCAGTACGGCGGAGCATGGTTATGTGAAGGCGGCGTATGTCCGACACCGGATGGCCGTGCCAACCTGATTACTATGGATATTCCGGACAACAATAAGAAGGCCGGAGAATTCAAACTTCTGATGAGACGCGGTAAGCAGTTCAACGCGATGATTTATGGAGATCAGGATGCATTCAACCAGATGGGCCGCTACGATGTGCTTGTAAGTGAGCAGGATGCACGCCGTGAAGGTCTTGAAGATGGTGAAGCGGTTGTTCTTTACAACAAGAACGGTGTATTCCAGGGCTTCGTTAAGTATGCAGCAATTAAAGACGGCAACATTGGTGTTCAGTTCCCTGAAGGTAACTTCCTTGTAGAGAAAGGTATTTACGAAAACTTCGTAGAAATGCCCGACTACGTTACTTCAGTCAAGATGGAAAAAGCTGACCACTTTAATGCAAATAAAGACCGTCAGTATTTAGAGAAATCTATTCCTGAGCTGGAAGATAACCCTAACTAAGAATCAGAATATTATAATGAAAAACCGGCAGAGTCCGCTCTTCCGGTTTTTTGTGTATAAAAATCCGCTTTAGTGTGGTAAACTACCAACATTGATGATTGAAAAGAGGTAATACTTTGTCCGAAAATAACTGGAATTCCAAATTAGGTTTTATCCTGGCTGCAGCAGGTTCTGCTATAGGCCTCGGAGCAGTATGGCGCTTTCCTTACATGACTGCTGAACACGGCGGCGGAGCTTTTCTATTCGTTTTCCTATTATTTACTATTCTTATAGGTTTGCCGCTTTTAATCAGTGAGTTTGTAATTGGACGTGCATCCGGACGAAATCCAATCGACGGTTTTGAATTCTTAAGCGGTAAGAAAAGCTTAAGACTATTCGGCTGGATTGGACACTTCGGAACAATGCTGCTCCTGTCATTTTACAGTGTAATCGGGGGATGGATATTAATTTATCTGCTGATTGCCCTTATGGATCTGTTTAATCTTTATACAGTGAATGATTATACGACAATGCTCGGGGATATTATTACAAACCCTGTATACGTTATTGCTGCCCAGGGTGTATTTATATTTATCACGGCATTTGTCGTTGCCCAGGGGATTCAAAAAGGACTGGAACGTGCATCTAAGATTATGATGCCGATGCTGTTCATTTTGTTCTTATTCATTATTATCCGCTCACTGTCACTGCCGAATTCATTTGAAGGGGTTAAGTACTTCCTGACACCTGATTTCAGCGAGCTCAGTGCAAACGGAATAATGTTCGCCCTCGGACAGTCGTTCTTTGCGCTGAGTGTCGGTATTACGCAGATGATGACTTACGCATCATACTTAAAACCGGATCAGAATCTGCCGAGATCAGCTGCGTATATTGTACTGATGAACATCGCAGTTTCTGTCATGGTCGGACTTGCGATTTTCCCGGCAATTGCTTCATTCGGCATGCAGAGTGTTGAAGGACCGGGACTTGTATTTATCGTCCTGCCTGAAATTTTTAACGCCATACCGTTTGGAATTGTGTTCTATCTGATGTTCCTGCTTGCATTCTTATTTGCAACGCTGACATCCGCATTCTCTATGATTGAAATTAACGTTGCCAACACGGTTAAAGGAAATCAGTCGAAACGTAAAAAAACAACTTACATTTATGCAATTATTATTTTTGCAATCGGTATTCCTTCCGCATTATCAGAAGGTGTACTGAACGACGTTCAATTCTTCGCGGGAACGATATTCGATAACGTGGACTTCCTCGTATCGAACATACTCCTTCCTGCCGGTGCATTGTTCTCATCTATTTTTGTCGGCTATATTTTAGATAAGCGTATTACGATGGAGCAGCTTAATGTTGAGAAAAACACCAGTTCATTTATGATATTTAAAGCGTGGATATTTATGCTCAGATTTATTCTGCCGGCAATTATTCTGTTCGTCTTTATTATGAATATCATTAGTGTCTTTTAAGCTTTAAAAGGTGGAGATCCAAGTAGCGGATCTCCACCTTTTTTAATTTTAAGAAAATTCCCGATTGCGTGTGAAATATGCGTGTGGTAATATTCTTACATGAGTTTTTCAGCATCAGTATTATAAATAAAGATTAAGGGCGTGGGTCATGGAAAGTTTAACCAGAGAAAAAATTATCAGTATTGCACAGGAACAGAACGTAAGGTTTATCCGTCTGCAGTTTTCGGATATTCTCGGCACGATTAAAAATGTGGAAGTCCCTTTCAGTCAGCTTGATAAAGCGCTCGACGGACAAATGATGTTTGACGGTTCTTCAATTGAAGGATTTACGCGCATTGAAGAATCGGATATGTATCTTGTTCCGGATTTAAACACGTGGACAGTCTTTCCATGGTCAACATCACGCGGCGACAAAGTGGCACGTCTGATTTGCGACGTTTACAAAATTGACGGTACACCATTTGAAGGAGACCCCAGAACGAACCTGAAAAATGTTCTGAAAGAAATGGAAGAGATGGGCTATACTTCTTTCAATCTTGGACCGGAGCCCGAATTCTTTCTGTTCAAACTGGATGAGCGGGGCAAACCGACTACTGTCTTAAATGACCAGGGCGGATATTTTGATTTGGCGCCGACTGATACAGGCGAAAACTGCCGACGGGAAATTGTTATTGAACTTGAAGACATGGGTTTTGATATTGAAGCATCACACCACGAAGTGGCTGAAGGACAGCATGAAATTGATTTTAAATATGCAGATGCAGTCACTGCATGCGACAGCATTCAGACATTTAAACTCATCGTGAAAACAGTTGCAAGAAAACATAATCTGCATGCAACATTTATGCCGAAACCGCTGTTTGGCATTAACGGCAACGGCATGCACTTTAACGTATCGCTCTTTAAAGGAAAAGAAAATGCATTCTTTGATGAGTCTGCAGAAGATGGCTTAAGTGAGGATATGAAATACTTTATGGCAGGTGTACTAAAACACGTCCGCGGCTTTACTGCGGTAACGAATCCGCTGGTGAACTCGTATAAGCGTCTGGTGCCGGGTTACGAAGCACCAAGTTACATCGCCTGGAGTAAAAAGAACCGCTCGCCATTGATGAGAATCCCTTCTTCACGCGGATTATCAACACGTGTGGAAGTTCGTTCTGTCGATCCATCAGCGAATCCGTATCTGGCACTGGCAGTCATTTTAAAAGCCGGGCTGGATGGCATTAAAAACAAGCTTGAGCTGCAGGAATCAATCGATTTAAACCTGTATGAACTGACGAGAGAAGAGCGTATTGCACACGGCGTGGAAGACCTGCCGTCGACATTGTATAACGCCTTAAAAGTACTGCGTGACAGTGAACTTTCAAAAGAAGCGCTTGGCAGCCACATTTTCAAAGCATTTTACGAACACAAAATGCTGGAGTGGGAAGACTACCGCGCAGCTGTTTCTGAGTGGGAACTTAATCACTACATGGATAAATATTAATACAAAAAAGCTCCGGGAATAATTTCCCGGAGCTTTTTATATTATCAGTCGTAAACAGTGAATTCATCACTGAAGTCATCTGATGATGCATTATTTAAGTTTGTCTCTGTAATGTTTCGTGCGTTATAGCCGATACGTTCCAGATTACTGATCAGTTCAACATAAAGTGAACCGCCGTCCGTTGAACATTCGCCTCTTGAAAGACGCTTAATGTGTTCTTTACGGAGTTTGTTTTCAATTCTGTGAGATTTCTGGCTGAGTCGGATAACCTGATCAAGCGCTTGAGGATTATAAACATCAAGTGTCTCAAGTGACATCGTGAACGATTCGTAGACGTGTCTGTACAGATCTTCCAGACCTTCTTTAGCTTCGTCTGACAATTGAATGTTGTTTTCGTACTTGTGGTGATACTGATCAGCAAGGTTTTTAGCCTGTGAGCTTACTTTAAGAAGTATACGGGATACTTCAAGCAGCGTGCTGACACGTTCAGTGTCATCTTGTGAAATTTCATGTTTCGATGCATCGAGCAGATATGCGCGGATGGCATCCTGAAGCGTAGCAGAAACATTCACTTTATCTTCGATCTGCTTGAAGAGTTTGGCATCCTGCTTATCGCTGTACTGACGTGCATCTTGTAATGTACTCAGAACAAGTTCGCCAAGGTTTTTAACTTCGTTCTGTGCACCCTGAATTGCAATTGAAGGTGACTGTTTTAATAAGAGCGGGTCTAAATGTTTCGGCGTGAAATCTTCAGAGAAATCACGGCCGGGGACAATTTTAACAACCAGCCATGCAAGCGCGCCGACGAACGGCAGATGAATCAGTGTGTTAATGATGTTATAAGAACCGTGTGCGAAAGCGATAGTCATCGGTTTATTCAGACTGAGAGCTTCTTCAAGGTAGCCGACATATACTATGAATAAAGGCATTAGTATCATAAATATTGTTGCACCAATGATGTTAAATGTAACGTGCACCAGTGCTGCACGTTTAGCGGCAATTGAACCGGCAAGCGCTGCTAATACCGCAGTAATCGTTGTACCGATATTGTCGCCGAGCAGAATCGGTAATGCTGCCTGCAGATCAACCATGCCGTTGGCATAGAAATTCTGAAGTATAGCGATAGTCGCACTCGAACTTTGCACAATAACTGTCAGGATAATACCGACGGCGAGTCCAAGGAATGAATTATCACTCATTACGAGCATCATATTTTGGAAATACTCTAAATCGGCAAGCGGTCCTACACCGTCACCCATTAATTCGAGACCGTAAAATAACGCCCCGAATCCGAAAAGAACTCTACCAACGTTAACAATCTGGTTGGCTTTGAAGAAGAACAGCATAAATGAACCTACAGCGAGAATCGGCAGAGAATACGCACCGATGTCCAGACCAATTATAAATGCTGTAACCGTAGTACCGATGTTGGCACCTAAAATAACACCGATTGCCTGTCTGAGTGACAGGAAACCTGCACTTACTAAACCGATAGTAATTGCAGTAGCGCCCGAGCTGCTCTGGATTAAAACTGTAACTAGAATACCGGCAATAACACCTCTGACAGGGTTGGATGTCATACGGTTTAAAATATCCCGTAAACGGTCGCCGGCAGCTGCCTGCAGGCCGTCACCCATCTGTTTAATACCGTACAGGAAGATACCAAGTCCTCCGACGAACATGAAGATAACTTCCATTGGACTAAGAGACATAAAGAGTCCTCCATATAATATTTAATTTACAAACTTTACTTTTCCTTAATCAACTAAGCAATAGATTTACAATCTATTATTTATCATATTACAAATTACCGCAATTTAAAACACATTATTCATTTATGGCGAAAAAGTTCAAGTTGCCTGAAAATTTGTATAAATACTCGACAAGATGAAAACGGTGTGAGAAACTGGCAATATATAAAAATTTACTGGAGTGTTCTCATGACAACGATTCTGTTTGATGTTGACGGTGTGTTCTTAAGTGAAGAGAGATGTTTTGATGTATCTGCACTGACAGTAGAGGAATTACTGTACAGTCCGCGTTATTTAAATCTGGATGGGCGCAAGTTCAGAACGGATTATACAAATGAAGAAATCAGTAGAATCCGCAGCACAATTTTTGCTGATGACCGCGTACTTAAACGTTTTAAAGAAGCAGGTTTGAATTCCAACTGGGATATGCTGTTTATCACGTTCGCGATATTGTACATAGACATACTGAAGCAGGAGAAATTAAACCTGGCTGATGTGGATGTGACGAACCTGAATGAAGTAGGGGATATGCTTGGTGAAGTAACAGTAAACCCGGAAGCGGTGCTTGAATTTATTTCCCGGGAAAGTTTCACTAAAGACGAAATCTACAGTGCATTAATCGAACACGCAGGAACAC
Organism: Jeotgalicoccus coquinae; assembly: GCF_014207425.1. GTDB lineage: Bacteria > Bacillota > Bacilli > Staphylococcales > Salinicoccaceae > Jeotgalicoccus > Jeotgalicoccus coquinae. Next base: position 64,162 of record NZ_JACHFF010000002.1, on the reverse strand, counting down.
TTCAAAATCTGAAAGATCCTAATGTCTTCAGAATGTACGGGCCGATTTGGGAACAGGGTCACTATAAATATCAGGAATGGTATTTAGGCAGTGAACTTGTTGAAGCTGATACTGGCAGAGCGGCAGAAGAACTCGGGAAAACAGGATTTATTTACGATGAGGAATGGATTGTTGAAACATCGGCAATTAAAGAGATGCTTAACAGTCTGAAAGATAAAGGATATACGATAGGTGTAGCGACGGGCAGACCGAGACAGGAAACCCTCCTGCCGTTTGAAGAAGACGGACTGCTTGAGGAGTTCGATGAACGGCGTATTTCAACAGCGACTGAGGTTATGGATGCTGAAGGCCGCAGCAATGCCCGGCATGCGCTGACAAAACCTCACCCGTTCAGTTATTTATGGAGCCTGTATGTGCAAAATGATGCACTGTTTGATGCAGCGGTAAACGGCAGAAACGAAAGCAGTGAACAGATTTTTATCGTCGGGGATTCCGTAGCAGACTTTTACTGTGCGGATAAAATCGGAGCGACATTTATTGCGACGCTGACGGGACTGACGGGTGATGACATTATCAGTACGTTTGAGGAACTGGATGTGCCGGGAGAACAGATGCTGAAAGATGTGCTCGGAGTGCCGGAACTTGTAGAGCAGCTTATTAAATAGAATTTTAATATACACAAATAGAACCCGTACACTGACTCCTCGCCCGAGGAGCCCGTATACGGGTTCTTTATTTTTATCCAAGAGTAATCGTATGAACTTTATGGATGTTCATTACGTCTTTAATTTTCTCGTGTGTTGATTCATCAACCTGGTTGTCTAATGTGAAGAGAACCATTGCATCGCCCTCTTTAGACAGGCGCGCGAGCTGCATGGAAGCAATGTTCACTGAATCTTCGCCAAGCAGTGCACCAAGTTCTCCGATGATGCCCGGACGGTCAGTATGCTCGATAATGAGTATATTTTCTTCAGGTCTGAAGTCGATTGGATACTCATTGATTTTAACGAGACGTTCGCCGTATCCCGGAATCGTGGATGCGCCGAGTGTAACGTGCTCGTTTTCGTTGATCAGTTCGACTTCGAGATAGTTCGTATAGCCGTCAGCTTTTGCTTTCTTCTCAACTTTATAAGTGACATCGCGTTCATTTAAATAGTAAAGAGCATTGATAATATTTACTTCGTCACCAAAGTGCGGTTTCAGCATATTGGTAACAAACGTCCGCGTTAAGATGCTCGTATCGTCAACTGCGATATCGCCGTGGTATTTAATCTTAACTTCCTGCGGGGGATTTTGAAGAAGCTGAATACCGAACTGTCCCAAATGTTCCACGATAGACATATACGGTTTTAACTCTTCGGCAACAGAATCGCTGACACGCGGTGCGTTGACCGCATGAGTAATTTTGTTATCTTCGAAGTACTCGATAATTTCTTTCGCTACACTGACAGCAACTTTTTCCTGTGCTTCTGCTGTAGATGCACCAAGATGAGGTGTCACAACAGTGCGGCGGTGTGTCAGGAGAGCAGTGTTTTCCGGCGGCTCTGTAACGAACACGTCGAGTGCTGCACCTTTAACGATTCCTGCATCCAGTGCTTCGAGTAAGTCATCTTCATCGATAATACCGCCGCGTGCAACGTTGATCAGATAGACGCCTTCTTTTTTACATTTCTTAAAGAAATCAGCACCGACGATACCTTTCGTCTGTGGAGTAAGCGGTGTATGTACAGTAATGAAATCTGCTGCTGCTGCGACTTCATCCACTTCCATTTTAACGATTTCATTGTCGCGGGCCTTTTCGTCCGATAAGTAAGGATCGAATGCGACAATCTTCATGCCGAAGCTCTTGGCGCGGCGTGCAACACCGAAGCCGATTTTTCCTGCTCCGATAATACCGAGAGTTTTTCCGTAAAGCTCAACACCTTTATGAGCGCCGCGGTTCCATTCTCCGGCTGTCAGTTCTTTATATGCTTCCGGAATGTCGCGTGCCATTGTCAGCATCATCGCCATCGTATGCTCTGTCGCCGAAATAGTATTTCCTTCCGGTGCGTTGACGACGATAACACCGTGTTTTGTTGCGGCCTCGATATTGATATTATCGACACCGACACCTGCACGGGCAATCATCTTAAGTTTTTTTGCATGCTGGATAATACGTTCTGTAATTGTAGTCTGGCTGCGGACAATCACAGCATCGAAATCATGAATGATATCGATAATCTGAGATTCCGACAAACCTTCCTGGCGCGTAACGCTGAAGTTATCATTATCAATTATTGCCTGTATGCCATCCTGGCTGACAGGGTCGAGTACGATCACTTTATGCTTTGTCATATAAACTCTCCTGAGCGGCAGTTAAAGCCTTGCCGTAGTAATTTTTATTGCGCAGCTTGCTTAGAATGTCTTCCAGGGCACTTAAAATGGCCAGCATATCTTTCGGGAACATAAAGCCCATGTGGCCGATGCGGATAATCTTTCCTGCAAGATCCTTCTGGCCGCCTGCAACAGAGATGTGATAATCTTTTTCAAGCGTATTTTTAATATGCGCGATTTCCTCAGGTGTCGATGTGACTGCAGTTACTGTCGGTGATGCAGCATCTTCTTTAACAAACAGTTCAAGTTCAAGTGCCTCGATACCGCGACGGAGCATGTTCTGCATTTTTTTATGACGTGCAAATACTTCTTCAATTGTTTCTTCATGTATCATGTTTAAAACATCATCGAGACCCTGGTACAGAGTGACAGCAGGTGTCTGCGGTGTGTAATCCACTTCCAGTGATTTAAAGTACATTCTTAAATCGAGATAGTATCTTCTGTTTCCGAGGCTGTGTACTTTATTCAGCGCTCTGTCATTTACAGCGACGAATGCAAGTCCCGGAGGCAGCATGAGTGCTTTCTGACTGCCTGAAACGATGCAGTCAATGTTATCGCGTGTCATGTTCATATCGGCTCCGCCAAGAGCACTTACTGCATCGACGATAAATAGTGTTTCTTCATTATAGTTATGAACGACGTCTGCCAGTTCGGACAGCGGGTGAAGAACTGACGTTGAGGTTTCACATGCCTGGGTAAATACTGCGGTAACATTATCGAGCCCGTTAAGGTATTCCCCGAATGATTTTGGATCAGCAGCTTCTCCCCATGTCACAGCATAGACGTGAACATTCAGGTCGTAGCGTCCGGCAATATCCGCGAACTTTCCGCCGAATACTCCGCTGACGATTAAAACGACAGTATCACCGTCATCAACGAGGTTAACCATAGCAGATTCAAGAGCGCTGGTTCCGGATGAAGTCAGAACAGCAACAGGATTATCCGTGCCGAATAACGGCTGGAGTTTCTTCTGGATACCTGCCGACATTTCTTTGAAGCGGCTGGTTCTGTGACCGAAAATACCTTGGGACATAGCTTGATACGTGCGTCGGGCAACTGGTGTCGGTCCCGGTGTAAGCAGTAATTCTTCTTGCATAGCGATTCCTCCTGTATAAACGAATAGTAAATTACATTATAACAGAAATATCATTAAATTCAGTTATCTTTTCCTTCATCTAAAATTTCATCAATAAGCGCGTGGGCACGGTTGTAGTTATGCAGGTATGTATCATGTAAAAAGACTGCGTTCTTCATTAAATTATAGTATTCCAGCTGCTGAAGGAGCAGACTGTAAAACTCTTTATCGTAATCGGATGCATCGTCAGCCGGAGGCATAATCAGAATCAGGCTCCAGGACTGTAGATGTATATAATGTTCAAAGATTTGATTTACATATTCCCGGCCGTCGTGACTGGCCAGCATATTATGAATTTTTGAATAAAGCACATCAGTGTCTGCGAAAAAGACTTTGCGTGTTGCATTGGAATGAATATGGCGGCGGTTCAGCTCGAACTGACCGATACCGATTGCATGGTAATCTTTCGCATCGAGGTCAGGCGATTTCAGCTGGTGCTCCTCGAAATACTCTTCAGCATATTCAACAGAGTAACTCGTGGAATATCTGCGGGCCAGGTCTTCGATAAGCATCGACTTGCCGCTGTTCGGCGAACCGGTAACGAGTACGTTCTGTACGAAGAAGCGGCGGAACGGACGTGTGACATAATCCCAGTTTAAAATGGGCATCTCTCTTATTTCAGTGCCGCTGATACCGAGAATCTTTCTGTCGACCATCGTCATATGAATATCGATGTCCGGCCACTTCTCAGTAAAGTAGCTTTCAAGAGGTTCGAGATATTCATTTTCCCCCATATAAAACGTTGTACTTTTCACATCAAAATCCAGCGATTCTTTCGTCTGGCGCACAAGTCTTTCGAGCATTTCAAGCCACGGAGTCCAGCCTGCCGGATAACGCGGGATATCTGTTTCATTGAGTTCAAGAATCGAGACGTTGCTGTCGTTTCTCAGCAGCTGGCGCATTGCCCGGGCACGATGCTCCAGATTCATGCCGATTGAATCCCCGCGGTCACCGTCGTAACCGCTTATAATTACGACTGCATGTCTGTTTTCTCTTTTCGCTCTGACGATTTGCTCGAAATGACCGACGTGGCACGGAGCGAATGTACCGAAATATATTCCGAGATCTCTCATTTATATCTACTCCCATCACAGATAGTTTAAAAAGAACTGTCTAAAGAAATATGCTACAATATTGTAGAAATTAAATGTAAACTAACAAGATGGCAATGAAGTGGGCAAGGCCGGTTACAATTGTCACCGCCGCTAATATTTTAGTGCTTTTCGTTGAACCGGAAATTAGGAATAATACAGACAGAATGATTGAGATTGCCATGAAAATAATTCTTGTACTGAGCAGGGCAATAAGATCGTCATGCTGGTAGGCTGTTGAAATATTTATTACGTTGTAAATGTTAAATGCTGCAAATAAAATTAATATAATCTGTTTCATTTTTGCACGCTCCCTTTGGGGATTTATTATATCAGAAATAATAAAGAAATGATTGGTGAGAAACTATGGTTGAATTACTGAATATTACAGATAAAATGCACGATGAATTCGTAATGTCGCATCCATCGGGAGATCTGCTGCAGCTCTCGTCGTGGGCAGGTTCAAAAGAACTGACGGGATGGTACTGGAGACGCATTGCTGTCGGACGTGATGGCAAGGTCGAAGGAACTGCAATGCTGCTGTTTAAAAAAGTGCCGAAAACATTTTTTACGATGTGTTATGCATCGCGCGGTTTCGTCTGCGATTACGAGGACAGAGAAGTCGTGGAAGCACTTCTTAATGAAACGAAGAAAATAGCGGCGGATGAAAAGTCGTATACGATTAAAATCGATCCGGATATTCCTGCTGAAGGCAATGAGAAAACAATCGAATATCTTAAGTCGTTAGGCTTTAGGCATCACGGTCTGACAGACGGTATGAGTAAAGACGTAATTCAGCCGCGTACGACGATGGTGACGGATGTCAGTGTTGATGATAAAGCACTTCTTCAAAGCTTTGAAAGAAACAACCGTACGAAAGTCCGCAACTCTCTCCGTGCAGGTACAACAGTTTACAAAGCAGGACGCGAAGAGCTGCCGGATTTTGTTAAGCTTATGAAAGAAACGGGAGAACGCGACGGCTTCCTGACGAGAGATATTACTTACTTTGAATCGCTCTACGATAACCTGAACCCGGAAGGGCATATGGAACTGTTCATGGTCAAACTGATACCTGAGGAAGCTGCTGCATCTTTAGAGAGCGATATAGAAAAAATAAATGAAGATATCCGTAAAGCGGAAAAGATTAAAGATGAAAAGAAAAAACAGAACCAGTTCGACAACTTAAACAATCGTATGGTGAAAGTACGGGCGCAGCTCGAGAATATGAACGAAATTAAGCGAACTCATCCTGACGGTGTACTTTTATCGGGTGCGTTATACGCACAGTCCGGTCATAAGTCATATTATTTATACGGTGCATCATCAAATGATTTCAGGGAATTTCTGCCGAACCACCATATGCAGTGGCATATGATGCAATATGCACGTGAGCACGGTGCAGAGTCATATGATTTTGGCGGTGTGTCGGTAGATCCGGATAAAGAACATGAACATTTTGGCTTATGGCAGTTTAAGAAAGTATGGGGGACGGAAGTGTCCGATAAAATCGGTGAGTTTGATTACGTTACAAACCGTCCGCTATACACGATGGCGGAAGTTATGTTCCCTCTGTTTCAAAAGAGTAAGATGAAACTGAATAAAATTATTAAAAGATAACAGCATTAAAAAGCCATCCGGATCAACCGGATGGCTTTTTAATGCTTATAAATAATAAGGCTGCATAATTGCGATATACAATATGAACAGCACGGACGCACAGGAGACGATAATCAGTGCGAGTGAAAAATAAGAATGCATGTGACGGCTTTCATTTAAATGTGGTTCCGAGCGGAAAGCCCGGATACCCGTAATAATCGCCAGCGCTGCGAGAGTGAACCATATATAGATGTTGTAGAAGATAATGCCGTCGTTAATCGTATAGTTTATAAAGAACAATATCTGTATTAACATCAGCAATATTAAAATAACACGTCTCATGTCCACATCTCCTTACAGCGTGATCAGAAATATAATAAGTACAAGTGCCATTGTCAGCGTAAATGCGTGCACTAAAAATAAGTTGGCACGGTCGCCTTTTGATTCTTTGAAAGCAGTAATTTCAACTGACAGCACAATGCACAGTGCAAGAGCCAGCACGATAAACAGATCAGGACTTGTCAGTGACAAGCTGAATGTGATTGTCATCAGTAAAAATGCAGCACCGGAAATATAACGGGCCGCATCAAGAATACGTGACCGCATATTTAAAATAGTAGCAGCACTGATAACGATATAAATTAAAAGCATGAGGAGTGTTAATAATGTCATGCGACTCTCCCTCGTTTTCTGTAATATTGGAATATAAAGTGTGTCGACAGCACGGTCATCAGCGCACCGAAGTAAAACGGCAGCCCGGCAGATATTAGGAACAGCGCATTAAATATAAGCGGTCCGCATATTCTTCCGAGGCTGTCGAGAGAATATGTTGTTGCTGTAACGCGTCCCATATCGTGGGAAGCTGCTTCTTTTGTAATCTGTGATGTCATTAATGTTTTCGCAAGAGCGTTACCTGTCATCAGGAGGACGATACATATTCCCGCGTATACAAGTCCGGTCATAAACGGCAGCATGATAAATGCGACGACTGCCATAATCTGTCCGGCAACCATTGCTTTTTTCTCCTGGCCGTCTTTAAGTTTCCTTATATAGACTCCCTGAGTCAGCGCGTTAAATATTCCGCCGATGAAAAACAGTACACCCATTTCAGTCGGAGTAATATTAATGCGGTCCTGTCCAAGCAGCTGGAAAGTACTTTCCATTCCGCTCATGAAGAACATTACAAAAAACGTTCCAACCATTAGAATGCCGATCGGCTGTGTGAAGTAGTCGGCAGCAAGCGTAATTTTCTTCGGCGTCTGCGCTGTCGACTGACGGTAAGTTTCACTTACTTTGAAGAAACTGAAAATCAGCGCAGCTGTAATAACGATTGTCGTCATATAGTAAGCGAAGCTGAGTGAGATGCCTGCAAGTATTCCTCCGACACCCGGCCCGAAAATAAAACCGAGGCCGACACACATGCCGACAAGTCCCATATATTTCGTACGCTCTTCACGTGTTGTAATATCCGCGACCATACTTGTCGTTGCAGTATACAGTGCACCTGAAGCGGCACCTCCGATAATTCTGCTTATATACAATACAGTCAGATTATCTATAAACAGCCCGAATATTAAAAAGCTGAAAGCGAAGGTGGCGAGTCCCCCGAGGAGAAGCGGCCTTCTGCCGACTTTATCCGACAGCCGTCCGAAGAACGGCGCTGACAGAAAGCTTGCGAGTGAGTATACCGCAAGCAGCAGCCCCATATGTATCGTATTGACACCGAGCTGATTAACGAGTTCGGGAATGACCGGAATGATCATACTGAACCCGAAATATATTAAAAATTGAATGATCATAATTAGGGAAATCATTCTTTTCATTGTATACACGTCCTGAAATTACCTATTTTTTAGTTCCTGGCGTACTTCTTTAATCTGCTGTTCAAGCTCGTGAAGCCTGTCGGTCATTTTTGACGTTGGATGACCGGTGGACTCGATTTTTTCCAAATCACCCTGGAGGTGTACATATTCGTATTTTAATTCCTGTAATTTGCTTTCCAAATCCATTTTTACCACCACCTAAACTTAACTAATATCATATCATAAATGTGCTGTTTTAATTGTGAAGAGAAAGCAATAATTTTTAGACAAACAATAAAGCCTAAAAAAATGAAAATGTACGGATTTAGCGTAGATTTATGTGAAAATAAGTGTATAATATACTTGTATTTGAGATTAAAACCAACTGGTAAAGCTTTATACTTATTATATAGGAGTGATAGTGTGTCGCGTAGCTTTGTCAAACGCTGCCTGTTTTACTTCGTGGGTTTAATCATAATGTCAATCGGCGTTGCGATGCAGGTTAAAGGTTTTGTTATGGGGCTTGCCCCGTGGGATGTACTGCATTTCGGTCTGTGGCAGTCTGTCGGACTGACGTTCGGGAGCTGGGCGGTCATTCTCGGCATCGGTATTGTAATAGCCACTTCGCTTATGGTCAAAGCACTGCCTAAAGGCGGGGTATACGTTAACCTCTTAACCATCGGTGCATTTATCGACTTCTTTGTCTGGCTGCTGCCGGATGTCGAAAACTGGCCGGCACAGGCTGTCTATTTTACGATCGGTGTCTTCATCGCAGCATTCGGGTCCGCATTTTATATGACTCCGAATCTCGGCGCAGGTCCGAGAGATTCTTTAATGCTGGTTCTGGTTGTTAAGTTCAATTTAAGAATGGCAAGAGCGCGTTTCTTAATGGAACTTATAGTTACTGTGTTCGGGGTTATCCTCGGCGGGCCGGTGTTTATCGGTACGATATTAATAGTCCTGTTTTACGGCAGGATAATAGAGATGTTCTTTCCCTATACGAGAGAACTGCTCATCCGTTTTATCGGCTACAATGATCCGAAGATCATACAATTTAAATAATCATAATCTGATTGGAGCTAGTTATGAAAAAGTTTTTTGGATTCGATGAACTTGATACTAATTTTAAGAAAGAAATTATCGGCGGTCTGACGACATTTCTGTCGATGGCTTATATTCTTGCGGTTAACCCTTCGATTTTATCACTGCAGGGAGTAGAGGGTGTTCCCGACGAGATGAAGATGGATATCAATGCTGTCTTCGTTGCAACGTGTTTAGCTGCATTTGTCGGCTGTCTGTTTATGGGGATTATCGCGAAGTACCCGATTGCACTTGCGCCGGGTATGGGACTGAACGCATTCTTCGCTTTTACAGTAGTACTGACAATGGGTATTCCATGGCAGACTGCACTGACAGGCGTACTGTTCTCGGGTGTGATATTCGTAATTCTGACGCTTACAGGACTTCGTGAATACATAATTAATGCTATACCGATGGAGATGAAAATGGCGGTCAGCGCCGGTATCGGATTCTTCATTACATTCGTCGGACTTCAGTCTTCGGGAATTATTACAGGAGACGAAGCAACATTAATCAGTCTCGGCAACGTTCAGAGCGGCGGTGTGCTGCTGACATTTGCGGGACTTGTAATTACAGTAATATTAATGACTAAAAAAGTACCGGCTGCTATCTTTATCGGTATGATCGCTACAGCAGTAATCGGTATTCTGACAGGTATTGTACCGATGCCGTCGGCAATCGTCGGTTCGGTACCGAGCGTTGCACCGACATTCGGCGCAGCATTCGAAGGGCTGACAGATTTTGATACCATCTTTAATGTTCAGTTTCTGATTGTAGTACTGACATTCCTGTTTGTAGATTTCTTTGACACAGCAGGAACACTTGTAGGGGTAGCGTCACAGGCCAACCTTATTAAAGACAACAAACTCCCGCGCGCGGGTAAAGCGCTGCTTGCCGATGCCTTTGCGACGATTACAGGGGCAATCTTCGGAACATCTACGACAACATCGTATGTAGAGTCCACTGCGGGTGTAGCTGCGGGGGCAAGAAGCGGGTTTGCATCTGTCGTTACGGGTGTGTTATTCCTGGCTGCGATATTCTTCTCGCCGCTGATTGTTACATTTACATCGGAAGTCACAGCACCTGCACTTATAATAGTAGGAATTTTAATGGCCTCGAACTTATCGAAGATTACATGGGGCAGATTTGAAGTTGCAGTACCTGCATTTCTGACGGTGTTTATGATGCCGCTCACGTACAGTATCGCAACAGGTATTGCTGTCGGATTTATTTTCTATCCGATTACGATGATTATGGCGGGCAGAAGAAAAGAAATTAATCCTATGATGTATGGACTATTCATAGTGTTCATTTTATACTTCATTTTCATTAATTAATATTCAACATCGTGTATATATAGAAGAAAACGCAGGAAATTTAAAAAAGAGTGAAGAAATCTTTAGTAACCTATTGATTTCTTCACTCTTTTACTGTATCATATCTAACGTTGGACTTAAGCGGGCACAGTTGTGTCCTGTATACGTGAAGTGCTGTTCCTATGCACATCACACATCGATGACGCGAGAGGTTACTGACACACCCGGCCGCATTGCCATGGCAGATGTGACAAGAAAATTTTCGCCGAGATAGTCTACCATTAATAGGATGACGACCATAAGGAGGTATAAATAATGGCAAAGCAAAAAATCCGTATTCGCTTAAAAGCATACGACCACAGAGTGCTGGATCAATCAGCAGAAAAAATCGTTGAGACGGCAAAACGTTCAGGTGCAGATGTATCGGGACCAATTCCGTTACCGACTGAGAAAACTATTTACACAGTTATTCGTGCGGTGCACAAATACAAAGATTCACGTGAACAGTTTGAACAGCGTACACACAAACGTCTTATCGACATTTTAAACCCTACACCTAAAACAGTTGATGCTCTAATGGGCTTAAACTTACCATCAGGCGTAGACATCGAAATCAAGTTATAAATTATAGGAGGTGCGACTTTCGATGACCAAAGGAATCTTAGGTAGAAAAATTGGGATGACTCAAGTTTTCGGTGAAAACGGAGAATTAATCCCTGTAACAGTAGTTGAAGCTGCGGGTAACGTAGTAGTTCAGAAGAAAACAGAAGAAACAGACGGATATAACGCGATTCAAATCGGATTTGATGACAAGCGCGATTATAACGCAAAAGGCAGAAGTAACAAATATGCCAACAAAGCAGAGGCAGGCCATGCAAAAGCATCTGGTGCTGCTCCTAAGCGCTTCATACGCGAATTCAGAAACGTTAACACAGAGGAATTTGACGTAGGTCAAGAAGTCACTGTAGATACATTTGCTGCAGGAGATTTTGTAGACGTAACAGGAACTTCTAAAGGTAAAGGTTTCCAGGGTTCTATCAAGCGTCACAATTTCAGCCGCGGACCAATGACACACGGTTCACGTTACCACAGAGGTTCAGGTGCCATGGCTATGGCAGCGAGCCCGTCACGAGTTTTCAAAGGTAAAAAATTACCTGGACAAATGGGTGGGAAAACGATTACTATGCAGAACTTAGAAATCGTTCGTGTTGACGCAGACAAAAATGTTGTTCTTATTAAAGGGAACGTACCAGGACCTAAAAAAGGTTTTGTAAAAATTTCATCATCAATTAAAAAAGGTAACAAGTAATAAGGAAGGGAGGATAAACACATGGCAATCGATGTTTTATCAAAAGAAGGAACTAAAGTAAGTTCTATCGAATTAAACCAGGACATTTTCGGAATCGAACCGAACCAGCATGTACTATTTGAAGCGGTTCAATTACAGCGCGCGTCTCTTCGTCAAGGAAACCACGCAGTTAAGAACCGTTCAGCTGTACGCGGTGGAGGAAGAAAACCGTTCAAACAAAAAGGTACAGGTAATGCTCGTCAGGGTACAATCCGTGCACCACAGTTCCGTGGAGGCGGTGTCGTATTCGGACCAACTACAAGATCATACAGTTTCAGCATGCCGAAGAAAATGAGAAAGTTAGCACTTCGTTCAGCACTTTCAGCGAAAGTAAATGAAGAAGTACTACAAGTGATTGACCACCTTGAAATGGAAGCACCGAAAACTAAAGAGTTCTTAACAGTACTTGGAAATCTTGGTGCAGCTAAGAAAGTACTTCTTGTACTTGAAAATAAAGACGAAGTTGTTGAGAAATCAGCGCGTAACATCCCAGGTGTTACAGTGTTGACTCCGGCTGGTCTTAACGTACTAGATATCCTTTCTGCTAACCATGTGATCTTCACTGAGGGAGCAATCAAAAAAGCAGAGGAGGTACTTGTATAATGGATGCACGCGACATTATCAAGCGCCCAGTAATCACTGAGCGTTCTGCTGACTTAATGTCAGAAGACAAATACACATTTGATGTAGATGTGAGAGCGAACAAAACTCAAGTCAAACACGCAGTTGAAGAAATTTTCGACGTTAAAGTAGATAAAGTAAACATTATGAATGTTAAGCCTAAGAAAAAACGCATGGGTCGTTACGAAGGCTATACAAACAGAAGAAGAAAAGCGATTGTAAAACTTAAAGAAGGTTCAATCGAAATCTTCTAATTATAAAGAGATACCAATAAGGAGGTATAACGAGGATGGCAATTAAGAAATATAAGCCTACCACGAATGGTCGCCGTAATATGACCGGTTCGGATTTTGCTGAAATCACTTCATCAACTCCGGAACGTTCATTACTAGCGCCGCTGCCGAAAAAAGCGGGACGTAACAACCAGGGTAAAATCACTGTACGTCACCAAGCAGGTGGACATAAACGTCAATACAGAATTATTGACTTCAAACGTAATAAAGATGGGATTCCTGCAACAGTTAAAACTATTGAGTACGATCCAAACCGTTCAGCTAACATCGCGTTAGTATCATATGCAGATGGTGAGAAGAAATATATCTTAGCACCTAAAGGCATGACAGTTGGAACAGTAGTTATGAGTGGACCTGAAGCAGATATCAAAGTAGGGAACGCATTAACACTAAACGACATCCCGGTTGGTACTACAATCCACAACATCGAATTAAAACCAGGTGCCGGCGGACAGCTTTCACGTTCAGCAGGTACAAGCGCACAGTTATTAGGTAAAGAAGGTAAATACGCACTGGTAAGATTAGCTTCCGGTGAAGTACGTATGGTTCTTCTTACATGTAGAGCGACAATCGGTCAAGTTGGTAACGAGCAGCACGAACTTATCAACATTGGTAAAGCCGGACGTTCTAGATGGAAAGGTAAACGCCCTACTGTACGTGGTTCAGTAATGAACCCTAACGACCACCCACACGGTGGTGGTGAAGGTAAAGCTCCTATCGGACGTCCATCACCAGTTTCACCTTGGGGTAAACCAACTCTTGGGAAGAAAACTCGCAGAGGTAAAAACCGTTCAACTAAGTTCATAGTAAGAGGACGTAAGAAATAAGTAATGTGAGTGTGCGGATAAAATCCGCACGCATTATTGGAAGGAGGCGCCTACATGGCACGCAGTCTTAAAAAAGGACCTTTCGTCGACGATCACCTCATGAAAAAAGTAGAGGCTCAGAACGAAGGTAACAAAAAAAGTGTAATTAAAACATGGTCACGCCGTTCAACGGTTTTCCCGAATTTCATCGGACACACAATCGCTGTATACGACGGACGCAAACATGTACCTGTGTACATCACAGAAGATATGGTTGGCCACAAACTTGGTGAATTTGCACCTACAAGAACGTTCAGAGGTCACGGAAACGATCAGAAAACAAAAAGATAAATAACTAACCATATGCGATAAAGGAGGAAAGACTCATGCAATCGAAAGCTATTGCTAAAACTGTGAGAATCGCTCCGCGTAAAGTACGCCTTATTCTTGACCTTGTGAGAGGTAAAGAAGTTGGAGAAGCGATTTCAATTCTAAAACTTACAAACAAGAGATCTTCACCGGTAGTGGAGAAATTAGTTAAATCTGCAGTTGCTAACGCAGAACACAACTACGATATGGATATCGATAACCTGTATATTTCAGAAATTTATGCAGACGAAGGTCCAACGCTGAAAAGATTCCGTCCACGTGCTCAAGGCCGTGCTACGAAAATCAACAAGCGTACCAGCCACATCACAGTAGTTGTTGAAGAATACGCAAAAGAAGCAGAAACTGAAGAAAACCAAGAAACAGAGAACGCTTAATTATATAAGGAGGGAATTAACTTGGGCCAAAAGATAAATCCAATTGGGTTTCGTGTAGGTGTCATTCGTGACTGGGAAGCAAAATGGTATGCAGACAAAAACTTTGCCAGCCTTTTACACGAAGACTTAAAAGTTCGTAAATATATCGAGACTAATCTTAAAGATGCTTCAATTTCAAAAGTGGAAATTGAGCGTGCAGCAAACCGTGTAAACATTGCACTGCACACAGGTAAACCAGGTATGGTAATTGGTAAAGGCGGTAGCGAAATCAACAAACTTCGTACAGCACTTACTAACTTGACTGGGAAGAAAGTTCATATCAACGTGATTGAAATTAAGAAAGTAGATATGGATGCTAAACTTGTAGCAGAAAATATTGCACGTCAGTTAGAAAACCGTGTATCTTTCCGTAGAGCACAAAAACAAGCGCTTCAAAGAGCTATGAAATCAGGCGCTAAAGGTATTAAAACACAAGTATCAGGACGTTTAGGCGGTGCGGATATCGCTCGTGCTGAAGGTTACAGTGAAGGAACAGTTCCACTTCATACACTTCGTGCAGACATCGATTATGCTCATGAAGAAGCAGACACAACTTACGGTAAGTTAGGTGTCAAGGTATGGATCTACCGTGGAGAAGTTCTTCCTACAAAGAATAATAAATAGTAAGGAGGAAATTTGGAATGTTATTACCAAAAAGAGTAAAATACCGTCGTCAGCACCGTCCAGACACTAAAGGACGTTCAAAAGGCGGAAATCAAGTAAGCTTTGGTGAATACGGGCTGCAAGCTACGACAACATCTTGGATTACTGCAAGACAAATCGAAGCAGCACGTATTGCAATGACACGTTACATGAAACGTGGCGGTAAAGTATGGATCAACATCTTCCCGCACACGCCATATACAAAGAAACCATTAGAAGTACGAATGGGTTCTGGTAAAGGTGCAATCGAAGGTTGGATTGCAGTAGTTAAACCAGGCCGAGTTATGTTTGAAGTTGCGGGTGTAGAAGAAGAAGTAGCTAAAGAAGCACTTCGTCTTGCAAGTCATAAACTTCCATTAAAAACGAAAATAGTAAAACGTGAAGAATTAGGTGGTGATACGAATGAAAGCTAAAGAAATCCGTGATTTAACGAATTCCGAAATTGAATCTAATGTTAAAGAATTGAAAGAAGAACTTTTCAATCTGCGCTTTCAGCTAGCTACAGGTCAGCTAGAAAACACTGCTCGTATCAAAGAAGTTAGAAAGACTATCGCTAGAATGAAAACGACGGTTCGCGCAAGAGAGATTGAAGAAGCACAAGCGAATCAATAATTAGAGGAGGTTCAAATCGTGGAAAGTAAAAACGAACGCAAAGTTTACCAGGGCCGCGTCGTATCTGACAAGATGGATAAGACAGTAACGGTACTTGTTGAAACTTACACTAAGCACCCGATCATCGGAAAACGTGTTAAATATTCTAAAAAATATAAAGCACATGATGAAAACAACACTGCGAAAATGGGCGACATCGTGAGAATTCAAGAGACACGTCCATTATCTGCGACTAAACGATTCCGTCTAGTTGAAATCGTTAAAGAATCTGTACTTATATAAAATACTTGAAACAGAAGGAGGGAATCGCGCATGATTCAGTCAGAGAGCCGCTTGAAGGTAGCTGACAACTCAGGTGCACGTGAAGTGCTCACTATTAAAGTTTTAGGTGGAACAGGCCGTAAAACTGCTAACATCGGTGATGTTATTGTTGCAAGTGTTAAGAATGCAACACCAGGTGGAGTTGTCAAAAAAGGTGAGGTTGTTAAAGCCGTCATCGTCAGAACGAAAACAGGTGTCCGTCGTGAAGATGGTTCATATATTAAATTCGATGAGAACGCATGCGTAATCATCCGTGATGATAAAGGTCCAAGAGGTACTCGTATTTTCGGACCAGTTGCTCGTGAACTTCGCGAAGGTAACTTCATGAAGATTATCTCATTAGCACCAGAAGTACTATAATCCAAAACCGAAGGAGGTGCGACAACTATGCACGTAAAAACAGGTGACCAGGTCGTTGTAATTAGCGGTAAGGACAAAGGTAAAAAAGGAACTGTACTAAAAGCAATTCCTTCAGATAACCGTGTCGTTATTGAAAACGTCAACGTTATTAAGAAACACCAGAAGCCATCTCAAATGAACCCGGAAGGCGGGATTCTAGAGGTAGAAGCTCCGATTCACGTTTCTAACGTTATGCATGTAGACCCTGAATCAGGTGAACGCACTCGTGTCCGTCATGAAATTAAAGATGGTAAAAAAGTGAAGATCGCTGTTAAATCAGGTAAAGAGATTAAATAAGATTCAAACGGAAGGAGGTCACATTAATGGCTCGCTTAAAAGAAAAATACAATGAAAAAATTAAACAAGAACTAGTAAATAAATTTAATTATTCTTCAGTAATGCAGGCACCGAAGATTGATAAAATCGTAGTTAACATGGGTATTGGTGATGCTGTACAAAACGCTAAAGTACTTGACACAGCTGTTGAGGAACTAAGTGCAATTACAGGTCAAAAACCAATTGTCACTAAAGCTAAGAAATCAATCGCTACATTCCGTTTACGTGAAGGTATGCCAATCGGTGCGAAAGTTACACTGCGCGGAGAAAGAATGTATGAATTCCTGGACAAACTTATCTCAGTTACATTACCACGTGTAAGAGACTTCAGAGGTATCTCGAAGAAAGCATTCGATGGCCGCGGTAACTACACTCTAGGTGTTAAAGAACAAATTATCTTCCCGGAAATTGATTACGATAAAGTATCAAAAGTTCGCGGTATGGATATCGTTATTGTAACGACAGCAAACACGGACGAAGAAGCTCGTGAACTGTTAACACAATTCGGTATGCCGTTCCAAAAGTAAGTAATAAGGAGGCAATATAGTGGCTAAAAAATCAATGATTGCTAAACAGCAAAAAGAACAAAAATTCAAAGTTAGAGAATATACACGCTGCGAAAGATGTGGAAGACCACATTCAGTACTACGTAAATTCAAGCTTTGCCGTATCTGTTTCCGTGAACTTGCTTACAAAGGGCAAATTCCTGGTGTAAGAAAAGCAAGCTGGTAAGATTCATTAATCGAAAGGAGGCAACTTAAATGACAGTGTCAGATCCAATTGCAGATATGCTAACACGCATTAGAAATGCGAACATTGTTAGACATGAAACTTTAGAGATTCCTGCTTCAAACATGAAAAAGGAAATCGCTGGAATTTTGAAAACAGAAGGTTTTGTTAAAAATGTAGAATACATCGAGGACGATAAACAAGGTATCATCCGTGTATTCATGAAATACAGCAACGAAAACGAACGCGTTATTACTGGTTTGAAACGTATTTCTAAACCTGGACTTCGTGTTTATGCTAAAAGAGAAGAGTTACCAAGAGTACTTAACGGTCTTGGAATCGCTCTAATCTCAACATCAGAAGGTGTGCTTACAGATAAAGAAGCACGTAAAAGAAATCTTGGCGGGGAAGTTCTCGCATACGTTTGGTAATTTAATAAAACAGGAGGTGCAAAGTAATGAGTCGTGTAGGTAAACGTCTTATTGACATTCCAAGTGATGTTACAGTAGACATCAAGGGCAATACTATTACAGTAAAAGGTCCTAAAGGTGAACTGGAAAACACATTTAATGAAGAAATGGCATACAATCTTGAAGAATCTACTCTAGAAGTAGTTCGTCCAAGTGAATCTAAAGAACACCGTACAGTTCACGGAACAACTCGTGCACTTATCAATAACATGGTTGAAGGTGTATCAAAAGGTTTCGTTAAAGAACTGGAACTTATCGGGGTAGGTTACCGTGCTCAAATGCAAGGTAAAAAATTAGCGCTTAGCGTTGGTTTATCACACCCTGTAGAATTCGAACCAGCTGAAGATCTTACGATTACAGTTGACGGGAATACTAACATTAAAATTGAAGGTATTAACAAAGAGGAAGTTGGATTATTAGCATCTAACATCCGCAAAGTACGTCCACCAGAGCCATACAAAGGTAAAGGTATTCGCTATAAAGGTGAAAACGTTCGCCGTAAAGAAGGTAAAACTGGTAAATAATAAATAAGTGAGGAGTGAACATCAATGATCGCGAAAATTGACAAGAATAAAGTACGTCAAAAAAGACATGGTCGCGTGCGTAACTTACTTTCAGGTACGACTGAAAGACCACGTTTAAATGTTTACCGTTCAAACAAGCATATCTATGCTCAATTAATTGATGACACTGCGCAAATTACACTTGCAAGCGCATCTACCAAAGACGCTGAATTCAAAGGTGAATCAGGATCTAACGTAGAAGCTGCTAAAGAAGTAGGAGCTCTAATTGCCAACCGTGCAAAAGACAAAGGCTTTGAAAAAGTAGTATTTGACCGTGGTGGGTATTTATATCATGGACGTGTCAAAGCATTAGCTGACGCAGCACGTGAAAACGGACTTGATTTCTAATAAAAAGGAGGGACATATTTCATGGCTCAAAGAAGAGAAAGAGAAGTACAAGAATTTGAAGAGCGCGTTGTAACGATCAACCGTATTGCTAAAGTAGTTAAAGGTGGTCGTCGTTTCCGTTTCTCAGCTTTAGTAGTAGTTGGGGACAGAAAAGGACGTGTAGGTTTCGGTACAGGTAAAGCTCAGGAAGTTCCTGAAGCAATCAAAAAAGCTATCGAATCTGCTAAGAAAAATCTAGTTGAAGTACCTATCGTTAATGGTACTGTACCTCATGAAGTAATCGGACGATTCTCATCAGGTAACGTATTCATGAAACCTGCTGCTCCTGGTACAGGGGTTATCGCTGGTGGACCGGTTCGTGCCGTTCTTGAATTAGCTGGTATTACGGATATCTTAAGTAAGTCACTTGGTGCCAACACACCAATTAACGTAGTTCGCGCTACAGTTACAGGCTTAACTGAACTTAAAGATGTTAATGAAGTTGCAAGACTTAGAGATAAAACTGTAGAAGAGATTCTAAACTAAGGAGGGAATAGTCAATGGCAAAAGTGAAAGTTACCCTCACTAAAAGTGTTATCGGTAAACCGCAGACACAAAGAGAAACAGTTAAGGCACTAGGTCTTAACAAAATGCACAAGACTGTTGAGCACGAAGACACTCCTCAATTAAGAGGTCAAGTTGCTAAAGTCGCTCATTTAGTTACAGTAGAAGAAAATTAATGATAAAATAATGTAGGAGGTGCGAAGATGAAATTACACGAACTTAAACCAGTTGAAGGCGCGCGTAACAAACGTAACAGAGTTGGACGCGGTATGTCATCAGGTAACGGTAAAACATCCGGTCGCGGTCATGACGGACAGAAGTCACGTTCCGGCGGTAAAGTT
Source organism: Jeotgalicoccus coquinae (assembly GCF_014207425.1). Classification (GTDB taxonomy): domain Bacteria; phylum Bacillota; class Bacilli; order Staphylococcales; family Salinicoccaceae; genus Jeotgalicoccus; species Jeotgalicoccus coquinae. The sequence continues at coordinate 44,573 of NZ_JACHFF010000002.1, read as the reverse complement.
GGTCTTACTTTCGAAGGTGGACAATTACCACTTTTCCGTAGTATTCCAAAACGCGGATTCACAAACATTAACCGTAAAGATTATGCAGTTGTAAATCTTAGTGCGTTAAACCGTTTTGACAATGGTACAGAAGTAACTCCTGAACTTTTAATCGAATCAGGAATTGTTAAAAACCAGAAATCTGGTATTAAAATTTTAAGCAACGGTAACTTAGAGAAGAAGTTGACGATTAAAGCGCACAAATTTTCTAGTTCAGCTGTAGAAGCGATTGAGCAACAGGGCGGAACTCATGAGGTGATCTAATGATCGGGACGATATCGAATTTCTTTAAAATTAAAGAAATACGTAACAAGATACTGTTTACTTTGGCAATGCTAGTTATTTTTAAAATCGGTACGTACATTCCTGTTCCCGGTGTAGATCCAAGTGTTTTTGACACTGGAGCTTCCGGGAGCGGAGTTTTAGATTTAATGAATACATTTGGCGGCGGAGCACTTATGAACTTCTCTATCCTGGCGATGGGGATTATGCCATATATCACGGCTTCAATCGTGACGCAGCTGCTTCAAATGGATGTAGTTCCAAAGTTTGCTGAATGGGCGAGACAAGGCGAAGTTGGCCGACGTAAACTTGCTCAATTCACCAGGTATTTCACGATCGTTTTAGCATTTATCCAAGCAATCGGTATGTCATTTGCATTTAACCAAATGTTTGGCGGCAACCTTATTGATGACAATAATGTCGGATCTTATCTGCTTATTGCTTTAATTTTAACTACAGGTACTGCGTTCCTTATGTGGCTTGGTGAACAAATCACTACACATGGTGTCGGTAATGGTATTTCAATCATTATCTTTGCAGGTATCTTAGGTGCACTTCCAAGTGCATTAATTCAGCTTTATCAATCAAGATTCACAGGTAGTGCGGATACGGCAATGGCAGTGCTTCAAATCGCTGGTATTGTAATATTCCTTATTCTTCTTACTGCGTTTGCAGTGTTTATCTTACAGGCGATTCGTAAGATTCCAGTGCAATATGCAAAAGGACAGAGTACACCTGGATCACAATTGGCTCCGCAGTCAACATTCTTACCGTTAAAAGTTAACCCTGCTGGGGTTATCCCGGTAATCTTTGCAATGGCATTTCTGATGATGCCTCAAACACTGACGTTATTTTTCCCGGATGCGAACTGGGCACAAACGGTAGCCCGTTTTGCTGACCCGTCGGACTGGATTGGAATGATTGTCTATGTTGTCCTGATTATCGCATTTGCTTACTTCTATTCATTTGTACAGGTGAATCCTGAGAAAATGGCTGACAACCTGAAAAAACAGGGCAGTTATATTCCGGGTATCCGCCCAGGTAAAAATACACAGGACTACATTACTTCTGTTTTATACAGATTAGTATTTGTCGGTTCTCTGTTCCTTGCAGGAATTGCAATTTTACCACTCTTAATTACGAAGTTTATGGACTTGCCGCAGGCGATTCAAATTGGTGGAACGAGCTTGCTGATCGTTATCGGTGTTGCACTGGAAACGATGAAACAATTGGAAGCTCAAGCTAACCAGAGAGAATACCGCGGATTTAGAAAGCGTAGATAAGTAGGAGGAAACAAAATAATGAATATTATTATTATGGGCTTGCCTGGTGCAGGAAAAGGTACTCAAGCTGCGAAAATAATCAAAAAATACTCGATTCCTCATATCTCTACAGGAGATATGTTCCGTCTTGCTATTAAAAACGAGACGGATTTAGGAAGACAGGCCAAGGCATTTATGGACCAGGGCGAACTTGTTCCTGATGAAGTAACAGTTGGTATCGTAAAAGAGCGTTTATCTCAAAGTGATGCTAAAGATGGTTTCCTGCTTGACGGTTTCCCTAGAACTGTTGAACAGGCTGAAGCATTGAATAACATCATGTCAGAGCTTGGCACTCAGATCGATAAGACTATTTATGTCGAAGTACCTGAAGAGGAACTGATGAACAGACTGACTGGCCGACGCATTTGTGAAACTTGCGGTGCGACTTACCATCTAGTGTTTAATCCGCCTAAGACAGAGGGTATTTGTGACTTAGACGGCGGTAAACTTTACCAGCGTGAAGATGATAATCCGGAAACAGTTCAAAATCGTCTGGAAGTCAATATTAAACAAACAGCGCCACTTTTAGATTTCTATAAAGGTCTTGGAGTTCTAGCTACAGTAGATGGCTCAAAAGATATAGAAGAAGTTTTCGAAGAAGTCGATGAAATTCTTAATGGCTTATAGAAATATTCACCTTGCAGCAATTTAGGTGAATGTTGCTATGTCTATATGTATACGAGAGAGTCGTTATTAGACGAAGTGAGTCGTCACCTAGAGCAAATTTCTATAATGGAATTGAAATGCTGTATAAGGAGGAAAAAAAGTGAGTAAACAAGATGTAATTGAACTGGAAGGTACAGTGCTTGATACTTTACCAAATGCAATGTTCAAAGTAGAATTAGAAAATGGTCATGAGATTTTAGCTCATGTATCAGGTAAAATTCGTATGAACTATATACGCATACTTCCTGGTGATAAAGTAACAGTTGAGATGTCACCCTATGACTTAACGCGTGGCAGAATCACTTATCGTTTCAAATAAGAGACTCCATATTCTAAGGAGGTAAAAATCATGAAAGTAAGACCATCAGTAAAACCTATCTGTGAGAAATGTAAAGTTATTCGCAGAAAAGGAAAAGTAATGGTAATTTGTGAAAACCCTAAACACAAGCAAAAACAAGGTTAATATTTAATTTGGAGGTGCAAAGATATGGCTCGTATTGCAGGAGTTGACGTACCACGTGATAAACGTGTTGTAATTTCTTTAACATATGTTTTCGGTATTGGACCAACACGCGCTAGCGAAATTTTAGCTAAAGCATCAGTTGATGAAAATACTAGAGTTAAAGATCTTACAGAAGATGAGTTAAACAAAATTCGTGAAGTAGTAGACGTGTATAAAGTCGAAGGTGACTTACGCCGTGAAACAAACTTAAACGTAAAACGTCTTATGGAAATCGGTTCTTACAAGGGAATGCGTCACCGTCGCGGTTTACCAGTTAATGGTCAAAAAACTAAGAACAACGCAAGAACTCGTAAAGGTCCAATTAAAACAGTAGCGAACAAGAAGAAATAAATAGTTACTAAAGTAAAGGAGGATAAATAATGGCTCGCAAACAACAATCACGTAAACGTAGAGTGAAAAAGAATGTCGAAGCAGGTGTAGCACACATCCGCTCAACTTTTAACAACACTATCGTAACAATTACTGACGAGTTCGGTAATGCTCTTTCATGGTCATCTGCCGGTGCATTAGGGTTCAAAGGTTCTAAGAAATCTACTCCTTTCGCAGCTCAAATGGCTTCTGAAACTGCTTCTAAAGCAGCGATGGAACATGGTCTGAAAACTGTAGAAGTTACAGTTAAAGGTCCTGGTGCCGGACGTGAAGCAGCTATCCGTGCGCTTCAGTCAGCTGGACTTGAAATTACAGCTATCAAAGATGTAACTCCGGTTCCACACAATGGCTGTCGTCCACCTAAACGTCGTCGTGTATAAAAATAATAAATCGCTTAAGTAGTTGGGAACAATATTATTTTCTAATATTTTCGGCGTTTAAAGGGAGGATATGTTACACATGATCGAAATCGAGAAACCTAGAATTGAGACAGTAGAGGTATCGGAAGATTCTAAGTTTGGTAAGTTTGTTGTAGAACCTTTAGAAAGAGGTTATGGGACAACACTTGGGAACTCCTTGCGTCGCATTCTTTTATCATCATTACCAGGTGCGGCAGTTAAGACGATTGAAATAGAAAATGTACTTCATGAGTTTTCGACAATAGACAATGTTGTTGAAGACGTGACTACAATTATTACCAACATGAAGAGCCTTGCTTTAAAGATATATTCTGAAGAAGAAAAAACTTTGGAAATTGATTTTAGCGGTGAAGGTGTGGTAACTGCAGCAGATATTACTCACGACAGTGATGTGGAAATTTTAAACAGAGATCTTAAGATTGCAACAGTATCTAAAGGCGGAAGTTTAAAACTGCGCATGACAGCAGATCGTGGCAGAGGATATACGCTTGCGGACGGTAATAATAAAGCTGATATGCCAATTGGTGTAATTCCAATCGACTCTATCTATACACCGATAGAACGTGCGAATTATACTGTTGAAAATACACGTGTAGGACAAAGTACAAACTTCGATAAGCTTACTCTGGATGTATGGACTGATGGTTCAATCACTCCACAGGAAGCAGTATCATTGGGTGCTAAAATTCTCACTGAACACTTAAATATCTTTGTAGGTCTTACTGATGAAGCACAAAATGCTGAAATCATGATCGAAAAAGAAGAAGATCAGAAAGAGAAAGTACTTGAAATGTCTATTGAAGAACTTGACTTATCAGTACGTTCTTATAACTGTCTGAAACGCGCTGGTATCAACTCTGTTCAGGAACTTACTGACAAAACAGAAGCTGATATGATGAAAGTGCGAAATCTGGGACGTAAGTCTCTTGAAGAAGTTAAATTTAAACTCGAAGACCTGGACCTGGGTCTACGTAAAGAAGACTAGCATAAAGGAGGAGAAATAATGGGTTACAGAAAACTTGGACGTACATCTGATCAAAGAAAAGCAATGTTACGCGACTTAGCTACTTCATTAATCGTTAGTGAGCGCATCACTACTACTGAAGACCGTGCTAAAGAATTACGTAAACTTGCTGACCGTCTGGTTACACTAGGCAAACGCGGCGACTTAGCAGCGAAAAGACGTGCCGGTCAAACTGTACGTAACGTAGAAATCATCAACGAAGATGGTTCAACTAGTTATGCACTTCAAAAATTATTTGAAGACATCGCTCCACGTTTCGCAGATCGTCAAGGCGGTTACACAAGCATCAAGAAGCTTGGAACTCGTCGTGGTGACGGAGCTGAGCTTGTAATTATCGAATTCGTAGAAGGCGCTCCAGTAACAACTGAAGAAGCGTAAACTTTTAAAAGCAGAGTGAGTGTTATGATGGTGAGCCCGTAAGGGCTCATTCGTCTAGCTCAACGTATCCTGCAATATATAATCAGTGCGCGACTCTTATTGCAGGGTACGCGCTTTTTTTTACATAAAATTTTAAGGGGTGGAAATATGATTTCGTTAAAAGATATTGCATTTAAATACCGGGCAGAAGAAGCATATGCCCTGGATCATATATCCATCCCTTTTAATGCGGGTGAATGGACTTCGATAATCGGGCATAACGGTTCGGGGAAAAGTACGCTCGTTAAAATCATTATGGGCATTGTTGAAGAGTATGAAGGCGAAATATACGTCGACGGGGAATTGCTGACCGATGAGAACAAGCAGTCGCTGCGCCGTAAGTTCGCCATCGTCTTCCAGAATCCTGATAACCAGTTTGTCGGGGCAACTGTGGAGGATGATGTTGCATTCGGTCTTGAGAATCTCGGACTTGAACGTTCGGAGATGATTAAACGCACCGAGTACGCACTTGATCTCGTTAATATGCTTGAATTCAGATCGCATGAGCCGCATCGTTTATCGGGCGGACAGAAACAGCGTGTGGCAATCGCAGGCGCACTTGCGATGCAGCCGGAAGTGCTGATACTGGATGAAGCGACATCGATGCTGGACCCTGCAGGACGCACGGAAGTGCTGTCTATATTATGCAGACTGCATGAACAGCTCGATACAACGATTCTTTACATTACTCATGATTTAACGGAAATTGAACGGAGCGACAGAGTCATTGTGATGAACGGTGGGAACATTGTCGGCGAAGGTTCAGTGGAAGAAGTGTACAGGGATAAAGAACTGCTTGAGAAGAGCAATTTGAAAGTACCGTATACTGCAGAGATTTCCGATGCACTTCTCGATGGTTCCTATATGACACATGATGAGCTGGTGATGCGGTTATGACAATACATTTTAAAAACGTAAACGTGATATATAATCGTAAATCCCCGTTTGAATATCAGGCGTTAAAAAATATAAATACGACGTTTGAATCAGGGAAGTTCTACGCTCTAATCGGTCATACAGGGAGTGGCAAGTCCACGCTGATTCAGACGATGAACGGACTGATTCTGCCGAGCTCAGGCACGGTGGAAACAGATGGTATAGTGTTGTCTAAAAAAGTGAAGCAAAAAGTTATTCATCAGGCGAAGGCCAGAGTGGGCATGGTGTTTCAGTTTCCTGAACACCAGCTGTTTGAAAGCACGGTCTTAAAAGATGTGATGTTTGGTCCGATGAATATGGGCATCAGCGAAGAAGAGGCAAAAGAGAAAGCATACTATTATCTGAACCTCCTGAATGTGGATGAATCACTGCTCGGTAAAAGCCCTTTTGAGCTCTCCGGAGGACAGATGAGAAAAGTTGCAATTGCCGGCATACTTGCGATGGAACCGAGTATTTTAATACTGGATGAACCGACAGCAGGACTTGATCCTCTAAGTCATGATGAGACGATGCGGCTGTTTTACGATGTCTATAAAAAGATGGGGATTACAGTAATTCTGATTACGCATGATATGAATGATGTGCTTGAGTTTACTGATGAAGTTAAAATCATGTCGGAAGGTAAACTTGCCGGTGAAGGGATCACTGCAGATGTACTGACTGACAACAGCTTTATGAAGCAGTACAATCTCGAAGTTCCGCATGTGATTCAGCTCGCTCAAAGTTTAGCAGCAAAGGGCGTAAAATTAAACGGCACTCCAAAAAATACAGTGGAATTCATTCAGCTGTATGAAGACTGGAGGCGGAATAATGCTTAGTTCGATGCTGCTCGGGAGATATATCCCGGGAAATAGTGTTATTCACAAACTCGATCCGCGTGCGAAGATTATTTCTGTTATTTTATTTATGATTATTGTCTTCTTTGCCAATCATTGGATAGGTTACAGTTTGTTAATACTGTTTGTACTGACGATGACAAAGCTTGCAGGATTATCAATCAGATTTCTGTTTAATGGCTTAAAACTGATTTTTATCCTGCTGATATTCACATTTCTGATGCACATTTTCTTAACGAAAGGCGGCACAGTATTAATCGACGGCGGCTTCTTTACAATTGAATCCGAAGGGCTGATTACAGGTATCTATATTACGGTACGGCTGATTATGCTGGTAGTTATTACAACGTTGATGACGCTGACAACCAGTCCAATTGAACTGACGGATGCGATAGAAAAACTGTGCAGACCGCTGAAAACAGTTAAAGTACCGGTTCATGAAATCGCAATGATGATGTCAATTTCGTTAAGGTTCATACCAACGCTGATGGACGAGACCGAGAAAATAATTAAAGCGCAGAGTGCGCGGGGTTCAACGTTTATGACAGGAAATCTGAAACAGCGGATCAACGCACTCGTGCCGATATTTATTCCGCTCTTTATGTCTGCGTTTAAGCGTGCAGAAGAAATGGCGATTGCGATGGAAGTCAGAGGTTATCAGGGGGATGAAGGCCGGACGCACTACCGTCTCCTGTCATGGGAAACGAGAGATACAATCGCACTGTTTGTGCTTGTACTGTTCGGTGCTCTATTAATATTTGTAAGGCAGTGAAACTAATGAGAGTGGCAGTAAATATTTCATATAACGGACGTAACTTCAGCGGATTTCAGTATCAGCATGACTACCGTACGGTGCAGGGCACAGTCGAGAAACAGCTGAAACGCATGCATAAGGAATTTGTCCGGATTCATGCATCATCACGAACAGATGCAGGAGTACATGCACTGGAGCAGTATTTTCACTTTGACACTCCAATAGACCTCGAACCTGAAAAATGGAAATTTATTTTAAACAGAGCGATGCCTGATGATATTCTGATAAATGATGTTAGCATCGCTGCTGACGACTTTCATTCACGTTTTGATGCAGAGGGGAAGACGTACCGCTACAAGATCTACACGGGCACTAAAAACCCGTTTTATGACGGTTTGAAGACGCATTATCCTTATGCACTTGATATAAAGCTGATGGAAGAAGCAATAGCGCCATTTATCGGCACACATGACTTCACGACATTTTCGAGCGCGAAGGCGGAAATTAAAAATAAGGTGCGGACAATTAAAGAATTCAAAGTCATCGAAACAGAAGACGGCTATGATTTCGTAATTACCGGCACCGGGTTTCTGTATAACATGGTGCGGATACTGGCTGCGTACGTACTGGAATGCGGCAGAGGGATCAGAACACCGGATACGCTTAACATGATTGCAGCGAAGGACAGAACAATCATTCCTAAAACTGCACCGGCAGAAGGTCTTTATCTTGAAAAAGTATGGTATGAAAAGTTGTAAAAGTTATCTTGAAAACATTGACTTTATGACTGTTCGATTATATAATAATTAACGGTACATTTTTATATCCATCCATGATTAATAGGCCCCGGAAACTTATTAGGATTAATGAATATAAAAAGACAAAAACGACTAATTTAAAACGACAATATAGAACGAGATTTAGGAGGAAATTACTATGCGTCAAACGTTTATGGCTAATGAAGCAAACATCGAACGTAAATGGTTTGTTGTAGATGCAGCGGGCAAGACTTTAGGTCGCCTGTCTACAGAAGTAGCAACACTATTACGCGGGAAACACAAACCAACTTTCACACCTCACGTTGATTCAGGTGACTACGTTATCGTAATCAATGCAAGTGAGATCGTATTAACAGGTAAAAAAGATTCACAAAAAATCTACTACAGACATACAGGTCATGTTGGTGGAATCAAATCAGTATCAGCTGGTGAATTAAGAGAGAAAAACCCAATGAGATTATTAGAAACTTCTATCAAAGGAATGTTACCTAAGAATCCATTAGGACGTAAACAAGGCAAGAAATTATTTGTATACGGTGGAGCAGAACACCCACACGTAGCACAACAACCTGAAAACTACGAGTTACGTGGTTAAGGACTAGGAGGGAAAACATTTGGCTAAAGTAGAATATCAAGGAACTGGACGTCGTAAGCACTCAGTTGCACGTGTACGTCTAGTACCAGGTGAAGGTAAAGTAACAGTTAACGGACGCGACATGAGAGACTATCTCCCATTTGAAAGCTTAATTTTAGATTTAAGCCAGCCATTCGCAGTTACAGAAACAGAAGGTAACTACGATGTATTGGTAAATGTTCACGGTGGTGGCTTCACAGGTCAGGCACAGGCAATCCGTCACGGTATTGCAAGAGCTTTACTTGAAGCAGATCCGGAACACCGCGGCGCGCTGAAAAGAGCTGGACTCTTAACACGTGACCCACGTATGAAAGAACGTTACAAATACGGTCTTAAGAAAGCCCGTCGTTCTCCACAGTTCTCAAAACGTTAATATATATTTATATATTGGAAAGCACTCCCCATTGCGGGAGTGCTTTTTTATTTTTATACAATTCCAATATAAAGCATTTGTCATGGTCAAGAGGGTATTATAACTGTGAAAGCTGCAGGGAGGTAACCGATATGGCATTTGATTATGATTTGGATTTTGATAATATAAATTTTCGTGAGCAGCCTGAACTCTACAGGGTGGGAAGAGGCGAACAGGGCGTGCTGCTGGTAGAGCCTTATAAGAGTGAAATACTTCAGCACTGGAGATTTAAGACGCCTGAGATAGCGGAAGAGTCGTCTGATAAGATCTATCAGATGTATTTGGATTATAAAGACAACGATGATTTTATCGGTATGGACATCGCGAGGAAGTTTCTGCAGATGGGTTATACAAGATCACGCCGTTATGCCAATTATAAAGGCGGCAGAAAGTACGATGAAAATGGTGAAGTGAAGGAAAGAGATATTGACCCCGAAAAAGCGGAATCAGCTTCTATCTTTGAAGAGAAATGGATAAAAGTACGCGAAGATAAAGATTATCTGAAACTGAAGAAAGCACACCAGAAGAAGTATGGATAGTGAAAAACTGTTTTTAAAATCAGCAGCGCCATTTTGTTAATATGGTACTGTACAGTAAACAGGGAAATATTACAGGGGTGAGTAAAGTTATGAATAATCAGGTGTTCGGGCTGGGAAATAAAAAATACAAAGTGGACAGTCAGTGGGTGGAAGATAAAGCAACTCACTATCTCAGGAACATTACAGCTGTATCCAATGATGATGAGGGTTATATATACCTTCTTCAGAGAAGCGATCCATTCATGCTAATATTCAGTGCTGATGGAAAGATGGTCAATCAATGGCGTAACAACGAAGTTACGGATGCACATTACTTGGAAATCAGCCCGGAAGGCGAAATTTTTGTAGTGGAGAGAGATCATCACAGAATCGTAGTTTTCAATAAAAAGGGAGAAATACTCCGGATTATTGGAGATGAAAGTAACCCGGGAAATACAGGTGAGCCCTTTAACCATCCGACAGATATTGCTTTTTCAAAAGATAAGGATATGTTTATATCAGATGGTTACGGTAATACTCACATTCATCACTTTAATGAAGCGGGAGAATTGTTGCACACGTGGGGACAAATTGGATCTGAGGAAGGCAGCTTCATTACACCGCACTCTATTTTAGTTGATCAGAAGGAAAGAGTGCTTGTGGCTGACAGAGAAAACAACCGGGTGCAGATTTTTAATCAGAACGGGACGTATTTAAAGGAATTATCTAATGTTTTCCATCCGATGGATATATATCAGGATAGCGAAGGTTTTATCTATGTGACAGACCAGGTTCCGGCGCTGCATGTGTTTAATGCTGATGATGAGTTTATCGGCAGATGCCGTACATTTGGTACTTTTGGGCATGGTCTAACTGTGGATAAGCACGGTGATATATACATTGCAGAGATGCTGCCGGACGGATTAACAAAACTCAGCTTGATTTAGAAAGAAAAAGCACTTCCCAATCGGGAAGTGCTTTTTTTTACTGTTCTATAAGCTGAATAAGATTGCCGCACGTATCGTTAAATACTGCGAGCTTCATATCTCCAGCTGCTTTCGGTTCCATCGTAAATTCAACGCCGTGTGCTTTTAAGCGTTCATATTCTTTATCGATATCTTCCACTCCGAACATTGTTGCAGGTATACCCTGCTGCATCAGGCTGTTCTGATAATCCTGTGCTGCGATGTTGTCATTAGGCTCAAGGACGAGTTCTGTACCGTGTTCGTTGTCTCTCGATACAACTGTAATCCATCTGAACTTGCCTGCCGGGACGTCATGTTTTTTAATGAATCCGAGGACATCTGTATAAAATTGTAATGCTTTGTCCTGATCGTCGACGAACAGACTTGTAACGATAATATTCATCATTTGCACCTCATTTATTTAGATTGTACCTTAAGAGTATAATAAATCGGTATATAAATGAAAGTATTGAGTATGTTAATTATTATTGATATCGTGGACTTTGAGTTTGTGACTAAATCATTTACGGGAGTAATTATATGTATAAAGCTATTTTTCTGGATATCGATGATACAGTATTTAATTTTAAGAAATGCAGTGAGAGTGCGTTAAAAGAAACTTTCTCGACGCTCAATCTTGAATATAACAAAGATGTGTTTGAATCGTTTTCTGCAATTGATGAACGTTTGTGGAAAGAGCAGAAGGAAGAACTGCTGACAGTGGCGGATGTGCTTGATATAAGGTTCGCCGAGCTGTCGGAAACACTTGGCCTGGATTACGACAGTAATCTTGCCAAAGAGTATTTTGGCAAGATTCTTGGAGAGCAGTTCATTATGGAACCCGGTATAGAAGAAGTACTGAAGAAAATATCAGCAAATCATAAAATATACGCAGCTTCCAACGGCGTGCTGACAATGCAGGAGAACAGACTGCAGTTGTCCGGACTGAAGCGGTACTTCACTGATTTATATGTATCGGATGATATCGGCAGTGCAAAACCGAATATCAGTTTCTTTACAGAAAGTATGAAGAGAGCAGAACTTAAACCTTCAGAAATACTGATGATTGGTGACAGTCTCGTTTCTGATATTGCCGGAGCCAGTAATGCGGAGATTGCTTCGGTCTGGTACAATCCTTACGGACTTGAAAACGGGACTGATATTAAAGCAGATTACGAAATTAAAAATCTGCATGAACTGGCTGGTATTTTAAATTCATAAGTTATCTTAAAAGTGAATAACATGCTAAAATTATTAATGAATATATGAACTAAAGGAGATTTCAACATGCAGAACATAAGCGGTAAAACAGCATTAATTACAGGAGCAGGTCGCGGTATCGGCCGTACAACAGCACTGGCTCTTGCAGCAGAAGGTGTAAATATCGGTCTTGTCGGCCGTACAATTGAAAACCTGGAGAAAGTTCAGGAAGAGCTTAAGAGCTACGATGTGAAAACAGCAATCGCTGCAGCAGATGTATCGGATATCGATGCAATTACTTCAGCGGTGGAATCAATTCGCGGTGAATTAGGACCGATTGATATTCTCTTGAACAACGCAGGTATTTCGAAGTTTGGAAACTTCATGGAACTGACTCCGGAAGAGTGGACAAACATTTTAAATGTTAACGTAAACGGCGTTTACTACACAACGCGTGCAGTACTGCCGGAAATGATCGAACGCAATACAGGCGACATCATTAACATTTCATCAACTGCCGGACAAAAAGGCGGAGCAATCACAAGTGCATATTCTGCATCGAAAGCTGCCGTTATCGGTTTAAGTGAATCACTGATGATGGAAGTGCGTAAGCATAACATCCGCGTGACAACTTTAACACCAAGTACAGTCGCAACTGATATGGCTGTTGAACTGAACTTAACAGACGGCAATCCCGAGAAAGTAATGCAGGCGGAAGATCTGGCTGAACTGATTGTTGCCCAGCTTAAATTAAATAAACGTGTTGTACTGAAACACGCTGGATTATGGTCAAATAACCCGTAAGTAAATAGATTAGAGAAGCGCTGTCTGATGAAAAATCAGACAGCGTTTTATTATTTTAGGGAAATATGGGTATAGGTTAATAATGTTACATACAATTAAGGGGAATAAAGAGACAGGGGGAGAGGCCATGAGGCTGTTTATACTTATGCTTGCCGGGGCATTTATACTGGCCGGGTGCAGTGATACAGATGAAGTACCGGTAGACGAACCTGAAGCAGAAGAAACAAAGGCAGAGGAAACTGAAGAAGCAGATACAGAAGCTGAAGAAACGTCGAATGATGCCGGCAGTGAAAGTACAGAAAATGCAGGTGATGAGTCAGCTGGTGAAGAAGAGACAGAAGACGAAGCGGCAGAGAAACCTGCAGAACCCGTTAATGTAATGGCTGATATCGAACGCGTCAATGGTCACTGGATTAATTACAGCGGAGAAGACGATGCACGCGGTCATATGACACGCACAAATCCAATCGAGTACAATGCAGCACAGGATTATACTGTTACAACAGCTTCTTATGTATCTTACTTTTACGGTAGTGAATTTATTAAAACGAATAACTACGGACATGACGGTCCGCATATTATAGAAAATGTACCTGAAGCGGATCGTGTGATAGTAAGTTTCAGTGAACCTGAGAAAGATACTGTTCAGCTGATGAATGAAGCCGTGGAAGACGCGACAGCAGATAATGAAGTAAATACTACCCCCGATGCACTCATTGGACGCGGCAAGCCTGTAGAAGACGGTATGGCCGGAACAATTATGTTTGGTCAGGAATTTCTGACAGGAGAAGATGTATTTACCGGTGAACGCATTGATAATGAAGGGGAATTTGTTGAGGATGAAAGTTACTATATTACAGGAGCACTGGAATATGATTCAGGTGAAACGTATGTGATTACGGCACCTGCTTATATCAGTTATTACAAGGGCCGTAACTTTATAGAAACTGAAGAGATTACAGCCGTTCCTGCTTATTTACCTGAAGTCAAAGGTGCGAACTATATTAATATCAGTTTCCATGACGATCATCTGCTTGATTTGAACATTATTGAACTCGAATAAGAAGAGCTCCCTTTAAATTTTTAAAGGGAGCTCTTCTTATATTTATTTTGAAAGAGCAATTTTAATATGGGCTAAATGATGTTCTTCATGCCACGATAATTTGGCAACTTTAGTGCCGACTGAAATTTCGCTGTTCACCTGGTGTGTAAACACACGTGTAAGCTGATCTTCAGTTAAGCTGTTACCAAGTGCAACAACGTGTTCGTTAATACCTTCAAGTATTTTAATTGAACTCTCGACCGGCAGTTTGCTGTCCGGAAGTATTGCCCATTTATCCTGAATGAACTCCGGAACTTTGGGATTATCATCAGTTAATGCAAGCTTCAGACGCTGATACATATTCAGCTGTGAATCAGCGATGTGATGAACCAGCTGCCGAACGTTCCAACTGCCCTCGCGGTAAGTTTTATTTAACTCTGCTTCAGTCAGTGAATCGACTTCAGCGCGGAGACGTTCAGTATAAGTACTGATATCACCAAGATATTTTTGAATGTCGTTAAGCGTAACGTTTTCGGGAACCTGCAATTTACCAATAGGATATTTTACGTCCATAATTAGAACCCCTCACTTTATTCAATTTATCTGACACTGCCTCTACCTTATCATATTGCTGAAAGGTTTTATCCTGCTGACACATACAAAACAAGCTCCGTCCATCCGGACAGAGCTTGTTTAAATTTATTTATAACTTATTAACAGGTTCTTCTTTTTCAATATTTTTACCAATGTTGTTTGAGATTGTAGTGCCGACTTTATCCCAGTTCAGGAAGTTTTCCATCGCGATGGAGATAATCGTACCCATTAGCAGTCCGCTTGAAAGTAATGGCTGTACGTAGCCGGGAAGACTTGCGAATGCTGAGCCCGGTATCGCCATAAGTACTAATCCCAGGAACATAGGAATCGCCGCCCGGTAAATATTCAGGCTGTTGAATTCCACAAGCTTGAACCAGTCCCACGCAGAACCGAAAAGCTGTACGTATGAAACGAATAGCACCGCACACCCGACACTTAACGGGATCATTGTAAAGAATGAACCGATTTGCGGGATAGCACCCATTACAAAGAACATAATCGCTCCGAAGATAAACGGCATACGCTCGTAAATCTTAGTCTGCTGAATAAATCCTATTGATGATACAAATGGTGAATATGGAACCAGTCCAAGGAATCCCGGGATGATAGTCATAATACCGGTAATTGTAAATGAGTTTCTGTAATCTTTACCCGTTGAAGGTGAATCCGGATAAATAGGATCTGTTCCTTTAATAGAGCCGTACTGTTTAGATAAGTTAAGCATACCTGTAATTACTACTGTAAGTATAATTCCGATATTCCATGCCGGTGAACCGAGCGGGAACCAGAAGATTTCAAGTGAACTTGCAGTGCCGCTTGTAAGCTGTGCATCTGAACCGAATAATAATAAGTATGCAGGCCAGCCGACGATAATACCAATCAACATTGCGTACTGTGAAAGTTTGTTAGATCCGCGTATTGTTAAAATCAGTACAAGGATAACAATTACGAATGATAGAATTGCAGGACCGATTTGAATTTCTGTCGGACCGTCTCCGCCGCCAAATGGTAATCCAACCATTCCTTTGAAGAAACTGATACAAAGGGAAACCCCGAATAAAAGCATAAACACACCCATTACACTTGGGTTAAATAATTTCTCCAGGTAGTAACCGACACCTGTTAAACCGATTATTACAGTAAGAATTCCTGTAATAATTAATCCTGTTGCGATACTTCCGCCAACTTCAGTAATTGGCATGCCCTGTGCTGCAGCAAGTGATGACAGTGCCAGAAGCACTCCCCACCAAAGACCTGAAGGTCCGTCCATAATCGGTCTTCTGTGACCGATAAATACCTGCATCAGACACGCGATTCCGCCAAGAATAAATGAGAATTGCATTGTACTGACAATTTCCGCCTGTGACAGATCAAAAGCTGCCCCCATTGTAATCGGTACAACAACTGTATTGATAAATATATACATTAACCATTGAAGGCCGCCAAGCCAGTTATCGACATTTTTAAGATGTTTCATCATGTCGTATATCACACCGTTTCCTATTTAATTATAGTTTTAATAACCTCTCCCATAATAAAGAAAAAAATGCCGTAAATCATTGTCTGATCAGCTAAAACTTAACTCCTTTTTTATCAAAAATCATAAAAACACAGAGGATCAAATTGAAGTGGGAAGAATTTGGCGGGGAATAGTAAATTATGTTTGATATAATTAAGATTCTACTAAAAAGGCGGTGGTATTTTATGAAAGTGATTATCGACGCGGATGCTTGTCCGGTAAAGGACATTGTTGCGAAAGAAACTAAAGATAAGAATATAGAAGTCATACTCGTATCGAGTCTTTCGCATTTCAGTTCAAAGGAACTCGATTCACATGTAAGGGCAGTATATGTAGATGCAGGTCCCGACGCTGCGGATTATAAAATTGTCCAGCTGGCTGAAGCGGGAGATGTGATTGTCACACAGGATTACGGTTTGGCATCACTGCTGCTGCCGAAAGGCTGTAAAGTACTGCATCATACAGGTTTTGAGTATAATAAAATGAATATGGATCATCTGCTTGAAACACGTCACATGAGCAGCGTTATCAGAAGAGGCGGCGGACGGACAAAGGGACCGAAAGCTTTGTCCGGGGAAGATAAGAATTCATTCCTAAAGTTATTTAAACAATCAATTGCAAAGAAGTAAGGAGAGAATAAATTCATGACTGAGTTTCTGTTTATTTTAACAAATGTTATGCTGCCGATAGCAATCATTGTTTTTATCGGTTACATTGCACAGCTGAAATTAAACCTCGACCGTCCGACACTCGGCAAGCTGATGGTTAGCTATATTATTCCAGGCTTCATTTTTATGAACCTGTACAGCTCGGATATAGACTTCAGTCTGCTCTTATACATAATGTTATTTCTATTTATCTTTGCACTGATATCCTATGCTGTATCGAGAATTATTGCAGCAATATCCGGAGTTAAAGGTCAGCAGACTGTATTATTTACGAACTCGAGTTTGTTTTATAATGCCGGAAACTACGGTGTACCGGTAAACGACCTGGTATTTAAAAGTGATCCGTTTGCGATGAGCGTTCAGGTCATGATGGTGGTATTCCAAAATATAATTGCATACTCATACGGCATTTTCGTGCTGAGTGCAGAAAATGTAGGGAAATTTAAAGCACTCCTCGGGTATTTTAAAATGCCGATATTTTACGGTTTGTTTTTAGGATTGATATTTAATTATTTCCAGCTTACTCTGCCGGTACCGGTAATATCTTCACTTGATTACATAAGAGATGCGATGATCGGTATGGTGCTGTTTATCCTGGGAACCCAGATTGCCGGGATAAAATTCCGTCATCTCAGATTTACTGCATTTATCGCAACAGCAGTAAAACTGTTAATTATACCGGCAATGGCACTGCCGATGCTGTTATTGTTTAACGTGGAAGGTGTTGTTGCACAGGCGATACTGATCACGACTGCAATGCCTGCATCAGTGAACAGTTCGGTCATTGCACAGCAGTACAGTGATGATCCGGAATATGCAGCGGAGATTGTGATGATGAGTACACTGTTAAGCGCAATAACGCTGCCTCTCGTTATTTATACAGCGTTGAATATTTTTTAAACAGATTATGCAATATAGAAAAAGCTCCGGTAATGCAGCCATTACCGGAGCTTTTATCTATTAACTTAAATACATATCGATAAATTTCTGTGACGGCCGTTCACATACATTTACAGCAGGAATATTCTTACGGTATTTCGCAACGGTTTTATAAACCGTATCTCTTATAAATTTAGGAATGAGTTTAAGAAGAACAACGGGCTTAAATAACCTGTTCGCGTCCGCAAGCATGTGCAGTACGGCATCCGAATATATATAAGTTCTGCCGTTGGCGATATAAATAACGCTGTCTGTATCGCTGTCGGGCGTATAATTTACCTTCGTCCACCCAGTGTTAAAATCGGTAATACGAAGTTCAGGGTTTTGATTGATGCGTACTGTGAAACGCACAAATAGATTGCAGAAACTGCAGGCACCGTCAAAAATAAGGACTTTCATAGTAACGCCTCCTCAACTGCATTTTATCACAAAGGATATTTAAGTTATATTTTCCAATTTGAACAAATAAAATAGAGCAGAATCCGTCTTCCGGATTCTGCTCCAATTCAATCATTATTTCTTAACAATCATTTCAATTTCAACTTCTGCACCAAGTGGCAGTTCCAATACTGCAACACATGTGCGTGACGGGTATGGTGCGCTGAATTTTTCTTTATATACTTCATTCATCGCGTCAAAGTTCTTCATAGTTGTTAAGTATACGTTCACTTTAACAACCTGCTCTTCTGTAACACCCATATCTGCCATAACATCAAACAGGTTATTGAACGCAACTTCAGTCTGCTTTGCAATATCTCCGGTTAAATCTTCAGTAACATCCAGTCTGTTTTTCGCCGTCTGTCCCGAGAAGTAAAGGAAATCTCCTGCATCTGTAACGTGCGAGTATGGTCCCGAACTGCTTACTGTTTTTGTGTTGAATGCTTTTCTGCTCATAAAACACCCTCCTATTTAGTAATGCTTTAATCATAGCATCTTTAACCGGATTAAATATCATAAAATGATATCTATTGGTGTAAAAAGTCCTATCCAACATCGATAAGAATAAGTTGGTTTATCATGAGCAAATTATGGGGTATATAGTGAGAAACACCTGTTATAGTGTATGGTATAAGATATTAATGTTTTTATCGACT
The DNA here is from genome assembly GCF_014207425.1 of Jeotgalicoccus coquinae. Lineage (GTDB taxonomy): Bacteria > Bacillota > Bacilli > Staphylococcales > Salinicoccaceae > Jeotgalicoccus > Jeotgalicoccus coquinae. The sequence goes on along the minus strand of NZ_JACHFF010000002.1, from coordinate 25,818 downwards.
TAGGATAAAATCATTTGAAAAAAGAGGATTGCCAATGCACTATACAGTTAAAGAATTACTGACCCTGGATGAATTCCGGAATGCAGAGTATATCGGGACGAAACAGAGTCTCGCCAAAAATATAAAAGGTATTACAGTCATCGATTCACCGGACATCTCGTTATGGCTGAACGGTGGAGAAACGATACTTACCAGTTTCTTTCCGATCAAAGATTTGAACGATGAAGAGATGAGGGCCTGGATGCACGAGCTCGCTGATAAAAAAATCAGCGCTCTGATTGTAAAATTGCGGACGGAGTTCACAAGCATTCCCGAACCCGTTATGGATGTATGCAGGGAACGCAACGTTCCAATTATTTCACTGCCGACAGCTGTGCCGTTTATCGATATTATTTATAAAGTAACACGCAAGATTTTTAACCAGGATGTTGAGAAACTCGAGTACTTCAGAGAGATTCATCACAGATTCACGGCACTGTCGATTCAAAACGTCAGCGATGAGGTGATTATTGAAACGCTTGAATCACTAATAGGAAACCCTGTTACGATTTATAACGAATTGTTTAAAGTAATCGCAACGACAGACAGCGAAGTGGAACTGTTCTATGAATCGGATAAGTTTCAGGTGGAGAAGAATATCAAAAATACGATATTCCCGATATACCGCCGTTTTGTAATATATCCGAAACTGCAGGACCGTGAATGCGAGCAGATTATGATTCCGATTACGACGGTCAATCAGACGAAGGTCATGCTCGTTATCAGTGCAATCCATTCCGGTTTCAGCGATTTTGATTTTATTGCGATTGAAAATGCAGCCACGGCACTGTCATTAAACCTTGCCAAGAAAATTGCGATTTCAGAAGTAGAGAAGAAATATAAGAATGAGATTATCGATGACCTTCTGTCAGGGGATATTAAACACGAAGACGACATCGCAGAACGTGCAGACAATATTAAGTTTGATCTGAACAGCCGCTCGGCAGTAGTCGTATTTACGCTGAAGTTTAAAAATAAAAAAGTTACCGGTGATTCGAGAGAAAGATACTACAATATTTTAATTAATAATATTGAGTATTACTTAAAAAATGCAATTGTCCGCGAAAGATTCAACCAGGTCATTGTTATCTGGCCGGTTCATTCGGGACAGAGCAACAAGAAGAAAGAAATGAACTCAATTAAGCGGACGCTTGGCTACGTGATTAACAAGTTTGAAAGCACGGTCAGCGATGCAAGAGTGTATACAGGTATCGGTTCGATTGCCGATACAGTCCACGATCTGCCGAGAAGCCACAAAGAAGCGCAGGAAGTGCTCGATGTTAATGAAATGTCTTATGAGCATAATCCTATTTTGAGCTTTGAAGAACTCGGCATCTACAGACTTTTATATCAGTTTAAGCACGATAACAATAAGCTGAAGGAGTTTATCCCGCAAAGTCTGCAGAGACTATTGGATTACAATAAATCAAACAGGGAACAGCTGATAGAAACATTGGAAATGTATCTCCAGTGCCAGCAGAATGTTTCGCGCTCGGCGGACAGATTATTTGTTCATTACAAAACGGTCTCATACCGCCTCGACAAGATTAAGGAAATCACGCAGATGGACTACGAAGATGCGAACGAAATGCTGTCAGTTCAAGTCGGATTGAAGATTCTCGAGATTATGCGAAAAGAATAATTGTGAATTATATAGATAATTAAAGAGATAATGCAGGGAAAAGTTATCTATATTGGATAAAGACATCGAATGTTCAGGCATATATAATTAAAGACGGTGCAGGACACTGAGAAAAATTAATTAAAGTCTAAAAATATAACAGAGGTGTAAATATGTCAGAAGAACATAACAATCTACCTGGAGAAGGTCTGGATGCAGCAGCTCAGACGGATTCTCTTAAACCAACCGGTCCTGAGGACAGAACACTCGGAGCAGCCGGATATATGTCACTTTGGGTGGGTGACGGTGTAAACATGGGTAACATGACACTCGGTGCGAGTGTTGTAGTTGCAGGGATGGCCATCCTGAATATTTGGCAGACAATTGCAGCGGCATTAATTTCAATCGGGATTGTTTCTATCCTCTTCGCGTTAAACGACAGAGCCGGATACAAATACGGTATTCCTTACGTTGCACACTTAAAAGCATCATTCGGTGAGAAAGGTACACTGCTTTCTTCACTGCTCCGTGCAGTGCCGGCAGTCATCTGGTACGGTATTCAGAGCTGGATCGGTGGTACCGCGTTAAACGAAGTATTCAAAATACTTTCGGACGGCGCAATTGACAACGTATTTGCAGGGTTTATCATTCTGTTAGTAGTACAGATTCTCCTTTCAATGAAAGGATTCAAGAGTATTAAAGCGGTTGAATCAGTGGCATCAGTTGTCCTGATGGGTATCGTTATTACAGTATTCGTTATTTTACTTAAAGACCACAGTACAGCGATTGCTGATACATGGGTTAACACTGAAGGTACCTGGGGCGTTCCATTCTTCGCGTACATCATGGTATTTCTTGGTAACTACGCAGCAATTTTCCTGAGCGCAGCGGATTATTCGCGCGAACTTAAAACAGGATACAGTGACGCAAAACGCGGACTGCTTTACTTCCTGCCGATTATCGTCGCTTACGGTTCGGTAATCGTTGTCGGTGCAATGCTTGCGAGTGCAACAGGTTACACAAACCCGGCGCTTGGACTTCCGGCATTATTCGATAATGTCTACATGCAGTTATTTATTTCTGTGTTTATCGTGTTTGGTGCAATAGCAGTAAATATGGTAGCAAACATTGTAACGCCGACTTACGTTATTCAGCTGTTTACTAAACTAAACTACAAAGTTGCAGTTACAATTACAGGACTTCTGGCAATGGGCTCATTCCCATGGTTATTAGTTCAGGATGATAATGCTAAAGGACTTGATACTTTCGTACAGGTGTACTCAGCATTCCTTGGACCACTCATTGCGATTCTTATAGTGGAATACTACCTGATGAGAAAACAGCATATCGATATTAAAGAATTGTACAAAAAAGGCGGTAACTTTGAAGGCGTCAACTACGCAGCGATACTGGCACTTGGAATTGGTGCGGCAGCAGCATTCATGTTCGTTGATCTTGCATGGATAATCGGATTTATTGTTGCCGGTATTGCCTACCCGATCATCAGTAAAACGATGTTCAAAGGCTCCAGATTCAAGAGAGGTACAATTTACGAGAACGAAACTAAATAATATAATATGATAAAGAGCAGTGAAATCAGATGATTTCACTGCTCTTTTGCTTTATTCACTGCCAAACGGGTATTAGAAATCAGGGGGGTGTTCGGATGAGTCTTAAAGTACAGTACATAACAAAAGAAAATCAGATAGAAACTGCAGATGGACGGGACACGGTGCCGCACGATGTTAGCTTTACGTGGTATGACTACAACAGCTTTGACGATAAGGAGGAACTGTTGTCGGACTTTAAAGTTGATGATGATAAACTGGAAGACGAGAAGACGAAAAGATACCGTCCCCAGTACTATAATTTTAACGACTATCAGCTGTTAATATGTCATGTGATTGACCAGGATACATTAGAAGCACATGCCATTAATATATTTGTTATGAAAGATATCGTTATTACTTATCATGACGGTGTACTTGAAGATTTTATTGATATCACAAATATTATAAAGCATAAACATGAAGATCTGGAAATTGATATCGCACTCCATATACTTCATGAAACAGTCGAACAGTATTTTGATATCGTGCATGATATAGAAGACGAGGTCATTCTTTTTGAAGAAAAACATGGGAATGAGAAAAAAGGTGATGATATCACCGCGAAGATGTTCGATGTCAGAAAAGAAATCTTCCGGGTGAAACGTGTCATTATTCCGATGGAAGAACTGGTGGAGAAATTTAAAGAACAGGACGACGTATTCAACAGCGGACAGAGTGAGTGGATACTCGGAAAAATTGATTCTAAAATCGACAGGCAGAAACTGATTATTCAATTCTCGGAAGAAATGATTGATGAAATGAAAGACAACTATATTTCATACAATACGTACCGCATGAATAAAATTATTAACGTGCTGACAATCATCTCGGCGGTTTTCCTGCCGCTGACACTCATTACCGGTATATACGGCATGAACTTTAAGAATATGCCGGAACTTGGATGGGGACCGGGATACTTTGTAACACTGGGTATAATGATTTTAATTAGTGTGGGAATGCTCGGATTCTTTAAATATAAAGGATGGATGTAGCTGGAAAACAAACTATTTGGACCTTATCCTGAGAAGATTGGAAATAAAGAGGAGGTGTTCCGATGACAGACGACCGCGTAATATATTTGGAAAGAAAAGACGTACCGAAAAACTATGATCCGAAAGGCTTCAACTTTAAGCTGTTCGGACTCGTTGTGCTGGGCGCATACTTATTATTTATCATTTTTGATATGTCCTATATGACCTTTAATAATATTGAGGAAAGTGCATTTAACCGGGCATATATCGTGGCGGGGCTTATTCTGATCGGGATTATACTCGGCTTTTTATTTAGAGAGGATAAAGGTGATAAATATTATGAACTGCATATTGCACCGTCCGGTATAATTATTAAATTCCGGCGCGGGGAAAAGGTACTGCAGAAAAAAGATATTACTAATATTACAATTGAACGAGATATACAGACCGTTATGCGATTTTATAACGGCGAAGAAATATTGAAAGAGCTGAATCATATTTATCTGAACCACGATCAGTTTGTCAGCAGGCTGAGAGAATTTAATTACCCTGTTGAAGATCTGACAGATCCAGGTGAAGAGGATTTACTGTGAAAGGAAAAAAAAGCACTGTACCGGCGGGGTACAGTGTTTTTTTTACGATGGTTAGTGAGTTGGATTGAGTTGGAATCCCAACGGCGTATCCCTGTTGTGAATCCAGCCGACAGCCCATTCTTAATACTGAATTCTGCTCAGTTTTCTGATCAGTCCTTCAAACGAACTGAACTTGAATTTCAGGAAGTTTATCAGTTGAAGTATAATCAGACTTCCTACTGTAATCGAAATCGTATAAATCATTGCATCGCTGTACGATAAACTGCCTTCGAAGCTGAATATCGCTTCCCGCATTGCTGCGATGACATAACTCATCGGGAGAATCGGGTGGATTGCCTGATACAGTCCGCCGGCTGTTTCTATCGGGAATGTACCCGCACTTGCCGACAGCTGAATAATCAGCAGGATGATTGTAATGAATTTACCGATGTTGCCCATCAGTGATACGAGCAGCGTGACAAACAGCAGTGCTGAGAATGCCCACAGTATCATGATGCCGTAGAATTTAACGGGTTCATCGATCGGGAAGTCGAACATAAATTGTATAACCGATGCGACAACGGCTGTTGATATGACGGCCTGAACTGATATTATAATCAGTTTACTGACTGACATCGCAAGTGCGTTTTTATAGTTTTCGGAGCTCCGGTTAATCGGGAATATTACACTGAATGCAACCGCTCCGACGAACAGGCTGACCGCGATGATAAACGGAGCAAAGCTCTGCCCGTAGTTGTTCATATCGGTAATTTCACTTTCATTCACTTTAACCGGGCTGATAATCGATTCAGCGTTATGCCCGGTAAATGAATAATCGTCCATTGGAGCAGAGCCGTCGGCGATTTCCTGTTCAAGTGCGCCGAGGTTTTCTTCGAGTGATTCAATACCTGTTGTAATTTCAGTGTTGCCCTGTGTCAATTGAGCGCCTGCCGGTCCAAGTGCCGGTGCTGCCTGATCAAGTCCGGTCTGCAGCTCTTCATTGCTTTCACGGAGCTGCCCTGCACCTTCCTGCATATCCGCAAGTGCTGTCACAATATCGCCTGTTGATGTTGCCACTTCTGCTAAAGCATCCATTAACGTTGCAGTGTATGTTTCACCGACAGTTGTCGATATCGCATCTGCAACACCGGACCCGCCCTGTGTGCCCATCATACTGCCGACGAAGTTAAAACCGGGATTGGTCGTTACATCGATTGTAATTAACTCGGGATTTTCATTGAGCAGTGTTGTTGCCTGTTCTGATACATTATCCGGGATATGTATAATTGCGTATGACGAGCCGTTCTCCAGGCTGTCTTTTGCAGATTCTGCATCCGTGAACTGCCAGTCAAATTCTTCGTTTTCAGCAAGTTCATTTTCTATGCGCTCACCGATATTAAGCGGCTCACCGTTAAGCTCGGAACCTGCATCTTCGTTAACGACGCTGATCTGTATTTCATCGAGCTGATTGTATGGGTCCCACATCGAGCCGAGGAAGATGGCAGTGTACAATGCCGGAATTGTAGAAATTGCCAGCAGGGAAATTATCAGGAACGGATTTTTCATTAGCTGTTTAATATCACTGAACATTTTTTATGTCTCCAATCAAATTTGTATTTCTTTAATGTACGTAATAAAACAGCTCATGTCTAATCATATGTGAAAATAGGCACGCATTTATTTATATAAGAAAAGCCGAAGGCTTTCTCCCCCTAAGGTTATGAAAGTTAAAAAAGGGTAAACATTTTATTAGCTATAGAATATTACGAGTGTTATTATTCTCATTAGTGAATTGAAAGGGATGAAAAATAATGGCAATGGACATTATAGTTTTAGACGACTTAACTCTTGAAGTGAAAGAACTGAAAAGAGATGAGGGAGAAGGTACAGTGTATATTGAATTTGATGTGGCGAGCGAAGATTACCACAATTTATCAGAACACCTGTACAAAGAAGAATTTCTGGTAAGACTTCCGGGAAGCAACAACGAGGAGTTCAATGCAAAAATTATCAATTACTCAACTTCACTGGATAATCTTTATGAAGAAGATAATGTTGGGGAATATCACATTACTCTGAAAGAAGAAAAATAACAGATGAAACTAAGTATTCTTGATCAGGCGCCTGTTTCTGTAAACATGTCTGCCGGTGAAGCACTGAATAACAGTGTGAGACTGGCCGTGCTTGGTGATGAATTGGGATATACAAGATTCTGGCTGGCAGAACATCATGGCATGAATGGTTTATCATCCAGTGCACCCGAGGTTACACTTGGCGGAATCGGTATGGTGACTGAAAATATTCGACTTGGAAGCGGAGCAACATTGCTGCCGTACTACAAGCCGTATAAAGTGGCCGAGGTGTTCAATACGCTCGCATCTCTCTACGGAAACCGTATCGATATAGGAATCGGCCGTGCACCGGGCGGGGATAACAAAGCGTCCGAAGCACTCAGCGACAACTACCTCCAGCACGCATTTAAAATGCCGGAACTGGTGTCAGAGCTGCAGGGCTATATTAATGATGCCGATAAAAGTCCGAAAGCCATGCCGCTGCCGGATAATAAACCTGAGCTGTGGATGCTCGGTACGAGTGAAAAGAGTGCAGTCTTTGCACGGGATAACAGTATGAATTACTGCTTTGGTAAATTTATGAGCAGCAGCAGTCCGGCGGATGTGCTGGATACTTATCGTGAGAATGGTTCACCTGGTGAAGTGATTATTACTGTGAACGTGTTTTGTCATGCAGATGAAAAATATGCACATGACCTTGCATACAGTTATGCAGTCAATCAGGCATTGAAATCAACCGGCCGCGGTTTTGACGGTGTCGCGGATATTGACGCAGTTTCATCTGTAAAGTTGACTGATGACGAGCGTAAAGAGACAGAACAGATACTGTCCAATCTGATTATCGGGACACCTGAGTCAGTCGGGAAAGAACTGACTGACATGAGTGAAGCTTACCAGGTGGATGAATTTATGGTTGTAACGATTACGCACAGTATAGAAGATAAACTGAACAGCTACCGTCTGCTTGCAGACCATCTGTTAAAACAGCAATAATAAAAAGCTCCGGAAAATCTGTAATGAGATTTCCGGAGCTTTTGTTTTATGACTCTGAAGTGAAGCGGTTTTTATCTTCTATAAAGTGTGTAGCAACCATACAAAGTGCACCAAAGATCAGCATACCGCCTGCAACAAATGTGATTTCCGTATAACTGAAGTTGTGGGACAAAAGAGCCGAACCGAGCGATGCGCCAATCGCATTCGCCAGATTGAATACTGAAGCGGCAAGTGTACCGGCAAGTGCCGGTGCTGTTACTGCAGCAAAGATGATTTTGGCGTTAAGCATCGGTGAAATACCGAATGTCCCAAGACCGAACAGTCCTGCAGCGATATAAGCAAGGTACGGTACCTGCAGCATAAACGTGAGTCCGAACAGCACGATAGCGAGAAACATAATAACGAGCGTTACAGCACCCGTCAGTTTACCGGGCTGTATGCTGCCTGAAGAGAAGTTTCCGATGACAGCAAACGTTCCGAACATCAGCATGCTGAAAGTGACACCGAGGTCTCCCATATTGGCAATTTCCCGGAGCATCGGCTCGAGGAACGTATAAGCAGTGAAGACGCCGGAGAAACCAAAGACAATTGTCACGATCAGCATAATGACGTTCTTGTCTTTCAGTGCTGACAGTTCAGCGGAGATTTTAGGAACTTCTGCTGTTCTGTAGTTTGGTGTCACCAGAATCATACCCATAAGTGTTATCACTCCGAGTGTGACAATCATCCAGAATACAACACGCCAGTCGAGTACAGAACCGATGTAAGAACCGAACGGTACACCGAGCATAACAGCAATAACGAGGCCGCCGTTAACGAGTGCGATTGCACTGGTCTTTTTATGCGGCGGTGAAATCGCCATCGCAAGACTCATCATGACACCGAAGAATGGTGCATGCATTGATGCGGATAACAGACGCGATAGAAGCAGCACTTCGAAGTTTGGTGCGGTTGCTGCAATAATATTGCTGATAATAAATATAGACACTAAAATAAGTAACAATAGTTTTGGTGAGAATTTTAATGTTAACAGCCGGATGACCGGTCCGAACAGTGCGACACTCAGCGCGTACACGCTCAGCAGCAGCCCTGTCGTCGAGACAGCAACATCTAAATCAGCTGCAAATTGAGTGAGTAAACCGGTAACGACATATTCCGTCATTCCGACTGCGAAAGCACCGATCATAAACACTGTAATAATTGTTTTTCTTGAAGGATTTTTAAACATACGCGACTCCTTTTTTGAAGTTTTCTTTTAAAGCACACAGGCGATATTAATACACATTAAATTCAAAGTCCAGAAGGTGCGCTCAGGAAAGTGTTTTCACATAAAATGTCAGTTTATTGAAAATGTTCCTGCTGTAAAAATGACTTAAGCTCATGGTATAATCAGGACTGGTTTTTAATTGATGAATTTTACAGGAGGATACATATGGCGAAATTTTATGCGGTAAGAAAAGGCCATCGTCCCGGCATATATAATACGTGGGCAGCATGTGAAAAAGCAGTTAAAGGATTCAGCGGCGCCGAGTTTAAATCGTTTAAAACGAAAGCTGAAGCGGATAACTTTATGAACAATCTTAAAGATGAAAATAAAAAGATTCCTGCAGGCGAACTTGTCAGCTACGTCGACGGAAGCTATGACAAACGTTCAAATAAAGCAGGCTTCGGCGCGGTGTTTATTATAGATGATAAAGTTATTCACACAGCAGCAAAAAGTACACCGGTAGATCCCAATAATAATCTGTGGAACGTAGCAGCTGAAATCGGCGGTATTCTTTACGCAGTGAAATGGGCGATGGAAGAAGGATATAAAGACATTCATGTTCACTACGACTATGCCGGGCTTGAAAAATGGTACACTGGAGAATGGCAGGCGAAGAACGCTGTTACACAGCAGTACGCAGCACAAATGAACGACTATAAAAAGAATATTAATATCCATTTTTATAAAGTAGCGGCACATACCGGCGTTAAATATAACGAGATGGCGGATGAGCTGGCTAAACAGGGCATCAATAACTAGCGGGAAGGACATCCTATATGTACATATTATTATTTATCCTGGTGGCAGGATTGTTAATTAAATTTGCCATGACGACATTTTTCAATGATGACAGACTGCATTTCTCATTTGACGAACGCAGATACTTCAGTGATGAAAAGGCAATCGCTAAAATTATGAGGCTGAAGCTTGTTAATATTGAGCGCGTGTTTTTTATCGTCATGACAGTGGTATTTGTAATTGGAGCGGTAATATTTTTCACGGGCGGGATTACTTTTGGAATCTGGCTGTTAATCGGTGTAATTATCCTGCAGCTTGTGCTGAATATCGTAACCGACTTCAGACTGTACACAGCATTTCACGATAAATCGAATCTCGTGATGACAGTGATCTGGGGCGGGTTGATTGTCGGCTTAATAATTTTAACGAATATTTATATACTGTAAAAAATATAGAAGAGGTGCATTATGTCGAATAGGAAGTTAATATTTTTTGATATCGATGGAACACTGTACAACTCTGACAAACAGGTGCCGGAAAGTGCGAAGAACGCAGTCCGTCAATTAAAAGAAGATGGTCATATTGTGGCAATCGCTACGGGACGCGGACCGTTTATGTACGACACGCTGCGCGCGGAACTAGGCATTGAAACGTATATCAGTTACAACGGACAGCACATTGTCTTCGAAGGTGAAGTTATTTATGATAATCCAATTGCAAACGGTACACTGGAAAAGTTAAGTGCACAGGCACACAGCAACAATCATCCGATTGCGTTTTGTGATGAGAAGGATCTGCGGGTCAGCACGAAAGAACACGAACATGTTAAAGCAGGTATCGGTTCTTTGAAACTGGACTTCGATGTTTCGGAAGACAAAGCATATTTTGAAAATAATGATATTTACCAGTCGCTGCTGTTTTGTTCTGAAGCGGAAGAAGCAGATTATATTTCAGAGTATGAAGACGTGTACTTCTTAAGATGGCATGAATTTTGTACAGATGTAATTCCTCGAGGCGGATCAAAAGCGGAGGGAATTAAGACGCTGCTTGATAAAATGAATATTGATATTAAAGACGTGTATGCATTCGGCGATGGACCGAATGATGTGGAGATGCTCGAACTAACTGAGAATAGTGTCGCAATGGGAAATGGTGTTCCCGAAGCGAAAGCAGTAAGTAAATATATCACTGGACACGTTGATGAAGACGGCCTCTACGAAGGGCTGAAGCAGACTGGATTATTATAATCCAGTCTTTTTTTATGTTTATAAAACAAAGGCCGGGGTATAGCTATACGTAGCCGGAATTAACAGAGTCTTATTTATAATCATTATAAATAAGTGTTGATATCTCATTCAGGCATGGTATAATAAATATACAGATAAGAATGATTCTAAATAAGGTCTTAAGCGAAAATCCAATTCCTATAAAAGAAAGGTGATTTTTTAAATGGCACAAGTAAAAGAAAAAACACAAGTAATCGAGGCACTTAACAAGCAGCTTGCGAACAATACAGTATTATGGACTAAACTTCATAACTATCACTGGTATGTTAAAGGACCTAACTTCTTTTCATTACACGCTAAATTTGAAGAATTATACGATGCAACAGGCATCTACGTAGATGACATTGCAGAAAGAATTTTAACAATCGGCGGCGAACCGGTTGCGAAGCTTACCGAAGTACTTGAAGAATCAAGTATCGAAGAAGGCGAATACGGCATCGATGCAAAACAAATGGTTAAACAGTTAACAGAAGACTTTGAAGTACTTTCAGCAGAACTTAACCAGGGCGTTAAAACAGCAGAAGACGCTGGCGACGACCGTACAGCAGATATGTTCATCGCGATGGCACAGGATATTGAGAAAAATAACTGGATGCTTAAAGCGTACTTAGGTGAAGACGTAAAATAATATAATATGATAAATTGAAAAACCGATTCCCGGATGAGGGAATCGGTTTTTTGTTTGTACTGCTGGTGAGGATGGTTGTTTAGCTTGTCGTTATAATCTGATGGAGCGCTCATAGAACTTCTGACGGTTTCGGCACTCTATGAAGAGCGCTCATAGCACTTCTGACAGTTTTGGATCTCTATGAAGAGCGCTCATAGAACTTCTGACAGTTTTGGATCTCTATGAAGAGCGCTCATAGAACTTCTGACGGTTTTGGATCTCTATGAGGAGCGCTCATAGAACTCCTGACAGTTTCGGCACTCTATGAAGAGCGCTCATAGAACTCCTGACAGTTTCGGTGCTCTATGAGGAGCGCTCATAGAACTCCCGACAGTTTTGGCACTCTATGAAGAGCGCTCATAGAACTTCCAACTTCCATCTTAACCACAAACACCCAATCATTCACTTTTATCAACTACAAACAAATATTGCGCAATCGTCCGGCTTAATTCAATTTCTTCACCGGTGGTATGGTTTGTAATGTATAGTAAATCGATAGTTTTATCGCGTCCGGTAATTTGAATATCGTCATTGATATTCAGATTCGCACGTTTAAAGTGCTGCACGAGTTTTTCTTCATTTAATATTCTTGCGACGCTGATAATATCGTCGTTTTTAATATCCGATAAACGTATCGATACTTTTTCCTGTGTATCCATCAGTTCAAGCGGGATGGCACCGCCGTGTGGGCAGTGTTCCGGATAGCCTAAATATTTCTCCAGCTGATCTGCTAAAATATCACTCGTCGAGTGCTCCAGCAGTTCGGCTTCGTTATGTACTTCATCGATATTGAAATCGAGATTCTTAACGAGAAACACTTCCCACAAACGATGTTTTCGAATCAGCTTTTTCGCGTATTCAGCACCTGCTTCTGACAGCATACTTCCTTTATAAGGTGTATATTCGACCCAGCCTGTTTTAACAAGACTGTTCATCATTTCAGTCACTGTCGGCGGAGAGATATTCAGCCGCTCGGCAATTTCTTTATTCGGCACCTGGATTTTCCACGCTCCAAGTTCAAACAGCACCTTTAAATAATCTTCTTTTGTTGGGCTCATTGTAACCCTCCATTCACAAAATTCATCTTTAATTATGAAGAACTTTGACGAAACAGGCAAATTAAATTTTCCGGAGCATACGGCGTGATTTCAAAGTCTTCCGTATCCATCCGTTTTTATTGCAAAAGAACACTGCTAAAAATGTCAGAAGTGAAACTGATGCGACGCTGCCCGATATGGAAATATCGGTAAAGTATCCGAATGTGCATCCGGCGAGACTGTTGAATGCAGCAGTCAGCAATGTCAGCCAGATCATATGGGATAAACGTTTGGTGACCAGGTAAGCAGTAATTGCCGGTGTGACGAAAAAGCTTATAACGAGAATAGAGCCTACTGCATCAAATGCGGTCACCGCTGTAACAGACACGAGCGTCATCAGCAGATAGTATATCAGCGTTGTACTGATTCCCGCAGCCGCAGCATAAACCGGGTCAAAACTCGTCACTTTAAGTTCCTTATAAAACATCAGAATGAATAATATATTGATAATCAAAATTACAGTCAGCTGTACAAGCGCATAGGGAAGACTCACACCCAGAATGTCCACACGGTTCAATGGTGCAAACAGTACCTGCCCCATCAGCACGACATCGATATCCAGATGAACATCATCTGCATAACGTGATACTAAAATTACAGCACCTGCAAACAATGCTGTAAAGACAATACCTACTGCAGCGTCCTGTTTCATCATGCCGGATGAAGTAACGAGTTCTATTAAATATACAGTGATCAGTCCGATGACTGCAGCTCCGATAATTAACAGAGGAGAACGCAGGTCAGCAGTAATGAAAAATGCGAGAACGATACCGAGCAGTATCGTGTGGCTGATTGCATCGGTTGTCATTGCCTGTCCTTTTAATACGAGGAACACTCCGAGCAGACTGGTGGCGAGAGCGGTGACTAAAAGCACTGCAAATACTTCTATCATACGGCTTCACCCAGCTTTCTTAAACGGCTTCGTTTCGCGAGTATGCCTTTAGGCGCAAACAGCATAGAGAATACCACGCATACACTCAGTGCAAGTATAATTGCAGGACCTGTTGCGATTCCCGTTAATGCTGTAGAAATATACGTGCCGATAAACGCGGACATTCCGCCCGAAGCTGCAGCGATAATCAGTACAGTCATAAACTTATTCGACCACAGCGTACCGGTCACTGCCGGTGCAATTAAAATATTAACAATCAGCACAGCGCCGACGGCTTTCAAACCGACAGCAATCAGCATGATAGTCATAGCAAGTACGAGTACATTCATAAATCGGATACTGATGCCGACCGTACGGGCATATACCGGATCAAACGTATAAATTTTCAACTGCTGATAATGAATGAAAAAGAGCACAAGGCTTACAACGGATGCTGCAATAATTAAGTAAACATCGCTTTTTAACATATATGCGGCCTGGCCAAAGATGAAATCATCGATGCCCTGTGTCCCGCTGAAGTACGGATTGCCCTGTACATAACTTTTCAATGCCATGCCGAGACCGAAAAAACCGGATAGTACTAATGCGAGCGCACTGTCGAGTGTGATTTTAGAAGAACCGGTAATGATATGAATCAGCTGAAAAGCGATTATGCCGAACAGCACAGCACCGATTACGAGTATGGAAGTTTCCATAACGTTAAACAGCATAAATGCGAGGACGACACCGGGAAATGTAGCGTGCCCGATTGCATCACCGATTAAGCTCTGTCCTTTAATGACACTGATTGTACCGACGATACCTGCAGCTGCTGATAAAATGACGGTGCCGATTGCGACAATCAGAAAAGAGTAACTCGTCAGGATATCCATGATTCATCACTCTTTTCATAATATGCCGCATTAATATTATCTTCAGTCCAGACATCTTCCACCGGACCTGCTGCAATAATTTCCTTGTTTAATATAATGACCCGGTTAAAATAGTCGGGAACTGTATTGAGGTTATGATGTACAACTAAAAACGTCTTGCCTTCAGCCTGAAGTTTTTTCATCGTATCGATAATCAGTTTTTCTGTCGTAATATCTATCCCCTGAAGCGGTTCATCCATAATATAAATGTTCGCATCATGTGCAATGGCCCGGGCTAAAAAGACACGCTGACGCTGACCGCCCGAAAGCTCTGAAATCTGACGGTCTTTAAACTGTGACATCTTCATCGTTTCGAGTGCATCGAGCGCAATTTTTTTATCTTTTTTATTCGGGCGCTTAAATAATCCTTTGTGAACGTAACGTCCCATAAGCACCACATCAAAAACAGTAGCGGGGAAGTCCCAGTTCACTTCGCCTTTTTGCGGGACGTAAGCAACTTCTTTAAGTGCGGATTTATGCGTGCTGCCTAATACCGCGGATTCGCCGGATACAGGTTTGACTAATTTCATAATGGCTTTAATTAATGTGGATTTACCGGCTCCGTTTGGTCCGACGATAGCAGTGCGGCTTCCAGTTTCAACGCCGATATCGAGTTTCCAGATTACCGGTTTATCGCTGTAGGCTACACTCAGATTTTTCGTGCTGATTGCATATTCAGTCATCGCTTATCCTCCTTATTTTAAATGGTCGGCAATAATATTAATGTTATGGCGGTACATATCTATATATGTATCACCGGGGCTGCCTTCTGGTGCGAGTGAATCGGACAACAGTTCATTGTCTTCTCCGCTGACCACTTCTACATCGCCGCCCTGTGAACGGACGATTTCTTTCAGGCGGGTCATGCGGTCGGGATTCGTTGTTGTTTCAACGAAAATCGATTTAATATTATTATCCGCGATCAGTTTTGCAGTTGCCTGAATCTGATTATTCGATACTTCACTGTCTGTAGAGAACCCCTGCGGTGCGTGTACTTCGATATCATAGCTGCTTTCAAGATAGCCGAAAGCATCATGCGGTGTAATCAGCATTCGTGAATCTTCCGGAATCTCATTGATACGGTCAGTCACGAACTGATCCAGCTCATCGAGCTCAGTGATGTAGTACTTGTAATTCTGCTCATACAAACCAGCATCCCCGGGATTATATTTAATCAGAGTATCTTTAACAGCAGTGAATGCCTGTTTATATAATCCGATATCGAACCAGAAATGCGGATCTGCTGTTGTACCGTCTTCTTCCTCCATTTCCTCGAGGTTTTCATATTGAAAGTCTTCAGTAATAGAAACGCCTTCAGTTAAAATAGCTGTCATTCGTCCTTCGAAATTTAAGCCGTGATACAGCGTTACATCTGCATTGCCCAGTACACGAAGGTCGCTTGCTTTCGGTTCATAAACATGCGGGTCTTCGCCGGCAGGAATAATCATTTCCGTATTAAAACCGTCCACGCCATTTTCCAAAACAGCAACCATGTCATTGATAAACGTCGTCGTTACAGCAAGATTCGGTTTATCATTATCAGCTGCTGTCCCGCCGCTGCATGCAGAAAGGAAAAGTGCTGTTAATGTCAGTATAAGTATTTTTCTCATAAAGAAACTCCTTTATATAATCGTATGTCGTTAGGCTACCCTAAACTTTAAATTTAGTCAAGCCAAATAAAATGAAGGCATAAAGAAACCGTTTGGAAAGAAAGCCTTCCAAACGGTAATTTTTAAATTTTAATTTATTCTGCATTTTGCGGATTGGTTGCCCACATTTCGCTGTTTTTAACGAATGTACGCGGATGAATTTTCAGCTGATTGACGATAATGTCAGCGATATCTTCAGGGTGAGTCATCGTTTCAGGATCGAGTGTCGGCGTACCGATTAAATCTGTCAGCACTGCGGACGGTGTTAAATACTGTACGCGTATGTTGTTTTTGCGAACTTCACGCATCACACCTTCAGTGAGACCGATGACTGCATGTTTAGTTGCTGAATATAATGCACTGCCTGCCGATGACCGCAGTCCGGATACAGATGCAATATTAACTACATCGCCTGAATTCTGCTCTTTCATATGAGAAAGAACTTCTTTCATCATATAGTACATGCCGAATACGTTAACATCGATCATCCGGCGGAACATGTCTTCATTATCATCGAAGAAACTGCCGTTTCCCATAATTCCTGCATTATTAATCAGTATATCGATTTTTCCGAAATCATCTAATACTTCGGCCACAATACTTTGTATATCTTCTTTAACTGAAACATCACCGCTGATGGCGATTGCTTTTACATCTTTTTTCTCCAATGTTAAAAGTGCATCCTTTAAAGACTCGTTATCACGGCCGACAATTGCCACGTTAACGCCGTTGTCTGCAAGCGCCTGCGCGGTTTTCAAACCAATTCCTCGCGAACCGCCGGTAACTAAAGCAGTTTTCCCTTGTAAGTCCTGCATATTTGTACCTCCTGATTTATGTTCATGTTATGAATTACAGCATATTTTAAGTATAATGAAGATATTAAAAAGATGAAATGGATATGCCTGTTAAACAGAGAGGAGGGTTTACGATGGCTGAACGCGGACAGACTAATATTTTTGATGATGTGATTAAGGATGATGAGTCGTTTGTAATCGTGGTGCAGGAAGTACTGGATAATAACGGCGAGCTGCACAAGAGGATTTTACGTGAATATCCGAGCCTTGACCAGACAGCAATGAGGAATTTGTTTGTTCATTTGAAGGATACTTATACTAATGAAAAACACAGTGAAAATGGCACATATTTCGATATAACAGTGTATACTAATGAAGATTATGCGGCAGAGAATATTTATGCGCATACGAAACGTTATAAAAATAAGAAGGAATGGACGGCAACGTCTAAATAGAAGGAGTACTTTACAATGAGAATGGTAGATATTATAGCAAACAAGCGTGACAACAAAGAACTGACTAAAGAAGAAATCGAATTCTTCATTAATGGATATACAAATGGTGAAATTCCGGACTATCAGGCATCAGCGTTATTAATGGCTGTTTTCTTCAACGATATGACACCTGAAGAGTCTGCTAACCTGACAATGGCAATGGTTAATTCGGGCGATCAGATTGATTTATCTGCAATCGACGGAATTAAAGTTGATAAACATTCTACAGGCGGTGTCGGCGATACAACGACATTAGTGCTTGCACCTTTAGTAGCAGCACTCGGCGTACCAGTTGCAAAAATGAGCGGACGCGGTCTCGGTCACACAGGCGGAACAATCGATAAGCTTGAAGCTTTAAAAGGGTTCCACGTTGAATTAACCCAGGATGATTTCGTAAACCTTGTTAACCAGGACAAAGTTGCAGTTATCGGACAGTCGGGCAACCTGACTCCTGCTGATAAATTAATCTATGCACTGCGTGATGTTACAGCAACGGTAAACTCTATCCCGCTAATCGCAAGCTCAATTATGAGTAAGAAAATTGCTGCAGGTGCAGATGCCATTGTACTCGATGTTAAAGTCGGA
The DNA here is from genome assembly GCF_014207425.1 of Jeotgalicoccus coquinae. Lineage (GTDB taxonomy): Bacteria > Bacillota > Bacilli > Staphylococcales > Salinicoccaceae > Jeotgalicoccus > Jeotgalicoccus coquinae. Next base: position 7,560 of record NZ_JACHFF010000002.1, on the reverse strand, counting down.
GATGGTGCATTCATGAAGACTGAGGAAGATGCAGTCGCACTTGCTGAAACAATGGTACGCATCGGTAATGATGTCGGCCGCCGCACGATGGCGATTATTTCAAGCATGGAAGAGCCGCTCGGCTATGCTGTCGGTAATGCGAACGAAGTTAAAGAAGCCATTGATACGCTTAAAGGCGAAGGTCCTGAAGACTTAACTGAATTATCATTAACGCTTGCAGCGCAGATGGCAGTTGTCGGCGGAAAAGCGAAAGATCTTGAAGAAGCACGCACGATGCTTGAAGCGGTTATTAAAGACGGCAGTGCTTTAGAGAAATTTAAAGTATTCGTTAACAACCAGGGCGGCGACGGTTCACTTGTCGACAATCCTGAAAATCTGCCGCAGGCAGAATACCACTGCGATGTAACTTCAGATGAAGAAGGATACGTTGAAGTCATCGATGCAGAAAATATCGGTGTTGCAGCATCGCTTCTTGGTGCGGGACGTCAGACTAAAGAAGATCAAATCGACCTTGCGGTCGGTATTGTCCTTGAAAAGAAAGTCGGCGACTACGTAAACAAAGGCGATGTGATTGCTAAAATTGCATCAAACACTGAAAACGTGGAAAATGTTGTTCAGAAAATTACAGCCAGCTACCACTTAGGTAAAGAACAGAAGAAAACTCAGCTCATCAAACGTATTATTACTTCATAAGTTAGGAGAAAAAACATGATTGAAAAATGGATTCCGCAATACAGCAAGCTTGAAGAAACTAAGCAGAATGAAGTAAGAGAACAATTTGATGCACTCGATATTAAAACTGTCGAACGTGTTTACGATAAAACATATGTGAATCAGACAGAAGTGGATTTATCTTCAGTAGAAGAAGTCCCTTATGTCCTTAAATCAGAACTTGATCTTGACGCTGTAAGTGAAGCGGCAGACAAAGCAGTTCGCGATGGTGAAGTTGCAGTTGTACTGATGGCCGGCGGTCAGGGTACCAGACTTGAGCACCCGGGTCCGAAAGGAACATTCTCTTTTGACGGCGTGTCATTATTCGAACTGCAGGCAAGGCAAATCCTCAAGTATAAAAATGAAGCAGGCGAACTGAAAGTTCACTGGTACATCATGACGAGTGATATAAATCATGAAGAAACGCTTCTCTTCTTTAAAGAGCACGGATTCTTTAACGTGCCTGAAGAAAACATTCATTTCTTTAAACAGGAGCACTTCCCGCCATTAACTAAAGACGGCGAACTGATGCTGACTGCTGAGCAGAATATTATGCTGACGCCTAACGGCAACGGCGGTATCTTCAGTTCATTAAAAAACAGCGGCATGCTTAATGAAATGGAAGCGAACGGCGTGCAGCACGTATTTATGAATAACGTTGACAACGTTGTAGTTAAGGTGCTTGATCCGGCACTTGTCGGCCTTCACGTTACAGAAAACAACGATATTACATCGAAATCAATTACACCAAAATCAGGTGAATCGGTCGGCCGTCTGGCAATAATGAACGGTGACAAAGGTGTTGTTGAATATACAGAACTGCCTGCAGGCAGCGAAGATAAATTCACGAATGCCAATATTGGTATCCACATGTACTCAACAAACTTTTTAAACAAAGCAGCTGACGGTGAAATGCCTTACCATCTGGCCCTGAAAAAATTGGAACACCTTGACGGTGAGTTATCGGTTGTGAAAGAGGAAGTACTGAAGTTTGAGAAGTTCTACTTCGACGCATTTAAGTATGCTGATAAACACAACACATTACAGGTAGACAGAAAAGGTGAATTCTCACCGCTTAAAAATAAAGCTGGAAATGACAGCATCGAAACTGCTGCTAAAGATTTAACTGAAGAAGGACTGATTTAATGACCGAAGAGTCAAATTCAAAGCGCAGCAAATACAATGAAGAAGAAGTATCAACTAGAATAGAACGTACATTGAAAAATGTCGTACCACTCACATTCGGCGAAGAGGTGGGTAATGCGGTCAGTCATGGTGTTGCAGCGATAGTATTTATCATGCTGCTGCCGTTTACTGCTGTTTATATGTATGAAGCGGGCGGCACGCCGCACGCTGTCGGCGGTTCGATATTCGTCATCAGTATGCTGTTAATGTTTTTGACATCGACACTTTATCATTCGATGGAGCACAATACGAGTCATAAATATGTTATGCGTCTTCTCGATCACAGCTTTATTTATGTTGCGATTGCAGGAACGTATACGCCGATAGCAATTTCTGTCGTCGGCGGAACGTTCGGCATAGTCATACTGATTATCCAGTGGACTGCGACAATACTCGGTATTTTATATAAAGTACTGTCCCCTGTCGTGAACGAAAAAGTCAGTCTGGCGATTTATTTAATTATGGGATGGTCTGCAGTTGCGTTCATTCCTTCTATTATAAGTGAAACTTCGTGGGTATTTATCGTACTGATTTTACTCGGCGGATTGTCATACACTGCAGGTGCATGGTTTTATGCTCAGAAAACACGTAAATATTTCCATATGATCTGGCACTTTTTTATCATTATTGCAGCAATATGCCACTATACAGCAATCGTTTTTTACATCTGATGCAGCATACATGAAATAGTATGATAATATATACAGCTTACGTATAATAAACTGACCGGGGTGGAAATAATGAAAATAGTATTTTTTGGCGCAGGCAATATGGCCAGTGCAATATTTACAGGTATGATTGATAAAGGTATCGTCAAACCGGATGATATTTATATTACGAGCAAATCAAACCGTGTAGCAGCGATGGAATTTAAAGAAGAACTTGGTGTGAATGTATCATATGATGATGCGGAGCTGTGTAAAGACGCAGACTACATCATTCTTGCAAGCAAGCCGCAGAACTTCAGCGATGTTGCAAAACGTATCCGTCCGCATCTTGAAGAGAAAACGAAACTGATATCGGTAATGGCAGGTATTCATATTTCAACGATTCAGGAAGAAACAGGTATGGATAATCCTGTTGCGAGAATTATGCCGAATACCAATGCGATGGTTCAGTACTCTGTTAACGGAATCGCATTCTCGGATAACTTCAAGAACAGAGATGAACTTATTGAACTGATGGCGAGCTTTGGCAAAAATGTTGTCGTCGGCGAAGAAGGCATGGATAATATTACGGCAGCGACCGGTTCAGGTCCTGCATTTCTGTACTATATATATGAACAGTATGCAAAAAGTCTTGAAGAGCTTGGGTTTTCAAAAGAGGATGCAGATAAACTGACAAGAAATCTGGTTATCGGCACAGGTAAAACTTTAGCGGAACGTTCTGAGTCATTTGAAAAACTGCGTACGGATATTACATCAAAAGCAGGTACGACTGAAGCGGGTCTCGATACGCTCAGCGAATCAAAACTGCAGGAAATCATTTTTGAGACACTTGGCAGCGCGCGAGACCGCAGTAAAAAATTAAGTGAACGATAAATGAATCTGGAAATACTTTCATATATAATAATATATGAAAGTATTTTTTTATGGATGAAAGGTATGGGGTAAATGTCGACATTATATTATAACGGAACAATCTATACGATGACCGGGAACATGGATACGGTGAACGCTGTATTAATAAGTAACGGACTGATTGAAAAAACAGGCAGGTATGAAGAACTGGAAATGCTGGCGGATGAATTTATCGATCTGAAGGGTAAAACTATGATGCCCGCATTAACAGATGTGCATCAGCATCTGGTCATGATCGGCAAGAAGCTGGAACTGCTTGCACTTGATGATGTGACGGATATTGATGAAATGAAACAGCAGGTCAAAGCATTCAAAACGAACCGTACGTGGAACAACATTCTCGGCTACGATGAAAATAACTTTGAAGACCAATATAAAATCTCTATTAAAGAACTTGATGAGCTGACGGATAAGCCAACTCTCATTACACGTATTTGTGCACATGCCGGTGTGGTGAACTCGGCAGCATTTGAAGCACTGAACATTACGAAAGATACTGAAAATCCTGAAGGTGGATATTTTGAACGGGACGAACACGGTGAACTGACAGGATGGGTATACGATAAAGCCTTCGAAGAAATACGTGCGGCAACGGTTGAAGATACGACTGAATCGCTCGGAGAAGATATTGCACGCGGCGTGAAATATTTACAGTCGCTCGGTATTGCGAATGCACACACTGAAGATCTTGCGTATTACGGTGACTTTAATGTTCCGCTCGATGCTTATTTAAATACACTCGGTAAAGATGCATTAAAATTCAGAGTGAATCTGCTGACGCATGAACAGGTATATGAAGATGTTGTTAACGCAGACAAGATATATAAAGAGAACTTTGTTGAACGCGACGCAATGAAAATTTTCGCAGATGGTGCATTCGGTGCGAAGACCGCACTGGTCAGCGAACCGTATGTGGATTCAACTGATAAAGGACTGCAGATTCATACAGTGGAGAAACTGGAGCAGATGGTTCAGACTGCCCGCTCAAACAATGATGCGGTTGCTGTTCATATGATCGGTGATCATGCAATTGAAATGGTGCTTGATGCCATTGAGAAATATCCTGTGCCAAAAGGCAAGCATGATCGTCTGATTCATATCAGTCTGCTGCGTCCGGATTTAATTGATCGTATTGCAAATCTGCCGGTTGTCTGTGATATTCAGCCGACATTCCTGACTTCCGATATGCCCTGGGTAGCGGAGTATATAGGAGAAGAACGCGCGAAATATCTGTATCCGTTTAAAACTCTCCTCGATAAAGGTGTCATTATGGGCGGTTCATCCGATGCACCGATTGAAAAAGTAAATCCTTTTCTTGGTATCCACGCACTGATGACACGTGAAGATAACGGCGCGGTTTATAATCCGGCAGAAATTGTTTCCCGTTTTGACGCATTTAAGATGTATACCGTTGAAGCGGCTAAGATTGTCTACAGAGAGAATATACAGGGTAAAATCGAAGCGGGTTATTTTGCGGACTTTATCGTGCTGGACAGAGATGTCATGACAGTAAGCCCGGATGAGCTTAAAGAAACGAAAGTTTTAAAAACAATTATCGACGGTGACATCGTTTTTGAAATGTAACCGGAAATTCACTTTTGGAATATATTAGTAGTACTGATGTTGTGTTATTATTAACAGTATTGAATCAAGTCGAATGAAGGAGCATATACATGATTACTGAAAGTCAGGTAAGAGAACTCGTAGGAAATTTGGAAGACCCGATTTTAAACGTGCCGATCAGTGAAACTGAAGGTATTTTAGAGATCAGTATTAAAGAAGAGAAAAAACACGTCAGTGTTAAAATAGCAATCGGCCGTCAGGGCGGTCAGGAACAGCTTGAGCTGCAGATGAAAATCGTCAGCCTGCTTAAAGAAGAAGGCGCAGACAGTGTCGGTCTTCGTTTCGAAGAACTGCCGGATGAGACAATTGAGAAATTCCGTTCAACGCGCGGAAGTGCAATGGAGCGCGGCTTCACACTTGGTAAAACAGAATTTATTTCAGTGGCATCAGGTAAAGGCGGCGTCGGTAAATCAACAGTTGCAGTTAACCTTGCAGTTGCACTCGCAAGAGAAGGTAAAAAAGTCGGTCTGATTGATGCGGATATTTACGGTTTCAGTGTACCGGACATGATGGGTATTACAGAACGTCCGATGCTTGACGGTGAAACGATTATTCCTGTAAAACGATTTGGTGTTGAAGTGATTTCAATGGCATTCTTCGTTGAAGAGAATACTCCTGTTATATGGAGAGGACCGATGTTAGGACAGATGCTGACAAGCTTCTTCGAAGAAGTGAAGTGGGGAGATTTAGACTATCTGCTGCTGGATCTGCCTCCGGGTACAGGCGACGTGGCACTGGATATTCACCAGATGCTGCCGCACAGTAAGGAAATTATCGTTACAACACCGCATCCGACTGCGGCATTTGTTGCAGCAAGAGCGGGAGCAATGGCTCAGCACACGGATCACGAAATTATCGGTGTAGTAGAAAACATGAGTTACTTTGAAAGTAAAGAAACAGGAAACAGAGAATATATCTTCGGTAAAGGCGGCGGGCAGAAACTTGCAGATGAATTAAACACGCCATTACTTGGCCAGCTGCCTCTTGGCCAGCCGAAATGGAACGAAAAAGATTTTGCGCCGTCAGTATATGAAAATGATGAAATCAGTGCAGTGTACACAGAAATGGCGAAGAAAGTGATCGGGGGCACTGCTGAATGACGTCAAAGTATTTGGTTAAATTTTATTTTGTTACCTTACTGATTGGTGCGGGGATTACTACCGCAATCAGTCTCGTAACAGAATACGATACTGTAACAAAGTATTTGTTCGAGGCACAGTTCGGTGATTTCCTTGTCGGCTTTACATTTATGCTCGGTTACGGACTGTTAATAGCGACAGTCAGCCAGGTTGTTTTCTACATATACTTATTCATCCATCCACTCGGCATGGGAATATTCAGAAGAGCATGGCCGTATATCCAGCTCCTTCTAATAATGTATGCGATATTCGACCTGTTCTATCTGCGCTTCAGACAAGTCGGTATAGACCACGGATCTACATGGTCATTTATTTGGATACCGATTATAGTAGTAATTGCCGGAACCGGTTTTGCATACTATAAGAATATGATTACTGAATCAAACGTATTTATATCTTCACTGTTCTTTATGATTTTTATGACGTCACTGACGCTGCTGCCGTTTATATCAGTGGAAGATACGAACTGGATTTACCGTTCTGTCTTTACAGTAATTCTGACAAACGCCTACCAGCTGATCAGACTGCCTAAGTATATAGAAGACTCTGAGCAGGAGAAACGTGAAAGAGGACGTATTACGAGAAGTGATATTAACGAACAGAAACGTGAAGAACTGAAAAAAGAAGCAGAAGTAAAACGTGCTAAAGAGGAAAACCAGATTAAAGCGCGTGAGAAGATGGGCTACAAGAATAAGACCAGACAAGCTTCGAAACAGGATAATAATAAGAAATAATGTATTAATGTGCATTGCCTAAAAGAATATAGTAAGCGTAAAGCCCGCAGAATCAACGTTCTGCGGGCTTTTTATATATTATATATAAAGAATGCATAAAAAGCGTTGACGTATCCGCCGTAGCTTGGTAAGATATAAAAGTCGTCAAAACACGACGCAACAAAACTTAACAAGTTAAATATAACTTTAAAAAAGTTGTTGCATCTGTAAAGTAGACATGTTATGATATGTAAGTCGTCTAAACACGGCAAACAAAACTTAACAAAACAAATCGAAATTAGTTGTTGTATCTGAATGTTGGATGTGCTAAGATATAAAGGTCGCTCCAAACGCGATGTAATCAAAACTTTATAATCTTAACAAGAACTTAATAATAGTTGTTGCATCTGTAAAACAGACGTGTTAAGATAACTAAGCAGTCAACGAGATTGCAGAAAACACACAAAGAACATTGAAAACTGAATGACAATATGTCAACGTTTAATTCCGAATAAAAAAGTCTTCTATTATATAGGAGCACAGATTGAGGCGAACAATTAAAACGCAAACGAGATACTGTCAGCAGTATCACAAAGAGCTTAAGTTTAA
>NZ_JACHFF010000001.1:952123-1298607 GCF_014207425.1 Jeotgalicoccus coquinae | reverse complement strand
GCCACACCTGTTCCCATGTCGAACACAGCAGTTAAGCTCTCCAGCGCCGATGGTAGTTGGACTGACGTCCCGCAAGAGTAGGACGCTGCCAGGCTGTTACATAGTTTTTGAAAATTAAATAAAATTATGATTGATTTATCGGTCATAATATAAGATAATAGTATCTTACATGGAGAATTAGCTCAGCTGGGAGAGCATCTGCCTTACAAGCAGAGGGTCGGCGGTTCGAACCCGTCATTCTCCACCATGTAGCCGGCCTAGCTCAATTGGTAGAGCAACTGACTTGTAATCAGTAGGTTGGGGGTTCAAGTCCTCTGGCCGGCACCATCTCTTAACGAGAGCCATTAGCTCAGTTGGTAGAGCATCTGACTTTTAATCAGAGGGTCGCAGGTTCGAATCCTGCATGGCTCACATTCTAATATGCGGGTATGGCGGAACTGGCAGACGCACTAGACTTAGGATCTAGCGCTTCACGGCGTGGGGGTTCGACTCCCTTTACCCGCACCATTTTTAAATAATGTTTTACAAATAGTATAGTCAGCGGAAGTAGTTCAGTGGTAGAACACCACCTTGCCAAGGTGGGGGTCGCGGGTTCGAATCCCGTCTTCCGCTCCAGTTTAAGCCGGGGTGGCGGAACTGGCAGACGCACAGGACTTAAAATCCTGCGATAAGTGATTATCGTACCGGTTCGATTCCGGTCCTCGGCACCATATTGAATTTAATACAGCAATGCGCCCATAGCTCAATTGGATAGAGCGTCTGACTACGGATCAGAAGGTTAGGGGTTCGACTCCTCTTGGGCGCGCTTATAGAAACGGGAAGTAGCTCAGCTTGGTAGAGCACTTGGTTTGGGACCAAGGGGTCGCAGGTTCGAATCCTGTCTTCCCGACTCTTTTTAAAAAAATGATATACCTATTTAATGGGGGCTTAGCTCAGCTGGGAGAGCGCCTGCCTTGCACGCAGGAGGTCAGCGGTTCGATCCCGCTAGTCTCCACCATTAATTTTAAAAAAAGTCTTAGTTATAGTGATACTTAATTTAACTCGGCGGCGTAGCTCAGCTGGCTAGAGCGTACGGTTCATACCCGTGAGGTCGGGGGTTCGATCCCCTCTGCCGCCACCATTTTTGGACCTTTAGCTCAGTTGGTCAGAGCAAACGGCTCATAACCGTTGGGTCGCAGGTTCGAGTCCTGCAAGGTCCACCATAGCTTAAACTTTATATCGCGGAGGAATACCCAAGCTCGGCTGAAGGGATCGGTCTTGAAAACCGACAGGGGCTTAACGGCTCGCGGGGGTTCGAATCCCTCTTCCTCCGCCATTTTTAATTTAATAATATTATCGCGGGATGGAGCAGTGGTAGCTCGTCGGGCTCATAACCCGGAGGTCGTAGGTTCGAATCCTTCTCCCGCAATTATTTTTATGTAAGATTATATTTCAGGTCCCGTGGTGTAGCGGTTAACATGCCTGCCTGTCACGCAGGAGATCGCGGGTTCGATTCCCGTCGGGACCGCCATTTTTAATTTAAAAACAAATTCATATATAGTGGTTTAGTAGCTCAGTTGGTAGAGCATGTGATTGAAGCTCACAGTGTCGGCGGTTCGATTCCGTCCTGAACCACCATTTTAGCCGGCCTAGCTCAATTGGTAGAGCAACTGACTTGTAATCAGTAGGTTGGGGGTTCAAGTCCTCTGGCCGGCATTCTTTTACGGAAGGGTAGCGAAGTGGCTAAACGCGGCGGACTGTAAATCCGCTCCTTCGGGTTCGGCAGTTCGAATCTGCCCCCTTCCATTAGTATAGGGGTATCGTATAATGGTAATATAGAGGTCTCCAAAACCTTTGATGTGGGTTCGATTCCTACTACCCCTGCATATTTTCTAAAATGGCGGTTGTGGTGAAGTGGTTAACACACCGGATTGTGGTTCCGGCATGCGTGGGTTCGATCCCCATCAGCCGCCCCATTTTTGGGCTGTAGCCAAGCGGTAAGGCAACGGGTTTTGGTCTCGTGACGCGAAGGTTCGAATCCTTCCAGCCCAGTTTTTTATTTCCTTTGGCGCCATAGCCAAGTGGTAAGGCAGAGGACTGCAAATCCTCTATCACCGGTTCAAATCCGGTTGGCGCCTTTAACTATACTTTTATGCGGAAGTAGTTTAGTGTTCAGAACATGCTTCTTCCTGAAGCAAGACATAGGTTCAAATCCTATCTTCCGCTTTATACTTTTAAACTAATTAGATTACTAATTAGTCTTTTTTTTTACTTAGCCACCGTGGCGGAACAGGCAGACGCGTTGGACTCAAAATCCAATTCTCGTTAGAGAGTGTCGGTTCGATCCCGACCGGTGGTATACAGAAACACTGCACTTAATTGTGCAGTGTTTTTTTGTGTTTATTTTTAACAATGCGCTGGATACTGCCTGAATAGCATCAGTGAAGTCTGACTGTTCTTATATGAATCTTAAATAATTATTTTATAAGATATATATTTTAAATATTACTGTTGTACAGATTAGTGCAAACATTCTCATATATATTAATGATTTTGTTATTTTTTCACAAAAAGACTGCTGTTTTATGTTAAAGTGAGTTTTTACTGCTTAAATAATCTGATTTTTAAAACAGTGAAAAGTGAGTTGGGAGGATAACAATGCATCCTAAAGAAAATGACGTTTTAAATTACATAAAAGACAACCCGTTTATTTCACAAAAAGAGCTGGCGGAAAAGGCAGGGCTGACAAGTTCAGCTGTAGCTTCGATAGTATCCAATCTTGTTAGGAAAGAATTTATTCAGGGTCAGGCATACGTACTGAACAGAGAGTATCCGATAGTATGTGTCGGCGCAGCGAACGTAGACCGTAAGTTTTTTGTTCACGATGAACTTATCCAGGGAACATCGAATCCGATTCAGTCTTCACATTCTGTCGGTGGTGTTGCGCGTAACATCGGGGAGAACCTCGGGAGACTTGGAGAAAGTGTTGCATTAATTACAGCACGCGGTGATGATGGCGAGTGGAAAACAATTGAGGAACAGACCTCTCAGTTTATCAATCTGGATTTTGCTGAGCATATAGAAGGACAGAGTACAGGGTGCTATACAGCTCTGATCAGTAATGAAGGGGAAATGGAGTACGGCTTTGCCGATATGAATATATACGATCATCTGACACCTGAAGTGCTGATTAAGCAGACTTACATATTAAAGCGTGCGAAGTGTATCATTGCAGATTTAAATACACCTAAAGTTTCCCTCGACTTCTTGTGTGCTTATGCGGAGAAGTACAATCTTAACCTTGTGCTGATTCCGGTATCGGGACCGAAGATGAACAGACTGCCTGACAACCTTAATCCGGTTGACTGGCTGATTGTTAACAGAGACGAGACAGAAGCTCATTTTAATATTAAGATAAACAGCGACGATGAGCTGCTTAAAGCAGCAACATTGTGGAATGATGCCGGAGTCAATCACGTAATCGTTACAAATGGCGTCAAATCACTGGCTTACATCAGCAAGAACGGCGGCGGTAAGATTTACAGCATAATCCCATCAGAAAAAGTTGTCGACGTTACAGGGGCCGGAGATTCGTTTTCCAGCGCAATTGTATTTGGCTGGCTGAAAGGCTATCCGATTGATGACATCGTTAAGATGGCGCTGGTGAACAGCAGTAAAACAATAGAAACAGAATATACTGTACGTCAGGACTTAACAGAAAAACAACTTATTAAAGACATGGAGGAAGTTAAATGAATCATTTAATCGAATTGCATCCGGATGTTAAAGAAGCTTTGGAAAACAATAAACCGGTAATTGCTTTGGAATCAACTATTATTTCACACGGGATGCCTTATCCGCAAAACGTTAAAATGGCTAAAACCGTTGAGAATATCGTTCGTGAAGGAGGAGCAGTTCCTGCAACAATTGCAATTATGGACGGCAGAATTAAAATCGGACTTGATGAAGCTTCACTTGAAAAATTAGGAAACTCTGAAGGTGTAGCAAAAGTTTCACGACGTGACCTTGCAGAAATTATTGCAACTAAGCGCATTGGAGCAACAACTGTGGCATCGACAATGATTTGTGCTGAAATGGCAGGTATTAAATTCTTTGTTACAGGAGGAATCGGTGGTGTACACCGCGGAGTTGAAGAAACTATGGATATTTCAGCAGACCTTGACGAGTTGGGGAAAACTGATGTAGCTGTTATCTGTGCAGGAGCCAAATCTATTTTAGATCTTGAAAAGACGATGGAGTATCTTGAAACTAAAGGTGTACCTGTGATCGGTTATCAGACTGAAGTACTTCCGGCATTCTTCACACGCACAAGCAATATTAAATTAAACACAACAGCACAGACTACCAAAGATATTGCAGCAATTATTAAAGCAAAACATGACCTTGAACTTGAAGGCGGAGCAGTTATCGCCAATCCTATTTTAGAAAGTGATGAACTGCCGAAAGAATACATCGACAGGATTATTATGGAAGCAGTTAAAGAAGCTGAAGAAAGAGGTATCGGGGGTAAAGATTCAACGCCGTTCCTGCTTGGTAAAATTGTAGAAAAAACAGAAGGAAAGTCTCTGGAAGCCAACATTAAATTAGTTTATAACAATGCTAAAGTCGGCACACAGATCGCTGTGGACTACTTTAATATGCAATAGTTATGAAAATGAGCCCTAATCCTTACAATTCATTGAGGATTAGGGTATTTTTATATATAAGGATTACATAATTAAAAGAGGGTGCCGAAGTGACGGAGTTTACTAAATATCTATCATTGAAACTGGATAAGAGCGAAGAGAATTTATATGTTATCTCTGATGAGACAGGGAAGCGCGAACTGTACAGCTACAATTTAAAAGGTAAAAGTTATGTAAAAGTATCGGATGAACAGGAAAATGTTAAAAACTACTGGTTTGCAGACAATGGTCTGCTGATTGGCACGGATTTAAACGGTAATGAACGCGAACAGCTGACTTTTTTCAAAGGGGAAGAAAAAGTGCAGCTGACAGCGGACGATGATTACTACCATCATTACGGTGTACATATGAACGGCGGGTTTATTTATTTAAGACATCATAAGAATGGTAAAACGTTTGAATTAATCGAACACTCGGAAGGTCATGACACTGTGCTTAATTCATTTGAGACATCCAGCTCAATCATCGGTAAATTTGATGACAGTCATCTGCTGATGAGCCAGGCTGTAAATAATATAGATAAGAAAGTTTATCTTTATAATCTGGAAACTGCTGAGCTGAAAAATACAGAACTGCCGGCGGGACGTTTCGGAAATTACCAATCATTGAATCACTCGGAGGCATTGTTTACGAGTGATTATCTGGAAGGAAACTTAAATTTATATAAACTGAACAAAGAGACATTTGAATTTAAAAAACTGACTTATTTTAAATGGGATATTCAGAAAGTCATTGTGCTTGAAGATAAAAATACAGTAATCTTTGAAGTAAATAAAAAAGGTTTCTCCAAATTATTTAAGTACGATGTGGAGAATGACCTGCTTGAGACTCTGCAATTCATGAGTGAAGGAGTAGTGCACTCTCTTGTTAATTCTAATAATAAGCTGTATGCACTGTATTCGGATATGGCAACACCGCATGCTGTCTATCAGTTTGATCTGACAGACGGCAGCACAGAGAAGCTGTTTGGCAACGATGAAGCGGCTATAGAAATTCAGACGATGCATTCAACTTACCCGTCATTTGACGGTCTGGATGTGCCCTATTACCTGTATTGCCAGGATACTGATAATACACCGACAGCAATACACGTTCATGGCGGACCGGAATCACAGGCGCGTCCGGAATTTAATGAACTCTATTACAAGCTGTACAAAGAAGGCTATCAGATTGCGGTGCCTAATATTCGGGGATCAACGGGATATTCCAAGTTTTATATCGGACTCGACAATCAGGAAAAACGTATCGACGCGGCGAAGGATGTTGTTGAATTAAGAGAACATCTGATTAAGAATCATCAGTCTGACAAAGATAATATGTTTATTATGGGGAGAAGCTACGGCGGTTTTATGACGCTGCTCTTAATTACCCAGTTCCCTAAACTGTGGAAAGGGGCAGTCGATATTGTCGGCATCTCGCATTTTACGACGCTGCTGACTAATACACCGGCTTGGCGCCGCGAGCAGCGTTCGCACGAATACGGCTTTATCGGCCGGCACGATGAATTCATGCAGTGTATTGCGCCGTTAAATAACACTCAAAGAATACGCTGTCCGCTTAGAATTTTCCACTCTCATAACGATGTGAGGGTACCTTACTCGGAATCCGTGCAGATGTATGAAAGAATGAAAGAGCAGAATAAAGATGTCGAATTGACTGCATATGAGAACGAAGGACATCAGTATTTATATACTGAAAATCAGGATGATATGAACTCCAGATTAATCGCATTTTTTAACGAACAGATCAGCAGGTAAAAAATAAGCCGTTTCACTATAATTGGTGAAACGGCTGTTTTAATTCATCAGGCTGTTAAATTTTTTCAGCAGATGGGCAAACTCGTCAATCTCAGTCTGATCCCATTCATCTATCATTTTTGAAAAACGCTGCTGTCTGCTGTGTCTGATATATTTCATCATATCAAGCCCCTTATCGTTAATCGCATAAAGATATGAACGGCGGTCTGTTTCAGAAGGCTTTTTATACAGCATATGATCCGCAAGGAGATCGGCTGCCTGTCTGCTGACAGTCGAAATATCGAGGTGGAGTTTTTCTGAAATCTGTTTAACACTCATCGGCCCGTTTTTAGTAATGAGCAGAAGAATTAAATAACTTGCCCGTTTTAATTCCTGTTTTTTATTAAGTTCTACACTTCTGGTTCTTAAAGCGCGGACCATCATCGCGAGCTCAAGTTCCAGAGTTTCTAAAGATTCATCGTTAATCATTTATAAACACGAGCCTTTCAGATTCGTTTCTTGACTTTTTATATAGTTGTATTATACAATCAATGATTGTGAAAGTCTATGAAAGAAGGAAAATTGATGTCTTTGGGAAATGAAAACAGCAGTAAACTGACTGCTGGAAACAGAACAATATTAATGGCCGTGCTCTTATCAGGAGCATTTGCAGCGATATTAAATCAAACACTCCTGGCAACTGCCATCCCTCATATAATGACGGATTTGAAACTCGATGCCGATGTAGCCCAGTGGCTGCAGTCGATATTTATGCTCGTCAACGGAATAATGATACCCATTACAGCATTTTTAATCAACAAGTTCTCCACGAGAGCTTTATTCTTTACAGCAATGTCTCTGTTTGGGCTCGGAACGCTGATCTGCGGTATCTCGCCGTCGTTCTCAGTACTTCTTGCAGGACGTATATTACAAGCTGCAGGTGCGGGTATAATCATGCCTCTGATGCAGACGATTCTATTCCTTGTCTATCCGCGTACTGAACGCGGTAAAGCGATGGGAATGTTTGGACTTGTAATCAGTTTTGCACCGGCAATCGGTCCGACGCTGTCAGGCTGGTTTATCGATATTTATCCATGGCGCGGATTATTCTACATGCTGCTGCCAATCGTTGTAATCGACCTCGTTGTAGCGTATTTTATCTTAAGAAACGTAACGGAGAAAACGAATCCGAAACTGGATATGACCTCAATCATGCTGTCAACACTTGGATTCGGCGGACTGCTATACGGCTTCAGTGCAGCAGGAAGCAGCGGCTGGCTGAGTCTTATGGTGATTATTCCGATTATCGTTGGTGCAATCTCACTTGTACTGTTCATTAAACGCCAGAACAGACTGAAAGAACCCATGCTCGAGTTTGGAGTATTTAAAGATAAAATATTCACACTGTCCACGTCACTCGGTATGATTGTCTTTATGTCGATGATCGGCGGCGCAGTGATTTTGCCAATCTTTATGCAGACAATGCTTGGATTTTCAGCGATGGAGTCCGGCATGATGCTGCTGCCGGGTGCATTGATTATGGGGCTTATGAGTCCCATAACCGGCAGATTGTTCGATAAATACGGGGCCAGATGGCTTGCGATAATCGGACTCGGAATGTTAAGCGTAACAACACTGATGTTTGCCAATCTGAATACAGAAACGACATTCACTTATCTTGCGGTCGTTAATACATTCCGTATGCTTGGTGTAGCGATGGTTATGATGCCTGTGACAACGGAAGGTTTAAACCAGCTGTCGAACAAACTGGTACCTCATGGTACAGCTATGAACAATACAATGAGACAGGTTGCCGGAGCAGTAGGAACGGCACTGCTCGTATCGATTATGACTAACACGATGAAACCGGACGAAGGTGTACCCGGTATGATTCACGGTGTTAATATGTCATTTATGTTTGCAGGGATACTGGCCTTTATAGGATTTGTAATGGCATTTAAATTAAGAAGAACGAATGAAATGGATTAAAATATTAATAAAAAATCGCACTTGCTTCCCTCCGGGAGTCAAGTGCGATTTTTAAATTCATTTTTTTAATATCAGTTACTGTCTGTGTTTTTTGTTCTTAAGTACTGGGCGATAATAATAATAATTAACCCGATGAACATAAAGTACTGAACGATGAATGCCGATAATCCGTTAAGGAAATCAAACGGATGAATCAGGCGGCCAGCACTGTATATAAGAAGCACCATAAAAATCAGTTTACTTGCCCATGAATCAGAGCTGAAAATAAAGTAAATTGAAGCGGCTGCTGTAATCACGAAAACAATGTAAAGCAGCGTCTCAGCGGCTGAGGCGTCGTAAGCCGTAATTTTTAACGGACTGAGTGTGTCGGAATTCATGAACAGTATTAAGAGGTTTGCACTGACAAACAGAATTATAAATAAAATACCGGAAACTGTCTGCATGTTGCCGCGGCCTGATGACTGGTGCTTAATACCGTGATTCATTAAAGGCACCATAGCCAGTATTAAAACGATAACGGCAGGAAGTACCAGGGAAATTACAATCTCTCCAAAGAAAAAGATTGTTGCTGAAAACAGAATCGCAAAGTAAACACCGAGAATCCCCGCATCAGACCAGTACTTACTGCGGTACTTAGGCAGTTTTTTTGAAGCAACGCGTGCAACATCTTTTGTTTTGGCATTATAGTACTCCACGTAATTCTGTCCGGCATCTATCATGGAAACTGCCATTATATAAAGCTGTTCATACTTCGCATCCTCAGTGATGAAATTTTTATCAAACTCGCTGTCGAGCGAGCTAAATGCGAGCTGATCCTCATCGGACAATTCGCTGAATATCTTTTCATAATCTTTTTTATAATTCGTCATAAAAACATCCTTGTGTAGTTTATATTACTCATTATTATATCAGACAAAGCGTAATATAAACTGTTAAATATCAGTGTTTTCATTGAGAGAAGCAGCATCCTCAAGTTCTTTTGATATTTGTGCAACATCGGCTCTGGATTCCTCGATAACACGTGAGTTGAGGAAGATAAGCGTAATAGCAATAAGTGCAATAAAACTTATACTGTGAATAATCCAGAAAGGAATGTAATCATATGCGAAACCGTACAATAAAGTACCAGCCGGTGCGATGGACATAGCGAACAGGCTGATTGCAGAAAACACTCTTCCTTTAACATGCTGAGGCACTGTCAGCTGGACGTAAGTGAAGAGCGGAACATTAATAACCTGCAGCATTGCTGCCACAGAGAAACCCATTGCAGCAAAGAATACAATCGAGTATATCTCCGGCATATTTGTGTACAGCGGCAATAAATACAGAGGGATTGTAAATGTCCACAGCAGCAGAGAATATTTCATAAGACCAACAGGATTTTTAAACTGTTTTACAGAACCAATAACAATCCCTGCTATCAGCACACCGACACCGTCAAATGCATTAATAATTCCGACGGTTTCCGGTGAGAATTTCAATTCTGTAATCATCGCTTTCTCCGGATAAATCCCCATAAGGGATGCAAAGAAATTAATAAAGGCAGCCATCATAAAGACCCGGAGGAAAACATACGAATTTTTAATGTAATTAATACCCTGCAATACATCGTGTTTGAATTTACCAAGTGCTGAAGCGGCCACCGGAGCAGCAGTATCATTTAATGCATAATTCACCGGTTCGTAATATAAGTCAAATTTTATAAAGAAATCGAGCAGGGTGGAGATGGCGTACGTAATCGTAAATATTAAAATCATAATATACAAATCAAATAAACCGAACAGCACACCGCCCATTGCAGGACCAATAATTACTGCAGATGACAAAATCGCGGAAACATATCCCATTACTTTTTGAATGCGCTCTTTATGAAACATCTCAGTCATGGATGTCTGGAATGAGTTTGAGACAAACGGATTAACTAAAGCTGCTAAAAAAGAAGTGATATAAATCGCGAATAAATTAAATCCGTTAAAGTAAGTAAATATTAATAGTCCCGCCATTATAAACGTCAGAATTATTTCCCCTGATATAATAATCCTTCTTTTATTGCCGAGATCACTCATTACACCGGACAATGGAAGCATGAGTGTCATGACCACAGAACTTATCGCCAGGTTAATAGCGAAATACAATGCTGATCCTGTGAAGTATAAAATAGAGTAGGATACAGCAAACGTGTATATCAGAGAACCTAAATTTAAAGTCAGTCTGCTGAAAATATAAACTATAAAATTTAACTTCTCTCTGTATGGAACCTCTTTGGCAAACAGCATAAACAATGACCCCTTTGTTTAATTTGATTAAACTTATCATATGATTATTTAGTATTGTAAGTCAATAAAAAGTTTAATATAATTAAACTAATGTAAATTGGAGTGAGGACTATGACTTTAGGTGAACGTATAAAAGCATTGAGAAAAGAACAGGGATTAACTCTTGTTGATTTGGCCGGGAGTAAAATCACTAAAGGCATGCTGTCATTAATAGAGAATAATAAATCCAAACCTTCAATGGATACACTGGAATACCTTGCAGAGGAGCTTGGAGTAACTGTCAGCTACTTAACTCAAGAGGGAGACAGCGAGTGGACAAAAGAAGTTCTTGAACGCAGCGAGCTGTACAATGCCTTTGATTTTCCTACGGAATTAATAAAAGAAGAAATACTGCCAAACATGGATAAGATTGCACAGTCGAACGACGGTATGGTTGTTTATCATCTGATTCGGGTTTACTACAGATATACTGGACAGAAAGAGAAGGCTGAAGAGATTACTGATTTAATTGAGAAGTTCTATAAAAGTATCGGACTGGAACATCTCGCTGTAACCGATAAAATGAACAATGCAGTGTCAATGCTGTATGAGCGTGATTATAAAAACGCTTATGAAACGATAAAACAGCTGGAAGATGAAGTAGAGAAATTTAAGGATTACGATAACAACATCTATCTTAATTACTTATTCTGGAGGAGCTCATTTGCTGCAGACTTTGACAGAGAAGATTTCCTCAAATATGGTGAGCTGCATATTCAGGAAAGTTATAAGATGGAGAACTTTAAATACTATTACCTGCAGAATTTAATACTCGGATTATATTATTCACATAATGAAGAGTGGGAAAAAGCTGAGGAATATCAGGAAAATATAAGAAAGTATTTATTGTTTAATCAATCAGATAAATACCGATTTGAAGTACTCGACAGAAACCGTCCGATCAGCGTATTTTATCTTTTGAATCAGCCTGATAATATTATTGAAATGATTGAAGAGTTTTTGAAGGGAATGACGGAGATGGTGGAAGGTGATTACGTCTCTGAAGAACCTAAGCTGCACCAGGAGTATATTAAGCAGTATCTTCCTGTATTTGATATGGAGTTGGCATATTTTAAAGAGGATTATAATTATGTGCTGGAAAACTTTTCATATAAAATGTATGAACGCCCGCAAGCACAGCATCCGCTCGATAGAATACTGTTTGCAGTGCGCAGTCTTGTATATCCGCTGAGCCTGTTTGAAACAGGCAAAGTCGAAGAGGCAAGAGAGGCTTATAATTTAATTGAAGAGATAGTAGCAGATATTAAAGATTCTATATATGCTAAAGAAATGCATATGATTAAGGAAATTTTATTTAAATAGTTATTGAGACGGGATATGCGTGAGCATGTTCCGTTTTTTTAGTTGATATATATACTTGGAGTATGACGCAGGATTGCCGTCGTCTTTGAAGAGCGCCTGGGATACGACACGGATTCACCGTCGTACTCAATCAAAAATATCCCGCATAATATATAAAAAAACGGACACAGCACCGCTGCATCCGACCAATATAAATCTATTTAACATTTTCTTTTGAATACTTTCTCGGGAAACCGATTAATATAGCAACTATCCCGCTGATTATTAATATTATTGGATAAATCGAGTAGGGCATAATCTCAACAGGTGAGATACCGGCGGCGAGTCCTGAAGCGGCAAGCATTTGTCCGCCGTATGGTATTAATCCTTGGAATCCTGCTGCGAAAGTATCTAGGATGCTCGCTGATTTTCTCGGGTCCACATCGTATTCATCGGCAATATTTTTCGCCAGCGGCCCGGTCATAATAATTGAAATCGTATTGTTTGCTGTTGATATGTCGGTAACACTGACCAGACTTGCGATACCAAGTTCTGCGCCTTTTTTAGATTTAATTCTGCTCATAATTGTATCGAGCAGGTAGGTAATACCGCCGTAATGACTCACCAGGCCGATCATACCAGCGATTAAAATAGTAATAATTGCTATTTCCTGCATTCCTGCGATGCCTTCACCGGCCGCTGTAATCAGTGTGAATATATCAAATGCACCAGTAAACAGTCCAAGTATGCCTGCAAATACTGCACCGCTCAGCAGCACGATGATGACGTCGACTCCAAGGAGTGCGACTATCAATACGGCTAAATAAGGCAGTACTTCTATAAATCTAAAGTCATAATTTCCTGTTTCACTAAGCGAAACATCCGCAGTGAGCAGATACAGAATGACTACTGTAAGCAGTGCTCCGGGCAGTACAATCCAAAAATTCACTTTAAACTTATCAATCATTTTTACGCCCTGGGTGCGTGTAGCAACGATTGTTGTATCTGAAATGAAAGATAAGTTATCACCGAACATCGCGCCGCCGATAACCGTAGCTAAAGCAAGCGCGACTCCGATTTCTGTCTGGTCAGCAATACCAATCGCAATCGGCGCAATCGCAACAACTGTGCCCATGCTCGTTCCCATCGACAGCGAAACAAAGCAGCAGATGATAAAAATCCCGCTGAGTAAAAGACTGCCCGGAAGAAATGTTAATCCCATATTAACTGTTGAATCAACAGCACCCATTGCTCCGGCAACTCCGGAAAACGCACCGGACAGCAGGAAGATAACTATAATTAGTATAATATTTTCCTGTGCTGCACCTTTTAAGTACGCGGACAGTTTATCTTTAAAAGGTTCTTTAAAATATAAAAAGAATGCTAAGACTGAAGCGATAACTGCGGCTACAGTAATCGGCATCGCATTGAAATCTCCGGCGATCAGTCCTGTGCCGATAAATAATGCTACGAATATAATTAATGGCAGCAGCGATACAAAACTGCCTTTATGTTTAGACATATAACTCCTCCTATTGAAAAATCCCCATCCTTTATCTGCAAAGATAAGAGATGGGGAAATCCTCGGCTTATCTTCGAGCAGATGCTGCTCCTGGAATTAGCACAGTACCTTACGGTCTGTTGCTGAGGCTTCAGCGGGCCAGTCCCTTCACCTCTCTGGATAAGAAATTATTTAATTAATGAGATTAAGAATACACGCTTAATAAATAAAGGTCAACAAATTAATAATATATGTTGAAAAGGTTTAATTTTCTGAAAACAGGTAATCAATTGAGGACTCTTAAAATAGAAGATTGTATTAAATTTAATTTATTTTAAGTTTGTTACTTGCTTTTTGTAACCAAGTGTATTAATATAATGAATGTGATAGTTCGAAAGCGAAATATTAAACTGCAAACAAAATCTTGGAGGATGAATTAATTATGGCTAAATTTGCATTAGACACAGCACACTCGGAATTAGAATTTACGGTAAAACATATGATGGTCACTAAAGTTAAGGGTACGTTCGGTGACTGGTCAATTAATCTCGATGTTGACAATATTGAAGAACTTTCAACAGCAAAAGTTACAGGGAAAGCAAGCACAGCAACAATCAATACTAAGGTAGCGGACCGTGATGCTCACTTAACATCTGCTGACTTCTTCGATTCAGAAAACTATTCTGATATCACATTTGAATCAACTAAAATCGAAGGTTCAGGTTCTAAATATGATGTTACCGGTAACTTAACTATTAAAGATGTAACTAAAGAAATTACTATTCCTTTAGAATTCAACGGTAAAGCATTAAACCCATGGGGTGTTGACGTTTACGGTTTCGAATCTAACTTCTCAATTAACCGTGAAGAATTTGGTTTAACTTGGAACCAGGCTCTTGAGACTGGCGGAGTAATGGTATCCAAGGACGTTAAAGTTAACCTTGAATTACAATTTAATCCTGCAGAAGCAGAATAAATCAGATTAAACAGCTGAAAGTGATATAGATATAAATGGGTCAATACTCCGTGATATTCTTAAATGAATAACACGGAGTATTTTTACGTTTATAATAAATTTAGGAATAGAGTGAGAGGTGTAGAAATATGGTGCTGAACAAAAATATATTAATTGTGGAAGATGATGATGCAATTAATAAACTGCTGTCGGATATTGTGAGCGGACAGGGATATACAACACAATCTGCGTATTCAGGCACGGAAGCGATGCTTTACATCAAACAGCAGCAGTGGGACTTAATACTGCTTGATATGATGCTGCCGGGATTATCCGGGGAGCAAGTCCTGAAAAATATAACTGATTTAGGAACATCACCCGTAATCGTCATTTCTGCCCGTGATGCACAGGAGGTAAAAGTCAGTGCACTGCGTCTTGGAGCAGACGATTATATTACGAAGCCGTTCGATGTGGAGGAAGTATCTGCCCGAATCGGCTCTGTTATGCGCAGATTTAACCGTAGCAATCAGGTGATTCCAAATGTGCTTGTACATAAAGATATCGTTCTTGATGCAGATGCCAGAACCGTAAAGGTGAATGATTCAGAGCTGTTACTGACTGCACGTGAATTTACGATTTTATATACTTTGATGTCGAGTCCCGAAAAAGTTTTCTCCAAAGCGAATATATTTGAAAGCGCATGGAATGAAACGTTTCATGGAGACGATAATACTGTGAATGTTCATATGAGCAATCTCCGCAATAAACTGTCCGGAGCAGCGGGTGAAGCGGATTATATAGAGACGGTATGGGGAATGGGGTATAAAATGAAAACTTAATACTTTCTTAAGAATTGGTTTAAGACCTTCTTATGATTTCTAATTTACAATCAATGTATCGATTAAGAAGGAGATCATATTATGAACGAATATATATTAAGAACTGAAGAAATCACAAAAACATATAAAAATTATGCAGCAGTCAACAAAGTAAATCTCACTGTTAAAAAAGGAGATATTTACGGGTTTATAGGACAGAACGGTGCAGGGAAATCAACGATGCTGAGACTGGTAACGGGACTTGGTTTTCCGGACAGCGGCACGCTTGAAATTTTCGGTGAGAATGCAGATAAAGGTCTGAATGCTGCACAGAAGAGAATCGGTGCGATTATTGAGAACCCGGCACTGTTTTTAAATATGACAGCTGAACAAAATCTGGAAGTTCACCGACTCCAGAAGGGGATTCCAGGGAAACAGTGTATCGCAGATACATTGAAACTCGTGGAACTGGAAAATACAGGTAACAAAAAAGTTAAGAACTTCTCACTGGGGATGAAGCAGCGCCTTGGCCTTGCAACGGCACTGCTCGGTGATCCTGAATTTCTTATTCTGGATGAACCGACAAACGGACTGGATCCGATAGGTATTGTTGAACTGAGGGGATTAATTCAGAAATTAAACCGTGAAAAAGGTTTAACTGTGCTGATTTCCAGTCATATTTTAAGCGAACTTTATCAGCTCGCAACAACGTACGGAATTATTCATGAAGGCAGACTGATTGAGGAACTGACACTCCGCGAGCTGGATAATAAATGCCGTCAGCACTTGAAAATTAAAGTGAATGATACAGAAAAAGGTGTCACAATTCTTGAAGAACAGTTAAATACGACGGACTTTGAAGTCAGTCCCGACGGTTCAATCAGCTTGTATAATCACCTGAATGAAGTGCGTAAGGTGTCTTCGGCGCTGACATCAGGCGGATTAATTATTGAACATCTTTCACAGAACGGGGACAGTCTCGAAAGCTACTTCTCAAAACTTGTCGGAGGTGATTCACATGAATAATCTTCTGCAGGCGGAAATATTTAAACTGAGACACAACAAATCATTCTGGTTGATTTTAATAGTATCACTCGGGCTCAGCAGTCTGATGCATTATCTTGTCATAACAGGATGGTGGATGCTCACTAATACGCCGTTTGAAACTATGGGCATTCCTGAAATGAATGCATTATCGATGTTTATCCTGCCTTTATTTTTTAACCTGATGACAGGAACGCTCGCAGCATTTTATATTTCCACTGAATTCGACAGCAGCGGCGTGATTAAAAATCAGATTATCAGCGGAAAAAACAGAAGTTTAATTTACCTTGCGAAATATCTCGTATTTACTGCAGCTGCTACAGTTATCACTGTGATTATCCCGGTCGGGACAGGTCTGATATTGAACCTGCTTATGAACGCCGGTATATTTGATGGGAACAGCATGATGTATTTACTGAAGGCATTCGGGTTATTTACATTGCAGCTGGCAGGGTATACAGCAATTGTTACACTAATTGCGATTCTTACAGGAGACAGCGGCAGAACGATAATTTTTACAATCGTCTTCACACTCATTATGTTTGTAATAGAGAAAATGCCGATGTCGGATATTATCACAGCTATATACGATTATTCGGTATTCCGTCAGTTCAGTATAGTCATGAACCCCGAAATGACATCTGGTGATATTATTGCAGCAGTAGTGATTGGAGTCATTTCAACAGCTGTTATGCTTGTTATCGGTATGTATATTTTTAATAAAAAAGAAATCAAATAAATTTAAAGGGCAGGTGCACGGGAATGATCCTCATGCTAATAATTTTAATAATTACAGCGGCTGTTCTCGGCATCCGCCTTTTTGTCGTGAAAAAAGAAATAAAGAATATCAGCACACAGCTGAATTCATATAATAATTTTTCCACGGGTAAGAAAATGGATATCAGTCTGGTCGATAGAGATGTTGAAACACTCGGTTCTGAAATCAATACACTGATTGATCATTACGTCAGTGCGAAGCGTGAAAAAATAAGTTCCGAGAATGAATTAAAAGAGGGAATTGCGAGCATCTCCCACGATTTAAGAACACCTTTAACATCAATTAAAGGCTATCTTCAAATGGTGAAGTCAAAAGATTTATCAAAAAGTCAGCGGGAAGAATATTTAAATATTGCACTCGAACGTTCGGTGCATCTTGAGAAACTGGTGAATGATTTTTTTGAGCTGAGTAAAATTGAATCTCATGATTATACATTACGCAATGAACGGATTAATATGACAGAGATGACGAATGAAATGGTTTTATCGTTTTATAACGGTTTTAAAGAGAAAGAAGTTGAGCCTGACATTAATATCAGCAGTACACCTGTATTTATAATGAACGACCGGGCAGCAGTGACCCGGGTGCTTGAAAATCTGCTGTCCAATGCGCTCCAGTATTCAAAAGGAGGTATCGGGGTCACTGTCCGTAAAAATGAAGACAAAGTACTGCTCCGTGTGGAAAACAGTACAGAAATTATTGATGAAGCACACAATCCCGAACTGTTCTTTGACCGTTTCTACATTGCAGACAAATCAAGAACCGGGCGGAGCTCAGGACTCGGTCTTGCCGTAACGAAAAGTTTAATGGATAAAATGAACGGCCGGATCCGTGCTGAGTACGATGGTGAAAGACTGGCATTTACTTGTGAGTGGCAGGGCGCGGACTAAGCACGAAGTTTCTAAACCGGCCGGTTAATTGATATTCTTTGAAGAAGGTATTATTTATCGATAAAAACTAATTAAAGGATGAATTAACTATGAAACTGAGCATATTGGATCAGGCGCCTATAACAAAAGGGCATACAGCGGCAGGTGCTTTAATTAAAACAGAAGAGCTTGCAGTACTCGGAGATCAGCTCGGATACGAGCGTATGTGGATGGCAGAACACCACGGTACATCTGCTTATGCGAGTTCGGCACCGGAAGTAACTGCAGCATATCTCGCGGCAAAAACAGAAAATATCCGTATCGGTACCGGCGGCGTGATGATGATGCATTACTCACCGTTAAAACTTGCGGAAGTATTTAAAACGCTCAGTGCATTTGCACCCGGGCGTATTGATTTCGGCATGGGCAGAGCACCCGGCGGAGATCAGTATTCAGTTTATGCATTATCTGAAGGCCGCACGCCCATGATGCATAATATGTATGAAAAGTTTGATACTGCGCTCCAGCTGATTAACGATGAAGTGCCGTCATCGAAACTGTATAACAAAACCATCGCGACACCATCTAATATTGTACGCCCCGAATCATGGCTGCTCGGTTCCAGCGGAAACAGTGCTGTTGAAGCGGGACGGAGAGGCGCAGGATACTCGTTTGCACAATTTTTTAACGGACAGCTGTCAAAAGAAATTCTCGATGCATATAAAAATAATTTTGAAGCATCACCATTTATGGAAAAACCGGAAATTAATGTGTCTTATATGGTAACAGCAGCTGAAACAGCTGAAGAAGCGGAATTCCAGGCAGGACCCCAGGATATCTGGCGTCTGCAGTTTATGAAAGGACACAGCGGCCAGGTTCTGACACCTGAAGAAGCACAGGATTTCCCGATAACTGAAATGGACCGCATGAAAATCGAGGAAGGCCGCAAACTTCATTTAGTCGGCTCGGCGAAAGAAATTGCTGAACGTCTCTTAAAGGAACAAAATCAGTACGGCTTCGATGAAGCGATGATCTGCAGCATTCCGCATTCGCAGGAAGCACGCCTGAATGTCTATAAGCTGCTTGCCCGCGAACTGTTTTAAATCAGCTTCTCAGGGTAAATACAAAATGAGTGAAAAAGTTTGGATAACGTTAAGGAGAGGCTGTAATTGACTCATTTTGATGCAATAATTATCGGGTTTGGAAAAGCTGGCAAGACGCTGGCAGGAGATCTTGATAGCCGCGGCTGGAAGACAGCTTTAATCGAAAAAGATAAAACGATGTACGGCGGAACATGTATTAATATCGCATGTATTCCGACGAAACTGCTAATGCACGATGCATTAAACGGCAGAGAGTACAGAG
The DNA here is from genome assembly GCF_014207425.1 of Jeotgalicoccus coquinae. GTDB lineage: Bacteria > Bacillota > Bacilli > Staphylococcales > Salinicoccaceae > Jeotgalicoccus > Jeotgalicoccus coquinae. The sequence continues at coordinate 1,279,250 of NZ_JACHFF010000001.1, read as the reverse complement.
CTGCTGTGGAACGTAAAAATGGTGTTATCGGGAGACTGCGTGATAAAAACTACCACAGTGTTGCAGACTTAAAACATGCGACTGTCTATGATGCAAAAGCTGAGTTTATCAATGATAAGGAAATTGAAATAGAATTGGCTGACGGAAGCAAAGAAGTGCTCAGTGCTGATAAAATTTTCGTAAATACGGGTGCTGAAAGTATTATCCCGCCAATAGACGGCGACATAAATTCAGACAAAGTATATACGAGTACGACGCTGATTGATGAAGAAATACTGCCGGAAAGACTGACAATTGTCGGCGGCGGATATATCGGACTTGAATTCGCGACGATGTACAACGCTTTCGGTTCGGAAGTCAGTGTTATCGTACCTGATGAAGAAATACTGCAAAGCGAAGACAGTAATATCAGAGCGGAAATTACGAAGGATATGAAAGAAAGCGGCATAAACTTTATTTTCGGTGAACGTGCTGAAAAAGTAACTGATGAAGGCGGCAGTAAAATTACTGTGACACTATCAGGCGAACGAGAAGTGACTTCAAATGCAGTACTGTTTGCGACCGGACGAAAAGCCAATACAGAAGGTCTCGGCATTGAAACCACAACAGCCGTGCTGACAAATAAAGGCGAGATTAAAGTAAATAATCATCTGCAGACTGACGCTGAAAATATTTATGCGATGGGTGATGTGAAAGGCGGTATGCAGTTCACATATACGTCTCTTGATGATTACCGCATTGTGAAGAGTCACTTATTTGATCACGGCTCTTATGCATATAATTCACGTACAAATGTACATTATACGATGTTTACAGATCCGCCATACTCACGTGCAGGACTGACATCTGAAGAAGCAAAAGAACAGGGATACAAGGCGGCTGAGAACAGTATGCCGATGTCGGGACACCCGAGATCTCATATTAATAATGAACTGCGCGGTTTATTTAAAGCCGTGGTGGATACTGAGACGAAAGCAATCCTCGGTGTGCATTTATACGGGGTGAACTCAGAAGAACTGATTAACACTGTAAAACTCGCTATGGATAACGATATTCCTTATACAGTACTCCGGGATCAGATGTATAACCACCCTGTAATGAGCGAAGCATTTAATAATCTCTTTGATATATAAACAAAATCCCGCAGGCTGTCCGGCCCGCGGGTAGTTTTTATAAATTATACTTTTTCAAAGCTCTGTAGACTTTTGACAGAGGCAGGCCGACGACGGTATTGTAATCACCTTTTATCTCTTTGACGAACACAGCGCCGAAACTTTGAATACCGTAACCGCCCGCTTTGTCATAAGGCTCGCAGGTGTTAACATATTCTTCTATTTCATCATCTGACAGCTCGTAAAAAGTGACTTCTGTGCGGTCCGAAATAATTTCCTCCAAGCCTCTTGACTTTAATATGACACCGGAGTACACTTCATGAGTGCTTCCGGATAAAGCCTTAATTATTTGACGTGCATCTTCAACTGTGGCGGGCTTTTCATAGATAATATTATTGTGACTGACAACTGTATCACAGGTTAACAGGACAGAATTATCATCCACCGTCAGAACTGACGATTTCAATCTGGCAGTTTCGATTACTTTAGTTTTCGGATCGCTGCTCGTAATTTGTTTTTCATCGGCATCGGGTATAAGGATTTCATAATCCAGACCGGCCTGGGAAAGAAGTTCACGGCGTCTTGGCGATTGGGAACCTAGTATAAGTTTCATTAAATGAGACCTCCGGTGCATAAAATAGGCAAAGATACATATATACGTTGTCTTTAGCCGGGAAAACGTTATAATGACGTTAAAGCAGGTTATTTTTAAACAGTATGCTAAAAATATATAAAAATTATTTAATTTTAATAATACATAGGTTAAACCTAAATAGATAGTCGTTTTAAGAGGGGAGCAATCATGAGAGTAGAATTGACGAAGTACAGAGTTAAAGAAGGTAAAAGCAAGCTGGTAGACGAGTGGATAGAATACATGCATAATCATATGGATGACGTTCTCATGAACCTCGAAGGCGAGAAAATGTTCGTTGAAACAATCTTCCGCGAAGCTTTTAATGATGTAGAATATTTATACTGGTACAGCGTTCAGGATGACGCTCAATCAGATGACACTGTTTCCAAAACAGATCTTGATGAAAAACATCTGGAATACTGGGAAAAATGTATTGATAAAACATTCAGACCTGAAGATATGAAAGCTGAGATCGTAATGATACCTGAACGTATCAAACGTGCGATGAAATATAATAATGATTAAAAGGCACCCCTGTGGGATGCCTTTTTTTGATTTGGATGTTGATTTTGAATCAGTGAGTTTGGTTGACAACGGCGTTTCTCTGTTGTGAATCCAGCGTGTCCGGTTGACAACGGCATCTGTCTCTTATCATTTTACTGGTTATTAATATCATTTTTCTGCTTAATCAGCCGTTCGAATTCTTCTTCCAGTTCCGGAGTGGATTCTGCTGACAGTTCGCTGAGTACACGGGTGATCTGCGTTTCGAGCACCATCAGCTCATCTTTTTCGGCATTTCTCGGTACCGGTATATCCGGATTAACGAGTTTCCGGTTTTGAATATCGTACGAAACCGGCGTGATTCTTTCACGGAATCGTTTATCGTGCGAAACTAAAATAATCAGTCCCGGATAGTTTTTCAGCATTTCTTCAAGTGCTTCGATTGAGTGTACATCAAGGAAGTTGGTCGGTTCATCGAGAATCAGTACCTGGCTGTTTGCCATAAGCAGCTTCACCAGCTGAACTTTCACGCGCTCGCCGCCGCTGATGACGGATACTTTTTTATGAACCTCATCTGCTTTAATATTTAAGCGGGCGAGGGCGGTTCTGACAGTGGTTTCATCGTAACTGCTGCTCTTTGTAATATTTTCTAAAATGCTCAGATTTAAATCCAGAGACTCAAGCTGCTGATAAAAGTATCCGATGGCAAGATTGGAATTCCGATACTTATTATAAATATAATTAAGCAGAGTTGTTTTGCCTGAACCGTTTGTTCCGGTGATGCTCACTTTGTCAGTTGCTTTTAAATAGAGAGAGACATCTTTCAGAAGCATTTTTTCTTCTCTCGCTATGTCTTCATGTTCAAGACGGATAACTGTTTTACTGCCGAGTTTCTCCACGTCATGAGAATAAAAAATCACCTGTTTTTCTTCTTCGGGCTTTTCTTTTTCTTCAAGCTGGTTAAGGCGGGATTCCATACCAGAAGCCACCTGATCTAATTTCTTCTGCAGTTTATTGAAATAGGGTTTAGCGCCCTTTTGTCTAAAATCAGAATCAGTTTTATTTTTGGGTTTGTTCGATAAAGCAGCCTGTTTTGATTTATTTTCCACGGCCTTTTCCAGATGCTGTTTCTCGCGGATATATTTATCGTACTCATCTTTTTCACGCTGTCTGTTATGTGCTTCTATCTCTTTGTAATGCGAGTAGTTGCCTGGATATACAGCGATTTTTGTATCTTCAACTGCCCATATTTCTTCTGCAATCTGATCCAGAAAATCGCGGTCGTGTGATGCAATAATTTTAATTGCTTTCTTTTTATTCAGCTCATTAAGGAGCCATGCTGCGTTTGTTTCATCGAGGTGAGTTGTCGGCTCATCCAGTAAAAGAATACCGCCGGAATTTTTTAAACCCTGCTGCAGATAAACTTTCGTCGTTTCTCCTCCGCTTTTCCCCATATCGTTATTTTTCAGCTGCGGAATATAAGTGATGCGCTGATTGGTATACAGTGTGTCGTTATTAATGATATGTTTCAGCAGAGTTGTTTTACCGCTGCCGTTGCGTCCAATCAGACCGATTGTTTTGTGTTCCTGTACAGTGTTATTATCGATTGATATAATTGTTTCTCCGTTAATTTCCAATGTGATGTCATTAAGATTCATCATAAAAAAACAGCCTCATTTCTTTGTCGAAATAAGGCCTCACCAAGTATAATACAGAATATACAAACGGCTCTCCCGTAAACTGAGAGGGGAGCGGAATAATAGTATATAATTAGATATTATAAATGAACTGCAGAGATTAACCCTATTTCGACATAATTTTTCGCATAATAAATAAGCTTGAATATGTCATGAAAAAAAGGATAATCTACTTCATTGTCCTGCAGTTCACCTCGCACATGTATTTGTTATTTACAATATAAAACACAGAAGAATAATTTGCAAATAAAGGATGGGGAAGTATGGACCGTCATGAGTTTAAAAAACGCGTAATTGAATATGCTGCTGCGATCGGTATCGATGATATCGGATTTACGACGGCTGAACCGTTCACTGAGTTTAAAGCGAAACTTATTGATTACTATAAAAACGGCTACGAATCAGGATTCGAGACAGGCACGATTGAAGAGCGTACGAATCCGAAAGCAAGTCTGCCGAATGCAGAGAGTATTATTTCGATTGCAGTCGGCTACCCAAACAGGCTGCGCAATGCACCTAAATCGAAAGCGGGCGAACGCCGCGGAATTTTTGCGAGAGCGTCATGGGGAACGGATTATCATACATTACTCCGCAGCAGGCTCGGGAAACTGGAAGCATTCATTAAAGAACTGGATCCGTCAGTCGACTGTAAATCGATGGTGGATACAGGTGTACTCAGCGACAGGGAAGTAGCAAGACGCAGCGGGCTTGGATTTGCCGGGAAGAATGGATTTATTATCAATCCGAAGCTCGGTACCTATAGTTACCTTGGAGAAATGATAGTCAGCTATCCGTTTCCGGCAGATGAAGAGCTGCTGGATTCATGCGGCGACTGCAACATCTGTGTAGACCGCTGTCCTACAGGTGCGCTAGTCGGGAACGGGCAGGTAGATTCACAGAAATGTATTTCATTTCTGACACAGACAAAAGGCTTTATGCCGGTTGAATACCGTTCTAAAATCGGTAACAGGCTGTACGGCTGTGATACTTGCCAGCAGGTGTGTCCGAGAAACAAAGGCATCAATACAGAGCATCACGAAGATATTGTGCTGGAACCGGAAATTCTAAAACCTGAACTCACCGGGCTGCTGCAAATATCAAACCGTGAATTTAATGAGACTTACGGACATCTTGCAGGCGTATGGCGCGGTAAAAAACCAATTCAGCGGAATGCAATTATTGCACTTGCTCACTTTAAAGAAGAGAGCGCAATTGATATACTTAAAACTGTTGCCGAAACGGATGTACGTCCGGTCATTAAAGGCACTGCCTACTGGGCAATCGGACAGATTGCAGGAGACGGTGCATTGGATTATATTTATGAACGTTACGGCATTGAAACAGATGCCGATGTAAAAAAAGAAATGCTTATGGGAATCCAGGAAGCTAGCCAGGAAGAAGGAAAAAATTTATGAATCACGTTGTACTTTACCAGCCGGAAATACCGCAAAACACAGGGAACATCGCAAGAACATGTGTCGCAACAGGCACACCGCTGCATCTGATTAAACCATACGGCTTCAGTCTTGAGGACAAGTACGTTAAACGTGCAGGTCTGGATTACTGGAAAGACCTTGAATTATATGAATATGACACGATTGAAGAGTTCTTTGACAAGAATAAAGGCAACTATTATATGATTTCGAAATTTGGCAGAAAGAACTTTACGGATGTGGACTTCAGCAGCTCTGATGAAATCCATTACTTCATTTTTGGCCGTGAAACGAAAGGACTGCCGGACTGGCTGAAAGATGAGTACGAAGAGTCACTGATGAGAATTCCGATGACTGACAAAGTACGATCGCTGAATTTATCGAACACTGTCGGTATACTGGTTTATGAAGCATTAAGACAGCAGGAGTATCCTGGACTGAAATAGGAGGATTTTTTGATGAATGATGTTATAAAGTTATTAAATAATCACCGCTCTTTAAGAAAATTTACAGATGAAAAACTATCTGAGGAAACAATCAGAACACTTGTAGGCGCTGCACAAAGTGCAAGTACATCGAGCTACGTGCAGGCTTATTCAATTATGGGTGTCACTGATCCCGAAAAGAAAAAAGCACTGCGTGAAATCAGTACACAGAGCTATGTGGAACATAACGGCCACCTGTTCGTATTTATTGTAGATTTTTATCGTCATAAAGAACTGGCTGAACAGGCAGAAGCAGAAATTGCATACGATAAAACAGAAAATCTGATTGTCGGTGTTGTAGACGCAAGTCTTGCAGCTCAAAATATGGCTGTAGCTGCTGAGAGCATGGGACTGGGAATATGTTATATCGGTTCATTGCGCAACGATATTAAAAAAGCCGGGGAAATTCTCGGGCTGCCTGAAGGTGCATTTGTACTATTCGGAATGGTTGCAGGATACCCTGAAGACGAAGGAACGCAGAAAGAAAGACTGCCTTTTGAAGCGGTATATCACGAAAATACGTATCAGAGAATTGATGAAGTTCAAAGTGATATCGAGGCTTATGATCAGCGTATCAGCGATTATTACAGTGAGAGAACTGACGGCAGACGCGCCGATAAATGGAGCGAACAGGTTATCGGTATGCTGAGCAAGAAACAGCGTCTCGATGTAGACACGGTATTAAAGGAACAAGGATTTTTAGGTCAGTAAATAAAAAATTCCCTGCAGAATTAAGTTCTGCAGGGAATTTTTTTAGTTGGCAAATAATTTTTCTCTCTGGCTTTCGTGCTTGTCGAGCATGATCTGGTAATTTGGAATGCCCTGTTTGAGCAGTAATTCAATGTTCTGTCTTAAGAACTCATCACTGCCGACAACATAAAACAGAGCGTCTTTATCTGCTGTCAGTTTTTCAGCTTCCTGATAATATTCATCGCGGCTGCTGACGAAATGAGCAGTCAGATTTTTTTCAGCTGATGATTCGAAAATATCAGTGAATAAATAATCTTTCGATGAATCGATATTTAATGAATGTACTTTAGTGATATTATTATTGTTATTAAGGTATTCGAGAGCGAGCGGTCTGAATGTAGCAAGACCGACACCTGACGAAAGCATATAAATATTTTTATTTTCACGCTTTAACGGTACGTTTGTATGCGTTTTGAAAATAGCCGCCTCGCTGCCAATTTCCATAGCGTTTAATATCTGCTTGAATTTTGAAGGCTCTTTTCTGATGCGTGTTGTAATGCCTATTGTGTTTTCATCTCTTATAGTAGAAATAGACATATGCCTGATCAGGCTGCGATCCGGTTTTTCACCGGTATTAAATCCTTCAAATGCAAGGTGGATATGAGAACCTTCCTCCCATGTATAATCTTCAGGGCACTCAAAAAAGAAAGTCTTAACTTCCGGCGACTCGGTAACAACATCTGTCAGTTTACTCCAATAAATCTGCATGAATACATTCTCCTTAATACTGCTTAATATGTATGCTGGTTACATATTATTATATATTAATTGATAATAATTCTCAATTATCTGGATTGGGATTTTTTAAGGCAGTGGTGATGGCGGTGATACGCCGGCGCACTCGAAAATAAGTACTTACACCAATACTCTCAAAATCCATAAAAAAAACTGAACAGCACAATGCTGTTCAGTTCAAAAAATTTATTGAATAAAATTATTCTCTAATTTTTGTCTCCCCGTCGTCTTTATATCCCCAGTCGGTTTCGCGACCTGCTGTAAGAATAGAAGTCAGGAAGGCTGCACAAACCATTAAAATAAGAAATGCTTTCATTATTGATTTGCCTCCAGTACTTATATTAATTACATTTATTATAAACCATATCACGAAGATTAAAAAGGCTTTCCTGTAAAAAAAGTAATTTCACATTATTAATTTACGTTTCTTATCAAGATTAGGTTATTTTAAACAGCGTTTAGGGTAATATAAGATTAAACTACAATGCGACGATTATTGGAGGATAAAAATTATGGCAATGAATTTAAAAATATTTGAAACTAAGGAACTCGCAGACATCTTTGTCGCGGATTTATTACGCAAACAGATTCACAACAACCCGGCAAGTATTTTAGCGCTGGATGTTAATGAAGATTTATCACAGGCTTATGAAAAGTTTGTCGGTGAAGTAAAGAATCATCCTGCTGATTTATCTGAAGTGCAGATATTTTCTGTAGGCAGAGGCGGGCTGGATGTTTTCAAAAACCTTGATATTCCTTCATCTCAATTAAACAGCGGCGGTACTGCCGATGATCTTGATGATAAAGGCAAGAAAAAAGTAAACGTTGCACTGCTCAATTTAAACTCGAATAAAAAAATTGGTTTCAACAATGATAACGATGAACTGTTTAAAGCGAAAGAACTCTTTATCTTTGCGTCAGGTGCAGATAAGAGCGAAGTCGTAAGAAATCTCTACGATGCAAATCTGACAGGTAACAGTTCACTGAGTGAAATTAAGAACCACAGAATGGTAACTGTAGTGATGGATAAGTCAGCTGCAGGAGATTTAGACCAAGATATCGTAGAATATTACACTTATAAGTTCGCATAACTCTTTTCTTAATGAATCCTTTCGCAATATAGTATAAACTATTAGGTGATTACTATATTTCGGGGGGATTTTTGTATGTCATTTAGAATTGAGCACGATACGATTGGTGAAATTAAGGTACCTGCGGATAAGTTTTGGGCCGCTCAAACAGAAAGAAGCCGTCAGAACTTTCCGGTAGGTAAGGAAAAGATGCCGATCGAAGTTATCGTGGCATTTGCTCACTTAAAGAAAGCAACTGCGATTGTTAACAGCGATTTAGGAAAGCTGTCTTCTGTGAAGAAAGATGCGATTGTATTTGCATGCGAAAAAATAATTGCACGTGAACTGGACGAGCATTTCCCGCTTGTTGTCTGGCAGACTGGAAGCGGTACGCAAAGTAACATGAACGTCAACGAAGTTGTAAGCTACGTTGCAAACCAGTATTTACAAGACCAGGGCAGTGATGAAGTTGTACATCCGAACGACGATGTAAACAAATCACAAAGTTCAAACGATACTTATCCGACAGCAATGTACGTTGCACTGAGTCAGGCAGTTGAACATCAGCTGATTCCTGCACTTGAAAAACTGCACGGTACATTCGCAAAACAAATGGAAGAGTATAAAGACATTATTAAAATTGGACGTACGCACCTTCAGGATGCGACTCCTGTAACACTCGGCCAGGAAATCAGCGGCTGGGCATACATGCTTGAGAAATCCAAAGAGATGATCAATCAGTCCAAGCAGCAGCTTGGCAACCTTGCTATCGGCGGTACTGCTGTAGGAACAGGACTCAATGCTCATCCTGAATTCGGCGACAGAGTAGCTGCACAAATTGGTGAGCAGACAGGTCTTAAATTTGTTTCATCACCAAACAAGTTCCACGCATTAACTTCATATGACGAAGTTGTCTATGTACATGGTGCGTTAAAGGCGCTTGCTGCAGACTTAATGAAGATTGCAAACGACGTAAGATGGTTAGCTTCGGGACCTCGCGCAGGTCTTGCGGAAATCGAAATTCCAGCAAACGAACCGGGCTCTTCAATTATGCCTGGTAAAGTAAACCCTACACAGTCGGAAATGCTGACTATGGTAGTTGCACAGGTATTCGGAAACGATACCGCTGTAAGCTTCGGTGCATCACAGGGTAACTTCGAGCTGAACGTATTTAAGCCGGTTATTTTATATAACACGCTGCAGTCAATTTACCTGCTGTCTGACGGTATGAATACATTTAACGACAACTGTGCAGTAGGAATTAAACCGATTCACGAAAACATCGACAGATTCCTGAACAACTCACTGATGCTCGTTACGGCATTAAACCCGCACATCGGTTACGAAAATGCTGCGAAGATTGCTAAAAATGCACATGCTAAAGGAATCACGCTGAAAGAGTCTGCGCTCGATTCAGGATTGCTGACAGAAGAGCAGTATGATGAATGGATTAGACCGGAAGACATGATTCACTCTAAAGAGTAGGAGTTTTTCGATGAAAAAAATAAGCTTAATAGATATCGGATCCAACACGATCCGACTGGTACTTTTTGAATACACTAAAGAACACGGCATAAAGGAAATCAGAAACATTAAAACACCTGCACGTTTAGCCCAGTACATCGATGATGACGGCTATATGTCTGAAGAGGGTATTTTAGCGTTATTAAAAATCCTGAACAGTTTTAAACAGATTTCGGAAAAATATCATATAAACAAGATATATCCGGTGGCAACAGCTGCTATAAGGCAATCTGAAAACCGTGATGATATCATTGAACGCATTAAATCAGAACTTGATCTTGATGCAGTGATTATTAGCGGTGAAGAGGAAGCGACGCTTGGATTTGAAGCAGCTGTCCATACAATCAGTTATTATGATGCCGTGACAATCGATATGGGTGGGGGAAGTACAGAGCTTACTTTTTACGAAGATAAAGAAATTGTCTACCGTACGAGTTTATCGTTTGGTGTTGTCACACTGAATACAATGTTTTTTGAAGGCAGAAAACATAACGATAAAGAAGCAATTAAAAAAACAAAACAGTTTGTAGAAAAAGAATTTAATAAAGTAAACTGGTTGCGTGACCGTAAGGTGCCGATTCTCGCTATCGGCGGGAGTGCGCGTAACATTGCGCGCATTCACCAGTCGATGATCAGCTATCCGATTGCCGGTGTTCACGGCTACACGATGGGCAGAAACAGTCTGCAGGATGTTTATAAACTTCTTAAGAAAACTGATACAGAAAATCTGGATGATATTGACGGGCTGAGTAAAGACCGTGCAGATATTATTCTGCCGAGCAGTATCGTCTTCAGAACACTGCTTGATGTTGTCGGCGCTAAAGAATTCAAATTCAGCCGTAAAGGGCTGCGTGAAGGAATGGCGATGAGACTTTTCAGTCAGGAATATCCTGTAGCATTTAATAAGTACAGAGTATTCGAAGACTCAATTGAACAGCTTGCAAATGATTTCAACCTGGACCCGACTGATACGGAGAAACGTACTGAAATCGTGGACCGTCTGTATCATGAACTTGAGCGCCTGGATATTATAACGCTGTCCCGCACGAATAAAATGATTATGAAACATGCAGCGGGGATATATTATTTAGGGGACTTTATCGACAGGGATGCATCGAGTCAGCATACGTATTATTTAATTTCCAACAGTAATATTAATGGAATCGGTCACCGAGACCGGGTCAGACTTGCTCTGATTGCCAGCTATAAAAACAAAACACTGCTTGATTTCTATGCGAAGGAAACAGGCTGGTTTAACGATGAAGAGCTCGATGAGATTCAATCTCTCGGCTCGCTCGTTAAATTCGCCAATGCACTGAACATTTCCAATACAGAAATCGTTGATAATCTGCAGTTATCGAAACAGGACGGCGACTTCAGATTGAATATTCAGTACAACGGGGACCCGATTGCAGAAGAGTACCATTCGGTGCGCCAGAAGAAACATATAGAGAAAATACTCGGCGGAGATTTGTGGATAGAATTTACAGAATCTTAATATTCAGAAGCTATAATTGTGAGAGGCAGGGGGATTATAATGGCTTATAAATTAAATGATAAATCTTATTACAACAACCGCGAACTAAGCTGGTTGCGATTTAATTACAGAGTACTGGCAGAAGCAGGCGACACGCGTAATCCTCTTCTCGAACGATTGAAATATATAGCAATCACAAGCTCTAACCTGGATGAGTTCTTTATGGTCAGGGTAGCCGGTTTAAAAGACCAGGTTAAGATGAACTACGCTGAGCCGGATACTAAAACAGGAATGACTCCGGAAGAACAGCTGCACGGTATCGGTGAACTGAACCGTGAAAACTGCCGGATTCAATATGATATGTATCATGAACTGATGAATGAACTGGAAAAACTGAATGTCTTTTTACTGAGACCGCATCAGCTGCATCAGTCGCTGCAGGATAAACTTGAGAAACTGTTTGACGAAGAAATTTTACCGTCATTAACACCTCTCGGCATTGATGCATACCGTCCATTTCCAAAACTGATGAATAAAAAAATAAATATATTTGTGGATTTATCCAATGAACTGGGAAAACAGACAGCAATTGTACAGCTGCCGACAGTAATCAAGAGATTTTATGAATTGTCGCATGAGGGCAAGACATATTTTGTTCTTGCAGAGGATATTATTGAAGAATATGTATATAAATTATTTAATGGTTATAAGATCGACAGAACATTCCCGTTCAGAATTACGAGAAATGCCGATTTAACGATACATGAAGAAGGCGCGGCCGATTTATTAATTGAAATCGAACGATTCTTAAAAGAACGTACTAAAGGAGCGGCAGTGCGTCTTGAAATTGACCGCAGCCGCGACATAACAATTAACGGCTCGTTTCTTGAAGAGCAGCTCTCGCTGCATCATGAAGACGTTTATCGTTTTGACGGTCCGCTTGATCTGACGTTTCTGTTTGAACTGACGGATAAACTGAAGCACAGATTTCCAAAGCTTCTGTTTAAACCTTTTTTCCCGCAGCAGCCGAAGTTTTTAGGCAACCGCAATGTTTATGAGGCGGCGCTGAAAGAAGATATATTTTTTCATCACCCGTATGAATCATTCCAGCCGATTGTCGAGTTTATACAGCAGGCTGCGAAAGACAAAAACGTACTCGCAATCAAGCAGACGCTTTACCGTGTATCCAGTGACTCACCGATTATTGAATCATTAAAACTGGCAGCTGAAAACGGCAAGCAGGTTACAGTTCTTGTTGAATTGAAAGCCCGTTTTGATGAAGAAAATAACGTTCACTGGGCAAAAGAACTGGAAGATGCGGGATGTCACGTCATTTACGGTATGAACTACTTAAAAACGCACAGTAAAATTACGCTGGTTGTTAAAAAAGTGGATAAAAAAATTGTTAAGTTTGTTCATTTGGGAACAGGTAACTATAATGACTCAACAGCTAAAACGTATACGGATATGGGGATTATTACGACAGACCCGCGTATCGGCGACGATGCTGTAAACTTCTTTAATTACTTAAGCGGTTATTCGCTTAAACCGGAGTATAAAGAACTGCACGTTGCACCGTTTGAAATCCGCGACATGTTCGCAGAACGCATCGACCTTGAAATTGAAAGCCATAAAAAATATGGCAATGGTTATATCTTTGCGAAGATGAACTCTTTAACGGATAAGAGAATAATCGATAAACTGCTGCAGGCCTCTCAGGAAGGTATTAAAGTTGATCTTATTATCCGCGGAATATGCGGAATGAAACCGGGGATAGAGGGAGTCAGCGACAATATTAGAGTAATCAGTGTTGTCGGCAGATTCCTCGAGCACTCAAGAATCTATTATTTCTATCACAACGGCGATAAGAAGATGTTCTTATCATCAGCGGATATGATGACGAGAAATATGATTAAACGTGTGGAAATCTTATTCCCGATTAACGATCCGAGAATTGTTGAAGAATTAATCGAAGTTAACGAATTGTTCTTAAAAGACAATGTGAAAGCCCGTATGCAGATGCCGGACGGCACATACGAATATGTTAAAAACGATCTGCCGCCGTTAAGCGTTCAGGAAGAACTCATGAAGCGTGCAATCAAAAACGGTGAACAGAAGAAAACAGAATTACTGCACGAACACAGCAATATTCTGGAACGGATTAAGAGCCGGTTCAGAAAGCAGGATGTGTAACTGTGAATTGTAACAGCACCTGATGAGGGTGCTGTTTTTTTGGCTGTTTTCGATTGGGGAGGGCTGACTGTCGGTGTCCCTCGTAGTTTCGACAAGCTACACCGTGTCCCTCATAACTTCAACATCGTCCTCAGGTCCTCAAAACCCAACGCAAAATTACAAAATTCAGCATCAAAAAAACCTGCCTCCCAGAAAGCGGGGAGGCAGGTTCTATTTATACATCCAGCGTAACGCTGATTTCTTCTTCTGTGACAGGGTGATTGAAAGATACTTTGTAGCCATACAGGTGAAGGTAAGGTGACGGCGGTCCACCGTACAGTTTATCTCCAACAAGCGGGGCGTTTAAGTGTTTCATGTGCGCACGGATCTGGTGCGTACGCCCCGTCTCCAGCTGTATTGTCAGTTCTTCGTATTTATCCGTCACTTTTTTACCAATGATATGAGTAACTGCATCTTTGCCTGTTCTCGTTACATGGAAAATATTTGTGTGCGGCATTTTACCAAGGGGAGCGCTGATTTTCTGAGGTGTTATTTTACTGTTTTTCTTTACGTGCCCCTTATAAATACGTTTAATTTTATTTTCGCTAAGCATATAGTCGAGCATTTTTTTCATATACGCATTTTTAGCCATCAGTACAAGGCCTGTCGTATCAACATCAAGACGGTGTACCGGTTCGATATATTCGCTGTCGACTGTATTAATAACGTCGTTTACCAGCGTGTTATGCTCGCCTGGTTCGTTCGGGTGAACTTTCTGGCCCGGCGGTTTTGATGCTACAAGCAGGTTTTCATCTTCGAAGAGAATATCTGCTTTTTTTGAACTCTTTTTATAACTTCTCGGTTCACTGAAGTCGGGCAGTGTGACTGCGTCGTCTGTTTTAAGCACTGCTTTAACCGGCTGTACTTCTTCATTAATAATGATGTCTTTGGACATGCGCAGCCAGTGCAGTTCTTTTTTAGGAATATGAAGCGCGATAAGCATTGCTTCCAATGTTGAACCATTAAATTTCTCGGGTACGTTAAATTTCATATTATTCTCCTGCTGTTGCTGTCATAAATTCTTCGAAGCCTTCAGCTGATCCCGGGTTGCCTTCTAAGCGTTCAACCTCTTTGCCGTCTTCAAAGTAAATCAGTGTCGGTGTAGAGTTAATTTTCCAGTCAGCCCATGCGGTTTCGTATTCCAGAACATTAAGCTGTGTAACTTCGCCGTCGATGCTGTCGAGTGCGTCAGTCAGAAGCGGTGTTGCTTCCTGACAGTGAACACATGTCGGACTCCAGAAATAGACGAATTCGCCTTCTCCTGAATTTACAATCTCTTCAACTTCAGCAGGTGTTTTGTTGCTCTGATAGTTTTCGTTATCCAGCAGGTCGATTGTTGGACCTGTCAGTTCGTCCGGCTCTTTATCCGTGTATGGATAGTATCCTGAATCACTTAAGCTTTCCGGATCTGATGTCTGGTTGTTCATAAAAATAAACACGCCGATAAATACAACGACGATTAAACCGATAATACCGTAAAAAATCTTGTTGCTCATAATTTTAAGCTCCTGTTCTTTAATCTTTTTTAATTAAAAATGATAAAATGAAAATAATGATAAATGCAGTCAGCGCAAGAAGCGGGATAGTAATAAATCCAGCCCAATTTATATATTGTACTGTACAGGACACACCCATACAAGCATTGGCGCTCTCACCCAGTGCAGGAATTTTCTGCAGTCCGTAATGGTATGCAGAGACGATTAAACCGATACCGCTCATTACACGGACGTAGAGTCTCACATTGATGTCGTCTTTAATGAGCCCGATAAACGACAGCAGTACAACAGGGTACATGAGAATACGCTGATACCAGCACATCTCACATGGTTCATACAGTCTGATTTCACTGAAATACAGAGAACCGAGCATAGCGACTAACGACACGATAAAGATCATTTGCATGTATATCTTATTATTTTTCATATCAGTGCCTGACCTTTCGTTTTTTGTTTTGCAACTATCTTTTTATTATAAGTGTTATTGACTGTATTAAGTGTAACAAATTTCTTACAATTTATTTAAGTGAGGTAAAAATCATGAAAAGCAAATTACAGCTGTTAAAAGATATTGCTGAGTTTCTAAATACAGAAACACACCGCCAGTCGATGATTGACGGCGCATTGAAGATGCTCATCGACCATTCGAACTTTAAAACGGGATGGATCTTTTTTATTAAAGATGACGGAAAACATGAACTGAGTGCACATTATCAATTACCGCCGACACTGCAGCACGATAATCATACATACTTATGCAACGATAAATGCTGGTGTGTCAATAAGTTTAATAAGGGCGAGCTGTCCAATGCAACGAATATCGTTGCCTGCTCACGGCTTGAAAAAGCAGCGCGCGAAATGCCGAATGAAAATGATAATATTACTCATCACGCAACTGTACCACTGATTTCCGGTGATGAATCTTTTGGTATGTTAAACGTAGCGAGCCCGTACAGCACAGAGTTTCAAAAAGATGAACTGGATCTGCTGGAATCCGTAGCATTTCAACTGGGGTCCACGTTAAAGCGGCTGGACTTAACAACACGCGAAAAAGAAAATATGATTATTAAAGAGCGCCAGCGTCTCGCACGCGAACTGCATGATTCGGTCAATCAGATGCTGTTTTCCATCGGTATTACTTCACATGCGGCAAAAGCGCTGCAAGACAGCGAGCAGAGCAGTCTTGCTTTTGAACGCATAGAAAACACATCGAAATATGCTATGAATGAAATGAAGGCGCTAATCTGGCAGTTAAAACCGATCGGACTCGAGAATGGTATTATTGAAGCAGTTAAACATTACGCTAAAATTCTGGATTTAAATCTGGAGATTTCCGTGAACGGATTTTACAACATTGAAGATGAAATGGAAATTGAACTGTACCGGGTCGTACAGGAAGGGCTTAATAATATTAGAAAGCACGCAGGCACGAAAGATGCAGAAGTACTGCTTGAGATAACAGATGAAGAATTGATGCTCGTTATAAGTGATAAGGGCAGAGGATTTATACCGGCTGAAAAGATTGGTCTCAGCCACGGTCTCACCAATATGCATGAACGTGTACAGAAGATGAACGGCGAGCTCATAATAGAGTCGGATAAAGGGCAGGGCAGCACATTGATTACACGTATAAAACTCGGGAGGTAATTGTATGTATAACATAATACTGACGGATGACCATCAGGTAGTCAGAGAAGGTATGAAATTTTTATTATCAATGACAACGGATATTAATGTAGTGAAAGATTTTGATAACGGTGCAGAAACACTGGATTACCTTGAGAACAGCCATGATGATGTCCATCTTGTGCTGACTGATCTGGTCATGCCGGAAATGGACGGCATTGAACTGACCAGGCAGCTTAAAGAAAAATACAAGC
Organism: Jeotgalicoccus coquinae; assembly: GCF_014207425.1. Classification (GTDB taxonomy): domain Bacteria; phylum Bacillota; class Bacilli; order Staphylococcales; family Salinicoccaceae; genus Jeotgalicoccus; species Jeotgalicoccus coquinae. Next base: position 1,262,224 of record NZ_JACHFF010000001.1, on the reverse strand, counting down.
ATATTAAGGTGCTTGTGCTGTCCAGTTACACGAGTGAAGAATATATCCGTCCCGTATTTCGGGCAGGAGCTGACGGATATATTATAAAGGAAATGGATGTCGATGAACTGATACAGTCGATTAAAAATGTAATAGAAGGAGACAGAGTGGTTCATCCGGATATTTCAAAAGTAATCGATGAAACAGGAAACCTCCCTCATGAAAGAAATATACTGTCCAAAAGAGAAACCGAAGTACTTAAGGAGATAGTTAAAGGACAATCGAACAAAGAAATAAGTGAGGCTCTTTTTGTCAGCGAAAAAACTGTTAAAACACATGTGAGTCATATTCTGAATAAATTGGAAGTTTCAGACCGTACTCAGGCAGTTATTTATGCAATTAAATTCAATATTATCGATTTTTAATGCAAAGTGATAAAAAAGTTTAACTCATGAAAACGCTTAACCATGCGTGATGTAGCGGTTTGACAATAAAATTATATTAAATTTTATAGACAAATCTCCAATATTCAAAGTATACTAGTATACATATTCAATGAATTAACAGTTAAGGAGGATACACATATGAAAATTGGAAACAAACTTACATTGTATATTGTAATCGCTTTAATTGCGGGTATTACAATAGGTTCAATATTTAATACAATGGCGGACGCTGCATGGGTCCAGTGGATTGATCAATACATATTTAACGTTTTAGGGCAGATATTCTTAAATTTAATCTTTATGGTAGTAGTACCGGTTGTATTTATTTCGATTGTCCTTGGTGTAGTAAGTGTCGGTGACCCGAAACAACTTGGTGTTATCGGTATTAAAACAATGCTGTTCTATCTAACGACAACAGCAATTGCAATTTCACTTGCGATTGCTGTTGCATTAGTACTTAAACCGGGTGAAGGACAGGCGGACTTACTGAATACTGAAGAAGTATCGGAATACCGCGCAACAGAACTTGAAGGCGGAGATACTGAGCTCGCTATGCAGACAACGTTTGACCAGACTTTAATTAATATTATTCCGGATAACCTGTTCATGGCAATGGCAGATCAGAATATGCTTCAGATTATTACATTTGCAATTTTCATCGGGGTCGGATTAATCGGTGTTAAAGAAAAAGCAGCAGGAATCGTAAAACTTTTTGAACAGGCTAATGAAGTTATAATGTGGATTGTTCTGGCAATCATGAAATACTTTGCGGCACTTGGTGCATTTGGTCTCGTAGCCACTGCATTTACACAAGCAGGGTTTGGCGCAATCCAGCAGCTCGGTATGTACTTCATCTGTGTATTGCTTGCATTGTTCATTCACTTTGCTGTAGTGTACGGCTCTGTAGTACAGTTCCTCGGAAAGAAGAGCTTCGTATGGTTCATTAAAATGTTTGCACCTGCAATGACAGTTGCATTCAGTACATCATCATCAAGTGCTGTATTACCGGTATCACTCGAAACAGCACAGAACAAACTTGGAATCCGTAAGAGTATCTCAAGTTTCGTACAGCCTTTAGGTGCGACAGTAAACATGGATGGTACTGCAATTATGCAGGGTGTTGCGACAGTATTTATCGCACAGCTGTCAGGTATTGATTTAACTGTCGGCCAGATGGTGACAGTTGTAATTGTTGCAACAATCGCAAGTATCGGTACGGCGGGTGTTCCGGGAGTCGGCCTTGTAATGCTGGCAATGGTATTAACTGCAGTAGGACTTGATCCTGCAGCAATTGGTATTATCCTAGGTATTGACCGTCTCTTAGATATGACGCGTACGGTGGTCAACATTACAGGTGATGCATCTATCGCACTTGTTATCGATCATCAGCAGAATGTTAAAGAAGGCAAGTTCATTAAAGGCACAAGCAAATACGTAGACGGTAAAATCGTCAACAAATAATTGAAACTGTAAGGAGTATGAAAGACAGTGAACAGCTGTTTTTCATACTCCTTTTTTTAATTTCTTTAAGTATAATGAAAGGAAAATGTTCAATAGTGAATAATTAGTGAATTTTTTCATAATCTCTTTAATTTGTAATCATTATCATTTACAATGTATTACAGGTAAATTGATATACAAGCATGATTGATTAAGTTTTAATCGCGGTGCTGTGAAGGGACGATTTTAATGGATAAGCAGGAATTTACAGAGATTCTACAGTCTAAGTTCAAGATAGTTCGAACGGAGGCTGGATACACTCAGGATGCTATGAGCCACACCATTGGATTATCCAAAAAAACGCTGGTACAAATAGAAAAAGAGCGAATATTACCCAACTGGACAACTTGTGTCTCGCTTTGTGCACTGTTTAGAGATAGTGAAGTACTGACGAATATTTTTGGCGGCGATCCACTGGAGCTTACACAGGTTTTATCAAGAGGCTCGGCAATATACCCCAATTACGAAAAAGAGAATATATATTGGGAAACGCTAGAATCAAACAATGGCTATAAATTGGAGTTCAACAAAACGAATTCAATTTACAGAGTATTAAATGCAGAGAACCAGCCGGTTCATGCATCATATATTGAACGTGAAATAAGAACTTACTTCGAGCGCAAGAGCAATCGATAAATTAAAGCACCCGTGAGGGTGCTTTTTCTTTTATTTCTGTAAAAAGTAATATATAGTTATTAAGTTGAACAAGGGGTGAAATAAGAATGAATCCAATAATTCAGGTTCTCATGATGGCGCTGATTGGTGCCTTAATCGGGGGAATGACCAATACAATCGCAATTAAAATGCTTTTCAGACCTTACGAAGCAAAATACTTACTCGGGAAACGGCTGCCGTTCACACCGGGTGTTATACCGCTGAGGCGCGACGAAGCGTCAACTAAGCTCGGCGAAATTATTACAGGGCATCTGTTAACACCGGAAGTGTTCGAAGAGAAATTAAAAAGTCCGGAAACTGATAAACTGATTATGCACTTTATTGACAGACAGATAGAAACTATCGAAACAGAACGTCTGACCCCGTCTTATTTTCTCGAACGGCTGTCCGCCGGACTGACAGATAAAATCGTACATTCGTTTAATGAAGAGATACGTTTAAAAGTAACAGAAGAAGGACAGAAGCTGTACGTCAGAACGATTGATGATATTATGCCTGATGACGCTCTGAATGCGGTAGACAATAAAGTCTCGCATCTAGCTTACGATATAAACGAAAAAATCATCCAGTATATTTCTTCTGATAAAGGATACCGGGATATTTATACGATGGTCGACGAATTCACTGAAAACAGAGGACGTATTGCACGCAGCATAAAATATGTCATGACAAAGGAATCACTCACTGAACGCGTTCAGTCGGAGCTGCTGAAGCTTATTCAGCAGGAGAAGATGATCGATATTGAAACACGCGTAATCGAAGATGAGTACGGCAAGCTGAAACAGAGCGGATTGTCAGAACTGGTTACCGGTTCCGATCTTGATAATATTTTAAACAGTATTATAGAAGTTATGCAGCAGAAAATTGATATCAGACAAATACTGAATACACCGATTACTGATTTCAACAGAGAGATGTTTGACCGTTTTAAAGAAAAAGGCAAATTTAAGCTTAAAGATAACTTTATCGAGTACTCAGGGAAAAACATGAGCAAGATAATGAATAAGCTGCAGCTCGCTGAAGTGATTAAAAAACAGATTGACAGTTTTGAATTAAAAAAACTGGAAGATCTCGTTATGGATGTCGCGAATAAAGAATTCAAAATGATTATGATGCTCGGCTATGTACTCGGCGGAATCGTCGGTGTTGCACAAGGAATATTAGTATTATTTTTCTAAATAGTTAATTTGTGTTAATGTAACACTATCAATCTTAAAGGAGTTTTATATTAATGACTAACGTACAAGATCAGGCGAATGCTCTAGAAGCAGCATTACGCGAATCAGAAGAATTTCAGCAAATGAAGGAACTTTACAGCAAGGTAAACAACAACGCTGAATCAAAACAATTGTTTGATGAATTTAGAGATATTCAAATGACATTACAGCAAAAACAAATGCAGGGTGAAGAACTTTTAGAAGAAGAAATTCAAAAAGCTCAAAACTCGGCTCAGGAAATTGAAAATGATGAAAATATTAGAGGTTTAATGGAAGCTGAACAGAAAATGAGTGAGCTTATCCAGAACTTAAACCGTGTAATCATGAAGCCTATCGAAGAGCTTTATGAAATTAACAATCAATAATTAAAAATATCAGTTGAGAGGCCGTGCCGGCCTCTCTTTTTTGTTATAATGTTGAGGAATAGAGTTTTTGAGAAGGAATGGTGAACCCAATGGTTAAATTTATCCATGCGGCAGACCTGCACCTGGACAGTCCATTTAAATCCCGGTCCAAAATGCCAAACAATATACTCGATATATTAATGACAAGTACATATAAAAGCGTCACGCGAATGGTCGATTTTGCCATTAAAGAGAATGTGGACTTTCTGCTTATCTCAGGCGATGTTTTCGACCAGGCAAACCGTTCTTTAAAATCTGAAATTTTTCTGAAGAAAGAATTTAACAGATTAAAAGAGAAGGGGATTTTCGTCTATATGATTCACGGAAACCACGATCCGATTTCTTCCGGATTTAAAACGACGTGGCCGGATAATGTTTCAGTGTTTAAAGAGAATGTTGAAACATATGAAATGCTGAGCTCAAAAGGTGAACGTATTTACCTGCACGGCTTCAGTTATCTCCTTGATGAATCATATGAGAACAAACTGGATGAGTACCCGACGAACACAGATAACCGCGGAATTCATATCGGTATGCTGCACGGAACGTATGCGAAAACAAAATACGATGCGAAGCGCTATACGGAATTTAACCTTGAAGCACTGAACAACAAACTGTATCACTACTGGGCACTTGGACATATTCACGTGCGTTCACAGCTGTCCGATATGCCGCAGGTTCACTATTCCGGAAATATCCAGGGACGTCATAAAAACGAAACCGGAGAAAAAGGATTTCTGCTCGTCGAAGGAGACGATGTTTCTTTATCGGCAAACTTTGTGCCTGTTCAGGAAGTCATCTTTGAAAATCTGGAGCTGGATACTGACTCATTGCGTAAAGAGTTGCTGTACCAGCAAATCGTCGAGTTTAAACAGAGTCTTCGTGAACAAAGTAAATACATCGTTAACCTTCAGCTGAACTACGACGGGGAAGATGAAATTTCAAAAGGCGATTATGCTGAACTGATTGAGCTGCTGCAGGAAGATGAAGTGAATATTTCACAATTCGTCTGGATTGATAATATTAAGGTTTCTTATAATAATGAAGAGCAGATAGCATTGCTTAAAGATATTAAAACGAGTTACTCAGATAATGAAGAGTTATTCAGAAACGCGGTTAATACGATGTACATGGATCCGAATATTAACCGCTATCTGCCGCCGATTAATGAAGTATCGCCGGGCGACCTTCTGCAGATGGGTGAAGAGCGTCTGAAAATGTTGATGAGGAAGTAGTGAAATTATGAAAATCCTATCAGTAAATATATACGGCTACGGTAAAATTATTAAACAGGAATTTAATACGAATCAGGACTTTGTGCAGATTTTCGGCGAAAACGAAGCCGGCAAGTCGACGATGATGTCCTTTATCCATTCCGTGCTGTTCGGGTTTCCGACTAAAAAAGAAGCGGAACCAAGGCGCGAACCGCGTATGCATAATTTATACGGAGGCAAACTGACAGTTCAATTTAAAGATGAACCGGAACCGGTTGAAATCGAAAGACTCAAAGGTAAAGTCCAGGGTGATGTAAAAATCTACTTTAAAGACGGTACAACTAAAGGTGAGGAATGGCTCACTAAAAAAATGAACTATATCGACAAGCGTACATACCGCTCAATATTTTCATTTGATGTACTCGGTCTGCAGGACATTCATAAAAATATGACCGAAGACAAGCTTCAAGAGTACCTGCTCCGTGCAGGTGCGCTCGGTTCCCACGAGTACGATGAAATGCTGAGTGCCATCGATAAAGAGCTGAAGACGCTCTATAAGAGAAACGGTATTAATCCCGTAATCAACACGGAGCTCCAGGACTTAAATGACTTAAGCGATAAAATCCGCGGTCTTGAAAAACATGAAGACGATTATAAGTCGTTAATTAATGACCAGGTCAAAACGCTTGAGAGTTTAAATGCCAAAAAGCATGCCATGCACCAGATGGAAATGATCCGCAAACAGAAGATGAAAGAAGTTATGTATCATAAAGATATTAAGGACTGGAAGCAGCTTGAGAGCAAACTTAATATCGAGCCGGTAAACTTCCCTGAACGGGGTATTGAACGCTATGAGTCGCTTTACAACCACATTAAACAGTCTGCAAGAGACATCGGTCTCCGTCAGGAAAAGCTCAAGTCGCTGATTGCTGAAATTCAGCACGTAAGACTGCCGGACAAAGCGATGGTCAGCTATCTTGAAGCACTGCAGAAAGAAGAACCGGAAATTAAACAGCAGAACCTTGAAGTGGTGCGTTTAACGAACTCTGCGGCAAATCTTGAAAATGAGATTATGAATCTGCAAAAAGATATCGGCTGGCAGGAAGAGCATCCAGATGTGGACGATTCAAATATCGTCCGTGAATCGGTGCAGTCACTGCTGTCGAAATACGATGAGATTATGCTGGAAGAACAGTATTTAATTCGTGAAATCGACCATCTGAGAGCGGATATAAAACAGCTCGATGCGGAAATCGAAGAGTCTGAGAAAAATCAGATCGATGATACGCGAATGAAGAAGAAACGCGAAGTGCTGGACCGCGAATTTGAACTTGTTGAGAAGAAACGCATGTACCAGCTGATTGAAAAAGATTACGAACGCGAAAAACGTGAACGTGACAGAGTTAAAAACTGGCAGGCGGCGCTGATTATTACAATCAGTGTAATTGCGATTTCCATCGGTGTAATGTTTATCATTAATAACAGCTACCTGTACGGCGGATTAGGCCTTGCTGTCGGAGCGGCAGCGCTCTTTATCCTCGTAATTACGAACAACAGGGAACAGGATACGCTGAAGACCGATTACCAGCAGGAAGTCGATACGCTGCAGGATGATATTAATACGCTGAAAGAAGAGTATAATATCGACTTTGATATCGATGATGCAAAAGATCTCCGTCAGGAATTGAAGAGTCTGCGCGCGAAACGCAACTCGTTTTCTGTTAAACTGGATGATCTGAAAGAAACGCTGTCAGTTAACGAAGCGAATCAGGATCATTTAAACATTCAGCTTGCTGAAGTGAAACAGAAATTAAAAGTAAATCCGGATCTGGATGACAAATATATCGTCGATGCGATTTATACAATCCGTCAGATTAAACAGAAACGTCACCAGATTAACCGCGAACAGCAGGAACTTAACAGCATTACACAGCGTCTGAATGACTTTGATACAAGAGTGAGTGAAGAAGTGGGTGCATTCGGCATTCATTACAATAAGACATCAATTTTCCATGAAGCGGGACAGCTTGCAGCCAAATTGCAAAAAGACGAGTCGATGTACTATCGTCTGCGCGAACAGGCCGACCTGCTGGAAAATGAAATTACCGTCCTTGAAGAACGCAACGCATCATCCCAGCGCGAATTAAATCAGCTCCTCGACTATGTCGATGCGGATGACGAAGAAGAATACTATTACTATGCTCGAAAACACAGTGAATATATTGAAAACGTCAACAGTTTTAAAGAACTGAGTGATAAATTGGACGAAGAACATTTTGATTATGACCTCAGAAATGAATTGTCCGGGCGTCTATTAGCTGATTTGAAAGCTGATGAGGACAATATCAGTGATCAGCTGGATAACCTGAACGAACAGATTCAGCTGGAACAGCAGTCGCTGGTTGAAATCAATAATGAAATCAAACTGCTTGAAAGCGACGGCAAGCTGAGTGAGCTGAATCATCTTTACGGTATGCGTAAAGGTGTCGTGCAGAGTCTGGCAGAAGAATATATGTCATTAACATATATCCGAATCTTAATTGAGACGCATATTAAGGCGATCAAAGATGAACGGCTGCCGATAGTAATAGAAGAAGCGAGAGAAACATTTGAATTCGTTACGAAAGGCCGTTATATTAATGTTATCTACAGTGACGAAGGCATTTTCGTTAAACACAAAAATGGACAGGTATTCCATCCTCTGGAACTGTCACAGTCGACGAAAGAAATGCTGTACATCAGCTTGCGCCTAAGCCTTATCAGAGCATTAAAAGGCTACTACCAGCTGCCGATTATTATCGACGATGCATTCGTCCATTTCGACAGTGAGCGTACGAGAACGATACTTGATTACTTTAGAAGTAAATCAGACGATCAGGTGCTGTACTTCACATGTAATTTAAATACGAGTATTCCATCTGCTCAAACAATCAAACTAAAAGAAAAAACGAAGTAGGAGGGTTAAGTAATGAATAATATTTCATCATTACAGCCTGGAGATTCAGTAGATACATTTTTCTTAATTAAACGCAGCCAGCAAGGCGTAACAACGCAGGGCAAGCCGTACATGACAATTGTACTGCAGGACAGAACAGGTGAAGTCGAAGCGAAGCACTGGAATGTGTCACCGAAAGACATCGATGTACTCGTGCCGGAAGCACTTGTAAAAGTTAAGGGCGATATTATCGATTATCGCGGAAAAAAACAGATGAAGATTGCAAACTTCCGTCTGGCAACACCGGAAGACGGACTTGCAGCAAAAGATTTCGTAGAAAAAGCACCGATTGACGGTGACGAACTATACGATAAAATATTGGACTACTGTCTGAAAATCGAGAACGGCAGCCTGCAGCGCATAACACGTCAGCTGCTCACTAAGTTCCGCAAAGAGTTTTCATACTATCCGGCAGCAATGACGAACCACCACGACTTCGTGTCCGGACTTGCGTACCATGTCTATTACATGCTCCGCGTGGCAGACTCATTATGCGATATTTATCCGACGTTAAACAGAAGTCTTCTGTTCAGCGGAATTATTCTGCACGACATCGGTAAAGTAAAAGAACTGAGCGGACCGATTGGTACGACGTATACAAATGAAGGAAATCTAATCGGACATATCGTAATCGCAACAGAAGAAATTACGAAAGTCGCAGATCAGCTGAACATCGAAGGCGAAGAAGTAATGTTATTAAAACACTTAATTCTGAGCCACCACGGCAAACTGGAATACGGTTCACCGAAAGTGCCGATGATTAAAGAAGCAGAAATCCTGCACTTTATCGATAACATCGATGCGCGTATTATGATGATGGATAAACACATTGATAAAGCGAATAAAGGTTCATTCACAGAAAGAATCTTCCCGCTTGAATCACGTAACTTCTATCGTCCGGAAAGTTTTTAATATGAATTGAGTTGAAATCCCCGCAGAAATGCGGGGATTTTTTGTTTTTTTAGGGTTTGGAATACGACGGTGAAGCGGTGTCGTCCTTTAAGAGGGTTTGGAATACGACGGTGAAACGGTGTCGTCCTTTAAGGTGCGTTGGAATACGACGGCGAAGCGGTGTCGTACTTTAGGAGGCGTTGGAATACGACGGTAAAGCGGTGTCGTCCTTTAAGAGAGTTTGGAATACGACGGCGAAGCGGTGTCGTCCTTTAAGAGGCGTTGGAATACGACGGCGAAGCGGTGTCGTCCTTTAGGAGGCGTTGGAATACGACGGCGAAGCGGTGTCGTCCTTTAAGAGGCGTTAGAATACGACGGCGAAGCGGTGTCGTCCTTTAAGAGGCGTTGGAATACGACGGCGAAGCGGTGTCGTCCTTTAAAGAGTACTCGAAACCGCCGTCGTCCTCCAACAAAGAAAAAAACGCAAAACCCATCGGGTTTTGCGTCATTAAAATAAATTACTCAGCGTCTTCTTCACTGTCCGCTGCTTCTTCTTCAGCGTTCTCCTCAGTTGGTGCACCTTCTGAGTCTTCTTCAGCTGCTGCGTCTTCCTGCTGTGCTTTTTCTAAAGCTTCGTCAGCGCTCAGGAATGTATCTTCAATGTACGTCTGAATTTCTTCGTTCTCAAATGATACATTGTACTCTTCTAACAGATCACGGTATGCCTGAAGTGCCTGGCTTGGATCTTCTTTGATTTTCTGGTTAACAAGCGTAGTTTTGATTGTATTCAATTCTTCTTTTGGTGTGTCTTCAAGTGACACATCTTCATTTAGAATGATGTGGTAGCCGAATTGTGATTCAACCGGTTCTGAAATCTGACCAGGTTCAAGTTCGAATAGTGCTGTTTCGAATTCTTCAACCATCTGTCCTTTGCTTACAAACCCGAGTTCACCGTTCTTCTGTGCACTGCCTGTATCGTCGGAGTGCTCAGTTGCCAGTTCGCCGAAATCTGCACCGTCTTCAAGCTGTGATTTTAAGTCTTCAGCATGTGCTTTTGCTTCTTCTTTAGTCATTGAAGATTCTTCTTCACCTTCACCTGATTCAGCACCTTCAGCATCTTCTTCGCCTTCTTCAGCGAATGATACGAGGATGTGCGATGATTTTCTTACACTGTCGAATGCTTCTTCATCAGTGATTTCAAAGTGATCAGCAAAGTATAAGTCATTTAATGCATTGGATACGCGCTGCTGCTTGTATGTATCTACAGTCATTCCAGGCTGTGATTGCTGCAGCATCATTGCGAAGTTATCCTCGCCGCCGTATTGTTCGATTTCAGTATCGATTTGTTCATTAAGTTCATCCATATTTAATTCTTCACTGTATTTATCAGTTAATACTTTATCAAGTACTAATTGGAAAGTCTGGTTTGCGACCTGATTCATTCCAATCTGATTCAGAACGTCATCAGCGGTAATATCTCCCGCATCACTCGTTGCCAGAACGTTGCCGTATTCTACATCTCCTTCTTCTGTTGAAGCCTGATCTGTATTTTCTTCACCTTCATTGCTGCACGCAGCAAGGCTTACTAAACCTAATCCTAATATAAATGGTGCTAACTTCTTTTTCATTCTTAAACGTCTCCTCCCGGTTGCATATACAAGGCATAATATATCATATAAAAAGGACGGTGCACAAACTTAAACACACCGTCCTTTGTAAATATTCTGTTTTTTTCTTAAAAGCTAGTTGTTATCGCTGTCATCTTTTTTGTCGTCGCCCTGAACTTCGGCCATCGCAGTTTCTGCTTTATTCGAGATATTCTCGATATTACCCTGCAGTCTTTCGATGTTAGGGTTGATATCCGCCTGGAAGTTTGAAATCATCGATTTTACTTCGTCGCCGAGAGTAGAGAAGACCTCGCTTGATTCGTGTTTCGTTTTAAGGAAAGAGTTTTTAATTTCTTCACCTTCAATTTTCAGCTGATCCATTTGGGATTTTAAGTCATTTGAACCTGTTTTTAATGACTGCTGAAGTTCTTTGCCTGATTTAGGTGCGTTTAAAAAGGATATGAGCATGCCGCCTGTAATTCCGACTGCGAATCCTACACCAATATTTTTAAGTTTCATAAATTCATTCACATCCTTTATCTCAATTAATATACCCTGATTTAATATTACTTATTCATTTAATTTATTTTTAATTGCCGCTTCAACGTCTGAACGGATTTCCGGGGTGTTGTTGTCATCTTCTATGCTGACCCATTTGTAGCCGAAACCGTCGTGTTCTTCTTTGTAGCGCGGAATGATGTGGAAGTGAAGATGGAATACCGACTGCGAAGCATAAGCGCCGTTATTTTGAACAACGTTTAAGCCGGCAGGTTCAAATGCATCTTTAACCGCATTGGAAACTTTCGTAATAACACTCATTAATTTTGCGCCTGTTTCTTCATCGAGGTCGAAAATATTTTCAATCGGCTGTTTAGGTACGACTAACGTATGACCTTTAACGATAGGGAATGCATCCATAAACGCAATTACATGATCATCTTCATACACAATGTTGGCAGGTATTTCTCTGTCGATAATTTTTTCGAAAATTGTCTTATTCATCTCAATATCCTCCATTAAAAACTTATGATATAGTTTTACTTAAGTATCAGTATACAAATAATTAGAATTATTTAAAAGGAAGTCAGACGATGGTATTAAAAATTAATCAGCTAACAGGCGGGTATTCGAAAGAACCTGTCATTCACGATATCTCTTTCAATATAAAATCCGGTGAAATTATCGGACTGATCGGTTTAAACGGTGCAGGTAAAAGTACGACGATAAAACATATCCTCGGCCTCCTGCGACCGCACAGCGGTGACATTAAAGTAATGGATAAGACAATTGAATCGGATGTTGAAGCATACCGCAGACATCTGGGTTATATTCCGGAATCACCGATTCTTTACGAGGAGCTCACACTCCGGGAACATATTAATATGACGGCAATGGCATACGGACTGACGCCGGAAGAAACAGAAACACGGAAAGGGCCGCTGCTCAGACGCTTCCGTCTGGACGATAAGGAAGACACATTCCCGAGCCACTTCTCCAAAGGGATGAAACAGAAAGTCATGCTGATCTGTGCATTTATCGTTGAACCGGAACTCTATATTATCGATGAGCCGTTTCTCGGTCTGGATCCTCTCGGTATCGAATCATTAATAGAACTGATGATTTCCGAACGCGATAAAAACCGGTCAATTTTAATGAGTACACATATTCTCGCAACGGCGGAACGTTATTGCGACCGGTATATCATTATCGACCAGGGGCGCAAAATTGCGGACGGTACGCTGCCTGAGCTGAGAGAGCTTACAGGACTTACCGAAGGCACGCTTGATGATGTGTATATCAAACTGACTGGCGGGAAACGTCATGAGCAGTAAATTGTTTAACACGCGTATGGAAGAAGATGTAAAAATACGGAGCTATTACGGCAAGTTTATTTTTAACAGCCATTTCCTCGTCTTCTTAATGATTGCAGGCGGGGTGCTGCTTTATACGCTGCTCGGTTTAAGGGAGACGCTTGAACCGAATACGTATATCGACGCGCTGTGTGCACTGTTAATGGCCGTCGTGCTGCTGCCGAAATACAGAACGCTGTTAAAAGAAGCGGATATGCTGTTTCTGCCGCCGTACGAGAAGAAGATGACAGCTTATTTTAAACGGGCGGACATTTACAGTCTGTCACTTGGTCTTGCACTGCCTGTCATTGCATCAGTTGCAGTACTGATTCTGTTATCAATCGGACATGATTTAACATCGATTGTGCTGTTCTTTTTACTGTCAGCACTGTTGTACTTCAGTGCATTTAATATCAGACGTTTATCGGTTAATACCGACTTTAAAAAGTGGACGGTGACAGCAGCGTTAATCGTTGTTAACTTCGTCTCGCTGATACTCGTGCTTATCAATCCGGTTTTTACAGCCGCAGGACTGTTATTCATTATTATATTTACAGTGGTGATGAAGAAAGGTTCATTTAAAACATTGTCGTGGCTGAATTACGTGCAGTATGAAAAAGAGGCGCTGCAGCAGTATTATCAGACTGTCAGCATGTTTACGAACGTGAAGCGGATCGATAAGGCATTTAAACGGAGACGCATTCTCGATGTACTGCTATGGGAACCGAAAACAGATAAATTTAATAAGAAGTATATGTACGAATATTTATTTTACCGCTCGTTTATGCGTGACCATGATCTGCCGATGATTGTGCTCCGCATCATAATATTGTTCTTCATTATTATGTTCTGGATCGGCAACCTGTATGTTTCATTAATCTTCAGCCTGTTCGGTATTTATTTAATCGTGCTGCAGATGTCGCAGATTTATACAGCGCAGGCCTATCTGCTCTGGCCGAAAGTATGGCCGGTCTCAAGAACGTATATACAGGACAGCTATATCAGATATTCCCACAAAATTGTGTTTGTCATTACGCTGCTGTTTGCAGTCATGTTTATCGTGACGCATCCTGCGCAGTTTATTTATGTACTCGCATTCCCGCTGTGGGGCTACATGTTAAACAGAGTATTATCAAAATCAATCTATAAAAAAGAAAGAGAACTCAGCGATTAATCGCCGAGTTCTTCTTTTTCTTCTTCAGTATATTCATTGTTTTCAATGTTGTAGTAAAGCTTAGAGGATAAAAAGTCGCCGAACAGTGACTCTTCGTTGCGGAAACTTTTCAATGATTCGGATGTTAAGTATTTTTCATAAACGTCAGTGTGTTTAAAGTCGTTGTAAATACTCATGTCTGCCCATTTAATCAGTACGAGATAATTTTCATCACGTGTGTTAATTCCGACTCTGTATGAGACAACACCGTTAACTGTTCTTAATTTTTCAGCAAGATCACTTAAATGGCCGCGTAAAGAATGTGTACCGTCTCCTGCAGCAGGAATATAATACATGGACAATGGCAGCTCTTCATCAAGTGAACCCTGCTCATTTAATACTTCATAAGTCATATTCGTTGAGAAGATTGATTTTTCATTATTATCCTCATAGTATAAAATGGCTTCCGGTCCTCTTGCACTGATGGATACATGAGGATTTTTCTCCTGCAGGGACGTCATAAAATCAATCGTTCCCGTAGTTGCGTGTAAATACACTGTGCTTCACCTCTTGTTTTTAGTTATGTTAACCAGTATATACCTGAAATAATGCAATGTTAAACAAATCTCAAATAGAACGATTTTTTGACAACTTGCCCGTAATTAATAATTGTTCTAAAGAATGTGTTAAAATGTGTAACTGTATGAACATATAAATATTAGGGGGTACCACTGTGTTTAATGATACACTCATTCGAGCAGCACGCGGAGAAAAGACAGAACATACACCAGTTTGGTTTATGAGACAGGTTGGGCGTTCGCAGCCGGAATATAACAAAGTTAAAGAAAAATATTCTTTAATTGAAATTACAAAACAACCTGAACTGACTGCTTATCTCACGGCTACACCTGTAGATAACTATAATGTTGATGCGGCAGTGCTATATAAAGATATAATTACACCGCTCGCACCAATCGGTATTGATGTTGAAATCAAGTCCGGAGTAGGGCCTGTAATACATAATCCTATCCGCACGGAAAAAGACGTAGAGAACCTTGGAGAGCTTGATCCGTTTAAAGATCTTGACTATGTATATAAAGCAATCCAGATTTTAACTCAGGAAAAATTAAATGTTCCGCTTATCGGATTCTGCGGCGCGCCATTTACGGTCGCAAGTTACATGATCGAAGGCGGACCGTCTAAAAATTATCACCGTACGAAAACGATGATGTATTCGAACCCGAAACTCTGGTTCAAATTAATGGATAAGCTTGTTGAAACGAGCATATCTTACCTGACTGCACAAATTAAAGCAGGAGCAAGTGTCATTCAGATTTTTGACTCATGGGGCGGTGCGCTTAATAAAGCGGACTACAACTTCTATCTTGCACCTGGCATGAAAAAAATTATTAACGCTGTGAAAGCACAAAATGTACCGGTTATTCTTTTCGGTATCGGGGCAAGCCACCTGGCAACAGAGTGGGATAAGCTCGGAAGTGACGTACTTGGACTCGACTGGAGAATGTCGATTAACGAGGCGCGTGAACTTGGAATTACGAAAGCACTGCAGGGTAACCTTGACCCGGCATTATTATTATCGGACTGGTCAGTAATCGAAGAACGCGCGAAGAAAATCGTTGAAGAAGGAAACAGAACAGGACATATCTTCAACCTTGGACACGGCGTCTTCCCTGAAGTAGATCCGGATGTTTTAAAACGACTGACAGAATTAGTACACACACACAGTAAAGGATTGTGATTTTAAATATGGCAGAGAAAAAAGCACTATTAGTAATGGCTTACGGCACACCGTACAAAGAATCGGATATCGAGCCGTACTACACACACATCAGACACGGCAGAAAGCCGAGTGAAGAAGCACTTCAGGATTTAAAAGACCGTTATGAAGCAATCGGCGGTATTTCTCCGCTGGCTGATACAACAGAACGTCAGGCAAAAGCACTTGCCGACGCTTTAAATGAGCAAAGTGAAGATGAGTTCGAACTGTTTATCGGTTTGAAACACATTCACCCGTTCATCGAAGACTCTGTTAAAGAAATCAGTGAAGCAGGCATTAAAGAAATATACAGCGTAGTGCTTGCACCGCATTATTCAAACTTCTCTGTCGGTTCATATAACAAACGCGCAGTGGAAGAAGCGGAAAAATACGGCATTACAGTTAAGTCTGTAGAATCATTCTACGAGCAGAAGCCGTTTATCGATTTCTGGGTTGATGCACTTGAAACGACTTTCGAGAAAGAAATTCCTGCTGACGAAGCGGATAAAACTGCGATTGTAGTAAGTGCACACAGTCTTCCTGAGAAGATTAAAGAACATAATGATCCATACCCTGGTCAGCTTGAAGCGACTAAAGATTTAATTCAAGCACGTTTTGACAAAGGTCACTATTTTGTCGGCTGGCAGTCGGAAGGCAACACGCCGGATCCATGGCTTGGACCGGACGTGCAGGACTTAACACGCGAATTATACAACGAACACGGCTTTAAGCACTTCGTTTATATTCCGCTTGGATTTGTATGTGAACACCTGGAAGTGTTATACGATAACGACTACGAGTGTAAAGTTGTGACGGATGAAATCGGTGCTGTATACCACAGACCGGCAATGCCGAACACAGATTCACGTTTCATTCAGGCAATGGTTAACGAATTAATCAAATTGTAATAAGCGAGGCGTTAAAAGTGAAAAGAGTAGCGATAGTAGGTGCAGGAATCACAGGATTGTCAGCGATGCATTATCTGTTAAAAGACGGCGGAGATCTGACAGTTGATTTATACGAAGCGTCGGACCGCGCCGGCGGCAAAGTCAATACTCATATCCGTGACGGTTATACGATTGAGCTCGGACCTGAGTCTTATTTAGCGCGTAAAGAAGTTATGACAGAGCTCGCTCACGAAGTGGGACTTGGTGATACGCTGGTCCGCAATCAGACGGGACAGGCGTATATCTATGCCAAAAATAAGCTGTCACCGGTGCCTAAAGGGACTATGCTTGGTGTACCTATGGAGCTGTCTCCGCTCTTAACTACCGATTTAGTGTCGTGGACAGGGAAACTGCGTGCAGGACTTGATTTTATCAAGCCTGCGATGCCGTTATATAAAGATATTTCAGTAGGTGAATTCTTCCGTGCACGTTTCGGGAACGATCTTCTTGAGCATATGATTGAACCGCTTTTAGCAGGAGTATACGGTACAGATATCGACAAGCTGAGCTTAATGTCGACGTACCCGAATTTCAAAGAGACGGAACAAGAATACGGCAGTCTGATGAAAGGCCTGATGGCTGAAAAGAAAGACAAGCCGGCAGCTCCGAAGACGAAAACGGGTGCTTTTCTGCAGTTTAAAAACGGACTGCAGTCGTTTATCGACCGTCTGGTCAGTGAAAACGAAAAGCGCGGCGGGCAGATTCATTTCAATTTCGATGTGACTGCGATTGAAAAAACTGAAGACGGCTATGAACTCACGGCAGACGGCGGCACGCATCATTATGATGAAGTAATCGTCACAACGCCGCACTTCCAGTACAAACGCTGGTTTAAAGATAAGGAATTTGAATACTTCAAACATATGGAAGCAACGAGTGTTGCGACAGTTGTGATGGCATTTGATGCCGAGCAGGTGAAAAATACGATTGAAGGTACAGGTTTCGTCATCAGCCGCAACATGGATACATCGATCACTGCATGTACGTGGACGAATAAAAAATGGGAACACTCCACGCCGGAAGGCAAGGCGCTCCTGCGTGCTTATGTAGGCCGCCCGGGGGACTTTATCGTCCATGAGAAGTCGGATGAAGACATCGTCCGTCTGGCACGCGAAGACCTCGATAAAATCATGGATTTGGATGGTGAACCTGAGTTCACGATTGTTACACGCATGATGAATGCAATGCCGAATTACTTTGTCGGACATAAATATATCATCGACGATATTCAAAAGTATGCTGCGGAAAATTATCCGGGACTGCACTTAATTGGTGCATCGCACTATGCGGTCGGGCTCCCTGACTGTGTGCTGACTGCGAAAAACACTGCAGAAAAAATATTGAATAAGTAAAATATGATTTTAAGACCTGTTTCTATTATAATAGAGGCAGGTCTTTTATTATGTACCAGGGGGAAATATAATGAAATTTATTTCGAACAACGACATCAAAGATCCGATGATTAATCTGGCCATGGAAGAATATATATTAAGAGAAATTCCAACGGATGACTCTTATTTTTTATTCTATGTAAACCAGCCGTCGATTATTATCGGTAAAAACCAGAATACAATTGAAGAAATTAACGAACCGTATATTAGAGAACACGGCATTAAAGTGGTCAGACGCGTGTCAGGCGGAGGCGCAGTGTACCACGACGAAGGTAATCTGAACTTCAGCTTCATTACAGAAGACGACGGGGACAGCTTCCATAACTTTAAAAAATTTACGCAGCCGATTGTTGAAGCGCTGAAAGAAATGGGTGTAAACGCTGAGCTGTCGGGACGCAACGACATTGAGATCGAAGGCGGCAAGAAAGTATCAGGGAACGCAATGTTCACACAGAAGGGGCGTATGTTCTCACACGGCACATTAATGCTTGAAAGTGATATTTCAGAAGTGCAGAATGCATTGAGAGTGAATCCGAAGAAAATCCAGTCAAAAGGAATTAAATCGGTAAGTGCACGCGTCGGAAATATTAACGACTACCTGGATGAGAAAATTGATATCGAAGAATTTAAAGAAAGAATTCTCGATAAAATATTCGGCGGACTGGAAAACGTTGAAGAATATAAACTGTCAGACGACGACTGGGCAAAAATTAACCAGCTGTCAGAAGAAAAATACCAGACGTGGTCATGGAACTACGGCAAGAACCCTAAATATAACTATGACAACTCGCACAAATACGCAGCAGGCTTGCTTGACGTGAGACTGGAAGTTAAAGGCGGCCGCATCGAACACGCGAAAATCTTCGGAGACTTTTTCGGCGTTGGGGAAGTCGTGGACATTGAGAATCTGCTGATCGGAGTGGAGCACAACCGTGAGCACATTGAAGAAGCAATTAAAGATGTGGATATCAGCCACTATTTAGGGCGCATTACGAGAGAAGAATTTTTAGATTTAATATCATAAAGATTGAATTTGGAGAGCCGGTGCTGAAAAGTGCCGGTTTTTTGTGTTTGGGTGGGCTAGCGTCCCTCGTGGAGTCGACGAAGAACACCGGAGTTGTCTGATGCCCCTCGTAGTTTTATCAAGGTACACGTAAAGTCATTTTGGATACTTATAAACAAAAAAGCCCAGCCAAAAATGGCCGGGCAATCTGTATGTACATCTATTACAGTTCTTTTAGTAAAGTAGTATACTTTATAAATTTCTCTTCGTCTTTCTCGATGAGTGATTCTTCTATTTTTGCATTATATAATTTTACATTAAAATGGTACATGGATTCTTGCAAAACAAGATCTGCTGATAAGTCATTAATTGTGTTGATGAAGCCTCTTAATTGATTTGCAGGATAAACTGGTCTGCCCATATTGAATTACCCCTCTCAAAACTATCTTTAACCAGATTATATACCACATTCTCATTTAGGTCAATGATAATGAGAATCTTATATTTATATATTCTGACAATTAACATCAAAAGATATTAATTAAACATTAGACAACATTTAAAGATATTAGTTAACATTTTAAATATTCTGTGATATATTGATTATAATAAAAATTACAGGGGGAAAATATGAGCAGACAGCATTATATTATTAATGATGAAACGATGTATATTATTGCTAAAACTCACGGACGTTATACGGAAAGTGTAGTAGGGGAATTATATGGAGAGCCTATTGAATGTTTTTCTATACCAAATAAAATTTTAGAGCACAACTGCAAGTACCATTTTCAGACTTATGCTTCCCGTAAAGATTTAACGAGAAGTTTATCCGGTATACGATCTAAGCATCCAATCATTCTCGATTTATTCGGTTCATACATATATTTCTGCACGCATTCGGACCGTGTAACTGAGAACTCCTGGTTTAATTTAAGATACATCGACAGTTATTATGATTATAATGGGAATACAAAGGTTAAATTTGAGAACAATGAAGAGATGGAAATTGATATTTCATACAGCTCATTTAACAACCAGTATTTAAATGCAGTGAAACTTCACTATAAATTTAATTTGGCTAAAGAGAAAACGTACCGTAAAGATGAGTCAGCGAAAATATCATACGAACATCAGCGCCAGGAAATGCAGTATATCAATGAAGCAGCGCGTGAAACATACTTAAAATACATGCGGGGAATCGATCAGATTAATAAAATCTAGTGAATATGATGAGGGAAAGTTTAATTATTTATCAATGATGTAAATTTTACTTAACAATTATTAAGTTTACTGTTGATTTAATTAACGTTCATTGCTATAATAAATCTTGTTCGATTGAAACATACATACTATTCCACAGTAGCTCAGTGGTAGAGCTATCGGCTGTTAACCGATCGGTCGTAGGTTCGAGTCCTACCTGTGGAGCCATATGGGGATGTACTCAAGTGGCTGAAGAGGTGCCCCTGCTAAGGGCATAGGTCGCATTGCGCGGCGCGAGAGTTCAAATCTCTCCATCTCCGTTTCTAATAACCTAAGAACCCCGTTAATCAACTGTAAACGTTGATTAACGGGGTTTTGTTGTTTTAAGGGAAATACCTGGAAAAACAACAAGTGTTAATCATGCTTCGCAAAAAGTTTTAGAAAAAAACGATTTTAAAAAAGTGGACATTGACGAAGAAATATTCGAAATGAATGGTCAAAAGTTGAGGTTTGTTCACTATTTATGGGAATCAGATAAAAATCGAAGGTAACGAGTTTCTCACATTTTTTTAACAAAGGGGAGATTGTATGAATGTAAGAGTTTTAACGGAAGAAGATGTGAATGATTTTAGAGAATTAAGGCTTAAAGGATTAAAAACAGATTCTAGTGCTTTTGGTTCTACATATGAAAGAGAGAATAACTTTACCACAGAAAAATTTAGACAACGTTTGGAGTCATCCGATTCAAAGTTTGTGGTAGGAGGCTTTTGCGACGAGAAGCTGGTATGTATAGCTACTTTTATTAGAAATTCTGGACAAAAAGATAAGCATAAAAGTATGTTGGTAGGAATGTATTGTGAGAAAGAGTATAGAGGGACTGGAATAGCTAAAGGTGTAGTGGAGTTAATATTAGAAAAGGCAAGGAATATAGAAGGTCTTGAAATAATTAACTTAATGGTCGTCTCGGAAAATCTAAGAGCAAAAACTTTATATGAGTCATTTTGTTTTAAAAAATATGGCACTGAACCAAAAGTGATGTTTGATGGATTAAAATATTATGATGAAGACTTAATGTATTTGGAATTTTAATATATTAAATTATCAATTCAATATATCTTTAATACACAACGATCAATATTAAAAGAGAAACGTAGATTGCTGCGCTCTTCATCAATATTTAAGGCTCTGAACATGAGCGGGGACTTATCTTTGTCTTTACACGCAGAACGTATGTTCGTTATAATGTCATCAAGAGGTGATCTGATGAAACAGTTCCTAGAAGTGAAAATTGAAGTCCCAGATACTCATGTAATAATTACTAAGGAAGTTTATGAACAACTGCAAAGTCAAGATTTTACTGGGCAATATTATTATATGAAGGACTTAATACGTTTAACAGGACGGTCAAGAACCTGGTTGAATCAAAACTTTCTAAATCAGCCGGATATTTTAAAGAGGATTGAACCTTTCACGATGTTCCCGAAAGGTAAGGGCAGCGATTGGATATTTAAAGCCACTGGTTTAAGAGAGTATTTAGAAAATGAATTTTTAGAGGTTCTGAAAAGTTCATAAATGAAGTTTACTTCCCTATAAATATACTTCTTCGCATGTAGAAAACCGCCCAACTACTAATGTAGAAAGGCGGTTTGTTTTTATTTATATAATTAGTTCAGTAAATTTAATTCTACATCATTGAGTATACCGCTGTCATGAATACTCTCAAGATGCGTATCGGTCTTCGCTTCATTTTCCATCATAATCATCTTATCTAGGAATGCACTGTCTGTATCTTCTTTAGAGAGTGCCATGTCGCCATAAAGGATGCCCTGTACGACAACTAAGTCCCACTTTGTTGTGTCCGGCTGTTGATACCATAACGTCATGACTGGTGTGCCGTCGGAGTCTTCCCCAAGCAGTTCTGCTGCGAATATCACTTCGCTCTCAGTATCTTCGTTAAATCCAGTCATACGTAGTCGTCCACGTTCTGAAAACTCTTCGCTGTGCGAGACATCTGCGATATGTGCAAATCGTGCTTCGACTTCACCTTCGCCGTAATCTACAGTCATTGAATTATGGTCTAAAGCTTCGATGAGGTCTGCATGGACTAACTGTCCGTTATGATCTGTTGAGAATATCGCCATCGAACCCTCATCTGATTCTTCGTTGACTAATACGACAGGATCGCCCGGTTTAGGATTCTCGTTCACCTCGATGTTTTCAGATTCTGTTTCATCTACTGCTTCAACTGACGCATCGACTTCCTCGTCTACAGGTGCGTTGTCCTCACTATTGCAAGATGCGAGTATCAGTGCCGTACCTAATAAAAATAATTTTTTCACTTCTATTTCCTCCAAAAAAACAATTTTAATTAAATATAGCAATACTTACAAATATAGGCAATAAGACATTGATTGATAAAACTACTCTCTACTATATAATAGTCAGTAATAGAATTTGTAGTGACTATAGTTATGGCGACATTCGGGACAGGCTAATTGAATCTCAACGTCATACCGTTTCATTTGGATGATATATTGATGTTGGCACTCGGGACAGGTTACCGTTTCGTTTTGCAGCGGATCATATATAATCTTTTAAAAAGAATTCAATAGTAATCATTGTCGTTCCTTTCGAAATAAATTTGATTTGATTATAGCATTTTTAATGTTTTTGACAATTTGGGAACGAGAACGGGGAGTTGAACCTCGGATTTAATAATTAATGGGCTGTCAACATATTGTCAACTAGCGACCGTAACCCTTGATATATATACGTTTGTAAATCTCTCCATCTCCGTTAATATAATTGCTCAATCCCAATAGGGGTTGAGCTTTTTTTATTTTCTAAAATACTAAAAAATTTTAAATACCTTGTGACGATATATTCTAAGTTCTAAAAAAACTGGCTAATTAGAGTGTATTAATTCTACAAGTAGCCAGTTTATTGATAAAAATTAATTTATTTCTAAATCTATTCTTGCTTCTTCTTGTAGTTCCTTTCCGCCTATGCCTAAACTCACTATCAATTCACGCTCTTTTATCTCAGCTTTTTTATCCACTCTTCCAGAGATAAAGAATACATCTATTAAAGCCCAAAATCCAAGTCCACCTAAAGTTAGAGTCATCGCAATAGCGTAACCTATATCTCCTAAATAATATCTGTGTCCACCAAGACCGCCAGTAAATAACCATAGTACAAATGCTACAGGTTTACTTTTTTTGTGCTTGTCCATCTCACTCTCTAAAATCATTAAATCCTGATGCGATAAACTTCTTTTTAGATGCATGTTTGACATAATTTTCTCTCCCTACAATATTTTTATATAATCATATATATGTTAGAAATAGTATTTCTTTTTATATAATCAATTATATTACTCTTTAAATACTATTTTACCATAATGTAAAATTTAGTTAACTCTTATTTTAAAATTATTTCGATATTGAAATATTATTAAATAACTGTAATATTTAGTTAAGAGAGAAAGCAAAGTGCGTAAATAAAATAAACTAGTTTATGCTGATAAAAAATTGAAGAAAAGAGGATGAATACTAATGGAGATAGTTTTAATATTATTGTTACTAGTCGGATTAGTGGCGTACCTATTTATTTTAAGGAATAAATTAATAGAAAAAACAAAAGAATTTGAGAATTTAAAAAAGAAAGATAGAACAGTTGAGGAAATGAACTATTTAGAACTTGAAAAAAGTATAGAAGAGAAGACGAAACAATCAACTCAGTTAGATGATGAATTGAGTAAAAAGAGGAAAAAATTTGAAAATGAAATTAAGTCCTTTGAACATAAAAAGTATAAATTGGGAAATGAGCAAATTAATTTAGAAGAAGTAAAACGAATGAAAATTGAAGAGATAGAAACACTTCAACAGAAAGTTAATATTATTAATGATGATATTAGCATGCAGGATTATGGTATCTATGAGCCAAAATATACTTTTGCATCTGCATTAGTGTATAAAGATATGTTAAAAGCAAAAAGAGATCAGCAAAAACAAATGATTAAAAGTAAAACTGCCGTTGAATATAATGAAAATTGGACAGTAAACGGTAGTAAAGCTGAAGGTAAAAAAATGTTGAATAATAATATCAGACAAATATTAAGATCGTTTAACAATGAGTGTGAAGTACTCATTGATAAAGTAACTTATCAAAATTTTGACAGTGTAAAAAAAAGGATAATTAAAATACACGCTGATTTAAATAAACTGAATACTACTCAGCAAGTGTCAATAACATTTCAATACCTTGATCTAAAAATCGATGAGTTGTACTTGGCTTATGAGTATGCTAGAAAAAAAGAAGAAGAAAAAGAAGAGATGCGACTACAAAGAGAACAAGAAAGAGAAGAGAAAAAATTAGCCAAGGAAATTGAAGAAAAGAAAAAAATTGTGGATAAGGAAATTTCTCATTACAATAATTTAATGCAATCACTTAAGAATAAACTGAAAAATACAGTTTCAGAAGACGAAAGAATTAATTTAGAAAAAGAAATAGAAGAAACGGAAAAGAATATTCAAGAAAAAGAGCATGAGAAAAAAGATTTAGATTATAGAGAAGCCCATTCAAGCGCAGGATATGTTTATATAATAAGTAATATAGGCGCTTTTGGTGAGGATGTATTAAAGATTGGTGTAACTAGAAGATTAGAACCAATAGAAAGAATAAAAGAGTTAAGTAGTGCATCTGTACCATTTGTTTACGATATACATGCTCTAATATTTAGTTATGAAGCTTATGAATTAGAGACTGAGTTACATAATTATTTTGAAAAATATCGCGTTAATAAGGTTAACAATAGAAAAGAATTCTTTAAAGTTCCAATTACGGAAATTGAGTCTAAACTTCAAGATTACGGTAACTTGACTATTGATTTCAATTTACAAGCGGAAGCAGCAGAATATAGGGAAACGTTAGCAATTGAAAAGAAAATGACAAGTTAACTATAAGCCAGGTGCTACGAATTTGAGTAGGTGCCTGGTTTTTAGTTTTGTGTAGAAGGTATTTAAAAAATACTTATGAGAGTGTGATTTTCTACTACCTCTATTATATTGAAGAGAGAGTAATATCATATTCCCAAACCCACTTCCTCACAACATCTTTTCGACTAAAATAAAATTTATTTATATATTCTAGAATCACCGAAGGTGGTATGATTAATTCATATGATAGAGGGGGAACCATGTGAAGAACATTTTAAGTTTAATTAATTCGAAATACTGGGTAGTCGTAGAGTCTACGGACGATGAGATCACTTTTTCTACAGAGCGACACGAATACACTATATCCAAACGCCCGATTCTCGGTTATCGTTTAACCATCGCATCTTTTAACAGTATCGATCGCGATGAGACAATTTTTAAAGATGAAGATGATCTAATTTTATTTATAAAATCTAATAAGCCAATCTGGGAAGAGAAGGTTGTTAAACCTCTTATTTAATACACTGGATTTCTGCTGATATAAATAAATAAACCGCCTGAGAAAGGCGGTTTATTTTTTCTGTAAATTGGTCTTATCTTACATCTGTTCTGTCAGTCGTTCTATCATGTGTTCTGTCAGTTACTCTTGGTGCATTAATTAAGCCGAAGAACTTGAGACAGTATAAGGCTGAAAGACCAACTAAAACATAAACAATTTTAGACAGTAATTCTTCCTGTCCGCCAAAAATAGTCGCTACTAAATCGAATTCAAAAAGTCCGACAAGCAGCCAGTTCAATCCGCCAACAATTAAAAGGATTAGAGCAATAGTATCTAATGCTTTCATAAACACCCTCCTAAATTAAGACTTAGTTAAGTTCTCCCCACTTTAAATATCTCAAACAGAAAAAAAGAATTTTTTCAAGAAATTTAAAAGATTATATCTTCATATACTCGTAATTACTAAATATATTCCTGTAAATATCAAAATTATATAAGTAATATTTAAGAATACTTTCTGGGTAATTTTTTTGAAAACCAGCTGGCCGATAACTACGCCTAAAAAGAGCGCAGGGAGGGCAAGAGCGGATGATAGCCATATTTCTGTGTTCGTCCCGCCGAATGTTATTTGCATGATTAAGCTCACTGTATAAGCGAATAGGTAGAAGGCAAGCGTTGTGCTGCGTAATATAGTTTTGTCTATCCGTACACCTGAAAAATACAGCAGCAGTGGTGGACCTGGAACGCCGATACTCGTTGTCAGCAGTCCTGACAGTCCGCCCGCTGTATAGTCTTTAAGCCCTGTTCTTTTTAACGTGAAGTTACTGATTAAAAGTATAGTTAGAATCAGCACGATAATCCCGACACTGAGTTTAATAAATCCTGTATCCATATACAGGTATATAAGAATTCCGGCAAAGAGTCCAATCGGACTGCCGTATATTAATTTTTTAAGCAGTTCTAAATCAATTTCTTTTCGTATGTTATAAATCATCACCGATGATAAACAAATTGAAAGGATAATGTTAATCTGAATTGCTTCATGAAATGGGAACACCATCAGCAAAAAAGGTGTGCCGACAATTGAAAATCCGTACCCGGTGCTTGTCTGCAGTGACGAAGCTATGATGACGATGAGAAATAATATAAGAAGTTCTTCATTCAAAAGTAATCACCGGCCCATCTAATATTGAATGTTTACACTGTATTAACAGCTCATTCCATATTAACAAAAGGTTTATCAAAGTCCAGCTCACCTTTAATCTTCGTAATCTTAATATCTTCTCCCTGCAGCCATTTATTAAAATCAAAAATAACTGGTTTCCTGTCCAGACCAATAACAAATAATGCTTTTAATTCCTTCGGCAGATAGACCGACGTATGAATTGTTCCGGCAGATGCATCGTATTTGGTTGATGCAATACCTTCATTAAGACTGTTCATGATTTTAAAGGCATCATAAGGTTTACTCGTATTTTGCTGTTTGTTCATGATGTTTTGTTCACGCTGAAGTGATTCTTCCTGTCTGTAGCGGTTTTCTTCCTGCAGCATATGGAAGTGATTTGTACATATATTAGACTGTCTGACAGCGACGTTCCTTGGTGATGCTTCTATAACATAAGGAATACCTCTTTGGTCCTGTACAACATAGCTGAACGAATGCCTGTGGGGTATTTCTTTCAGCAGTGTGACTGCTTCGTCGGTATTTGCACATGTTTCCAGAACAAGCCTTGCAATCATACTGCACATAAATCCGTCTGCAGATTTTTTAGTGTGAGTAAAGTTATAGCCGATAACGAGACCCTTCTCATTCATGCCGTCAATCCGTCCTGTGATCTGCATCGTCGGACCCATAAAAGCATAGCCTCGATCTGTCGGCTGATAAAATATATAACGTCCTTCGTAGCCGCGGGGATGGCTGTCATAATTTCGGACGAAAAAATCATTGTTGGTAAAAATAGAACAGCCGCTCCGTGTCAGCTCTAAATAATAGCCGCCGAACTTTTTAAATGCTTCTGTGATATCGAGTTCCAGCGCATCGGCAAGTCCCTGAATTTCATCCAGCACTTGAGGGGCGAGCTTATCCAGCATCGCCATTGAAATTTCAGAATCAACGATAAAATGACGCTTCTCTCTCGGACGCCACTGCCTTTCACGATTTGGCAGAATAGGGGAGTCTTTCAGCTTCTCTCCTTGGAAATGCCCGAAATCATAATGACTGCCTCTGAACTGGAGCACGTCGCTGTAGTATGGTTTCATAATCACTGTTGCCCCTTTCATTACGTTAATACAAGTGTATTATGAATAACTCACGGGCCGGAAATTAAATGCTTGTCATGTATACAAAAAGAGTAATTTTGCTTATTTAGTAGAAAATAAAAGGTTCTTTTATAATGATAAGAGCAAAAAGTGACATAGTACGGGAATTGCCAAAATTAAGTGGTAGTTTTATGCAGTTTTTCTGTTAAAATAGTGAAGGCTTAATTTTGATACATAAAGATAAATATCATTTAAATAAGTATAAGAAAAAAATTATAAATTTGGTGAATAAAATGAACCACAGAAAAGGTGACGGTAAATTGATTACATTAGCAGGAACAATAGGAGCAGGTAAAACAGAGTGGGGTAAAGTTATCGCAAAACACTTCGACGTTGAATTACTCGAAGAAAAAGTTGATGGCAACCCATTCCTGGCGAAATACTATGAGGAGCCGGAAAGATACAGTTTCCACCTTCAGGTATTTTTCCTGAACCACAGATTCAAAGCAATTAAGAAAGCAATGGCACACCCAAACTCAGTGCTGGATCGTTCTATATATGAAGATGCAATGATTTTTGCAAGACTTCAATATGAAAATGGCTCGATGGATGAAGCTGAATATGAAACATACCTGGATCTGCATGAGAACATGATGGAAGAACTGAATGATTTATACAAACAGCAGGTGCTGTTCAAGAAATCTCCGGACCTGATGGTTATGGTTCACGGTTCATTTGAAGAAGTAATGAGAAGAATTAAACGCCGCGGCAGAGACTTCGAACAGATTGAAGGCAATCCGGGACTTTATAAGTATTATCAGGATCTTTATAATCTGTATGAGAATGAATTTATTACTGAGTACAACAGCAAAAACATTTCTCCTGTTTACGTCATCGACATTGATAAGATGGATTTATTCAATCCGGAAGATGTCCAGACTGTTGTTAAAGGAATCGAAGAAACTCTGAAAAGAGACCGCGGATTCGTTTATCCGGAAGAGCTGGAGTAAGTTTTACAAAAGAAATTAAAAATACTTTTTCGTAAAGTGTTGACATATGATGAAAAGCACTGTAGTATATAAAAGGTAGTTCTTAATCAACAAATATTTTAATTGTTTCATTCGTTTGAAAAACTCTTAAAATTTTTACATTAACAATTGCAAATATTTAAGTGCAAAAGCACTAGGAGGTTTTTTCTATGAACGAAGGAACAGTAAAATGGTTTAACTCAGAAAAAGGATTTGGATTTATCGAACAGGAAGCTGGAGACGACGTATTCGTACACTTCTCAGCAATCCAGGCTGATGGTTACAAATCATTAGAAGAAGGACAAAAAGTTAACTTTGAAATCGAAGAAGGACAACGTGGCCCACAAGCTACTAACGTCACTACGGTTTAATATAAAGCTTTCAAGAGACAGCCTAGGCTGTCTCTTTTTTTATGCTTAAATATCCTGATAATCGGCATGAGGAGCACGTTTCTTTAGTTCTTCGATGAATAAAGATTTATTCTCGGGAGAAATTCTTAAGCTGCCGAAAGCAATGCTCCTCGAATGGATCTCGATGCCGTCTTTAGAAGTCATCATCCGGTAACCGGAGATGAAGTTTGAAGTCGGATGCACTTTGAAAATATCTCTGTAAGGGATTTTGCTGCCGAAAATTACAGATTTTGCATGCAGATAATCATCGTGAAAAGTATATCGGGTATTAAAAGTCATCAATATAAGCAGCAGAATAATCGGTATGATAATTACAAAAATTATAACAGCAGCCGACAATGGTACCGGATTATCCAGAAAGAATGGGAAAAATCCTGCTGCTGCAACAGCAGCAATAGAGATAATCATCATAATACTGAAGGAAAAATCAATCTTTGATTTAAAAGTCATAGAGAATCCTCTTTTCTTGAGTGGCTACTGCCATTGTAAACAAGTAAATTAAAAAAGCCATACCCTGGGTCTGGGTATGGCTTTATAAATGTGCGTACATTAGATTAAAGTAGCTGAAAATGATTTTTTATTAATAAGAGGGGGCCTATTAATTTCTAACTGATAATCATTTTCAATTACTAATATACAATACTTATTGAGAATGAGTCAAGCCTAATTGAGAATCTCTTTCAATTAATTGTGACTTTTATGTGTCTGCATTCTGATATGGCTGCCTGAAGGGTCAGCTGTCAGAACGTATCCTTCTTCCTGTTGAGCAGTGAAGCCGAGTTCCGTAAGTCTTGATACAGCTTTGTTTAATGCTTCGTTAGATGGATATATTACAGTGTAGTAATCAAGACCGATACTGCCTTTTTCTGGAGCCGGTGCGCCAAGTCCGTTCCAGATATTCGCTGCGATATGGTGATGATATTTCTCAGTTGCCATAAATAATGCCTGACCGCCGAAGTTGAGAATCACTTCGAAACCAAGTCCTTCTGTGTAAAACTCATCATTTTTCTGAAGGTCGTTTACATGAAGGTGAATGTGACCGATTATAGTATCTTTTGGCAGTCCTTTAAAGTCTGAAGGGTCCGGTCTGTCTTTCAGCAAATCTTCTGCATTCAGCGGTTCAGTAACCATGTGTACCTGGCCGTCATTCCAAATCCAATGTTCCGGCTCTCTGTCGATATAAATTTCAATACCGTTGCCGTCCGGATCATCTAAGTAAAGAGCTTCACTTACGTGGTGATCTGCAGAACCTAAAGGTATTCTGTTTGCTGCAAGATGCATTGTAATTAATGCAAGGTCTTCTCTTGTCGGGAGAAGGAGAGCGAAGTGATACAGACCGCTGGCACGGCGGTGTGTGCGTTCTTTATCAACCTGATTCAAGATAAGCAGTACATTTTCTCCGTCTGCAGTCAGTTCAGCATGAGTAGGATTCTGTTCTTTTACAGAGAGGCCGATGATTTTTGTATAGAAATCTATAGAACGATTTAAATCTTTAATGTTTAGTGATACTGTTTCTACATATGTTGCGTTTTTATTATGAAATGCCATAATAATCCTCCTATTTGGTAACTTAATGTAACTAAGTATATAATGAATATTTGGTTATGACAAGTAATATGTTTTACTTTTAATAGATGTATTTTTGTGGTATTATATTTCAATAAGGAGTGATAGCCATGTCACAAAATGAAATGTGTCCGCGCTTTGAAAAAGCGGTAAATATATTAAGCCAAAGATGGACTGCTCTGCTTATTTATCAGATGCTGGATGGCAATTCCAGATTCGGGGAAATTCAGACAGCGACAGGTGTCAGCGGTAAAGTATTATCAGATCGCCTGAAAAGCATGGAACAGGAAGGCCTCATCAATCGGGAAGTTATTCCGGAAACGCCGGTTGTTATCAAATATTCTTTAACGGAAAAAGGTCTCTCACTTGAACCTGTGTTAAAAGATATTGAGAAATGGTCGCAGGACTGGATAGAATCAGACAATAAAGTTGAAGCTTAAAAATTAAAACAGGGAATCCCGACCGGGATTCCCTGTTTTTTTATATTATTCCGACCACATGCCGGCACCTTCACTTTTAGCTTTATCTTCTGCATCTCTCAGCAGGTCTTCGTATTTATCGTTAGGCGGGTGGACATAATCCACTGAGGCCAGACCTTCTCTGACGAGAGTTTCATTGATCATTTCACCATCTGCATAAACATAAGCTAAGTAACGGTCATAGTGATCCTGTTTCTCTTCATCGAACTCTACGGTAATTGTACCGGCATTATCCAGCAGTTTCTGCGTACGCTCGAAAGCTTCCTGTGCATAGGGCTCATCCTGTTCACCGTCTCTGCCAATTTCCGGAGTGTTTATAATTAAGTATCTGAAACTCTCTGAACTGCCGTTGTAATTGAAACGCGTCGTATCTCCGTCAATATGCTGGTCGACAGTCACTTCATTCTCCGCTGAAGCTTCTCCGCCGCTTTCTTCCCCCGCAAAATTATCATTGTACACTGTCACTCCGATAAACAGTGCCAGAATAACAAGCATTCCCGGAAGCCCCAATTTCTTTAAATGTCTCGGTCTGACAAATTTGTTATTTTTTCTGTCGTTTTGCGATGCCATTTTTATCATCCTCATATAGTAGATATTACTTCTATATTATAGTTTATACCCGATGATGACAATTATAAATTTGAAGTTTACCATCACGTAACGTCATAGTTTATAATCAAAATTAAGAGGTGAAGATATGAAAGTGAAAGAGCTTGCTGAGATTGCAGGAGTGAGTGTCAGAACACTGCATCATTACGATAAAATTGGCCTGCTGACTCCGGCAATAGATCAGGAGAACGGTTATCGTAACTATTCAGATGAAGATGTTTCACAGCTGCAGCAGATACTGTTTTTCAGGCAGCTGAATTTTAAACTGAAACAGATTAAAGAAATTATGGACAGTCCGGATTATGAAAAACAAGAAGCGCTTCAGGTGCAAAGAGACATTATATTAAAAGAACTGGCGAGGCTCGATGATATTCTGCAGCTGATCGATAACACGATTAAAGATGATAAGGGTGAGATTAGAATGACGAATGAGGAAAAATTCGAAGGTGTGGATTTTTCGCAGAATCCGTATGAAGAAGAAGCGAGAAAAAAATGGGGCAGTAAAGCTGTTGATGATTCAAACCGGAAATTAAAACAAATGGGATCTGAAGAAACAGAACGCAGATTTAATGAGATTTATACAAAACTTGCCAAGGTGAGACATACATCACCTGATTCAAAAGAAGCTCAGTATCATATCCATGAATGGTATGAATTCTTAAATGAAATAGGGGAATATAGTCCGGAAATGTTTAAAGGTCTTGGTGATATGTATGTGGAAGATGAAAGATTTACTAAAAATATTGATAAATTTGGCGATGGACTGGCAAAATTTATGCAGCAGGCAATGACAGTCTATTATTTTTTATTTGGTCTGATATCAGCATCGAGATCATCTGTGGCAGGGCCTTCAATTACTTTTCCAGTGTAATTAAATCTCGATCCGTGACATGGACAATCCCATGTCTTATCATCATTATTCCAGTTTAGACTGCAGCCCATATGTGTACAGCGGTTGGAGACGACATAATAATTATCATCTTCGCGGTAAACACCTTTTTTGGATATTCCATCTTTTGCGACCGTACCTTCACCGGGGCTGAGATCCAGTTCATCGAGATCCGGATGTGCTTCAGCCATATTTTTAATTTCTGCTTCACCGATATGAAGCGGATTTGTTAAGTGCTGCTTCAACTGCTGGAAAGTACCTTTTTTACGGTTGGGATCGACAAGATCTTTATACACATTATTTTTGCCATCTATTAAATCACTGATGATCATCGATGAAAGCACACCGTTTGCCATGCCATATTTATTAAATCCCGAAGCAATAAAATAGTTATCATATTTTTTGTTGAAATAACCTATGAAGGGAAGGGAATCAGCAGTCATTAAATCCTGTGCGCGGTACGCATATAAAGTTTTTTCATTTACAGTTTTCTGTCCTGCGTAATGTTCAAGTTCTTTAAGCTGCTTAGTCATCTCTCTCTTTTCATATGAACCATGGCCGAGACCGCCGAAAAGCAGTACAGGCAAGTTGCTGTCGGGTTTTACGATATTTCTGATTGACAACCGGGCACCGTCATAACCATTGAGAGAAAGGTTTTCCGGTATTGGTGTGGATGTCTCTGCAACGAGAGCGTAACCATAACTGATTTTGAAACTGTTAAAGTAAAAGTTTTCAATATCGAGAAATGGAAAATGTGTGGCAATAATCAGCTGTTCAAAATCTATGCTGAAGTCATCAGTTGTGAACAGTGTATTGCCGTCAGTGTTTTTGCCGCGGGTGTGTTCATAAATTGTGACATTTAATTCCCGCAGTACTTCTATAATTCCTTTTAAAAATTTAAGAGGATGGAACTCAGCCTGATTTTTCATAACCAGCTGTCCGGCAGTTTCAAAGGGAAGTTGGTTTGTATCAGTGGAAAGATAACCGTCGATTGAGAGTTCCTTATAGACCTTCGCTTCTTTCTCGAGATTCTTTAATGATTTTTCATGTTCAGCATAGATCACGTTGTCCACCCGTTTGAAATCACAGTCTATATTATATTTTTCTATAATATTTTCTATTTCCTTAATCGCACTCATTTGAGA
Organism: Jeotgalicoccus coquinae; assembly: GCF_014207425.1. GTDB lineage: Bacteria > Bacillota > Bacilli > Staphylococcales > Salinicoccaceae > Jeotgalicoccus > Jeotgalicoccus coquinae. The sequence continues at coordinate 1,228,151 of NZ_JACHFF010000001.1, read as the reverse complement.
CTCGTAGTAAACCTGCGCAGAGTTGCCGTCTTTCTGACTTTTTAACTGACTGTATAACAAGCCCTGCTGGGCAGTTATTCTTGCAGTTGTATTGGCGGTAGTGCCGCTGACTAATTCATTACCTTCTATTAATGTAACTTCATAACCCTTAAGAGCGAGTTTAAAAGCATTCATTAAACCGCTTATCCCTCCTCCGGCGATGAGTATTTGGGAAGTAATATTCCTTTCGAGTTTCGGGTAATTTGGAAGTTCAACTGAAGCGGACCAGTATGAATTTTTTGTATTATCAGTCATGCAATTCCTCCTTTAATCATTTATAATACTAATACCCTTGAAACAAGAACTCATTCTTTTAGGTGGAATAATTAATAAAGTGTAAATTTGTCATATGAAAATGGTTAAAAAGACTTGAAATATACGCCTGAAACCTATAGTATATATAACAGACATTAAATATATGTTAAATAATATTGGCGCGGGATGGAGCAGTGGTAGCTCGTCGGGCTCATAACCCGGAGGTCGGAGGTTCGAATCCTTCTCCCGCAATTTTTTTAATTTATACATAGCAGTGGTCCCGTGGTGTAGCGGTTAACATGCCTGCCTGTCACGCAGGAGATCGCGGGTTCGATTCCCGTCGGGACCGCCATTAAAAATTTCATAAATTAAGGTTCAGTAGCTCAGTTGGTAGAGCATGTGATTGAAGCTCACAGTGTCGGCGGTTCGATTCCGTCCTGAACCATATTTACTTTATTACCTTTGCGGGTATAGTTAAATGGTATAACCTCAGCCTTCCAAGCTGATGTTGTCGGTTCGATCCCGTCTACCCGCTCCATTATTATTCCACAGTAGCTCAGTGGTAGAGCTATCGGCTGTTAACCGATCGGTCGTAGGTTCGAGTCCTACCTGTGGAGCCATGGCCCGTTGGTCAAGCGGTTAAGACACCGCCCTTTCACGGCGGTAACACGGGTTCGAGTCCCGTACGGGTCATACTCAGAAGTGTAATCGCACTTCTGTTTTTTTATTCTGGATGATTGGCCGAGCGGCTGAAGGCGCACGCTTGGAAAGCGTGTAAACGTTAACTCGTTTCAAGGGTTCGAATCCCTTATCATCCGTTACATATATAGTGAAGTAATATCGAATCAATGCTAATTTAACCCCTCTTGGGTTTCAGTGATTTTTGCTGAAGCCCGCGAGGGGATTTTTATTTTGATGCTCATTGATTTTTAATGAGAAGTTTTTTAAAGTGGACGGACCAGTTTATAGTAATTGGCCATTTTTTTAAATAAAAGTCAAGCGATAAATATTTCACTTTTAAAGTTGTAATATTTTCTGAATACTAATTGTCATTAAATATCTTAAAACCTTTATGTATCAATGATATCAGCGTTTACAGACTAATTAATAGTATCTGATACTAATAGTAAGTGTGAAATTATATAATGTAATTCATTTTAAAATATTGAAATGAAACCGTTTACATTTTGTAAACATGATGATACATTTAAAAAAGTGAAGGGGATAAATAAAGAAAGGGTTATATGCAGAAGATTAACTGAATATAACAATGTCGGGAGAATAGAATATGGAAATTATTTCATATAATGATTTAAGAAATATTGTTAAAAGCGGCGACGTTATTGCAATAGCTGCTTTGTCCGCAGGAAATCTGCCTATGGAAGTGCTGAAATATCTGGCAGAGCAGTATGACGAAGATGGCAAAACTGACAATTTAACTTTTGTTGTGTCTAATGATATCAGCGATTTTGATGACGGGTTTGACCTTGATTCTTTCGTATCGCGCGGCATGGTAAAAAGAATTATAGCAAGCCTTGTAATTGCTTCTCCTGTAACGGTTGAAGCGATTAAAAATAACGAAATTGAAGCTTACTTTCTGCCGCAGGGTGTCATCGCAACTTCTTACCGCGAACAGGCTTCTTCTTCACCTGGGATAATTACTAAAATCGGATTAAATACGGTTGTGGATCCACGAATGTCCGGCGGAAAAGTGAATGATGTGACTCGTGATAATTTAGTTTCTTTAATGGAAATTAATAATGAGGAGTATCTACATTACGACTTTCCAAAAATTGATGTTGCTCTGTTAAGAGGGACATATGCCGACGAGAATGGAAACATCTATATGAATCATGAGTCTCATCTCGGTGAAGGATTCAGTGCTGCTTCTGCTGCAAGACAAAATGGCGGCAAAGTAATCGTTCAGGTGAAAGAGCTAATTGAAAAGGGGAGTTTCAATCCGCGTGATGTATTTATACCTTCGGAGCTTGTCGATTATATTGTCATAAACAAAAATCCAAAATATCATAAGCAGGTGATACAGACATATTATGATCCCGCTTTATCCGGCCATCACAGAATTACACAGAGTAAGGAGGAATTTCTGGAGTTTGGTTCCAGAAAAATTATATTGCGGCGCTCAGCACAGTTTTTAAAATCCGGTCATGCTGTCAGCATCGGCTACGGAATTAATAATGAGTTATCTAATGTGCTGCGCGAAGAGAGTGCAGATTCACTGGTTAAATTGAATATCGATACCGGTATATTTGGGGGAATAATCGGCAGCGGTAATCACTTTGGCATGAATTACAATCTCGATGCGAGAATGCGTCATGATATGACATGGGACTTTATCTTTAATGGGGGACTCGATATTGCATTTTTAAGTTTCGCTGAAATTGACAGCTCAGGCAACGTCAATGTCTCTAAATTTGGAGATAGAATGAATGGCAGCGGCGGTTTTATCGATATCAGCCAGACAATTAAAACATTAATCTTTTCAGGAACGATGGTCGTGGGGAGCAAGTCGCACTGTGAAGATAATGAACTGATAATCGATTCTGAAGGACATTCCAAAAAGTTTGTCGACAGTGTTCAGAGCTTGGACTTCAATGCCGGCTATTCAAGGAAGCTTGGCCAGGACGTGTATTACGTCACTGAACGTGCAGTGTTTCAGCTGACTGAAGAAGGAATGGAACTGATTGAAATTGCTCCGGGGCTTGATCTTGATAAAGATGTATTATCGCAGATGGACTTTAAGCCTTTAATATCGAAAGATTTAAAAGTAATCAACAGCGAACTGTATACGGAAACCTGGGGGAAATTAGCGCAATCAATTAAAAATAATCATTAACAAAGGGGAAGATGTAAATGAATTATGATTGGATTAAAACAAGAGCGGACTATGATGAAGTAAAAGCGGCAATTATTGATCCGGCGAAGGGAACGCAGTGGTCTTATCAGGACTTAAATGCACGCGCTGATAACCTGGCAAATTATATGCAGGAACAAGGCATTAAACGCGGAGATGTGGTCGGTATTTTTGCACCGAATGACGTGGCAATATTTGACTTGCTGTTCGCATCATTTAAGATGGGTGCTGTCTACCTCCCGATTAACTGGCGTTTAAAACCGAAAGAAATACAAAGTATCATTGCAGACTCGGGAGTGAAAATGATCTTTTACTCGCTGCGTCATAAAGAAAGTTTGACCGGCACACCGGAAGAACTGCTTCATATGGATATCGACTCACCTGAGTACGATGAAATCTGTAATCCGAAAAATCACCGGGAATTTGAAACGGTTAATGTTGAAAGTGAAGACCTGGCTGCACTGATGTACACGAGCGGAACAACAGGGTTGCCAAAAGGGGTAATGTTTACGTACGAATCGTTTGTAGCGAACGTTATTAATGCAGCTCTGACGTACAAAGTTACGGGTGATCAGACGACGATTATTTCAACACCGACGTTCCATGTCCTTGGGCTGAATGATACGGCACTGCCTTTAATTATGGCAGGAGGAACGCTCGTACTTCACCGCTACTTTGATGGTGCACAGCTGAACGAGCTGATGAGTAAATTTAAACCGGATTACCTGATTATGATTCCGACGATGTATTACGGAATGCTGGTTGCAGATAACTTTGATATTAAAAACTTTGAAAACATTAAGTATCTGATTCAGGGCGGTTCATCACCGCTGCCTGCTGTACAGAAGAAGTTTGAAAGCATGGGACAGACACTGATTAACGGCTACGGTCTGACAGAAGCGCCTCTGACAATGGTAAATACTCCGCATAATTCAAAAGTTAAACCGATGAGTATCGGGAAATCGATCATGTACGTTGAAAGCAAGCTGCTGGATGATGAAGGCAATGAGGTAGAAGTCGGAGAAATCGGCGAACTTGCAGTTAAAGGTAAAAACGTTACACCGGGTTATTGGAATAAGCCTGAAGAAACAGCTAAAGTCTTCAAGAACGGTTATTTCCTCACAGGGGATCTTGCTAAAAAAGATGAAGATGGAGATATCTTTATCGTTAACCGCAAGAAAGAACTGATTATTACCGGCGGTGAAAACGTTCTGCCATCAGAAGTTGAAGCGGCACTGTCCGAACATCCAATGGTACGCACGGCAATTGTAGTTGGCTATGACAGCCCGGAATACGGAGAGTCAGTTTCTGCGGCAATAGTGCTGGCGGAGGAAACTGAGAATTTCGAAGAAATCCTGGATAAGCATGTCAGAGAACGTATTGCAGGGTATAAGATTCCGAGATTATATCTTGAGATGAAAGAGATACCTTTAAACTCTACGGCAAAACCGGACAGATTGGAAATTCAGCGTTTAATGAATGAGAAAGCAAAAGAAAACGGTGTAGCGTAAAAATTTTAATTCTAATTGAAAGCGTTATCATATAAAGCGGAGGGAAATACTATGACAGAAAAAGAGCAAATACTGAAAGAATTATATCCTGAGGATATTTTAAATAATGCCAAGGAACTTACTGAAGGGGAAGTTAAATTTCTAAAACAGCTGGACGATCTGCTTGAATCGAAATACCGTGATTCAATTAACAATCACTGGGCAAATGCAACGGTCCCTGAAGACTTCTTCGACGATATGGGGAAACTGAACTATTTCAGAAATCCATTATTATTTGAAGGCCGGGAAGGTGCAAAAACTCCGAGCCAGCTGTTCCAGTTCTTTATGTCATATACAATCGCACGTTTTGACGTATCACTCGTAACAATACTTGGTGTACACCAGGGGCTTGGACACAATGCTTTTTTATTCGGCGGTTCAAAAGAGCAGATTGCTAAATATGTGCCAAAACTTCAATCCCACGAGCTCAGAACGTGTTTTGCACTGACAGAACCGGACCACGGGTCCGACGTTGCAGGCGGTCTTGAAACGACAGCTAAGTTCGACGGAGAAAATTGGATCATTAACGGTGCGAAAAAATGGATTGGCGGAGCAAATGTCTCGGACGTTATTCCTCTGTTTGCAGTAGATGTAGAAACAGGCAAGCCGAAAGGATTCATTATCCGTCCTGAACAGGACGGGGTCGAAATCGATGTAATCGAAAATAAAATTGCACTAAGAATTATTCCGAATACTAATATCCGTTTAGATAATGTAGTCGTAAAAGAAGAAGACAGACTGCAGAATATTAACAGCTTTAAAGATATTGCCAAAATCCTCTACTCTACTCGTGCAGGTGTATCGTACATGGCAACTGGTGCGATGGCCGGTGCGCTTCGTGCAACGCTTGATTACGTTACACAGCGCAAACAGTTCGGGAAAGAAATAAGCAAGTATCAGCTGATACAGGAAAAACTTGCGATGATGCAGGGGAACCTTGCACACGCAATAGCAATGTCAGCACAGCTTGCGCGTATGCAAGAAAACGGCGAGTACGATGAAGTGGCAACATCAACAGCGAAAATGATGAATGCATTAAGACTGCGCGAGTCGGTATCACTGGGACGCGGAATTCACGGCGGTAACGGTATTCTGGCAGAATATGATATTGCGAGATTCTTCTCCGATGCTGAAGCTGTGTACACTTATGAAGGCACTCACGAAATAAATGCACTGGTAATCGGCAGAGCGTTAACAGGCGATTCAGCATTTATTTAAAGACAAAGTGTATGGAAAGTATAAAGATAAAATAATTTGGAGGGTTTTTCATGACGATAAGAAAAGCGACCGTGCTTGGCGGGGGAGTAATGGGCAGCCAGATTGCTGCCCTGCTCGTTAATGCAGGCTTAAAAGTAAAAATACTCGATATAGCAATTGATGAAAAAGATCCAAACAAAATTTCGAGGAAATCTTATGAAATGATTACGGATAAAAAACGTCCTCAGCTGTTTGATTTAAACTTTGCTCCGAATTTAACATACGGCAACTTCGAAGAAGATTTGCAGGGTGAAGATGACGCAGATATTTATATCGAAGCGGTTAAAGAAGAGCTGGATATTAAGCACAGCGTATGGAAGCAAGTTAAAGCTGTGGCGAAAGATAATGCATTATTTGCAACGAATACTTCCGGGATTCCGATTGAATACATCGCGAAAGTATTCAATGAAGAAGAACGTCAAAGATTTTTCGGAATGCACTTCTTCAATCCGCCGCGTATTATGAAACTGGTTGAAATTATTCCGCTGAAAGAAACAACTGAGGAATCAGTAAAAGCAGCTCAGGAGTTTGCAGAAGGCAAACTTGGTAAAGGTGTGGTTGTTGCCAATGACGTACCTGGATTTGTCGCGAACCGCATCGGGACTCAGACGATGAATGATATTATGCACCGTGCAGAGGAACAGGGAATGTCGATTTCAGATACCGATGCATTAACAGGCAGAGCGATCGGACGTCCAAGTACCGGAACATACGGTTTAAGTGATTTAGTAGGAATCGATATTGCAGTGACTGTAACTAAAGGAATGCAGCAGGTGCCCGGTGAAGATAAATTCTTCAAGAGTACAAAAACAGCTGAAAAACTGGTTGAATCAGGAGCGCTTGGCAGAAAAACCAAGCAGGGGTTCTATAAAAAAGAGAAGAATAAAATTCTCGTCTTTAATCCTGAAAGCAATGAATACGTTGAACAGTCGAAACCGCAATACCCGGTTCTTGCTAAATTCAGCAAAGATTTAACAGCGAATATGGATGTTATTTTCAACGCTGATGACGAAGCAGGATTATTCATGTGGGAAACGATGCGAAATAACTTCTACTATTCAGCACTTAATGTGCCCAAAGCAGCATCGGACTACAAGGATATTGACCGTGCGCTTGTATGGGGCTTTAACTGGAAAAAAGGTCCGTTCCAGCTTTGGGATATGATGGGCTTCGAACGGGTTAAAAACCGTATAAAAGAAGAGCTTGGTGAACTGCCGGAGTGGATCGAAAACCGCACTGAAGGATTCTATGAAGATGGAGAATCTATTGAACGTGTGGCATCGGTCAGTGAGTTAATTGAAAGTGAAATCTGGAACCGTGAGGACTCCAATCTGTCTGTCGTGAATGCGGATCAGCTGCTGTTAAAACTGCAGAGCGGCAACAATATTATTTCCGACGATTTCGCCAAGGATTTAATCGAAGCAGTTGATCTGCTTGAGAGTGAAGATTTTTCAAGTATGGTCCTATATGCAGACGGCAGAAACTTCAGTGTCGGGGCAAATCTGTTCATGATGAAAAAAGCTCATGAAATGAAGAAAGTCGACGAATTAGTCGGGCCTGCGATTGATACGCTGCATGAAAGTTTCAACCGTATGAAATATTCACTGAAACCGATTGTTACAGCTGTTCAGGGCAAGGCACTCGGAGGCGGCTGTGAATTAGTACTTCACTCGCCATTCGTAGTAGCAGCAAGCGAAACATACATCGGTATGGTTGAAACGGGTGTAGGGTTACTGCCAAGCGGCGGCGGACTTGCTGAGATGTCAGACCGTATATTAAGCACGAATCATAAACACGATGATAAACAGCAGTCGATGACTGAAGTACTGACAAATATCGGTATGGCTAAAGTATCGACGAACGCATATGAAGCGAAAAGATATGGTTATTTAAGAGATACAGACTCAATTATTCTGAACGTTGAGAAACGTGTGGAAGCTGCACTGAATAAAGCGCGTCTGGAATCGGAAATGAATTATATTCCTAAACCTGAGGCTAAGTACATTGCACTTGGCAGAGACTTTAAAGCACTGGCGGAAGGAATGCTTGATGCGCAGCGTCTTGGAAACTTTATCAGTGATCATGATTATGAAATTACTTTGAAGATTGCAGAAGTATTATCGGGCGGGGATGTACCGCGCAACACGTACGTTAATCAGCGTTATCTGCAGAAGCTCGAAAGAGAAAGATTCCTGGCTCTGCTTAAACAAGAGAAAACATATGCACGTATCAGTCACATGCTTGAAACGGGCAAACCGCTTCGCAATTAGTCATACGTATAAACAGAGAAAGGATGAAGTTAAATGCAGGATGCATATATAGTCGCTTACGGACGTTCAGCTGCCGGAAGAGCAAAAGGCGGCGCAATGTTCCACGACAGACCGGATGAGGTGGCGGCACAAGTCCTTAAAGGTGTATTAGAACGAGTTGACGGTAAATTCAGCTCAGATATGGTTGAGGATGTTATTGTCGGCAACTCATTCCCGGAAGGATTGCAGGGCCAGAATATCGCACGTTCAATCGCACTGCTCGCAGGCATGCCAAATGAAGTGCCCGGACAGACGGTGAACCGTTATTGTTCGTCAGGACTTCAGACGATTGCCATCGCTGCGAACCAGATTATGGCAGAGCAGGCTGATGTACTGGTAGCAGGGGGTGTCGAACTGATGAGTGCCGTACCGATGGGCGGTAATGAACCGACAAACAGCCCGATGCTGCAGGATAAAGACTCAGGTGTATCTTACCCGATGGGTCTGACAGCAGAAATGGTCGCTGAAGAGTTTGAAGTATCCAGAGAAGATCAGGATGCTTATGCAGTACAAAGTCATCAGCGTGCGAAAGCAGCACTAGATGCAGGAAGGTTTGAAGATGAAATTATTCCTGTCGAAGTTAATAAAGTATCTTATAACGAAGAGGGCCCGGTTGTTACAAAAGACGAATTCAAAATTGATGAGCATATCCGTCCGGATACGAATATGGAGGGACTTGCAAAACTCAGAACAGTCTTTAAAGCAGACGGTACGGTAACCGCCGGAACATCGGCACCGCTGACAGACGGTGCAGGATTCGTTGTACTGATGTCAGGCGATAAGGTTAAAGAACTTGGTGTAACGCCTATTGCAAGATTTGTCGGCTTTAAAGCAGTGGGTGTGGATCCAAAAATTATGGGAATCGGCCCGGCCTACGCAATACCAGAAGTACTCGAACAGGCAGGCTTAACAGTAAAAGACATGGACTTAATTGAACTGAATGAAGCATTCGCTTCTCAGACAGTCGCGTCTATTAGAAAAGCCGGACTGGATATCGATAAAACGAATGTGAACGGCGGAGCAATTTCACTTGGCCATCCACTCGGAGCATCAGGCGCAATGCTGACAGCGAGACTGCTTGCTGAAATGAAGCGCAGACCAGAATCGAAATACGGTATGGTAACAATGTGTATCGGTGTTGGTATGGGTGCAGCAGGAATATTTGAATATGTAAGATAAAAAATAATCTCTCAGGGGTTCCCCTGAGAGATTATTTTAGTTTGCTGATGATTTCTTGTGGAGTGCTGTAGCATGAGACATTTTGAATATTTTAAATATTTTAATTAACTTGTTTAAATGTTGTCACTAAATGAACTTAAAGTATAAAGGCATATATAAAAGCATCTGATAAAATAAGTCCATACATATAACGATGGAGGATTATTTTATGAAGAAACTGCTTATACTTTCAGGTCTGACATTAACACTTGCGGCGTGCGGCAACAGTTCGGAAGAAGCACACAGTGATGAAACTCATGAACCACATGAAGAAGGTGCGGAACATCAGCATGAACATGTGCTTGATATGAATCTTATGGTCGATAATGAAACAGAACCTTCAGTAATCAGTGTCGAACTTTTAAAAGAAAATGAAGCATATGAAGCCGACCGTGTACGTTTTGAAGTACAGAAATCTGATACAGAAGAAATTACATGGCTGAATGCAAAAGAACAGAGCAACGGCGTATATACTGCAGAAACAGCAGATATCCCAGCTGGTGAATACAGTATTACAGCTCATATCAATGGTCCTGAAGAGCTGCACGAACATACAGATGATATTTTTGAAATAGAATAAAATTAAGAAGGCACTCAATCCGGTGGATTGAGTGCCTTCTTTGATTCATCTTTTATTTAATCAATTTCGGGATTAACTTTATATAAAATAACTCGCCGATGAGTTCAGTAATTGTCTGAGTCACAATGACTGCGGATGCAATGACCGCCCATTCACCGGGAAGCGCGAGTGAAAGCGGCAAGACGACGAGTGAATTTCTTGTCCCGACACTGAAAGCGAGTACACGTCCGGCTCGCGGTGTTAAATTAAAAACCGAAACGATAATCTTAGAAATAAACGGTGTAATCATCAGGTATAAAATATAAATTGGGACAACGCTCAAAATAAGATTGAGGTCATTATATACTTTGCCCATTTGTGCCGCGACTACTGTAAACAGGACTGCAGCCATCAGAAATTCTGGAAGTTTTTCAGTAGCACTCAGCAGCATTTTACCTGCATTTGTATTTCGTGCAAACAGCTGCGTGATAACGGCTAAAATGAGCGGTACCACAATCAGCAGCAGAAACGCTTCAACGAACGGTCCGATGCTGACGACTTCTGTTATTTCCGGTCCAATAAAAATTGTCAGATATACCGGAAGCAGCAATATTTGTATAATAAAAAGCAGCGGTGTTGATGACAGGACGAGCTTTTCATCGCCCTGACCGAGTTTGGTAAATGGTATGACATAATCGATGCAAGGGGTGAGCAAGACGAGGCATACACCTAATAATATTGCGGGCTGCTGCGGGAATAGTATAATTAATATCCAGACGAGTCCGGGCACCAGAATGAAATTTCCGAGTAACAGTGCCATGATATATTTTGTATCAGATAAAACTTCGCGTAATTTTAAAAATGGAATCTGGGCAAACATTACATAAAGCAGCACGGCAATAAGGGGGGAGATTAAAGGGTTTAAAAAGCTGCTGATATTTGTACTCAGCACTCCTGTAATACCGCCGGTAACTATTGCACATGCATATAAAAATATTTGATTATTTTCTGCAGTTTTCAATTTCATCCCCGCTTATGAGTTAATTAATTTTTTGAAATGGTGATATTAATGAGAAACAGTTTAGTAATAATTATATTTGGCGCAGTAATTTTTTATGTGCTGTCGATGTTTTATGAATGGTTTAACTATGGTTCGTTTATTTATACAGCCGCACCGATTGTCATACTGCTTTTAATCAGTATTATCTCTTTTATGGATGCATTCCGGAAAGGCACACCACCGCCGCAGCGTAATTTATTTATTGCAGGCGGAGTAATCGCAATTATTTTCGGTGTACTGCTCACAGTTATTTCACTTTAAATAATCATCTGTCTTTATTTACGGCGAGCAAAATAGAAATGCAGATGATGATGAAAATAATGAAGGCAATGCCGATACCGCTGAGGATTTCAATCATAAAACCGACTCCTTAATAATGTTCTTTCAATGTAACATAATTGTTTTTATCTTACGTATAATGATAAAATTATAGAAATGAAACTAATTAGAGAGTTGGAAAATATATGGATCCATTATTAGTTTGGCTTAATGTTATTATTTTACTTGTTGCATTTATTGCATTATTTGTCGGGCTTGGTATTTACGTATCAAGGAAACGCAGTGACGTTATGCAGACACAGCCGCTGTTAATGATTGATGAGGTAGGCTGGATGCAGAACGAGCGCGGAAAGTATATGATGTTCCGTGTTGAAAATAAAAATAATAATCCCTTCCATATCGAGAAAGTTTATATTAAAGGCTACGACTTCACTACTAAATACCACTACATTAAAGAGGAAGAAGAAAATGATGTGGTGATACTGAAGTTTTACATGCAGCCTGATCAGACGATGAACTTCCGCATCCGCATTTTATACAGAGACTTTAACAACAAACCTCACATTATGCAGTCAGTAAGAATGGATATGGAGGGCGGAGAACTGACGTACGAAGCAGAAGGTACGAAGTTTATCCTGACAAGAACTAAATAATTGATTATGAACCGTCCTGAAAACAGCAGGACGGTTTTTTGTTACGTTTTGAAAAAATTATGCCAAACAAAAAAGACAGCACCACAAAAAGGGTGCTGTCTTCATACAAATTTATTCTTCTGAATCTTCTTCACTTTCTTCTGCGGGAGCTAAATCAAGTTCGATTTCATGATCCATTGACTCTGTTTCTTCAAGTGGATTTTCTCTCGCCTGAAGGTGTGTCGCAAGTTCGGGATCCAGAGGACCGTAAGCGACGACTGCTGTTGCACTTTCGCCAGGTTCTACTAATTCTGATGAAGCGGCTTTGCCGTCTTTAAATTCACCATCATCTTCAAGGTCCATCGTATAGTTTTCTGTCGGTGCTTCACCGTCTTCGCTGACTTGTCTTACCGCAAGATCAAGACTGAACGCTTCAGAAGGTGTAGCTGCACGATCTGATGTGTTTTCAAATTCAAATTCTACTGCGACAGCCTGAATTTCTGTGTCATTGCCCTCGGCATCTTTAGCCGGAACTTTCACCGGTGTAAAGTTCGAGAAGCTGTAATCCCCGTTAACACCTGAATAAGATACGCCTTCTGACGACTCATCTGATGTTTCTTCAGCCGGTTGTTCTTCTTTTGTGCCTGCATCTTCTGTACTTTCCCCATTACATGCTGCAAGTAACAGCATGCTCGCGAGTCCACCCGCGAATAACGTGCGTTTTAACTGCATGATAAATCCCCCTAAATTGTTTGTTTCATCTTTATTATATTCTTCAATAAGACGAAATACAATTTTATGGAATATTTTTATATACCTGTCACGCCGTAAAGAATCAGTCCGATTGTTAAGAGCAGCCCCATAACAGTATTCAGTTTACCCATCGATGCCATTGCCGGAATCAGTTCAACAGGCGTGTTTCCTTTACGCATCAGCATAATTGTCTTCAGCATAAGCGGTATTGACAACAGCGGAATGAGCAGAAACAGCGAGCCTGCCGGCGTAAAGAATGTAATATAGATTAAGAAGATATAACTGAACGTAAGCAGTGCAGCAGCTGTCATCACTGCGAACGGTTTACCGACGAGTATGACATACGTTTTGCGTCCGCTTTCTTTATCTTTTTTACGGTCCCTGATATTATTTGCCATATTCAGCAGTCCGATTGTGATTGCCGGAGGAATGGACATTAATAACGGGAAAGTGTGCAGTGTGCCTGTGTGAATGTAAAATGTAATCATAATAATTACAGTACCCATAAAGAGTCCTGCAAATATTTCACCGAAAGGCGTCCATGAAATCGGGAACGGTCCGCCTGTGTACAAGTAGCCGACAGCCATTGATACAGCTCCGATAACAAGAATCCACCACGATGAGTTAACGGTAATAATAATGCCGATCACAGCAGCGATGGCGTAAAATATAAAAGCGATTGTCAGAACGAGGCGCGGGCTCATACCGTTTCTTACGATAGCGCCTGCGATACCGACAGATTCGTGCGAATCCAGACCGCGTTTGAAATCATAGTATTCGTTAAACATGTTGGTTGCCGACTGTATTAAAATAGTTGCGATCAGCATCAGGAAAAACATTCCCCAGCGGATATCTCCAAATAATAATACACTTGCCGTCCCGACAAAGACCGGTACAAAACTCGCAGTCAGTGTGTGCGGGCGCGTCAGCATCAAATATTTTTTAAAACCTGTATGTACTTGTGCTTCCTGCATGACTTTCTCCTTTAAAACATGATGGCTATAATTTTATCATATTTAAGAGTTGTCCATACACACAGTAGGTAAAAAATGATAAAATAAAGCTAATTATGATGAAAGTAGTGTGACTCATGAAATTACAATCGTCTCGAACATTTATAGAGAGTATCAGTCTGGATTCCGACAGGCAATATCTTACACTGCATATCCCTATGGATGAGTATAATATTGACGAAGAAAAAATATTTACATATTTTAATGAATCAAAGGGCTCACGCTATTGGTTCAAGTCAAAAGACAATGCTTATAATGTTATCGGCATTAACTACATCGAAAGTATATGGCGGGACAAATTCCAGCCTGATACGATTGCAGAAAGCAAAACATCGCTCTTTGCAAAACTCCAGCAGGAAAAGCTCGGTGAAGATTTAAAATCTAAACTGAGCTTATTTGGCGGGACTTTATTCGATGACAAGGACACCACTGATGAGTGGAACGATTTTAAAATGATCGAGTTCCACTTGCCGGAATGGCAGTTTGACCTTGAAAATCGTGAGCTGTTTTTAACGAGGAACAAAGCGGAATTAAAAATGGACGGACTGCTTGACGAAGTAGATGAAATGCTGACGGCTATAGAAAATGCTGACATCACAGAGAAAGAAAAACCGGTTGTGAAAAGCAAGCGTGATATTTTCCCTAATGAATGGAAGCTGCTCGTTGAAGAAGCGGTAAATAATTTAAATGACGAATTTAAAAAAGTTGTGCTTGCACGCCAGAAGCTTATTACTTTTGAATCGAAGGCGAAACGTCTGTATTTAATCAGACGGTTAAAAGACGAAGCGGATACGTATACGATTTACTATGAAAAAGGAAAATCGACATTCGTGTCAAAAACACCAGAGAAACTATTTTCTATTGCAGGAGAAGAACTGACGACAAATGCAATCGCAGGTTCTATTCAGCGTGTCGAAGACAATCAGGAAAATACAGTTCAAAAAGATTTTCTTTTGAATGACGATAAAAACCTGTTTGAGCACCGCGTTGTAAGAGAATCAATCGTCAGCGATCTTGCACCGTTTTCAGAAGGACTGAATTATAAAAAGAATCCGCTCCTGATGGAAAATAAATATATTTATCATTTATTTACGCCGATTCAGGCAATGCTGAAAAAAGATGCGGATGAGTTTAAGATTTTAAAACAGATTCACCCGACACCTGCAGTAGGCGGGTTGCCGAAAAATCTGGCGAAGGATTATATTAAAGAACATGAATACGGGACAAGGGGATTATACGCAGCACCACTTGGCGTGATTCATGAAGATAAAGAATGCGAATTTGCGGTCGGACTCCGTTCGATGCTTATATCTGCACGCAGTGCAACATTGTTTGCCGGCTGCGGCATCGTGAAGGGATCGGATCCGGAAGCTGAATTTTTAGAAACGGAAGTTAAATTCACACCGATGTTGAACGTCTTGGAGGCGACTACTAATGAACTATACGGAAGCACTAACGGTACAAACGTTTAGTATTATAGATGCACTGTACGAGTACGGGATGAATGAACTGGTCATCAGTCCGGGATCGCGCTCAACACCGCTTGCAATAGCGGCAGAGCTGCACGAAGGCATCAGGACTTACATTCATCCGGACGAACGCGGTGCCGGTTACTTTGCCGTCGGACTGACTAAAAAGAGACGTCAGCCGGTAGGTATATTATGTACATCGGGAACAGCAGCAGCGAATTATACACCAGCTGTCAGTGAAGCGGGTCTCAGTCATCTGCCGTTAATCGTTCTGACTTCGGACCGGCCGCACGAACTTAAAAATGTGGGCGCGCCGCAGGCGATTGAACAAAACAATATGTACAGCAATTTCATCCGTTATCAGACAGAACTGCCGATTGCTGACAGCCACGACAGCGCCGAATCGTTAATTAACGATAAAGTGCTGCAGGCGAGCCAGTACTTCAGCGGAATTAATATGGGACCGGTGCACTTTAACATTCCGGTCCGGGAACCGATTATGCCGGATGCTGACCGTCTGGATTTATTTAAGCGTACGCAAAAAGACATGTCTCCGGCCTTAACAATTCCCGGGAACATTAAAAAGTTAAGCGGGACCGGTCTTGTGATTATCGGTGAAACAGCAGAAGACTTATCCCCGGTTAAATCTGTTCTTGAACAGGGGAATATTATTACGATATGTGATCCGCGTCAGAACATCAGAACTGAAATCAAAGATGCGATTGTTAACCACGATATGATGTTTTCGAACTTCGGCAACAAACATTACGATTACATCGATGCCAATGTTGATTTTATTATCCGCATCGGTGAACCTGTGACGTCAAAACAGACGAATGCATTTTTAAAACGTACAACTGTGCCGCAGTATTTAATCAGTGAGTTCCAGGACATTAAACCGTTTCCGGTAACACCTGATGAAACATATGCGGGCACGATTAATGAAATTCTGCCGAGAATGATCAGCGAAGCGCCGAAGAGTGATGTAAAAGACCGCTTTATCACGTTATCGAAAGATATTCACTCTTATATTAAAGAGAATATTGAAAAGTTTGATGATGAGGGCAGATATGTTTACGACATTATTCAGCAGACCGATGAGGCGCGTACATTCTTCTTATCAAGCAGTATGCCGATCAGGGACTTTGAGCGCTACGATACACGTGTTGCGCATGACGTGTTCGCCAACCGCGGTGCCAACGGTATCGACGGTGTGATTTCAAGTGCGCTTGGAATCGGCACGAAAGAACAGGTCACAATGCTGATCGGTGACGTATCGATGAATCATGACATCAACAGTCTGTTAATGGCTAAACTGGAAAATATCGATTTTACAGTTATTGTATTCAATAACAACGGCGGTAATATTTTCAGCTATCTGCCGCAGTATGCACATAAGCAGCATTTCGAAAGACTGTTCGGCACGCCGCTTGATCTGAATTTTGAACATGCAGCGAAGCTTTACGATTATGAGTATGTGCATATCGAAAAGGCTGCAGAGTTAACGAAAGATATGCTGAATAAATCAGGACGTCAGATGATCGAGATTACAACAGACAGAGAACATAATCTTGAAAGTCATAACGAACTGAAAAGTCAGCTGAAAAATCTGGTGGATAATGCTGAATTTTAATTATGAGCTGATCGATAATAACAAAGACAGCACGATTATGCTGCTGCACGGGTTTTTATCTTCTAAAGAAAGCATGAGGGATATTGCAGCGGGATTAAGCGGTTTACGCAACGTCATACTGGTTGATCTACCAGGATTCGGCGGCACGAAAAGCAGTCTGTATGATTACGGAATGGCTGATATTGCTGCAGGGTTGATTAAAATTGCGGAACGGCACGGAATCAGCACTTTCGATGTGCTCGGCTATTCAATGGGCGGCAGGACTGCACTGGCGTTAACGTCGCATTTCCCGGAGCGTATTGAAAAATGTATTTTAGAAAGTGCATCGCCGGGTATTCCGGATACTCTGAAGCGGGCTGAACGTCTTTTGGTCGATACAGAACGCAGTGAATTTATCACAGCAGATTATAAAAAATTTCTTGAATTCTGGCAGGAGATGCCGTTGTTTCAAACGCAGCAGCATGTTGAAAAGGAAAAGCTCGATGCTCAAGCTAAAGAGCGGCTGCAGCAAATTCCGGCTGAAGCGGCGGACAGTCTGCTGAAGTACGGTACAGGCGTCCAGCAGTCCTATTGGAAAGATTTAAGCAGTCTTAACAATGATTTTTATTTAATTACAGGCAGTGAAGACACGAAATTCATCGCAATTGCGGAATCGATGTCAGAACGGCTGAAAAGTGCTAAACTGGATATAGTTGATAATTGTGGTCACAATATTCATCTGGAAAATTTTGAAGTGTACATAAACACAGTACGAAAGTACTTGGAGGAGGATAACTCATGACAAGAGTTTGGGAAACAGTTAAAGAATACAATGAAATTAAATATGAATTTTATAATGGTATCGCGAAAGTAACAATCAACCGTCCGGAAGTACGCAACGCGTTTACACCGGATACTGTTGCTGAAATGATCGATGCTTTCACACGTGCGCGTGACGATCAGCGTGTATCAGTAATTATTTTAACAGGTGAGGGCGACCTTGCATTCTGTTCAGGCGGAGACCAGAAGAAACGCGGTCACGGCGGTTATGTAGGTTCGGACGAAGTACCGCGTCTTAACGTTCTTGATTTACAGCGTTTAATCCGTGTTATTCCTAAACCGGTTATCGCAATGGTAGCAGGTTATGCTATCGGCGGCGGACACGTACTTCATGTAGTATGTGATTTAACAATCGCTGCAGACAACGCACGCTTCGGTCAGACTGGTCCAAGAGTCGGCTCATTCGATGCCGGTTACGGTTCAGGTTACCTGGCACGCATCGTCGGCCACAAAAAAGCACGTGAAATCTGGTACTTATGCCGTCAGTACGACGCGCAGGAAGCACTGGATATGGGTCTGGTAAACACAGTTGTACCTTTAGAGCGTCTTGAAGACGAAACTGTCGAGTGGTGTGAAGATATTATGAAGCACTCTCCAACTGCACTTCGTTTCCTTAAAGCATCTATGAATGCTGACACTGACGGATTAGCCGGTTTACAGCAGCTTGCCGGAGATGCAACATTACTTTATTACACTACAGACGAAGCGAAAGAAGGTCGTGACGCGTTTAAAGAAAAACGTGAACCTGACTTCGATCAATTCCCTAAATTCCCGTAAATTTCATATTTTTAAAATATAACACCCGTCTATGATGGGTGTTTTTGAGGTGAAGTTAATGTCTTACAAATGGCTTGAAACAGCAAGTTTCACTTATCCTGACAATATTGCTGTGAAATATAATAATGAATCTCTGACGTATCAGATGCTGTACATGCATGCACATTCACTTGGCACACATATGCAGGCGCTTAAATTAAAACGCGTCGGCTTATATATCGGCAACTCGCTGGATTCGGTAAAACTGATTCACGGATTAATGATGCTGGGTGTGGAAATGGTTATGCTGAACACGCGTTTAACGCCCGGTGAACTTAAAAACCAGCTTGAAGACGTGTCGGTATCAACGGTTATTGCAACGCTGCCTGCTGACATTCCCGGTGTGGAAGTGATTCAATATGATGATTTATTTGAGCTTGAGACACAGACTTTTATCGTCAATCAGCCGGAACCGGATGATATTTCATCGATTATGTTTACTTCCGGTACGACAGGCCGTGCGAAAGCCGTGCCGCAGACTTACAAAAATCACTTTGCATCACATAATAACTGTCAGGAGAACTTTGGCTATGACAGTGAAAGTACATGGCTGATGGTGAATCCGATTTTCCATATTTCTGGATTGTCGATACTGTTCAGAACGGTCATTACAGGCTGTACTTTAATCGTTGAGAATAAATTTGACGAAAAACGTGTGTGGGAAATTTTGGCAGAAGACAAAGTGAGTCATACGAGTATGGTGCCGGTCATGCTGAAACGTTTAATGAGCACAGAAGGTGAACATCACCTGAAAGGACTGCTCCTCGGAGGGGCAAGTACGACGCCGTTACTGTTACAAGAAGCGATTGAGAAAAAACTGCCGGTGTATAACTCATTCGGCATGACAGAAACATGCTCGCAGATTGTTCAGATTTCTTATAAAGATAATAAAATTCTGACCGGAGCCGTCGGTAACGTCAGCGGTTATGATATTAAAATTGATGAGAGTTCCGACGAGCTGCTGATTAAAGGCGGCAGTGTGGTCAGTGATTATTTAAATGCTGATTTGAAACAGAAAGACGGATATTTTAACACAGAAGACCTTGCGGCAATAGATGAAGACGGCTATCTGTATATTTTAGACAGACGGACTGATCTTATTATCAGCGGGGGTGAGAATATTTATCCGAAAGAAATAGAAGATGCGGTATACTCGCTCAGCGGTGTTGAGCGCTGTGTTGTTATTAAAAAAGATGATGAAGAGTGGGGCAGTGTGCCGGTGCTGCTGCTTGAAGAAGCAGTGGATGAAACATTGCTCTTGAATCATTTGAGCGAACATCTCGCAAAATATAAGCTGCCGAAAGAAATTCACTACGTCGATAAAATAATTATGACATCTACAGGAAAAATTTCCCGCAGCCAGAATCAAAAAATGTTTCTGAACAGCTGAATACAGGTATGGGACATTAAACAGATGATTACTGATGTTTTTTCTTTTTGTTCACAGGAACAGGATCGAAGCCGCCTTCGTGGAACGGATGGCATTTCAAAATGCGTTTTGCAGCCATAAAACTGCCTTTCATTGAACCGTGTTCTGCGACCGCCTCAAGTGCATAATTCGAACAGGTCGGATAAAAACGGCAGGTTGGCGGTGACATTGGAGAAATATATTTCTGGTAAAAATGAACGGAACCGATTAATAACTTTTTCATTACAGCATCACCTTTTAAAATTAATACAACTATTGTAAGCTGATATCGAAATGAGTGCAACTGGGAGGATTCTATATGAAAACATTTACTGATTTTAAAGGCAGACGTGTCACATTGGAAAACAGTTACGTTGATAATACGAAACATGTCCTGATAATCCCTAAATTTAACGGCCAGTTTTTACTGACAAACCATAAAGAACGGGGACTGGAATTCCCGGGAGGTAAAGTAGAAGAAGGAGAAGCACTTGTGGAAGGCGCTCAGCGCGAGCTCTATGAAGAAACCGGCGGACTGGTCGGAAACCTGCACTTTGTCGGTACATACACAGTTCACGATGGCGATGAAACATTCAGCAAGGCAGCATTCTGCTGCAACATCGAACGGCTGGATCAGCTGAAACACTACCATGAAACAAATGGTCCGATGCTGGTGGATCACATTGATGAGATTCCTGAAGAAGATAAAAGCCTGCTGCTGAAAGATGACTGTATTATTTATTTATATAACGAAGTCAGAGAAAACGGCTGTCAGTAACAGTTGAGATGAAACCCCCGGAACATTTTTGATGTTCCGGGGGTTTGTGTTCGGATGACGATGTCACTTCCACAATGTCATCCGAACGCACACAAAAAGTCCCGGGATATCAAATATCCCGAGACTCTCTCTGTTCTATTATTAAAATCCGCCTTTTTCAGCGATTGCTGCTGATTCTTCACCGAATTTTTTGAAGTTCTCGATGAACTGATCTTTAAGTCCCTGTGCTTTTTCGTTGTAAGCGTCAGCTGATTCCCAAGTGTTGATTGGTGACAGGATTTCTGCCGGTACACCAGTTATTGATGTAGGAATTGATAAGCCGAACATTTCATCTTTAACGAATTCGCCTAATTCCAGGTCACCGCTGATTGCGCGGCGTACCATTGAACGTGTGTGTGCAAGGTTCATACGTTTACCAACGCCGTACTCTCCGCCTGTCCATCCTGTGTTTACAAGATAAACGTTAACGTCGTGCTTGTCGATTAAGTCACCAAGCATGTTAGCGTACACTGTTGCGTGTAACGGCAGGAATGGTGAACCGAAGCATGTTGAGAATACCGGCTGTGGTGTAGTAACACCGCGTTCAGTTCCTGCAAGTTTAGAAGTGAACCCGCTCAGGAAGTGATACATTGCCTGATCTTTAGTTAATTTAGAGATTGGAGGTAATACTCCAAATGCATCTGCAGTTAAGAAAATAATAGTTTTCGGATGTCCTGCAACTGATGGAATACGAGCGTTGTCGATATGGTCAAGCGGGTATACAGCACGAGTGTTTTCAGTAAGTGAATCATCGTCGTAATCTGCGTTGCCATTTTCATCGATAACTACGTTCTCAAGTACCGCACCGAATTTAATTGCATCAAAGATTTCAGGTTCTTTTTCTTTAGATAAGTTAATTGTCTTAGCGTAGCATCCGCCTTCGATGTTGAATACACCGTCGTCGTTCCATCCGTGCTCATCGTCACCGATTAAATCACGTTCAGGGTCTGCAGATAATGTCGTTTTACCAGTTCCTGATAAACCGAAGAATAATGCAACGTCTTTGTTTTCGCCAACGTTGGCACTGCAGTGCATGCTCAGTACGCCTTGTTCTGGTAACAGATAGTTCATAATAGAGAAGATAGATTTCTTCATTTCTCCGCCGTACTCAGTACCACCGATTAAAATGATTTTCTTTTCTAATGATACGAAGACGAATACTTCTGAACCAGTTCCGTCTACTTCAGGGTCTGCTTTAAAAGTAGGCGCTGATACGATTGTAAACTCAGGATCGATCTTAGCTGCTTCTTCTTTAGTTTCAGGACGGATAAACATTGTTTTCGCAAACATGTTATGCCAGCTGAACTCATTTACAACCTGCAGCTGAAGCTGTGTATGCGGGTCTGCACCTGCATAGCCGTTAAAGACAAATAGTTCCTCTTTGTCGTTTAAATATGTAGTAACTTTATCGAATAATTTATCGAAAATTTCCTGTGATACAGGCTGGTTAACTTCTCCCCAGTCGATTTTGCTGTCGGATACGCTGTCTCTAACGATAAAACGGTCTTTCGGGCTGCGTCCAGTGTATTCACCAGTCTGTGCGCGAAGTGCTCCTGTATTTGTCAGTACTGCTTCACCGCGACGTATAGATGCTTCAACGAGTTCAGCGTTTGATAATTGTTTGTGTGTGGAAGGTTTGTTAACAAGACCTTCGATTAAAGCTTTATGATTAACCATGATTCGCCTCCAAAAGTATTTGTCATTAACGAACTATTTAGAAATTAGTATAACACATTAGTTTTTAGGTTTACACAGGTAATACTATAACATTCATGTATAATACTTTAAATTTTACGATGTTACTGAATAAGAAATGATTATAATCAATTGTTGAAACATTAAGAATATGTTTATGGAAATTCATATATGTCTCATAAGCACATAACATGCTTTAATTAGCTCCCGGTTAATCTTGATTTGAATTTCACATTAATGTAAGATGTATATAAAGTTATCTCTTATCCAGAGGTGGTGGAGGGATTCAAACCCTGTGAAGCCAGAGCAACCTCCTTTTCAAGAAAGGTGCTAAAGAATGCAGAGTAATTCTGAGCGATAAGGGAAAAGGGCGAGCCTTTTTCTCTGTTTACTATGGAGAAAAAGGTTTTATTTTTTGCTTTTGAAGAGATGGCTAAATGAGCAGTAAAAGGAGATTTTTATAAATGTCAGAACGTAAATTATTTACTTCGGAGTCAGTCACAGAGGGACACCCGGATAAAATTGCAGACCAGATTTCAGATGCGATTCTCGATGCAATACTTGAAGGTGACCCGTATGCACGTGTTGCCTGCGAAACAGTGGTAAACACAGGTTTAGCGATGATCGTTGGAGAAATCAGCACGGAGACTTACGTTGATATTCCGAGAACTGTCAGAGAAACAGTTAAGGAAATCGGCTACGTTGATGCGAAGTACGGTTACGATTACAAAACAATGTCAGTTTTAACAGGTATTGATGAGCAGTCGGAAGATATCGCTGTCGGTGTAAACAACGCATTCGAAACACGTGAATCACAAGGCGTTTCTACAGGTGCAGGCGACCAGGGCTTAATGTTCGGTTACGCAACTAACGAAACGAAAGAATTTATGCCGCTGCCGATTTCACTGGCACACAAAATCTCACGCCGTCTGACAGAAGTGCGCAAGGATAACACGATTTCCTACCTGCGTCCGGACGGTAAATCACAGGTGACTGTAGAGTACGGAGAAGATGGCCGGCCGGCGAGAGTTGACACGATTGTCATCTCTACCCAGCACCATGAAAATATCCCGGCAACACAAATTTATGATGATCTTCTGAAATATGTTGTACAGGAAGTTGTCCCTGCAGAGCTATTAGATGAAGAAACTAAATATTTCATCAACCCGACAGGCCGTTTTGTTATTGGCGGACCGCAGGGTGATGCGGGGCTTACAGGCCGTAAAATTATCGTTGACACGTACGGCGGATATGCTCGTCACGGCGGCGGTGCTTTCAGCGGGAAAGACCCGACGAAAGTTGACCGTTCTGCAGCATATGCAGCGCGTTACATTGCGAAAAACATCGTAGCGAGCGGTATTGCAGAAAAATGTGAAATACAGCTGGCGTACGCTATCGGCGTATCACAGCCGGTATCTATCGCTGTTGATACATTTGAAACAGGTAAATATGACGAAGAAAAAATTACTGAAGTCATCCGGGAACTGTTTAATTTATCACCAGATGGTATTATAGATATGCTAAACTTGAGAAGACCAATTTATAAACAGACTGCCAGTTATGGACATTTTGGTCGCACAGACATTGACTTACCGTGGGAAAGACTCGATAAAGTCGATGCGCTGAAAGATCTTCTTAGAAATAGCTAATCCATGCAGTTGCGAAAGTGAGGAATAAAATGAATACTGATATTTTTACAGATCCGATATTTATCGCGGTCGCAGCAGTACTGCTCATCATTGCAATATGGTTTTTAGTGTATTACTTCAAACACCGCAATGAAGTGAAAACTGTAGAACAAACATATTCGAAAGAAAAAGAGTCACTCGTTGAAAAATACACAAGTGAACATGAAGAAGAGCGTTTAGAGCACAAGAAAGAAATGTCTGCTTTAAACGAAAAGTATTATAACGATACAACGCTTCTCGATAATAAACTTTCGAGCCTTCACCAGTTTACGGTGGATAAGGGCGAGTATTTGACTGACCTTTCTTTAATTCAGTTAAAAGACAAACTTGTTAAAGATGAGAAAATCCGTGAGACGGATATGATTATCCTGTCGAACATTTATTTACCATCAAGAAACTACACAAACACGCGTAAAATTGATCACCTGGTATTAACGCGCACCGGTATTTATCTTATTGATTCTAAATACTGGAGCGGCCATATTTTACACGGTATCAATGAAAACCAGTTTGAAGAAGTGCCTTATGTTGAATCGTTCTTCGATTTACTGGATCTTGACAAGCAGAAAGAACAGACACTGATTTTTGAAAAAGCAGACTCAGAAAACGTTTCGGTAAACCACTACAACGGTATTATCGATGAAACGAAAGTGACTGCTGAAAAACTTAAAAACAAATTTAAATTACAATACGATATCGTACCGATTATTTACTTCAATCCGAAAGACAACGGCAATTATTCAATTACCAACTATTCGGAAGATCCTTCGATCAGAGTATTAGTCGGCCAGGAAGATTTAGAAGCATTCTTCCTGAAGTATGTATTCCACGGCAGATTCCAGTACACGGTTAAAGACCTGGATGAAATTGCGAATGCATTACTCGATCAAAGCCTGTAATTTTGTAAAATGAAAAAAATCGTCCTATAATTATCTATAGGACGATTTTTTTATATTTTGGAGGGGAATGGAATGTCAGAAGAAATTATCGTAATAAACCCGGCGACACAAGAAGAAGCGGGACGTGTTAAGAAAGACAGCAAAGAAGTTATTGAAGAGAAAATTAATACTGCACACGAAAAATTTCAGAGCTTTAAGAAGATGAATGCACAGGACCGTTCAGATTTACTTTTCAAATGGGCAGAAAAAATCGAAGAGAATAAACAGGAAATTGCAAAACTCGTTACACTTGAAGGCGGTAAGCCGCTGGCTGAAGCCATCGGTGAAGTGGACTATGCGAACAGTTATATTAAATACTATGCTGAAGAAGCGAAACGTATATACGGACGCACTGTACCGGCGAATAATGATGAAACGAGAATTGTAGTTACGAGACACCCGATTGGTGTGGTTGCGGCGATTACACCGTGGAACTTCCCGGTTGCAATGATGGCGCGTAAAGCAGCACCGGCTGTTGCAGCAGGGAACACATTTATCGTTAAACCGGCAAGTGCAACGCCGATGTCAGCGGCGAAGTTTATCGATCTGGCAGTGGAAGCAGGATTCGATGAAGGAATTATTCAGTACGTCAATGCATCAGGCCGTGAGGCCGGCGAAGTATTTACACAGTCCGATAAAATTATGAAGCTGACATTTACCGGTTCAACGGAAGTCGGCAAGCAGCTGATGAGCGATGCAGTGGTAACAGTTAAAAATGTCACGATGGAACTGGGCGGACACGCACCGTTAATCGTTCACAGTGATGCGGATATCGATAAAGCTGTTGAAGGTGCACTTGCATCGAAATTCAGAAACTCGGGACAGACCTGTGTATGTGCCAACAGATTTTACATCCATGAAGATGTACTCGATGAATTTACAGAGAAATTTACTGCTGAAGTTAAAAACCTTAAAGTCGGCAACGGTATGGATGACGGGGTGAAAATCGGTCCGTTAATCGATGAGGACGGTTATAATAAAGTAATGAAACACATAGAAGATGCTGTTGAAAAAGGCGGTAAAGTAACTGCCGGCGGCAGCGGAGATAAATCAGGCGGCTATTTCGTTGAGCCGACAGTTATTACCAATGTGACAGACGAAATGATCTGCATGAGCGAAGAAACATTCGGTCCGCTTGCGCCGATTCAGAGCTATTCGAATCTCGATGAAGCAATTAAGAAAGCAAACGGTACAGAATACGGGCTTGCAGCTTATTACTTCACTGAAAGCTATAAGACAGGTATCAGATTAACAGAAGAACTGGACTTTGGGGTGCTCGGCTGGAATAACGGTGCACCAAGTGCAGCAAATATTCCGTTCGGCGGCATGAAAGAAAGCGGCGTCGGCCGCGAAGGTGCGCCGGAAGGACTGGAACCGTATACGGAAACGAAAGTAACATCGATAAAAATATAAAGTGAAATCTAAAAGAGCGTAGCCGATTTGGCTACGCTCCTTTTCAATACTTTTTCTTTTTGCCCATAAACTCGTTTCTGCGTACTTCTTCCTCTTCTTTTTTAACATTGGATCTGACAGCCAGTGACAGAAAGGCAACAACTGCAGGCATAAACAGCGAGTTCAGAATGCTGACTTCATCAAGAAATGCATACTGCACACCGATTAGAATGGCGAACACAATTATGTACATATATATAAAGCGCATAATTTTCTCTTTTTTCATGAATGCTCCTTTGAAAGCGTATTCTTATATATCATTTTCTCAATAAAATGGAATAATATCAATCGGTAAATTATACAACGGCCTGAAATCTGTGATACTTTATATAATACAAACATTTTTACAAAGAGATACAAGGAGAAGATGAAATGAATGACACAGGACTTGTTCTCGAGGGCGGAGGTATGCGCGGCTTGTATACTGCCGGTGTCCTTGAGTATTTTGCACAGCACGATATACATTTCCCTTATATTATCGGAGTATCAGCGGGTGCCTGTATGGCGGCATCCTACCTTTCGGAGCAGCAGGGAAGGAACCGTACGGTCAGTATTGATTTCGTGAATGATAAAAGATATTTATCATTCAGCAACTTTATACGAAAAGGCGAATTATTCGGCATGGATTTCATATTTGATGAGATTCCTAATAATATAGTTCCGCTCGATGTTAAAAAGATTATTAACGGGCCGGATGAGTTCGTTGTCGTAACTACGAATTGCGAGACGGGTGAGCCGATGTATTTTTATAAAGAAGATTACGATGAAAAAACGCTCGGCAAATTATTACGGGCTTCCAGTTCAATTCCGTTTTTCGCAGATGCGGTGGAACATAAGGGCCGCTATATGCTGGACGGCGGCATTGTGGATCCGCTGCCGATTATTAAAGCTGAAAGTGACGGCTATGCGAAAAATGTCGTCGTGCTGACGAAACCGAAAGGTTATTATAAAAAACAGAGCAGAATGTCGACAATGATTAACTATAAAAAGTATCCGAAAGTCGATGAACGCATGAAAGTAAGATATAAACATTATAACGAAAGACTCGATTATATTTTTGAGCAGGAGAAAACAGGCAATATTATTGTGATTGCGCCAAGTGAGGATTCAGGTGTCGGAAGAACGACGCGCAACAAGGAAAAGCTCGAAAATTTATATGAATTGGGCTACAAAGATACAGCAGAAAAATTCGAAGCAGTAAAATCGTTAATGAATGTATAATCGTGGTAAGCTTTAGCAGGTGCTGAAGCTTATTTTTTATATTATTATAGAGATATGAATATCATTGGAGGTGTTGTGAGTGAAAGTTGAGAAACTTCATATCAACGATCATGAGGAACAGGTTAAAGATGTTGTCATGCTCGCAGCACGCATACTGCTTGAAGCAGGTGCTGAAGGAACGCGTACGGAAGATACGATGAATTACATAGCTTCACATTACGGTTTCATTCAGAATAACAGTTTCGTCACGAACACTGTGATTAACTTTATGCTGCATGACCAGTCATATCCGAGAATATACCGGATTAAAGAGAGAAACACCAACTTAATTAAAATATCAAAAGTAAACAGTGTCTCCAGAAAACTGGTGCGGGATGAACTGACACTGGAAGAAGCATTCAATCTGCTTGAGAAAATTTATATCACAACGAAAGACCATCCGGTCTGGTTTAAAACGATAGCGGGTGCACTGATTGCTCTCAGTTTCCTGTATTTACAGGATGGTATGAAAATAGATATATTCACGACACTTGCCGGCGGGGCAATTGGTATATGTATTACAGAAATTATTAAAAGACGTACACCGACCCAGTTTATACCGGAGTTTTTTGGCGGGCTTACCATCGCACTGACCGTCGTTACCGGACATTACTATATTCCGGGCGGAGACTTATCGACAATGCTGATTTCATCAGTCATGCCAATAGTACCCGGGGTGCTGATTACAAATGCGATTCAGGATTTATTCGGCGGGCATATGATGATGTTTACGACGAAATCATCGGAAGCGCTCGTAACGTCATTTGCGATCGGTGCCGGCGTATCATCTGTACTAATATTCGTTTAAGGAGGAAAAATGATGGACTGGATATTCAACTTACTGTTTAGTTTTACTGCGTCTTATTTTTTTGCGGTTGTATTTGATGCGCCGAAAAAATTATTTTTCCCGGCGGGTATAGTCGGAGCCGTCGGCTGGATGATGGGACAGACTTTCGGTATTGTTTTTGATCTGCCGCTCGTGATGGTAAATTTCATCGGTGCATTTACACTTGGGATAATGAGTCATATAATGGCAAGAGTGTATAAAGAGCCGTCGACGATCTTTTTAACGCCGGGAATCATTCCGTTTGTTCCGGGTGGCATGGCTTACGATGCAACGAGCAGCATTATTTTATCGGATTATTTCGGTGCGGTAAATATAATTATGGAAGTTATTATCAGTGCAGGTTCAATAGCGGCAGGAATACTGTTTGCCGAACAGTTTGCATTGCTGTTTATAAGAAATAGAAGGCTGTTATTCAATAAAAACAAGTAATTAAAGGAGCTTATTATGGAAATTAGAAAGTATGAAACTGCAGACGAAACAGGCTGGGTAAGATGCCGGGTATTATCATTTTTAGATACTGCGTATTATGACGATGTTCACAGAGAGAAAGAGAAATATGAAAATCCGAGTATTGAGCTCGTGGCAATTGAAGATGATCAGGTAGTCGGTTTGATTGATATTGAATACGACACGGAAGAAAATAAAGTTTGTGGAGAAGAAGAAGCGGGCGGCATGATCTGGCATCTGGCTGTTCATCCTGACTTTCAGGGGCAGGGTATCGGCAAAGCACTCATGGAGCGTGCCGTTGAAGAAGCGATTAAACAAAACCTTGAAATTCTCGAAGTATGGACACGTGACGCAGGTAATTCTGCGGAGTGGTTTGAAAAGAATTCATACAGAAAAGTTGATGAATACTATCACCTTTATTTATCAGATGAAGATATGGCGCACAATGTGGAACCGGACGACAAAGCACTTCACCCGCTGTATATGTTCGCAGAGTATACCGGGAAAGACATCGAACAGTTCGATTCCATTGAAAGAAAATACAAATGTATGTGCTACATCAGAAATCTGTAATTTAATGGTTGTTTAACTTTCGGGCATTGATGGTATTAACAATAGAGACTATGGAGGTGTCCGGATGTTTACAATAGCAGAAGCACTTATATTACTCGGTACGGATGACGAGAAAGGCACGGCTGTATCCGCAGCTTCATCATCGCTGAATTACGGACTTGTCGGATCTGTTTTATCCGAGCTTGCGATGATGGGGCGTATCGAATTAAAAGAAGGCAAAGTTGTCATTGCCGATGATACATTAACCGAAGTTTCATACTTCAATACTGTAATTGATGAAATTAAAGAAGATCATAAAGAACGGACAGTCGAGCATTGGATTAATCACTTTGCAGACAAGACGAAAGCGATTAATGATCCGGTGTATTTATCACTCGTGGATAAAGGGATTTTAAAAGAAGAAGATAAGACATACTTTTTCTTTTTCAATACGAATGTCTATCCGACAGTTGATGAACGTCCGGAACAGGACATCCGCAAACACGTTAATGATGTGGTATTTAATAACGCTGAACCGGATCCTGAGATTGCGATGCTGCTCAGCTTAATAAAAACGTGTGATTTAACAGCCGAAGTATTCGGCAAAGAACGGAAAAAAGCAGCTGAGAAAAAACTGATTGAACTGATTGAGAACAATGAATACGGCAAAGCTGTCAGTAAAACTGTGGAAGACATGGAAGCGGCCATCCTGATGGCAACGACAACAGTAATTACAACGACAGTCATCATGAATAATAATTAAATTACAGTAAACCGGAGTATAATGCTCCGGTTTATTTTTATGTAAATTACCCGAGTTAAAATATTAATCAACCTTTACAATATATTAAACAAATATAAATATTCGTTCTGTAAGATTTGAAAGGCAGCAGCAAAGAGAGACAAAATTACAGGAGGTTTTTATTTATGAAAGACGAATTACAGAGCAGCAGGCCGCTGTTTACAAAACTGTCAGTTGGTTTAATGGCAGCAGCACTTGGAGTATCAGCAGTATTCAGCCCGGTTGCCGCAGGTGCAGGCGGAGGCAGTCCAAATGGAACGGAATCAAGTGCACCTGTGGAACAGACAGCGGAACAGGAAGAATTTTCTCCGATACTTTCAGATGAGAAACCTGCTGTGGCGGCAGTGCCTGTAAACAACATGCCAAACCGTATTATCACGACAATAAACGGTAATACTCAAACGGAAATGGCTTTTAACTGGTATACAACTGATTTATTTGAAGATGCTAAAGTATGGGTTTCTAAATCAGGGAACTTCGATGATACTTTAGAATTTAAAGCGGAAGCGACAGAAGTCACTTCAAGTTACGGTGAACGTGACAAAAACGGAAATTACATATTTGCTGAAGTTAAAGAAAACTCGGAAGGGGAGCCGGTTGAAGACGAAAATGGTGAACCTGTACTCAATGGATACTATACTGACCAGCAGGCACACGGTGACGACTGGATGTCCGGAGATTACGGACATATCGAACTTACTGATGTGACGGAGTATTCATATAAAGCAAAAGCGACAGACCTTGAGCCGAATACGGATTACTATTACCAGGTCGGCAGTGAATCAGGTAAAGTCAGCGAAACAGGAACATTCAAAACATCAGGAAAAGCGGGAGATCCATTTAAATTCGTTCACTACACAGATACACAGAATGCTTTCTGGAACGAAAACGTACGGAATGAAGCAGCATTCGGTGCGAACACGTTAATGAATGCACTCGAAACTGCAGGCGATGCAGATTTCGTTCTGCACACAGGTGACGTAGTTGAAACAGCTGAAGTGGAAGATGAGTGGGTGGACTTATTCGGCCAGTCACAACCATACTTCATGCAGACGGCAATGGCAGTCGCATCAGGTAATCACGATGAATATGCGCTTGAATACGGCGACGACCCGCTGACAGAGAAGTTCAACGAACACGTGAACGTACCGGCAGCAAACAATAAAATCGACGGCGGTTCTTACTACTCATTCGATTACAATGGCGTGCACTTTGTTACATTAAACACGAATGATAACAAAGAATCCGAAGATAACCCGGAAGGAAAAGCAATCGGTGAAGAGCAGATGGAGTGGATTCGTGAAGACGTTGAACAGGCACGTGCGAACGGTGCAGAGTGGATTGTTTTAAACTACCACAAACCATTGTATTCTAAATCGTATCACTCATTGCAAGATGAAGATGTCCAGAAAGTCAGAGAGGAACTGACTGCATTAATCGATGAACTGGATATCGACCTGGCACTGCAGGGGCATGACCATGTTATATCAAGAACACACTCATTAACGCATGTACCGACAGAAGAGAACTTCTCAAACGCTGAAGTTGAAGATGTTGAAACATTCGTCGGAGACAACGGAGTTGAGTATATGGAGGACCCGGACGGTACAGTTTATGTACTGCCGAACACAGGCGGTACTAAAGAGTATGACGATGTATACTCTAAAGGACTTGACCACCTTCACGAAGTGAGACCTGATCTTAACTGGATGACGCAGGAAAACATGGATCACTACAACAGCTTATTCGGTTTTGGCGGCCAGCCGCAGGACACAGATGCATTTGATGATTCACACTCGAACAACCGTGATTCATCTACACAGAACTTCGCAATTTACGAAGTGGAAGATGATGAAATGATTGTCAGCATGTATCAGTTAAGCGGTGACTTTATGCTGGGTGAAGAAAGAACTGTAGAACTCGTAGACCAGTTCGGAATTCAAAACGGTGAAGATTAAAATTTAAATTAATATAAAAGGGTAGGACATGAGTCTTACCCTTTTGCTGTTTTCAACAGTCCTCTACTGTTGTATTATTAATAAGTTGTTAATAATACAAATACGGAAGGTGTGTTCATATGGAGTACGGTTTTTTATCGCTTTTACCTCCGCTTTTGGCAATCATTATTGCCATTCTTACTAAACAGACCGTTGTCGCATTATTTTTAGGCGTCTGGTTTGGTGCAACAGTAATGAATGAGTGGAATCCGGTTTCAGGTTTTACATATACAGTTAATGAAATTATGGTGCCGTCAATTGCGGATCCGTGGAATGCCTCACTGATACTGCTGGTTGTCTTTACAGGCGGATTCATTAACGTGCTCCGTACGACAGGAGCGGGCCAGGCCTTTGGCGATTTCGCGACGAAGAAAGTCAATACGCGCCAAAAAGGGCAGAACTTTGTCTGGGGCAGCGCATTCTTGTTTTCTTATACAGAACCCGTATTGATACTTGGAACTGTGACGAGACCCATTACGGATAAATTAAAAATATCACGTGTAAAACTTGCGTACATCGTCGATTCGATGGGCAGCCCGGTGGCATCCATGTCGCCCATCAGTGTGTATGCACCGTTTATTACAGGACTGATTGCGACACAGCTGGCAGCGCTCAGTTTATCAGAAAACCCGTGGTCGTTATTCATTCAGATGATACCGTTCCACTTATACGGTATTTTTGCGATTGTCGGCGTGCTGCTGGTCGTTAACATGAAAATTGATATCGGACCGATGTTCAAAGCAGAGCAGCGTGCGATTAAAACTGGTAAATTATACGGAGAGCACGATAAGTTAATGATTAACGATACTGGTGATGCAGATGCGGTTGAAGCGGATATTTTCAGTTTCCTGATTCCGCTGGCACTGCTGTTTGCAGGGATTTTCGGAGTTATATTCTGGACCGGCGATATCGGCGCAAATGGACTTGCAGGTGCATTTTTAAATGCAGATATTATATTTGCTATTACGACAGGATTCTTCCTCGGTTCAGTTGGCGGAATGCTCTATGCGAAACTGCGCTATGGCCAGCCGCTTGAAGAACTGCTGAACGGATATGTAGACGGCATTATGCAGGTCATGATTGTACCGGTTATTTTAGTCATGGCATGGTCTATCGGAACAGTCGCAACAGAAATGGGGCTTGGCGATGTCATTGCACATTACGCAGGAAGCTATTTGCCGGCGTTCTTAGTACCAGTAATTATCTTTATACTGGGCGGTCTGATTGCATTTGCATCCGGAAGCTCATGGGGAGTATTCTCGATTATGATACCAATCGCAATTCCAATGGGAATTGCACTTGACTTGGAACTGGCACTTGTCATCGGTGCGGCAATCAGCGGAGGGGTATTCGGCGACCACTGTTCACCGATATCCGATACGAGTATTATGTCATCCACCGGATCTGCAGCTGACCATATGGAACACATCCGTACACAGCTGCCGTATGCACTGATTATTGCGATGTCAGCAAGCGCAGGATTCCTGATGAGCGGATTGACTCAAAATTCAATCGCAGGAATTATTACGACTGCGGCTGTACTGGTCGCGATACTGATGTTTGTAAAGAACAGAATGAAGCGCAGAAACTTAGGTATGGACGAATAAAATAAAAAGCACTGAAATTATCAACAGATGATTTCAGTGCTTTTTTCTGTACCATTTCGGCACTGTCAGTTCAAAATCATCATACCAGTCGAGAATTTCAGCATACGAACGTCTCATCGTTTTGATTTCTTTATCTCCAAAACGAATTGCCCATGGTAGCGAAGACAGCATGTTGGATGCAATATACAACTGCAGCAGTTCCCAGAACTCAGCGGGTACATCATAATTAAAGTAACCGTCAATTCTGCCGCTGGCAAAAGCGGGGCTGGCACTCGCACACCATGTAATTCTGTTGAATTCTTCAAAAGCTTCACCGGTATCATGACGGTCGAAATCAATAATATGCAGCTTATTATTACTGTCTATCAGCATATTGCCGATGTGATAATCACCGTGATGCTGAACATTTCTGTTATTGTCAATCAGGTGTCTGTATTTACTGATGACAGTCATTAAAAGATGACCCTTATCGTATTTTAATTCGCAGTCATTATACATTATTATTTTCTTATCAATTTTTCTGTTATACCTTGTGCTCCATGATTCGGTACTTTTACTGACGGGTTTAAAATTATGAATCTCAGCTAATATTTCTCCGGCTTTGACGCCAAAGTTATACTGCTCTGACAAAGTGAAATTATTAATTACATCACTGGCATCATTGCCATCAATCCAGTCCAGCAGCAAAAAGTAATAAGTACCATTTAAACACTCACCCTGTGCAGCAAGCTTGTGAGTATGGATATTGTTCTTCCTCGATTGCTTTAATAAGTCTGCATGCTCCAAGTACTTCTGATTATTTTTAATATCAGTCACTCTAAGCAAATACTTCTTATCTTCACTTACAACGATAAACTTACGATCATTGGACCATCCTTTATTGAAAGGTGTAACAGATTGAATGTTTTTGAGCGGCAATTCTGATGTGAGTGAATTAATCATCGTTTCAGACATTTTAACCATCCCCTATATTAATAAGTTAAGCCAAGTATAATATACTTGGAGCAGCATCAATAATGATATACAGAAGTGAGTGATATAAATGAAGTTTATCGGAATAGATCTTGCATGGACATATAAAAACGAAAGCGGCATTTGTGTAATAAATGAGAGCGGGGAAGTACTCGTGCTGGAATCAGCCGTGTTCAGCGATAAAGATATCGTAAATATTATTAAAACTTACAGTGATGAAATTCTCCATATCGCAATAGACGCACCGCTCGTTGTAAATAATGAAACAGGTTCGCGTCAGGCAGAACGGGATCTGCAGCGGGGACGAATTCACGAACACCGTCTGTTTGCGTTCAACTCAAACAGAACGTTTATGACGAAAGCGTATAAAGGAATTCGGGGAGAGGTACTGAGCAATTTAATAATCGAGCATCTTCCTAATATCAGGATCGGTATGAATGAGCAGAATTCAAGTATCATCGAAACATTCCCGACAGGTATAGTGAGCGGACTGTTCCCGGATATTTATCCGGTTAAATATAAGCGTAAAAAAGGAATGACGTTTGAAGAAACGATTGGGCAGATGAAACTGATGACAGAACGCATTGGATTGTTTGAGCAGCAAAATATTTTCTCAGGATTCAGTGACAAATTAATTATCGATGAAAGAACCATCACCCGTAAACATCACAAGCATCTGGAAGATAAAGTGGACGCTGTATTATGTGCACTGGGACTGTATTTAATACATGAAAAGCTGGCTGAGCCGAGAAAATTCGGCACAGATAAAGATGGATTTATACTTATACCTGAGTTGTTAAAAAGTTAGTATATTTACACAAATTGATAATGAAAGCCCTTACATTAATATCCGTAATTATATACTTATAATTGTCAGATAATTTTATAAAGGGGATGTATTTTATGAAACGATCTAAGTTGATGAAGGGGTTGGCGTTATCCAGCCTGCTTTTTGTAATGGCAGCGTGCGCTAACGGAGAAGGGGAAGAAGAGAGTGCAGAAGCTGAAACAAATAAGGAAGGCGGGGAAGAAACTGCGGCGGATGATTCCAACGTCTACAATTACGAAGATTTCCCGCAGACGGTTTCAAACGAAGCTGAGCCGAGCGGTACAGGTACGCTGAATGTCGGTTATACTAGCGACACACCGTTTGACGGCACATTCAATTGGGCTTTCTATACGCTGGCACCGGAAGCAGATGTACTCGCATATCTCGATGAATCTGTATTCACTTTCGATGAGGACCAGCAGGCGACGAACGAAGGGGCTATTCATTACGACATGAATGAAGAAGATAAGACAGTAACATTACAGTGCAGGATGGTGTGACATGGCATGATGGGGAGCCATTGAAGATTACAGATTACATTGCATCATATGAAATTATTGGACATCCTGACTATGAAGGTGTACGCGGCACGACAGACGGATTCACTTCTATTGTCGGATACGATGAATACCGGGCCGGAGAAGCGGATAAAATTTCAGGTATTGAAGTCATAGATGAGCAGACTGCGGTATTTACATATAAAGAACTGGCGCCGTCTCTAACTGCCGGAGGCTTTTGGTTCTATGCATTCCCTGAACATCATTTTGAACTGGCGTATTTAAGCAAGATTTAAAAAGATTTATTGAATTATTGATGTTTATGATTCCAGCAATAAAAAACAAGTGGGCTCTCAATAGATCGCCTCTATACAGACATTTAAAACAATACAAGATAACACGCCTATGGGTGAATTATTCTTGACTACATTGATTAATGGGATAAAAGAAGGCAAGGAGTTAGCTTGTTTAAGAGATGACACTGAATTGTTAAAGTTGTTGAATGAATATTATTTTTAAATAGAATTTTAGTAAAACAATACACTCCTAAACTCTGGACTTTTTGTTCAGTACTAGGAGTGTATTGTTTTTTAATTTACGAAGTATGCACATAGATAAAGACCTAAATGCGGGTGTTGAGAGAAGCATTAAGAGACCTTGAAGTGTACTATTACCTTGGTTATAAGCTGAAATCGCCTCTAAATGCTCATCATAAAATACTATTAAAAATTATTTTTATAGGAAGTGGTAAAAGTGATTGAATGGTTAAATTAATTCTCTTTAATGACTTTCTAGATATATTAAAAAGAAATGGATAACTAAGTGTATCTAAAGTATAATAAAAGTAAGAATTTAATAAAACAGAGGTGATTCTGTGGAAGTGAAGAAGTTTTATCGTACTCAACGAGAAGTAGCGGCTGTAATTAATGAAATAGTTGATGACTATTGGGTAGATAAATTGTCAGATGAAGAGTTAGAAGAAAATGTAACAATGGTTTACGAGAATAATCAAGATAAAATTATAAAAAATAATGAATATACTACGATAATAAAACAGCAATGTGGAAAAAATCGATTGGCAGTTGTTTCTAAAATAATAAATATTGGATAAACTCTTTAAAATGAAAGCGTTTATCAAAAATACATCTATTAATTAGTGGTGCCAATATACTTAATAAAGAATGGTGAGCAAAATGGAAATTAAACATATTGATAACATTGGAGATAATACAATTGAGAACTTTCTTAAGGACGTTATTGATGAGAATAGCAATGTTAATATTGTAACGCCTAGGTTTTCAATTTATGCACTTCATGCAATTCAAAAAGCAATTAGTAAATCTAAATCTTTTAATGTCTTATTAAGTCAACAGTATTTTGAAAAACCAGATACTGGTTTTTTACGAAGATTTGAATTAGCTGAGAAACAAGAAAAAGTATTGGGTAACCAATATGAGATTAAACTACGTAATCAACTAAACACTTCTTTTATAGCAAAACAAACTGCTTCAATTATTAAAAATCATATTACTTTTAAGAAACTAAATCCTGAGAAGTATTCTTATAAACAACTCTTTATAGAAAATGAGAAAGATAGTCTAAAATCTGCAATGATCCCTAATGACTTTGAGTTAACAGGAGACGGGCTAGGCCTAACAAAGTCCAATCGTTGGAATGATACACCAGTAATGATGGGCAATACAGATATGGTTAAAGCAATGCTGACCAACTTTAATATGATATGGAATCATGAAACAGAAGCGATCGATGCAAATAAAGAGGTTCTTAAACAATTAGAAAACATATATAAAGAAAACTCACCTGAATGGATTTATCTTGTATCTCTTTATCATATTTTTCATCAACAACTAGATGAACTAGATGAAGAGAATATTATAAAAGAAGGATCAGATTTTAAAGATTCCATCGTTTGGAATATGTTGTATGAATTTCAAAAAGATGGTGTTGTTGGATTGATTAATAAACTAGAAAAATATAATGGAGCGATTTTAGCTGATAGTGTAGGTTTAGGTAAGACTTTTTCTGCTCTAGCAGTGATAAAGTATTATGAGTCACGTAACCATAGAGTTCTTGTTTTAGCACCTAAGCGTTTGAGAGAAAACTGGACAATCTATACACAAAATGATAAAAGAAATGAATTAAATGAAGATCGATTTGGATATGATGTACTAAATCATACGGATTTAAGTCGCTACAAAGGAAAGTCTGGTGATCTTGATTTACAAACGGTTAGATGGGATGCTTACGATTTAGTAGTTATTGATGAATCACATAATTTTAGGAATAATGAGCCTTCAAAAAGTGATAATCCAACACGTTATCAAAGATTGATGAATGATGTTATAAAGTCAGGATCAAAAACGAAGGTACTTATGTTATCAGCAACTCCTGTCAATAACCGAATGACAGATATGAAAAATCAGATTGCATTTATTACCGAAGAAAATACTCGTCATTTACAAAATTATGGTGTAGAAGATATTGATTTAGAGTTGAGAAAAGCTCAACAAGTTTTTAATGAGTGGAGTAAGTTAGAATCAGATCAAAGGTCGACTGGAAATTTTCTTAAACAAGTAAATGCAGATTATTTTAAGATATTAGACTTGCTGACAATTGCAAGAAGTAGAAAACATATTGAGAAATATTATGATGCATCAGAGATTGGGACATTTCCAACTAGGCTGAAGCCGCTAACTTTGAAGCCAGATATTAATATAAATGGAGAATTTATTGAAATCAAAAAAGTTAATCAACGAATTAGTGAGTTAACATTAAGTGTTTATACACCAATACATTACATAAAACCTGAAATGCGTGGAAAATATGCTGAATTGTATGATCAGGAAGTTAAAGGTGGAGCAACTAGATTTACTCAAACAGATCGAGAGACAGCGTTAACAGGTCTTATTCGGTCAAATCTATTGAAACGTCTAGAAAGTTCTATTGATTCTTTTAGATTAACTACAGGACGTGTACTTGAAAAGATAGAATCTTATATTGAATTGATTGACAAGAATTCTGTTAGCTCTAGAGCTTTATTAAGTTTAAATGATATTGGTACAGATGATGAAGATTTTGAGCTATTTGAAGATGAGAATGTAATTGGAGGAAAAACCAAAGTACTATTAGGAGATATGGATTTAAGAAAATGGCGTGATGACTTAGCATTTGATTTAAAAATACTCAAAGAAATCCACTATTCGGCTTATCAGGTTGAGCCCAATAATGATGGAAAACTAGTTAAGTTAAAACAACTTATTCAAGAAAAAATCAAAAGTCCACTTAATCCTGGAAACAAAAAAATTATTATCTTCACTGCTTTTGCTGATACCGCCAATTATCTATACGATAACTTAGCCGAAAACATCTTAGAAAAGTATGGTTTACATTCTGCAATAGTTACTGGTGGTGGGAATCAAAAAACCACCTTAAAATCAGTTAAAGTAAGTGATATGAATGATATTCTAATCCACTTCTCTCCTCGGTCTAAACATCGGGAGAAGATTTTTCCAGAAGTGACAGATGAAATTGATATTCTTATTGCAACAGATACTTTATCAGAAGGGCAAAATCTTCAAGATTGTGATTATTTAATAAATTATGATATTCATTGGAATCCAGTCCGAGTAATTCAAAGATTTGGACGAATTGACCGTATAGGTTCTATAAACAAGCAAATACAACTAGTGAATTTCTGGCCTAATATGGAATTAGATGAGTATATTAACTTAGAGAATCGTGTGAGAAGTCGAATGGTCATGTTAAATGTTTCAGCAACTGGAGAAGAAGACTTACTGAACCAGAAAAATAACGAGATGAACGATTTGTCATACCGTAAGAACCAGCTACAGCAACTTCAAGAAGAAGTAACTGATTTAGAAGATATTAATGGTGCTATTTCAATTACAGATATTACTTATACCGATTATAAAGCAGATTTAACAAATGCACTTAAAACTCATGAAAAAGAGCTTTTAGAAGCACCTAAAGGCATGTATGCAATCACTAAACAATCACTCTTAGAAGAGGCAGAACCAGGTGTAATCTTTGTGTTAAAACAAAAAGATCTAAAACTAGAAACAAAAGATACAAGTTTACTTCCATACCTACTGATTTACATGCGTATGGATGGGTCTGTTAAAGTGAATCATACATCAGCTAAAGATGTTCTACATTATTTTAAAATGTTGACACAAAACCAAACAGAAGTGTTTCAGGATATTGTAGATTCTTTCAACAAAGAAACAAAAGATGGTAGTAATATGACTGAATATTCACTACTGCTAACAAAAGCATTGGAAGCTATTAAAGGTAAGCGTGAAGAGACTGGGCGCATGTCTCTCTTTACTCCTGGGGGAACACATTTAACAACATCGGAAGAAGAAATTAGTCTAGAGGAAGTAGAGTTAATCTCATTTTTGATTATAAGGGAGAGTTAGAATGGATAGTAAGGAACTAATCAATTTATTTGAATTCCCTGATAAAACAATAGTTAATCAAACTATCTTTAAAGTTGATCTGTATAACCAACTAGAAAAGGTAAAAGAACGACAAATCGTACAGTATGATTTAGATAAAATAACTTTACTTTCAATTTTAAATGAAAGTAGAATCAATATTCCAGTCGTGATAGATGATGTTGAATCATTCGAGGAATTATTATTTATCTATATTGAATTACGGACGATTATTAGACCTCAATTTGCTTTTAAAACAATTGCTTCCACTATGCCTTATCACATGGTCGGCATAGTAAAAGACGTCAATAATCAATATACTGTCTTAACAGGTAATTATAAGTTAAATAAAAGTGGTTTTTTAAACATCCAAGATACTAATCAATCTGGAACGATAGAAGGTCAAAGTTTTGTAAAACTTATTAAAAAATTACGGCATACTGAACTTCCAACATTAAATTTAAAAATATACTATCAAGCAATAAACGACGTTCTTAATGCAAATCGTATCCGAAGCTTAACAGGCATGCAAGTAGAAAAAGTAGATAATGAACTATCTACTAAAATAGAAGAACAAAAGAAAAACATAAAAGGATTAAAAGGGAAAATTAAAAAAGAGAAGCAGTTAAACCGTAAAATACCTTTAATGCAAAAGTTAGAAAAAGAAAATAGATATTTAGAAGAATTAATAAGAGAATTATAGAAAATCAGGAGGAAATTATGGAAAAAATAGATGGTAAAAGTTTAGATCTAAGAGAAGATTCTATTGACAAACTGAAACAATTATTTCCAGATACAGTAACTGAAGGAGAACAAATTAATTTTGAAAAGTTAAAAGCTAT
Organism: Jeotgalicoccus coquinae; assembly: GCF_014207425.1. GTDB lineage: Bacteria > Bacillota > Bacilli > Staphylococcales > Salinicoccaceae > Jeotgalicoccus > Jeotgalicoccus coquinae. Next base: position 1,186,490 of record NZ_JACHFF010000001.1, on the reverse strand, counting down.
TCTTACTGATGATTTGGATGAAAGTAACGAAAAGTATACTTTTACATGGAATGGAAAGTCTAAGGCCATGAGAATTGCGAACACTCCAACTAATGGAACGCTAAAGCCTGTCTTGGATAAGTCAAAAGAATGGGGTACTACTGAAAACTTGTATATCGAAGGGGATAATCTAGAAGTACTCAAGTTATTACAAAAATCATATTCAAATAAGATTAAGGTTATCTATATTGACCCTCCATATAATACTGGTAATGATTTTGTCTATAATGATAAATTTTCTGATATTTTAGAAAATTATTTAAATCAAACCGGACAAGTGAATGAGGATGGATACAAACTCTCAACCAATCAAGAATCTAGTGGACGATTTCATAGTGACTGGCTCAATATGATTTATCCTAGATTAAAAGTAGCTAGAAATTTATTGAAACATAATGGAGTTATCTTTCTTAGTATAGACGATAATGAATACGTTAATTTAAAAAAAGTGTGCGATGAAATTTTTGGTGAAAATAATTTTGTTGGTACATTCTTATGGAATAAATCTCAGAATCCACCAAGTTTGTCACATACTATTCGTCGAAAATTTGAATATGTTTTATGTTATAAAAAAGATACCTTGAGTGAAAAGCTGTTTGGTGGAGTAATGAGCGGAGGAGATAGTCCACTATATAATGGTGGTAATCCTGTATCAATATTAAAATTCCCTCCTAAATCAGTGAGTTTTAATATATCTGATGGAGTATATAAAAAGTCTAATGACTCAATGATAGATTTAGTGCAACCTGTAGAGATAAAAGACTCAGTCAATAGAAATGAATTAATTTTAAAGGGGCAATTTCGATGGTCTCAAGAGACTTTAATAAATGAACTATCTAATGGCACTGAAATCATTGTTAAAAGTGATAAATTTTCTCCTAGGTATGCTAGAAAAGGAGATCGAATGATGGTCCCATCAGATTTATTATCAATGAAAGAAAATGAAGTTAATACAAATGAAAAAGGTCGAAAAGAAATAGAAGTTTTATTTGGAGAAAATATATTCTCATTTCCAAAACCTACTAGTCTGATAGAATATTTAATAAATACAGTAACTTACAACAGTAAAGATGACATTATATTAGATTTTTTCTCAGGATCTGGGACAACGGCTCATGCAACGATGAACTTGAATGTAGAAGATAATGGTCAGAGAAAATATATTATGGTTCAACTTCCCGAAAAATTAAATGAGGACTCTTCAGCGTATAAAGATGGCTTTAATACAATTCCAGATATCGCAATTGAAAGAATTAACCGAGCTGGTAATAAAATTATCGAAGAAAATCCCGATCTAGAAAATAAACTAGATATCGGTTATAAGTACTTTAAACTTGATAAATCAAATATTAAGAAATGGAATGTTGATGAAGACAATATAGAAGACGAGCTTACGTTATTCACTGATAATTTTGAAGAGGGAAGCACTCATGATGATATTGTTTATGAATTATTATTGAAGCAAGGAATTGAGTTAACTGTTCCGAGCGAAAAAGTAACCTTTACAGATACTTCAATTTTTATTATTGCAAATGGTGCGATGTTCGTTGTTATTGGAAATAATATTGATGAAACAATAGCCGAGTATATTCGTGACTATGAATCAATTTTTAATAAAGATGAAGATTCTGAAATAGTTGTAGCTTTTCAAGATATCGGTTTTGAAGATGACAGTGCAAAATTGAATACTTTTGAGATATTAAAAGCTGCAGGTTTTAAAGATGAAAATATATTTACAATTTAGGGAGGTGATAAAGTGGAAATAAAATTTGATGAATTAGATTACCAGCTTCAAGCTGTAGAATCTTCCGTAAATATATTCGAAGGCCAAACTATTCGAAATTCTGAGTTTACAGTGTCGGCAGTAACAAATGCTGTCGGTACAATGTTCGCGGAAGATGGTATTGGAATTGCAAATCGAATACATATTAATCCTGAGACAATGCTAAATAATGTTCGTAAGAGCCAAATAAAGAATGGGATTGCTCCGTCTGATAATTTACTAGGTAATGACTATACTTTTCCCATGTTTAATATTGAGATGGAGACAGGAACAGGCAAGACATACGTCTACTTTAAAACAATATTAGAATTATATGAAAAATATGGATTTTTAAAATTTATTATTGTTGTTCCTTCTGTTGCAATTAAGGAAGGAGTCTTAAAAACATTTGAAATGACTAAGGAAACTTTTGCCAAAAATCATCAAGGGGTTATATATGATTTATTTCCTTATGATAGTAGTAAATTAGATTGGATTAGACAATTTGCTACGGCAAATACAATTGATATTATGGTAATTACAATGGATAGTTTTAACAAAAAAAGTGAAGCCGGAGCTATTCTAGACAATAAAGGGAACACTAACGTGATTTACCGTCAAAGTGATCAGATTGGCGGAGAACGCGCAATTGATTTAATTGCAGAAACAAGGCCGTTTTTAATTATTGATGAACCGCAAGTAGTAGACAATACTAAACGCGCGCGTGATTCTATAGCTCGATTAAATCCATCGGTAGGTTTTCGATATTCTGCCACCCATAAAGATAAATCTTTTCCAACAATTTTTCGTTTAGGTGCAGTAGAAGCTTACGAAGAAGAATTGGTAAAACAAATAGAAGTAGCTTCTATAAACTTGGAAGAAGACGGTAATAAAGCGCATCTTAAATTACAAAATGTTGAGAACAAGAACGGGAAAATTTCTGCTCAAATTGAGGTGTATAAAAAAACAAAAGCCGGGGCAATTAAAGACACTATGAAATTCCAACAAGGGGATAACGTAGCTACTAAAACTAAACTACAAGTCTATGAAAAAGTCGGCATTATTCAAGATATTGATACGACACCTGGTCAGGAAGCTGTCTTTTTTGAAGGGGAGCCGTCAGTTATTACATTATCTTCAGCTACTCAAGAAGATTTAGAGCTAAAACGTCTGCAAATACGACGGACAATAAAAGCACATTTGGATAAAGAATTACGTTTGTTAGGTCAAGGGATTAAAGTATTATCATTGTTTTTCTTGGATCAGGTAAGCAATTATCGAATTTATACAGAAGAAGGTTTTAAAAAAGGACGTTATGCACAAATATTTGAAGAAGAATATGAAGCTTTAACTTCATTACCTGAATATTCAGAATTAAGAGATAAATCTGTATCAGTAGATGAAGTTCATGATGGATATTTTGCTAAAGATAATAAAGGTCAGTATAAAGAGTCCAAAACTGGTACAGCTAAAGCTGATGAAAGTACTTATGAGATTATCATGCGTGATAAAGAAGGCTTATTGACTCAATATAATTTAGAAGAAGGAAATGATGCACGAGCGCATAAAATAAGATTTATCTTTTCTCACTCTGCATTAAAAGAAGGATGGGACAATCCAAATGTTTTCCAAATCTGTACTTTGGTTGATACAAAGGATGAATTAACTAAACGTCAAAAAATTGGACGAGGTTTACGTATTGGGGTAAATCAAGATGGCAAGCGAGTTCCCGGGTTTGATGTGAATACTTTAACTGTTGTTGCAAATGAAAGTTACGAAGATTTTGCTCGTGAACTACAAACAGAATATGAAGAAGACGGGGTAGTTTTTGGAGTATTTGAAGATGATAGTTTTGCAACCATTATATTATCTTATAACCCAGTTTCTGATGAATATGATGCTTTAGGAAAAGAGCAATCAAAAAGATTGATTAAAGAAATGCAACAAAATGGGTATATTGATAGTAAACGTCATGCAACTGACAAGCTGCGTTTAGCGATTAAAAATGATGAAATTCAATTGAGCAAAAAATTCGAAGACATCAAAGAAGAAGTACTAGAAGTTGCTAGTAAAAAAGTACGTACATTGGAAATAAAAAATGCTGATGAAAAGGTAGCAATAAAAGTTAATAAGGAAGCATTATCTGAAGATTTTCTAGCATTATGGGAAAAGATAAAACATAAGACTACTTATCGTGTCAATTTTAATACAGAGCAACTTATACAGAATGTTCTCCATGGAACAAGCTATTATCCATATGGAGTAAAGGCTATAGAAGTAGACAAACCTTCTTATACTTTTAAATTAGGAAAATTACAAATTGATGATTCGGGAATCGAAGGCGTTGAAGAGTCAAACGCCAGTAACGAGACTCCTAAAGAAATTCACTATGAGTTACCTGATATTATCACTTTTTTACAAAATGAAACAAAGCTGACACGTAATACAATCACAACGATACTTTCCAAAGCTGGGAATTTAGAACAATTTAAAATCAATCCATTGAGCTACATGAATAAAGTTGCAAATATTATAGATTTACACAAACGATATCTTACGTTTGACGGTTTAGAATATCGTAAAGTTGAAAATGATTATTATGAGCAATCACTTTTTACCGATGAAACTCTTGAAGCCTATTTGGATAAAGATTTCAAAGTAGACACTACAAAAAATAAAACAACGCATGACTACGTTAAAGTTGATTCTAACATCGAGCGAGAATTTGCAAAAGATGCAGAACTTGATGAAAGCATCAAGTACTACATTAAGCTGCCAAGTGAGTTTAAGATTCGTACTCCATTAGGGAATTATAATCCCGATTGGGCAGTTCTCAAAGAAGAAGATAATGATCAACGACTATACTTTGTAATTGAAACTAAAGGTAGCATTGACCCATCACAATTGAGAGTCACAGAAAGCTTAAAAATTAATGCTGGTAAAAAGCACTTTAAAGCTGTAGATACAGGTGTTACGTTTAAGAAAGCTACTGATTTGAAGGAACTATAAATTAATTGACGTATTTAGTTGTAAACGAGACAAGGTCATTTAGATCTTGTCTTTTTACTAAATACAAATTTTATATATGTAAAAATAAAGGAGTGGATTTTCATTAATTCTGGAAAGTTAATTAGATTATTTCTTGTAGAAGGAGACCCTGATGGAATTGTTACAGCAGAAATTCAAAACATGACGATTTATGCTACTTCATTTCCACGCACAAAAATTAATGTATTTAAAAATCGAGTCGAAGCAAAAAAAAGCGGGTACGTACATTTTAAATAGGAGATAATATTGAAAATCCATTAAAGCCTATTGTATACGTTGGCGAAGGAGCACCGGTGTTCGAACGTATTAAAAGACATAACGAGTCAAGTATGAAAAAAGAATTTTGGGACAGAGCAATTGTGTTTTCGTCAAAAGATGATTATTTAACTAAAACTCAAATCCAATATTTAGAAGCAAAGTTAGTTAAAGAGATTAGGAAAATTCAAAGTACAATAACAGAAAATATACAGATTACAAAAGAACCTATTTTATCAGAGGTTGACCGTGCTGAAATGGAAGAATTTTATCAAGCTTTATCATTATTATTGAAGACCTTTGGATATGACTTTTTAGAAGAAAAATCGGTCAATCTAGATAATACTTCTGATAAAGAAACTGAAAAAAGTGAAGAAGGGTTCATGGAAGGAGTAGTGTTCAAATTTGAAATTAAGGATGCCGTTTCTTACATGAAGATTATAGATAACGATTATGTAGTACTAGAAGGTTCCACAATTGTTAAAGAGGGAAGACAAAACATTCCACCGGGAGTTTTGGAAGCTAGACAGACACTGATAAATAAAGGTTATCTAGTAAAAGATCAAAATAATAAATTATATAAATTGACTGAAAATTATGCGTTTCAAAGTCCTAGCTATGCGTCAGGATTTGTAGCAGGAGGAAATGATAACGGCTGGACTTCATGGAAATATAATGGGAAAACAATGTCAGAACTGGAAGATAATAATAACTTGTAGATTGGTGATTTTGCTATCAAATAAAATACCAATTTAGTGAGAAGCCATGTAATCAAATAGAGCACTTATAATTACCAAATACTTAATAAGAAAATATAGGGAGAGTCATAATGGCATTATTAAAAGATGAGTTAACAATAATATCGATAGGAGATTTACTTAGTATAGATTTAACATTGCCATCCTATCAGAGGCCCTACAGATGGAAAATTTCCTCTGCAAATACTTTGTTTATTGATACGTTTGAAGCTTACAAAAATAGTGTGGAAGAATATCGCTTAGGAACCGTTATTTTACATAAAAATTCGTCAGGTACTTACAATATTGTAGACGGCCAGCAAAGAATCACAACACTTTCTATTCTATTATATTCTCTAGGTGATAAAAAACAAAAAATGCTTGAAGAAACTTATAGTCAACTATCAAATGATGCAATTGTTAAAAATTTCCGAATCTTATCTAGAAGAATCAATGAATTAAATGATGATGAACAGAATAAATATAAAAACTATCTATTGGAACAATGCACCATGGTTCAAATTGTAACAGATAGTGAACAAGAAGCATTCCAATTTTTTGATTCTCAAAATACTCGTGGAAAAGAATTAGCGCCTCATGATTTATTGAAATCCTATCATTTGCGAGAAATGGATAAGGAATCCGAGGATTTAAAAGTTCAGATTATAAACCAATGGGAAAACATAAATACCAATATACTAAAAGATTTATTCAGTATATATATCTATCCGTTAACACAATGGTATATGTTGAGAGATGGATTAAATTATTCATCCACTAAAATTGATTCATTTAAGGGGATCAAAGGAAATAATATTTATAATTTTTCTCTCTATCACAAGGCGAGCAATTTATACGTGGAACAGTTTAATAAAAGTGGAAACAGTGAACTTCTGGCTTCTAATCATTTAAATCAATTTCAACTAACTCATCCTTTAATCGCTGGGAAAAGATTTTTTAATTATTCCCTCCACTATAAAGAGCTCTTGGAAAAGGTTCAAAATATAATTATTAACTTTCACAATACTGAGGGTGAGGCGATTCCAGACAGACGTTCTGGAGATATATACATAAAGCAATTGTATGAATCTGTTGCATTATTTTTTGCTGATCGGTTTGGTATAGAAAGTTTGACTAAGTCTGTGCTTCAGCAGTTATATACATGGAGTTATTCATTAAGATTAAGTATGTATGCGGTCTATCCTCAAACAATTAATAAATATGCAAATGGTCTACATGAACGAGTAAATGAAGGACTAGCAATGTTCTCAGTTATCAGTCAGATGAATGATCCAGAGGAATTAAAGTTAATCATACTTGAACAACCAGAAATAAGAGAGAATAATGGTGAAAGATATAAAGAGTCTTATAAATTATTATGTGAATGGAATGGGTGGTATAAATAATGACTAAAAATCCATTGCAACTACCAGTTTCTAAAGTTTTCGAGCATAACTATCAGGTGCCAATCTATCAACGTAACTATGCATGGACTGAAGTCGAAATCATTCAATTAATTGAAGATATTGATAGTTCAATTGAGAAGCCGGGTGAAAGTTATTTTTTAGGTAATTTAATTGTTAATCAATTTGATAATAATGCTTATGAAGTAATAGATGGTCAACAACGTCTAACCACATTGTATCTCTTAGGAAAATATTTAAATTTATCTATTCCACCTAGGGCATTACACTTTGAAGCTCGAGAGAAATCAAATCGAACATTAGAATATATAAGAGATGAAAAGAAGTCTGAATTAGTAGAAGAATTACTAACACCTGAAATTTTAAATGGATATCAAATTATTAGTAATTATTTTGATACGAAAAAAGTTAATAGAGAGACGTTTATTAGAAAATTAAAACAAGTATTTATAGTACGAGTACAAGTTCCGCCGAATATCGATCTTAATCATTATTTTGAAATAATGAATACTCGTGGTGAACAGCTTGAGCTTCATGAAATTGCTAAATCGAAGCTATTAGAAGTTTTAGAAACAGACAAAGAAAGAGATATTGCAGCTCTTATTTGGGAAAAATGTTCAGATATGAATTCTTATGTCCAAATGAATTTTGATAAAACTATTCGAGATAAAACATTTACTACAGATTGGTCTGCTTTAAAACAATCGATTAAGAATTTTAAAACTCTTGAAGATACTATATCAATAGAGAAAGAAATATTAGATACAATTTCACTAGGTGATATTTTAAATAAGAATAACCTATTACAAGAAGATCAGAATCAAGAGGAAGAAGATGAAAATAGACGATTTGAATCTACTATTACTTTTCCTAACTTTTTATTGCAAGTGAATGCAGTTATAAGTAATTTAGGAGAAGAAGATTCAACTCTTGATGACAAAAACTTTCTTAAAAATTTGTCATGGAACTGGAAATCATCAGATAATGCAAAAAACTTTTTATTTCATTTATTGAAATTACGTGTTCTTTTCGATAAATTAATTTTGAAACGGGAATTTGCAAGAGATTATAAAGAAACGGGTAGATGGTCATTACAACGGTTAGAAAAATATACTGATCAACACGGTGCTAAACCTAAATATGTAGGCACATTAGGGGAGAATGGGAATGACAATCAACAATTAAGAACTTTACAATCAAGTTTACGTATAACCTATACTTCACCTAAGACAATGCACTGGATTACAATTGCACTATCTAATTTATTAATAAATGAAAAAACTAATCTTATACAAATTTTAGAAGAATATTCAATGAAGAAAGTTGATGAATCTGATTATAAATTTAGTTCTGGATTTGGATTTGAGCGAATTGTATTTAGTTATCTTGACTACTTGATTTATAGAGATGGCTACTCATATGAGGGAAAAAACATTGTAACTCCGATGCAGGATAACTGGCAATTTCAGTTTAGAAATTCTATCGAACACTATCACCCACAAAATCCCATAGAGGGTGAAGAGTGGGATATAGAGAATCTGGATGATTTTGGTAACTTAGCATTAATTACCGTTTCTGGAAATTCTCGATTTTCTAACTTACCACCAAGTGGAAAAATTAGTTCATACCCAAGCATCATTAATCAGAGCATGAAATTGAAAATAATGGAATACATGACAAAAATTGATAATGGGAAGTGGACAGAAGAAAAAATGAAAACTCACAGAGATGAAATGTTTAGAGTTTTAATGAATGAATAAATCCTCTTACAAGCCACTATGTTAGTAGCCTCATCCGGATACTGATTAAATTACCAAGGTGAGACTCTTATTATCAATATAGGATATATATTGTCTCTTCTTCTTACAGATAATTTTTCAATAGAATTATGAACTGTTAATATTAGTTTACTTTGAAAAGTACTATTCTCATAAAACATAGGCGTATGCGTGAAAATTTAGTCTAAACCATTACCAAAACCATTACTGTATAACTTATAACGTTGTTGTGAAGGGGTTCAGATGAGCCCCCTCAGCTCGACGGTATTAATATTAGAGTTGTGGCACCTTCTTCAATTTCAAGTGCTCTTGAATCTAAAGATGTTGATGTCGCAGTGAACTTTCCGACAAACCAGTATCCTGATGTAGCAGATATGGAAGGGGTGGAATGGTTAGCCCAGATTGAACCTATTTATGATTACATTGGCTTTAAATACGGTATGTGGGATGCGGAAAATAGCACAGTAGATTCTAATATGGAAGAAGCTAAAATGGGAGATGTTGAACTGCGCCGTGCAATGTGGCATGCAATTGATAATAATGCAGTCGGCGAGCGTTTCTATAATGGTCTGCGCTGGAAAGCAACAACAATTATTCCGCCTTATCATAAAAATTTCCACAATGATGAAATTGAAACACCAGAATTTAATATCGATGAAGCAAATAATATTCTCGATGCAGCGGGATATGAAGATGTCGATGGAGACGGTATGCGAGAAGACCCTAACGGTGAACCGCTCGAAATCAACTTTGCTGCAATGTCAGGCGGGGATACATCTGAACCACTGGCAAACTATTATATTCAGCAGTGGCAAAGTATCGGACTTGATATCGATAAACTTAACGGCAGACTGATTGAATACAACACATTCTACGATATGCTTGAAAATGATGATCCCGGTATTGATGTATTTTTAGCAGGATGGTCTGTAGGAACTGATGTAGATCCAACAGCACTGTACGGAGCAGATGCACCATATAATTACATTAGATACGAGTCTGATAATAATACTGAACTTCTGACACGAGGAATGTCAGAAGAAGCACTTGATATCGATAAACGGATTGAAATTTATAAAGAATGGTAGGAACTCATGGTGGAAGATGTAGCTGTAATACCGACAGTCTACCGTTCTTCTGTCTACCCAGTTGGAGATAACGTTGTGAACTACGGCGTTGAAATAGGATTTAATGAAGAAACAGCATTATATAATGTCGGTCTTGCAGAAGAATAATTAAATATATTTAAGTCTAAAACATGGTGATTAATATAATCATCGTGTTTTTTAATTTGTTATAGTAGTTTAAAGAGAAATTTTAACTATTTATAAAAGGACTGAAGGTTATGTGTGAAACATCATGGCAGGTGCTAAGTAAAGGTAAAGATTTAACCGCATCAAGCAAGTTGAATATGGCGCTGGATGAAGCAGATGCTGTATTAATCGGTGCCGGTGCCGGAATGGCTGCGGCTGATGGTTTTACATATGCAGGACCGAGGTTTACAGAAAGTTTTCCGGACTTTATCGAAAAATACCGGTGGCTGGATATGTTTCAGGCAAGTGTGTTTGAGTTTGAAAGCCTAAATGAAGAGTGGGCATTTTTCAGCCGTTTTGTTGATTTAAATTATATGAGCCAGCCGCTTGGTGAGTCCTATGTCCGTCTTAAAGAATTACTTGAAGGCAGAAATTATCATATTATTACATCCAATGCAGACAATGCATTTGAAATCGCAGGTTTTGATCAGGACAAAGTATTTGATGTCCAGGGTAAATATAATCTGCTGCAGTGTTCAAGGGGATGCAGTCTTGAACGATTTAACAATGAAGAATTAATGAAAAATATGATAGAACAGCAGCAGAACATGAAAGTCCCGGATGAGCTGATTCCGTACTGCCCGGAATGCGGTGCATCGATGGAACTGAACAGACGCAATCATACCGACTGGATGGTTGAGGATGATAAATTCTTTAAAGACCAAAAGCTGTTTCATAATTTTTTAGACCATAATATAAATAAAAAACTGTTAATACTGGAACTGGGATGCGGCTATATGGCACCGCAGGTGATTAAACATCCGTTTCAGCAAATGACGGAAAATCGAAATAATGCATTATATATGACTGTGAACTTAAAAGATTACAGAATACCGCCTGCAATCAGAGAACGGTCAGTATGGCTGCAGGAAGATATTAAAGAACTGTTATTAAATGTTCAAAAGGAACAGCAGTTTACTAAAAAGAAAACTTACGAAACGGAGTACTAGTCAATGTATCTTATAGAAGTTAAACGCAACGGAAAGTACATATACGACGGAGCAGTCGCTCTTGCTGTGCAGGTCTATGCCCAGAAAAATTTATTTTTAGGTGAAGACATGGTCTTTCCATATTTAACAAAACCGCTGGTCCAGGTCGGCCGCTATCAAAATGCACGGGAAGAAGCGAATCTTGAATATATGAAAGAACACGGTATTAATCTGGTGAGAAGAGATACCGGAGGCGGTACGATTTATCTCGATATGGGCGGAGTGAATTTCTGTTTTGTCAGCGACAATACCGATGTGAGTGCGGATATTAACTTTGACCGGATGTATGAACCTGCGATTCAAATACTCAAAGAACTCGGTTTAAAAAATGTTGAAAAGAGCGGGCGTAATGATCTTCATGTAGATGGGAGAAAAGTATCAGGCGGTGCGATGAATGTCGTAAATGGGCGGACATACAGCGGATATTCGCTGCTGCTTGATGTCGATGAAGAGAAGATGGAAAAATCGCTGAAACCAAACAAAAAGAAAATGGAATCCAAAGGCATCAAATCTGTCAGAAAGAGAGTAATTTCCTTAAGAGAATATTTAGATGAAGAATATAAAAATCTGTCCAGTATTGAATTCTGCGAACTGATGATTTTAAAAATATTCAACGCAGCCGACAGAAGTGAAATAAAAACCTATGAGCTGACTGATAAAGACTGGGCCGGAATTGATAAGTTAATGGCTGAAAAGTACAGCAGCTGGGACTGGACTTTCGGGAAATCACCGCGATTTAAATATTCAAAAGACGGCAGATTTTCAATCGGTACTCTGGATATTACGCTCGATGTAGACTCAGGTATCGTCCAGCATGCTAAGATTTACGGTGACTTTTTCGGCAGCCGTGAAATCAGAGATGTGGAAAAAGTTCTTGATGGCGTCAGACTGAAAGAGGAAGACTTATTGGAGGCACTTTCCTCTATAGATTTACAGAAATATCTTGGCAGTATTACAAAAGAAGAAATTGTTAATTTAATCTTGGAATAAGTTCGGAGCTAAAGGGTATTTATTAAGAAAGCATTTAAAAAGGGGCGCTTCTATAGTGGAACATTTAAAAATAAATGGAGACAGATTGCTAAACAGAATTAATGAACTCGGAGAAGTTGGACGTAATGAAAAAGGTCAGTTAATCAGACTGGCACTCTCGGATGAAGATAAAGAGGGCAGAGATTTACTGGTCAGCTGGTTTAATGAACTGGACTTAAAAATAGAAGTGGACCGTTTTGGTAATATTTTTGCGACATGGGAAGAAGAACATAACAAAGGTGAGAAACCGTTAATGCTAGGCTCGCATATCGACTCTGTAATCGATGCAGGGATTTATGACGGCAGTTACGGCGTATTATCAGGACTGGAAACCGTGCAGACATTAAAAGAAAACAATGTTAAAACAAACAGACCGGTAACGATTGCTGCATTTACGAATGAAGAAGGCGTACGCTTCCCGCCAAGCATGCTTGGTTCGCTGGTATATTCGGGTGATCTGGACATCGATAAAGCACTGGATACCATCAGTATCGACGGACTCAGATTAGGTGATGAACTGGAGCGTATCGGTTATGCAGGTGACAATGAACCTGGATTTATAGAACCGGAAGCTTATATTGAACTGCATATTGAACAAGGACCTGTACTCGACAAAGAAGGTTTTGAGATTGGCGCAGTTCACAATCTGCAGGGAAACTCGAGACGTGAAATTACCTTTACAGGTGAAGCGAACCATGCGGGATCTACACCGAACTACTTACGTAAAGATCCGATGCAGGCAGTGACACACTTTATGTCGACGCTGTATAACTATATTAATAAAAATGGTCTCGATACAGTAGCAACACTGGGATCAATCCAGCTTGAACCAAATGCGGCAACGATTATTCCGTCGAAAGCTACTTTCACGCTGGATATGAGAAGTCCGTCAGAGAAAGGGTTCGATGAAGCACAGCAGCTGGTACGTGACACTCTGGATGAAATTAAAGCAGAAGGAAAAATAGGTGTGCAGGCAACTGAATTTGCGATTTTCGAACCGGTGACATTTGACAAGACAATCGTAGAAAATATCGTTGCAGCTGCAGGGGACTTAAAATTGAGCTCAAAACTGATGACATCAGGTGCAGGACACGACGCTCAGATGATTAACAGAATTGCACCTTCAGCAATGATTTTTGTGCCAAGTAAAGATGGTGTCAGTCATAATCCGATGGAATATACGTCTCCGGAGCAGCTTGTAAACGGTGCGAATGTACTGTTGCTGACAGCAGGCAGACTGCTTGACGCTAAATAAAACTAATAAGGCAGGGATTATATTATGGAAATGAACAACATTCTGGAAGTCACATTGTTCAGTGAAATTCCAGTGCCGGAAGATATAAATGAGATGCTCGTAAATGGCGAAGAAGCGGTTGCATCATACAAAACATTCCGCGACAGTGTCACATTTACGACTAAACGAATTATAGTACGTGACTCACAGGGTATGACTGGTAAAAAAGTTGAAATTTACTCAATACCATACAAAATTATCGATATATGGTCTTCGGAAAATGCCAGAGGCATGTTTGATTTAAATGCTGAAATCGAACTGTGGACGAGAACCGGACGCTTTAAAATTAAACTGGATAAGAAAATTGATATCCGGGAAATCGATATGCTGATTGCCAACGCAGTACTGTAACTGTTAGTCGGCTTGAAAATCGGGTATTACTAATCTAATCAAAAATTTGAGGTGGTAACAATGGCAAAAAATGAGGAAAAGATTATTAAAAAAGCATGGCAGGAAACGAAGAACTTAAAAGAGGGCGAAGTATTTCTGCTTAAGGACCTTTTTAAAGGCTATAAATGGAACCGTCTGGAAATGGAAATGCGAAGCAGCTTAGGGCGACTGTTTTTAGAAAAAGTACAGAAGAAAAAATCAGTTGAAGCAATTGAAAAGACGTCCTCTCATCAGCAGCAGTACAGAAAGCTAGGATAAGAATTATAAGGACCAGGTATGACACTGGTTCTTTTTATTATAAAATAATGTTACGTATTAATAATATTGAAATATTTCATTTAAAACGATAATATAATACAATTAAAAGTATTCAATTTGGAATTGTATGACACATAAAGAGGTGGAAATTTTAGATATGGACCCCAGGATTTTAACGGAGTTTGATATCATTGCTAAATTTACTTATTCTTTATTTAAGAGCTGAATGAACTGCTTATTGATTAACATCATTAAATAGGAGAGATTTAGCTTTGAGTGTTTGTCTATTATTATATTTTTAACAGTAATTATCGGCGTGGCACTATATGCATATTTCAGATCAAGAAGCGTAAATAAAAAAGTGCATCCGGATACTTTATGGGCGGACACAGCCTGACCGGTTTTGCGGTAGCATCAACAATAATCATGACAAACTTATCAACCGAACAGCTCGTCGGACAGAATGGCCAGAGCTTTGTTGCAGGTATGGAAGTTATGGCATGGGAAGTCACAGCAGCAGTCGCAGTAGTGCTTCTGTGCTGGGTGTTTTTACCTAAATACTTAAGATACGGTATCAGTACGATCTCGGAATTTATCGAGATGCGTTACGATGTATTTACTAAAAGACTCGTATCTATGTTATTTATATTTACTTATGTAGTTTCCTTTCTGCCGGTAGTCTTATATTCAGGCTCACTGGTGTTTAATCAGCTGTTTAATGTCAGCGAATTTTTGAATGTAAGTGATAATACAGCTGTTATTATTATCGCAGCTGTAATCGGTACAGTAGGAATTCTCTATTTATTTATAGGCGGACTGTCATTGAGTGCATACAGCGATACATTATACGGAATCGGTTTAATAGTCGGCGGACTTATCGTTACGATACTTGCACTTAAGTATCTGGGGAGCGGAAGTTATCTTCAGGGATTCGACCATATTGTAAAAGAAACACCTGAGAAATTAAACGCCTGGGGTGCAGTTGACTCAACGATTGTACCGTGGCCAATATTATTTTTCGGAATGTTATTTAACAATTTATTCTTCTGGTGTACGAATCAGATGATTGTCCAAAAATCACTGGCAGCTAAAAGCTTGAAAGAAGCACAAAAAGGCGCGATATACTTAAGCATATTTAAAATATTCGGTGCGCTGTTCTTAGTGCTGCCGGGTATTATTGCATATAATATTTTTAACGGTAATGTAGGTGGTACAGCAGATAACGCCTATCCGATGCTGATCAGTGCAATATTGCCGGAATGGGCATACGGACTATTCGGTGCGATTATCTTCGGTGCAATACTGAGCTCATTTATAGGTGCATTGAACAGTACGGTGACATTGTTCTCACTGGACTTTTATAAATCATTTATTAATAAAAACGCTTCAGACAGAAGAGTGTCATATGTCGGGAGAATTACGACAATCGTTGTCGGTGTAATTGTGGTAATACTCGCGCCGGTAATTTCACTGTTCCCGTCAGGACTGTATGCAGTAGTGCAGCAGTTTAACGGAATATACAGTCTGCCGGTATTAATATTGGTAGTCGTCGGATTCTTTGCGAAGAAGACATCAAAACTGGGTGCAAAAGTAACATTTATAACGCATATCATATTATATGCATCAGTAAACCTGTTTTTAGAAGACGTACATTATTTATATATATTAAGCGTGCTGTTCTTTATAGATCTGGCAGTACTGCTGATATTTAATAGGTTATATCCATCGAACGAATTTGATTTAAACTCAGACTTCTCGAAAGTGGATATGACACCATGGAAATACAGATATGTCGCAGGAATTGCAGTCCTTGCAGTTGTTGTCGGCAGTTATATAATCTTTTCACCGCTAGGAATAGCGGCTTAGAGATGGAAGAGCAGATGAGAATCTGCTCTTTTTTTATTTGTATATAAAATTTATAAAAATTAGAAAATACGGTATGATGTGCTTATATAGTTTAATAAAGGAGGTATTAATTATTTTGGTGTGTTCAGTGAAAACCTTAAATAATATACTTAAAGGCAAAATTATAGGTAATTATAATCAAGAGAATAATGAAATTAATGATTTTGAATATATATATGGATTAGTATCAAACTCTCAGACAGCCTTCATATCTATACCGTCACATCGTTGGGCCGATCTTACTGGGAAAAACTCTAAATTAAAAGATGGAAATAGTTATATTAATTTTAATAAACAAAAGCCTGGATTAATTATCACTGAAGAAGAATACGATGACAAAGAGGTTCCCCAGATAATTGTTAGTAATATTATAGATGCAATGAAAAAAATAGCACTTTACATGAGAGAAAATTATAAAAATCCTCTTGTTGCCATAACTGGTTCTAATGGGAAAAGTTCAACTAGATTAATGTTAGGACATTTATTGTCAGATTACGAAATATTTCAGAACAGAGGGAATAATAACACCAGAAGTGCAATATGGTTGAATTTATGTAAACTCGTTAAAAATCCAGACTTTGCGCTATTTGAGATATCATTAAATGCATTAAATAATCGAGGAAATATGAGCCTAGTTGTAAAGCCGGATATTGCCATATTAACAAATATAGGTGAAGCTCATTTATCTACTTTAAAGGATACAAAAACAGTTGCTGAATTTAAAAGCAGAATTTTTGAAGGGATAAGTGAAAATGGAACCATTATAATAAATGATGATACCTTACATAGCGACTTTCTATATGAAAAAGCATTGTTAAATACTAAAAACATAATCAAATATAGTATGAAAAATTCATATGATATTTTAAGAAATGTGCATAGTTATGCCAGTAAAGGTCAACAGACAGTGAATGTTGAAATAAAAGAAGAAAAGTATTCCTATAATATAAATATGTTAGGAAAAGGAATGGTTGAGAATTCTATTGCATCTATGCTGGTTTTAAAAGTTTTAAATATAAATCTTAACAGCGTTCTAGATAAATTTAATGATTTTAAATCACTTCCAAAGGTAATGGAAATAAAAACTATTGTGAATAAACATAATCAAAATATTACTGTAATTGATGATACTCATAATGCATCTTTACCATCATATATAAATGCAGTAGAAAGTTTTAACCAACAGTCAAGATTTTATAAAGGTAACAAAGTTTTGATACTTGGAAAAATCAGCGATATGGGTGACGAAACGTTAGATATACATAATAGAATTGTACCGTTGATTGAGAAAAGTGATGCAGATTATATTTTATGCATTGATGATCCAATGCGAGCAGTTACTGTTCAAGTGAAAAATAAAAGTATTACCTGGTATAAAGACCGAGATCTGATGTTAAAAGATATTATGTTTTTCCTAAATGATGATTCTTTAATATTATTTAAATCGTCTGTAACAGATTCTGACTTGCCTGTCATTGCAGCCAAATTCCCGTACAAATACAAAATGTCTGAATATAAATATGACGAGAAAGTTTTTAAAACGATAGGTAATCACGGTAAATCATATCTGGTTGTGGACAATAATCAAAAAAGAATAGTGTCGAGTGAGAATCTTAAAAATACAGGAACTATAGAAGGTCTTAACTTATTAATTTATTACATTAGGTACCATGAATTGTTAATAAAAAATGAAATTATCCTCTCTAAGAAAATTCGCTTCTCTGAATGGCCGACTAATGATGAAAAGTATAATAGAAGCACTATTATGAGTATAGAAAAATTGCTAGATGAAATTCAGGAAGTTAAACATCCTACATTAACTTATGAGTTCTCAAAGTTGCTTTTCAAAACACCTTTGGAAAGAATAAAGTATATTTCAAGATTTATAGAGAATAATAATCTTAATCCTTCGGTATCTGTTAATAGGACTGGAAGGTTCAGAATTAAAGAAAGGCAGAGTTTCACTGTAGAAGAACTTGCTTTAATTTCAGAAAACTATAGAGAATTATTAGGAGATAGAAGTTATATTTTTGGAGATAAATTCTATCATGGAATAGTGTTGAAAAATAATATAATTGGATGCTTTACATCTTTCTCAGACTATAAAGAAGTAACAAATTTTGTAGAAAAAATTGAAAAAGGGGAATATATTAATGAATTTGAAGCTAATTGAAAACTTAAGGCAACAGAATGCCAAGAATGAATCAAAATGGATCTTTATTTCTCTTGGTTTTATGAACAGGAGAGCTCATGTTTTCAAAGTGAAGAACAATAACTATATAGAGAATAATATTCAAGATGAAATATTAAAGTTATCACAAAGTGGTTATGAGACTGAGTGGATAAGAGTAGACTTTATAAAATCACTAGTTGAAGTTCCATTCATGGAAGTAATCGAAGAACTTCCAAAAATTAGAAGGAACTATGTCGATTTCGGTATAGCATTCGATTCAAATTTTATATTGTCTTTTCTGCCAGAAGAAATTAATGCAAATGCATTTGTTAGACCAATTCCAGGTAAAGATCACCAATCATTATTTGTATGCGAAAAAAACATCAATACATACCTAAAGAAATTTAAATCTTATAGAGGTATATATTTCCATAAGAAATATGTGAATAAAAACATTTTTAAATTTTATACACAAGGATACTTATTAAATAATGATGAGGTAATAGAATTAATTCCTGAAGGCAACATGCATGGAATTAGGAAGGTTGAAGAAAATGAAAGGAAAGACGAATATAATAGAATGATTAAATCAGCCACTGAATATTTACTGAACCAGATTAAGGATTCGGGGAGATATGAATATGGCAGATTTCCTCACTTTGATAAAAAAATCGCTTTTTATAATATGCTTAGACACGCATCCTCAACATATTCATTGCTAGAGGGTTTGGAGTATCTAGAAGATGAATCAGGTATTGAGCAAGCAAAAGAAACACTTGATTATATGTTGGAAAATAATTTATATATCGATCCGGCAGAAAAAGAAGCAGCATACATTTTTGATGATACAAATAAATTAAATGAAATTAAACTTGGTCAAAATGGGGTGGCATTGGTTGCACTGACAAAATATATGTCTATGACAAATAGTGATGAATATATGGGGGTGGCTCGTAAGCTTGCTAGAGGGACAATGAGAATGATAGGTGAAGAAGGAGATACGGTTCACGTATTAAATTATCCTGAACTTACAGTTAAAGAAGAAAAACGAGTGATTTACTATGACGGTGAAGCGGCATTTGGACTGATGAGACTGTACCAGATGGACGAAAATCCTGAATGGCTGGAGTATGTAGAAATACTCTTCAATCATTTTATAGAAAAAGACTATTGGAAATATTCGGATCACTGGCTGAGTTATTGTACTTACGAGCTCACGAAAGTTAAACCAGAAGAAAAATACTTTATATTTGGACTGAAAAACGTATCAAAACGGCTGGATTTCATTAATAAGCGAGAGACAACATTTCCGACATTTCTTGAAATGCTTATGGCTGGATACAATATGGTTGAGCTGATGAAAGAGAAAGGACTCGAAGATTTAATCAAAGAGCACCTCGATGAAGAAAAATTTAATAAAATAATTGAAAAAAGAGCAGACTATCAAAGAACTGGATATTTTTATCCGGAAATAGCAATGTATTTTAAAAACCCGGAAAGTGTACTGGGAAGCTTTTTCATCAAACATCATGGCTATAGAGTAAGGATTGATGATGTACAACATTATATTTCTGGATACATTCAATACAAAAATAACTTTAATTGTAAAAAATGAGTGAAAATTTACAAAAGCGTGACAAATAAAAAAATATTCTGATATAATGGAAAATGTAACAAATATATTTCTTTAATGGGAATATTTGTTACATTTTTTGTACTATAGTTAAGAAATTCTATTTTTTTAAGGAGGAATTTTTATTGTCGAACAATGATAGAAAGAAGAAGTTGAAGAATTACGATTATAAGAAAGCATTAAATCGTAAGTCCGAACACTCTCTTTTTAAGAAAATCGGGATGACCGTAGTGGCAGCCAATCTTATGATTGCTCCCCTTGGACCATACATAGATTACTTCAGTGGTCATACCAATGTTGAAAATGTAGCATACGCTCAATCGTTATCTGAAGTTCAGATATTAACTGGAGTTGATATCTCTGCTGAACTTTCAGAAACAACTGAGCCTTATGATTACAACATGAGTCTTGGCTTTGTCGGGAATGGTTTAGCTGATGTTGAATTAATTAGTCCGAACAGAAAAGTTGTATTTTATGCGCCAGAACTTTCAGCTGAAGACCTTTATCAAAATGGACAAGCTAATATCACTATACAAATGCTTCCAATTAATTTAGAAGAAGACTTACCAGCGTTATATACTGCTATAGGAGGGATCACTGGAGATCTTACTTCTACGGTCAATGAACTAGTGGGAATAGTTGACCAGTATATTCTCAATAACCCATTGATTGGTATATCAGGTGTGCCAGAATTAGTGGCTGCATTGGATGTGTTAAACAATCTTGACGCTTCTTTACAGAACTTGACAACGGAAGAACTTACTGTTGATTATACCATAGGAGCAAATGGTGAAATTATTGTTGAGTTCCCTGATGATTTAGCAGCACATCTTACAACTTTAGTGAATGATGTTGTAATCGATGCTCTAAATGGTGTTGGAACAGCTATTGGAAATATTAAAACAACGGGTCTTATAGGTGGAACTTTAGGTTTCCTGCTGAACCCTGTACTAAATACGCTTGGGAATACAGTTACAACTGCTATAAATCCATTAGTAGAAAATCTAGTTGACGGTACATTAGATATAACATCACAATTAGCTAGTGCTCAAGTATTGGGTCAGACAGAGGTTGAACTCGACGTATTTGTAAACCAACCTGCTAATGTTACTGGTCCGATTGAAATTAAAGGGATTGGAATTGAAGATACAACGGTAGATATTTCATTGTTTGATGAAGCTGAAAATTCAGTAATGATTCCATTTGATGTCGATGATACAGACGCCGATGCCGATGCTGACGCAGATGCCGACGCAGATGCCGACACTGATGCAGATGCCGACGCCGATGCTGATGCCGACGCTGATGCTGACGCTGACGCTGACGCCGATGCCGACGCCGATGCCGACACTGATGCGGATGCAGATGCTGACGCTGATGCGGATGCTGATGCGGATGCTGACGCCGATGCTGACGCCGATGCTGACGCTGATGCAGATGCTGACGCCGATGCCGACGCCGACGCCGATGCGGATGCTGATACCGATGCTGATGCCGATGCGGATGCTGACGCCGATGCGGATGCTGACGCTGATGCCGATGCTGATGCAGATGCCGACGCTGATGCAGATGCTGATGCCGATGCTGACGCCGATGCTGATGCTGACGCCGATGCGGATGCGGATGCTGATGCCGACGCGGATGCTGACGCCGACGCCGATGCCGACGCCGATGCGGATGCTGACGCAGATGCTGACGCCGATGCGGATGCGGATGCGGATGCCGACGCGGATGCTGACGCCGACGCCGATGCCGACGCCGATGCGGATGCTGACGCAGATGCTGACGCCGATGCGGATGCGGATGCTGACGCTGATGCGGATGCAGATGCTGATGCCGACGCGGATGCTGACGCCGATGCTGATGCTGACGCCGATGCCGACGCTGACGCCGACGCTGATGCAGATGCTGACGCTGATGCGGATGCTGACGCTGATGCGGATGCTGACGCCGATGCGGATGCGGATGCTGACGCTGATGCGGATGCTGATGCGGATGCTGACGCTGACGCCGATGCTGACGCCGATGCGGATGCTGACGCTGATGCGGATGCTGATGCGGATGCTGACGCTGACGCCGATGCTGACGCCGATGCTGACGCTGATGCTGACGCCGATGCTGACGCCGATGCCGACGCCGACGCCGATGCGGATGCTGATACCGATGCTGATGCCGATGCGGATGCTGACGCCGATGCGGATGCTGATGCCGATGCGGATGCTGACGCCGATGCGGATGCTGACGCCGATGCGGATGCTGACGCCGATGCGGATGCTGACGCCGATGCGGATGCTGACGCTGATGCCGATGCAGATGCGGACGCTGATGCCGACGCCGACGCCGACGCCGATGCCGATACCGACGCTGATGCCGATGCCGATGCTGATGCGGATGCTGACGCTGATGCGGATGCTGATGCGGATGCTGACGCCGATGCTGATGCCGACGCTGACGCTGATGCTGACGCCGATGCTGACGCCGATGCCGACGCCGACGCCGATGCGGATGCTGATGCCGACGCTGACGCGGATGCCGACGCTGATGCTGATGCTGATGCTGACGCCGATGCTGATGCCGATGCTGACGCCGATGCTGATGCCGATGCTGATGCCGACGCTGATGCTGATGCGGATGCCGACGCGGATGCCGACGCTGATGCCGATGCAGACGCCGATGCTGATGCCGACGCTGATGCTGACGCCGATGCTGATGCCGATGCTGATGCCGACGCTGACGCCGATGCGGATGCTGACGCCGATGCGGATGCTGATGCAGATGCCGACGCTGATGCCGATGCAGACGCCGATGCCGATGCGGATGCCGACGCTGATGCAGACGCTGATGCCGACGCTGATGCCGATGCAGACGCCGATGCCGACGCCGACGCCGATGCGGATGCTGATGCCGACGCTGACGCGGATGCCGACGCTGATGCTGATGCGGATGCTGATGCCGATGCTGATGCCGATGCTGACGCCGATACTGATGCCGATGCAGATGCCGACGCCGATGCCGATGCGGATGCCGACGCGGATGCCGACGCTGATGCCGATGCAGACGCCGATGCTGATGCCGACGCTGATGCTGACGCCGATGCTGATGCCGATGCTGATGCCGACGCTGACGCCGATGCGGATGCTGACGCCGATGCGGATGCTGATGCAGATGCCGACGCTGATGCCGATGCAGACGCCGATGCCGATGCGGATGCCGACGCTGATGCAGACGCTGATGCCGACGCTGATGCCGATGCAGACGCCGATGCTGATGCCGACGCTGATGCTGATGCGGATGCCGATGCAGATTCAGATAGCGACGGAGATCAAGACGTGATTCCTGAACTTTCAGATGTTGGTATAGATGGTGACTACGTTAATGGTTACTCCGTAAATGGTGTTACTGAACCAGGAAGTACTGTGACATTTACGAATGTAGATGGAGTTGTAATCGGAACGATTGTAGCCGATGAAGAAGGAGTCTTCAATCAAGGTTTCACTAGAAATGAAGTCGTGGAAAATGAAGTAATTACTTTAGTTTCTACAAATGAAGATGGAGTCGACAGTGAACCTGCAGAGGTAACAGTTCCAGTTACTACATTAGAAGGACCAACTGCATCAGACATTTATGAAGATGAACTTCTTATCGAAGGAGAAGGTATCGTCAATGCAGACGTTATTGCATATGTAAATGATGTTGAAGTTGGATCAGCTACAGTACCGGAAGCTATTTCTGCTTTCGCAGCTCGTGTAGAGATTGCAAACAATGGAACTTACACTATTGAACTTGATGAAAACTTAGAAGCTGGTACAGAGATTGTATTACTTCAAATATTAGACGGTAAAGTAAGTGATACAACTACTATTACTGTTCTTCCATTAGATGATTCAGATGCTGATGCAGATGCAGATTCAGATGCTGACGCAGATTCAGATGCCGACGCGGACTCAGATGCCGACGCAGACTCAGATGCTGACGCAGATTCAGATGCCGACGCGGACTCAGATGCCGACGCAGACTCAGATGCTGACGCCGACGCAGATTCAGATGCTGATGCAGATTCAGATGCTGACGCAGATTCAGATGCCGACGCGGACTCAGATGCTGATGCAGATGCAGATTCAGATGCTGACGCAGATTCAGATGCCGACGCGGACTCAGATGCCGACGCAGACTCAGATGCTGACGCAGATTCAGATGCTGACGCAGACTCAGATGCTGACGCAGATTCAGATGCTGACGCAGACTCAGACGCAGATTCAGATTTAGTTGCTCCTGGTCTGAACGATGTTGCTATTGATGGCAATGCTAACGATGGTTACGTAGTTTCAGGATCAACGAATTCTCCTCAGGTTGGAGATGTTGTTCATGTTTACAACTCTGCAGGTAACGTAGTCGGTTCTGCAGTGGTAGGGGAAGATGGAAACTTTGAAGTTAACGTTAATCCAATCTTGGTTTCTCCTGGTGAAGAGCTAGCGGTAGTCGGAATAAATAAAGATAATGTGTCTGGTGATGCAGAGTATGTATTCGTTCCTGCTGGTGACACATTACCAATTGATCCTAATGATAATGAGGCTCCAATATTAGGAGATTTCACTATCGACGGTAATTCTACAGACGGTTATGTTATCTCAGGTACAGGTGAAGAGCCTGGAGATGCTGTAATTATTGAGAATGCTGACGGTGAAAGAATTGGTGTTGGTACAATTGCTGAGGATGGCAGTGTCGTTATTAATATTCACCCAAGTCTTGTAACTCCTGGTGAAACATTAAGTATCTACGGTCTTGATGCTAATAATAACTTCAGTGAAGCTATCACATTAGTTGTTCCGGAAGATGATTCGGGTGCCGATGTCACTGCGCCTGAAGTAAGCGATGTAGTCATCTCAGGTAACTCACAGGATGGGTATACTGTAACAGGTACATCTAATGAGCCTGGAACTGTATTAATTACTGACGCTGATGGAAATGTTATCGCTGAGGGTACTGTTGATGAGGATGGAAACTTCTCAATCAGCATTGATCCTGATGCTGTAACGCCTGGACAGGTATTGTATGTCTCGGTAACAGATGAAGCTGGTAACTCAACTGACGGTATTGAAATCGTTGTCCCTGGTGACGGCGAAGCTGGTACTGTAGGTGATGGTTCCGGTGATGACGGACAGAAAGGTTCTTCGGAAGTAACGAAAGTTGACGGAGATGATGGTGCGGAGAAAGATTCCGGATCTGGTATTCTTCCTGACACTGGTGTAGCTGCTGCGCCGATTGGAATTGTTGCAACAATACTTCTTGCTGCAGGTGCTGTGTTAGCATTCTTCAGAAGAAAACCTAAAAACTAAAATGTTTTAGAGCGGCCTCCAGGCCGCTTTTTTTTTATAAGAACATAAAAATACCTTCGATTCTTAAATGAATCGAAGGTATTTTTAATTTTAAACAAACATACTCCCGGCAATCAGTCCGAATGCAACAGCGACTAATGTGAAGAAAATAGTGCTGAAAGAGTATTTTAAGAATAACTTTGTTTTCTTATCTCTGAGTAAATTAAATTGATCTAAAGCAAATTGTGAATATGTCGTAAAGCCGCCTAAAAACCCGGTAACGATAATTAAGTAATACTGGGTATTTGCCGTGACCAGCATAACGACGAATCCCATCAGGAATGCGCCTGTAATGTTTACAGCCATCGTACTGTAAGGCATTTCCTTATTTTTTAAAACAGGCAGCTCGTTAATATATGCTCTGAGACAGGCACCCAGTGCCGCTGCAACCATCATCGTCAGTATATTAATCATTTATTTTTTTACCTCCGAGCGTAAATCCTAGGAATACAGCAACGACGCCCAGCATCAGGTTGATACCCAGATATACGATAAACATTACATAATCTCCGTAAGAGAGCAGTAAATAATGTTCATAGCTCAGCATCGAAAATGTCGTGAAGCTTCCGAGGAATCCCGTAATTAAAAAGCTGTGCATTGACGGTTTTAATTCCTTTGCAATAAAGAAACCAATCAGAAGTGCACCGGCCATATTCACTATTAAAGTACCGCTGTAAAACGGCATCTGCAGCGTCAGTACGCCTATGGATAGTAAAAAGCGCAAAAGTGCACCGAGTGCTGCACCTGCGCCTATACTTAAATATTTATTCATAAAAATTCCAATCTGTACTTAATTTTTAAGTGCTTTACGTACAAGTGCAAGTCCCGCGACAGCAGCTGCTGCAGCAATACCGGCCTGTACTTTTTTACTTGAAGTCATGGACTTAACTACAAGGTTAAGGTTTTGAGGTCTCTCTGCAAGTCTTCTCATGAAGTAAGCGTACCAGTCAGTTCCGTATGGTACGTATACACACATGTTGTATCCGCGTGCGACTAAATCCTGCTGATAGTCTTTACGGAAACCGTACAGCATCTGAAATTCAAATTTGTCTTTTGAAATGTTCTGCGTTTCAATAAAACGAATTGTCTTCTCGATGATGTTGTGGTCGTGTGTTGCGATTGACGTAAATCCGTTACCTTCCACTAAATGTGTTTTAATAATTTCGAAGTAAGACTGATCGATATCAGCTTTCGACTGGTAAGCAATTGTATCAGGCTCTTTGTAGGCGCCTTTTACTAAACGCGTGCGTAAATTCTTATATTTTCTGACATCTTTTTTAGCGTCATAGAAATACGCCTGAATAACGGTTCCGACATTATCGTATTCACGGAGCAGGTTATCAAGAATTGTCAGTGACTGTTCTTTTGATAAATAGTTCTCCATATCCAGGTTTACGAACATATTAGTTTCTTTCGCCGCATCAAGAATTTCTTTTATATTGTTATAACAGAAATTTTCATCAATATTTAAGCCGATTTGAGAAAGTTTAACCGATGCGTGGGCATTCAGTCCTTCTTTTTGAATCTCTTTAATCATTTTAATGATATTATTTTTTTCTTTCTCAGCCTCTTTGCGGTCGGATATGAATTCTCCGAGATTATCAAATGTAACACTCATACCCTGATTATTTAAGTCGGCCAGACAATTGAGAGTGTCTTTAACACCCGTTCCTCCGACTACTTTCTGTGCACCAAATCTAAGTCCCATTTGTTTTGATGCATTATTCAAAATCTTGTTTTCCGATAAACCGATGAAAATATCCCTAACTACTCCCATTGCTAATCCTCCTGTAAATAAAGCGTTTTCTTTTTATGCTTAATTCATTATATCGTCTTTCAAGATAAAAAGGGTGTAAAATATTTTATTTATTTAGTTTTTATAGTTGGGAATGTGACCAACGTATGTCTCGTTGATACGTTTCATCTCCTCAAGGTCTTCTGGAGTCAGCTCTCTGACCACTTTTGCAGGGCGTCCGAAAGCGAGTGTGTTCGGTGGAATTACTGTTCCGCCGGTAACTAATGAACCGGCACCTATGAATGCATTTTCCCCAATTACTGCATCGTCGAGCACGATTGAATCCATACCGATCAATGCGCCGTCTTTCACTGTGCAGCTGTGCAGTGTTACTTTATGACCGATAGTCACATTGTCCCCGAGCGTTAACGGCAGACCCGGTGTCTGGTGAAGTACTGATAAATCCTGGACGTTTGTATTGCTGCCGATGCGGACAGGTGCAATATCACCGCGGATAACCGAACCGAAGAACACAGAAGAGTTGTCCCCGATTTCAACATCCCCGATTACTGTTGCATTTGGTGCGATAAAAGCACTGTCACTGATTTTTGGTGTGTGATTTTTATAATCTATTATCATTTTAAATTTCCTTTCCCATCTCAAATGTTATAATAAAGCCATCATATCAAATTTGCATATTTTTGTAAGGAGAAAGCTTATGTGGAAGTGGGAGACAGAAAACGAACCAAAAGGTGTCGTGGTCATTGTTCATGATTTACTGGAGCACCATGAGTACTACGATGAGCTGACTGTAAAACTTCGCCGTGACGGCTATCACGTCATAATAGGCGACCTGCCGGGACATGGTCAGACGACACGTGTCAACAAAGGGCATATCAACAGTTTTGAGCAGTATGTGGAAAGAGTGGCTGAATGGCATGCACTTGCAGCACAGTATGATTTGCCGACGTTTGTAATTGGTCAGGGACTCGGTGCTTTAATTGCACTTGAAGCGCACAGACAAAACAGGATTCAGTCGGACGGCATCGTCGCACTAAATCCGCTCTTATCATTTAAACAGTCATTTATGAACCGGAAAAATACAATACTGACAAGTGTGCGTGTAACGAGCGATGAAGCGAGGTTTAATCTTGGTATTAAGATGAACTACTTTACGCAGGATAAACGATTCCTTGAACGTTATAAGGCGGATGAACTGATCGTCGATAAAGTCAGCTACCAGTGGTACAAGACAATCATTAATCAGATGAAACTGACGTCTGAAAACATGGAAGAAGTTGCAGGCGTTCCGATACTGACCGTTATGAGCAACGATAATCAGATTATCAATCCTTATTTATCTGCGAAGTACATTAAGAGAACATTATCGGATGATTTCCGTTTTACGATGCTGGATTCAGAAGAACACAGCATCTTCCAAAGGGATAATATAGAATATCCGTATTATTTAATGGAGCAGTTCTTTAATGCGCAGCTGTTTTCAATCGGGCTTATATTAGATTAATTTAGTGTGTTTGACAAAAAAATTTAACCCGTACACCGGATGTTCCAAACGGAACCCGGCGTACGGGTTTTACCTGATACGCAGTGTGATTACTTTAATTTTTCTATAACGAGTAAAAACGGAGCACTGTTTTTCTGGTTGATGTACTGATAGCGGAGAACTTGGGCTTTATCCTGCGGCCATGCCGACAGCGTATCTAGCAGCGCGTCGCGTTCAATTTTACCGCTGTCATGACCGTGGTAAACGACAATCACAATACGCCCGCCGGGCGTCAGTAAGTCAAATAAATCTGTCACTGCAGCAATCGTCGTATCGTATGCTGTCGTAATCGATTTGTCGCCGCCCGGCAGATAGCCGAGGTTAAAAATACCCGCTTTAACAGGTGCTTCAACGTGCTTCGAGATGTTTTCATGGCCGTCGTGCACGAAAGTAATATTCTCAGCCCGGTATTTTTCGCGGGCGCTGTCTATCGCTTCAGCCTGCACATCGAAACTGTACACATGACCGTCCGGTACGAGTCCGGCAAGAAAACCTGTATCGTGGCCGTTGCCGCAAGTGGCATCGACTAATTTATCTTCTGTGCTGACGATTTCTTTAATGAAGTCTTTTCCTGCAGGAAGTATTCTTTGCAGCATAATATCAATCCTTTCAATTTCTATTAATTTTATCATAAGAAGGTTGGGTCTTTAATGATTACTGCCAGTAATTTAACGAAAAACTACGGCGCTAAAGCCGCTGTTAAAAATATAAATCTTTCTATTAAAAAGGGGGAGCTGTTTGCTTACCTCGGACCGAACGGTTCCGGCAAGTCCACAACGATAAAAATGCTGATGGGTCTGCTTGAACCGACAGACGGCACAGTCGAAATACTGGGTGAACCGATGCGCTTAAATAATACGGAGCTGAAAAGAAAAATCAGTTTCGTACCGGACACACCGGATATTATCGGCAAACTGACAGGCAACGAGTATTTAAACTTTGTTGCAAGTATATATAAAATGGATAAACAGGTATATAAAGAAAAACGGGATGAACTGGTCAGCATGTTCGAACTTGGCGGGGACCTCGGCACACTGGTGGAGGAGTATTCACACGGAATGCGGCAGAAACTGGTCGTTATCGGTGCATTAATGCATTCACCGAAAGTGATTTTCCTGGATGAACCGAACGTCGGACTGGATCCGAAGAGTAACCGCGAACTGAAGAACTATTTGACGGAATACGTTAAGCAGGGGAACACGGTATTTCTGACGACACATACATTAAGTCTGGCAGAAGAAATTGCCGACCGTATCTGTATTATTTATAAAGGTGAGATTAAAGCGCTCGGCACGCTTCAGGAACTGCGCGAACAGGCGGGAAGCGGAAGAACGCTTGAGGATATATTCCTTGCGCTCACAGACGGGGAGGACGTGCATGTTCAAGAGTATACTGAAAGTTGAAGCACAATCCAGACTGAATTATTTTAAAGCGCTGAGTACAGGGAAGATAATACTGTACTTATTCCTCGTAATGATTCTGCTCGCGATGGTTGTTCCGGCAGTGTGGATGGTCGTTAATCTGTTTCTGATGAATGCAGAAGAAATGATGATCGGCAAAGCTCTCGTGCTGCTGTCGCTGTTTCTTATTGCAATACTGGCACTGTTTTTAGTGAACGGCATTATTAAAGAAATGTTTATGGATAAAAATATCGATTCCTACCTGGTACTGCCGGTGACACCGAAAGCTGTATTTTCTGTAAAACTGTTTTACCAGTTTACTCTTAAAGTATTGCCGGTCGTACTGTTTATCGGTATTGCGGCAGGATTGACACTTGCTGTAAGATACGGTGCTCCGGCGCTTGTGTTAAGCAGTGCTGTGTATTTCCTGTTCGTCGGAGCAGTGAGTATTGCAGTTGCATATGCAATCGTATTTGCCGTAACGAAAGTATCATCCGCAAGACGCGTCGGTGAAGTACTCACACTGGCCGGCGGTGTTGCGGGTGTGCTGCCTTACTTCATTATAGTGGCGGGCGGGCAGTATTTACTGCCGGTTATTGAGATGATGCCGAATGCTGATGTTATCTTTGCAGGATTTTTATATAATCCATCAACAGTGAAGTACATTCTGCTGCTGGTTGTTTTTGCCGCTGTATCAGCTGCATTAATCTGGCTGGTTCTGAATTACGTTACGGATGCATTTGTTAAAGGAACTGCGAACACGAGAATGGTCGAACGCAAAAAAACAGTCGCAGCTGAAACAGGTTCGCCGGTTCGTGCACTGCTGAACAAAGATTTTACAATGACAAAACGAGACTTTAAAGAATGGTCGGCAGTACTGCCGCAGTATTTATTTCCTTTTGTCTTTTTATACTTACTGACATCAAATCCGTTGATATACGGCGGAGAGTCATCATCGGACGATCAGGTGATGATGTCGATTGCATTCGCCGGTTCGATTATGATTTCACTGTTTGTTGCTGCGATGAATACGGCAAGAGATGCACGCACGTATGCATTTTTAAAAATGATGCCGGTCAGCGGAATGGATATTGCTAAAGCAAAATATTTATATAACTTTATAACGATTACACCGATGTATATTTTAATTACAATTATTATTTACTTTATACTGGATGTCCCGGTAACAACATTAATCTATGCTGCAGTCGTATCGGTGCTTCTTGTACTGACTGTTGCACCGCTCGGGATGCTGCTTGGGACGATGAATCCAGTTGTCTCCAAAAAGAATCCGGCACTGCGTCTGGATACCGCAGCGAACGTCATTATTTCAGTCACTATTTTTGCACTTATATTTTTAATGGGGTATTTAACACAGTTTACGATTGGATTTAACGGTGAGGAATACTACCTTAAGCATGGCACAATGCTGATGGTTATCGGTGTCTTAATCGTTTTGAGTATTTTATCGTATGTAATTCTGTTAAGAAAAACTGGCGCGAGATACGACGAAGGATATAATATTACGTATAAGGACTGATGTGTATGACAGGTGCTGTGTATTATAAGGAATTTGATATTGGCCCGCTCAGAATCGAGTCGCTGAATGATGCGATTATTAAAATCGATTACATCGATGAAGCGGGGCAGTCTGATGAGCCGGATAAAGTGATTAAACAGTGTGTCCGTGAACTGGAAGAGTACTTTAACGGAGAACGCGATGTGTTTGATGTGAAGATTAATCCGAATGTTTCCGGCACGCCGTTCCAGCAGTCGGTCTGGCAGCAGCTGCTTAAGATTCCATACGGCGAAACAATCAGCTACAAGACGCTGGCTGAACGGATCAGCGGGAGTAACTATTCCCGTGCAGTCGCCAATGCGAACGGTAAAAATCCGATCTCAATTATTATCCCGTGCCACAGAGTGACAGCGAGTAATAACGGTCTTGGCGGATATACAGGCGGGCTGGATAAGAAAAAGCTGCTGTTATCTGTCGAGAACGGCTCATAACCTTGCTATATTAATGAATTTCAGCTATATTATTAATATCAGAAGCAGTAGCAGAAACGTTTTTTTAAGCGAGCCGGTGGCTGGTGTGAACCGGTATTAACGTCAAGTGAACTTGTCTGTGTTAATTTCATACTTTTTAAAGTTGCACATAATGTGAATGCGGGTGGTACCGCGGTCTTATAGATCGTCCCATATCTTTTTTTAGATATGGGATTTTTTTATTTAATAGGAGGAAAACTAATGACGTTTAAACACAGAGATATCGAAAAGAAATGGCAGCAGCATTGGGAAAACAACAAGATTTTTAAAACTGAAGATGAAATCGGCAAAGAGAAATTCTATGCACTGGACATGTTCCCGTATCCGTCAGGTGCAGGACTTCACGTCGGTCACCCTGAAGGTTACACAGCGACAGATATCGTCAGCCGCATGAAACGCATGCAGGGCTACAATGTGCTTCATCCGATGGGGTGGGATGCATTCGGTCTGCCTGCAGAGCAGTATGCAATCGACACAGGAAATGATATTCATGCTTTCAACGATAAAAACATCGATACGTTCCGCCGTCAGATTAAAGAACTTGGCTTCAGCTATGACTGGGACAGAGAAATTAACACGACAGATCCCGAGTACTACAAGTGGACGCAGTGGATTTTTATCCAGCTGTATAATAAAGGACTGGCTTACGTAGACGAAGTACCTGTGAACTGGTGTGAGGCGCTAGGAACAGTACTTGCGAACGAAGAAGTCATCGACGGCAAGAGTGAGCGCGGGGGACATCCGGTAGTACGCAAACCGATGAGACAGTGGATTCTCAGAATTACTGAATATGCGGACCGTTTACTAGAAGACCTTGATGATCTTGACTGGCCTGAATCGTTAAAAGATATGCAGCGCAACTGGATCGGTAAATCAGAAGGGGCTAATGTCACTTTTGAAATCGACGGTTTCGATGAGTCATTTTCTGCGTTTACAACGCGTCCGGATACAATTTACGGTGCAACGTACGCAGTCCTTTCTCCTGAACATAAATTAATCGATAAAATTACGTCTGACGAACAGCGTGAAGCGGTTAAAGCTTACCAGGAAAAAGCAGCGCATAAGAGTGAACTTGAGCGTACAGATTTAGCTAAAGAAAAAACAGGTGTATTCACAGGTGCATATGCAGTGAACCCGTTAAGCGGTGAAAAACTGCCGATCTGGATTGCAGACTATGTTTTAGCTTCATACGGTACCGGTGCAATTATGGCTGTACCTGCACACGACGAGCGTGACTATGAATTTGCCAAACAGTTTGACCTGGAAATCATTCCGGTACTTGAAGGCAGAAATGTTGAAGAAGAAGCATTTACCGGCGAAGGCGCACATATTAACTCAGGCCCGCTTGACGGACTTGGACTTGAAGACGGTATTAAGAAAGCAATCGAACTTCTTGAAGAGAAAAATGCCGGCGAAGCGAAAATTACTTACAGATTAAGAGACTGGTTATTCAGCCGTCAGCGTTACTGGGGCGAACCGATTCCTGTAATTCACTGGGAAGACGGTACGATGACGACAGTTCCGGAAGAAGAACTTCCGCTTGAACTTCCTGTAATGACTGAAATTAAACCGTCAGGTACGGGCGAGTCACCGCTTGCAAACAACACTGAGTGGATCAATGTTGTAAGAGAAGACGGCGTTAAAGGCCGCCGCGAAACGAACACAATGCCCCAGTGGGCGGGCAGCAGCTGGTACTTCCTGCGCTTTATCGATCCACACAATACGGAGCAGCTGGCTGATCCTGAAAAACTTAAACACTGGCTGCCTGTAGATCTGTATATCGGCGGAGCGGAGCACGCAGTGCTTCACCTGTTATATGCAAGATTCTGGCACAAGTTCCTGTACGACCTTGGCGTTGTTCCGACAAAAGAACCATTCCAGAAGTTATATAACCAGGGAATGATTCTTGGTGAAGGTAACGAGAAGATGAGTAAATCCAAAGGTAACGTCGTAAACCCTGACGATATCGTATATTCACACGGTGCAGATACACTGAGACTGTATGAAATGTTCATGGGTCCGCTTGACGCATCCATCGCATGGAACGAGAACGGACTCGACGGGGCAAGAAGATTCCTTGATCGTGTATGGAGACTGCTTATTAATGAAGAAACAGGTGAACTTGCAGCGAAAATCGTTGACAAAGAAACACCTGCACTTGATAAAGTTTATAATGAAACAGTGAAGAAAGTAACAGAAGACTTCGAGTCGCTGTTATTCAACACAGGAATTTCACAACTTATGGTCTTCGTAAACGAAGCGTATAAAGCAGAAGAAGTCAGCAAAGCTTACGCTGAAAACTTTGTGAAACTTCTGTCGCCTGTCGCACCGCACATTGCAGAAGAACTGTGGAGCATCTTAGGCAACGCAGAAACACTTGCATATGCTGAGTGGCCGGCATACGACGAAACTAAACTTGTAGAAGATACAGTTGAAATCGTTGTACAGATAAACGGTAAAGTTAAAAACAAGCTTGAAATCGCAAGAGATCTGTCGAAAGATGAAACAGAAGAAATTGCACTGTCTGATGAGAAAATTAAAGAAGAGCTGACAGGGAAGACGGTACGTAAAGTTATCGTAGTACCTCAGAAATTAGTGAACATTGTAGCCAATTAATATTAGAAAAACACCGCCCGGACTGATTGAATGTCTGAGGCGGTGTTTTTTGCTGTGTTGTAAACCCGGGAGGGTTCTCTTAAGCGATTTGAGTGACAGTGTCGTTTCCACATAGTCAGTCAAACCCATTTGAGTGACAGTGTCGTTTCCACATAGTCAGTCAAACCCATTTGAGTGACAGTGTCGTTTTCACATAGTCAGTCAAACTCACTTGAGTGACAGTGTCGTTTTCACATAGTCAGTCAAACCCATTTGAGTGACAGTGTCGTTTCTACATAGTCAGTCAAACCCACTTGAGTGACAGTGTCGCTTCCACATAGTCATCCCAGTCACAACAGTTTAACTTTTATCCGTTAGAACAGTGATATCCTGCTACATAACCTGTGACCAGTGCACTCGTAATGTTGTAGCCGCCGGTATAACCGTGAATATCGAGTACTTCTCCTGCAAAGTGGAGGCCGTCGATCAGCTTGCTCGACATAGTGGATGGGTTAATTTCTTTTAAGTTAACCCCGCCGCCCGTGACGAATGCTTTTTCAATTGACTGTGTGCCGTTTACGTTAAATGTAAATCGCTTAAAGAATTCCACGATTGCCTGTTTCTGCTGATTCGATACATGGTGTCCGCTCGTGCTGCCGTCGATTTTCAAATATTCAAGGACGAACGTAATCAGGCGTTCCTGATGTATATTTTTTAAAATGTTTTTCAGACTTTTATCGATATTGTCTTTAATTGTCTTATTAATGTATTCCTGCATTTCTCCCATCGTGTATTGCGGGAAGAAATCGAGCTGCATTTTAATGTTTTCTTTTTTCTGAGACTGCTGTTCTTTATAAACAAACTGGCTGCAGCGGAGTGCTGCCGGACCGCTCACGCCGAAGTGGGTGAAAATCATATCCATCTGATGTGTAATACGCGGCTTGCCGTTTTTCTTTAATACCGATAAAGCAACGTCATCGAGACTGATGCCTTTCAGCGAGCCGTCGGTGAAGAACCGCTGATTTGATGTAATCGGCACTTCTGTCGGAAACAGCTCGGTTACTGTATGACCCAGTGTTTTCGCAAACTTATGTCCGTCTCCTGTTGAACCTGTCTGCGGCACACTTTTACCGCCGGTCGTAATAATGACATTACGTGCGTTAAATGTTCTGCCGTCGGTCGTTTTAACGCCGGTGATTTTATCATCTTCATGAAGGACTGCGGCCACTTCAGTTTCAAACCGGATGTCCACTTTATTCCGTTCAAGCTGTCCGAGGAAAACATTCAGCACGTCTTTTGCTTTGTTCGAAACCGGGAACATGCGGCCGTGGTCTTCTTCTTTTAACTTAACGCCGTTGGATTCAACGAAGTTGATTATCGATTCATTATCGAAAACCGAGAACGGACCATATAAAAATTTACCGTTGCCCGGAATGTGTTTAATAATTTCTTCATAAGGCAGACGGTTGGTTACATTACAGCGTCCGCCCCCTGAAATCAGCAGTTTCTTGCCGAGTTTCTTATTTTTTTCTATTAAAAGTACTTTATTATTGTTCAGACTTGCAGCGTAGCTTGCCATAATTCCGCTGACGCCGCCGCCGATTACTATCGTATCGTACATGAGTTTGCTCCTTTTAGTTTTAAAGTATTCCCTTATCCATTATAATAATGGGTATGTTTATTATAGATAAGAAGGGTTAATATATGTCGGATCAGAAAAAGATGTTTCGCGGTACATTCCTTTTAACCGCTGCCACATTTACTACACAGATTTTAGGAATGCTTTATTTAATTCCATTTTACAGCATTATGGGCGGAGAGGAAAACCTTGCTCTTTACGGTTATGCTTATACGCCTTACACGATCATGCTGTCGATTGCCGCAGCCGGCGTGCCCGGAGCGGTTTCGAAGTTCGTTGCCAAGTATAATGCGCTCGGTGCTTACGAAACCAGTCAGAAGCTTTATAAATCAAGTCTTCTTGTCATGATGGCTTCAGGTATTATTGCTTTTCTTGTTTTATATTTCATGGCGCCGTTTATCGCCGAAGCACAAAGTGCAGCAGGCGGGGGCGGGGATCACCGCTGGAACACCGAAGATATTACAAGTATTATACGCGTAATCAGCTTCGCAGTCATTGTTGTTCCGTTTATGGCAACGTGGAGAGGGATATTCCAGGGACACGAATCATTCGGCCCGACGAGTGTTTCATCCGTTGTTGAACAGATTTTACGAATCGCAGTACTGTTATCGGGTGCGTTCATCGTTATTAATGTAATGGACGGGTCGATAAAAACCGCTAACGAAATTGCCGTGTTTGCTGCTTTCGTGGGAGCAATCGGTGCAACTGTGACCCTCGCAATCTTCTGGAGAAAACGTAAACCGTTTCTCACAGAGCAGCGTAAACAGGACAGGAGCGGAATCAGTTTATCGTACGGGGAAATGTATAAAGAGATTATCCGTTACGGGCTGCCGTTTATTATTGTCAGTATGAGTATTCCGGTCGTATTATTTATTGACCAGATGACGCATAACAACGCATTGTCGCTTGCCGGAGTTCCGGGAAGCCTGCAGGACTCATGGTTCGGTATGCTGAACCTGACGACACATAAACTTGTAATGATTCCAACGGCATTCGCATCGGCATTCGCAATTACAATACTGCCGTTCATTACGAAAAACTATCAGCAGAAACTGTTTGATAATGTGCATGATCAGGTGAAATCGATGATTCTGATGCTGTTATTCTTCGTTATTCCGGCAGGTTTGGGAATGATGATTTTATCGGCACCGATTTATACATCGTTTTACAGCTATAACGAAATCGGTATTATGATACTGACATTCTATGCACCGGTCAGCATTATCATTTCACTGTTCTCGGTAACATGTTCAATCGTTCAGGGAATCGATAAGCAGAACCTGACATTTTACGTTGTTATCGTCATGCTTGTTATTAAAGCGGCAATTAACATTCCGCTGATCATGAATTTCTACACAGTCGGTGCGGTAATGGGAACAGCAATTGCCCTTGGTGCCGGTGTAATCATGAACCTGATTATTATTAAAAAACACGGTAAAATCCGTTTCCGTGCATTCATTGCACCGATTTTCCAAATTACAGTATGTGCACTTGCGATGCTGCTGGCAGTAGAAATTGTCTACTACCTGTTCATGATGAGAATCGATGATATGACGAAATTAAACTCAGTCCTGACATTATTAGTTACAGTACCTGCAGGTGTTATTGTCTACCTGTTCATTTCATTTAAAACAGGACTTGCAGACGAAGTGCTCGGCGAACGGGCACAAAAAATACGCCGGAAAGTGAAGTTTTTATAATGAGACTGGATAAATATCTTGCAAACGCCAATCTGGGCAGCCGCAAGGAAGTTAACAAGCTGATTAAAAAAGGTGAGATTTCGGTTAATGGTGAAGTCGTGAAAAGCCCGAAGACAGATGTGGGTTATGACGATGAAATTTTTTATATTGATGTACCGATCGTTCTCGAGGAGTTTATCTACTTTATGATGAACAAGCCGGACGGTGTCATATCTTCAACAGAAGAGGGGCCGACGGAAACAGTTATTGATTTAATCGGACATCCGCAGCAGGGAGAACTGTTCCCTGTCGGCAGACTGGACAAAGATACGGTGGGGCTGATGTTCATTACGAACGACGGCAAGCTTGCCCACCAGCTTCTGTCACCGAAAAATGAATACTGGAAAACATATCATGTGACACTGCGCGATGAAGTGACAGCTGCAGATATTGAAAGGCTTGAAACAGGCATCGAACTGAAAGACTTTACGACGAAACCTGCAAAAGCTGAACTGTTAAGTCCGCGCGAAGTTTCGCTGTCGATTACTGAAGGTAAATTTCATCAGGTGAAACGGATGTTTCTGGCAACCGGTAATGAAGTGGTGAAACTGAAACGGACGCACTTTGCTGCGCTCACTCTCGATGAGACGCTCCGAGAAGGTGAATATCGCAGATTAACCGAAAAAGAAATAAAAAATTTAAGTAATTAAGTTTATAATTTGCAAGCCAGGGTATATTTTATATTAAGTCCGGTGAAAAACAATTTTATAATATGAGGTGTATCAAATGGGGAAACTATTTAATTTAGTATTCAGAGTCGGTGCAGTACTTGGTATTGCATACGCTGCAAAAAAACTTGCAGACAATAAAGATGCAGTAAAAGAAGAATATGCGAAAGCGAAAGAAGATCCGAAAGCCTACGCACAAAACGTGCAGGAGAAAGCGACTGCCAAAGCGCAGGACGTTCAGGTAAAAGCTCAGGAGGAATATTCTAAAGCGAAAGAAGATCCGAAAGCATACGCACAAAATGTTCAGGATAAAGCATCAGCAAAAGCTAAAGAAGTACAGGCTAAAGCTAATGAACAGGTAGAAACTGCGAAAACAAAAGCAACAGACGTTCAGACTAAAGCTAAAGACGAATACTCAAGAGCTAAAGAAGATCCTGAAGCATACAAACAGGAATTAAAAGAAAAAGGTCAGAAAAAAGCTGACGAAGTGAAACAAAAAGCAGAACAAACTAAGAACAATGTTAAAAAAGAAGCAAAAGAAGCTAAAAAACAAGCTAAAGGCGACGATGCAGATGCTAAACCTGACGCAGTAAACACAGATGATGTTGAACAAAGAGAATCTGTGCTGGCAGACGAAGGCGGTATCTCTGAAAGCGAAGTCGAAAACTTTGAAAAAGAACACAACGTTGATGTAGTCGGCGAAGCAGGCGCTAAAGATGAAAATCATAATATACACGTCGTTACAGACAGCAAAAAGAACAATAAAAAATAATAAGTTTTTTTAAGGAGCCGCTGATGCGGTTCCTTTTTTTATGTACTGAAATTACACAGAGATAAACCCGTATAGGCACGCTGAAAATTTCCGGTAAAAAGTATATAATGGATAAAAGTCTATTGATGGAGCTGATGAACATGGAAGCGCAACAATTAGTAAGTAAATACAAAGATGATTTAATTAACGATTTAATGGGTTTACTGGCAATCGACAGTGTTAAAGGAGAACCTGTTAAGGATGCGCCTGTCGGTGAAGGTCCGAAAAAAGCACTCGAATTTATGATTGACCTTGGTGCAAAAGCAGGTCTGCCGACGAAGACTGTCGACAATCTTGCCGGACATATCGAGTTTGGCGGGGGAGAAGGTTTATTCGGCGTACTTGGTCACGTGGATGTTGTACCGCCGGGCAAAGGGTGGACGTCTGATCCGTTCGAACCGGTTATCAGGAACAATGAAATTATTGCGCGCGGTGTTCAGGATGATAAAGGGCCGACAATGGCTGCTTACTATGCATTGAAAATTTTACATAACGAAGGTTATAAATTTAACCAGCGTGTCCGCCTGATTATCGGTACAGATGAAGAATCTGACTGGCAGTGTACGGATGCGTATTTCAAATCTGAAGAAATGCCGGATGCCGGTTTTTCTCCGGATGCTGAATTCCCTGTTATTCACGGCGAAAAGGGAATTACTTCATTTAACATCGTGCAGTCAAATCTCGATGATGAGTATACTGATTCGGATATTGAACTGAAAGCGTTTATTTCAGGTGAACGTTACAACATGGTGCCTGAATCTGCTGAAGCGAAACTGAAAGTGCTGACTCAGATGAGTTCGATTATTCAGGCGTATGAAGGGTTTATCCGTAAAACAGGAAATGAAGGCAGTTACGAAATAGACGGCGGTTTCTTAAAACTTGAGCTGTCAGGTAAGAGTGCACACGGTTCAACGCCTGAAGAGGGGGTTAATGCCGGGACAGAGCTGCTTAAATTCCTTTCTGAAATTGAACTCGATGCGAACGGCAGCCAGTTTGTTAAATTTGCACAGGAATATATTATCGGCAATTTAACTGGCGGGCAGTTTAATATGGCGCATCACCATGAAGAGATGGGGAATGTCAGCGTAAACACGGGCATGATCAATTACACGGAAGTTGACGGCGGAATCTTCGGTGTGAACTTAAGGTATCCTGCCGGTCTTGATTTTGATGCGGGGATTAAAAACCTGGAAGCAATGATTAAAGAATCAGGCTTTGCGATAGAAGATGTAAGCGACCAGAAACCTCACTACGTCGATAAAAATGATCCGCTTGTGTTAACGCTGCTGGAAAGCTACCGCAAACACACGGATGACGACAGAGAAGCATTTACGATTGGCGGCGGAACATATGCACGCACACTTGAAACCGGTGTTGCTTTCGGTGCGATGTTCAAAAATACAGTCGACACAATGCATCAGAAAGACGAGC
Organism: Jeotgalicoccus coquinae; assembly: GCF_014207425.1. GTDB lineage: Bacteria > Bacillota > Bacilli > Staphylococcales > Salinicoccaceae > Jeotgalicoccus > Jeotgalicoccus coquinae. The sequence continues at coordinate 1,145,457 of NZ_JACHFF010000001.1, read as the reverse complement.
GCATGAACATTGACGAGCTGATGCTGGCAACGGTAATTTATCTCGAAGCACTTTATAATACATGCGTTGAAAAGTAAGTATACTCAAGCCTTTTTACACTTTTGATTAATATCTACAATAAAGAGGGAACATATGCTTTTGAATACTGAATAACAGGGTAGAGAGTATGGTAAAGAATGAAATCATCTATTCCCAGAAAGGGCTAAACCTGTTATACTAGCATTTGCTTCTTTGCCCGTCGCAGGAGTAAATTTTTGCTGCCGGGTAAGAAATGGGCGATGAAAATCAGTGCATCATTCAGTTAACTTTAAACAACATTTTGTTTAGTGTATAATAATTTATCTAAACAACATCACAGTTACTGTGTACTAACATTCAGTTGGCAAAAGTATTCCATCTTTTGTCCTTGAAATAAAACATTAAACCCGATAAAATTTTAAACACGAACTAAATTTGCGCTATCTAATTTATTTTATAGCGCAAATTTTTATTTGAACGATGAAACGAGGTGTAAGAATTGGATCATTTCTATCAACTCGGCTGGCAATTAGATCCTTTGGGAGGTCCATCAGGCGAAGCTTATAAAGCAGAGCAGGACGGACGCAAACTATTCCTTAAAAGAAACGCCAGCCCTTTCCTCGCGGCGTTATCAGCTGAAGGCATTGTCCCGAAACTCGTTTGGACTAAACGAATCGAGACAGGCGAAGTGGTAACAGCACAGCATTGGAAAAATGGCCGGGAGTTGACACGTGAAGATATGGGAGGGCTGCGGGTCGCAGCACTGATGAGTAAGATACACACATCAGAACCCTTACTTACGATGTTAAAACGTCTTGGTATGAAACCGATGCTTCCGGAAGTTTTACTTAATAAAATACAGTCTTCATTATCTCCGAAAGTTAACGCCCATCACGTCGTTAGAAATGCTATCCAATACCTCGAAAACGCAGTGCCGGAAATTGAGGTTGCAGATTGCAGAGTATGTCACGGTGACGTCAACCATCATAACTGGCTGCTGTCAGATACGGACGAGCTGTTTTTAGTAGACTGGGAAGGTGCTATGATTGCCGACCCTGCTATCGATCTTGGAATGATTTTATATCCTTACGTCGACCACAGTGAGTGGGGCAGCTGGCTCAGTAATTACGGTATTGAGCTCGACAACGATCTCAGATCGCGTATGAAGTGGTACACATTCGTACAGGCGATAACGATGATTCAGTGGTATGAAGACCGCAAACGTTTCACAGAGATGAACGAATGGATCTTATTCCTGTCTAAAGTAATGGACAAAGACCGTCTTATTTAATAAATGAGAGTAGTGAATATTTTTGAGAATGCGCAACAAACCGTGGGCAATTGATTATCTGGAATCAAATAACCACATTGTAGATGTTAACAATACGTACAGTAAAAGAATAAAAGAGTTTTTCAGTGAAGACCGTCCGGTTCATATTGAAGTCGGCACGGGTATGGGCACGTTTGTAACGACGCTCGCACAGAACAACCCTGATATAAACTATGTCGGCATTGAAATCGATAAAAACGTCATGATCCGTGTAACAGAAAAAGTAGTTGAACTGGGTCTGACCAACGTGAGACTGCTGCTCCTTGATGCAAATAAGCTGATGGAGTATTTCAACGAAGGCGAAATCGATAAAGTGTATTTAAACTTCTCTGATCCGTGGCCGAAAACGCGTCATGCCAAAAGAAGACTGACACACAAAAACTTCTTAACAAGCTATAAACAGCTGTTAAAAGAAGGTTCACTCGTTGAGTTTAAAACGGACAACAGAGGATTATTCGAGTTCAGCCTGATGTCGATGAATGCATTCGGCATGAAGTTTGAAAATCTTAATCTGGATGTTCATGATGACGAGCCAAAAGAAAATATCCGTACCGAATACGAAGAGAAATTTTCGCAGCGCGGACATAAAATATATTGGATTCAAGCATCTTTCTAAAGGGAAGGTGCTTTTTTATATTCGTGTATTATCCATTAAAGAATGTTAAAATATAAGGATACAGAACATTTGGAGTGGAGGAATATAATGACACAGTTCGATTTCAACAAAACAACGTCAAGAGAAGGTACATACAGTGTTCAGTACGACGGTACTGAAGCTTTATTCGGCGCCAAAGGACTTGAACCTTTCTGGATTGCGGACATGGATATAGAAACGCCTGAAGCTGTCAGAGATGCTGTTAAAAAGCGCCTCGACAACGGGATTTTCGGTTATACGATGTGGCAGAATGAGCGTTTTTACGGTCCGGTTAAAAACTGGTGGGAAACCCGCTTTAATATTTCTTTAAACGAAGAAGACATTCACTACGCCGCGTCGGTATTATATACTGTCGGTGAAGTGATGAGACAGGTGACTGATGAAGGAGACGGCGTTATTTTAACTACACCTTCATACAACTCATTTCCGAACTTAATTAAAGGAAACGACCGTACAAGAGTGGAGACACCGCTTATTTACGACGAAGACAAGAGAGAGTATTTCTTAAATACTGAAGAGTTCCGTGAGCTGTGCAGCCGTGAAGATGTGACTTTATACATTCACTGTAATCCGCACAACCCGACAGGAAAAATCTGGTCGGAAGAAGAACTGCTGGAGATTAAGAATATCTGCAAGGAGAACGATGTCTACTTAATCAGCGATGAAATCCATATGGATTTCGTCAGACCGAAAGAGGATTTCGTGTCCATGGTGTCGCTGCTTGAAGAAGGAGATCCGGTACTTGTGACGACAGGGCTTGGTAAATCATTTAACCTGGCAAGCATTCCGCACTCTTATTACATTACGAAAGACAGAAAAATTACGAAGGACATTAATAATGCAATGGGGAGCAGATATAATGTCAGTACAGCTTCAAGTCTTGCACTTGCTGCAATTGAAGCGGCGTATACAGAATGCGGAGATTGGATTGATCAGCTGAACGATCATGTCGAGGGCAATTTCCAGCTGATCAGCGATTATATCGATGAACATCTGTCGGAGTATTTATCATTTGATATTCCGAAGTCAACGTATCTTGGATGGATCAGTTTTGAAAAGTCGGGATTAAATGCGGCTGAAGTGCATAAAGCGCTTGTGGAAGTGGGCGGCATCGCCGTATCGCCGGGCAAGCTGTATCTGGATGATGAAAACAATCATTTCAGAATCAACGTTGCATCGAGCAGAACACGTATCGAAGACGGGCTTGAGCGAATCAGAAAAACATTTGAGTATCTAAGCAAATAAAAAAATCATGGGGATTACTGAACAGTAATCTCCATGATTTCAGCTGTATAAGGATCTGCCAGGAAGTTATATTTCACCGTGTTTTCATCACTGCCTACGTGCAGTACGCCGCTTACCGTGTTTGTATTTAAACCAAAACGGTTCTGGCCGTCTGCCTGATAGTCCAGTGAAATAAATGAAATGTCTTCGAATTGAAGATGCAGGTTATCGACAATTTTCTTAGTGTCGACTCTGCGGTGCAATAATAACCAGACTACAAGCGGAATAACCGTTACAGCTAATAATGTAGATATAATCAAATTACGCTTCATATGTACATCCTCCTTATGAAGTAGTTTAACATAGAATATTGAATAAATAACAATTAAAAGGGGTATTTTCATGGAACTGTCGAAAAAAACATTGGAAAGAATGAAGGCTTTAACAGAACTGCACGGAGCACCCGGATTTGAAGATAAAGTAAGAGAATATATGAGAAAAGAACTGTTGGAACATGCTGATGAAATTATTCAGGACGGTCTCGGCGGTATTTTTGCAGTGAAGAAGAGTAAAAAAGAAAACGCACCGAAAGTACTCGTTGCAGCACATATGGACGAAGTCGGGTTTATGGTTACCGAACTGACGGATAACGGATTTATTAAATTCACTCCGCTTGGCGGCTGGCCGACGGACGTGCTTTTAAGCCAGCGTTTCTCAGTGCGTACTGCATCCGACGAAGAAATTACAGGCGTCATCGGCAGTGTCCCGGTACACTTCAGAAGAGGTGACAACAAAGAAACTAAAATATCTGATATGCTCCTCGATGTCGGAGCCGATTCAAAAGAAGAGCTTCTTGAGATGGGGATTAACCTTGGGGATTCAATCGTTCCAAAAGTTGAATTCCAGGTTCTTAAAAATGAGAAGAAGTTACTCGCTAAAGCATGGGATAACAGATACGGCTGTCTGATTGCGATCGAGGCACTCGAGTCACTGAAAGATACTGAGCTGGACTGCGACCTGTATATCGGGGCAAATGTGCAGGAAGAAGTCGGTCTGCGCGGAGCGAAAGCAAGTGCGCACATGATTGAACCTGATATTGCGTTTGTCGTTGACTGTTCACCGGCCAATGACATGATGGGCAAAAAAGACGACCTTGGAAAACTTGGAGAAGGAACATTACTGCGTCTGTTTGACCGGACGATGATTCTTGCACCGAAAATGCGCCAGTTCCTGCTCGACACTGCCAAAGCGTCGGATGTTAAATATCAGTATTACCATTCACCGGGCGGAACGGATGCAGGAAGCATTCACGTTTCGGGAGACGGTGTGCCGTCGGCAGTCGTTGGAATCTGTTCACGCTATATCCACACAGCGAATTCAATTATTAATTATGAAGACTATTTCCATGCACATAATTTATTAACGTCGCTGATTAAAAATGTAAATAATGAAACTGTAGACAGAATCCGGGGGTAGGTCATGAAAAAAATACTGCACCGCTGGTTCATAGAAGCGATGAGTTTTATGGCACTTGGTCTGTTCGGAACATTGATTATCGGGTTGATTATTAATACCGTTGCAACTTATGTCCCGCCGCTCGCCGGTTTATCAGTAATTGGAGACACAGCACAGAGTTTAACGGGCGCCGCAATCGGCGTCGCCATTGCTTACGGTTTAAAATCTCCGCCGCTCGTTATTTTTTCAGTGCTTGCTGTCAGTCAGCACGCATATGATTTAGGCGGGGCGGCTGCGAGTTTTATCGTCAGTTTAATAGTGATTGAAACAGCAAGACTGTACCAGCAGAGAACTAAACTTGATATTATCGTTACACCGCTCCTGACATTAATTATCGGGCTTGTGATCGCCGGTTTAATCGGTGAAGCAGTCGGCGGAGTAATGACAGGTCTCGGGGATATTATCGTCTTCGGTACCGAACAGCAGCCGTTTATGATGGGTATTCTTGTCAGCGTCGTCTTCGGTATTACGCTGACAGCGCCGCTGTCCAGTGCGGCGCTTGCCCTGATGCTCGATTTAAGCGGAGTAGCCGCAGGCGCTGCTGTTATCGGCTGCTGTTGCCACATGGTTGGTCTTGCAGCAATGAGCTACAGAGACAACGGCGTATCAGGTGTCATTTCAATCGGTGTCGGCACGTCAATGCTGCAGGTGCCGAACATTTTACGTAATCCGTTCGTAATCGTGCCGCCTGTAATCGCGAGTGCAATTATTGCCCCGATTATGACTGTGTTTTTCCCGATGGAAAATAATGCAGCAGGCGCAGGTATGGGAACAAGCGGGTTCGTCGGCCAGATCATGGCGGTTGAAACGATGGGGCTGTCAGCCTCAACGATAGTGCTGGTACTGGTCTTTCATATCGTTTTACCTCTAATTGTAACTCTGATATTCTATAAACTGTTTAGCTATTACGGATTTATTAAACAGGGGGACCAAATTATTAGTCTAGGTAAATAACACAGGAGGTAAATCATGAATATATATAAAATGCGTGATCTTGTAATCGAAGGAATCGCTGCAAAAAGAGATGACGTTTCACATAAATTTGACCGTGAAAAAGAAGAACTGCGTGTAGAGCGTAAAGATAACGGTCAGGGAATTACAATTGCTTTAGCAAAAGCACTGAATAAAGCGAAGAATGATGATAAAATTATTGATGAGCTTGTTTATTACATCGATGAATCATTAACGCGTATGGGCGAAGAGAATATCGATGCGGCATCTGCGACAATTTATCCTGTTGTCCGTGCAACAAGTTTCCCGAAAGAAACGAAAAGCGGCGTGCCGTTTATCGTCACAGAACATACTAATGAAACAAATATTTACTATGCGGTTGATTTTGATAAGAGCTACCGTTTAATAGACGAACAGCTGCTTGAATCGCTGGGCATGTCGGAAGAAGACATGAAAGTGCTCGCAGGCAACAACTTAAAAAATCTGCCGGTTGAAATTAAAAAACAGACGGTTCAGGAAAATGACTTTTACTTCATCAATCATAACGACGGCTATGACTCGTCCCGTATTTTAAATACGGATTTCCTGCATGAAATGCTCCAGAAGACGGAAGGCGAAATGCTTGTCGGTCTGCCGCATCAGGATGTGCTGATTATAGCGGACTGTAAAAACAACGTCGGCTATGACATTATGGCGCAGATGATGATGCAGTACTTTGCAGAAGGACTGACGCCGATTACATCACTGTCGTTCTCATACGACGGTACGAAACTGCAGCCTGTATTTATTTTAGGGAAGCAGAGAAATTACAACAATAAAAACAAATAGTGAAGAAAGTAGTGAATAATGTGAGACTCACATACAACGAAAATATCGGAGACGTATTACTGGTTACATTAAGAAAAACTGAGGAAGTATCATACGAACATAACGGAGATATTACTCTTATTAAAGACGGCGATGAAGTTATCGGACTGAATATCTTTAAAGCTGAAAATAACCTGGCGCTTGAAGGTACTGATATCAATGATTATGAAACAATGGTCCCGCGTATTAATGAACTGCTGCAGAAAAACGGCATTGAAGCACTTGAATTCGATCTGACACCCAGATTTATCGTCGGCAAAGTTATCGAAAAAGAAGCACACCCGGATGCAGACAAATTAAATGTAACTAAAGTCGACGCCGGTACTGAAGTACTGCAGATTGTCTGCGGTGCCCCGAACGTTGATGCCGGGCAGAAAGTTGTTGTAGCCCGTGTCGGCGCTGTTATGCCGGGCGGTTTATATATTAAACCTTCACAGCTTCGCGGTGTGGATTCAAATGGTATGATCTGTTCTAAAAAAGAGCTTAACTTAAAAGATGACGGGGTAAAAGGTATTTATGTATTAGACGACAGCTACAATGTCGGCGAACCGTTCCCGGTCGGATAAAGGTGAGATTAAATGACAAGAAGACAAAGACGAGAATTTAATAAGGATCGCCACGACAGAGACGAGAGCAGAGAAGCATTTAAATTCCCTCTTGATATCGACAGCGATGATACGAATACAAAATCGGTTACGCCATTAGATTCACCGCCTGCTTATGTCAGACGCCCGCAGCGGGAAACGAGATACACTGCTTCAAAACCGTCGGTAAAACGTCCGACGAGAATGACGATTTCAAAAGCACGACAGGTTCCATCGGCAGTTTACGGTTTAAAGAAACCTGAACGCACCGAACGGGACGAGCGTGAAATTTATCTTGAGAAATTTAAGAACTATAATTCTGTCATCGTGGATAAAATCGTACAGGAACGTGTGCAGCGTGAGAAAAAGAAAGACAAACAGAAGATGAAAGAACAGCAGCGCCGTGCTGAACTTGCTGCTTTAAAAAAGAAACGCGATGCACAGAAAGCAAACGGCGAACCTGCTGCTCACAAGCAAAAACCGGCATTAAGAGAAAAGCAGCGTGATACACTGAGTGTACTCGGTTCAAAACAAAATAAACTGCGTGAAAAACAGCAGTCAGCGGCCGGTAAACGTATCGGTCCGAATATTACCCAGCCCGGCATCAGCATGCTTGGCAGTGCCCAGGCAGCGGATTACAAAGAGCCGGATGCAGAACTGTGGAAGAAAATTGACGATGCATTTATTAACCTGAATGTTGAAGGCCGTGTAATCAGCTATACATCAAACGGTGTAATCGGCCGTTACGAAGTGAAACTGAACCGCGCATTCAGAGTCAGCAATATCCCGCGTTTAAATGAAGCATTAAAAGAAGAACTGAACCTCGATGAGCTGCGCATTATGAGCCCGCTTATCGGGACATCAAACATCGGTCTGGAAGTGCCGCTTGAAAATGTGCGACCGATTACTTTCCGCACGCTGTTCGAATCGAGCAGTTTAAAACTGCGTAAGAGTGATTACAAATTTGCGATCGGTAAAACTGTAGATGATAAAATCTTCAGCTATGAACTGTCGAAGGCAGGACACATTTTAATTCACGGCAATCAGCCGAACTACGATACAAATGTTACAGACAATATTCTTCTGTCACTGCTGATGAATCATAATTCAAGCGACCTGAGAATTGCCATTGCATCTGAAGATGACAAGTACGACGACTATTTGGATGTTCCTCATTCATACGGCAGCAGAGTTTCACTGACAGACCCGGACGCATTGAAGATATTCCTTCAGGAGCTGAACGACCGCAGCGTGGCGTTCAGAAGAGCGCACGTCAGAAACATTCAGAGCTACAACAGCCGTGTGAAATTCGAATCGAAAAAGGCGACATTAGTAATTATCATCGATGATCTTGCAGCACTGCTTGAAAATAAAAATCCGGAAGCAGTACGCGCCCTGATACAGATTTTAAAACAGGGGAAACCGCTGGGTATTCATGTAATTGCAAATTACGCGAATGCTGATTCCGGAATCCGCTATGAACTTCTGCAGCTGCTGCAGACAAAAATTGCATTTTATGATGCAAATAACAATGCAGTCAGCGGGACTGATGAACTGACACAGGGCAACGATGCACTTGCTGTCATTCCGACGTCGAACAAACCGAACCGTATTTCAATCGGCGCGGTGAATAAATTAGTTAAACAAAGTGTGTTTGATCACATAAAACATAATAATCGATGAAAGATTGGTGTAATCGTGAAGAAATATCATTTTATCGGAATAAAGGGTGCGGGAATGAGCGCTCTTGCTCAGGTTCTTTTTGACATAGGCCATGAAGTGCAGGGCTCTGATATTGAAAACGAAGTATTTACAGAAGGTCCTCTACGTAAAAAAGGGATAAAGATATTGCCTTTTTCTGAAGATAATATCGTTGAAGGCATGACTTATATTGCCGGGAATGCGTTTAAGGATGACCACCCGGAAATTAAAAAAGCAAATGAGATGGGCTGTGAAGTTATCCGCTATCATGTATTTTTAGCGGACTTTATGAGCAACTATATTTCTATCGGCGTAACAGGCTCACATGGTAAAACGTCGACGACAGGCCTGCTGGCACACGTTATGAACGGCGATGTGGAGACGACGTACCTGATTGGTGACGGTACGGGATTCGGTCTTCCAGAGAGTAAATATTTTACGTTTGAATCATGTGAATATAAACGTCATTTCCTGAGCTACTATCCCGACTATGCGATCATTACAAATATAGACTTTGATCACCCTGACTACTTTAATGATATTTCAGATGTAGTGGATGCATTTAAGGAAATGGCTTCACAGGTGAAGAAATGTATTATTGCTTACGGCAACGATCCTTATATCGGAGAAATTAAAAATGAAGTGCAGGATATGCTCACATATGGTATTGAAAGCGATGATGATATCGTTGCAAAAAATATCAAGGTGACAGAAGACGGCACTGTTTTTGATGTATCGATAAAAGGCGAGCATTTTGATACTTTCAGAATTCCGATGTACGGGGATCATCTCGTATTAAACTCACTCGCAGTAATCGGAGTCTGCTACTTGGAAAAACTGGATATTACACTGATTAAAGAATCATTCTTAAACTACAAAGGTGTAAAACGCCGTTTCTCTGAAACTAAACTGCATAACATGGTCATCGTTGATGACTATGCACATCACCCGAAAGAAATCGATGCAACGCTTGAAACTGCACGCAAAAAATACCCTGACCGTGAAATCATTTCGGTATTCCAGCCGCATACATTTTCACGCACGGAGAAATTCCTTCAGGAATTTGCAGATGTGCTGGCAACATCGGACAAAGCATATATCGTTGATATATTCGGTTCGGCACGCGAGGAGAGCGGTACGTTATCGAGTAAGGATTTAGTCGACTTGATTCCGGGGGCGGAACTGATGACGGAAGCAGATCTTGAACGTCTCGATAAACATGCTGACGGTGTAATTATATTTATGGGTGCAGGAGACATTCAGAAATATGAAAAACGTTTTACGGAATTACTCTCTTAAAATAACGCAAAGTTATATAAATTAAATGTTTATATCATTGTGAATTAGGTTATGATAATTAAGAATACAGAAAAGAAATATTGGAGGCGTTAAAATGGATTGGCAAATAGTATTATATATTGCCGCGGGTATTGCCGCGATTGCATTTTTAGTATTATGTATCGCAATTGCAGTCGTATTGTTCTCGGTGAAGAAAAACCTGGACCATGTAGCCAGCACATTAGACGGGCTGGATGGACAGATTCAGGGTATTACACGCGAGTCAACGGATCTTCTGCACAAATCAAATCGTTTAGTTGAAGATATTCAAGGTAAATCTGAAAAACTTAATGCTGTAGTAGATGCAGTACAGGGCGTTGGTTATTCTGTAACTAACTTAAATGACTCAGTCGACCGTGTAACGAATTCAATTACGCATAACATCTCTCAAAATGAAGAGAAAATTTCACAGGTTGTACAATGGTCAAATGTTGCAATGGAAATTGCAGACAAATGGCAGGTACGACAGCAGCAGCGCAGCAGAGCTTACAGTAAAGTGAATGTAGACGGACAGTCAGAGAATTTATAAGTCTCAGTGATTGATCCCGTTTGGAGGTTAAATCATGGAAACGTATAACAGAGACAGACATGTCAAAGGTGTTGAGAGCTACGATGCTCAAATAGAAACATCGACCGGCCGTGATTTTACGGTCGGCCTGGCTCTCGGTCTAATCGTCGGCGTTGTAGGCGGTCTGTTTATTGCTCCGAAATCAGGCGATGCTTTAAGAGATGATATTAAGAAAATCCAGGATTCTGTAGTTAAAGAACAGAACGACGGACCTTCACTCACAGAAAAGCTCGATGAGAAAGTAAGCGATGTAAAACAGATGGTTAAAGACAAAAAAGCTGAAATGGACGAGAAGTCGAGAGTTAAGAAACTCGATCCTTCAGAAGTTCAGGCTCAGCAGCAGGCTATCAGAGAAGAAGCGGCAGATGAAAATCTGCAGCGTCCGAATGTAGTCGATATGTCAAAATACGCTGAGAAAAGTACCAAAGATCCAAAAGATATGGATAAATAATTCAGTCACTCCCTGTGACTGAATTTTTTTGTTATAAATTTGTTACATATTGCAGTACCATTCAGGCCAAAAATTTGGTATTATTGATTAAAACGTTTACATTTTCACATTAGACTCGGAGGGATATTATGACAGTTACTATATACGATGTGGCTAGAGAAGCAAAAGTCTCAATGGCAACAGTTTCTAGAGTCTTAAATGGTAATCCAAACGTCAAACCTGAAACAAGAAAGAAAGTTAAAGATGTTATAGATAGATTAAACTATCGCCCGAATGCAGTGGCAAGAGGACTTGCAAGTAAGAAAACGACAACAGTCGGCGTAATCATTCCGGACATTTCAGATCTTTATTATTCAGCGTTGGCGCGTGGACTGGAAGACATCGCAGAAATGTATAATTACCAGATTATTATTACAAATACAGACCAGGATACAAAAAAAGAACGCAATGCCTTTTTAAACCTTGTCAGCAAACAGGTTGACGGCATCATTTTCCTTGGCGGAAAACTGAACAGCGAAGTAATGCAGGACATTGAAACTTCAAAAGTACCTGTAGTTATTTGCGGATCAGGCGAAGAAGCCAACGACATTCCAAGCGTTAATATCAACTACCACGATGCAGCGAAAGAAGTGTCAGCGAAATTAATCGCAGACGGCACTAAAAATATCTGCTTCGTTACAGCAGGATATTCACGCTACCAGGAATCACGTATGGTAGAAGGAATGAAAGAAGCATACAGCGAAGCCGGCTTAAACGGTGACGACTACTTAACGACAGAAGAAGCCGGAGACTACGAAAAAGGTAAAGAAATCTTCGGCAAGCTGCTTGATACAGACCGCGATGCGGTAATTGTAATCAGCGATGAAACAGCAATCGGAATACTGCACGGCGGGCACGACCACGGTGTGGCAATGCCGCAGCGCCTGCAAATCGTCAGCTGTTCGAACACACGACTTGTGACTATGGTGAGACCTAAGATCTCAAGCATCGCTGTGCCGTTATATGACCTTGGTGCAGTAGGCATGAGGCTGCTGACTAAACTTATGAATGAAGAAAAGGTAGATACTACATCTGTACAGCTGCCTTACAGCATCGATTACCGTACAACTACAAGATAATATAAGTAAACCGGAATACCTGAAAAGGTGTTCCTTTTTTTGTTGCGGGAGACGGTGTCAATTCAACTAAATGCATATAAAAAGCTGCATGGACAAAGTTTTTTCAACAAAGTCCATACAGCTTCAATTTTCACTCACTGATCCAGATACATCAGAACACGTTCGAGCGTTGTTTTATTCTTTTCAGTAATTTCAACTCTTCGAGGTATTTCAGTAAAGTCATCGAGCGTATCTTCCCACAGCACGGGGAAGTCGACTTTACATTTCATTTTATATCTTTCGATAAACGCCTCAGGCAGAGGTCCTGCCGGTGCATCGATATTTTTCATCGCAAGCCAGATCTGACTCCACATACGCGGAACGACCTGCCAGATGTTATATCCGCCGCCGCCGACTGCAATCCATTTACCGCCGGTATACTTATCGGCCATGTCTTTCACAAAGCGCGGTATTTCTTCATATGATTTTGATGTCAGTGACAGGTGAGTCATCGGATCACGGAAGTGGGCGTCCACACCGTTCTGGCTTAATATCACGTCCGGCTCAAATGTTTGAATCGCACGTTCAAGACTTTCTTTGAATACTTCAAGGAATGAATCGTCTTCCGTAAAGGCATCAATCGGCAGGTTCACCGTGTACCCGAAGCCTTCTTCTGTGCCGCGTTCTGTCGCACTGCCTGTGCCCGGGAACAGATACCGGCCTGTTTCATGTATTGAATACGTTACGACATCATTGCGGCTGTAAAACGTCCACTGGACCCCGTCTCCATGATGAGCGTCCGTATCAATGTACAGTACTTTTTTCCCGTATTTCTTTGCGATATATTCACACGCAATAGCAGTGTCGTTATATACACAAAAGCCGCTCGCTTTACCGCTGAATCCGTGGTGGAGTCCGCCGGCAAGACTTAACGCCTTATCCGTCTGTCCTGTCATCACCAGATCAACTGCAGTAAGTGTGGCACCGACAAGAGCCGCACATTTTTCATGCATATTTATAAAGCTTGGAGTGTCTTCTGAATCGAGTCCGTACTTCGCTGATTCTTCAGCAGTTAAATCACCGTGGCCAGCCGCACGTACAGCTTCGATGTATTCTTTCGTATGTACCAGAGCAAGTTCATCGTCTGTCGCTATACGCGGTACAACAATATCCTCATCATTTAAAAATCCGGCATCCGTTAATAAATCCGTAGTCAATTTTAAGCGCATCTGATTGAAAGGATGGGTATCATTAAACCGGTATTTCAGCAGTTCATCAGTGTAAACATACAGGGGGTTCATCAGGACATCTCGCTTGGATCCAGTACGTGAAATCCGGATTCTCTTAATTTTTCTATAGCAATTAACGGATTCATTGCATCGATGCGCAGTACGATAATTTTATGATCTTTTTTCCCGGCATTCGGATAAATTGAAATGCTGACAATTTTAATATTTAAGTTTTTAAACACTTTGCCGATATCATAAATGACACCCATGCGGTCTTTAATATCGATTTCTATAATAGAGCCGGGCTCTTTAATTCCCGTCAGCTCAAGGAATGTGTTCAACATGTCTTTCTGAGTGACGATGCCGACAATTTTCTTACCCCGCATAACGGGAATGGCACCAATTGCAAAATGATAAAAGTCTTTCGCAATCTCCTCGACAAAGTCGAGCGGGTGACACGTTGTGACCTGCTGGCGCATAATTCTGCCGAGCTCCAGATCGAGCGACAGTTCAGCATCATTATTTGCGATGGACGGCAGTGCAAGGTTAACGTCCTTATCGGAAATAATACCTGCCAGGTTATCATCATCATCCACAATGGGAATGTGGCGGATTGACAGGCGGCTCATCATATTCATCGCTTCATGAATAGTATCGTTGACGTGGAGCGTCTCCACGGGAGAAGTCATAATTCTTTCTACTAGCATTTACAATCGCACCCCTCGTTAAATTAAAAATCGGTTTTTAAAACGTATTTCATCAAATTGCTGCATTTGTTTATCATTTATATTTTTGCCGATGCGTGCCATCAGCGTATTGGCGGGATGTCCGGTTATTTCCGGATCGTTCGTCTGGAAAACTTCGTAACCCGCACGCTGCATCAGCCTGATCATCAGATTTTTGTACTCATATACATCCAGGCCGCTGTTTTTTAAATCCCAGTGCCAGTAATATTCGGTCGTGATAATAATGTAATTTTCGATAAAATCATCGTACGTCGATAACTCGAGCATTTTCCCGCCGAGCCCGAAGCTGCGGTAGGGCAGTCCGACTTCAATAGCGCCGAGTTCCATAATAAATGGATAATTACCGTCGGACCATCTTTCAAGCGGATCGGGATGAAGAAATATAATGTAGCCTATAATGTGTTTATCTATATGACTGACGATAATACGTCCTTCAGGCAGATCAGCAATTTCAATCAGTGCCTGAAATTGTTCCGACGGGCGTCTGAACGCGGTTAAATTATCATCAAATGTATATGTTTTTAAAGTATCGCTGTCGAGAGGACCTTCGATAATGACAGTCTCTGTGTCAGTTTTCGTTTCCATTTTAAAGTAGTGCTTCTGATGCTTCAATGGAACACCCCTTCTGTAAGTAATTAAATATTATTAAAAATTAAATTCACATTCATTATATATTATTGATAGACTATACTAAAGTGAAAGCGTTTTAATTTTGCTTGAAAAGAAAGAATTTAAAAGAATTCAAGCGTTTTCATAGAATTCTGAACTGTCTTTCAATATAATGGCTTTATGAAAGCGAAATCACAATTATAAACAAGGGGTGTCGTTAGGAATGAAAGTAGAACTTTACGGAGCAACAGATCAACATGCAAACATGCCGGATTACAAAACGGCAAAAGAAAATTTTTCATGGGAAGAAATAGAAAAAGAATTTTCATGGTATGAAACCGGAAAAGTGAATATGGCTTATGAAGCTGTTGATAAACATGTGGACGATGGGTACGGAGATAAAATTGCACTTCACTATAAATTAGAAGACAAACTCCAGTCGTTTACTTTTAAAGAAATGAAAGAGAATTCAAATAAAGCAGCTAACGTACTTAAAGATGCGGGTGTTAAAAAAGGGGACCGCGTATTTATCTTTATGGCGCGTTCACCTGAATTATATTTTGCACTGCTCGGTGCGCTGAAAATCGGCGCGGTTGTCGGACCGTTATTTGAAGCATTTATGGAAAAAGCAGTCAGAGACAGACTTGAAGACAGTGAAGCGTCAACAATTGTGACGACACCTGAACTGCTGCCGAGAATTCCGGTGGACGAGCTGCCTGACTTAAAAAATGTTATCGTTTCAGGCGATGACACTGATGAAAAATACATCAGCTTTAAAAAAGAATTTGAAAAAGCATCTTCAGAATTTGAAGTAGAATGGCTGGATAAAGAAGACGGCCTGATTTTACACTACACGAGCGGTTCAACAGGACAGCCTAAAGGTGTGCTGCATGCACAGTATGCGATGGTGCAGCAGTATATTTCAGGTAAATATGTCCTGGACCTGAAAGAAGACGATGTTTACTGGTGTACAGCTGACCCGGGCTGGGTTACAGGTACTTCATACGGAATCTTCGCCCCGTGGCTGAACCGTGCGACAAATGTAATTGTCGGCGGAAGATTCTCGCCTGAATCATGGTACGGTGCGCTTGAAGAACTGAAAGTTACAATATGGTACAGTGCGCCGACAGCATTCAGAATGCTGATGGGCGGCAGCGATAACGTTATTGAGAAATACGACTTATCTGCATTAAGACACATTCTGTCTGTAGGAGAGCCGTTAAACCCTGAAGTTGTTAAATGGGGAATGGAAGTATTCAACCTGCGTATTCACGATACATGGTGGATGACCGAAACAGGCGCTCACATGATTGTTAACTTCCCATCTATGGATATTAAAGGCGGATCAATGGGTAAGCCGCTGCCTGGTGTGGAAGCAACAATTATCGACGATCAGGGTAATGAACTGCCGCCGAACCGCATGGGTAACCTTGCAATGAAAACAGGATGGCCGGCAATGATGCGTGAAATCTGGAAGAACAAACCGAAGTACGATTCGTATTTTATCGGCGACTGGTATATTTCAGGTGACTCGGCGTACCGTGACGAAGACGGATATTTCTGGTTCCAGGGACGTGTCGATGATGTCATCATGACAGCGGGTGAACGTGTCGGACCGTTTGAAATCGAGTCTAAACTCGTTGAACATGAAGCGGTTCAGGAAGCAGGGGTTATCGGTAAGCCGGACCCTGTACGCGGTGAAATCGTTAAGGCGTTTATCGCTTTAAGAGACGGTTACGAGCCGACTGACGAGCTGAAAGAAGAAATCCGGGTATTCGTTAAGAACGGACTTGCAGCGCACGCAGCACCCAGAGAAATCGAATTTAAAGACAGTCTGCCGAAAACGCGCAGCGGTAAGATTATGAGACGCGTGCTTAAAGCATGGGAACTCGATCTTCCGGCAGGCGACTTATCATCGATGGATGACGATTAAAGTTAACATTTTATAATAAAATTTATTAAGATAACGAAATAAGGACCGTTAATAATGGTCCTATTTCTTTTTTTATGTCATAATGAGTATGAAGTTGTGAAATCGTTTTACAACTGCAAATTATATTTAGGAGCTGAGAAGATGGCACATTTGACTGACCAAGAGATTGCGTCAAAAGCCTCAATACAACCAATTCAGGATATTGCTAAAAAAGCGGGCATTCCTGAAGAAGCATTAGAAATGTATGGTAAATACAAGGCAAAAGTAGACATCAACCAACTTGAAGGAGACAAGGAAGATTCTAAAATCGTACTTGTATCTGCTATGAACCCGACACCGGCTGGTGAAGGTAAATCCACAGTAACTGTTGGCCTAAGTGATGCTTTCAATAAAATCGGTAAAAAAGTAATGGTTGCTTTACGCGAACCTTCACTTGGACCTGTAATGGGTGTTAAAGGTGGAGCGACAGGCGGCGGTCACGCACAAGTTTTACCAATGGAAGAAATCAACCTGCACTTTAACGGTGACCTACACGCAATTACTGCAGCAAATAATGCACTGAGTGCTTTCATCGATAACCACATTCACCACGGCAACGCGTTAAACATTGATCCGCGCCGTGTAACATGGAAACGTGTTATTGACATGAACGACCGTGCACTTCGTCAAGTAGTTGTCGGCCTCGGCGGACCTACAAGAGGTGTCCCTCGTGAAGACGGATTTGATATTACAGTTGCAAGTGAAATTATGGCTGTACTATGTCTGTCAAACGACATCATCGATCTTAAAGAAAAATTAGCTAAAATTGTATTCGGTTATACTTACGACAAGAAACCTGTAACAGTTGGGGAACTTGAAGTTGAAGGTGCATTAGCACTTCTTCTTAAAGAAGCTATTAAACCTAACCTGGTACAGACTATGGAAGGAACACCTGCGTTAATTCACGGTGGACCATTCGCTAACATTGCACACGGATGTAACTCAATCATTGCAACAAACACTGCAAGACAGCTTGCTGATATTGTTGTAACTGAGTGTGGATTCGGTTCTGACCTTGGCGGCGAAAAATTCATGGACATTAAAGCGCGCATGGGCGGATTCAAGCCTGATGCTATCGTTTTAGTAGCAACAATCCGTGCACTTAAGATGAACGGCGGAGTAGCTAAAGCTGACTTAGGCGAAGCTAACGTTGATGCTCTTAAAGAAGGTGTTGTTAACTTAGGTAAACACATCGAGAACGCCCGTAAATTCGGCGTTGAGCCTGTAATCGCGTTAAACGACTTTGTAACTGACACTGATGAAGAAAGAAACTTCGTTCTTGACTGGTGTAAAGATCAGGGCGTACGCGTTGCATTAACACAAGTATGGGAAAAAGGCGGAGAAGGCGGCGTAGACTTAGCTAATGAAGTATTAGCAGCAGTCGAAGCTGGAAACGACTTCCACCACCTGTACGAAGATGAACTGCCAATCGCTGACAAGATTGAGAAGATCGTTACAGAAGTATACGGCGGAGACGGTGTTATCTTAACAGACAAAGCTAAAAAACAAATAGCTGATATCGAAGCTAACGGCTGGGGCAACTTCCCGGTATGTATGGCTAAGACTCAGTACTCATTATCAGACGATCCTAAGAAACTTGGACGTCCTACAGGCTTCAACGTAACAGTACGTGAAGTTATCGCTAAAGCAGGTGCAGGATTCGTAGTTGCACTTACTGGTGACATCATGACGATGCCTGGACTACCTAAAGTTCCTTCAGCTAACAAGATGGATGTAAATGCTGACGGTTCTTCAACAGGATTATTCTAGAACTTAAATAATAATGATAAAAGCCCAAAATCTTCGTGAACTGCTCCCTGTCAAGTAGACAGGTAAAAAAACAAAATAGTATTTTGGTCGCACACGACGTTTGTCGTGTGCGTTTTTTTATGCGGGTATCTTTAAACCCATTTTCAAAGTGACACGCTGCGTATTATAAAATTTAATGTACGCATTGATATCCTGTTTAAGGGCTTCAACGGTGTCGTATGAATTTAAGTAATACTTCTCAGATTTAATAATGCCCCAAAAGTTTTCTATGGGGCCATTATCAATGCACTTACCTGGACGCGACATACTATGAATGGATTGGGTGTGTTTAATAAAATGATGAAACGCATGAGAAGTGTATTGGGAACCACGGTCTGTGTGAATGATGGTTTGACCTTCAATTATCCGTGACTCTATTTGTTTGAATGTCTGAGTCACCAGAGATTGTTCGCTGTGCGTGTCCATGTGATGCGCAATGATTTTATTCGTGCATAAATCCAACACAGCACTTAAATAGACTTTACGTCCGTCGGTCGTACTGAATTCAGTAATATCTGTCACCAGTTTCTGCATCGGTTTAGCTGCATGGAATTCACGGTTCAGTATATTCGCAGCGATATAATCCGGCTTAACTTTCTTATATCTACGTTTCTTTTTACGGATGACCGATTTCAAATTCATCATTTTCATCAGTCGATACACATGTTTGTGATTCACCTTAGCTTGTCTGAAATGATTCAGGTATATTGTCATTCGACGATACCCATAAATGCCATCTAACGCATGATATGTGTCTAACATCATGGTCATCAATGATTGATCTCTATTTTCATACTGTGCAGGTTTTCGATTGAGCCATTTATAATAGCTCGCTCTGGAAATCTCCAGCACCTGGCAAAGATGGACAATCGGATATTTATGTTTTAATGCTTCGACCGTTTGGTACGACGCTTTTTGGCGGATTCTTGTTTGATCAACTCTCTTTCCATTTGTTCCTGCTTTTTTAGCGTCTCAACTTCCATTTCTAACCACTGATTTCGGACTCTGAGCGCTTCAATCTCAGCTTTCAACTGTTCTTCACCCGTCTGAGCTTCCGACGCCTTCTTCTTACCTCGATTGTCTTCGAGTGCTTTCGGTCCAAATTGTTTATACTTTCTCGTCCATGAATAGACGTTAGTGTAGCTGACCTTAAATTTTTCTGCAGCGTCTTTATAAGATAGTTGGTGATTGATGACATGCTCCACAATCTCGATGCGTTCTTCATATGTTGTTTTTCTGCTTTTCATTTGATAGACCTCCGGTTTTGGAGAATACGTTTGATTCTCTTTGCCTTCAGTATATCGTATCACCCAGTTCCTAATCGTATGATCACTCGGAATATTATATTTAACAGAGAGACCTTTATAGGACAAATTACTATTGAAGTATTCTTGAACCACTTGATGTTTGAATACTTTTGAATAGTTGCGATTTCTTTGTTGCTTCAGTAATCCAGTCGTCCCATGCTTCAAGTATTTATCTAGATAAAGTCGAAAAGTTGATTCGTTTAAATCTAACTCATAATCTTCACAGAGTGCTCGAAACGAAGTGCCATCTAAATATAACTCGATGTATTCAATCAGTTCATTCGTTGAATACCTTATGTTTGATTTCAAGAGAAAACTCCCCCTAAAGTAGTTTACTTTTTAAGTGTCTACTTTAGGGGGAGCATATCATCGGATCTTGGGCTTTTTTTGTTTGAAATGGGTGGCTGGAATATTTGGACGACAATGAGAGGGTTTGAGTGATGCGGCCGGTGCGAGGAACTGACAGTGTCGTTTCCACATAGTCAGTCAAAGCCACTTGAGTGACAGTGTCGTTTCCACATAGTCAGTCAAACCCATTTGAGTGACAGTGTCACACCAATCTTCTCTCAAAACCTCTACCCAGACTCCGTTAACAGCACAAAAAAAGCACCTCCGCAAGCGGAGGTGCTTTTTCTTATTCAATTAATCGTCGTCATCATCATCAGATTTACTTGATGACTTACTCGATGATTTGCTTGATGAACGGCCGCCTACTGTATATCGGTCGTCATACGTACGCGTGACACGTCCTCTTAAGTCGCTGTTGGATAGTCCGCTGTCAATCCTTGATCCCATACGGGATTGAATTGCAGTGTCGTTTAACGAGCTCTTATTGGAGAACTGTGTATCTTCTGCGATTAATCCGTTAACTGCTTTGTCCATACTGCTTGAGCAGTCGTCATCCAGTTCCATAGTCAGTGCACAGAATTTTTCTGTTCTGACTGAAGCAGGCTGCTGGAATTCCTCGTAAGCACCAAGCTGCTCCGGAGCGGCGTTTGATAATGCCTGCGCCATATTTCTCCAGTTGTACAGGTGGTAATATTGTTCTGCATCTGTGTCGTATACCTGCGGAATGTTACGGTCATAACCCATCCATATACCTAATGTAACTTTAGGATTAAATGCAACCATCCATGAGTCGACGAAGTTTTCAGATGTACCGGTCTTAGCTGACCAGTCATATACACCCTGAACTGATGCGTAGTAATCTTTAATGTGATAAACAGAGCCGGTAACAAATGATTCTTTAAGCATATCAGCCATCAGGAATGATGTTGATTCTTTAAATATCTGTATCGGATCCTGCTGATGTTCGTAAACCACCTCACCGCTCGGGTCGGTAATTGATTCAATCATATAGCTTTCTGTCATTTGTCCGTCGTTTCCGAATGTAGAGAATGCATCAACGTTCTGTGTAACAGAGATATCATTGGAACCAAGCGGTAATGATAAGTAGCTTAACTGTTCCTGTGATACGTTGAGATTCATCTTATCCAGATACTGTCCCGGATTATGATTTTGTACTTCAGACCACAGTCTTAATGTACTTAAGTTATATGAGTTACTTAGTGCGTGTTTCGCTGAAACCATACCGTACTCTTCAGTAGAGTAGTTCTTCGGCGCATAGCCGTTGTAATCAAACTCTTTATCCAGCAGTACCGTGTCCGGTGCAATTAATCCCTGATCGATTGCCGGAGCAAACGTTGTCAGTGGTTTCATCGTTGAACCTGCCTGGCGTTTAGTCTGTGTTGCGTGGTTAATTTCAGATTCTTCGTAATCGCGTCCGCCGACGAAGCCGAGTATTTTACCGGTAGCATTGTCTTTTAGGACCATGCCGACTTCGTGGTCGAGCATTTCTTCTTCTTCACCTTCAACTGCGTTCAATGCATCAAGACTGCTGCGCTGGCCGTAGTAGCTGAAGCTGTTGTCTTTCGTTTCCTGCATCGTATCGTAAATGTTCTTATCAATCGTTGTCTCAATCCGGTACCCCTCATTACGCATTGCTTCATTCGCTTTTTGAGTGTACTCCTGATTAATTAACGGTGTTGAATCGACGTCTTCACGGCTGATGCCTTCTTCTTCCGCGAGAATGTATTTAATAATTTCCACACCGCGGCGTTCGATTTCATCTGTCAGGAACGGATAGTTCTGATTTGGAACAACAACACTTGAAGCCATCGTTTCATAAATATTGTATTCCATTGCCTGATCGTATTCTTCCTGAGTAATGGCACCTTCAGTCAGCATTCTTGAAAGAACGAATTCCTGGCGGTTTTTACCGGCTTCAAGTAATTCAGCTTCCTTCATTGTACCGTCCTGGTTGAATGGTGTGTAAGCGTACGGGTTTTGCGGGAGTCCTGCCAAAAATGCACTTTCTGCAATGTTCAGCTCTGCAGCGGGTTTGTTAAATACACCTTGTGCGGCAGCTTCGATACCTGCGATATTCTGACCGTTGGCATTACGTCCAAATGATACTGCGTTTAAGTATGCTTCAAGAATTTCTTCTTTAGACAGTATGTTTTCAACTCTGAAAGCAAGCAGTAATTCTGTTGCTTTACGGTCGAATGTCGGATCGTTTGTCAGCATTTGGTTTTTAACAAGCTGCTGGGTGATCGTACTGCCTCCGGAACTTTCTTCTCCGCCTGCAACCTGCTGCAGTGTTGCACGGAGGAATGCTTTCGGAACAACGCCGTTATGTTCGTAGAAGTGTTCGTCTTCGGTTGAAATTAATGCACTTGTTACGTTTTCCGAGATGTTTTCATAATCGACAGTTTCGCGGAGTAAGTCGGATCTCAATGTTCCGAGCTCTTCGCCGGAGCCGAATGATACAGTCGTACTTTCAGTCATTTCGGTAAGGTCGCTGAAAATTTCTTCCTGTGCAAGCACATCCTCATCCGAGACGAGTGCTGCAAAGTAACCGAGACCGATGCTGAAAAGGAATATACCGAGCAGGGTGAATGCTAATAGTAAGAATAAAAATACATTCCATATAGTGTCATATGCTGTGAAGAACGACACCCTGAGCGGAGACCCTGCTTTTTTAAAGCGGGCGACTGTATTATGATATTTGTCCTTCGCTGTTTTTCCATGAACTTTGTCTTTCTTTTTGTCAGGATCTTTGCGCGAGAACATCTTTTTTATATTATCAATAAAGTCATTTTTCTTATTCATGCCAACCTCCTATTAAAAAGATTATATCATATGTTCTTCTTACACTCATAGTGATAAAAGCCGGTGTAAACATATTGTAATTCAATCATATAATCGTATATCAAAATGCCGGAAAGTCAAAACAATATGGATGGGATGATTGCAGGGAACTTGACTTTTTATCATGCTGATAATATACTAGGTTAAAATTTAATGAATAATTTGAACGGTGAGAGAAGTAGTATTGTTGTTTGATTCAGAGAGTCTGCGGGCGGTGCGAGCAGATGATAATAATTTTACGAATACACTCATCATAAAAGTTCAAATCGTAATAGATGACGTATATTCTAATTTAGAGATAAATTGTTTGGTGGTACCGTGTAACGCACCCATACTGTATAAGTATGGGTGTTTTTTTATTCATTAAAATAATATTATTGGAGGAAATTATGACTACATTATTGGAAGACTTACAATACCGCGGTATTGTTTATCAGATGACTGACGAAGAAAAGATTAACGACATGCTCGAACAGGAAAAAATTTCGCTGTACTGCGGTGCGGACCCGACAGCAGACAGTCTTCATATCGGTCACTTAGTACCATTCTTAACAATGCGCCGTTTCCAGCAGTACGGTCATCGTCCGGTAGTATTAATCGGCGGAGGGACGGGAATGATTGGAGACCCTTCATTTAAAGCAGACGAGCGCAAATTGCTGACAGAAGCGGAAGTTGACGCCAACGTTGATTCAATTAAAGGACAGATGGAAAGAATTTTTGATTTCAGCGACGATAACGCAGCAGTTCTTGTAAACAACAAAGACTGGCTTAAAGATATCAGCTTAATTTCATTCCTGCGCGATTACGGTAAACACGTTGGACTGAATTACATGCTGTCAAAAGATGCGATTCAATCACGTCTTGAAACAGGTATTTCGTATACGGAATTCACGTACACAATTTTACAGGCGATTGACTTCGGTCACTTAAACAAAGAGTTCGGTGTTAGAATTCAAATCGGCGGCTCCGATCAGTGGGGCAACATCACAAGCGGTCTTGATCTGATGCGCAGAATGTACGGTACAACAAACTCTGAAGGATTAACGATTCCGTTAATCACTAAAGCAGACGGCAAAAAATTCGGTAAAACTGAATCGGGTAATATCTGGCTGGACAGAAAACGTACATCACCGTACGAATTTTACCAGTTCTGGCTGAACCAGCGCGACGAAGATGTAATCAAGTTCCTTAAACTGTTTACATTCGTTGAGCGTGAAGAAATTGAAAAGCTTGCAGTATCTGTAGCTGAAGAGCCGCACTTAAGAGAAGCCCAGAAACGTCTTGCTGATGAGATTACTGAGTTCATCCACGGCGCTGAAGGACTTGAAGAAGCGAAGAAAGTAACAGATGCATTATTCAGCGGAGACATTAAATCACTTGATGCGGTACAAATTAAAGATGCACTGAAAGACGCACCGTCAGCAGAAGTGGACGGCGGAGACAACAGTCTGGTTAACGTACTTGTAAACGCCGGGGTGTCACCATCAAGACGCCAGGCACGTGAAGATATTCAAAATGGTGCCATTTACGTTAACGGTGAAAGAATACAGGATGTAAATCACGAAATCACTGAAGAAGATAAAATTAACGGTGAGTTCACTGTGTTCAGACGCGGTAAAAAGAAATATACGATTGTCAGCTATAAATAAAAAAAGTCAGCATCCAGACGGATGCTGACTTTTTGCTTATTAGAAAATAAGGAATGCTGCAACGATAATGATTGGTAAAGTGATTACTGTTCTTAATAAGAAAATCATAAACAGTTTGCCGATTCCGAGCGGAATCTTGGAACCGAGAATAACTCCGCCGACTTCAGACAGGTAAATGAGCTGTGTAATACTCATTGCACCAACGATAAAGCGGGTCATATCACTTTGTACGCCTTCAATCAGAATTGCCGGCAGGAACATATCGGTGAAGCCGATAAAGAGTGTTTCACTCATTGCCTGTGCTTCAGGAATTCCGATCATCTCAAGGAGCGGAACGAAAGGCATTCCAAGCCATGAGAAGATTGGTGTGTATTCTGCAAGAATGGTACCAAGTGTACCGATAGCCATAACGACCGGAAGGACACCGAACCATGTATCGAATACTGTCTTGACACCTTCTTTAATTAAAGAAATGACACCCGGTGACTTTTCAGCTTTTTCCATAGCCTGTTTATAGCCCCATGAGAATGGGTTGTGGCCTTCGGGAATTGTTTCTTCAAGTGCCGAGCCGTCATTGTAATACGTATCTTCAATTCTTGATAAAGGCGGAATGCGCGGCATAATAAATGCTGCTGCAACACCTGCAACGATAATTGTTAAGTAGAACTGGCCGAACATGTTCATCAGGCCGATTAAGTCGAGAATTACAATTGTAAATGTAATAGATACAACTGAGAATGTTGAAGCGATAACACTCGCTTCACGTTTTGAGTAAAAACCGTCTTCATACTGCTTACTTGTTAAAATAACACCGACAGTACCATCGCCGACCCATGATGCAAGGTTATCGACTGTAGAACGTCCCGGAAGTGTGAACAGCGGACGCATAATTTTAGCGAAAAGCGTTCCGACGAATTCAAGCAGTCCGTAATTTAACAGAAGCGGCAGGAAGAAACCTGCAATAATGAATACTGTGAATAATGTAGGCTGCAGATCATTTAGGATCATCGCACCTGTATTACCGGAAATAATCATCTCCGGACCGACCTGAGTATACGCCAGAACTGCGAAAACAGCACCGACTGTTCTTAAAATAACCCAGAAATTTGAAGTGTTAAATACATCGTGCATAAAACCTGAACCGGATTTTAAAATCCAACTGTATATAATACTGAAAATAGCCGAGACCACAATCGTGATGACAGTTAACAGCGTAATGACTTCAATTGTGACGAAATTTATAATCGTGTCAGCGAGAAAGGCAACGGGAACAGTAGTTTCTCCATCGATATTCAAGGGTACAAGGAACATGAATATACCGATGACAGAAGGGATGAAGAACTTTAAAAATGTAGAAAAACGCGACATAATATACCTCTTTTTTATTGTTAATTTAATTATTTAATACGATTGTACTAAATAATTATACAAGATGATGAATAATAGTAAAGTAGAAAACGTTTTCATATGTATTAATTTCTATTATAATGGAATCAGAGAGAAAAGGGGAGATATTTATGAATATTATTGATACACATTGTGATGCTTTATTGAAGCTGCAGGGTGATGCACGCGGAACACATGGTTACTTCGGGCAGGAGCGCAGGCTGAATTATTTGAATTCTGATGAACTGGACATGAATATGGAACGGAGAATTGCAGGAAATGTAAAAGTGCAGTTCTATGCAGTGTTTATCTCTCCTGGTATTCCCGATAATGAAAAGTGGCAGCATGCACTGGAACAGATTGATGCATTTTACGAAGAAGTGCTGACGATGGATAATATGGTGCATATCAAACAGCTGTCGGATATTAAAAAATTAAAAGAACATGAATACGGTGCAGTACTGACATTGGAAGGGGCCGATGCATTCGGCAACGACTTAATGAAACTCCGCACACTATTCAGACTTGGAATGCTGTCGCTTGGGCTGGTATGGAATAACGGTAATCTCGCAGCAGATGGTGTCGGGGAGACACGGGGCACAGGATTAAGTGAGTTCGGCTTGAAAGTGGTGGAAGAGTGTAACAAAAATAATGTACTGATAGATGTCAGTCATTTAAACACTGAAGGTTTTAAAGATGTAATAGAACACGGGAAATATGTATTCGCGAGTCATTCGAATGCGCGCAGTATACATGACCATGCCCGCAATCTGCATGATGAACAAATTAAAGAGCTGATTGCAAAAGGCGGGATGATTAATATTGTTTTCTGTCCGCCGTTTATCGGAGAAGGAAAAGTAACTATTGATGACCTGCTGAAACATGTTGATAAAATTATTGAGCTGGGCGGAGAAAAGCATATCGGACTCGGTTCCGACTTCGACGGAATCAATGTATTTGTTGAAGATTTGGAAGACGCTTCGAAATACCCTAATTTAATAGAAGCTTTACGTTCAAAATACGGTGAAGAATTAACAGAAGGTATTGCCTCACACAACTTCATAGAACGGTTTTGTTAAAACGATCCCCGCAGATTATAAAAAATCTGCGGGGATCTTAATTTATTCTGTCTGATTATCGCCAATCAGCTGATTCACTTTTACCTTTGCTGCACTCACATCTTCTTCCTGAGCATTGATATCTTCAAGTGCACTGCTTAATTTCTCATCGATTGAATCGTCTCCTAATGGATTAACGAAAAAGAACTCTTCATTAAAATCGCTGTACAGTTCCATCAGGTCTTCAACCTCATTTAAATAATCAATCATCGCATCCTGCACTGTCACATGATTTTCATCTGTCAGCGTGTAGTTGTTAATCGTCTGGCGAAAGTCGCCGACGCCCGGGATGATATCTTCATTGATCGACTTCAGTGCTTTGTCACGGTTCGCTTCACTGCTGATGTTTTTCGCCGTATCATCGAGCTTCGTATTCAGTTCCGTATCGTTCCGCTCAAAAGCACCGAGCATCTGTGTATAGTTTTCCTGGGATTCACTGCTGCATGCACCGAGGAACAGTAAGATAAAGGGCGCTAAAAACATTATTCTCCTCATAATTACACCTCATATATAAATTAGACACAAAAAGTCATTTGAAACACATCTGTATTAATTGTATAATAATCAAGTTGCCTTTTTAAACTAAATAATCTTAAATGTGGGGAATACATATGAATAAAAAATTAATTATCACCTTTACAGTGGGGATTTTCCTGCTTGGAATGATGGAATTGATTGTCTCCGGAATACTTGAGTTAATGAGTAATGATCTTGGAATCAGTCATGCTTTAACAGGTCAGCTGATTACTGTTTACGCAGTGAGTTTTGCGTTGTTTGGTCCGATACTGATCCGCCTGACTGAAAACATGCCGCCGAAACTGGTCGTGCTGCTTTCACTGGCAGTGTTTATTGTCGGTAACGTAGTGTTCGGTCTTGCCGACACATTCTTAATGCTGTCACTCGGCCGTGTAATTACGGCGATGGCGGCAGCGGTGTTTATCGTTAAGATTCTTGATATGACAGTCGTGCTGTCGGAACCGCATGTCCGCGGTAAAATGCTTGCACTTGTCTATATGGGATTCAGTGCAGCAAACGTGTTCGGTATTCCAATTGGAACAATTATCGGCGCACAGTTCGGCTGGAGAATAATCTTCGGACTTGTAATTATACTTGCCGTTTTAGTCGGAATTGGTGTATTAATGTTCGTCCGTTCGGAAGCACTTGTTGATCAGACACCTGAAGGCGTGCAGAAAAGCAGAATTAAATCGAGAAAGAACGTTGCATTATATATTGGTGTAACACTTGCAGTGTTAATCGGTAACTATATTATTCTCGGTTATATTTCACCGTTAATGACATCACACGGATTCACGCTCGAAAACGTGTCGTTCGCATTATTAATTACAGGAGTCGGCGGTATGACAGGAACGTATCTCGGCGGTAACTTAATCGATAAAATCGGTCCAAAGAAGACTCTTATGGTGAGTATGTCGATGTTCCTTGTAAGTCTTGCAGTAATGCCGTTCCTTTACGATACACCGGTACTGTTCTACATTAATATGTTTGTATGGAGCTTGTTCCAGTGGGCAACATCACCTGCAGTGCAGGGCGGACTTGTAGAAAACGTTGAAGGTTCAAGCTCGAACGTGTTCAGCTGGAACATGTCGGCACTTAACCTTGGAATCGGAGTCGGTGCTGTAATCGGGGGGCTGTTTATCAGCAACTTCGATATCAGCTACGGTCCGTGGTTAGGCTTTGCATTCGTACTTTGCGGCCTGATTGCTGCAACACAAATCAAACCGCAGACTGTGTAAATTCTTGAATAATCCGGTGAATGAATTATAATTAAATGACGATAAGAGGGAGCGGTTAATGTGTTAATGCGTTTAGTAATGATAGTTTTAGCCAGCGTCGCGTCAATATTTGTAATTAACTACACCGGATTTTATATTCTGGATTATACATGGCAGAACATATTGTATGGCGGACTGATTATAATTGCCATCATGATTTTATATAAAATACTGACAAAGTTTTTAAAACTGTTTTTATTTGTAGTTATCGTAATACCTGTACTTGGTATTTGTTTCTACTATTTATATTCATATATTACAGGTGAACCGCCAGCGTTTATGCAGTTCTAATAAGGGAGTCCGGATATCTAAAAAAGATATCCGGGCTTTTTTATTTTGTTGTGCGGGGCTCATGCGGTCGAAAACAGATTATCGACCGCATGTGGCTGGTTCATCGGGTCGAAAGTGACTTACCGGCCGGATGAGACAACTTCATACGGCTTTAGACAATTTATCGGCCGTATGTGGCTCATTCATCGGGTCGAAAGTGATTTATCGACCGCATGTGGCTGTCCAATTGAATCATCAGTTTTAATTTTTCTTCCTTACAAGTATACTTATTGTAAATGGAGGGTGAGTTATGGGAGAGAATAATCCGATAGAGTTTAACAAAAGAGTTTTTGAGATTGACGGCATCCGCGGATTTGCATTACTCGGTATATTGATGATGAATATCATGTCATTTGCCGGCCCGGATCTCGATGACAGTTTTTCAGGTACACGGAGTGAGATTTATACCGGTTTCTGGAATGAGTTATCATTATTTTTTATAAACACGTTTGTCACGACGAATTTTTACACGATGTTTTCATTTTTATTCGGTCTTGGGTTCTTTATATTTTTATCGCGTGCTGAAAAGAAAACACAGTCGACATCTGCTTTGTTTTTAAGAAGGCTCGGACTGCTTCTCGTGTTTGGTTTAGTGCACGGGATTTTGCTGTGGTATGGAGATATACTGTGGACGTACGCAGTTACAGGACTGTTCCTGCTGATCGCGTATAAATTTAAACCGAAAACGAATTTAATCATTGCAGGAGCTCTTTTGATTATTACATCAATCATGGTCATTTTCGCTTCAGCGGCAGTATACATGATGAATGCAGTGGCTGCAGGAAGCGGCCTTGAATCGGAAGGTTTTTACTTTTCACTGAATATGACAGAAACAATTTTAAACGGTACATATGCCGACATTATTAATATGAACGCAACTGTTTTGGGAATGTCTGTTGCAGGTGCTGTGTTTGTAGTGCCGAATGTACTCGCCATGTTTTTAATCGGACTGTATGCGGGACAGAAAGGCTACTTTACAAATTTAAGACAGCATACAAACCTGCTGAGAAAAACAGCGGTTATCGGCATCGGCATCGGTCTGCCGGTAAAAATATTTACAGGATACTTAACAACGTACCAGTCACATGATGATGTGTATGTTCAGCTTTCACAGCTGTCCAGTACAATTGGCGGACCGCTGATGTCACTGGGTTATGTTGCAGCATTTGCATTACTTTTACTGAAACTTCCTAAACTGGTGAGCCTCCTTCAGCCGGTGGGCCAGATGGCGCTGACGAACTATATCGGCCAGACAGTCATTATGCTCGGGATTTTTTACGTCGGCGGACTCTTTAATAGTATTGAAGCAATATGGTTTATCCCGATTGCGCTCGGAGTATTTGCCATCCAGCTGATTTTAAGCCGCATCTGGATGAAGTTTTTTGCATACGGACCGCTGGAATGGATATGGCGCTGCTTTACGTATTTAAAAGTAATGCCGATCAGAAAACGATAGGAGTTTTTTAGATGAAGTTACTTATAATTGAAGATGATCCGGTACTGATGGATGAACTGGCTGCGCGTTTTAAAGAGTGGGATATTGATGCGTACGGTGTGACGGATTTTAACGATGTCATGAATGATTTTATAAAGTACAATCCGGAACTTGTTATCGTTGATATAACATTGCCGAAGTACGACGGTTTTTACTGGTGCCGGATGATCAGAAACGTCTCCAGTGTGCCGATAATCTTCTTATCATCGAGAGACCATCCAGCAGACATGGTGATGAGCATGCAGATGGGGGCTGATGATTACGTGCAGAAGCCGTTTAACTTCGAAGTGCTGAATGCAAAAGTGCAGGCGCTGCTGAGAAGAACGTATGAGTATCAGCATAAGGAAATCGATGTTTTTAAATTCAGGAATGCGGTATTCGATTTTAAAAAGCTGACGGTAACGATAAAAGACGAGAGCCTTGAACTGACAAAAAATGAATCATATATTCTGTCGATATTATCCCAGAACACGGGGGACACGGTGTCCAGAACAGAAATTATTGAATCCCTGTGGGATGATTCGAAATTTATAAGCGACAATACACTCACAGTGAACGTGAACAGACTGCGTAAAAAGCTTGAGTCAATCGGGCTGACTGATGCGATTGTTACGAAGACAGGTATCGGCTATATCTTAAAGGAGTAGATGAATATGTATATAAAAGAAAATATTCCTGTATTCCTGCTGTTTTCAGTCTTTAACCTGGTAATATTATTAATCGGTTTTATCGATAACAGCATTCCGAATATTGCTGTACTGTATATATTTATTTTTAATCTGCTGATTTTTATTATTTATATCGTCTGGGACCTTATCAGAAGAAAACAATTCACAAGTGATCTTGCACACCTGGAATCACTGGATGATGTTGTCGGCATGTCATCAGGCAGCACGCCGGAGCAGCGTATGATTTACGATAAACTCGATGAACTGCGCCGGACTCATCAGAATGAACTGGACCGGGAATCACAGCGCACACGTGAGAATCTGGATGAACTGACACGCTTTATACATGATATGAAGATGCCGGTCACGACGATGAAACTGATGATCGATGATCTTGACGGCGAACCGAAAACGAAACTCGGTGCTGAATGGTCGCGTCTCAACAGCATGCTGAACGAAGTGCTGTATTTAAAACGTCTGCCGAATATTAAGAATGACTTATATATAGAAGAGATTAATCTTGCAGAACTTTTGAATATTTCCATTAAAAAGCTGAGAGATATCTGCATGCAGAAAAACATCGGATTTGATATTGAACTCAGTGAACCGCTTGTTCATACGGACAGAAAGTGGATGCAGTTTGTACTGGATCAGATTATTACAAACAGCGTGAAGTACTCCCGGAACAACGATATTGTCATTAACGGCAATATTATTAATGACCAGGCACAACTGACAATTACCGATTACGGCAGAGGTATTAAGCAGAAAGATATTAATCGGATATTCGAATCCGGGTTTACTTCGACGAGCGATCACGACGATGCTCAGTCGACAGGTATGGGTCTGTATTTAACGAAGGAAGTATGCGATGTGCTCGGTATAAATATCGAAGCAGCTTCACAGTACGGTGAATATACGACTGTAACTTTAACGTTCAATCTGGCGAATGAGTTTACTAGAATCACTATGAAGTGACAAAAATGTCACTTCATAGTGTTTTTTGTTCGCTGAATCAAACGATACCGCATCTAAAACGGTATAAACTGTAGTTAATAAGAAAAACAGGAGGAATCAATTATGCTGTTAAAAGCGACAGATATTAAAAAAAGTTACGGTAATAAATTCAACCGCACAGAAGTGCTTAAAGGGATAGATATTAATTTAAACAAAGGTGAGTTCGTTTCAATTATGGGTGCTTCAGGCTCCGGCAAGACAACGCTTCTGAACGTGCTCAGCTCAATCGACAATGTGACCGGCGGTCACATATACATCGATGGTGTGGATTTTACGACATTAAAAGATAAAAAGCTCGCGGACTTCAGAAAGAACGATCTCGGATTTATTTTCCAGGACTACAATCTGCTCGATACGCTGACAGTAAAAGAAAACATTATGCTGCCGCTGTCAATTCGTTCAATGTCTAAAAGGGAAGCGGAAGCGCAGTTTGACAGCGTAGCAGGACAGCTCGGCATCAGTAATCTTGCAGCAAAATACCCGGGCCAGATTTCAGGCGGACAGGCACAGCGTACAAGTGCGGCACGGGCGTTTATCCATCAGCCAAAAATTATTTTTGCAGATGAACCGACCGGAGCACTGGACTCGAAATCGGCAAGCGACTTACTTAAGAAACTGCAGCAGCTGAACGAAACGCTGAACACCAGTATTTTAATGGTGACGCACGATGCGACCGCAGCGAGTTTCTCACATCGTGTAATTTTCTTAAAAGACGGACAGATTTATACGAGTCTTACACGCGGTGAAATGTCACAGGATGCGTATTACAGAGAAATACTGGATACACAGCGTGTGTTGGGCGGTGTCGTCGATGAAGCTGAATAATTTAGTTCTAAAAAACTTCGTCAGAAACTTAAATAACTACGGCTTATATATCTTTGCACTGATCTTCAGTGTGGCGCTGTTTTTCTCACTGTTAACACTGACAATTGATGAAGCGGCAATGGAAGAAATCACTACGAGCACACCGATGACTGCTCTGTTTTCAGTCGGTTCGGTCACGGTAGTCATTATCATTATTCTGTTTGTAATGTTTGCGAACATGATTTTCATTAAAAGACGTCATAAAGAACTGGCATTGTTCCAGCTGATCGGCATGAACCGCAGAAAAATATTCGGTATACTTCTGCTTGAAAACTTTATTATTTATTTCGGAAGTTTAATCGGCGGTATATTACTCGGATTCTTTATTTCAAGACTGCTGTTAATGCTTCTTCTGCAGATTATGCGCGTTGATATGATGGTCGAGATGCAGTTTTCTCCAACGGCTGCACTGATTACAGCTGCGGTGTTTGTGTTTATCTTTATCGTGCTGATGATTCAGAACTACGTGTTCCTGAAACGTTCATCACTGATAAAAATGCTGAAACTGAATAAAACATCTGAAAGCACAGGGAAACCGATTGGCAAACTGACGATTGTTTTCGGCATTGCCGGGATTCTGATGATTGCACTTGGATACTATATGTCGCAGACGATGTTCGACCGTGCGATGGAAAATCCGGTTATGCTGCCTATTTATATGGTTTCTATTTTATTCCTGACGATTCTCGGTACCTACATTACATTTAAATGTTCAGTCGCATTTGTGTTAAATATGGTCCGTAAAAGTAAAAACGGCCACGTCAATGTAAATGACGTATTATCGGTAACGAGTGTCATGTTTAAAATGCGCTCGAATGCATTTCTGTTAACGGCGATTGCTGTTATTACGGCAATCAGTATTACAGCGATGTCGCTGTCGTATATTACGTATTACTCAACGGATAAAATGCTCGACAGCAGAACACCTTATGATTACACGGTGAACAGCACAGAAGAAATTGATTTCTACGAAGAGCTGCTTAATGAAGAGGGCTATGAAATCGACAGAATGGAAAAATCATTCATGCATTACAATGTCGCCACTACAGAAGAAAATACCAAAGTAGAACTCGACAATTTGGAATCAATTGGACTCGTCATCGCAAGTGATGCGGAATTTGACGGCTTTGATGTTTCGGAAAATGAGACGCACGTTACCGGTACCATGGCAATCCTCGATATGTTTGTATCATTTAAAGAAGGAGACCCGGTCACATTTACAGACGATAAAGGCTTTGAAAGAACTGTAGAAGTGACAAAAACGATGGAAGAAGGAATCCTGCCTGCGTATCTGTCATTCGGAATGCCTGTACTTGTTGTCGATGACGCGGTGTATCAGCAGCTTGCTGAACACCAGCCGGAATCAAATGCTGAATATGAAATGCCTTCTGAACTGTATGCATTTAATATAGCCGGCGGGGATAATCAGGAAGTCTTTGAGCTGATGGATGATGAAGAAAATCCAGAATTTACTTCAAGGATTCAGGAATACAACGAGACGATTCAAATGTCAGGAATGATGGCGTTTATCGTCGGATTCTTAGGATTCGCATTCCTGTTAACATCAGGATGTATACTGTACTTCAAACAGATCGATGAATGTGAAGACGAGAAGGGCAGCTATAAAGTGCTGCGTAAACTTGGATTCTCACAGGGAGAAATATTAAAAGGACTTGCACTGAAAATGATAATTTCATTCGGTATTCCTTTAATAATCGGACTGCTGCACTCACTGTTTGCAGTCAAATCCGGATGGTTTATCTTCGGAATTGAAATGTGGACACCGACGCTGATCGTAATGGGAGCATACACAGTGCTGTACTCAATATTTGCACTGATGTCACTTGGATATTACAGAAAAGTAGTCAGAAACAGTATATAAAATTAGAAAAATCCCGTACGTCTCCAGTGTAGAGCTAACGTACGGGATTTATTTATTTCTACTGTGCCATTGAGGTTGCCTCATTGTCACAGTAACCACGCTACCGTGCCATTGAGTGTGTTTCATTGTCACAGTAACCACGCTACTGTGACAATGAGCGTGTTTCATTGTCACAGTAACCACGCTACTGTGCCATTAAGTGTGTTTCATTGTCACACTAACCCGGCAAACCTATCAACTCAGCTGCTGTGTCACGCTCATCAGCAGTGCGCGTTCTTTGTCGAGCTGTTTACGTGCAATTCCAACCAGCAGATAGACAATCGGTGTGTCCAGCAGTACGATTATTATTTTCGCGATATACTGCATAAAAATCATGCTGATCAGCACGTTCGTCGGAACTGTACCGATAAATGCGATAACAATAAATATACTCGTATCAACAAATTGTGTAATTACTGCCGAGAAATTATTGCGGAGCCATAAATGGCGTCTGCCGTGACGTTCTTTTAATTTATGGAAGATGAATACATCCAGATTCTGACTGACGAGGTAAGATACCAGGCTGGCAATAATTACCTGGAAGCTTCCGCCTAAAATCATTTCGTACTCCGTCTGCATTTCAAAGAACGGTGCAGCGGGTACTTCAATTGCTATGTATATAAAAAATAATACGATAATCTGCGTTACAAATCCTGCTCGTATTGCACGGGCAGCCATTTTCTTGCCGTATACTTCCCCGATAACATCGGTAATTAAAAATGTAGCCATATAAACGATAACGGCGGCAGGCAGGTCAAATCCCAAAACCGTAAACACTTTCACTGCCAGTATGTTGGAAACAACAAGCAGTCCCGCAAAGAGTGCGGTCAAATAAAATATCAATATATTCCCTCCAATTTAAAATGGAAGAAATTCTTAGCCGTCCCCGTTAATCAATTATCTGTTGTCTATTTTCTCCGGGTACATGTCGTGGTTCATCATCCGGTGGTCAGCCATCGCTTCGTATTTAGTTCCCGGTCTGCCGTAGTTCACGTAAGGATCAATTGAAATTCCGCCGCGCGGTGTGAACTTGCCCCATACTTCTATGTATTTAGGATCCATTAATTCAACCAGGTCATCGACAATCATGTTGATGCTGTTTTCGTGGAATCCGCCGTGATTGCGGAAGCTGAATAAGTATAATTTTAATGATTTGCTTTCAACCATTTTCACATCCGGAATGTAGCTGATGTAAATTGTTGCAAAGTCCGGCTGACCCGTCATCGGGCACAGCGTCGTAAATTCCGGGCAGTTGAATTTAACGAAGTAGTCGCGGCCGATATGTCCGTTTTCAAATGTTTCCAGAATTTCCGGATTGTAATCAAATTTATAATCAACATTTTGGTTACCGAGTAAACTTAAATCTTTTGAGTAATCTTCTGTCATGATAAAATCCTCCTTAAAATAAAAAAACACGCGCCAACGAAGGCACGTGTCAGTGTGTCTTAGTTTTTTTAAGAGGGTAGGGCTAAGAACCTCTTCGTAATTTTATTTGCACAGCTCATTATACATCTCCCCCGTATGAATATCCAGATTCTTTATCCTTCATAAAAGTACTGAATATTTGGTACTATTAAAGTAACAAGAGTACGGAGGCAGAGTCGATGGAAATCAAAAAGTTTAAAGTTGGTAATTATCATGCAGAAGTTACAGCACTGTTAGGGGACTCCGGCGTGAAGTTTGAAGCGAAGCCGGCAGTGGTCATTTGCCCCGGCGGCAGCTACATGTACGTATCAAAACGGGAAGCGGAACCGATGGCATACGAATTCCTTGCACAGGGCTATCAGGTGTTTATCCTGCGCTACTCAACGATTGGTTCGATGATTGAAGCAGAAGGCAGAACGGCGGAAAGAGATGAGATGTACAAAATCGCATCGATGGTTGAGCCTGATAAAGTTCTCGGTTCCGAG
Source organism: Jeotgalicoccus coquinae (assembly GCF_014207425.1). Classification (GTDB taxonomy): domain Bacteria; phylum Bacillota; class Bacilli; order Staphylococcales; family Salinicoccaceae; genus Jeotgalicoccus; species Jeotgalicoccus coquinae. Next base: position 1,108,125 of record NZ_JACHFF010000001.1, on the reverse strand, counting down.
TTTCCGAACCCTTTAATCGAACTGGCGTTAACGCTGTCGCATATCAGAGAGAACATTCATGAATACAACGTTGATTCTGATAATATCGGCGTGCTCGGTTTTTCTGCAGGCGGTCATCTCGCAGCAAGTCTCGGTGTCCACTGGAATCAGGAGTGGCTGAGCGACTTAACTGGCAGAGAATCAAGGTGGTACCGTCCGAACTTCCAGGTGCTCGGTTATCCGATACTGGATTACGATTTGAACAGAATTATTGCAGAAGAAAGAGGTATCGGCGACCCGCAGTACATGTCGATGGCCAGCCGTATGGTATTCGGCGGCACGATTGAAGACGATGTACTCGATAAAGCAACGGTTAAAAACTATGTATCGGAAAATACTCCGCCGACATTTTTATGGCACACGGGGGAAGATAAACTCGTCTTTATAAAAAACTCACTGGATTTTGCCAATGTACTGGAAACGCACAATGTCCCATGGGAACTGCACACATTCCATAAAGGCGATCACGGCTTAAGCGTTGCTACGAATATTACAGGTAAAGTAAACCCGCACGTCCAGAAGTGGGTACCGTTAATGTTCGAATGGCTGGAAGATATTAAATAAAAAAAACAGCCGTCAATTAACGGCTGTAATCTAAATTGAATTCTAAATATAATTCTGTGTGGTCCGGATATATCAGCTCCACCAATAAATTATCCTCATCAAAGTCACTGGTTTTTCTCATGCAGTTATATATAAAGTTATCAACGGATGTACTTTTTACATCCTTGTCACTTATCAATTTAAAGAACGTTTTATTATTGCTGGAGTTCTGACATTTCACTAATATATTCATTTTACAACAACTCCTCAGTATATTAATAGCCGGACAGCGCACAATCTAAACATCAAATTCAAACAGGAAGGGCGGCATTACAATGAATTTTGTAAAACTTAACTTAAATGATATCGGGGAAATAATGGGTCTGCAGGATTCCGTTTATGAACACCTTGAACAAAAGGAAGTGCTGGAGAAACTTACGAAAGAAGAGTTCGAAAAGTGTCTCGAACAGGGATACGTTGCGGGCGTGTACTTCGAAGATGAACTGATCGCACTCCGCATGATGTACATTCCTTCAATGGACGAGGAGGAACATCTGGCTGACGATGTCGGCGTTTCAAGAGAACGTTCAATTTACTCTGAAATTTCACTGGTTAATCCCGAACACCGCGGACAGAAACTGCAGATGAAAATGGGTGAGTATTTAATAGATCAGGTACGTGAGAGCGGGGACTTCGATTATATTTTCTCAACTGTGATGCCGGTAAATCTTGCGAGCTTAAAAGATAAATTCAAGCTCGGCTTTAAAATTATGAGAACGAGATTGAAATACGGGGGCAAACGCCGCCACGTTTTATATCTGCCTTTAAACGAAGAAGTGGAATGTAAAGGTGAAGTGTTAAATGTGAAATATGATAACTACGACTGGATGATGAACGCCGGCCAGGGCTATATCGGCGATTCGCTGCAGGATGAATTTATCGCTTACTATAAAAAGTAACCATGCACAAAATCTATCACGGGGTGACTGACAATGGAAATCAGTAAAGATATTATTAATGATGCGGTTGAGTTCAGAAGAAAGCTCCATCTTCATCCGGAGTTAAGCACAGAAGAATTTGAAACATCAAAACGCATCCAGGAAAAACTGGACGAATTTAATATTCCGTACCAGAAGGGATTTGCTGAGACAGGTGTACTCGGTATTATTAAAGGTGAACAGGAAGGTAAAGTCATCGGTATCAGAGCAGATATCGATGCATTGCCTATTAAGGAAACTTCCGGAGAAGAGTTTACTTCATTAAATGACGGTGTCATGCATGCATGCGGTCACGATGCTCATACTTCGATGCTGCTTCATGCCGGAAAAATTCTGAACGATAACAAAGACAAGATTAAAGGAACGATACTGCTGATATTTCAGCCGGCTGAAGAGCTGTCGCCGGTCGGCGGAGCGAAACGCATGCTGGAAGATGGTGTATTTAACGAGTATAAACCGGATATGCTGCTGGCGCAGCACGTCTGGCCGGACCTTGAAGTCGGTAAATTCGGTGTAATGGCCGGTCCGATTATGGGGAACTCTGACCGTTTTAAAATTAAAATTACCGGTTCCGGCGGGCATGCCTCAATGCCGCACAGTACAACGGACGCGATTATTGCGGGGAACCAGGTCGTCAGTGCACTGCAGACTATCGTCAGCCGAAACGCTGATCCGATGAAGCCGGCAGTCGTTACGGTCGGAAGATTTGATGCAGGAACAAAGCACAACGTTATTGCTGAAACTGCTGAACTGGAAGGAACAATCCGTACCCAGTCTGATGATACGAAAGAACTGACTAAAAAACGTTTCTTCGAAATCGTCGAACAGGTGACTGCAGCAATGGGGGCAACTGTGGAAATAGAGTTTTACGACGGCTATCCTGCAACAGTGAACGATACGGAGTGGGCAGCACAGCTGAAGAAATCCGTTAATAATCTGTACGGTGAAGAGGCAACGCCTGCACTGCTGCCAAGTCTTGCAGGAGAAGACTTCAGCAGATTTCTTAAGGAATACCCGGGAGTATATTATTGGCTCGGCACTTCTGTCGGCGAAGGACAGAAACCGCTCCATAATCCGGGATTCAGACTGAATGAAGATGCATTTGAATACGGTATTACTGCGATGGTTCATATGGCAATGGATTCGTTAGAAAAGCTGGCGGAGGAATAATATGACGACGATTAAAGAAAATCTGGTTGAAATGCGACGCAGATTCCACCGCTTGCCGGAAGTCGGATTTACTGAATTTATAACAACTTATGAAATTTATAAATTGCTTGAACAGATGGATTACAAGCTCTATCTCGGGGATGATGTGCTTTTAAGAAGTGCGCGGGCCGGAGTTCCTGCAAAAGAGAAGTTTACGAAAAGTTATGAACGAGCAATTAATTACGGTGTACCGGAAGATTTTCTTGAATATGTTAAAGAAGGAACAACCGGAGTTATTGCGACACTCGATACAGGTAATCCCGGACCGCACTTTGCAGCTCGTTTTGATATCGACGGCCTGCCGATTACAGAGTCTGAAGATGAGGATCATATTCCGGGCGAAGAGCAGTTTATCTCACTGCACAAAGGTGAAATGCACGCATGCGGTCATGACGGGCACATTACAACCGGATTATTTTTAGCGGACTATATAAATGCCAGCAAAGATTCTCTTAAAGGCAAGTTCACAATTATTTTCCAGCCGGCAGAAGAGAATGTGCGCGGTGCGAAATCAATCGTAGAAAAAGGCTGGCTCGATGACGTTGATTATTTCTTCTCAGGACACGTCGGTATCAGAAATATGCCGGTTGGTACAGTCAGTGCAGGAACGACTGATTTTCTCGCAAGTTCAAAGTTCGATGTGAAATTCACAGGGAAATCGGCGCATGCCGGAGTGGAACCCGACGCAGGAAATAACTCTCTCCTTGCAGCTTCAAGTGCAGCATTGAATTTAAATGCGATTGCACGCCACGGCGACGGCTCAACAAGAATTAACGTCGGCACGATGAGAGCGGGAAGCGGCAGAAATGTTATTGCCGATACTGCTTTTATGGAAATAGAAACACGCGGCGAGACGACGGAGCTTAATCATTATATGTATGAAAAAGCAAAAACCGTTATTCAGGCTGCCGCCGATATGTATGAAAACGAAGTAGAAATTATCGACATGGGCGAAGCGCCGAATGCAGTCTGTTCGGATGAGCTTATAACAGCTGTAAAACAATCTGTAAAAAACAATCAGCTGATTACAGATTTAAAAGATACCCTGCCGCTCGGAGCATCGGAAGATGTCACGATGATGATGGAAAGAGTGCTTGAAAAAAATGGTAAAGCAACATATATGCTGTTTCCATTTGAGCTGAAATACGGCCATCACCATCCGAAATTCGATTTGGATGAGAGCGTTTTACAGGTTGCTGTATCAACATATATAGATATTGTGAACTCGCTGATGAAAAGGGACTAAATATTTAAAAAATTAACCTGATTTAGTTGGACAATTTAGTAAATAATGTTATCTTAAAAATGCGGAAACAATTTAATAAGTTTTATATATTATTAAAAAACAAAGGAGAATTTATTTTATGATACCGTACAAACACGAACCATTTACAGATTTTTCGTTAGACGAGAATAAAGATGCGTTAAACAAGGGGTTTGAAACAATTAAAAAAGACTTCGGATCGGATTATCCGTTAATTATTAACGGTGAACGTATCCATACTGATAAAAAGCTTGAGTCGTATAACCCGGCTAAGAAATCAGAAATCATCGGTAACATGTCACAGGCTGGTGAAAAAGAAGCATTACAGGCAATGGATGCTGCTAAAGACGCATTCAAAGATTGGAGAAAAACTACATTTGAATTCCGTTCAGATGTTCTTTTCAAAGCGGCTGCAATCGTCCGCAAAAGAAAATTCGAATTCACAGCTATGCTTGTAAAAGAAGCAGGTAAACCTTGGAAAGAAGCGGATGCAGATACTGCAGAAGCAATTGACTTCCTTGAGTACTATGCAAGACAGAACCTTGAATTAAAAGACGGACGCAAAGTTGAATCACGTCCGGGCGAATATAACAGATTCGATTATATTCCTTTAGGTGTCGGCCTTGTTATTTCTCCATGGAACTTCGCATTTGCGATTATGGCTGGAACAACAGCAGCTGCACTTGTTACAGGAAATACAGTACTACTAAAACCATCATCTAAAGCATCAGTAATTGCTTACAAATTTATAGAAGTGCTTGAAGAAGCAGGCATGCCTAAAGGTGTTGTTAACTTCATTCCGGGCTCAAGCCGTGAAATCGGTGACCTGTTAGTTGAACACAAAGATACAGCATTTGTATCGTTCACAGGTTCAAGAGACGTTGGTGTCAGCATCTACGAAAAAGCTGCAATCGTACAGGACGGCCAGGTTAACCTTAAACGTGTTATCGCTGAAATGGGCGGTAAAGATACTATCGTTGTTGACAGCAGTGCAGACCTTGATCTTGCAGCGGACTCAATCGTTAAATCAGCATTCGCGTTCAGCGGACAGAAATGTTCAGCATGTTCACGTGTAATCGCTCTCGATGACATTCACGATGAATTACTTGAAAAAGTAGTTTCAAGAACGAAAGAATTAACAATCGGTGACCCTGAAGAAGATATCTACATGGGGCCGGTAATCGATAACGCTTCAGTTGAAAAAATTGAGAAATACATTGAAATCGGTAAAGAAGAAGGTAAACTTGAAGTTGGCGGCACAGTCGACAATGAAACAGGACACTTCGTCAACCCTACAGTATTCTCAGGACTTAAGCACGATGACCGCTTAATGCAGGAAGAAATCTTCGGTCCTGTAGTCGGCTTTGCGAAAGCATCGAACTTCACAGAAGCAATCGAATTCGCAAACGATACAGACTACGGTCTGACAGGCGCAGTAATTACGAAAAACAGAGAGCACATTGAAGAAGCACGCCGTGACTTCATGGTAGGTAACTTATACTTCAACCGTGACTGTACAGGTGCAATCGTTGGATACCACCCATTCGGCGGATTCAAGATGTCAGGTACAGACTCTAAAGCGGGCGGACCGGATTACCTGCAGTTACACATGCAGGGCAGAACGTCTTCAGAAATGCTTTAAGATTATAAATTCAAAGGATAATCAGTTCTTTATTGGACTGATTATCCTTTTTTCTTTGCAGATTTTGGGATGGTTCTCAGGCAGGTTGAGGCTTAGACTCATATGAACGGGAGTCATCTGAATCCTGACAGGCTTAGACTCATATGAGCGGGAGTCATCTGAATCCTGACAAGCTGGGACTCATATGAGCGGGTGTCATCTGAATCCTGACAAGCTTGGACTCATATGAGCGGGAGTCATCTGAACCCTGACAGGTTTGGACTCATATGAGCGGGTGTCATCTGAATCCTGACAGGTTTGGACTCATATGAACGGGAATCATCTGAACCCTGACAGGTTTGGAGTCAGATGAACACCTGTCATACCAGCCCGGTAAATGAGATAACAAATAAAATTAATTAGTATCCATAGGTTTATCCAATTTTTTTTGCATTAGTCATAAGGGGATTTATGTTCTTTGGAATTATGCAGGATACAGGGATGTTTAATCCGCTTATAACAAGAATGGTTAAGCTGTCAAAAGGAAATGTTATCCTTGTATGCGATGGCTACAGTTATTATTGGCGCAATTGCTCACCTGGACGGTTCAGGAGCATCAACTTTCCTGATTACTATTCCCGCATTGCTTCCTCTATATAAAAAGTTAAATATGAGCCCGTATATGCTCGTCATGCTCGTTGGTATGAGTGCAAGTATTATGAACATGGTACCTTGGGGCGGACCGCTCGGCCGTACTGCAGCTGTATTAGGCGTGGACTCGTCAGAACTGTGGCAGCCGCTTATTCCGCTGCAGGGAGTACAGCTCGTACTGCTTATTGCATCGGCAGCGTTAATCGGCAGTCTTGAGAAAAAGAGACTGCAGAAGAAAGATATGCTGATAGAAGGTGTTAATTTTGATAACTTTAATCTGGATTAGCAAATCGATGCTGAAACAGAAGCATTAAAACGTCCGAAAATGTTATGGTTTAACCTGCTCTTAACACTTGTTGTTGTGGGGACATTGATGTCAGGATTACTGCCGGCAGTAAGTATCGCATTGCCGCTTAACTGCAGAAGGATGGATGTTCAGATGGCCAGAATTAAAGCACACGCACCAAGTGCCTTAATGATGGCATCGATAATTCTCGCAGCAGGGTCATTCCTTGGGATACTTGAAAACACAGGGATGCTTAATTCACTGGCAGAGGATATCGTAGTCATACTGCCTGCATTCCTTATTCCGTATCTGCACTACATTATCGGATTCTTCGGTGCACCGCTTGAACTTGTGCTGAACACTGATGCATACTACTTTGCACTGCTACCTGTAGTGGATCAGATTGTCACAGCACACGGTGTTGACAGTATTACTGCAGCATACTCAATTATGATTGGTAATATTATCGGAACATTCATCAGTCCGTTTGCACCGGCATTATGGCTCGCTGTAGGACTTGCAGGCATCGAAATGGGACGTTATATCCGCTATGCATTCTGGTGGGTATGGGCATTCAGTATACTTGCAATGGCCGTCGCATTCATTATGGGAATCATTTAATAGATAAAAATCAGACCGGTATTGAACAGATTAATGTTCAATGCCGATTTTTATTTTTATAAAATTCCCTTAGTTTTAAAGACAGTATAAATTAGCGAAAGAAAACTAATAAAATATCAAAATCCGGATAAGTACCAACTTGGTCAAAGTTTCCATTAATTGTTTATTCACAGATACTTTTTATCACGTATAATAAACAGACATGATTATTTAATGGAGAGTTGACTAAATGGGTATTATGTTCGGTTTTTTAATTTTTATTGGAACGATTTCCACAGCAGTTTTATTCGGTCTGGCAATGCACGGACACTGGACTGATAAGGAAGATAGCGCATCTTTCTGGAAGCCGGTATTTGTACTGTTAACTGTATCTGGTATTCTGATGATCAATCGCGCATTGATTATAGAAGGTGCCACAATCAATGAAGCATTCTTAATTTTATGGGTCATGGTGTCGATTGGAATGTTCATATCGATGGCATCCAGCCGTTTTTATAATTTAAAGTACAAGCAAAAAGGTAAATTCAGTAAAATTTCACGCAATGGATTTATTATTGGATTTATACTGTTTCTGTTATTTGCATTTACTCTTCCCGGAACTAACGTAGAAGAGGATGCAGCAGCAAAAGTAGAATCAGAGTCTGTACAGACAGCGAAAGAAATTTCTGAAGCGAACGAAGCAGACTCCGAAGTTGAAAAACAGGCGGAGAAAGAGCAGTTGACTGTCGAGAAAGAAAAAGAAGACGCAGCAGTTCAGAAGAAAGCTGAAGAAGAACAGGCTCAGGCTGACAAAGAAAAACAGGAAAAAGTGGAGCGTGAGACAAAAGAGCAGCAGGAAAAAGAAGAAAAACTTGCAGCGGAAAAAGCGGCTAAAGAGAGAGCTGAAAAAGAAAAACAGGCTCAGAAAGAGAAAGAAGAAGAGGAAAAGTTATCTTCACAAATGGACGGTTTGACGGCAGTAGAACTTTATCGTGTGGTGGATGGTGATACTGTTCATGTTATAGACAGTGATAATAATCTGTTGAAATTGCGTCTTTTATTAATCGATACACCGGAAACAGTGCATCCGAATAAACCTGTGGAACCGTTTGGTCCCGAAGCTTCAGCGAGAATGACTGAGCTGATGAACAATGCTGATATTTTGCATATTGAGTATGATGAAGGTGAACAGACGGATCACTATGGCAGACATTTAGTCTATTTATATGCTGACGGTGAGAGTGTTCATGAAGTGCTGCTTGAAGAAGGGCTTGCGAGAGTGGGTTACATATATGAGCAGCAGCGCTACCTTGTTGAATTCCGTGAAAAAGAACAGTATGCCAAAGATAATCAGCTTGGCATCTGGTCAATTCCAGGCTATGTGAACGAAACTGGCGAAGGGTTTAACAGTGAAACGGAAGAAGAAGCAGTTGTTGAAACTGTGCCTGAAACTAATCTGAATCAAAGCAGTGATGCGGGTTCAGGTGCTTCTTATAACTTTGCAAACTGTACTGAATTACGCACTGAATTCCCTGACGGCGTTGCCAGCGACCATCCTGCATATCAGTCTAAAATGGACGGAGATAAAGATAATTGGGCGTGTGAAAGTTAAAATAATTTGATAATTGGGTTGGCTTATTGGTCAGACCATGGTATATTAAGAGTGTAGTTTTTAAGTCAAAGTTTAAATAGTTTCTATTCATATTACTGAAAAAACTCTTTTAAATGTTTAAAACTGCAAAAATAACACGTGCATAAGCACAAGGAGGTTTTTTCAATGAATGAAGGAACTGTGAAATGGTTTAATGGAGAAAAAGGTTTTGGTTTCATCGAGCAAGAAGCAGGAGACGACGTGTTCGTACACTTCTCAGCTATCCAAGGTGAAGGATACAAAACTTTAGAAGAAGGTCAAAAAGTTACTTTTGAAATCGAAGAAGGACAACGCGGACCACAAGCTGTCAACGTTGAAACTGTTTAATAAATAGTTTAATTTTTAAGAGGCACCTCCGGGTGTCTCTTTTTTTGTCTTCTAACTGGAAAAATTACATTTAATTAGTGTATATTAAAAAAAGATAAATATATACATAAAAGGAGCATATCGATGAAAAATTTTAAATTTATTCTAATCGCCGGACTATCTTTTGCTGCACTAAGCGGGTGTTCTTCTGAAGAAGGTATCACCGAAGAAAACAGCGGAAGTATTGAGGCAGCATTCGAAAATGACACAGGAAACGGGAAACTGGAAATACTGACATCAAATATTACAGCTGACAGTAATGAAATTGAAATTAAAATGCAGGATATCGATGAGAGTAAACCTGCATTTATTACTATCGCAAATGAAACTGTTCATGAAGGAGCTGTAGAAAATAATACTGTCTATACATTTTCAATCGATGATATAGAAGATGCAAAAAGAACAGATTATGATCCAAAAGTTCAATTAATACAAACTGATAATGATAAACTTGATGGTGATATTGCTACTTTTAAAGAAGTAAGATACAGCGTAGAAGATTAACCTATTGTTGCAGATGAATTTATTATAAAAGCTGATAAAAAGAATAGAATATTGTTTGTTGGGCACGGCTGGAGATCCCTGTATGGGATTTTGGGCCGTGTTATAGTATGTGGGTGTTGTGAGGACTGAGAAGATGATAACGCCGTTGTCCCGTTGTTATTCCAGCAGCTTCGGTTCACAACGGCGCTGTCCTGTTGTCATTCAACCATGTCCGGATGACACTTTTCACTCGATAAAGCTCAAAAACCACAAAAAAAGACCCGAAACCATTTAATAATGATTTCGGATCTTCCAAAGTTATTATCTTGAGTAGTACTCAACGATTAACTGTTCGTTAATGTCAGCGTGTAATTCGCTGCGTTCTGGCATTCTGTCGAAAGTAACTTCCAGGTTATCTTTGTTGAATGTCAGGTACTCAGGAGTGAAGTTGCTTAATTCAACAGCTTCTGCAATGATATCAAGTTTACGTGATTTTTCACGAACTCCGATAACTTGTCCTGGTTTAACGATGAATGAAGGAATGTCTACACGTTTGCCATCCACAGTGATGTGACCGTGGTTAACTAACTGACGTGCTTGACGTTGTGTGCGGGCAAGACCTGATGCACGAACTACTGCGTCTAATCTAGTCGCAAGTAAGATCATGAAGTTCTCACCGTGAACACCTTTCATTTTACCTGAACGGTTAAATAGTGTGCGGAATTGACGTTCGTTAACGCCGTACATGTAACGAAGTTTTTGTTTCTCCTGTAACTGCATTCCGTACTCTGATAATTTAATTCTTTGTGTTGGACCGTGCTGACCTGGTGCGTACGGACGACGCTCCAATTCTTTACCTGTGCCAGTTAGGGAAATTCCTAAGCGACGTGATTTTTTCCAGATTGAACCTGTAAAACGAGCCATATATAGCTCCTCCTTATGTTTTATAATATATGCAAAAAACATCATAAGGGAATAATCTCCTGCGAGGGTATACGATTTAAAGTGCCTTCGCCTCATAGCATTGGTTACGCAGCACACCAACCGCGGGGATCGCATACTGACTCGCAATGACTATCCGCTACTTATACTGTTCATTTACACAATAATTCATTTTACACCTTCGGTTATCCGAAGTCAATGTTAAATGTGGTTAATTAACGTTTCCACGAATGCTTTCAGACCCGTACGGTCTTCTTCTGTAAAACGGTCATAAATCGGTGCATCGATATCAAGCACACCAATACCTTTTCCGTCTTTATAAAGCGGCAGAACAATTTCTGATTTGCTTGCTGCATCGCATGCAATATGACCCGGGAATTCATTCACGTTATCAACGATAAAGATATCGTTGCCGCGGAATGCTGTTCCGCATACGCCTTTGCCGTTTTCAATGCGTACACATGCAGGCAGTCCCTGGAATGGCCCAAGAACTAATTCATTACTCGTTTCTTCATATAAATAGAAACCGACCCAGTTTATATCTTTAAGGAAAATATTTAACAGTGCCGACGCGTTTGACAGGTTTGCAATTCTGTCTGTTTCATCTTCGATAAGGCTTTTCAGCATTTTATTCAGCGTCTCGTAATCTTTTATTTCTGTATTAGTGAACATGTTATGCCTCCACGCTTTCTATGTATATTGTTGATTTTAAGAAATTATACATTTATATGTTTTGCAACGCAACGATTTGAGCTATAATTGAGTATATATCTAGGAGGTAAAGTGTATGTGGGTGTATATATTAATCGCGATTATCATTTTGGTCATCGTGGCAGCAGCAGTATTGCTGTATTTAAGATCTGTAAAAACACAAATGATTGATACTCAATACAACAGACTGCATGAAGTGAATCAGCTTCCATTTAAACTCGACTTGGTGAAACTGAAAAACTATAACCTGCACGGTGAAGCAAAGGGGCTTTACAACAACTGGCAGGATGAATGGAACGAGACATTAAATACTCATAGTACACATGCAGAAAATGCACTTGAACAGTCTAAAACGAACGTGGAGCAATTTAAATTCTCCCAAAGTACTAAAAACAATGAACTCGCAGGGGAAAATATCGAGATCATTAAAAATAAGTACGATGAACTGACTGAAGAAGTAGCAGGGTTTATCAAAGCTGTGGAAGAGGGGAAGCATCAGAACGTAGAGAGCGAACGTTTATACCGTGAAGCCAAACGCGATGTGCTGGCGAACGGACATAAGTTCGGAGATGCTAAAAAACCGCTTGAGGAAGTTATTAAAGCCTACGAACCGGAAGTTGCGAAGTACGAGAAAATGGTTAATGACGGAGATTATATCCGTGCCAATGAGTTTATCTTCAATACTTACAACGAACTGCTGAACTTAAAAGACAGCATGGACGAAATTCCGAAGCTGATTAAAGAAGTACAAAAAGAGCTGCCGCAGCAGTTCCAGGAACTGCGTTACGGCTGCAGGGATCTGCGTGCCAAAGGGTATGACCTGGACCACATTAAGGTGGAAAACAGATTATCCACGCTGAAAAGCAATTTAAACAGAGTGGAGCCGCTTGTGGCAAAACTTGAGCTTGAAGAAGCGGACTCAATTTTAGATAACATCCACGATGAGCTGGATGATATGTATGAGCTCGTTGAACATGAAGTCAATGCGAAGAACAAGTTCGACGGCGGTAAAGATGTGATTACCGATGAACTGTTTAACGCCAAAGCATTGAACTACACATTGCGTACCGAAATTGATTATATTCAGGAGCAGTACCATATCGATGAGTCGGATGTTCAGAAAGTCATGAACTACGAAAACGAAATTGAAAATCTGATTTCAATTTACAGCGGCATGATTGAAGAAACTGAGAAGAACACGACGCGCTACAGTGCAATTGTGGACAACATCGATTATCTGAAAAATAATGCGCATACGATTCATGAAGAACAGAACAGCATTCAGGAACATCTTGTCAACCTGCGTGAAGATGATGCAGAAGCACGCGAAAACATTCGTTACGTTAACGACCGTAAAGAGAAAGTTTACCGTGAACTGATGTCGTCAAACCTGGTGACACTGCCTGAGCAGTTTATCGTTATGAAACATGAGATTGAAGTTAATATCAGAGAGATAGACAATTACTTCAGCCGCAAACCGCTGAATGTCGAATATGTTAAAGCTAAAGTGAACGACACTGTGCTGATGATGAATAAATTCGAACAGGAAGCTTATGCGGTTATGAGAGATTCACAGCTGACAGAGCTGATGATTCAGTACGGAAACAGATTCCGCAGTACGGATGCGGACTTAAACGCGCACTTAAATGAAGCGGAACGCTTATTTAAAGAAAACCGCTACAAGCGCGCACTGGATGTTGCGAAAGATGCAGTTGAAAGTGTGGAGCCCGGCAGTGCAGCGAAGATCGAAAAACAATTTGATAATAATTAACATAATGACTTAGGATATGTCATATCCTAAGTCATTTTATGTGAGAGGTGAATTTGGATGATATATTTTGATAATGCAGCAACGACAGCGCCTTACAAAGAAGCGCTTGAGACATATATGACAGTAAGTGAAAAATATTTCTTTAACACAGCGAGTATCCATCAGAGCGGTAAAGATGCTTCGAGACTGCTTGAAGCGGCGAGAAATCAAATACTGGACCTGATGGAGCTGAAGACTTATGATTTAGTCTTTACTGCGAGTGCAACCGAAAGCAACAATATTGCGATTCAGAGTATGCTGAAACGGAAAAAACAATTCGGCAGGACGATTTTAACGAGTGAACTTGAACATCCGAGTATCGTGAACGTGCTGGAAGAAATGAAGAATGACGGCTTTAACGTGAAGTATATTGACACGAATGAAGCCGGCACAGTTAATCTGGAAAGCTTAAAATCAATGCTGGACAGTGACGTAGTATTCGTTACTGTCATGGCACTGAACAACATTATCGGAAGTGTGCAGCCGATAAAAGAAATTGTGAAGATGCTTAAAGACTATCCGAAAGTTCATTTCCATGTCGATGCTACACAGGCAATCGGCAAAGCGGATCTGGATTACAACGGAGTCGATACAATCAGTATTTCTGCACATAAGTTTAACGGCGTAAAGGGAATCGGAGGTTTGTTCATCAGAGACCTTGCAACGATAAGACCTGTTTTATACGGCGGGGGACACGAGTATAATATAAGAAGCGGTACTGTGAACCTGCCGGGAATTACAGCGATGGCGAAAGCACTCAGACTGACACTTGGCGAAGCGCGTGAAGTGAATAAACGTTTATCACAGTTTAATATGAAGATACGCGAATCGGTTGAGGGCCTGGAGTTTATCCGGCTGCAGCCGAAAGCAGCACCGTATATTGTAAACATGTCGTTTGTCGGAGCGAAAGGCGAAGTAGTCGTGAATGCACTGTCAAAACGCGGCATCGCAGTATCGACGACAAGTGCATGCGCATCCAAACTTGCAACGCTGAACGAAACACTCCTTGCACTGGATAATGAAGATAACGTAATCGAAGGCAGTATCCGTATCTCGATGGGACGGAGCACGACTGAAGACGATGTAAATAAATTAATCACAGCATTAAAAGAGGTTTATGAAGAATTAGGAGATGTACTGAAATGAAATTTGATCACATATTAATCCGTTACGGTGAATTGACGCTGAAAACGAAAAACAGAAAGATGTTTGTTAATGCACTGCGCGACCGCATGATGAAAGCATTGAAACAGTATGATGTGCAGATTAAAGCGAACCGCGACCGTGCGTATATTGTTATAAACGGTGAAGACCCTCATGAAATTATCGATAAACTGACGAATATCAGCGGTATTTTAAGCATGTCACCTGTAGTAAGACTGGAAAAAACGGACGAAGCAATGAAAGAAACTGCACTTAAATTTGCAAATGAAATTGAAGAAGGCCATTCATTTAAAATAGAAGTTAAACGTGCAGACAAACAGTACCACCTGGATACTTACGGCGTTCAGCAGCTGCTGGGCAACCACGTTGTAGGGAACACTTCACACCTGACAGTTGACGTAAGAAAACCGGATTATAAAATTCTTGCTGAAATCCGTCCGGATGCAATTTATATGTACTATGAAACGATTAAAGGTCTCGGCGGACTGCCGCTCGGTACCGGCGGGAAAGCATTATTAATGCTTTCAGGCGGAATCGATTCACCGGTTGCAGGTATCGATATTATGCGCCGCGGAGTGGAAATCGAAGCCATTCACTTCCATTCACCACCGTATACGAGTCCGCAGGCAACTGACAAAGTAAAAGCACTTGTCGATATTATGAGCGAGAGAACAGGATACGATATTAAACTTCACATCGTACCGTTCACAGAACTCCAGACAACATTATATGACCGTATCCCGGACAACCTTTCGATGACATCAACGCGACGTATTATGCTGAGAATTGCTGAGAAATTAACGATGAATATCGGCGGGGAAGCAGTAGTGAACGGTGAAAACCTGGGTCAGGTAGCATCACAGACATTAACAAGTATGTTCGCAATCAATGAAGTCACAACACTTCCGGTACTGCGTCCGTTACTGACACTGGAGAAAAACGATATCGTTAATATGGCGAAACAGATGGGCACTTACGAAACATCAATTCTGCCATTTGAAGACTGCTGTACTATATTCAAACCAAAAGCACCGAAGACGAAACCTTCGTTGGAATCAGTGAAGAAATTTGAGAAAGCAGTAGACTTTGAACCGATGATTGAAAAAGCGATGGAAAATATAGAAGTATACATGCCGTCGAAAAAAGAAGAAACAACAGACGAATTCAGCGATCTGCTGTAAAAATAAAAAGAGACCGTCCGGTCTCTTTTTTTGTTTTTCAAATTGGTTTGAGTGACAGTGTCATTTCTACATTGTCAGTGAAGTGAGTTTGAGTGACACTGTCGTTTCTACATTGTCAATGAAGTGAGTTTGAGTGACAATGTGGTTTCTACATTGTCAGTGAAAGGGGTTTGAGTGACAATGTGGTTTCTACATTGTCAGTGAAAGGGATTTGAGTGACAATGTGGTTTCTATATTGTCAATGAAGTGGGTTTGAGTGACAGTGAAATTATCCGAGCTCTTTAATCTTATTATAAGTTTTTATCAATGAAATATACATGCAGTTTAATTTCAGAAGAAAATATTATATAGTGGAGAATTAGATACAGCGCACCGTTACTTATTGGAACGGTGATTTACTTTATCGGTTACAATAAATTTATGAAGATGGAAAACAGAACTGAAAGTTGATTAAGGAGAGATAAATTTTATGAAATTTTTAGGATTTGTATGTCTGCTCGGCGTAATTGTATTATTCGCGACGCTGGCAATGGATTTACATGATTTCGGTATATTGACATACGGACTGGGATTAGTTTTAACGATTTTAAGTATATTCTTCTTTAGAGCATCGGTGGAAGCCGGGCAGAAATAGGCGATATATGAAGTAGATTCACAACCCCGACCGCCATCCAATAACTCCGCATAAACCAAATAAAAGTCAGATCCCGGATCTGACTTTTATTTTTAACTATACATCCCATCGTTCAGGTAGAAGTTCGCTCAGCTTCACAACTCTTTCGCCGGGCAGGTGGACACAGCAGTCATAATTCTCATTATGGATCTGCACGATAAATTCCCGGCATCTCCCGCATGGCGGAAGAACGCGGCCGTCACGGTGTACCGCAATGATTTCTTTAATACGTGTTTCACCGGCTGTCACCATTGCTGCAATCGCAGAGTGTTCTGCACAGAAACCTATCGAACAGGCAACATCTATCGCCACTCCTGTATAGACATGATTGTCTTTAGTGAGTAAAGCTGATGCAACATATCCTGCCCTGCCGTTTCACGCAAGTTTTCTCGGGCGCAGCGTATTCGTTGCTATTGTATGTAAATCGTATTTTATCGTCATCTGAACCGCCGCCTTTACAGGAAGTTTCTCTGGGCTTTGTGCCAGAATGTATTATTGTGCAGTCTGATTGTGTTAATCGTTTTATCGCTTAATTTAATACGGACTGTTTCCGTATTCTGCACACTCAGTGCCTCGTTGTCCATACTCATAATGGGGTAGTAGTCATTCGACTGGTCGATTGCAAGTGTAATCGGGCGTGCTTTCGACAGCAGGAAACTCGTACCGAGTGTCCGGTGGTTATTATTGTTGACACTCCCGAGTTCCGTTACCTGCATTGCGCTGATTAACGGATCGACAACAGCACCGCCGAGTGATTTATTATAGCCGGTTGAACCGGTCGGTGTGGAAATGACGATACCGTCTCCGTTAAAGTGCTCAAACAGAAAGTCGTCTATGTAAATATCCATCATAATCGTGCGGACAAGACTCGTGCGCAGCGTAAATTCATTCAGACAGTAGTTCGGCTGATTGTTATTCACTTTCACTTCGATAACAGGGTAGCTGCGTGTTTCAAAGCCATTTGTTTTAAAAACCTGTCTGATTTCAGACAGATTATGGTAATTAAAGTCCACGTACATATAATTCTTTTCTTCAATGCCGATGCCGATGTACATGCAGTCGCTGCGGAAGTCATTTTTTCTTACCGCCTGCAGAAATGCACCGTCTCCGCCAACCGATGCAACGATGCTTGCATCATGACAGCTGTCGACAGTAGTAATGCCGATTCCTGCGAACAGATTAACGAGATCTGCCGTAATCTTTTTTGAGTTCTTATTGTTTGGTTCAAAGAAATAAATAGTGTTATTTGTCATATATAACGTACTCCTATATCAAAATAATTCATTTATACATTTAAATGTCTGACAATAATTACCGCATTCAATTAAAGTCTTAATAATTCAATTATTTCAAATTATAACCCAGTGAATGATTTTATGCATGACTATCGCTGAATGATGAGGAATTTTACCGGTCTGACTGATGAAGACAAGCGCTTTGATGCCTTTTTTAAAATCAGGATAAAACCTTCACCAGAATTTGATAATATAATTCCCGGCTGCGGGGCGAAACGCATCGGGAAAAGTGTTATCATAAAACTGACTTTTAAAATAGGAGGATATTTCATGAAAAGAATAATCGCTTTAGTATCAGCAATTGCGCTGGTCATCCTGGGCCTCGGTGCGTCATTTATGACATCGCTGTGGGCGAGTGACTGGGAAGATATGTTCAATGAATTTTCCGGTGTAAATGCACCGATGAGCCAGGTACTCGAAGAGGGGGATGCCGGCAGTAAAATTGCGGTCGTCAACTTTGATGGTGTGATTCAGGATACAGGCACGACAGGCGGCGGCATGTTCGCGACTGAAGGCTATGATCATCCGATGACAATCCAGGCATTAAAAGATATTGCAGCTGACGATTCATACAGCGCAGTACTGCTTAACGTTAACTCACCGGGCGGCGGTGTCTTTGAAAGTGCGGAGATACATAAAGAGCTGATGGCAGTTAAAGAAAGCGGCAAGACAATCTACAGCTCGATGGGCAACATGGCAGCTTCAGGCGGCTATTACATCTCAGCGCCGTCTGACCGGATTTTTGCTACTTCTGAAACAATTACAGGTTCAATCGGTGTAATTATGCAGAGCATGAACTACACTGAGCTTGCTGAAAACGTCGGAATTTCTTTCGATGTATATAAGAGCGGCAAGATGAAAGACATGATGTCCGCTTCACGCGAAGCAACTGACGAAGAACAGGATTACCTACAGGAAATCGTCGATACGATGTTCCAGGACTTCGTTGATGTCGTTGCAGACGGACGCGGTATGAGTGAAGAGGAAGTAAGAAAACTTGCTGACGGCAGAATTTACCTCGGCGGGGAAGCAATTGAGAACGGACTTGTTGACCAGGAAGGTTACCTGGATGATGCACTTACTGCATTGAAAGAAGAAGTCGGCGGTACACCGCAGGTTGTTGAATTCGGCGGCACACCGTCAACATCATTCCCGTTCGGCGTTAAGATTCAAAATGCTCTAGAAGGAATTACAGGCGGCGGAGAAGTGAAAATGGTTCAGGAACTGATTAACAACCGCCAGGGCGCAGAGCCGATGTATCTTTATGAATAAGGAGGGGTATCGATGGAAGAGAACAACGGAATTGTAAGAAAAGATACCGATTATATCCAGCAGCTGGATTACATGACACATGCTGCCTTTTTCCCGAGATTCATCAGCTACATTATAGATGTGATTGTACTCTGGGCAGTTGCTCAGCTGACGATTATACCGATTTTAACGGTACTTGAAGTCAGAGGCGTCTATTTTGGCATTGAAGCATTGTCGATTGAAAACATTGCGACAACACTGCTGTACTTCTTATACTTTACTCTGATGACCTTCTTCTTGAAGCAGACATTGGGCAAAATGATATTAGGCATCAGCGTAATTTCTTCAAAAGGGACGAAGCTGACATTCAGCCAGGTGTTCTTCAGGGAGACAGTCGGGAGAGTCATTTCAAATACATTACTGTACTTACCGTATCTTGCAGTATTATTTACCGACTCAAAAATCGGGCTGCATGACTTTATCGGTGATACGTACGCGGTAGATAACAAGTACAAAGAATACGGCGATGTGATTAAACACGAAATGCATCCGCATACTGAACGCAAATTAAAAGAAAAAGAAGACTTCAGACAGACAGCGGACAGAACTTTCGACTAAGAGCCGATGTTAAGTGTTTGAAGCGGCGACAGTGATATAATATAATCAAGGTAACTAGGACTATCCTATACGGATAGTCCATATTTTGTTTAAAGAGGGATATTTAATGGCGAAAACTACGATGGAACAAGTGTATGAAGAACTGATTAAGAGAATAGATGAGATTGTTAAACACGATGAAAAACCGAGACTGGAAGCACTGGCGGAAAGTCTGCTGCAGGTCAACGCTGAAGGTTCGATGAGCGAGCTTAGAAAAGCGTTCCAGTTTGCTTACCTTTATCAGGTAAAAGAAGAACCTGTTCAGAGCAACCATCAGCTGACTCCGGATGCGATCGGCTACCTGGCTGCACACATTATCGATCTGTTCACTGAAGGCAAAGAAACTGAACTGCTTGATATCGGAAGCGGTACGGGGCACCTTGCAATGACAATTAAAGAAATGGTGGATAACGTAAACCTGTCAGGTGTTGAAGTTGACCCGGCACTTGCTGAAATTAATGCGAACTTGTGCGAGTTCCTGAAAGTACCGATGTACATTCACCCGCAGAACGTCATTGAACCGAGCAGAATACCGACGAGCGACATTGCTGTCGGCGACCTGCCTGTCGGTTATTACCCGCTGCCGGCTGCAGACTATAAAACAGCATTTGAAGAAGGGCAGAGCTACGCGCACCTGCTTATGCTTGAAGCGGGCATGAATCTTGTTAAAGACGACGGGCTCGGGGTGTTTATCGTACCGTCAAATATGCTTGAAGAAAATAATGAAACCATTAAGAAATATATTTCTGAAGATGCGACGCTGTTAATGTTCTTAAACTTACCGGCAACCATCTTCAAAACAGAGAAACAACGCAAATCGATTATCGTTCTGAAAAAAGGCTTCTCGCCGATTGTGAACAACGAAGTATTAATCGGAGATGTGCCTGATTTTAAAAATGCTCAGAAGATGCAGGAGTTTTTACGTCAGCTTAATGATTGGTATGAAGAATACAGCAGAAAGCAGTGATTACAACATGACTAAGATTATTGCGATAAACGCCGGGAGTTCGTCATTTAAATTTGAATTGTTTGAGATGCCTGAAGAAACGGAAATTGCCCGCGGACTGATTGAGAGAATCGGTCTCGGAAAAGGCAAGTTTACGCTGAGCTACAGCGGCGGGCGTGAGACGCTTGAACGTAATTTTAAGACGCATACAGAAGCGGTTAACGTCATGCTTGATGCATTGGTGGAAAAGAAAATTATCAAGTCGATTAATGAGATAGAAGGCACGGGACACCGTGTCGTACACGGCGGTGAGACATTCACTGATGCAGTGGTTATTGATGATTCGGTCATACAGGAAATTTCGAAACTGGCTGAATTCGCACCGCTTCATAACCCTGCAAACTTAATGGGAATTGAAGCAATGATGGAACTGCTGCCGGACGTCACGCACGTTGCTGTGTTTGATACATCATTCCATCAGACGATGCCGGAAAGCTCGTATTTATACAGCCTGCCGTACAAATATTATAAAGACTACCGTATCCGTAAATTCGGCTTCCACGGGACGAGTCATAAATATGTAACAGGCCGTGCGGGTGAACTGCTGAAACGTCCGATTGAAGAATTGAGACTGATCAGCTGTCACCTGGGTAATGGAGCAAGTATCGCTGCAGTAAAAGCAGGGGAATCACTGGATACATCTATGGGCTTCACGCCGCTTGCGGGTGTAACGATGGGAACGCGTTCGGGAAACATTGATCCGTCGCTGATTCCTTACATAATGGAAAAAACAGATAAAAGTGCAGTGGAAGTACTGAACGTGCTGAACAAAGAATCGGGACTGCTCGGTGTCAGCGGATTCTCAAGTGATTTAAGAGACATTACCGATGAAGCAAGAAAAGGAAATAAACGCGCAGAACTTGCATTGGAAGTATTCGGTTCGAGCATCCATAAATATATGGGATCATATGCCGCACGAATGGGCGGAGTCGACGCAATTATTTTCACAGCAGGCGTGGGGGAGAACTCTGCGCTGATCCGTGAGAAAGTATTGGACAGCCTTGAATTCATGGGCGTTTATCTGGATAAAAAAACAAATAACGAAACGATAGGCGTAGAAGCAACAATCAGCCACTCTTATTCACCGGTTAAGGTGCTGGTAATTCCAACCGATGAAGAAGTGATGATCGCGAGAGAAGTGCTGAAACTGGCGGAGTAGTTGAATATATCTGTGTAAGCAGCTGTACTATAATGCAGCTGCTTATTTTATGAAGTTTACTCAGCAGAAAAGGTCAGGTGTGAGTGTATGTTTGAATCAGTAGAAATGATTAATAAAATTTTGAATAAATTAGAACTGAATCAGGTTAGCGAAATGTGTATAGAGCCATTAAATATTAATTATGAAAGCTGTATTTTCAAAATAAACAAAGAGAAGTATAGAAGCAGAAAAGCTAAAAAGACGCCATCAAAAAAAGGTTATTTTACAGTGTTCTGGCTTAAAAATGAGAATGATAAAAACAGGCCCTACACTTTAAATGAAACACCGGAGAAGTTAATCATTACAATTATTGATGGTAAGAAAATAGGACAGTTTGTATTTCCGAGAGAAGTTTTATTAAAACAAGATATTTTGAAAACAGAAAGAGTTAAAGGGAAAATGGCGATGAGAGTATATCCTGACTGGGAAACAGAACTAAATAAAACAGCTGAACACACCAGAAAATGGCAGAGCGATTACTTCATCGATTTTACGGATGAAATAAATAAAGATAAGTTAATAAGGTTGTATTAAGGAGATTTTTATCATGAAAATCAGAGCACTTGAAGAAACGGATCTGGAGTTTGTTCATCAGCTGAATAATGAGTATTCGATTATGTCGTACTGGTTTGAAGAGCCGTATGAATCACTGACTGAACTGAAGTATTTATATAAAAAACATCTGATGGACGATGACGAGAGAAGATTTGTTATCGAGGATGATGGTATGCTGGCGGGTATAGTTGAGCTGGTTGAGATTAATTATATTCACAGAAATTGTGAAATTCAGATTATCGTCAAACCGGAATTCAACGGCAAAGGTTACGCGAAGTTTGCGTTCGACAGATGTCTCGCATATGCGTTTAACATTCTGAACATGAATAAAGTGTATCTTTATGTTGATACTTCCAACGAAAAAGCTGTTCATATTTATGAAAGAAGCGGCTTTGAAATTGAAGGTACGCTGAAAGAACAGTTTTATACAAAAGGTGAATACCAGGATGCCTATCTGATGGGGCTGTTAAAGCGCAATTGGAAACGGGTTAACTAAGCAGCTCATTCGGGCTGCTTTTTATTTTGGAGATATTGGGTATAGATAAAGTATAATTGAAATTTTTCTGACAGGATGTGTAAAGATACTTATTGTTATAGATGCTCAGAATGATACTTTCGACAGAAGAGGTACGAACTTTGCAGAATGGGCAAAAGTAATTGAAGATGGTCTGGCAAAAAGAATTGATCTCGCGATAGAGAACAACGAATCGATTCTCTATACGAAAAATTTGTATCCTGACTTTGAATACAAAGAACGCTCTGCCGAATCCATTAAATTTGATGAAGCGATATACCCGGGATTTTATACCCGGCTTGAGAAACACGGTGACGAATACACGAAAACCTTTTACGGTATACCGCCGACAGAGGCGAAAAATATTTATGAAAATTATAAAGATGAAGTCGAGACGAATCAGATGATTGAATTCATTGGTGTTGAAACTAACGTCTGTGTGCTTGCTAATATAATGGTCATTCAGAATATATTTCCGGAAGCGAATATTACAATCAATAAAAACCTCGTCGCAGCAGCAAGTGATGACCTGCACGATAAAACGCTTGAGATTCTTTCGAACATGAACGTATTTATAGCTGAATAAAGACTCGGGGCATGGAAATGCCGCGAGTTTTTTGTTGGGAAATTAGAAACTTGATACACTTCGTGGCTTTAACATGGTGACTCGAAGTACTTTGATTTACGATGTCGTCTCAACATGGTCACTCAACACACAAAAAGAGGATGTCCCGGGACATCCTCTTTTAAATACTACATATTTCTCTCTGCTTTAATCTTCGTAACACCATCTCTGACCAAAGGTGCAACTTTTTCACCAAACAGTTCGATTGTTTTTATCACCTGATCGTGTGGCATTGTACCTACAGGTGTTTGCAGTGTAAAGCGTTCAATACCCATATGTTCATACAGTGCGATAATTTTTCGTGCAACTGTTTCCGGGCTGCCGACGTACAATGCGCCTTCCGGATCGCACATGTTATCGAATGTTTCTCTCGTATATTGTCCCCAGCCGCGTTTGCGGCCAAGTTTCGTCATCGATATCGAGATGGCAGGGAAGAACAGGTCGCGTGCTTCGCCGTCTGTATCCCAAATGAATCCGTGTGAGTTCGTTGCGACTTTCAGCTTACTTTTATCGTGTCCTGCGGCTGCACCAGTCTGCCGGTAAAAGTCTGCGATTCTTGCAAACTGGAACGGGCTTCCGCCGATAATCGCAAGCACTAACGGCATGCCGAGTTCTGCAGCGCGTTTTGCCGATTGCGGTGTACCGCCGCTCGCTATCCAGATTGGAATTTCATTCTGGACTGTTTTTGGGAAAATTTTTGCATTTTCCAACGCCGGTCTGTGTGTACCTGACCAGTTAATTTTTCCGCCTTTTTGCAGCGTCAGCAGTAAATCCAGCTTTTCATTAAACAATGTATCGTAATTATTCAAATCATAACCGAACAGCGGGAATGATTCGATAAACGAGCCGCGGCCGGCCATAATTTCAGCACGGCCGTTTGAAATACCGTCTAATGTGGAGAAGCGTTCATAAACGCGTACCGGATCATCCGAAGACAAGACTGTCACTCCGCTAGATAACCGGATGTTTTTCGTCACAGCAGCACCTGCTGCAAGTACAACATCCGGTGCACTCACTGCGTAGTCGTCGCGGTGATGTTCACCAATTGAGAATATATCAAGACCGACACGGTCTGCCGTTTCCATTTCATGCACAAGTTCCTGCAGACGTTCTGCGTGGGAAATTGTTTTGCCTGTCTGGGGGTCAAAGACCGCATCACCAAACGTATTAATTCCAAGTTCCATAAGTAAACCTCCGAAAGTGAATTTGAATTCAGTGCAGACGATAAAGTGCAAATAAAAAAGTAATGTACCCGTCAGGCACATTACTTTTTTACAGTAACCGCTATTTAGATATTAGCGGCTTTGTTCAATAAACTCTTCAGTAGCTACCAGCGGCTCGAAGTCAGCAGGTAATGTCTCAGTACGTACTACCAGTACGTCACATTTAGCATTTCTTACAATTGCTTCGGAAACCGATCCGATGATGAAGCGTTCAACCGCATTCAGACCGGTCGATCCGCAGGCAATTAAGTCTGCGCCGATTTTTTCTACAGCTTTTTTAGGAATAATTGATTTCGGTGAACCATAGTCGATGATTTTCTCTACATGTTCAACACCTTTGTCTAATGCAACTTTTTCATATCCGTCCAGTAATTTTTGAGCAAATTCGTTCGCACGTGCTGAAATTGAACGGTCGTAAGCTTCAACAGACGCGAAAGAGCGAGTGTCAATAACGTTAATAATCGAAAGTTTAGCATTGTTACGTTTCGCAGCTTCGACTGCTTTCTGGAATGCCCATTCTGCTTCGTGTGATCCGTCTACTGCAACTAAGATGTTTTGATATTGTAACATTAAGAATCAACTCCATTTCCTCTTCTTAGTTATATTATACCATATGGTTGCGCTTCCAAAACTTTAAAAATTGAGATAATTGTAGACTAATTTGTGACTTTCTGTGATACAATATATTTGTTTGAATAAAGGGGGATTTAGAAATGATTATTGGTATACCGAAAGAAGTAAAAAATAACGAAAACAGAGTGGGTCTGACACCGGGCGGCGTTTACGCGTTTGTGCAGGCAGGACATACTGTTCTCGTAGAAAAAAATGCAGGCAGCAAATCGTATTTCGAAGATTCAGCGTACACTGAAATGGGTGCGGAAATCGTCGATACGGCAGCAGAAGCCTGGAATGCTGAAATGGTAATTAAGGTAAAAGAACCGTTAGCCGAGGAATTTGATCTTATTAAAGAAGATTCAATCCTATTTACATACTTACACCTTGCACCTGAAGAAGCATTAACTCAAGTTTTAGTCGATAAAAAAGTAACTGCAATCGCGTATGAAACAATTCAGCTGCCGGACGGTTCACTGCCGCTTCTTGCACCGATGAGTGAAGTCGCAGGACGCATGTCGGTACAAGTTGGCGCTCAGCACTTAATGAGCATCAACGGCGGTAAAGGAATTCTCCTGAGCGGTGTACCCGGGGTGGAAAAAGCTAAGGTAACTGTCGTCGGCGGGGGAGCTGCAGGTACGAACGCTGCCAAAATGGCAATCGGCCTTGGCGCAGACGTAACTATTTTAGACTTAAACCCTAAACGTTTAAGAGAGCTGGATGACTTATTCGGCGCACGTGTGCAGACATTAATGTCTACACCGTTAAACATCAAAATGGCTGTTGAAGCAAGTGACTTAGTTATCGGCGCAGTATTAATTCCGGGAGCGAAAGCACCTAAATTAGTATCTGAAGAAATGATTAAGAACATGGCACCGGGATCAGTTATCGTTGACATTGCAATCGACCAGGGTGGTATTTTTGCTACGACCGATAAGATTACAACACACGATAACCCTACATATGAAAAGCATGGCGTCATTCATTACGCAGTAGCTAACATGCCGGGAGCTGTGCCGCGCACATCAACAAACGCACTGACAAACGCAACACTTCAGTACGGACTGCTGATTGCAAATAACGGTTACAAAGAAGCAGTGGTTAAAAACCCTGTAATCGCAGGCGGATTTAACACATTCCAGGGCCACGTAACTTATAAAGCAGTTGCGGAAGCTCAAAACAGAGAATACAAAGACATCCACGATTTACTAGGATAAATTAAAAAGAAAAAGCAGGCCCGCGGGTCTGCTTTTTTGTTTATGTATGGGTGTTTATCGTGTGGGTGAGCCGATGTGGCTTGGACATAGTCACTGAAACCCACTTGACTGACAGTGTGGCTTGGACATTGTCACTGAAACTCATTTGACTGACAGTGTGGCTTGGACATAGTCACTCAAACCCATTTGACTGACAGTGTGGCTTCGACATAGTCACTCAAACCCATTTGACTGACAGTGTGGCTTCGACATAGTCACTCAAACTCCAAAAACCCAAAAATCTACTAGTCAATTACTGCCACTTCAAATGGAATACTCTTTTTGAGATCTTTGAGCTGCTCGGGACGAATCAGCGGGATAATCGAGAGACGTTTCTTGACATGCATTTTCAGTTTTGCCAGCGGCTGCAGCTCTCTAAAGTTTCTAATATCAATATTACGCAGGTCGTACATCACACCTGACACATCATTTTCGATAAAGAGCTCGGCGAGCCGGCTGTGAAGAAAGTACGGTACTTTCGTAAATGACGGACCGATTATAAAGTGCTTGTTGCGGATTTCATTAGACAACGTTTCAAGCAGCACTGTATTAACATCGTGGAAGTCGCGTATAAATATCTGATCGATAATAAAACCGTCGGCAACAGATTCTCGGCGGATTGTTTCAATCATCGTATTCTCGATCATAAAGTCATTCGTTTCATGAAAGTTGTTGACCGTTATGTAAATTTCATTATCCGGAGTGAGTGCACGCTGCATTTCCGCCAGTGTTAAGTTCGGTGTATTAAAATCCGGATACGAAAATAAAACTGCTTCCGATTCCATTTTTAGCGAGTGTGTTAAATAAATGTGTTTCATCGGTTTATCTCCTTATATATAAAATATCGTTTTAATGATTATTTAAAAGTTTTTCAGGGAATAGACTATTATTAATAATTTAAACAGGAGTGGTAATTTTGACTGTAAAATATCATGGACATGCGGTACTTTCTTTTAATAATAATGACACGGATGTCATTATCGACCCGTTTATTAACGGCAACGATTTAACTGATCTGACAGTTGATAATGTTAAAGCTGATTATATTATACTAACACACGGTCACAATGACCATGTTGGCGACACGGTTGAAATCGCCAGAAAAAATAACGCGACGGTAATTGCACCTGTGGAACTGGCGGCTTATCTTGAAAGCCAGGGCGTTGAAAATACTATCGGCATGAACGTCGGCGGAGAAGGAGAGTATGAATTCGGCAAAGTAAAATATACTCATGCATTCCACACATCAAGCTACACTGACGATGATGGCGTGACGCACTATACAGGCGAGCCGATGGGCTTAATTTTAACGCTCGGCAGTAAGAAAATTTATGTAACAGGTGATACCGGCCTGTTCGGTGATATGGAACTGATTGCGAAAAGAAACGGACCAATCGATGTCTGCTTCATTCCAATCGGTGACCACTTTACGATGGGAATCGACGACGCGGTATACGCGGTGAACGAACTGATTAAACCGACAGTCGTTGTGCCGGTGCACTTCAACACGTTCCCGCCGATCAAGCAGAATCCTGAAGAATTCAAAAACAAAGTCAACACAACATGCCAGGTACTTGAGGCGGGCGAAGCAGTTGAATACTCTTAAAATAATATAAGTGAAAAGTTTTTTGATAAAACCCGTACAGCAGATCTCCACATAATCTGCTGTACGGGTTAATTTTTCCTTTTTCTTTTATACACATCAATTATTCGTGCTATGATAAATTTAATTGGAAATAAAGAAATTGGGTGAAGACATGTCGAAACATGAAGATATTTTAAAATATATAAGAGGTCTTAGAGAAGGCAGCAGTCTGTCGGTGCGACAGATTTCCGGCTATATGGGCGTGTCTCTCGGCACGAGTTACCGCGCGATTAAGCAGGCGGAACAGGACGGTCTGGTTAAGACAATCGAACGCGTCGGAACTTTCCGTATCGTGCAGCGTGAAGTGAAGAGTCACGGTAAAATTATGTTCAGGGAAGTTAACCGCGTCATTCAGGGTACTGTGCTGTCCGGCGATAACTATCTCGATAAAGAAATCTCACGCATTCTGATCGGTGCAATGCAGACTGAAGATCTCGTTAAATATTTGGAGCCGAGCGGCCTTTTAATAGTAGGTAACCGCGAACGTTCCCAGAGAAAAGCACTCGAAAACGGTGTGGGGCTGCTTATTACAGGCGGTTTCGGCACGGGTGGGGAAATACTGAAACTGGCTGAAGAAAAACAGCTCCCGGTCATTTCGACGACACATGATTCATTTACATGTGCGTCAATTATTCACAGGGAAGTCTACAGCCTGTCGCTGTCACAGAATATTGTTACCGCGGGCAGTCTGATGGTGAAGCAGGAACAGTATACAATCGATATTAATGACCTCGGCACTGAAGTGCATCCGGAAGATAAAAATATGATTCTCTTAAACGGCAACCGTTTCGTCGGTGCAATCCGTTCGAAGTTTTTAAATGAGATGACTAAAGATAATTACACATCATATCTGCTGCCTGACTACAGTGCAGAAGAAGATACGACGCTGCTGTCGCTGAGACAAATTATGAGCTGGCATCAGCTGAATATTATTCCGGTAGTGGAATCAGGAGATTACCGCGGTATCGTGCACCGCAGGGAAGTATTTAAAAATATATCTTCAAGAAACTTAAAATCCGGCATGTCGACAGATCAGCTGATCGACAGAGAAATTAAAATCGACAGCAATAAAATTAATATAAGAGTAATGCCGTTTATGGCCGATGAGTTCGGTTCACTGTCACAGGCAAACTTTATGAGACTTGCAGAACGTCTCATTCTCGTCGTGCTTCAGGAGAACCATATTCACAGTTACCATATCGACACTTACAACATAATGAACTTTAAAATAGTTCAGCTCTATCAGGAAATTGAGCTGACGGGTGAAATAATCGACAGGGGCGAGCAGTTTATCCGCCTGGAGATTGTATTGAATGTGCAGGGAACAGCGTACTCGAAAGCGACATCCATGATTCAGCACTTCAACGAAAAATAAAAAAACATCCTGCTGTTATTTACAGCGGGATGTTTTTATTATGTAATGCTAGCGTTTTTTGCGTTTGGCTTTATTTGCCTTCATCGCTTCAAACTCTTTCCATGCCTGTTCTTCAATCGGCAGATTGCCTTTGAAATACTTTCTTGCCTGATTAAAGTGGTACGCCTGATATCCTCCGAAGAGTACAAATATACCGCCGATAATGTAAGCCACAAGTGTGTGGAACTGAAGCATAGTGTTTAAACCGAAAGCGACGAGAAACAGACCGAGCCAGATTCTCGCAATACTGTTATAATACGCGCCTCTCACATCGCGGACTGTACGTATCTTTCTAACTTTGAAGACTACAAAAAGTATGAAAGTAGCGACAATCGCTGTGACGAGAAATGACACGGCAAACGTGAATAAGAATTCCATACGTTACAACTCCAATCTCTTATGTAGTATAATTGATTGATGAATGTAAGTAAATTAATATTGAGGAGTTTCGCCATTGTTTAATAAATTAACCGGACATTTAAATGACTTAAAAACATATGCAAGCGACGTACTTGAACTGATAGAATCACACGATGAAATCGTCATCCTGAGACACCGGAAACCGGATCCTGATGCTTACGGTGCACAGCTCGGTCTCCGTGCCTATTTGCAAAATAAGTATCCGGATAAAAGTATCGCGGCACTCGGGCACGAAGAACCGTCACTCAGCTTTTTAGGTGAGATGGACCGCGTATCAACGATTGAACGTCCATTGGTAATTGTTGTGGATACAGGCAACCGGGAGCGTATTGACGGTACGCTGGATTACGCTGAGAAAATCGTTAAAATCGATCACCATCCGAACGTGGAATTATACGGTGACGTGTCGATTGTTGAAACAGAAGTATCATCGGCAAGCGAGCTCATTTATCTGTTAATCGATATTTGGGACCGCTCGGCAATGAATGATGAGGCAGCGGCGCTGTTTTACATGGGAATTGTCGGAGATACAGGCAGATTTCTGTATAACAACACAAGTACACTGACACACGCAGTCGCATCGAAACTGAAAGAGTTTAACTTCGATGCAGCAAACTTAAATAACCAGATGCACAAATCATCTAAAAATAAATTTAAATACAAAGGCTATTTAATTC
This sequence comes from Jeotgalicoccus coquinae, assembly GCF_014207425.1. Taxonomy (GTDB): domain Bacteria; phylum Bacillota; class Bacilli; order Staphylococcales; family Salinicoccaceae; genus Jeotgalicoccus; species Jeotgalicoccus coquinae. The sequence continues at coordinate 1,077,585 of NZ_JACHFF010000001.1, read as the reverse complement.
ATAATGCGGTATTCACTGAATCGGGGATCGCATACGTGTACGTGCCGAAGTCAGTAATGGAAGAATATGATTTAAGCGTCAGCGAAGCGGGTCTTGACGTCAATATCTTCAGAGAAATTGAAGATGTGAAAGTGTGGTTTATCGCACTGGAAGGCGACGGTGAAATCCGTGTCAGACTCCGTTCGAAAGAAGTCGTCATTAATGACGTGGCAGCTATGTTTGACGGTGGCGGACATCCGCTGGCATCAGGTGTACGTGTGAAAGACATGAATATGCTGGACGAACTGATTACAAAAATTGAAGAAAAATTGTAACGAGTAGGTGTTTCAATGCTTAATTTAAATGTGCACAGCTCATTTGATTTTTTGAATTCAAATATTACATTGGAGCGGCTCTGCGAAAAACTGAAAAGTGACGGCCAGCATGCTGTTGCGGTAACAGACTTAAACCGTATGCACGCAGTTTACCGCCTGATGGCACTGGCGTCGGAGTACGATATTAAAGCGGTGCCCGGCATGGAAATTATTATCGAGGACGGTATGAACGGTGTGCCGCTCGTACTGCTCGCTAAAAACCGGCAGGGCTATCTGGAACTTGTGCGCACCAGCGCGATGCTGTCGTACAGAAGTTTAACAAGAACATCGTTGAAGTTCGCGGAGGATAACATTAAAAACTGTATCGCCATCGGCAAAACGGCAGATGCACCTGCAATTTTAAGCGGGCTGAATATTGCTGAAGAGGATAAATATCTCTCACATGACACGGACGGCGATTACGGGAAAGTATTTATGAAAGCCGCACATTACGTCAACAGCAATGAACGCGGATCATTAAAAGTACTGAACGCTATTCGCGACAATCAGAAGCTCAGCATCGACAGTGTTCAGAATCTCCACGGTGATGCATGTCTTCAGACTCACGATACGGTGCCTGAAGATGCACGTATGTATTTAAAAAATAATGAAGAAATTATTAATAAATGCAATGTACCGATTCCATCTGTTCAGCACACATTGCCGAAATTTAAAAATCCTGAAGATATCAGTTCCAGGGATTATTTGTGGCAGCTGTTAATGGAACGTTTTGAAGAAAGAAACTTTAATGTACCGGATAAATATTTGGAACGCCTGAAATTCGAATATGACATTATTACCAATATGGGTTTTGAGGACTACTTCCTGATCGTTCAGGATTTAGTAAACTATGCAAAATCCAACGGTATATATGTCGGGCCGGGCCGGGGGTCGTCCAGTGCGAGCCTTGTGTCATTCCTTTTAAATATTACCGAAGTTGATCCGCTGGAATATAATTTGCTGTTTGAACGTTTCCTAAACCCGGAACGTGTCAGCATGCCGGATATCGATATCGACTTTGAAGACTCAAGACGCGATGAAGTCGTCGAATACTTAATTAAACAGTACGGTGATATGCAGGTTGCGAATATCATTACATACGGAACGCTGAGCGCCAAAATGGCTGCGCGCGATGTAGGGCGTGTTTTTGGATTTTCCGATGACGAATTAAAGCTCTTATCAAATCTCGTTCCGGATGAACCGAACGCATCATTATCAGATGCATTTGAGAGCAGGCGGTTTAATACGCTGCTTGAGGCGGACGATAAGTACAAAACGTTTATGGATATTACATTGAAAATTGAAGGGCTGCCGCGTCATACTTCAACGCACGCTGCAGGACTGCTCCTGAGCAGTGAAACACTGACGAACAGCGTGCCGGTTATTTTTTCTGAAGGACATGTCATGAGCCAGTGGCCGATGAAAGATGTTGAAGCGGCGGGACTGTTAAAAATAGATTTACTGGGGTTAAAAAACCTGTCGCTAATCCGCTATATGGTGCAGAGCATCAGGCGGATCGACAAAGGATTTTCGCTGGACCGTATTACTGAAGATAAGCGCGTCTATAAAATGTTGTCGAAAGGACTGACGCTGGGTATATTCCAGCTCGAGTCCGCAGGTATCAGACGCGTCATTGAAAATTTCAAACCCGGAAGCCTGAAAGACCTTGCAGCGGTGCTTGCACTGTACAGACCGGGTCCAATGAAGGAAATCGATAACTTTATATACAGAAAAGAACATCCGGAAACGATTGAATATCCTCATCCGGACCTCGCGGAAATTCTTGAAGAAACATTCGGCGTTATCGTTTACCAGGAACAAATTATGCAGATTGCCGGTAAAATTGCCGGATTCAGTTACGGTGAAGCGGATATTTTACGCCGTGCCATGGGTAAAAAAGACCGTGCAGCACTGACGAACGAACGCCAGCACTTTATAGACGGCGCGGTGAAGAAAAACTATACGGCGGAACTTGCGGAAAATATCTTCGATTTGATTATGGAATTCGCTGACTACGGTTTCGTTAAAAGTCATGCCGTCGCATACGGCAAAGTAGCCTATACGATGGCCTACATGAAGCTTCATTTTCCCGAACATTTCTACGCGGTGATTTTAACACATCACCGGAGCAACGATGAAAAGATCAGCCAGCTTTTAAACGAGCTGAAAATGATGCGTATCCAGCTCCATCCGCCGGATATTAATACATCCGTGTGGCAAAACTCACAGGGTGATGGGATACGCCTCGGCTTCTCGATGGTTAACGGTGTATCGAAACCGCTGTACGATGCAATCGCGGCAGCCCGTAAACAGGAAGGGCCGTTTCAGGATATATACGATCTCGTATCCCGCACCGATTTTAAATTTAACGAGAAGATTTTAAGAAACCTGATTATTTCAGGTGCACTGGACAGTTTTAAAGAGAACAGAAAAACAATGCTGCAGACGATACCCGATACTTTATCCACGGTGAGCGATGGTTACCAGCACGACTCGTTCTTAAGCTCCCTCGGTTTTAATCTTAAAAAAGAATACCGCTACGCTGACGAAATGGACGGCACCGAGATGATTGAAGGCGAGAAAGAGGCGCTCGGGTTTTACATTTCCACACATCCGGTGCTACTGAAGCATCAGGAGCTTGAGTTTATTCCGTTTTCCCTGATTCATCATAAGCGGAAACATGGAACCTATCTTCTGCATATCGAGGATTTCCGTACGATAAAAGTGAAGAAGACCGGACAGAACATGGCCTTTCTGACATTGACCGACGGTCATTCGAATGTCGACGGGGTGCTGTTCGCAAAAGAGTATTTTAAATATCATCCTTTGTTAAAAGAATCTATTGTGGCAGCGGAAGCGACATACGGTATGCGCCAGGGCAAACCGCAGCTGGTCATTGACCGTTTGTACAAACCTGAAGATTATGTCAGCACGTATATTGAAAAGACCCGGAAAATATATATAAGAGATGTTAACATCGATGAGATTTCAGAACTCCTCTCGGAACACGGCGTGCCGATTCACGATTTCAACACCGGGCAGGTTGTCGGATATATAAAAATCAGCGAAATTAGAGCATTGATTTCGAAAATCCATTTCGAAAATATCCGTTTAATTGTATAAATCTGTTGTAAAATAAAAAATAAAATGATAATATACCGTGGTATGACCACTAATAGGAGGAACTGATTTGTCTTTAAAAAGCGATGCATTAGAACTGCACAAAGTTAACCAGGGAAAGCTTTCCGTAAATTCAAAAGTACCATTAAAGGATAAAGAGGCGCTCAGCCTTGCATACTCTCCGGGAGTTGCTGAGCCGTGTAAAGAAATTTATGAAGATGAACGTAAAATATTCGATTATACAATTAAAGGTAATACTGTCGGTGTTGTTACCGACGGTTCGGCTGTACTCGGACTCGGCAACATCGGTGCTGCAGCAAGTCTGCCGGTTATGGAAGGCAAGAGCGCACTGTTAAAGAGTTTTGCAGGCGTTGATTCATTCCCGATCGCTTTAAAAACAAATGATGTTGATGAGATCGTCAATACAGTCAAACTGATGACTCCTGTTTTCGGCGGAATTAACCTGGAAGATATTTCAGCTCCGAGATGTTTTGAAATCGAGGAAAGACTGAAAAAGGAAACTGATATTCCCGTCTTCCATGATGATCAGCACGGTACGGCTATCGTGACGCTTGCCGGTCTGATTAACGCAGTTAAATTAACGGGTAAGACACTGTCTGCAGTTAAAGTTGTGCTGAACGGCGCAGGTGCAGCAGGTGTTGCGATTGTTAAACTGCTTCACAGCTTCGGCGTGAAAGATATGATTATGTGCGACTCGCGCGGTGCGATTTACGAAGACCGCCCGGCGGGCATGAACGCGATTAAAGATGAAGTAGCCAAATTTACGAACATCGACAACAGGGAAGGCAAGCTGCAGGATGTTCTTGCAGGTGCAGATGTATTTATCGGTGTATCGGTTGAAAATGCGCTGACTGAAGAAATGGTCCGTTCGATGAACGAAGACCCGATTATTTTTGCGATGGCGAACCCGACACCTGAAATTATGCCGGATATCGCACTTGCAGCCGGTGCTAAAGTAGTGGGCACAGGACGCAGTGATTTCCCGAACCAGGTGAACAACGTGCTTGCGTTCCCGGGGATTTTCAGAGGGGCGCTTGACGTTCAGTCGACGCACATTAACGAAGAAATGAAAAAAGCGGCAGTGCTTGCTATTGCTGAAATCGTTACGGAAGAAGAGCTGAATGCCGATTACGTAATACCGGGCGCATTCCATCCTGAAGTCGCACCAACAGTCGCAGAACGCGTTGCCGAAGCTGCGATGAATACAGGTGTGGCACGCAAAAAAGTTGAACCCGGATATGTATACGATAAAACTAAAAGACTAATAAATGAACTGAACGGTTAGAGATGGAAAATAAAAAAGGTCTTCAAACAATACTTGAAGAGATTAATAAAATTATTCAGGATCAGAATATTGGCATAGGCGAGAAAATTCCAAGCGAACGCTATTTGAAAGAGCGTCTTAACGTCAGCAGACAGAGTGTGAGAGAAGCACTCCGGGCGCTGGAACTCATCGGTGTGATTTACGTCAAACGGGGTGAAGGCACATACCTTGCAAATATTGACAGCCACCAGCTCTATACACTAATAGCTAAATATCTGCTCCGTACAGACAAACAATATGAAGAGTTGGTTGAACTGATGCATATGATCGATTATTATTACGAGCATAAATACGGCGGCATGCAGACCGTCGAATCGTCGGATAATGAAGTTGTGCAGAGAATTTATAAACTGCTGAAGAAATATGCGGACGGATACGAACATTAACTTCGATGGGGTGTAAAAATGTTAAAAGATATATTTTTTAAATTAAATAAAAAAGCAAGCGATGAAAAAGCGGAGAGCGGCGCTGAGAAACAGGAAACAATTATGACGAAGTGCCCGAGCTGTAAAAAGATCCTTTATTCGAAAGATCTGCACAAGCGTCTGAACGTCTGCTCAAACTGCGACCATCACATGCCGATTATAAGCACGGACCGTATGGACGCGCTGCTCGATATCGACAGCGGCAGGAAACTGTTTGAAAATATTACATCGGTCAACCCGCTGAACTTCCCGAACTACGAAGAGAAGCTGGCTTCAGATAAAGAAAAAACAGGACTTGAAGAAGCATTGATTGTCTCACATGGTAAAATAATGGGTAATGAAGCAGTAGTTGCTGTAATGGACCCGAGATTCCGTATGGGAAGCATGGGTTCGGCACTTGGTGAAAAACTGGCGCGTACATTCCAGTATGCAACAGAACACAGACTGCCGGTCATTGTCTTCACAGCAAGCGGCGGTGCCCGCATGCAGGAAGGGATTTTATCGTTAATGCAAATGGCGAAAGTCAGCGTGGCAATCGAAAGACATAACAAAGCGGGATTATTATATATCGCGTACATGACTAACCCTACGACAGGCGGAGTTTCAGCATCATTCGCTTCTGTCGGTGATATTAACCTGGCTGAAACCGGCGCGTTAATCGGGTTTGCAGGACGCCGCGTTATCGAAGAAACAATTAAGGAAAAGCTGCCCGATGATTTCCAGACGGCGGAATTTTTACTCAAGCACGGGCAGCTTGATGAGGTCGTCAACAGAGTGAACATGAAACGTTATTTAGGCACGATTTTAAAGATGCATAAAGAGGTTGTGTAATTATGGTATTTGAATTCGAAAAACCGGTTACTGAACTGGAAAATAAAATTAAAGAGCTTGAAAAATATGCCCATAAAAACAAGCTGGATCTGACGACTGAAATCAGCTTTTTGGAGAGAAAAGTGAAGGATAAAAAAGAAGAAGTATACTCACAGCTGACACCGTGGCAGCGTGTTGAAATTGCACGCTACATAAAACGTCCGACTTCAAAAGAATATATTGCGGCTTTATTCGATGACTTTATCGAGTTTAAAGGCGACCGTGCATACGCGGACGACAATGCAATTATCGGCGGTATTGCTATGTTCCGCGGCCGTCCGGTGACGGTTATCGGCAACCAGCGCGGTATGGATACGAAAGACAACATTGCGCGCAACTTCGGTATGGCGCACCCTGACGGATACAGAAAAGCGCTTCGTCTGATGAAACAGGCGGAGAAATTTAAGCGTCCGGTCATCTGTTTTATCGACACGAAAGGTGCATACCCCGGTAAAGCGGCAGAAGAACGCGGCCAGAGCGAATCAATTGCACGCAATCTGGTTGAAATGGCGGGACTTACTGTGCCTGTAATCAGTATTGTTATCGGTGAAGGCGGCTCAGGCGGTGCACTTGCGCTTGGAGTCTGCAACAAACTTTACATGCTTGAAAACGCAACTTATTCGGTGATTTCACCGGAAGGTGCGGCAAGTATTCTGTTTAAAGACGCTTCGCTTAAAGAAATCGCAGCGGAATCGCTGAAGATTACAGCAGCGGACTTACTCGAACTTGGCGTCAGCGACGGCACAATCAAAGAGCCGGCAGGCGGTGCGCACCATGATAAAACTTTCGTGTTCAACGAAACGGATCAGGTGCTGCAGGACGCATTGGCAGAACTTGTACCGATGGACGGCGATGCACTTGTTGACCAGCGTTACGATAAATACATGGCAATCGGCCAGTTTAGTGAATAAGTTTAATCAATTTGAGAATCGCACTTGCCCGTATGGAGGCGGGTGCGATTTTTTGGTTTAGTGTGACAAAGAACGGGGTTCATTGACCGACTAACGCCTTTAGTCATTCAAAAAACCAAACCAATATCCAATACTCATCCCGCACACGGATTTACTCACATTTCATCGTCAAATAGATAGACCGTCAAACCATAATTATGCTATGTTTAAAAGGACTAATAGGTGGGTGATGGACATGAGGAAAATAGCGGTTTTAACGAGCGGCGGCGATGCGCCGGGGATGAATGCCGCGATACGTGCGGTTGTGCGTAAAGCGATTCATGACGGTATGGAAGTTTACAGTGTGAAACACGGCTACAATGGTCTGATTAATAATGATATTAATAAAATGGGTCTTGGTGATGTCGGAGATATTATTCACCGCGGCGGAACTTTTTTATATTCCGCGCGATGCGAGGAGTTCAGGACTGATGAAGGCAGACAGCGCGCGGCTGCAAACTTAAAAGAGCTCGGTATTGAAGGGCTCGTTGTTATCGGCGGAGACGGTACTTACATGGGTGCTGCCGAACTTGGCAGGCTCGGTGTGAAAACTGTCGGTGTGCCTGCAACAATTGATAATGATATTGTCGGCACCGATGTTACAATCGGCTACGACACTGCTTTAAATACTATCGTCGATATGATCGACCGCATCCGCGACACGGCAACGAGTCACGAGCGGACGTTTATCATAGAAGTGATGGGCAGGGATTCCGGTGAGCTTGCACTGAACGCAGGGCTTGCGGCCGGAGCGGAAACAATTTTTATTCCGGAACGCGATACGAAGATGAAAGATGTTGCTGAACGTATTCAGGCGGGGCTTGACCGGGGCAAGAAACATTCCCTGATTGTGGTGGCCGAAGGAGTTATGTCTGCAGAATATTGTAGCAATGAACTGGCAAAGTATATTAATATAGAGACAAGAATCAGTGTTCTTGGACATATTCAGCGCGGCGGCAAACCGAGTGCTTCTGACAGAGTGCTCGGTTCGAGACTTGGTGCGTATGCAGTGAGCTTACTGCAGGACGGCCGTTCGGGTGTCGGCGCAGGTATTTCCAAAAATGAATTAACAGCCACAGATTTTACGTACGTACGTGTACACGATAAGCAATATGACAACAGTATTTACCTGCTTTCAAAAGAGCTTTCAATTTAGGAGGAACAGAAGAATGAGAAATACAAAGATTGTATGTACAATAGGGCCGGCTTCAGAATCTGAAGAGGTACTGGAAAAAGTAATCATGGCGGGAATGAACGTTGCGCGTTTAAACTTTTCACACGGTGACCACGCGGAGCATCAGGCGCGTATCGAAACGATTAGAAGAGTGTCAGAACGTCTTGGTAAAACAGTAGGTATTCTTTTAGATACCAAAGGTCCTGAAATCAGAACCCACTCTATGGAAAACGGCCAGGTTGAACTTGTCCGCGGACAGCAGATTGAAGTGTCGATGACTGAAGTACTCGGTAACAAAGACCGCTTCTCGGTATCTTATGAAGGTTTAATCGACGACGTTGAGCCGGGAGACTTTATTCTTCTTGATGACGGTCTGGTTGAACTTCAGATCGATGAACTGAACAAAGAAACAGGAATTATTACAACGACTGTTAAAAACAACGGTCTTTTAAAGAATAAAAAAGGTGTTAACGTACCCGGTGTCAGCGTAAAACTTCCAGGTTTAACTGATAAAGACAAAGATGATGTGAAGTTCGGCATCGAGCAGGGTGTGGACTTTATCGCTGCAAGTTTCGTGAGACGCTCTCAGGACGTTCTTGAAATCAGGGAACTGCTTGAAACAAACAACGGCGAATTCATTAAAATTATTCCTAAAATTGAAAACCAGGAAGGTATCGATAACATCGATGAAATCCTGAAAATTTCTGACGGTCTGATGGTTGCCCGCGGTGACCTTGGTGTGGAAATTGCACCTGAAACAGTACCGATGATGCAGAAAGAATTAATCAGAAAATGTAACCTGCTGGGTAAACCGGTTATTACGGCAACTCAGATGCTTGATTCAATGCAGACAAACCCGAGATGTACACGTGCTGAAGCGAGTGACGTGGCGAACGCAATCTACGACGGTACTGACGCGGTAATGCTGAGCGGTGAAACTGCTGCGGGTGCTTACCCGGTTGAAGCGGTTCTGACGATGGCGAAAATTGCTGTCTCTGCTGAAGAAGCTCAGGATTATAAGAAATTATTATCTGACAGAACGAAATCAACTCAGACAAACATGGTAACTGCGATTGGTGTATCTGTTGCACATACTGCGCTTAACCTGCAGTGTAAAGCAATCGTTGCAGCAACAGAGAGCGGGCACACAGCGAGAATGATCGCTAAATACCGTCCTCATGCAAACATCGTAGCGGTAACACCTTACGGACATGTTGCACGCCAGCTTAACCTTGTGTGGGGTGTGAACCCGATCGTCAAAGAAGCTGAAAAAGATACGGATGACCTGTTAAATACTTCAGTTATGGCGACACTTGAAAAAGGCTATGCCAATGAAGGCGACCTGATTATTATTACTGCAGGTGTACCGGCAGGCCGTGCGGGTACGACAAACTTAATGAAACTGCATGTTGTCGGAGATACGCTGATTAAAGCTCAGGGTATCGGCGATAAAACAGCAGTCGGGGAAGTGGTCACTGCCAGAAACTATGAAGAATTACAGAGCAAAGATACGACAGATAAAATCGTCGTTGTCCAGTCAGTTGACGCACTGATGACACCGCTGTTAATTAAAGCAGCAGGACTGATCACAGTAGAAGGCGGACTGACAAGCCAGGGGGCAATCGTCGGATTGAACCTGGAACTTCCGACAATCGTCGGTGCACAAGAAGCGCTTGAAGTGCTGGAAGACAACATGCTCATTACGATTGACAGTGAGCAGAGCGTCGTATACAGCGGACATGCGCACGTGTTATAAGGATTAGAGGTGTGTTGGATGAAAAAAACGCTCGCTGCATTATTCGGAAGTATATTAATTTTATCAGCATGCTCTGACAATCCGGAAGAACCGGTTTCTGAAGAAAACGGAACGGAAGAAGAAGCCGCTGAGGAAAATACGGAAGAAACTGCCGGTGAAGAAGAACAAGGCAGAAAAAGCGACATGGCATCAGCTGACTTAATCGACAGCGCTGTGGCAAACAGTGAAGGCATTTCATCATACGTTGCCCAGCAATCGTTTAAAACCACAAAGCCGGATGAAGAAAGTACAATCCGTACGATTATGACGTTCGGCGGACAGAACGAATTCAAACTGTCTGTGAACAACAACGGCGACATCGTTACACACTATGTCGTCGAAGGCGATCACTTCATGTATGCCGGCAACGAAGTCGTACAGACAGAAGAAACGATGGATATTGAAGGCAACGATTATCAGACCATCGTCGCTGAACTTAAAAACTATCCGGAAGGCGAAGTCAGCGAACTCGACGAAGGCTACGCAATAACGATAAACGTCGAAAATTCTGCGGCACTCGGCGGTTTAATTGATGAAGAAACGCTGAAGCAGGTTGAAGCGGCTGACAGTATTAACGGCACAATTCAGCTTTACTTCGACGGTAAGTACAAATTTACGGGCAGTGAACTGAAAGCTGACATCGTAAGTGAAGGCGAAGACATCGCGGTACATTCTACAGTCGATTACACAAATATCGACGACGTTGAAATGATTGAAAAACCGCTGAATATGTCAGAAGAACAATAATATTAATGAGCTTGAAATCCTCCGGAGACTGCGCTGATGCAGTTTCGGGGGTTTTTTTTGTTTGTGCGGGTCTGGATGACAACAGAGAACCGCTGTTGTAAACCGGGATACCCTCCAGTAACAGCATCACAGTCTCAACCAAAACCATAACCATAACCCTTAGCTATCAACATCTACACCTATACATAACATATACTTATGATATAATATAAGATAATTAACTGATTCTTATTACACAGTACTTTATCGGTTAATTCATACGGGAATACAGCAGTATCAAAGGTTACGCTTACATTATGTATTCTTATTCACAAACATCGCGTTCAGGTAAGGGCAAACATATTTGTGACAATTTTGTTATACTTGGTTTAAAGATTCTGTTACATAACTAGGAGGGGGATTTATGACTGGAAACAGCGGTTTAGAAGGTGTTGTAATTGGGGAATCAAGAATCAGCTCAATTATCGGCACACAGCTGACTTATTGCGGTTATGAAATTGACGATTTAGCAGAAAATGCTGAATTCGAAGAAGTGGTATTTTTATTATGGCATGATCACCTGCCAAACAAAGAGGAACTGAAAGCTTTCAAACAGGAGTTATTTGACCATGCATTTTTAACTGATGAAGCTAAAGGTTTTTATACAACTTTTGTAGATAAATCAGTTCATCCTATGAGCGCGCTGCGTACTGCAGTGTCACTGCTTGCACACACGGATGCGACGGCTGAGGATCAGTCTGAGGAAGCGACATTGCGTAAAGCAATCCGCATTCAGGCGAAAATTCCTTCAATCGTAGCGGCTATCGCACGTACTCGTGAAGGTAAAGAAGTAATCGACCCGAATCCGGAGTACGGTTATGCTAAAAACTTCCTGTACATGATGAACGGTGAAGAGCCGACTGACGTTCAGGTTGAAGCAATGAACACGGCACTTGTTTTACACGCCGACCATGAAATCAACGCATCAACATTTGCTGCACGTGTTATCGTAGCGACTTTATCGGATGTATATTCGGGAGTGACAGGCGCTATCGGAGCACTTAAGGGGCCATTACACGGCGGAGCGAATGAACAGGTCATGGCTATGCTTGAAGAGATTGGTTCTCTTGAAAATGTCGAAAGCTACATTCAGAAAAAATTCGACAACAAAGAGAAAGTCATGGGAATCGGACACAGAGTTTATAAAGAGGGAGACCCGCGTGCCAAGTATCTTGAAGATATGGCCCGCCGCTTAACTGAAGAAAACGGTCAGCCTGAACTTTACGAAATGTCTGTGAAGATTGCGCAGATTATTGAAGAAGAGAAAGGCTTACTGCCTAACGTTGACTTTTTCAGTGCATCGGTTTACCATTCACTTGGAATCGCACATGACTTATTCACACCAATTTTTGCAGTCAGCAGAACTTCAGGCTGGATTGCACACATTTTCGAGCAGTATGAAAACAACAGACTGATCAGACCTCGTGCGGAGTACAACGGCCACACGAACATGAAATACGAACCAATTGAAAACAGATAATTTTTAAAAAATTAACGGGGGTTTTTACAAATGGCAGGAGCAAAAATTCAAACTAACGATGGTGTACTAAGCGTACCTAACAATCCGATTATTCCTTTCATCGAAGGTGACGGAATTGGTCCGGATATCTGGGCAGCAGCAAGCAAAGTTATCGATGCAGCTGTAGAAAAAGCTTACAACGGCGAGAAAAAAATCGACTGGCTTGAAGTATACGCGGGTCAGAAAGCATTCGATAAAACAGGCGAATGGCTTCCGCAGGATACTCTTGATAAAATCGATGAGTATTTAATCGCTATTAAAGGTCCTTTAACAACTCCAATCGGCGGCGGTTTCCGTTCATTAAACGTTACACTTCGCCAGGAACTGGACCTTTTCGCGTGCTTGCGTCCGGTAAGACACTACACAGGTGTACCTTCACCGGTTAAACATCCTGAGCACTGTGATATGCAGATCTTCAGAGAAAACACTGAAGACATCTACGCTGGAATCGAATTTAACGAAGGTACGCCTGAAGTTAAAAAAGTTGTAGACTTCCTGCAGGATGAAATGGGCGTTAAAAACATCCGTTTCCCTGAGTCTTCTTCAATTGCTATCAAACCTGTATCTAAAGAAGGTACTGAGCGTTTAGTTCGTTCTGCTATCAACTATGCAATCGAGCACAAAAAACCATCAGTTACTTTAGTACACAAAGGTAACATCATGAAGTTCACTGAAGGTGGATTCAAGAAGTGGGGCTATGAACTTGCCCGCAACGAATTCGCTGACCAGACTTTCACATGGGCTGAATACGATGAAATCGTTGAAAAAGACGGTAAAGAACAAGCTGATGCAGTACAGGACAAAGCTGTTGCTGACGGCAAAATCATCATCAAAGACTCTATTGCGGATATCTTCCTGCAGCAGATTCTTACACGTCCGAAAGAATTTGATGTTGTTGCAACAATGAACTTAAACGGTGACTACATCAGTGATGCTTTAGCAGCACAGGTTGGCGGAATTGGTATTGCACCAGGTGCAAACATCAACTACGAAACCGGCCACGCTATCTTTGAAGCAACTCACGGTACTGCACCGAAGTACGCCGGACAAGATAAAGTTAATCCTTCATCTGTATTACTATCAGGCGTATTAATGCTTGAACACCTTGGATGGCAGGAAGCTGCTGACCTGGTGAATGGCGCTATTGAAAACACAATATCGAAAAAAATCGTAACATATGACTTTGCCCGCCTGATGGACGGCGCTACAGAAGTTAAATGTTCTGAATTTGGTGACGCATTAATCGAAAATATGCAATAATTCAGATTGTAATCTGATCAACTAAATATTATAATAGTAAAAGTCGCTCTTTAAGAGCGACTTTTAATTTTGTACATATTGGGAGGACGTTTAAGCTGTGGACGAGAGTAAAAAGAAACATGGATTGTTTCAAAGGTTTTTAGATTTTGTAGAATGGCTGGGTAACAAACTGCCGCACCCGGTTACGCTTTTTGCTATTTTGGCGGTATTGACTTTAGTTTTATCATCAATTTTCGGAATACTTGGAATTTCAGTCACACATCCAGGCGAAGGTAACGAAGAAGTTGCAGTAAAAAACTTATTAAATGCCGAAGGTATTAGTTATATATTCGAAAGTATGACGGATAACTTCATTAACTTCGCACCGCTTGGCGTTGTACTTTTAACAATGCTCGGTATCGGAGTAGCGGAGCGTTCCGGTTTAATCGGCGCTGCTTTAAAAGCGTTTGTACTTGCAATTCCAAAAAACCTGATCACTGCAGGTCTCGTATTTGCAGGGATTATGTCATCGGTAGCATCTGATGCAGGTTACGTAGTATTACCGCCGCTTGGTGCACTTCTGTACCTGGCACTTGGCAGACATCCCCTTGCGGGTCTGGCTGCAGCATTCGCCGGTGTATCTGCAGGGTTCTCTGCGAACTTACTGCTGAGCGGAACGGACGTTATGCTTGCTGAACTTACTGCTGCAGGCGCGGCATTAATCGACCCTGCATATGCAGATTCAATTAACGTTGCAATGAACTGGTACTTCATTATGGTCAGTGTATTCCTGCTGACATTTGTCGGCTGGTTCGTATCTGCTAAAATTGTTGAACCGCGTTTAGGTTCATTCAAAATGTCTAAAGAACAGGAAGAAGATTTATCAGGTGAAGATGTTGAAGGAATTCAGACACTTGAGCCTGTAGAGAAGAAAGGTCTGATTCTGGCGTTTATTTCTGTTATTATCGGACTAATACTTGCAGCACTGTTAGTAGTGCTTCCGAACTCGCCGATGCGCGGATCTGACGACATCGGATCTTACATGGATACGATTATTCAGTCACCGTTCATGAGTTCACTTGTACCGATTATTGCGATTTTATTCTTTATTCCGGGTATTGTTTACGGTATTGTAACAAAATCAATTAAAAACGATAAAGATGTCGCAGGACAGATGTCTGACACAATGGCTTCTATGGGAATGTTTATCGTCTTAGCATTCGCAGCAGGTCAGTTCGTCGCTTACTTCACTGAGTCTAACCTTGGTCTTGTAATCGGGGTTTACGGTGCGCAGCTTCTGGACAGCATGAGCTTAACCGGTGTACCGCTGTTAATCGGCTTTATGCTTGTAACTGCTGTAATCAACTTATTCATCGGTAGTGCGAGTGCGAAATGGGCTTTAATGGCTCCAATTTTCGTACCGATTCTGATGCAGCTTGGATACTCTCCGGAGCTGACGACGATGGCATACCGTGTAGCAGATTCAAGTACGAATATTATTACACCGCTCATGACTTACTTTGCAATCATCATTGCATTTGCACAGAAATACGATAAAAACATCGGTATCGGTACACTGATTTCAGTAATGCTGCCGTACTCAATTTGTTTCTTTATCTTCTGGGGCTTAATGCTTATTATCTGGAGCCTTCTTGGAATTCCATTAGGTCCGGATTCACCAGTTCATTATTAAGAGAAAGTAATGGATGTAATTTTACAACACCTGACTCCCCGGATGAGTCAGGTGTTTTTTGTTTTAGGATTTTACAGGAATAACTCATCGGCCTTTTTTAATTGGCTAATATTCACTGGAACTGTATAATTTAAAGTAAGAATGAATGACTGACTAAGGAGAGTATTATGGCTAAGTTAATTCTCATGGATGGAAACAGTATTGCGTTCCGCGCATTTTACGGACTGCCGCTGTTAACGAATCAGAGCGGACTGCACACGAATGCGATTTTCGGTTATGCACGGCTGCTTGAAAAAGTAATTAAAGAAGAAGAGCCCGATTATTTTTTAGTCGCGTTTGACGCGGGTAAATCGACGTTCAGACATAAGCAGTACAAAGAATATAAAGGCGGCAGACAGAAGACTCCACCGGAGCTCGGGGAACAGTTTGCACCGATCAGAAAGTTAATCGATGCATACGGCATTAAACGTTTTGAGCACGAAGACTACGAAGCCGATGATATTATCGGTACGTGGACGAAGCTTGCTGACGAAGAGAAGTTTGAAACGATTGTTATTACAGGCGATAAAGACTTAACGCAGCTTGCAAGTGAACATACGAAAGTGTACATTACAAAAAAAGGTGTGACGGATATTGAAGTCTTTACACCTGAACACGTGGCTGACGTTTACGACGGTCTTGTGCCAAACCAGATTATCGATTTAAAAGGTCTGATGGGCGACAAATCGGATAATATTCCGGGCGTACCCGGTGTCGGTGAAAAAACAGCGGTTAAACTATTGAAGGAATACGGCAGCGTTGAAAGCGTGCTGGATAATCTGGATAAGATTACTGCAAAAAAATTAAACGAAAACCTGACGAACAATCAGGGGATTGCGCTGATGAGTAAAGAGCTTGCGACAATTTACCGCGATATGACGTTTGATTTTAAACTCGGGGACCTTAAATTCATGAACGAGGATTCTGAAGAGAAGTACGAACTGTTTAAAGAACTTGAGTTCAACTCGCTTCTGAATAATATGGAAGCAGCGGAAGTGGAAGAGGCTGCGTCATTTACAGCTGAACGTACTGATTCATTAAATGACTTCGGGGACGATATCAGTATTTACCTCGAAGTGCACGATGAAAACTATTTAAAAGCAAAACCTGAATTTATCGGTATTGCCGATAAAGATTTTGTGCTGGTTAAAGAAGCAGCTGAATTTGATGCAGACGAACTCAGCCAGTTTTTAAATACGCGTACTTCTGTAACGACATACGATCTGAAACGTCAGGTGGCACTGTTAAATCATCTGAATGTCGGGTTCGATAACTTTACAGAAGATATTATGCTCGGCAGTTTCCTGTTAAACCCGTCGAAGAAAATAATCGATGTGGCTGAAACAGCGGCCGACTTTAACGTATCGATTAACAGCGACGATTTCCATTACGGTAAAGGACGCAATAAGAAGGACCCGGATGCTGAAGAAACAAAAGATTTCGTTGCCGGTAAAGTGCAGGCCATTGAAAGAGTTGCAGAACCGATGGCGGAGAAACTACGCGCTGACGAAATGTACGGTTTATGGCATGACCTTGAGATTCCATTATCGAGAGTACTCGTTCAGATGGAACTCAAAGGAATTAAAATTAAAACAGAGCGTCTGAAAGAGATGGAAGAAGAACTCAGCGGACGTCTGAAAGAAATAGAAGAAAAGATTTATCGTCTGGCAGGGGAAGAGTTCAATATCAACTCTCCGAAACAGCTCGGTGTGATTTTATTTGAGAAGCTTGAACTGCCTGTTATTAAGAAAACGAAGACCGGCTACTCAACAGCGGTCGACGTGCTGGAACAGCTCGAGGACAAGCATGAAATTATCGAACATATTTTAACATACCGTACGATCAGCAAACTGCAGTCGACGTATGTTATCGGCCTGCAGGGTGAAGTGACTGAGGATTCGCGTATTCATACGCGCTTTAACCAGACACTTGCCCAGACGGGACGTCTATCGAGTGTGGAACCGAACCTGCAGAACATTCCGATCAGACTTGAAGAGGGACGGAAGATTCGTCAGGCATTCGTTCCTTCAAAAGAAGGCAACGTGCTGCTCGGACTCGACTATTCGCAGATCGAGCTGCGTGTACTCGCAGCAATTACGCAGGATGAATCGATGATGGAAGCATTTACGAACGATATCGATATTCATACGAAAACGGCGATGGAAGTGTACGGCGTTGAACTCGATGAAGTCACACCGTTAATGCGCCGCAACGCGAAAGCCGTTAACTTCGGTATCGTCTACGGAATCAGCGATTACGGACTCAGCCAGAACTTAGGCATTACGCGTAAAGAAGCGGGTCAGTTTATCAATACGTATCTCGAATCATTTAAAGAAGTGAAACAGTTTATGCACGACATCGTGCAGGATGCTAAACGCGACGGTTATGTCACGACAATGCTGCACCGCCGCCGCTACGTGCCTGACGTCAACAGCAGAAACTTTAATGCGCGTTCGTTCGCAGAACGCACAGCGATGAACTCGCCAATTCAGGGGAGTGCCGCTGATATTATTAAACTCGCTATGGTGAAATACGCCGGGAGCGAAGAAGCACAGAAATTCAATGCAGAATTACTATTACAGATCCACGATGAGCTGATCTTTGATATTCCGGAAAGTGAAGTGGAAGCCTTCATTCCGGTTATTAAAGATATTATGGAGCAGGCGATAGACATCGACGTACCGCTGAAAGTAGATGCAGGGTACGGTACGGACTGGTATGAAGTGAAGTAGGTGGAATAAATGCCGGAACTGCCGGAAGTTGAACTCGTTAAGCGCGAACTCACGCCCGTAATCAATTTAAAGATTACGGACGTTGAGCTGTCGCAGCATATATATAACGGACATAAATTAAATAAACGTACGATAGTAAAAGATGATCTCGACGCATTTAAGGAAATTGTAACAGGCAAAACAATTACCCATATCGGACGCCGCGGCAAGTATTTATATTTCCTGATTAACGATGAATACAAAACGACGCATCTCGTCAGCCATCTCGGCATGTCGGGTGCGTATTTTATCGTGTCGGATTTTGAAGATATTAAAGAGCATAATTTTAAGAAACACTGGCAGGTTATATTCTCGCTCGATAACGGGCAGAAGCTGGTGTATTCGGATATCCGCAGATTCGGAGAAATGCATACGCATGAGAGCCTGCAGGATTTCCCGCCGTTTCAGCGTATGGCACCGGAGTATACGGATGAGCTGGGTTTTGCGCATTATATGAAGATGCTGCGTACGAAAAAATATGAAGAGAAACCGATTAAAGCCGCGATTATGGACGGTGAGGTTATTCCCGGTGTAGGTAATATATACGCCGTTGAGGCCTTATACCTGTCGCATATTCTGCCGACTAAAAAAGTTGGTAATGTTTCCGATAAAAGGCTCCGTGAACTGTTCGACCGGATTACTGAAGTGTTCGAGCTGTCATTATCACACGGCGGCTCGACGATTTCCGACTACCGGAGTGTCACGGGCGGCAAAGGTGAAATGCAGAACAGTTTTAACGTGTATCAGCGGAAAGAATGTCCGCTCGGTCACGAACTGAAGACGAAAGTAATCAGTACACGCAATACATTTTATTGCACAATATGCCAGAGGTGATGTCCATGTATAAAATAATCGGATTGACAGGCGGAATCGCGAGTGGTAAAACAACGGTGAGCGACTATTTAAAAGAGCGCGGCTATACGGTGCTCGACGCAGACGCCTATTCAAGAAAAACGACAGCGAAGAACGGTCCCGCAATTCCTGCGATTATCGAAGCGTTCGGGAAAGATATTATTGATAACAACGGCGAGCTCGACCGCAAAAAGCTCGGCAGCATTATTTTTAACGATGCCGGTAAACGCCGCGAGCTGAATGAGATTGTCCATCCATTAATCAGAGAAATGATGAACGCGGATGAGCAGAAGTTTATCAAAGAAGGCCATGTGTTTCTGGATATTCCGCTGCTGTTTGAAAACGGGCTGGACGAACGCTGTGATCTGGTAGTGACAGTGTTCGTCGACCGCGATACTCAGGTGAAGCGGCTGATTAAAAGAAATGACCTGACTGCCGGAGAAGCAGAAGCGCGCATTAACAGCCAGATGCCGCTCACGGAAAAGGTGCAGAAAAGTGACTGTCATCTTGATAACAACGGTACTGTAGAGGAATTATATGAACAGCTTGACCGATTTACAGAAGAGTTGGAAAGTCTGTGAAAACGTGTTCAAACTTAAAGTGAACTATGGTACAATATTAATTGAAAAAGAACTTTCAAAGGAGCTCTAGTCATGAAAAAAGTTGCTATTAATGGTTTAGGTAGAATTGGAAGAATGGTGTTCCGTATTGTTGCAGAATCAAAAGAACTTGATCTTGTTGCAGTCAACGTGACATCACCTGCGGAAACAATCGCACACTTAATTAACTACGATACTACACACGGTACGTGGGATAAAAAAGTTGAAGTTAAAGGGGACAACATTGTCGTAGACGGTAAAGAAATTACTGTGACAAGTGACCGCAACCCTGCGAATTTACCATGGGCTGACCTTGGCGTCGATATCGTTATCGAAGCTACCGGTGTATTCAACCACGGTGACAAAGCACAGGTTCACCTCGATGCCGGTGCGAAGAAAGTATTATTAACAGGTCCGTCAGGCGGCGGCAACGTACAGACAATCGTACGCGGCGTTAACTGTGCAACACTGGACACGTCTTCATATGATGTATTCTCAAATGCATCATGTACGACAAACTGTCTTGCACCTGTAGCGAAAGTATTAAACGATGAGTTCGGAATTAAAAATGGTCTTGTTACGACTGTACACGCGTACACTAACGACCAGATGAACCTCGACAACCCGCACAAAGACCTGCGTCGTGCGCGTTCAGCTGCAGAAAACATTATACCTACTTCAACAGGTGCTGCAAAAGCGACAGCATTGGTACTACCTGAACTTGAAGGCAAATTAGACGGTATGGCATTACGCGTACCGGTATCAAACGTTTCATTAGTTGACCTTGTAGTAGACCTTGAAAAAGAAGTGACTAAAGAAGAAGTTAATGAAGCATTCAAGAAATTTGAAAGAGATGCAATGAAAGGTATTTTAGGCGTTAGCGATGAGCCGTTAGTATCGAGCGACTACAATACTGACCCGCGCAGCTCTATCGTGGATTCAGCATTAACAATGGTTATGGATGACAACAAAGTTAAAGTACTGTCATGGTACGACAACGAGTGGGGTTACTCTGTAAGATGTGTTGAATTAGCTGAAATGATCGCTAAAGATATTTAACAATACAGTCACAGGAGGATAGTTGATGCTATCCTCTTTTTTGATACAATAAAATTAACAATACGAACGAAGGAGTGCTGACATGAAATTAGTAAACAGCGACGGACAAAACACAGAACTGATTATCGAAGGCAACACAGCGGCGTTTAAAGGAGAAGAATACGAAATCCTGATTCACGACGGAGACGTATCAGCTGCCGGGCACGTTGCAACAAACAACTTCATCGTAAAAGAAGAGTACTTAAAAGAAATGGAAGAAAGATTTAAGAGCCGTAAAGGAAACGTCGATCAGTACGACGGATTTAAAGGCTTTATGCTGGTTAAAAAAGACAACAAAATGTCAGTGCTGACAGGCTGGGCAACAACAGGAGACTTCACGGCATGGGTGGAATCAGAAGCATTCCAAAACTCCCACGTTAAAAAAGAACAGCGCGTTAAATCACAGGGCAGCGACTACCTGGAAGCAATGCCGGTACGTGAAAGCTACAGCGTTGAAGGATAAAATTTGATTTCCGGCCGGCCGCGCCGTCTCTTACAGGGATGGGGCGGCTGTTTGTTTTGGCTGTGAGGTCCGGACGGGGTCACTGTGATTTTTACAATGACCCGGGAGAAAGATTTTCGGATACTTGTACAGATCACAATGACCCGTTATAGTCCGTCGCGGGTACTTGTGAATAGGACAATGACCCGAAAAATGATTTGCCGGATACTTGTGAATACGAGAATGACCCGGGAGCCGCGCTCCCGGGTCATTGTGGATTCCAGCACGCCGCCGGAATCAGAAACGACCCAAACATATCCCGGGCAACTGCGGAGTTTATCTCCAAATCCGCTTTCTTTTTTTATGTTTGGTGCTTTCGATGTTATAATAATTGAAACTAATCTATTACTGAATGAGGTGAACATCACATGAGATGTCCAAAGTGTCAGCATACGAATTCGAAGGTTGTGGATTCGCGTCATGCAGATGAGATGAATGCAATTCGCAGACGCCGTGAGTGCGATGATTGCCAAACGCGTTTTACGACGTTCGAGCGGATTGAATTATCACCCCTTGTCGTTATAAAAAAAGATGGAACTCGTGAAGTGTTCGACAGATCGAAAGTACTGGACGGTCTGTTAAAAGCTTGTGAGAAGCGGACAATTCCATACGATGAAATTGAAAAGCGCGCGGATAAAATCGAAGCGGCGCTGCGCAATTTAAATAAAGCGGAAATTACATCCAATGATATCGGAGAGTCGGTCATGAATGAATTAATTACTCTCGATCAGGTGGCATATGTACGTTTCGCATCGGTGTACAGAGAGTTTAAAGATATCGATCAGCTGATGGATATTCTGCAAAATTTAGAAAAAGGTAAGGCTTAACATGAAATTTAATGAACGTTTAAAACCGAATACGGAGTTTATCGTCTACCAGCCTGGGACTTTGTCGAACGATAATTACGAGATTCTGAATGCATTGTATTTACCCGTAATCGGCACAGAGGCCTTTGGTATTTACTTGTATTTGTGCGAGTCGACGAAGGTGCAAGATAAGCTTGCGGTCCGTTTCCACCGCGAACTGATGGACGAGCTGTCGCTGAACCTGACAGGTTTTGAATCGTCACTCGACAAGCTCGAGGCAATCGGTCTCGTGCGCACTTACGTATCGAACAAAGCGCACGATGACTTATTTATATACCGGTTACTGCAGCCGCTGCCGGCGGAAATGTATTTCAAGGATCCGATGCTGTCGATGTACTTATATTCGCAGGTCGGCTCGGCAAAATTTAACGATAAAAAAGACCGTCTCATATATCCGGAACTGCCGGAAGATATTACCGAAGTCACGAAGAAATTTACCGAGGTGTTTTATCATTCGAGAGATGCATCATTCCGCACGCCGAATGAGAAATTTAAGCAGGATGATGTCTCGAGAGGGCCGTCGGTTGACCTTGATGATTTCGATTTCGAAGTGCTGTTCACACATTTAAAAGGCACGCGGATCGACAAGCAGTTCTTTACGAAAGAAGTGAAGATGCTGGTCGTGCAGCTGAGCCAGCTGTTTAAACTGAACGCGTATGACATTAAACAGATTCTGCTGCAGTCGTCGAGTCCACAGTTCGGAATCGATAAAGACCGGTTGAAAACTGAAGCACGCAAGTACTATCAGAAAGAGTACGGCGAAGTGGTTCCGAGTTTCACAACTGCCGAAGAAGCGGTGAAACCGGCGGGGGATGAATCATATCTTGAGAGTCTTGATAAGGCGAGCCCGCTCGACAGAATTAACGATCTCCGCAGCTACAAACCGTCGGAGAACGATTTAAAAGTCGTGACGGAACTTATCGTAAAAACAGGTCTCGAAAACGGCGTTATCAATGTGCTGCTTGAGTACGCAATTCAGATGAAAGACGGCGAACTGCCACTCAGATACGTCATGACTATCGCTGAAAATTGGGAAAAAGAAGGCTACCGCACAGCTTCTGAAGCGTACCAGTCCATTATGGAGTTCCGTGAAGCCCAGGAAGAAAATCGCCGGAAACGCCAGTTTAAATATGCAGGTCCCGGTGAAGAGCAGCCGGCATGGCTGAAAGAAAAATCGGCTGAAAAACAGCCGCAGCAAAAAGCAGCTGAGCCGAAAGCGCCCAAAAAGAAAAACAAAGAGCCGATGAAGACGCTGAAAGATGACGAAGATTTCAGTGAACTGATTAATAAATTTAGAGAAAATTAGGTGAGGCGATGGAACCGATAAGCAGTTTCGTTAAAAATAACGAACGAATCAGAGAAAACAACGAACGTATTTATAACGAGATTATCAGTCATCCGAAGATGAAGGCGTTTATGGATGCGCATGAAGGTGAAGTTACCCGCTCCATGATTCAAAACGATCTGATGATTTTAAAACATTATATTAACCAGCCGGCGGAATGTGAAGCAGCCGGTGAGGGCAAGTGTCTGAGCCATCCGGACGGTTTCATTATTAATCTTGAAATCCGCCAGGGCCGTTTCAACATGATTTATTCGAAATGTCCGATCAAAGCGAAGCACGAAGAGTTCGTAAAACGCGAAAGTCTGATTCAGAGTTTCCACATTCCGCGGGATGTGCGTGAAGCGACATTCGATACGATATTCCTGAACGATGACCGGAGAGACATTTTAAAAAATGCGATTCAGAAAGCCGGTAAAATTGCGCGCGGTGAAGATCACCGCGGACTGTATATTCACGGTGAATTCGGTATCGGTAAATCGTACATTTTAGGATGTATCGCAAACGAGCTGAAAGAGAAATCCATTTCTTCGATGATGATTTACGTACCTGAAATACTGCGTGATTTAAAATCCGGATTTAACGACGGCACGACGAACGAGCGCTACGATGCAATCCGGAGCGCAGAAGTGCTGATTCTCGATGATCTCGGTGCTGAAGACGTGACTGCGTGGAGCAGGGACGAAGTGATTACGAGTATTTTAAACTACCGCATGGTCGAACAGCTGCCGACGTTTATCAGTTCAAACTTTGCAATTAACGAACTGAAAGGCCGCTACAGCTACACGAAAACAAACGGCAAGGAAGAAACGAAAGCGCTCCGCATGATTGAAAGAATCCGTGCGCTGTGCGAGGAAGTTGAGCTTTCCGGCGACAATTTAAGAAACTCATAGCTTGATTTTAAGGAATTGCTGGTGTACTATATAGCTATATTTCATTAATAATCCAATGGACAATACAATTTCTAAAAGTTTATTTAAGAGAGTGCATGATTTGCTGGAACATGCATATAAACCGCGGATTGTTACTACCTGATGACGGATGCTTTCCTAATCGAAAGCCGGATGGACCGATATCTCCAACTTGAGACACGGAACATTTCTGTGTAAATCAGGGTGGTACCGCGGTAAAGTCGCCCCTATTTTAATTAATAGGGACGGCTTTTTTTATTTAATTGTTATTGAAAATTGGAAACTGAGAGGATGTTCAGCATGGTTGAAAAAATCGAAGTAAGATTCCCGGACGGGAACGTAAAAGAATTTGATTTCGGTGTGACTCCGGAAGAAATCGCAGGCTCTATCAGCCCGGGACTTAAAAAAGCATCACTGGCTGCCAAAGTGGACGGGGAATATTACGACCTGACACGCCCGCTTGAAACTGACAGCGAAGTTGAACTGATTACAAACAAAAGTGAAGAGGCCATCGAAATTCTGCGCCACTCGACTGCACACTTAATGGCCCAGGCGTTAAAACGTCTATACGGCAACGTGCACTTCGGTGTCGGCCCGGTTATCGAAGAAGGGTTCTACTACGACTTTGATATGGACGAGAGCATCTCTTCTGAAGATTTCCCTAAAATAGAAAAAGAAATGAAACGCATTGTCGATGAAAACATCGAGATCGAAAGACGCGTTCTTTCACGCAACGAAGCTAAAGAATTATTCACAGATGATCCGTACAAACAGGAATTAATCGAGGCGATTCCGGCTGACGAGCAGGTGACTGTGTACTCGCAGGGCGAGTTTACCGATCTCTGCCGCGGCGTGCACGTGCCGAGAACGTCCAAGATTAAAGTATTTAAATTGTTGTCAACAGCAGGTGCTTACTGGCGCGGAAACTCTGACAACAAAATGCTGCAGCGTATTTACGGTACTGCATTCTTCGATAAAAAAGAGCTTGCAGCCTACATGCAGCTGCTGGAAGAACGCCGCGAACGTGACCACCGCAAGATCGGTAAAGAGATGAAACTCTTTGAAAATAACCAGCTGATCGGTGCAGGTCTGCCGTTATGGCTGCCGAACGGTGCGACAATCCGCCGCGAAATCGAACGTTATATAGTAGATAAAGAAATTTCGCTTGGATACAATCACGTGTATACACCGATTATGGCAAACGCTGAGCTGTACAAAACAAGCGGACACTGGGAACACTACCAGGACGACATGTTCCCGCCGATGGAAATCGGTAACGAAGAATTAGTTCTTCGTCCGATGAACTGCCCGCACCACATGATGATTTACAAAAACGAACGCCACTCATACCGTGAGCTGCCGATCCGTATCGCGGAACTCGGTACGATGCACCGTTACGAAGCGAGCGGTGCCGTGAGCGGCCTGCAGCGTGTACGCGGCATGGTATTAAACGATGCACACGTATTCGTCCGCCCGGATCAGATTAAAGAGGAGTTTATCCGCGTAGTGGAACTCATTCAGGAAGTGTACAAAGACTTCGGTCTTGAAGACTACTCATTCCGTTTAAGCTACCGCGATCCGGAAGATAAAGAAAAATACTTCGATGACGATGAAATGTGGCAGCGCGCTGAAAGCATGCTTAAAGAAGCCGTTGATGAAATGGGCCTTGAGTATGTTGAAGAAGAGGGCGAAGCAGCATTCTACGGGCCGAAACTTGACGTCCAGGTTAAAACGGCGCTCGGCAAAGAGGAGACTTTATCGACTGTACAACTGGACTTCCTGCTGCCTGAACGCTTTGACTTAACTTATATCGGAAAAGACGGCGAAGAGCACCGTCCGGTCGTAATTCACCGCGGCGTTGTATCTACAATGGAACGTTTCGTTGCATTCCTGACTGAAGAATACAAAGGGAACTTCCCGTTATGGCTTGCACCAAACCAGGTGGAAATCATTCCGGTAAACCTTGACCTGCACTACGATTACGCTCGTGAAATTCACGACGAAATGAAGAGCCAGGGCATCCGCGTTCATATTGATGACCGCAACGAGAAGATGGGTTACAAGATCCGTGAAGCCCAGATGAAGAAAATCAAGTATCAGGTCGTTGTCGGCGATAAAGAAAAAGACGAGTCGCTCGTTAACGTCCGCAAGTACGGTGAAGAGAAACAGGAAAGCTTTGACAAAGAAGACTTCCTGTATCAGCTGATCGATGAAATAAGATTGAAGAAATAAGTTTGACAAAAGATATTTAGTGCTGTATAGTATTAAGAGTTGAAAGAAACGGACAAGTTGAGGCTCCCGCTTCACACCCGCGAACGCTTTTAGTTGTGACCGGGTAAATTGGGAAATGCTGGCTCAGTAACTATTGAGCCGGCAACTTCTAAGGCGGGTGCAGTAATGCTCCCGCCTTTTTTGTTCGTTAAATATTTTTGGAGGTGCTAAACATAGCTAAAGATCAAACATTGATCAATAATCGTATTCGCGCAAAAGAAGTTCGTTTAATCGGAGAAGATGGTTCACAGCTAGGTATTAAAGCAACGAGAGATGCAATTGAGATGGCAGAAAATGCCAACTTGGATGTAGTGCTTGTTGCACCGAACGCTAAGCCGCCTGTTGCACGTATTATGGATTACGGTAAGTTTAAGTACGAGCAGCAGAAGAAAGATAAAGAAGCTCGTAAGAAACAAAAGGTTATCAGCCTTAAAGAAATTCGTTTGTCACCGACAATCGAAGAGCATGACTTTAACACTAAGTTAGGTCACGCTAAAAAATTCCTGTCTAAAGAAGACAAGGTAAAAGTATCAATTCGCTTTAAAGGCCGTGCAATTACGCACAAAGAAATCGGACGTAAGGTACTTGAGCGTTTCGCTGAAGCCCTTAAAGAAGATGGCCAGATTGAACAGCGACCGAAGATGGAAGGACGTTCCATGTTCCTTGTTGTTGCACCATTTGCAGAGAAAAAATAAAAATTAATCGGAGGACTTTATCATGCCAAAAATGAAGACGCATAAAGGTTATGCTAAACGAGTTAAAAAAACTGGTACAGGCAAATTCAAACGCTCACAAGCGTTCACTAGCCACTTATTCGCTAACAAAACTACTAAACAGAAACGCCAATTAAGAGGATCAGCTTTAGTTGCTAAATCAGATGCAAGAAGATTAGTTCACTTATTAGCTAAATCTGCTAAATAATATAAAAGGAGGAGTTAGAAATGGCTCGCGTAAAAAATGGATTAACATCTCGTAAGAGACGTAAAAAAGTATTAAAACAGGCAAAAGGTTATTTTGGTGCCAAGAGCACTTTATATAGAACAGCTAAACAAGCTGTAATGAAATCAGGTCAGTACGCATACCGTGACCGTAAACAGAAGAAACGTGAATTCCGTAAATTATGGATCTCACGTATTAACGCTGCTGCACGTCAGCACGACATCAGCTACAGCCGTCTGATGAACGGACTTAAAGTTGCAGGAATCGATATCAACAGAAAAATGCTTTCTGAAATTGCTATCGCTGACGACGCTGCTTTCGGTCAAATCGTAGACCAGGCTAAAAAAGCTTTAGACAAATAAGTTATTTTGAAGGGCACCCATAAAGTTGGGTGCTCTTTTTTTGTTTTTACGCTTCGGAAATTTATTCCAGTTATTTTCGTTTTGTTAAGTATATAAAATAACTTGTACAATAAAAAAATAAAACGGCGATTTTCCCTATATATAGGTAAAGAGGTATTTTATTCAGGGAGATGAAAACCATGATTCTGAGTGAAAGATTTATTGGCGGCGAATTAGCATATTATCGTGCGTTGGGATTTAGAACAAAACTCAGCAGTTCAGACGCGAGAAGTCTGGCTGTACAGGAAAAAGGATTTAGCGGTGAATGCGAATACGATCGGGTATTCGACGAAGCTGGCCACGGTTCGGTGCTCGTATTCCGCGATATTTACCTGCGGATTGACGGGAGGACTGCACAGTACGATTGTTTGATCGTCAGCGATGACGGGATCATCGTCAATGAAATTAAAAACTACTCCGGTCTTTACCGGTACGAAGGAGGAAAATGGTTTATAGGACAATCCGAAGTTTCTGAAGACGCGCTGTCCCAATTGCGCCGGGCGATTGGCGGCTGGTCAAGATGCGCTACGATGTGAGGGGCGCGTTCGATATCTCCGGGAAAATCATATTCCCGAATATCGAGTTCCGACTGCAAAGCGCAGACGACGAACTGTGGAACAACATAATCATGCGGGCCGGCCTCCGGAATTACCTCATGCAATTCAAGAATATGTATGCCGGCCGCGACGCTGAAAATATCGCTGATGTAATCCGCCGGCATATCATCCCGAATCCGTTTCTCGATAAAAGTGCTGATTTTGATACGGTGCGTAAAGGCCTGTATTGCGGCGGGTGCGGCAGATTTGATTTGGAGAACCGCAAGTACCATCTTGTCTGCGAATCGTGCGGTTCCAAAGAAACAAAAGAAACGCATATCATCCGGGCGATTAGTGATTATAAAGCATTGTTTTTAAATGAGAAGCTTACGAAACGAAGATTTCAGGAGTTTATCGATTACCAGGTCAGCCGGAAAACAGTATTCCTGCTTCTGAATAAATATTGCAATCGGCATATGAACGGATCTGGAAGTTATTACACATTTAAATATAGAAGCTTTGAAGATGCTTATAATCAAAGCGAACGTTTATGGAGGTATAAGGACTATCCAGCTGAGTAATTGCAGTTAATAGATAAAGAATTTTTCTACAATGACCCGATAATTAGCTTTCCGGGTCATTGTGACTTCCACAAGTATCCGGTATGCAACCTCCCGGGTCATTGTGGCATCCACAAGTATCCGGCACGTAAACTCCCGGGTCATTGTGGCATCCACAAGTATCCGGCACGTAAACTCCCGGGTCACTGTGAGTTCCACAAGTATCCGGTACGCATCCTCCCAGGTCACTGTGAGTTCCACAAGTATCCGGCAGGCATCCTCCCGGGTCATTGTGACTTCCACAAGTATCCGGCAAAGCTCCTCCTGGGTCGCTGTGCAGACGACAACGACCCGGGAACGGAATCCCCGGGTCATTGTGGAACACACCAATCACAAAACCCGATAAACACCATTGCTCCTCCCCAAAATTACCGATACAATATTAACAAAAGGGGCGTGTAAACTATGACTCCACAGTCGGAAATTATAATTATGGCAGTAACGGGCATACTGGCGGTGCTGCTGCCGTTTATTTTTATGTTAATACTGAGCAGAAAGTTTAAAATCAGATGGATACCGCTGATTCTGGGTATCGCGGTCTTTATTTTGTTCGCATTAATACTGGAACAGCTGATGCATCTTTTCGTGCTCAAACCGCAGCCGGACGGATCAATCGCACTGATCAGCAGCGCACCGTGGCTGTACGTGCTGTACGGGGTTTTCGCAGCGGGGATATTTGAAGAAACCGGCCGCCTGCTCGCATTCCTGATTACAAAACGTCATTACAAAGATATCGACAGTGCCGTTTCGTACGGCATCGGACACGGCGGCATTGAGGCTGCGGCAATTGTCGGGCTCGGCATGCTGAACGGTATCATATTCGCAATTCTCATCAACTCGGGAGCGGAGGCACTCGATGCTATCCCGGTTCCGAAAGAGGAACTTATCGCCAGCCAGCCGTGGTATATGTACACAGTTGCAATCGGTGAAAGAATTCTCGCGATGAGTCTGCATATTTCACTGTCGGTTATCGTTTTTGCATCGGTAATGATGAAAGGGAAGTGGTGGCTGTTCCCGGCAGCGATTATTCTTCATGCACTGGCAAACACAACGGCGGCGATGATGCAGGCGGGTCTCTTAACGAATATCTATTTAATGTATTCGGGATTAATTGTCATGACAATCGTCACAGTTGCTATAGCTGTCCGTCTTGTTAAAGAGTACAGAAAAACTGTTTATTCACTGTAGGGTATATTCACCCGAAAGTGCACTAAATCACACACTCATATAAATATACAGATAATTCAGCCTTATCCAGTTAATGGATAAGGTTTTTAATTAAGCTTTATCCTTTATGCACCAACGGTTATAGAGTTTAATGCTGATATATCAACGTTGTAAGCGGTAACATATTTTTAAAAAAGGATAGACAAGGTCAGAAAAATAGACTATATTTGAGTGGTAATTTCTTATTATATAAAGAAAACAAAGGGGAATCATTTAATGGAGACAGTTGTAACGTTTTTTAACGACATCGTCTGGAGTGCGGCACTCGTCATACTTCTCGTTGTCACAGGGTTGTACTTCTCAATTCGCATGAGATTGTTTCAGGTGCGATACATAGTCGACATGGTCCGTTTAATGTTTAAAGGCGGAAAATCGCAAGAAGGAATTTCCAGTTTCCAGGCCATTGCCGTTTCACTGGCAGGACGTGTCGGAACAGGTAACATCGTCGGGGTGTCTACCGCAATCTTTATCGGGGGCCCGGGTGCAGTATTCTGGATGTGGCTGATCGCCTTCCTTGGTGCAGGTAGTGCATTTGTAGAGTCAACGCTGGCGCAGATTTACAAACAGAAAGAAGACGGGCAGTACCGCGGGGGACCGGCGTACTACATCGAAAAGGGGATCGGTGGAACGTTTGGTAAATATTACGCATTACTGTTTGCAGTCGTCACAGTACTTGCTTGCGGACTTTTACTTCCGGGTATCCAGGCTAACTCAATTTCGGGAGCGGCAACTAACGCATTCCCGGCACTTGAAGGCTGGATGATTGGTGCATTCGTAGTCGTAATTCTTGCAGTAGTTATTTTCGGCGGTATCCGTTCAATCGCAAACGTTGCGACAGCGGTAGTTCCATTTATGGCAATTGCATACATCATCGTTGCAGTTATTATCGTTATTATGAACATTTCAGAAGTACCGGCTTTAATCGGCTTAATCTTCAGAAGTGCATTCGGTCTTGAACAGCAGTTCGCAGGTACAGTGGGTGCGATGATTATGATCGGTGTAAAACGCGGACTTTATTCAAACGAAGCAGGTCAGGGGACAGGTGCTCATGCAGCTGGTGCTGCCGAAGTATCTCACCCGGCTAAACAGGGTCTGGTTCAAGCGTTCTCAGTATACATCGATACATTATTCGTATGTACAGCAACAGCACTGATGATTTTAATGACAGGTATGTATAATGTCTCTGATGGCGACGGCGGACTCATTATAGATAATGGCGTTTACCAGGTAAACGCTGACGGCGAGAAAGATGTTTCCGGAACGGTAACATTTACTCAGGCCGGTATTGATAATGCATTCCACGGAATGGATAACTTCCAGGAAGGCTTTATCGGATTCGGTTCATACTTTATCGCATTCGCGCTTCTGTTCTTCTGTTATACGACTATGCTCGCGTATTACTATATAGCAGAGACGAACCTTGTCTACATGCTGAAGGGACGACTGCCGTGGATGAAGATAGTACTTGGGCTTGCCCTGATCGCTTCTGCATACTACGGTACAGTTTCAACAGCTGACCTCGCATGGCAGATGGGTGACCTCGGTGTTGGTCTGATGGCGTGGATTAACGTTATCGCAATACTTATCCTGCAAAAACCGGCGCTCAAAGCATTCCGGGATTACGAACGTCAGTACAAGCTTCAAAAACAGGGCAAAGTGGACGAAATTGTCTATACACCTGAGCGTGAAGAGTTTAAAGATCATAACTTCTGGGTGGATGAATATCCAAGAAGAGATGAAGAAGGCTATTCGTATCCCGATAGAAACTAATTATTATAAAGCACTCTCTTAATAGAGGGTGCTTTCTTTCGCAGTATTATTATTTCGAAAGCTGAAATACTTTGTGGTAAAATAAATTTAACATCAATTTTAAAGGGGATATTTAAATGGATAAACAGCTTGAAATGCTTAAAGACTTAACAGATGTAAACGGGATCGCAGGATTTGAAAGTGAAGTAAAACATAAGATGAAAAACTACCTCGAACCGGTCAGCGATGAAATTATAGAAGATAACCTCGGCGGCGTGTATGGTAAAAAGAATGCAGCCAGCGGCAGCAAAACAATTCTTGTTGCAGGCCATCTGGATGAAATCGGCTTTATGGTTACTGAAATTGACGATAACGGCTTCCTTAAATTTACGCCGGTCGGCGGCTGGTGGAATCAGGTGATGCTGTCACAGCGCATGCATATCACAACTGGCGACGGTAAAGTTATTACAGGTGTAATCGGTTCAAAACCGCCGCACGTACTGTCTCCTGAAGAGCGCAAGAAGCCGGTTGAAATTAAAGATATGTTTATCGATATCGGTGTGGCATCTAAAGAAGAAGTCCTTGAAGCGGGCATTATGCTCGGCGACATGGTCACACCGGCATCTGAATTTGAAGAGATGACGAACAAAAACTACCTGCTCGCAAAAGCATGGGACAACCGTTACGGCGTGGCATTATCGATCGACGTAATGAAGAATCTTGAAAAAGAAAACATCGATATTAACTTTGTCGGCGGTGCGACAGTACAGGAAGAAGTGGGGCTCCGCGGTGCGAAAGTCGGCGCCAACAAAGTAAAACCTGATCTCGCGATTGCAGTTGATGTTGGCCTTGCAATGGATACACCGGGAATGAAATCGTCAAACGGTACAGGTGATCTTGGTAAAGGACCGCTTGTATTATTAATGGACGGTTCAATGATCGGGCATGTTCCTTTTAGAAAACACGTGATGGCAGTTGCCAAAGACAAAGATATCCCTGTACAATTACAAGTGATAACGGGCGGAGGTACAGACGCCGGTTCATTCCACGTGGCACATGACGGAATTCCGTCAGTAGTCGTTGGTGTTCCGGTACGCTACATGCATTCAAACGTATCGATTATGCATAAAGAAGACTACAACAATGCGGTTAAACTCGTAACGGAAGTAGTAAAATCATTAAACGACGATAAGGTGGACGAAATCATTTGGTAAAAGAAGTAATTTCTTCAAAAGATAACACGCGCATTAAAAATTACCGTAAACTGCATACGGCAAAAGGACGCAAAAAGTCAGACCAGTTTTTAATCGAAGGTGTTCATTTAGTTGAAGAAGCGGTTAATTATAACCAGCCGGTCGATACGATTATTATCGAAGACGGTTTTCAGCACGATTTAAATATTGATAAATTTAAAGTGTTATACGTGTCACATGATGTTATGAAAACTTTATCAACACTCGACACGCCGCCTGGCATTGCTGCTGTTGTGAACAGGCAGAAACCGGGCAAAGTGGATTACAACAGAGTGCTGCTGCTTGAAGGCATTCAGGATCCCGGCAACCTCGGAACGTTAATCCGTACAGCCGATGCATTCGGTTTTAAGACCGTACTGATTACGCCGAAAAGCGCAGATCCTTATAATCCGAAAGTATTGCGCAGTGCGCAGGGGAGCCATTTCCATCTGAATATCTTACAGCGCGAAGCAGCTGAAGCGGTCGCAGGCTTTAAAGGTATTAAAATTGGTACGTCACTGAACGACGCAGTATACATCGATGACTTCAACAAGCCGGAAGGTGACATCATGCTCGTACTCGGCAACGAAGGTCAGGGGCTGTCAGAAGAAACGCTCAATCTGATGGACATCAATGCGAAGATTAATATGCCCGGTTCAAGCGAAAGTTTAAACGTCGCAATCGCCGGTGCCATCATGATGCATCATTTTAAATCTTGATTTTAAGCGGATTTCAGCTATAATGAATGTAACAATATTATAAATCTGCTTCGGTTGAAGTTAGGAATAAATGATTATCGAGACCAGTCACAGAGAACATTAATATCAGCTGAAAATTAATGTATGGTTTTAATCAGTGTTCACCTGATTGATGAAGTATACGGGACATGCGTCACCATATAGACGCAGTAAGTGTCTGCATATGCAGAAAATTAGGTGGTACCACGGAACTCCGTCCTTTTATTCAGGACGGGGTTTTTTTGTTTTTAAAATATTAAACTTTAAAATATGAGGAGTGACGGGCATGACACAGGTGATGGAAGCAATGCAGCTTGAATTTAACGATAAATTAAGCACAATCGATAACAGTAAAGCACTTAACGATCTGCGTGTTGAATATTTAGGTAAAAAAGGTAAAGTAACGGGATTAATGAAAGAGATGAAAAATCTCTCAAACGAAGAACGTCCGGCTTACGGACAAAAGGTCAATGAACTGCGCAATGCGATTGAGGGCAAAATCAGTGAACTTGAAGCTGACCTGTCTAAAAAAGCACTTGAGGCAAAACTTGCTGCAGAAACAATTGACGTGACTTTACCGGGCCGCACGCTTGAAATCGGCGGTTCAAACCCGATTGACCGTATCGTTGAAGATATCGAGGATTTCTTTATCGGTTTAGGCTATGAAATTAAAGAGGGTTACGAAGTCGAGCAGGATTACTACAACTTCGAGGCGCTGAACTTACCGAAATCACACCCGGCACGCGATATGCAGGACAGCTTCTATATTTCAGAAGATATACTGCTCCGCACGCACACATCCCCGGTTCAGGCGCGTACGCTTGAAGCGCAAAAAGGTGAGGGTCCGGTTAAAATTATCTGTCCCGGTAAAGTGTACCGCCGCGACAGCGATGATGCGACGCATTCACACCAGTTCACACAGATTGAAGGGCTTGTAGTCGATAAAAATATTCACCTCAGCGATTTAAAAGGAACGCTTGAATTATTTGCCAGAGAAATTTTCGGCAGCGAAAGAGAAGTCCGTCTCCGTCCAAGTTACTTCCCGTTCACTGAGCCGAGTGTTGAAGTCGATATTTCATGCTTCAAATGTAAAGGTTCGGGCTGTAACGTGTGTAAACAGACAGGCTGGATTGAAATTCTTGGTGCAGGAATGGTTCACCCGAACGTGCTTGAAATGGCAGGATTCGATTCAAAAGAATACTCCGGATTTGCATTCGGAATGGGACCTGACCGCGTAGCGATGCTGAAATACGGTATCGAAGACATCCGTCATTTATATACGAACGATTTAAGATTTATTGATCAATTTATTTCGACAGAAGATGGAGGCGAACAGTAATGAGAGTATCCAGAGAATGGCTTGAGACTTTTATCGATATTAATGTTCCGACTGACGAACTTGCTGAAAGCATTACGCGCGGGGGAATTGAAGTAGACGACATTATCGACTACACAGCAGATATTAAAAAACTTGTTGTCGGCTATGTGAAGTCGGTTAAACCGCATCCTGAAGCGGACCGTTTAAACTTATGCGAAGTTGATACAGGCGAAGAAACAACGCAGATTGTCTGCGGTGCACCAAACGTTAAAGCGGACAGCTACGTTATCGTTTCGAAAGTCGGCGGCAGACTGCCGGGCGGCATTAAAATCAAACGTGCGAAACTCCGCGGTGAAGTATCTGAAGGAATGATTTGTTCACTTGAAGAAATCGGCGTTAAAGAAGAATATGTACCGGCGGAATACCAGGGCGGAATTTTCATGTTCAATTCAGAGCCTGCACCCGGCACTGAAGCGCTTGAAGCATTGTATTTAGACGACCAGGTGCTTGAGTTCGACTTAACACCAAACCGTAAAGATGCATTATCGATGATCGGTGCAGCATACGAAGCACGCGCATTATTCGGCGGTGAAGTGGAAACACCGGAAACTGCAGTGTCGGAAATCGACGATACTGTAACTGTTGCGATTGAAAACGAAGATGCTGAAGCGGTGCCGTTTTACGCAGCGCGCGAAGTCCGCGGTGTTGAAATTAAACCTGCGCCGTTATGGATGCAGATCCGTTTAATTAAAGCGGGTATCCGTCCGATTAACAACGTCGTTGATATTTCAAACTACGTGTTAATGGAATACGGTCAGCCCCTGCACATGTTCGACCGCGATCAGATCGGTTCGGACCAAATCGTTACACGTACAGCGCGTGAAGATGAGAAGTTCACGACGCTAGACGGTAAAGAACGCACTCTGAATACAGACGATATCGTTGTAACAAACGGCGAAGTACCGATCGCACTTGCAGGTGTGATGGGCGGTCTTGATTCAGAAGTTACAGATAAAACGGTCAACGTTGTAATTGAGTCTGCATTATTCGAACCGGTTAAAATCCGTAAAACAAGCAGCCGTCTGAACATGCGCAGTGAAGCATCACAGCGTTTCGAAAAAGGGGTATCACACGAATTCATTTTACCGGCAGTTAACCGTGCAGCTTATTTACTTGAAAAATATGCAGGCGGGAAAACGCTTAAAGGTATCGCATCAGAAGGCGAACTTAACCTGAAACCGGGTGTTATCCAGACATCGGCGGACTTTATCAATAACCGTCTTGGAACTGAACTGACAGCAGCTGAAATTTTAGGCACGCTGCAGAAACTTGGTTTAGGTGCAGAGGAAAAAGACGGTGCAATCGATGTGATTGTCCCATCCCGCCGCGACGACCTGAAAATTCCCGAAGACATTTCTGAAGAAGTAGCGCGTATTTTCGGTTACGACAACATTCCGTCAACACTGCCCGAATACTCGGTTATTACACCGGGTCGTTTATCGGATGAGCAGGCTGAAGTCCGCGTAATTAAACGCCAGCTGAATGCCCAGGGATTCTCACAGGCGATTAACTACGCATTAACGAGCAAAAAACGCATCGGCGAGTTTTCAACGCTCACTGATTCACTTGCACTGTTAATGCCGATGAGTGAAGACCGCGCTGTGCTTCGCACATCGCTCATTCCGCACCTGGTGGATAATGCGACGTACAACGTGAACCGCCAGCAGAAAAACGTTTCACTATTTGAAATCGGTAAGATTTTCGATACGAACGGACAGGATCAGCTGCCGGACGAAATTGAAATGCTTGCAGGAATCGTTACCGGCGAACAGCACAAGACAGCATGGACAAACACGTCAGTGCCGTCTGACTTCTACACTGTAAAAGGTGTGCTCGAGGCGTTGTTTACGAAACTCGGTTTAGTCGGCCGCGTGACTTACAAACAATCGGCCGCACACGATGAACTTCACCCGGGCCGTACAGCAGAAGTTCTATTAGACGATAAAGTTATTGGATTCGCAGGGGAACTTCACCCGCAGTATGCCGAAGACCATGACCTTGGCCAGACAGCGGTATTCGAAATTAATTTAGCAGAAGTACTGAAAGTTAAAACGGGAAGTATCCTTTACGACTTCCTGCCTAAATACCCGTCAGTATCACGCGATGTTGCGCTTGAAGTAGACAGTAACGTGAACGTGTCTGAGATTATTGGACAAATCCGTGCTGCAGCACCTGAATATTTAGAAGACGTTTATCCGTTTGATATTTATGAAGGCGAGCACATTGCAGACGGCAAGAAATCAGTTGCGCTGCACTTAACATATTTAGACAGAGAAAAAACGCTGACGGACAAAGACATCGAAGCACTTCACACTCCGGTGGAAGACGCATTGAAAACGGCGGGTTATATTTTAAGAGGATAGTTTGAACAGATGATTGATTGAGGCAGGGACGCTTGAGGGCGTCCCTGCTTTTTTTGGTGGTGGGCGATGAGGGTTT
This sequence comes from Jeotgalicoccus coquinae, assembly GCF_014207425.1. Taxonomy (GTDB): domain Bacteria; phylum Bacillota; class Bacilli; order Staphylococcales; family Salinicoccaceae; genus Jeotgalicoccus; species Jeotgalicoccus coquinae. The sequence goes on along the minus strand of NZ_JACHFF010000001.1, from coordinate 1,039,807 downwards.
TATAACTTTGACTGAAGTATTTTCTATCTGACAAATTTATTTATATGAGCATGATTCATTTCAAAACGATAATCCTGCACATAGTATGTGCAGGATCGGTTAAAAATGAGACAGATGCTTGCAAATTGTTTAATCCGTCTCGTAAAAGGGTTCAAAATGAGACAGATCCTTTAAAAAATATCAATCTGTCTCAAAAAGAGGGCAATTATGGGATAGTTCATTAAAAAAATAATAATCTGTCTCATAATCGCATGAGAAATGAGACAGATCTTTCGATATTGATCAATCTGTCTCATTATCGGTGATAAGTCCCGTAAAAAGAACCGGCTTATCACCAATCCACCAACCCCAGCCACCTGAAACCTCCCATAAACTCAATACTCTCAACATTTTAATTGCTTGTATTCACATTGGGGGATAAGTATAATAAACTATTGAAATAGGTAAATGTGTGAGAAAATTTAATGACATGGGGGCAATGTAATATGGGCGGAAGAAAAACACGCATTGCTGTAAAGATTTATAATGAACATTATACGCTTGTCGGCGCTGACAGTGAGGATCACCTGAGACGGGTGGCGGACGAGGTCGACAAAAATATTACAGCGATTGCTTCAAAGAGCCCTGGGCTCGATACGACGAGAAAAGCGGTGCTTACGGCTTGTAATATCATGGATGATTATATAAAGTTAAAAGAAAAATATGAGGCACTGGAAAAAGAGCACAGTGCGCTTAAAAAGGAAACTAGTTTATGACTTTAATACTTCTAATTATACTTATAATCGGGCTGATTGCCGGTTATCGCCGCGGTGCAGTGCTGCAGTTTATGCACCTCATCGGTACGGTATCTGCGATTGTTATTGCTTCATTAAATTATGAAGCGCTCGGCAGCAGGTTTTATTTAGTGATGCCGTATCCGTCAACTGCACAGGCAAATGCTGTGCTGACTGATGTCGGTAATCTTGAATATGCATATTATTATATGTTTGCTTTCTTTCTTATTTTTCTCGTCAGCAAAATTGTTATTCAGATTATCGTCAGCGGATTCGATTATCTGCAGCAGGTGACATCGGATGGAATGATCCAAAGCATCACCGGTACAGTTCTCGGCTTAATAGAAGCCGTGTACGTCCTCGTTGTTATATTATTTTTCGTTGCTACGATTCCATATCAGCCGGTTCAGGAAGCACTGGCGGAGTCGGGCATTGCTTCATTTATCATTGAACACACATTTATAGTATCGGACAAATTAATAGAATGGATACAAGTAGAGTCATAGAGATATGGCTCTTTTTTCGGAGGTAGGACATGAATAAAAAAGATGTTATCAGACTGCTCGAGAAAATCGCAGTATATATGGAATTAAATTTAGATAATCCTTTCAAAGTATCTGCATACCGGAAAGCAGCTGCGTCACTTGAAACCGACGGGCGTACACTCGATGAAATCCGGGATTTCAGTGAACTTAAAGGCATCGGTAAAGGGACAAACGAAGTGATTACGGAATTCGTCCGGACGGGCGAATCATCAGTATTAAAAGAGCTGGAAGATAAAGTCCCGGGCGGCCTGATTCGCATGTTGAAACTGCCGACACTCGGACCGAAAAAAATTGCGAAGATTCACGATGCACTTGGCATCAGCACGCTTGAAGATTTAAAATCGGCTTGTGAAAAACAGGAAGTCAGCGCACTCCCGGGCTTTGGCAGGAAAACAGAAGAGAACATCCTGAAATCGATTGAAACGGTATTGAACAGACCGGAACGTTATCCAATCGCACGCGTATTGAAATTCCAGAAAGTTATTACGGATGTTATCAATACAATACCAGGCGTTGAACGTTACGATATGACAGGCAGCGGCCGCCGGACGAAGGAATCGTCACGGGATCTGGACTTTATCGTTAAAGTGGAAGATTATGAGCTGTTCACGGAAACGATGGTGAACCAGGACTTCGTCACGAGTGTAGTGGCACGAGGTGATAAAAAGCTCTCGGTGGAAATTGAGCATGACTTTGATGAGATTAACGTCGACTTCAGATTTGTAAACGGAGACGAATATATTTCAACGCTGCAGCATTTTACAGGGTCGAAAGATCACAACGTAAAAATGCGCCAGCTCGCAAAAGCGCGCGGTGAGAAAATCAGCGAATACGGTGTGGAAACTTCAGAAGGTATGAAAACGTTCAATTCGGAAGAAGAGTTTTACAACTACTTCGACCTGTCTTACATTCCGCCTGCAATGCGTGAGACAGGTAAGGAAACGGATATAGACGTGAACGAAATCGTTACACAGGAAGATATTAAAGGCGACCTGCACATGCACACAGTTTACAGTGATGGTGCGTACAGCGTGCGCGACATGGTCGAAGCGGCGCGCAAAAAAGGCTATGAGTATATCGTCATTACCGACCATTCGAAAAGTCTGCGCGTGGCAAACGGCTTAAGCGGCGAACGTCTCCTCGAACAGCTCGGAGAAATCAGAGCAATTGATGCAGAGTACGACGATATCGATGTATACAGCGGAACGGAAATGGACATTCTGTCAGACGGCACGCTCGATTATCCGGACGACATCCTGAAGCAGCTCGATTACGTTATCGCAGCTATCCACTCGAGTTTCCAGCAGTCGGAAGAAGACATTATGAAACGTCTGAAATTGGCAATGGACAACCCTTACGTGCGTCACATTGCACACCCGACAGGACGTTTAATCGGTGTGCGTGAAGGCTATCCGGTTAATGTGGATGAGCTGTTCGATTACGCGAAACAGACGAACACTGTTTTAGAAATCAACGCGAATCCGCAGCGTCTCGACTTATCGAGCGATGTTATCGCAAACCGCGACGTAATGTTCACGGTGAACACGGACGCGCACCATACGGATCACCTTGATTTCATGAAGTACGGCGTCGCAACACTGCAGAAAGCATTTGTGAAAAAATCACAGGTGCTGAACGCATTTACAAGAGAAGAATTTAAAGCATTTATTAATAAAGGTAAGCAGAGTGATATAAATGAATGACAAGACATTCACCAAACTGGAATTCGATAAAATTCTCGAATCCGTAAAAGTATTCGCAGTCAGTGATAAAACGAAGGCGGAGTTAAACTTTTCCATCGTCGAAACTGATCGCGATACAGTAGTAAAGAACATAGAAGAAGTCGACGACGCTTCATCAATGCTGCGTTACCGCCACGTGGAACTCGGCGGCATCAGCGACATTAAACCGTTCGTCAAACGTGCGGAAATCGGCAGCATTTTAGGTGTCAGCGATTTTAATAAAATCAAATCGGTGCTGAACAGAAAACAGATGCTTCATACTTTAATCAATGCGTTTGAAGAAGATGATGTATTCCTGCCGAACATTAAACCGTACATTACTGAACTTGAAGATATTCATTTTCTGTACAAACGCATTACAGAAACTGTCGATGAAGTGACAGTGCTGGACCATGCGTCACCGGAACTGCTCCGTATCCGACGCAAAATCGGTTCGGAAGAGCAGAAAATCCGTGAACGCCTAAACGATATCGTCAGAAAAAATCAGCGCAAGCTGAGCGACAGCATTATTACGATGCGTAACGGGCGCTATGTCATTCCCGTTAACGTGGATTACCGCAGCGAGTTTAAAGGGATTATTCACGATTCATCACAGAGCGGGCAGACGATTTACGTCGAGCCGACAGCAATTGTTGATATGACTAATAACATTACGCGCCTGAAAGAGTCGGAAGAAGCGGAAATCACGCGCATCCTGAGTGAACTGACAGAAAGAGTCAACGAAGTTGCGCATGATTTATATGAATACAACATTAACCTGCACCATATCGATTTTGTCTTTGCCAAAGCGAAGTACGGTGCGCACATAAAAGGAACAAAGCCAATCATTTCGGATGATGATTCCATCCGTCTGATCGGTGCATACCACCCGTTAATCGACAGCGAGACAGTCGTAAAAAACGATATCGTTGTCGAACCGGAAACAAAAGCGGTGATTATTACCGGACCGAATACCGGCGGTAAAACCGTCACGATTAAAACGGTCGGACTGTCAGTATTAATGGCACAGGCGGGAATTCCGATTCCCGCACGCGACGGTTCATCCATCGCCATCTTTAAAAACGTTTATGCCGATATCGGGGACGAGCAGTCAATCGAACAGTCGCTGTCGACGTTTTCGAGTCATATGACGAATATCGCCGATATTCTAAAACGCGTCGACAGTGAATCACTGGTGATTCTCGATGAGCTTGGAGCGGGGACGGATCCTGAAGAGGGTGCGGCACTGGCAATCAGTATTATCGAATACCTGCTCGATAAGGATGCGAAGATTATTTCAACGACACACTATCCGCAGCTGAAGTCGTTCAGCTATACACGCGACGACGTGATTAATGCGAGTGTAGAATTCGACGTGAGCACTTTATCGCCGACGTACAGATTATTAATGGGCATTCCCGGTAAATCGAATGCCTTTGAAATTTCCAATAAGCTCGGTCTGGATTTAGGCGTCATCGACCGCGCGCGCAGCTTAACCGGCCGCGATAATATGGAAGTCAATGAAATGATTACGGCACTGGAGCGCCATACGACACTCGCGCGCGAACACGAGCAGGATACGCACGAGTTGATGCGTGAAGCGGAGTTATTACAGAAAGAACTGAAAGCATCGAACGACCAGTTTACGAATTTTAAAGATAAACTGATCCGTAATGCAGAAGACGAAGCGAACCGCATCGTTAAACAGCGCGAACTGGAAGCGGCGGAAATTATTAAAGAACTTGAAATGATGAAGGAACTTGGTGCGGACAGCATTCAGGAACACGAAATCATTAAAGCGAAAAAAGAACTTTCCGACAGTTATTACCAGCGCGATATTAAAAAAGATGTCCGCAATGAAAAAGTGGAAACACTTAAAACCGGCGATGAAGTCGACGTGCTGACTTACGGTCAAAAAGGTGAGATTATCGGACTGAACGGTGACGAAGTGACTGTGCAGATGGGTATCATTAAAATGAAACTCGACAAATCCGAAGTGAAGAAACGAAAAGCATCCAAACCGCAGAAGCCGGTGACGATCCGCCAGAACAAAACACAAATCAACCGTACGCTTGATTTACGCGGCGAACGTTATGAGGACGCGCTGATCCGTCTTGAACATTACCTTGACCAGGTGCTGTTATCGAACTTCTCGGATGTCGAGATTATTCACGGTAAAGGTACCGGAGCACTGCAAAAAGGTGTGCAGCAGTATTTAAAACGCCATCCGAAAGTATCATCATTCAGAGGCGGCATGCCGAGTGAAGGCGGCTTCGGTGTAACGATAGTCGAAATGAAGTAGGTGAGCCCCTGTGGATAACTTTGATATGTATAAACTTGCGAAGGTACTTATCGTGATTAGTGTGATAATGTTTATAAGCGGCATTGTCTATCTGATGTATTTCGCATAAGCAATACCGTTGAGTGACAAAATGAATTGTTGTATAATAAAATCAATACAATTATGGAGGTAGTTTTATATGGCATTATATGATGTGAACGATGCAGGATTTAAAGAAGAAATTGGTAGTGGACTAACATTAGTAGACTTCTGGGCACCTTGGTGCGGGCCTTGTAAAATGATTGCTCCAATTCTTGAAGAATTAGCTCCTGAAATTGAAGGCAAAGCTAATATTGCTAAATTAAATGTTGATGAAAACCAAGCTACAGCAAGTGAGTACGAAGTGATGAGTATTCCAACTCTAATTCTTTTCAAAGACGGCGAGCCTGTTGATAAAGTTGTTGGATTCCAGCCTAAAGAGCAGCTTGCTGCATTAATAGAAAAACACGCTTAATTTTTTAAAGCCGCCATTTTGGGCGGCTTTTTTTATAGAAGAAGGGATATATCATGTCAGAACTTAAACTGAAATTATCAGTTCTGCCCGTTGAACCCGGGTGCTACCTGATGAAAAATAAAGACGGGGAAATTATATATGTAGGGAAGGCGAAAAACCTCCGGAGCAGGGTGCGTTCGTACTTTACCGGTGCGCACGATGAGAAGACGATGCGTCTCGTTGCTGATATCGTCGACTTCGACTTTATCGTTACGGGCTCTGAAATCGAGTCGCTGCTCCTCGAAAATACATTAATTAAGAAACACCTCCCGCGCTATAACATCTTATTAAAAGACGATAAAAGCTATCCTTTCATAAAAATTACAAAGGAGAAGCATCCGAAACTTGTCGTCACACGGACGGTTAAGCCGAAGACGGGCAGACATTTCGGACCGTATCCGAATGCCTACAGCGCCCACGAAACGAAAAAGCTGCTGGACCGCATTTATCCGCTCAGAAAATGCAACACGATGCCGGACAAATTATGTCTGTACTATCATATCGGGCAGTGTCTCGGCCCGTGCGTCTTTAATGTGACGGAAGAACAAAACCAGAAGATGATTGACGGGATCACTAACTTTTTAAACGGCGAAACCGATGAAGTTATGAATCAACTGAAAGAAAAAATGCACGCAGCCGCAGAAGAACTCGAGTTTGAAAAGGCGAAAGAATACCGCGACTTAATGGGTCATATTGAAAACACGATGCTGAAGCAGAACATGCTGACGTCGGATATGACTGCGCGCGACTGCTTCGGCTACGCGGTGGATAACGGCTGGATGTCGGTGTCTGTGCTCTTTATCAGAAGCGGTAAATTAATCGAGAAAAAAGCGGAAATGTTTCCGATGAATGACTCACCGGAAGAGGAGTTTTTCAGATTTATTGTGCATTTTTATGATCTCAGTTCCAACCTGATGCCGAAAGAAGTGCATATTCCGAAAGAGTTCAATGCCCAACTGCTGAATGAAGCACTGGCGGCAAACGTTAAAGCGCCGCTCCGGGGCGGGAAGCGTGAAATGGTTGAACTTGCGACGAAGAACGCGGGTATCGCGATCGAAAACAAATTTGAAATCATCGCACGCGATGAAGCGCGCACAATTAAAGCAATCGAAACGCTGGGCGATGTTATGAACATCGAAACACCGCGCCGCATCGAGGCGTTTGATAACTCGAACATTCAGGGGGCGGACCCGGTAAGTGTGATGGTGTCCTTTATCGACGGCAAACCGTCCAAAAAAGATTACCGCAAATATAAAATTAGAACCGTTGAAGGTCCGGATGACTATGCATCGATGGCAGAGGCGGTCAGACGGCGCTATACACGCGTGCTGAAGGAGCGCCTGCCGCTCCCTGACCTGATTATCGTCGACGGGGCAGTCGGGCATATGAACACGGTTAAAAACGTGCTGCTGAACGAACTGTCGCTGGATATTCCTGTCGCAGGACTGGCAAAGGACGATAAACACTCTACGGCGGAACTGCTGTACGGGGATCCGGCCGAAATCATCCCGATGAAAAAGAACTCGCAAAGCTTCTATCTGCTGCAGCGCATTCAGGATGAAGTGCACAGATTCGCAATTTCATTTCACAGAAATACGCGCCGCAAAACATCGATTGTTTCCCAGCTCGATAATATAGAAGGGCTGGGGCCGACCCGGAAACGAAAGTTACTTTCAAAATTCGGCTCAATCAAACGGATGAAAGAAAAGAATGTGACCGATTTCACAGAGATTGGCATTCCGAAAAACGTTGCGGAGAATATAGTTCGAAAGCTAAGCGAACAGGCATAACGCTGCGAATGTATAAGAAAAGTGTAAAAGATTAAACGCTGTCTTGATTTGTAAAATTATTACGGGTAAAATAAGAGTTAAAGTTTGTTGAAAAATAGTTAGGGGGGGTCTTTTGTGTCGAATCAAGATTCAGGTTTTTACATTCGCAGATTACATTCATTGCTCGGAGTTATTCCGCTGGGGGTCTTTTTAATCCAGCATTTGCTTGTTAACTTTACAGCTACATACAGTGAGGAAGCATTCAACTTCGCTGCAGGTATTATGGGTAACCTGCCATTCGTTATTCTGCTTGAAATTTTCATCATTTACTTACCAATTCTGTTCCACGGTATCTACGGTATTTATATCGCTTTTACTGCTAAAAATAATGTGGGCAGATACGGAACATACCGTAACTGGATGTTCCTGTTACAAAGAATTTCAGGTGTCATTGCATTTATATTCATCGCGGTGCACGTTTACCAGACGCGTATCCAGGTGTTTTTAGGTGAAGAAGTAAACTTCCAGATGGTTGAGCAGATTGTTGCCAATCCGTTCTGGCTGGTATTTTGGATTGTCGGTGTTGTTGCGACAGTATTCCACTTTGCCAACGGTTTATGGACATTCATGATTACCTGGGGTATTACACAGTCACCAAAATCACAGCAGATTATGAGTTACGTAGCAATTTTTGTATTCTTAGTAATTTCTACAATTGGATTAATGGCAATTTTTGCGTTTGTATAAAAGGAGTGTAAATAATGGCGGATAATAAAGTAATCGTTGTCGGCGGCGGACTTGCCGGTTTAATGGCGACGATCAAAGCAGCAGAATCTGGTGCTAACATAGATTTATTTTCAATCGTTCCGGTTAAGCGTTCACACTCAGTGTGTGCGCAGGGCGGAATTAACGGTGCAGTAAACACGAAAGGTGAGGGAGACTCACCGCTGATTCATTTTGACGATACAGTATACGGCGGGGACTTCTTAGCGAACCAGCCGCCTGTTAAGGCAATGACTGAAGCAGCACCGAAAATCATCCACCTTCTTGACCGTATGGGTGTAATGTTCAACAGAACACCTGAAGGTCTTTTAGACTTCCGACGTTTCGGCGGAACGCTTCACCACCGTACAGCATACGCAGGCGCTACAACAGGCCAGCAGTTACTGTATGCGCTTGACGAGCAGGTAAGAAGCTTCGAAGTTAAAGGTCAGGTTGACAAGTACGAAGGATGGGAATTCCTTGGAGTAGTTGTAGACGACGACGGCAGAGCACGCGGTATTACAGCACAGGAAATCACAAGCGGAGAAATTAAAACTTTCAAAGCTGACGCTGTAATTATGGCGACAGGCGGCCCCGGCATTATCTTTGGTAAATCGACGAACTCAATGATCAACACTGGATCAGCGGCTTCGATCGTTTATCAGCAGGGTGCAGTTTACGCTAACGGCGAGTTCATCCAAATTCACCCGACAGCAATTCCCGGAGACGATAAACTTCGTTTGATGAGTGAATCTGCACGCGGTGAAGGCGGACGTGTCTGGACGTATAAAGACGGTAAGCCGTGGTACTTCCTTGAAGAAAAATATCCGGACTACGGTAACCTCGTACCCCGTGATATCGCAACACGTGAAATCTTTGACGTGTGTGTGAACCAGAAGCTCGGTATTAACGGCGAGAACATGGTTTACCTTGATTTATCACACAAAGATGCACACGAGCTTGACATTAAGCTTGGCGGAATCATTGAAATCTATGAGAAATTCACAGGAGACGACCCGCGTAAAGTACCAATGAAGATTTTCCCGGCGGTACACTACTCAATGGGCGGTCTGTATGTGGACTACGATCAGATGACATCAATTCCGGGGTTATTCGCAGCAGGTGAATGTGATTACTCACAGCACGGCGGTAACCGCTTAGGTGCCAACTCATTACTATCAGCTATTTACGGCGGTATGGTTGCAGGACCGAAAGCGATTGACTACGTGAAAACACTTGAGACTTCATACGAAGATCTTGATGAAGAACTTTACGACAGACATGCTAAAGCAGAACAGGATAAATTCGATAACATCCTTGCGATGGACGGAACGGAAAACGCATATGTTATCCATAAAGAACTTGGTGAAATTATGACTGCCAACGTAACAGTTGTACGTCATAACGACAGACTTTTAGAAACGGACAAGAAAATCTTAGAGTTAATGGAACGCTACAAGCAGATCAACATTAACGACACTAAGAAATGGAGTAACCAGGCGGCATTCTTTACACGCCAGTTATGGAACATGCTTGTCCTTGCACGAGTGATTACTATTGGTGCATACAACAGAAACGAATCACGCGGCGCACACTACAAACCGGACTTCCCGGATCGTAACGACGAAGAATGGCTGAAAACTACCAAGGCATTCTATGAAGGACCGCTTGAAGCACCAAGATTCGAATACGAAGACGTTGACGTAAGCTTAATTCCGCCGCGTATTCGTGACTATTCAGCTAAACATTAGTAGAAGGGATGGCTAAATATAAATGAGTACTACAGCAACTGAAACAAAAACTATAAAGCTAAGTATTAAACGCCAGGAAAATCCGGAAGCTAGCAGCTATTGGGAAGAATTCGAAATTCCATACCGCCCGAACATGAACATCATCAGTGCACTTATGGAAATCCAAAGAAACCCGGTTAACGCAAAAGGCCAGAAAACAACTGCAGTAACTTGGGACGCAAGCTGTCTTGAAGAAGTCTGCGGAGCGTGTTCAATGGTAATCAACGGCAACGCGCGCCAGTCATGTACTGCGCTTGTTGACCAGTATCAGCAGCCGATTAAATTAGAACCAATGAGCACTTTCCCTGTAGTCAGAGACTTACAGGTAGACCGTTCATTCATGTTCGACAACTTAAAACGCGTACAGGCGTGGGTACCTATCGATGGTACATACGACCTTGGACCCGGACCAAGAATGCCTGAGAAAAAACGTCAGATCGCTTATGAATTATCAAAATGTATGTCATGCGGCGTATGTTTAGAAGTTTGTCCCAACGTTAACAACAAATCTAAATTCATGGGTGCAGCACCAATTTCACAGGTACGCCTTTTCAACCTTCACCCGACAGGCAGCATGACGAAGAACGAACGTCTTGACGCTTTAATGGGTACAGGCGGAATCGCAGAATGCGGAATGGCACAAAACTGTGTTGAAGCATGTCCAAAAGGAATTCCTTTAACGACATCAATCGCATCAATGCAGCGCGAAACAACATTCCACATGTTCAAATCATTCTTTGGCAGTGACCACGAAGTTAACTAATACATTTATCCGGCAGGACCCTCATTTGAGGGTCCTGTTTTTTTGGGGCTGGGTGGATTGTGGATGGCGTTCGTGGGGTTGGCTGGGTGGTGAATGAGACGGATGCATGTGCCGGCGTTGATCTGTCTCATTTATGAGTGTGAAACGCGACAGAAAGGGATGTGAACTGTAAACTGTCTCATAATTGGCACTGAAATGAGACAGAACGTGTTGGAATTCTTCATCCGTCTCATAATTGGCACTGAAATGAGACAGAACGTGTGAGAATATCTCATCTGTCTCAAAAAAGACTATAAAACGAGCTGATTTGTCACAAAATTTATAAACTGTCTCATAAATGTGCAGGATTGAAGTTTTCACGGGCATCCTGCTCATTTTAGCAGTCATTGTGTGCAGGATTGAAGTTTTCACGGGCATCCTGCTCATTTAAGCTGTCATTATGAGCAGGATTGAACTTTTCACAGACATCCTGCTCATTTAAGCTGTCATTATGTGCAGGATTGAAGTTTTCACAGGCATCCTGCTCATTTTAACTGTCATTATGAGCAGGTTTATCGTTTTGATGTAAATCCTGCTCACATCAATGCATTAGCCCCAAAAAATCCGACAAAAAATGCAAATTTACCGGCACGCCTGTATTTTCTCCCCAATCTGCGGTACTATTTTCATAAGAAACCAACTCACTCTTAATAAAGGTCGTGTTTTCGCAATGATTATGAGATTAACTTATTTAATTATAGGTCTCACAATAACAGGCGCTCTGCTGATCATCTCGATCCCTCTCTTATTCAACAATCCAATAGGAAATACTTTGTATTTTATAATGGCCGTTCTTGCAGTCGCATTAATAATTTTCACCATTTCATCCATCAGAGCCCGCCGCAAATTAGACGATGAATTTAATAAGAAATTCCATTAAAGAGCAGACAATCACATCTGTTCTTTTTAATTTTTCCGGACAAACCACAACCATCACCCCATCTTCCTATTTTTTTCTTTCGATTTACGTTATTATATTTATAAAGGATTTTTAAGGGGACTGGCTACTATGTATGATGAGCATGAGACTAAATCAATTGAAAAATCATTGCGTTACATTGCGTCGCACGTCAGGGTGAACGGCAGGGAGATTTTAAAGCATCACGATATTTCTCCGCTGCAGTTTGTGGCGCTGCAATGGGTGGGTGACAAGGACGGCATTACAATCGGAGAGCTTGCGAACAGATTATATCTCGCACATTCAACGACGACAGATATTGTCGATAAGCTTGAGGCCGGTAATTACGTGAGGCGCGACCGTTCTGACAAGGACAAACGTCTCGTGCTTGTCAGCATGGAGGAGAAGGGCAAGGAAATTATTCAGCAGGTAATCGATAAACGTATCGATTACATTGCGAAGATTACTAAAAATCTGGGAGAAGAGGAACGGAAAATTCTCCCTGCAGCACTTGAACATGTTCTCGGGGAAAGTGAGAGAATGACTTATGAATAAACCAATCGGCATTATGGACTCGGGCGTCGGCGGGCTGACAGTGATGAAGGAAATTATTCACGCACTGCCGGGCGAGGAAGTGTATTACTTCGCGGACAGTCTGCGCTGCCCGTATGGGCCGAAGAGTCAGGAAGACGTTAAACGCTACACGACAGAAGCTGTGCAGTTTTTAATCGATAAAGGCGTGAAAGCCGTCATTATCGCATGCAACACAGCAACAGCAGCAGTAATGCCGGCACTCCGCGATGAAATCGATATTCCGGTATACGGTGTCATTAACCCGGGATCCCTCGGGGCACTCCGTAAAAGTGACAACAACGAACTGCTGCTCCTGGCTACCGAAGGCACGATAAAATCAGGGGCTTATGAACATGGAATACTGAGCCTGGATTCAGAAGTGAAAATTCACAATCTTGCATGCCCGGAGTTCGTGGAATTAATCGAAGGTCTGGATTATAAAAATCCCGACATTACTAGAAAAGCGGTCGCGGATAAACTTGGACCGTATAAAGATACGACGGCAGATACAGTCATTTTAGGCTGTACGCATTTCCCGATTATCGAAAAGTATATCGATGAGTTTTTCAATGGAGAGAAACATATCATTGATGCAGGCTTTGAAGCGGTGACGATTGCACTCGTGCAATTACATAAGAAGAAACTGCTGTCGGCACACGATAAACACCCGGAGCACCGGATTTTTATCCACGGAGAAAATAATACGTTTGAAAAAACGTTAAACAGCTGGATGCCGGATACAGAATATACAATAGAGAATATTTATTTACAGGAGAGCTAATAATGACAAAAATTGTAATAGCAAGCGGCAACAAGGGAAAAATCAACGACTTTAAAGCGATTTTTGAAGACTTTGACGTCGTCGGAATTAAAGAAATTCTGCCTGAATTTGACGTTGAAGAAACAGGAACAACGTTCAGGGAGAACGCAATTTTAAAATCAGAAGCAGCGGCAAAAGCGTTAAATCTGCCGGTAATCAGCGATGATTCAGGATTATCAGTTGAAGCACTTGAAGGCAGACCGGGCGTATACTCAGCGCGCTACTCAGGAGAACACGCAACGGACGAAACGAACAACGCAAAATTATTAGAAGAATTAAAAGGCGTTGAAAACCGCGCGGCATACTTCACATGTGTGCTGGCTTTATCGATTCCGGGAGAAGAAACGATTACTTACGAAGGTACTTTGGCCGGTGAAATTTTAAGTAAACCGCACGGTGCGAACGGCTTCGGCTACGATCCTCTGTTCAAAACGCTGAAAGGAATTTACCTCGGCGAGATTACTTCTGAAGAAAAAGGGGAAATCAGTCACAGAGGGAAAGCACTGGAAAAACTAATGAATGATACGGCAGTATTCAATAAGCTGAAAAAATAGGGGGATTTACAGATGAGAGTTTTAGTCATTAGCGACAATCACAGTGAAAGAAATATTTTAACTGAAGTGTATGACACGGTAAAACCGGATGCGGCGATTCATCTCGGCGACAGCGAATTTCCGTACGACGATCCTGACATGGAGAAATTTCTGCGTGTAAGAGGAAACACTGACCGCGACAAAACGTATCCCGAAACGGGGCTGTTTGAAGAAGCGGGCATATTCTATACACATGGTCACCTGTTCGGCATTAAATCAGACCGCAATACGCTGGCAGAAAAAGCAGCTGAAACAGGCGCGAAATATGCTTTATACGGACATTCACATGTTGCGAAGATCGAAAAAGTCCAGGGTATTTACGCGATAAACCCCGGCAGCATTACATCTTCAAGAAACGAATACCCGGAAAGCTATTTAGTCATCGACACGGATACCGAGATTGCATCTTACTACAGCCGGAAGCACAAACTGATGGATGAATTTAACCTCAGCATTTAAACATAATAAAGGAGCTGGACATCATGACGATCAAAATTGATGATACGCTGGAATTAAAGCAGGTTCAGACAAATGAATATCAGGCACTGTACGCACTTGTCGACAACAACAGAACACAGCTCCGCGAATGGCTGCCCTGGGTGGACTACATGACGGCACCGGGGCAGTACGTTCCAATTATTAAAGACTGGATTGAAATGAACGATGCGCTTGAATCGCTGACGCTCGGAGTTTACTCCAACGGTGAACTTGCAGGCATGTGCGGATTCAACAGAATCGTCGGTATGAGCAGAAGAGCGGAAGTCGGTTATTGGCTGGCGGAAGAATATACCGGCACAGGGATGATGTCGAAAGCGGTAACGGGATTAATCAATTACGGATTCGATGAACTTGGACTGCACCGGATAGAAATTATTGCAGGTGTGGAAAATAAAAAGAGCAGGAAAATTCCGGAACGGCTGAAATTTACGGAAGAAGCTGTTATGAAAGATTATGAATTTTTATACGACCATTACCATAACTGCGCGCTTTATCGCATGCTGAAAAAGGACTGGTTAACGTTAAATTAACATTTTATTAAAAAAACCGAAAAATGCATTGACTTTATATATGCATCCTGGTTATAATAACTATTGTGTTAATTAAGTCCTGGTAGCTCAGCTGGATAGAGCAATGCCCTTCTAAGGCATCGGTCGGGGGTTCGAATCCCTCCCAGGACGTCAATGTTTAAAAGGTAAGCTCCTGCATCTGAAAATGATGCGGGAGCTTATTTTTTTATGTGAATGTTAAAATTGTAAATATTCAACGGCATTAATAATGGTGTATATTTTGTGATTACAGAGGAGGACTCCTCATTATGGAAATTACATAAATAGATATATAAATTTGGAAATAAAAAGTTATAGAAAAAATGAAGCTGAAGATGAACTAAACAGCGATGTATTGTTATAATAAAAATATTAAATCATGTCCCGGTAGCTCAGCTGGATAGAGCAGCGCCCTCCTAAGGCGCAGGCCGCGGGTTCGACTCCCGCCCAGGACGTTATATTTCCTAACTAACCTGATTTTCTGGAACAATTAAATCATCTGATAAAATCTTTTATTATTAACAATGAACAAAGTTTTTATTAAATTTTGTAAATTCCAACAATTCTGCATCCAAATCTACTATAATGAGTAAGAATACACTTTTATGGAGGTAGAAAAATGAAATACAAAAATCGTTTAATTGTACCGACACTCGTTTCGACGAGTCTGCTGGCCTCAGCAATGGTGGCTAATGCAGAAGAAGTAGATCAGGATGAACAATATTCCGGACAGAGCACAGAGGAATACGCGGTTAATGATGAAACATCAGAAACAGACTTAGACCTTATTGAATCAGAAGAAGCGTCTGAGGAAGAAACGGAAGACGAAGAATCAGAAGATAAAAATTCAGAAGATGACAGTGAAGAAAAAGAATTAGAAGAAGATGTCGAAGAAACTGATGAACTTGAAGAAGCAGAAACGACTGAATCAGAAGATATCACTGTAGAAGATACTGCTGTTGAATCAGAGGATCAGCAAACTGCTGAGCAGAATGATGAGTCTGAAGTCGCTGCACCGGTTGAGGAAGAATCAACACCAGTTGAAAAAGCCGGGACAGAAGAGTTCGATGAGAACAATGTTGAGGAAGTAATTACGGAATCATCAGAAGAGCCTGCTGAAGAAGTAGAAGAACCTGCTGAGAGTGAACAGAATACAGAAGCTCCGGCAGAAGCAGCTGAATCTGAAGATATTATTGAAGAAGATGCTGCTGTAGAATCAGACGTTCAGGAAGCTGTGGAGCAGGTTGAAACAGCTGACCAGGAAACTGAAGAGCAATCTGACGAGGCTGAAGAAGCAGCACCATCTGAAACAGTCGAAGAACCAGCTGAGGAAGCAGAGACAGAAGAAAGCGATGAAAAGGCTGCAGCTGAAAACAACACTGAAGAAGAACCTGCAGAGAGCGAACAGAATACAGAAGCCCCTACATCAGAAGAACCTGTTGAAGAAGTTAGCGCTGAAGAGCCGGTTGAATCAGATGAAAAAGATGCTGTAGAACAGGAGAGTGAAGTTTCTAATTCAGAAGAAGATGCTACATACAAATATGATTCTGAATCCCTGAAAGAGGAGCTCGAAAGTTTATCTGAAAAAGAACAAACTGCATTTTTAGAAGAAAATGCTGATGATATTGAAGTGGACGAAGAGATGTTAAGTGATTTAACTGAAACTCTTGCCAAAGAGAATGAAGAGCTAAATGCAGAAGAGGTTTATGCTGCAACAGCAAGTACGCTAAGCACAATGTCATTGTCTCAGGCAATCACAGACATCAACCAGTATATAGCTGACAATAATTTTGATGTTGCAGAGATTAAGTATGATTACATACCTGGTCTGCCTGAGTATGCATATCATTCAAATCACGGTTGGAATCCTGAGAATGGTGTCGTAGGTAAACCTGAGGGTGTTGTTCTTCACGATGTTGGTAACGATAATTCGACTATATATGGTGAAATCGAATATATGACGAGTAACCAGGATAATGCTTTCGTTCATGCGTTTGTCGATGCAAATAGCATTATCCAGGTGGCAGATACTGATTACCTTGCATATGGTGCAGGTCCTGTTTCAAACCAGCTGCATATGCACGTGGAATTAGTCCGTCATGATAATGCGCATGACTTTGCGAAATCGATTAACAACTATGCAGACTACATTGCGAATTTATTATACAAATATAAATTACCTGCAGTAAGTGCTGACGAAACAGGCGAGGGGACATTATGGTCTCACGTTGCAGTTTCAAATCATTTAGGCGGGACGGCTTCACCTGATCCGTATGAATACTTTGCACGTTTCAATTATGAATATAATGATGTGATCAGTTTAATTACTGATCGTTATAATGATATGTACAATAAACGCACAAACCCGCAGATTTCTATGCCGATTGAGCAGGGTACAACAGATCTGATGGCTGAAGTGAATTCAAATAATCTGGGCTTATATGAAAGTGTGACGGATGTCAGAACTAAAAATGCAAACGATCTTTTAGGTCAGCAGTTCCGTGTGGTCCGAACAGCGACTTATAACTATGATGATTATTATCTTCTTGAAGACGCGAACGGTGTGTCACTCGGCTGGATGTATGCCGGTGACTTAACGACATCGGAATATGTACCAGAAGATGAAGATAAGAAACCGGAAGCGCCAAAAGAACCTGCAGAACCTAAAGAACCGGAAGAAGACAAATCTGAGGATGACAAGCAGGATAAAGAACCAACGCCTGAAAAAGATTCAGAAGATGAAAACCGGGAACAGGAGAAACCGGCAAAACCTGAAACTCCAGAAGAACCGGCAGAGAAAGAAGACAGCACTGAAGACAACAACAAAGAGCCTGCCGATAATTCAGATAACAAAGATGAAGATACTGCAGATAAAGAAACAGAGAATGACCCGGCTAATGAGCCAGAAGAAAATAACAATGCAGTAACTGATGACTCTGACGGGGAATCATCTGAACCGGAAACAGAAGTTTCAGATGAAGATACTGAGGACGCGGATCAGGATTCAGAAGCGAACGAAGAAACAACTGAAGCGGATACTGTTACGGATGGAGAAGTTTCATCTTCTTTAGCAGACGCTGCGACGGGCGTAAGAGTGGTGAGTGCGACTGATGAACTTGACGGCAAGTCACTGGTTGTTACAGCGTTGAACCCTTCAGGTGCAATTAATGCAGCTCATGATCTGTATGACATCCATATTCTTGATGAAAATGGATTACTGTACAACCTGCAAAACCCGGCGACAGTTTACTTACCAGCAAACGGGTATGTATCGAATGTTTACTACCTGGGTGACATCGGTGAGACATTAGAAGCGGTGAATTACACAACAGCAGACGGCTATGCAGTGTTTGGAGTGAACAGTTTCAGTCAGTATGCTGTGGTTTACGGTAACGAAAACGAAGGCAATACAACAATGCCGGTACTGACAGGCGATAATGGTACTGGTGGAGAAGAAGGTACAGCTGACAAGGCGAATGAACATCAGACTGTTTACACTGAAACAGATGTGAATACAGAAGATGAAGCGGCCCCTGCCGGTTCGGATGATGCGAATCAGGGCGGATCTGGTGAAGAAGCGGAACCGGAAATGCTGCCTGATACAGGCGTACCGGAACAAAGCACGACAATTTTTGCCACAATCCTGGCAGCACTTGGACTGGGATTCCTGGTGAAAAGAAGAAAAACAACAGAAAAATAATTGATTGAATAAAGCCTCCAGACCGGTTGATGAGGTGTGTCCTGACAGATGCACCTCATCGCTGGTTTGAGAGGCTTGTTTTTGCGTGAATTAGATTACATAAAAAAAGAGCCACACTAATGAAAGTGTGACCCAGTAAAACTAACCGAACGGTTAAGTTCAGCGAGGAACAATGTCCTCTTTCCTTAATTCTTATTATAGGCTCAACAATTATAATTGTCTATGATTGCGGATAGGTTTTTAAAAAATGTTTTAATATCGTCATAATTTGAATAATAGTCTATATTTCTATTATATCTATTCTTAACATCTTCTAACTCCTGTTTTCTATACATCTTTAATCCTTCACTGCAATATTTGTTATGTAATGAGATAACAGCAGCAATATCTATTAAAGGTCTTGATTGCCAACGACCTAAGAAAATGTTTTTTGAACTTAAATACCTATCATAAAACTTAAGCTTTATGAAGCAGTTTAATAAACAATCTTACGAAATCATCTCTCTGGCAATACCATTCTCATCTTTCCCTTGAATAATATCCATGATTCGTCTACAATTACTTCTCGAGAGACAACCGAATAATCTTGGAGAATACTGTTTATTCGAGTCAGACGTGTGCCGTTCGGGTTAAGAAATTAACCTTTAACTTCCCGGTGCAATTCAGGGAGCGGGATATTGATTTCCGCTCCTGTTTAATCCTATAGACATCCAGTAACTCTCTAAGTGATTTAGAGAGTTTTATTATTACTATATTAAATATAGAAAATTTTTCAGCCTGCGAGGAGATTAATCATGAGTAAATTTGATGAACAGATTTTAGTTGTAAATCGCGATACTTTATTTGACGGGGAACAGAATGCGTTTAACGGTTTTATTTCCAAAGATGATAATCGCTATAAAGAGATTGTGAAGTCATTCGGCGGGTTCGAAGTGAAGCGCCGCGGTGATATGGAGGAAGATCCGGGCTATAAGCAGCTGATCAGCTACTGTATTATTACGAACGGTGATGAGACGCTTGTTTACAAACGTCTTGCGGGCGGCGGGGAGTCCCGACTGCACGGTCTTCTTTCTATCGGTGTCGGCGGCCATATGAACGATGTTGAGTCTGAAGCGGATATCAACGGCAAGCTTCGTGTTAACGCTGCGCGTGAGCTTGAAGAAGAAGTGGGTCTTACAGATGACGATGTGAAGAATATAGAGATCCACGGTCTGATTAACGACGATGATAATGAAGTGGGCCGCGTGCACATCGGTCTCGTTCTTAAAATTGATGTTGAAAAAGAAAAAGTGATTAACAACGAAGAGGACACGATTGCGCTTGAGTGGGTTAAGAACGATATTTTAGAAACGATGTCGCCTTACGAATCATGGAGTGAATTAATTATCCGGGATGCTTATGGACAATAAGGTTACGACGCACCACAGATTTATTCAGAAGTTCGAACGCGATCTCAAAGCACATTACGATGCAGGCGATGATACGCGTTTCCTGAAAACGTTCAGTAAGTATACTGAGCTCTCGGAACCGTCGGAGCTCGCTGAAGAGATGCTGTATGAAACGTTGCTGCGTGCGCAGCGTCCGGGTGAACTGGTTGATTATTCGCTGGAGCAGATGAACAACGGTGACGGCGATTACGAAACGCATATGGTCTATATGCTGCAGGCATTGTCTGACATGGGCAACTACGAAGAGGTGCTTGAGTTTTCAGGCCACCTGCTCGAAGAACCGATTCCGCAGGGTTTCCGCGTCGATATTTTAAGTTTAAGACAGAATGCGGCGAACAAGCTCCGCGGCATGTTGACGGAAGCGGAGCCTGCAGTAAGTAAAGATGATTTTGATAAAATGAATCTCTTTCAGCAGCTTGAATTCGTAGAGAAAATTACACAGACACATGACCTGGCATATATGAATCTTATTATGGAAGTATTCAGTGAAACCGGGCGTAATGAATTGCAGACTGCAATGCTTTTATATTTGCGAAGCGTGCGTGCTAATGGTACGCTAACCATTGAGAAATGCGGCGTGGAGATGACGGTTAAGCCGTCCGGTCTCAGCAGTCTGGAAGAGTATTTTATCGTCAGGGATGTACTGCCAAAAGTGATTGATGAAGTTGAACAGTTCAACCCGTCATTTACGGAGGCTGCAACCGAGCTCATTATGGGCCATGCGATATATATGTATCCGGTACAGCCCGATTTCACGACTGAAGCGGTTATTAAGGCTTATGCTGAACGCATTGAAGAAATGCTCGGTATGCCTGCATCGTACGGTGCAGAAACAGAAGTCAAAAACTGGCTCGCTGAAATCGAACTGGATATTGCCCGGAACTCGCTGTAAATCAATCATTTGAATCAATATTTGTATGTGTTATAATATACAGGTTAATTGAAAAAACGACTTAATGGAGGAAAATGTATTATGTCTCAAACATGGGAAAAACAAGAAGGTAACGAAGGAATTCTAACTATTACAATTCCAGCTGAAGAACTGGACACTGCTTTGGATGAAGCATTTAAAAAAGTATCTAAGGACATTAACATGCCTGGATTCAGAAAAGGTAAAGTACCGCGTCAAATGTTCGAAAAACGTTTTGGTGTAGAATCTCTTTACCAGGATGCATTAGACATTCTTTTACCTGCACACTACGGTAAAGCTGTAGACGAAGCTGGCATTACGCCGGTTGCTCAGCCGGATGTAGATGTTGAACAGATCGAAAAAGGTAAAGAAGTTATTCTTAAAGCAACTGTTACAGTTGAGCCTGAAGTTAAACTTGGCGAATACAAAAACCTTGAAGGTGAAGAAATCGATACAGAAGTGACTGACGAAGAAGTTGATCACCAGATCGATCACATCCTTACAGAGTACTCTGACTTAGTTGTTAAAGAAGAAGGTACTGTTGAAGAAGGCGACGTAGCGACTATCGACTTCCACGGATTTGTTGACGGAGAAGCTTTCGAAGGCGGACACGCGCACGACTACGAAATCGAAGTAGGGTCAAACTCATTCATCCCTGGATTTGAAGAGCAGATGGTGGGCATGGAAATCGGCGAAGAGAAAGACGTTAACGTTACTTTCCCTGAAGAATACCACGCTGAAGAATTAGCTGGTAAAGAAGCTGTATTCCAGGTTAAAGTGAATGCACTTAAAGTTAAAGAAACTCCGGAATTAACTGACGAGTTTGTTGCTGACCTTGAAGGCCGTGAAGCCAACACTGTAGCTGAGCTTAAAGCTGAACTTACAGAACAGGTTAAAGCACAGAAAGAAAACGACTACGAAGTTACATTAAAAGAAAGCTTGGTTGCTAAAGCAGCTGACAACGCTGACATTGATGTACCGGATGCAATGGTGGACACTGAAACTGACCGCATGCTTCAGGAATTCGAACAAAACTTATCACAACAGGGCTTAAACCTTGAACTTTACACACAGCTGTCAGGTCAGGACGAAAATGCTCTGCGTGAACAAATGAAAGAAGATGCGCTTAAACGTGTCCGCACGAACTTAACGTTAAGACAAATCGCTGAAGACGAAAACATTGAAGTCACTGACGAAGATGTAGAAGCAGAACTTAACCGTTTGGCTGAACAGTTCGGCATGCCTCTTGACGATGTTAAGAAAGCACTTGGCGATGCAACGATGATTAAAGAGGATGTTAAAATCCAAAAAGCTTTAAACGTACTGGTAGACAACCGTAAAAAAGCTGAGTAATTTATAAATTGAACCACATACATGAAAAGCTCTGCACGTCTGTGTAGAGCTTTTCATCAATATGCAGCTCAATTGATTTACGATAGATTTTCTAGTATATTTTATTGGAAGTATATAATGAGGTGTATATAAATGTTTAAATTTAACGAAGATGATACAGATTTAACCTGCTCTTTCTGCGGTAAAGATCAGGAACAGGTCAAGAAACTTATTGCCGGCAGCGGTGTGTACATTTGTAACGAATGTATTGAACTCTGCTATGAAATTATAGAAGAAGAACTCAAGATGGATACGACTGCAGTTTTCGATTATATTCCGAAGCCTCAGGAAATCCTTGAGTCGCTTGATGAGTATGTCATCGGCCAGCTGAACGCGAAACGTGCACTCAGCGTAGCTGTATACAACCACTACAAGCGTATTAACAACATGAACGAAGAAGAAGTTGAAATTGCGAAAAGCAATATCGCTTTAATCGGACCGACAGGAAGCGGTAAAACGCTTCTTGCCCAGACACTTGCGCGTTCACTTAACGTGCCGTTTGCAATCGCAGACGCAACGAGCCTGACAGAAGCAGGTTATGTCGGTGACGATGTTGAGAACATTCTTCTCCGTTTAATCCAGGCTGCGGACTTCGATGTTGAACGTGCCGAGCAGGGTATTATTTACGTCGACGAAATCGATAAAATCGCACGGAAGAGCGAAAATACTTCGATTACAAGAGACGTATCAGGTGAAGGTGTGCAGCAGGCACTTCTTAAAATTCTTGAAGGAACGACAGCAAGCGTACCGCCGCAGGGCGGACGCAAGCATCCGAATCAGGAATCGATTCAAATCGATACGACGAACATTCTGTTTATTCTCGGCGGAGCATTCGACGGAATGGATGATATCATTAAACGCCGCCTCGGCGACAAAGTAATCGGTTTCGGCGGAGCATCAGAAGACTTCACGGATAAAGACGCGCTAATGGCGAAAGTCCGTCCGGATGACCTTCAGAGCTACGGTCTGATTCCTGAATTCATCGGCCGTGTGCCGATTATCAGCTACCTTGAAGAGCTGGATGTTGACGCATTGAAATCTATTTTAACCGAGCCGAAAAATGCGCTCGTTAAACAGTACACGAGAATGATGGACATCGACGACGTTGAACTTGTCTTCGAAGAAGATGCGCTCGATGCAATTTCAGAACTTGCTATCGAGCGTAAAACAGGTGCCCGCGGACTGCGTTCCATTATTGAAGAACGCATGGTGGACATTATGTTTAAAGTACCTTCAAACGATGACATTAAGAAAGTCGTTATTACACGCGAAACAATTATCGACGAAAAAGATCCGCTGATTTACGATGCGGAAGGTAAAGAACTGACTGAAGATCAGAAAAGTGCATAATAACTAAAGGCTGTCATTGCGACAGCCTTTTTTAAAGGAAGTGACCAATATGAAAATTAATCCAAGTAACGTAGATATAATTACCTCTGCGGTGAGTCCGGAACATTATCCGGCAACAGGCTTAAAAGAGATAGCATTAAGCGGACGCTCAAACGTAGGGAAGTCATCATTTATTAACGCAATGTGCGGACGTAAAGGTGTCGCACGTACATCATCGAAACCGGGTAAAACAATTACGCTGAACTTCTACAACGCAGATAACAAGTTCGTCTTCGTCGACGTGCCGGGATACGGTTACGCAAAACAGTCGAAGTCTGAACGCGAAAAGTGGGGCGGCATGATCGAAGGCTACCTGAAAGAACGCCCGACACTGACATGTGTTGTACAGCTGGTGGATCTCCGTCACCCGCCGACAGCTGATGATATTTCAATGTACGATTTCCTGAAATATTATGAACTGCCCGTAATTATTGTTGCGACGAAGGCGGATAAAATTGCCCGCGGTAAAATACAGAAACACATCAGCATTATTAAAAGAGAGCTGGAAATGGAAGCTGAAGACCAGATTTTCCCATTTTCTTCCCTGGACAAGCGGAATTTGCCTGAAATTATGACAGCTTTACAAAAGTTTGTCTAAACGCTTGATATATCGCTAATTTATAATTAGTATAAATAGGGAATAGATAAAGAGGTTCAAATGAGATCCTTTATTTGTGAGTTAAGTTTTGAGGGGGCATTATAGTGCATATTATTGCATTAAGTCTAAATTATAAAAAAACCGGCGTAGAAGAACGCGAGCAGGTTACATTCCAGGACGATGAAGTCGTTGAGGCACTGCATAAATTACGCGAACAGAAGAGTATATTGGAAGCGGCGCTGTTATCGACGTGCAACCGTACAGAACTGTACGTCGTCAGTGATCAGGAGCATACGGGGGCGTATTACTCCAGAAAATTCCTTGCAGACTGGTTCGATATTGAATATGAAAAAATTAAAGATATGACGGATATGAAAGTTGCGGACGAAGCAATTTCGCATCTGTTTAACGTTACTGCGGGACTTGATTCCATGGTGCTTGGCGAAACGCAAATTCTCGGTCAAATCAGGGACGCGTTTTTAACTGCACAGGAAGAACATACGACAGGAACGATTTTTAACAAGCTGTTCAAAGAAGCGATTACTGTCGCTAAACGCGGTCATAATGAAACGGATATTTCGAAAAATGCAGTATCCATTTCATATGCCGCAGTTGAACTGGCTAAACGTATTTTTGCGAACGTTAAGAAAAGCCGTGTACTTGTTATCGGTGCAGGTGAGATGGCAGAAGAGTCATTACTTAACTTAACGTCAAACGGCATTGAAGACGTTGTCGTGTTAAACCGTTCACTTGAAAAAGCAGAAGACTTAGCTGCGCGCTTTAACGGCCGTGCAGAAAACCTTCATGCACTTGAGTCTGAATTAAAAGAAGCAGACATCGTGATTTCAAGTACATCGTCACCGGATTATGTCATTAAAAAAGATATGATTGATAATGTTAACAAAACGCGCGGCGGCTCACCGCTTATCTTAATCGATATTGCGATGCCGAGAGACATTGATCCGGCAATCGATACGAGCGACAACGTATATATGTACAACGTCGATGATCTGCAGGGACTTGTCGACTCGAACCTCGCATCACGCGAACAGGAAGCCGAAAAGATTAAAGCAATGATCGACGGCACGACTGCAGAGTTCGAAGAGTGGCTCAGAGTGCAGGGTGTCGTGCCTGTTATTCAGGCAATGCGTACGAATGCATTGAAAATTCACGACGAAACGTTTGATTCACTGGAGCGCAAGCTGCCGGATATGTCCGAACGCGAACGCACGGTAATCTCAAAACACATGAAGAGTATTATTAACCAGATGCTGCGCGATCCGATTATCTTTACGAAAGAAATCGCAGGCGATAAAAAGCGCGATGAAAAACTCGAGGATATTATGAAGATGTTCCACATCGAAGAAGAAGTGGAAGCAGCACGCGAAGTTTCAACGGTTAAACAGAGAGAGAAACTGAAAGCACGTAAAGAACAGCTTAACCTTAATTAGCAAGGTGGATATCTTATGGATATGATGTTCCGCATTCAAGAAATTATATTACTTTTATATTTTATCAGCCTTTCTGCACTGTCATACGATTTGTTTTTAAGAAATCGACAAGTCAGAAAGGTTTCTCTGTATGTGCTCACACCGGCTGTTATACTGCACTTTTTGTCAGTCGTACAGCTCGGTGTCCAGCTTGGCAGAATTCCGATTCTGACACTTGCTGAGAGTATATTTACGCTTAGCCTGATATTTATACTGCTCGGAATTATTCATTTTATAAAGACGAAATCCGAGTTTATATTACTGTTTTACTTAATTATTACTATATTTTTAATGACGTTCTACACATTTTCATCGCTGAACTTCAGTTCGACGGCGCTGACGCTTGAAATTGTCAACGAGCTCTTAATCGTCCATGTGGGCAGTGCGCTCGCAGCATATGTCATGTTCTTTATCAGCATGCTGAATGCTGTTATATACTTAGTTCAGCGCCGCAATTTAAAGCAGAAGAAATTCAACAGAAGTTTCTTTTCGCTGTTCAGTATCGGCACCGCAGAAAAAGTTATGCTCAGACTGACCTTTATCGGTGTGATTTTGATGAGTATAAGTATTATAATAGGAATCGTCTGGGGACTTCAGATTATCGGTCTGAATGTCCTCTATGATTCGAAAGTTATCGGTACCGTATGTGTTATTATTATGTACAGCATTATTCTGGCAATGGTTAAATTAAAACATGAGACGACGAAGTTTGCCGTATACAGCATCGCAATTTTTGTCCTCGTTATGCTGAATTATTTAATTCTTTCAGAAATATCGAATTTTCATTTCTGGTCACTTTAAGGAGAGTATAAATTATGAGAAAAATTATTGTAGGTTCTAGGAGAAGCGGTCTTGCTTTAACGCAGTCGAAACAATTCATTAAAAAACTGCAGGCACAGTTCCCGGAAGCGGAAATTGAAATAAAGGAAATCGTCACTAAAGGTGATCGCATCGTCGATGTACAGTTATCGAAAGTCGGCGGTAAAGGACTTTTCGTTAAAGAAATCGAAGAAGCACTTAAAAACAAAGAAATCGATATGGCAATTCACAGCTTAAAAGACGTACCGAGCGTACTGCCTGAAGGATTCGTTATCGCATGTGTACCTGAACGTGAAGATATGCGCGATGCGTTCCTGTCGAACAACAAAGTATTATTCAAAGATCTGCCGAAAGACAGCATCGTCGGAACTTCAAGCTTACGCCGCGGCGCACAGCTCTTATCAATGCGCGATGATATTACTGTTAACTGGGTGCGCGGAAACATCGATACCCGCATTAAGAAAATGGAGGCGGGCGAATACGACGCGATTTTACTTGCTGCTGCAGGACTTAAACGCATGGGCTGGAGCGACAACGTGGTAACTGAATACTTCGACCCTGAAGAGTTCATTCCGGCAATCGCACAGGGTGCATTGGGTATTGAAGTGCGTGAAGACGACGCTGAACTCATTGAAATGCTGCAGACTGTGCATTCAGTAGATGATGCGACATGTACAACAGCGGAACGTACTTTCCTTAAACGCATGGACGGCAGCTGTCAGGTGCCGATCGGCGGATATGCAACACTTGAAGACGGAGAGTTATATTTAACAGGATTAATTATGTCTGAAGACGGCAACGAACGTTATGTCGTTAAAAAATCACACCAGGATCCGGTAAAACTTGGAAATCTCGTTGCGGATGAAATGGAAAAAATCGGTGCGAAAGATATTATCGACATGATTAACGAGAATAATGCCGGCAAATAAACCGGTAGTTTACGTTACGCAGTCGACGTTTGAGCTTGATGTGGACGAGGACTTAACCCTCGTCCATGCACCGCTCATTACGACTGAAATTCTGCCATTTGACGAAACGGTTTTAAATACACACTATACTTGGCTCGTAATGACGAGCAAAAATACGGTGAAGCACTTTCGCACCTTTTTTAAGCATGTCAAAACGGACAACATTTCGAGCATCGGCGTGAAAACGACCGAAGCTTTAAATGCCCTCGGCATCGATGTGGACTTCGAACCGTCAACGTATACGCAGGAAGGGTTTATCGAGGAATGTACAATTAATCCCGGCGATAAAATACTCTATCCCGCGAGCAGCAAAAAGCGTCCGTTAATGCGCGACTATATGAGAGAATCAGGCGCAGAGGTGACTGAAATCGATCTCTACTACCCGAAAGTGCACGACGGTTCCATTAAACGGATCAGAGAGAATTTAGGGCAGATCGATTACCTGACATTGTCATCACCGTCTGCGGTCGACAGCTTAATGGGGCATTTTACGGTTAGCGAGTTAAAAAGTATTCATTTTATCGCAATCGGTCATGTAACTGAATCGAGATTAAAGCAGTACGGACTGCGCGCTTCGACGCCGGAGCATGAAACACTTGGACATATGATTAATTTTATTAAGGAGAGTATTCAATAATGAACTTTGACAGACATCGCCGTTTAAGACAAAGCGGTTTTATGCGCGACATGGTGCGCGAAACGAAACTATCAAAAGATGATTTAATCTATCCGATTTTTGTCGTTGAAAAACCGGACGTAAAACAGGAAGTGTCATCGATGAAAGGTGTATACCAGATTTCATTAAACCTGCTTAAAGAAGAGCTGGATGAAGTGGTTGCACTTGGCATTAAAAGCGTTATTTTCTTCGGTATTCCGAATGAAAAAGACGCTGAAGGCACAGGCGCTTACCACGATCATGGTATCGTGCAGGAAGCATGCCGACTGTCGAAGGAACATTATCCGGAACTGCTCGTCATTCTGGATACGTGCCTGTGCGAATACACAGACCACGGCCACTGCGGCTTAATCGATCCGAAGACACAGGATGTCGACAATGATTCAACATTGCCATTACTCGTACAGACTGCTGTATCACAGGCGAAAGCAGGCGCAGATATTATTGCACCGAGCAACATGATGGACGGTTTCGTTACTGAAATTCGCCAGGGACTGGACAGAGCGGGCTACGCTCATATTCCAATTATGAGCTACGGCATTAAATATGCGTCCAAATTCTACGGTCCGTTCAGAGATGCAGCGGAATCAACACCGTCATTCGGCGACCGCCGCACGTATCAGATGGATCCGGCCAACCGTCTGGAAGCACTCCGCGAACTGGAAAGTGACACACTTGAAGGTGCGGACATGATGATTGTTAAACCGGCATTATCGTATCTCGATATTATCCGTGACGTGCGTAATAATTCGAATATGCCGATTATTGCATATAACGTGAGCGGCGAGTATGCAATGACACGCAGCGCAATCGATCAGGGACTTGTAGATGAAGAAGTGATTGCTGAACAGATGATTTCAATGAAGCGCGCAGGCGCAGATATGATTATTACTTATTTCGCAAAAGATCTTGCGGAAAAAATTAATAAGGGAGAAATTTAAGATGTATAATAAGTCAAAAGAACTTTATGCAAAAGCGGTTAAAGTAATGCCGGGCGGAGTAAACTCTCCGGCACGCGCCTTTAAATCGGTCGGCGACCACCCGTTATTTATCGATCACGCTAAAGGTTCACGTCTTTACGATGTGGACGGCAATTCCTACATCGACTATTCATTAAGCTTCGGTCCGTTAATTCTTGGCCACGCAGACGATAAAGTCGTGAAAAGCGTTCAGGACGCAGCGGTTAAAGGGACATCATTCGGTGCACCGACGGAGCTTGAGACGACAATGGCTGAACTTGTTATGGAACGTGTACCGTCAATCGAAATGGTGCGTATGGTGTCTTCAGGAACAGAAGCAACACTGGCGGCACTTCGTTTAGCCCGCGGGTACACAGGTAAAAACAAAATTCTTAAATTTGAAGGCTGCTACCACGGCCACAGTGACTCGTTATTAATTAAAGCAGGTTCAGGTGTTGCGACACTTGGTCTTCCGGATTCTCCGGGCGTTCCTGAAGGAACTGCTAAAAACACAATTACTGTCCCTTACAACGACGAAAGAAGTCTGACAGAAGCATTCGATAAATTCGGCGATGACATCGCTGCAGTCATTATGGAACCTGTCGCAGGCAACATGGGTGTAGTGCCGCCGGTTGAAGGATACCTTCAGTTTGTGCGCGACATTACAGAGAAAAATGATTCACTGTTAATCTTCGACGAAGTAATGACAGGATTCCGTGTCGGCTACAACTCGGCACAGGGTCACTTCGGCATTACTCCGGACTTAACATGCCTCGGTAAAGTAATCGGCGGCGGACTTCCGGTCGGCGCTTACGGCGGGAAAAAAGAAATCATGGAACGCATTGCACCGGCAGGAGATATTTATCAGGCTGGAACATTATCAGGTAACCCGCTCGCGATGAGTGCAGGACTTGCAACATTAAGCCAGTTAACACCGGACAGCTACGAGTACTTCGGCAAACTTGCAGATCAGCTTGAAGCGGGTCTGAAAGAAGTATTTGCGAGTCACGACACGCCGATTACGATAAATCGTGCAGGCTCAATGATCGGATTCTTCCTGACAGAAGGACCTGTGACAGATTTCGACAGTGCAAACTCAAGTGATTTAGAGTTGTTCAGAGCAATGTATCAGGCATTATTAGCAGAAGGCGTCTACCTGCCGCCGTCACAGTTTGAAGGAATGTTCCTGTCAACTAAACACACTGAAGAAGACATCCAGATGACAATTAATGCATTTGATAATGCATTAAGTAAAGTTACGGGTAAATAATTTAAATTTTGTACTTCATGAGTTATAGAATATGTGTATAATAGTGAGTGATAGTATAAATGGGGGGTAGACATAATGAGTGATAATAAAAAACGTTCACGCGGAGTAAAAGTCGATGGCCA
Source organism: Jeotgalicoccus coquinae (assembly GCF_014207425.1). Taxonomy (GTDB): domain Bacteria; phylum Bacillota; class Bacilli; order Staphylococcales; family Salinicoccaceae; genus Jeotgalicoccus; species Jeotgalicoccus coquinae. The sequence goes on along the minus strand of NZ_JACHFF010000001.1, from coordinate 1,009,140 downwards.
GCCTCGCTACATCGAGAAAAATCCCGATCCGAACACTAAAGGTACTAAACACATTTACTGGTTAGTTCCTGTGCTTGTTGTATTCTTAATCGTTCCTTTACTTATTTTCCACTTAGGCAGCGGCGGCGGAAGCGACACTGCGTCTGAGGATGAAGCTGCAACAGAAGAAACAGCGGATTCAGGAGAAGAGTCAAGTGAAGAGGGCGCTTCTGAAGAAGAAGGCGAAGAAACTGCATCAAGCGGAGACGTTGATGCTGAAGGAATTGCCCGCGACAACTGTGCATCATGTCACGGTCAGGATTTCTCCGGAGCTATGGGGCCGGCTTTAGCAGGTACAAGCCTTGCTGAAGACGAGTTCACTTCAATCGTTCGTGACGGCCAGGGATCTATGCCTGCATTCAGTGCAGACCAGGTTGCTGACGAAGAGCTTACTGCAATGTACCAGTTCTTCAGCGAACAATAATAACTGAGATATAAAGACAAACTCGTATTGTATGAGTTTGTCTTTTTCTATATATAAACAGGGGATTATATGGGAATCGGGTGACAAATTATATGAACAGAAGAAAAAACAGGGGGAGTACGTCGGGGCGGAATCTCGTTATTGCGATTTTGATCGTCGGCGCATTCGTATCGATATTAAATCAGACACTGCTCGTGACGGCAGTGCCGGTTATTATGGCGGATCTTAATATTCCGTTCAGTACAGCGCAGTGGCTGACGACCGGATTCTTTTTAGTGAACGGAATTATGATTCCGATCTCTGCATTTTTAATTAATAAATTTACAACGCGGAGATTATACATGACCGCGATGATTTTATTTATGGCCGGAACGATTGTCGCCGCAATATCCACAGTATTTCCTGCTCTGTTGGCGGGGCGAATACTGCAGGCATCCGGTGCCGGAATTATGATGCCGCTGTCACAGGTCATTCTGCTGCAGATGTTCTCAGTCGAAAACCGCGGGAAAGCAATGGGGCTGTTTGGGCTGATAATAGGATTTGCACCGGCAATCGGGCCGACACTGTCAGGATACATAGTCGAATTCTGGCCGTGGCGCACACTGTTTATCATCATTGCACCGTTAGCGGGAATGAATATTCTTTTCGCATATTTCTTTATGCGGAACGTCACTGAACAGACGAACCCGAAAGTCGATGTGTTATCCATTATCATGTCGACACTCGGATTCGGCGGACTGTTATACGGCTTCTCAGTCGCGGGGGTCAGCGGCTGGACGAGCATGGAAGTTATTCTGCCGATAGTATTAGGATTAATTATTGTCGGATTTTTCGTCAGAAGACAATTTAAACTGGTGCAGCCGATTTTAGAAATCCGAGTGCTCGCGAATCCGTACTTCCTAATGGCCACACTTATTGGTATTATCGTTTTTGTGTCGATGGTCAGCGCAAACAATATCGTTCCTGTATTAATGCAGGATATGCTCGGGTTTACTGCATTCCAGTCAGGTCTTGCGCTCTTGCCCGGCGCCATTGTTATGGGCATTATGTCACTCGTTGCCGGCTGGCTGTTCGATAAGTACGGCATTAGAATACTCACATTCACCAGTCTTATACTGATATTAATCACGTCGATTTTAATGTCATTCCTCAGCACTGAAACAACATTTACGTATATTGTTGTGGTTTACACCGTGCGCTTTTTAGGCGTCGGGCTGTCGATGATGGCACTCACCACGTATGCCATGAACGCGCTCGACAATCAGATGATATCCCACGGCACGTCGCTGAACAATACGATGCGCCAAATCGGCGGGTCGCTCTTCACCGCGCTCCTGATCACAATAATGACGGGGGTCGCGTTCAACGTATCCGGCGGCACGCCCGCACCGGCAGACGAAATCACCGGCGTGAACTATACATTTATCGCCTCAGCGGTATTAACCGTGCTCGGCCTGGTATTCGCGCTCTTCCTTAAAGAACAGGAACGCGTAGTCAGTGAAAAAGACGATGCTGAACAAAACTAACAAGATAAAAACCATTGCTGAATGAGGAGGCGAGCTGCCCGTTGTTAACCAGGGTGTCTGGGATGACAACGGGCATTTCCTGTTGTGAACCGGACAGCATAAAAACGAGTATTTACAAAAAATCAGGGTATTTGAAAGTATTATTAAGTTTAAAGTACGACGTCAAAGCGGTGTCGTCCTCCAAGTGGTGTTAAAGTACGACGGCGAAGTGGTGTCGTCCTCCAAGAGGTGTTAAAGTACGACGTCAAAGCGGTGTCGTATTCCAAGAGGTGTTAAAGTACGACGGCGAAGCGGTGTCGTCCTCCAAGAGGCGTTAAAGTACGACGGCGAAGCGGTGTCGTATTCTAGAAGGTGTTGAAGTACAACGGCGAAGCGGTGTCGTATTCCAAGAGGTGTTGAAGTACGACGTCGAAGTGGTGTCGTATTCCAAGAGGTGTTGAAGTACGACGTCGAATCCCCGTCGTCCTCCAAGTGGTGTTGAAGTACGACGTCGAAGTGGTGTCGTAGTCCAAGTGGTGTTAAAGTACGCCGTCGAACCGCCGTCGTCCTCCAACCACCTGCACACACCACAACATCCACCCACACCATAATTTTCTGAATAAAGTGTAAAATGCAACTTACTTTATATCACTGGAAATATAAGTTATTATTATATATGACACTTGAATAGATAAGGTGATTTTATGAAAGTACTTCGTTTTCTGCTGCTCGTCGCTGCGGCGGCCCTGATTTCGTCAGGTCTCTCTGCAATAGGAATGATTCTGCCATGGCTCTTCGGCTCAATGATTGCGACAATTCTCTACATCAGACTGGTCAAGCGTGAACTCTTTTTCCCGCGCTGGCTCGGTAATCTCGGTGTTGCCATCATGGCCATCGAAATCGGCTCCACTCTGACTCTCGATGCTTTAATGGATATGCGGGCTGACTTGTTTAATATTTTTCTTATGACAATTCTCGTTCTTATACTCAGTCTCGTACTGTCACGGTTCTTTATATACCTGACCGGCAGTACACCGGAAACAGCGATTCTCGCTTCGGTACCGGGTGCGTTATCCCAGATGCTGATTATGGCGGAGGAGGAGAAGCGTGCGGACATACTGCTCGTGACGCTCACTCAGATGTCGCGGATTATATTAATCGTGCTGATCGTCCCGTTCGTCGCAGGTATCTTTACACCGCGTGCCGACGTCGGTGCCGAAGCGGTCGCGGTCGATTACATTTCGACAATCTTTACTCCGGAAATGCTCATTATCCCGATTGCTGCATTCGCGCTCATTTTTATTCTCGACAAGATAAAATTCCCGGCGAGTTTAATGCTCGGACCGATTATCGTTTTAATTATATGGAACTTAACGACGGGAATAGAATTCTCACTGGATCTCGTTTTTATTAATATTGCGCAAATACTGTTCGGTATCCGTATCGGACTGCAGATTGCATCATTAATGACACAGCTGAACAAACGTCTGATATTCTCAATACTGCTCCAGAACCTGCTGCTGATTTTCGGGACAATGTTTATCGTATTCGTTTTCCAGCTGTTCACATCGCATCAGTTTAACGACTTGTTCCTGAGTGCCGCACCGGGCGGACTGGGACAGATTATCGTAATTGCGATTGAAACCGGCGGGAACATTGCGATGATTTCGAGTTACCACATCTTCAGAATTTTCTTCATCATTATCGTCGTCGTACCGATCGTCGGCTACTATTTAAAATATCTCAGCAGAAAACGCGCGAAACAGGCGAAACAGTAAGCCACTTCAATCTTGACAGTTATTTAAAAGTCGCATAATATTAACTTATATAAATAATAAGAGACGTAGAAGAGTAGCTGTATGCAGGCGTAAAAGAGAGTAAACGGTTGGTGAAAGTTTACCGGTGCCTACAGTGAAAGTAACTATGATAAGTTTTGTGTGAACGCTGAGGGAACGAAGTAAAATCCGTCCCGCCAGAGGCAAGTAATCCGAAACGTGCGGTGAGCGTTAATCACCAAGTTGAGATGCAGGCAGTAATTATGCCTGAATTTAGGTGGCACCGCGGAACTCCCGTCCTATTTATGGACTGGAGTTTTTTTGTTTTTAAAATTATGAGGAGTGATCGTTATGGAAATGCCGAAAAAGTATAATCCGGCTGAAGTTGAACAAGGCAAGTACGACAAATGGGTAGAGCAGGGGTTATTTAAATCTGACGTAAACAGCGACAAAGAACCGTTCTCCATCGTTATCCCGCCCCCGAACGTCACGGGTAAACTGCACCTCGGTCACGCATGGGATACGACGCTGCAGGACATCATCACGCGCATGAAGCGTATGCAGGGCTACGATGTACTGTATCTGCCGGGCATGGACCACGCGGGCATCGCAACGCAGGCTAAAGTGGATGCACGCCTCCGTGAAGCGGGCATTAAGCCTGCTGAAATCGGCCGCGAGAAGTTTATCGAGCATGCATGGAACTGGAAAGAGGAATATGCAGGCCATATACGCGAGCAGTGGGCAAAAATGGGACTTGGTCTTGATTACGATAAAGAGCGCTTTACACTGGATGAAGGTCTGTCCAAAGCAGTCCGCAAAGTATTCGTTGATATGTACAACAAGGATTTAATTTACCGCGGTGAATATATTATTAACTGGGATCCGTTAACACAGACGGCACTCAGTGATATTGAAGTGATTCATAAAGATATCGAAGGCAGCTTCTACCATGTGAAGTATCCGTTAACTGACGGTTCAGGCTTCCTGGAGATCGCAACAACGCGTCCTGAAACAATGCTCGGTGATACTGCGGTGGTTGTGCACCCGGATGACGAACGCTATCAGGACTTTATCGGTAAGACTGTCACACTGCCAATCGTTGGCCGTGAGCTGCCGATTATTGCGGATTCCTACGTTGAGCAGGAATTCGGTTCAGGTGCAATGAAAGTGACGCCGGCACACGACCCGAATGACTTTGAAATTGGTAACCGTCACGATCTTGAGCGTATTAACGTAATGCATCCTGACGGAACAATTAATGAACTGGGCGGACAGTATGAAGGTATGGACCGTTTCGACTGCCGCAAGCAGCTGGTTAAAGATCTTGAAGAACAGGGCTTTATGATTAAGATTGAATCTCACGTGCACTCTGTCGGGCACTCTGAGCGCTCTAACGCCATTGTTGAGCCTTATCTTTCAACGCAGTGGTTTGTCAGCATGCAGCCTTTAGCTGAGAAGAGTCTTAAAAACCAGGAAACGGATAACCGTATTGACTTCGTTCCAAATCGTTTTGAACATACGTTTAACGGCTGGATGGAAAATATCCGAGACTGGGTCATTTCACGCCAGTTATGGTGGGGCCATCAGATTCCTGCCTGGTACCACAATGAAACAGGCGAACTGTACGTCGGCGAAGAAGCACCTTCGGACATTGAAAACTGGACGCAGGACGAAGATGTCCTCGATACCTGGTTCTCAAGCGCCTTATGGCCGTTCTCTACAATGGGCTGGCCGGACGACACGCCGGACCTCGCTAAGTACTTCCCGACGAATGTACTGGTTACAGGTTACGACATTATCTTCTTCTGGGTCGCGCGTATGATTTTCTCATCTTTAGAGCAGACAGGCGAGAAACCATTTGATGATGTACTGCTGCACGGTCTTGTACGTGACGAGCAGAACCGCAAGATGTCGAAATCACTCGGCAACGGTGTAGATCCGATGGATGTTATCGAGAAGTACGGTGCGGATGCACTGCGTTACTTCCTGTCTACAGGTTCAACGCCGGGTCAGGATTTACGCTATTCAGACGAGAAAGTGGAAAGCGTATGGAACTTCATTAACAAAATCTGGAACGCTTCGCGTTTTGCGTTAATGAATATCGGTGAAGACTTCACACTTGAAGACATTAACTTAGAAGGCGATAAATCACTCGCTGACAAGTGGATACTGACACGCCTAAACGAAACAATCGCAGATGTTACACGTCTGTCTGAAGACTACGAGTTCGGTGAAGTGGGACGCGCGTTATACAACTTCATCTGGGATGACTTTTGTGACTGGTATATCGAAATGGCGAAAGTGCCGATGACTCACGGTACTGATGAAGAGAAACAGATGACGCGTTCAGTACTGCTGTATACTCTGGATAAGATTCTGAAGATGCTTCACCCGTTCATGCCGTTTGTGACGGATGAAATTTATCAGACAATCAATAAAGAGACTTCAATCGTAGTCAGCGAATGGCCGGAAGTTGACGGGTCATTGAACTTCGACGACGCTTCAGCTGAAATGGAACTGCTGGTAAGTATTATTAAATCGGTCAGAACGACACGTAATGAAGTGAATACGCCGTTATCCAAACCGATCGACATTAAACTTGAAGTCAAAGATGAAAACCGCCGTGCTGCTGTTGAACGTAACAAGCATTATATCGAACGCTTCACAAATCCTGAAAACTTAACGATCGCTGCTTCAATCGATAAAGGCGACGACGATAAGACAGATGTCGTTAAAGGAGCAACAGTTGTACTGCCGCTTGCAGGATTAATTAACAAAGAAGAAGAAATTGCACGTCTTGAAAAAGAACTGGAACGTCTGTCAGGCGAACTGAAACGTGTATCAGGCAAGTTAAATAACGAGAAATTCGTGAGCAACGCTCCGGAGAAAATCGTTGATGAAGAACGTAAAAAACAAGCGGGCTACAAAGCACAGTATGAAGAAGTTGAGGCACGCCTGAACAGCATGAGAGGTGTGGAATAGCCTATGGATTATCAGGAGAGCCTGCAGTGGATACACGAACGGACGAAATTTGGAATTAAGCCCGGAGTCAAACGCATGGAATGGATGCTTGAGAAACTCGACCATCCCGAAAGAAAGATTACCGGTGTGCATATTGTCGGCACCAATGGCAAAGGCTCGACGCTGTCGTATATGCGCAGCGCTCTGAATGAAAACGGCTATACAGTGGGGACATTTACGTCCCCGTATATCGAAGTATTCAACGAGCGCATTTCGATCAACGGCAAGCCGATACCCGACGAAGACATTGCGATGCTGGCGAACATAGTGCGCCCGGTGTCAGAGCAGCTGGTAGAGGAAACGGACTTAGGCAATTCTACGGAATTTGAAATCATTACGATGATGATGTTCGTCTACTTTGGAAATGTGCACCCGGTGGATTATGTGCTGGTTGAAGCGGGTCTCGGTGCCACGCATGACTCGACGAACGTCTTCAGACCGGTAATGACTTTACTGACAAGTATCGGTATGGACCATATCGATATTCTCGGTGATACGCTGCTCGAAATTACGAAAGATAAATCGGGTGTGATTAAAGAAGGCATTCCGCTGGTCTTTAACGTAAAAGACGAAACGTGCCGCGACTATATCTATAAGGTGCTTGATGAGAAAAATGCTAAAGGCATTGAACTCGAACGCGATGTGATTTTAGTCACTGACGGTGAGGAATTCAGCTTTAAATACGGCAAATATGACTTTGACGATATTCGCCTTGAAATGCTCGGCCGCCACCAGCAGGAAAATGCATCAATCGCGATCGCAGCACTCCTTGAAATGATGGAACGTGACCTCGTTAAGCTGGATGTGAACAAAATGATCCAGGGCGTTGAGAAGACGTTCTGGACCGGGCGTATTGAGCGAATCAGCGAAGATCCGATTATCATATTGGACGGTGCGCATAACAATGAAGCGGTGGATGCGCTTGTAGATACGATGCGTGAAAATTATCCCGATAAAAAGATTACAGTGCTGTTCTCTGCAGTAAAAGGCAAGCCGCTGGACACGATGGTGTATAAAATCGGCATGCTGGCGGACACCTTTAATGTAACGGAATTCGACTTCTTTAAAGCAGAAGACGGGGAAGTGCTGTTTAACTCAATCGATCATCCGAATAAGCATTTTGTCAAAGATTATGTGGACTATGTGAAGCACTTCGATGGAGAGCTGCTGCTTGTTACAGGCAGTCTGTACTTCATCAGCGAAGTGAAACAGGGTTTAAGAGATAAATAGATTAGTATTGAAGCAGCAGGGGAGAAATCCTCTGCTGCTATTTTGCGTTCATTGGGACGAATACATCTAATTGTCTCAATGAGACGGGGACATTGAGACGATAAAGAACTATTAACCCAATGAGAACCGTACAATGAGACGAATAATACAAATCATCCCATTGAGAGGTTAACGATGGGACGAATAACTGTATTCGCCCCAATGAAGTTTCGATAGAAAGTTGAAAACTGTCGCGCTCCGCCTGGCTGCCTCCCCAAAAGACGTAAGATTAAAATTTTATATCCTTCGGGGAGGTTTATGTATACATGAGACACCGTTGCAGTAAATAAGCAATCATAATTTTCCAAAGTACAAAAAAAAGAGAGCACCCAATGTGCCCTCCCAAAAAAAATAAATAAAAATTATAAACCAGTACCATCTTTTTTGCTGTCTTCCAGACCTTTTAATGAGTCTCTCATTTCGCGTAAAAGCACAAGTGATTCGTCCTCAACTTCTTCTTCAACAAATTTGTTTTTCGTTAACTTGTTAACAACTTTAACGAATACGAATACTGCTGCACCGATAATAATGAAGTCGATGATCGCCTGAATGAACACACCGTATGTAATACCCATGTACACCCAGTCTGACGCGAAATCAGTGTCGCCGAATATTAAAGCGATTAAAGGCATGATGATGTTTTCAACCAACGCCTGTACAATCTTACCAAACGCTGCCCCGATAACTACTGCCACTGCCAGGTCCAAAACGTTCCCGCGCAGCATAAAGTCTTTAAATTCCTGCCACATAATATGACCACCTTTGTTAGTAATTATATAACTTCTTCTAATATTACATGAAAAATACTTGATTTCAAGTGTTAATTTACATATTAATATTCTTAACTCAATTTTAACACAGGCAAAATACTCATAATGTTTAGTTATGAATGTTATAATTTAAGATAAGTAAAGGTTATTCTATGTGCAAGCTTATTCATATCACAAGTTTGGGTGAAAGCATTTACTTTATTGCTGGAGTAAGTATACAATTAGGATGACTAAATTTAGAGGGGGCTTTTAATGATGTCAAAAAACGTAAAAGACAATTCACGTCAGACATTATCAGTGAATGGTAAAGATTATACTTATTACAGTCTGCAGTCACTGGCAGATTCAGGCATGAGCAATTCTGAAAAGTTACCGTATTCAATCCGTGTATTACTGGAGTCAGTATTAAGACAGTATGACGGCAGTGTTATTAATGATAAACACATTGAAGCATTGGCAAACTGGGATAAAGGGGATATTAAAGGTAAAGAAGTTCCATTTAAACCTTCCCGCGTTATTCTGCAGGATTTCACAGGGGTACCTGCGGTAGTTGACCTTGCTTCACTTCGTACAGCGATGGAAGCAGTGGGCGGAGACGTTCAGAAGATCAACCCTGAAGTACCGGTTGACTTAGTAATTGACCACTCTGTACAGGTTGATGAGTACGGCAGCATGAACGCATTACAGAAAAACATGGACCTGGAGTTCGAGCGTAACATGGAGCGTTATGAGTTCCTTCGCTGGGCAACTAAAGCGTTCGATAACTATCAGGCTGTTCCGCCTGCGACAGGTATCGTTCACCAGGTTAACCTTGAGTACCTGGCTAACGTCGTTCACGCAAGAGAAGAAGACGGCGCAGAAGTTCTGTTCCCGGATACTCTTGTAGGTACTGACTCCCACACGACAATGATCAACGGTCTTGGCGTACTGGGTTGGGGTGTCGGCGGTATCGAAGCTGAAGCAAGTATGCTTGGACAGCCTTCATACTTCCCGGTTCCTGAAGTTATCGGTGTGAAAATGATTAACTCATTACCGGAAGGAACAACTGCAACTGACCTTGCTTTACGTGTGACTGAAGAGCTGCGTAAAAAAGGTGTTGTAGGTAAATTTGTTGAGTTCTTCGGCCAGGGGGTAACAGAATTACCGCTTGCCGACCGCGCAACAATCGCAAACATGGCGCCTGAATACGGTGCAACTTGTGGTTTCTTCGCAGTTGATGATGAAACGCTTGACTACTTAACACTTACAGGACGCGACGCTGAACACGTTGAAGTGGTTCGTGAATACCTGAAAGCAAATAACTTATTCTTCGATGCGTCAGTAGAACCAACTTACACTGATGTTGTTGAACTTGATCTGTCTACAGTTGAATCATCTCTTGCAGGTCCTAAACGTCCGCAGGATTTAATCAAGCTTTCAGACATGAAAGAAGAATACAGAAAATCAGTTACAGCTGAGAGCGGTAACCACGGTCACGGCTTAACTGAAGAAGAATTCAGTAAAACCGGTACTGTGAAGTACAACGACGGCGGCGAGGACGAACTGAAAACCGGTGACCTTGTTATTGCTGCAATTACTTCATGTACAAACACATCTAACCCGTACGTTATGCTGGGTGCAGGTTTAATCGCTAAAAAAGCAGTTGAAAAAGGACTGACAGTGCCGAAGTACGTGAAGACTTCATTAGCACCGGGGTCTAAAGTTGTTACAGGATATCTTGAAGATGCAGGTCTTCAGCCGTACCTTGACCAGCTTGGATTTAACTTGGTTGGTTACGGTTGTACAACTTGTATCGGTAACTCAGGTCCGTTACGTCCTGAAGTAACGAAAACAATCGTTGATGACGACATGCTCGTATCATCTGTATTATCAGGTAACCGTAACTTCGAAGGACGTATCCACCCATTAGTTAAAGCGAACTACTTAGCTTCGCCTCAGCTTGTTGTGGCATACGCACTTGCAGGTACAGTAGATATCGATCTTCGCACTGAGCCGCTTGGCCAGGACAAAGACGGTAACGATGTATTCATGAAAGATATCTGGCCTTCAATTAAAGAGGTTAGAGACACTGTAATGTCTACAGTTACGCCTGAACTATTCAGAAAAGAATACGAAACAGTATTCGATTCAAACGAAACGTGGAACAATATTGAAGTGACTGATGCACCATTATACGACTTCGGTGACGAATCAACATATATCCAAAACCCGTCATTCTTCCAGAACTTATCTAAAGAAGCAGGTACAATCGAACCGTTAAACGGTCTGCGCGTACTTGGTAAATTTGGAGATTCTGTAACGACTGACCACATTTCACCGGCAGGTGCGATCGGTAAAGATACACCGGCAGGTAAATGGTTAATCGAACAGGGTGTGTCACCTCGTGACTTTAACTCTTACGGTTCACGACGCGGTAACCACGAAGTAATGGTACGCGGAACATTCGCAAACATCCGTATCCGCAACCAGATTGCACCGGGTACAGAGGGCGGATACACAACTCACTGGCCGACTGGTGAAGTAACAAGCATTTATGAAGCATCAGAGAAGTATCAGGAAGAAGGCACAGGCCTGATGATCGTAGCCGGAGACGACTACGGTATGGGATCAAGCCGTGACTGGGCAGCCAAAGGTACTAACTTACTTGGTGTTAAAGCAGTACTTGCTGCAAGCTACGAACGTATCCACCGTTCAAACTTAGTAATGATGGGCGTTCTGCCATTACAGTTTGTTAACGGGGAAAATGCTGAAGACCACGGCATTGACGGTTCTGAAAGCTTCGACATTAATATCGATGAAAGTGTTACAGCAGGAGAAGTGATCGATGTTGTTGCAACGAAAGAAAACGGCGACAAAGTTAACTTCAAAGCTAAAGTCCGTTTCGACTCAGACGTTGAAGCTGACTACTACAGACACGGCGGTATTTTACAGCTTGTACTTCGTAAGAAGATTGCTTCAGCTTAATATAAAAACTGGTTTGACAAATCCATCAAAGCATCGCTTTGATGGATTTATATTTTAAGGGCCGTGTTGAGACGCAGCCGGCTGCTCGTTTCAACCAGCAGCTGTCATTGAGAAGTAAACAGTTAATCATCCCAACGAGCGACCACCGTTGAGAAGTAAACGCCTAATCATCCCAATGAACGACCACCGTTGAGAAGTAAACAGCTGATTATCTCAATGAGCACCCGCCGCCACCAAAACACACAGCATCAATCAACACCAAAAAAACGGCCTGAAAGTCCGTACAGACTTCAGGCCGTTCTCTTATTGACATTTACATGAACGTAATTTTAGGCTCAGTGCCTTCTTTAATGCGCTGCATATTGGAAATATGTTTAACAATCACCATAATTCCAAGGATAATTCCAAAGCCGATGATAAACGGGTCACCCGTAAAAAAAACGCTGATTAAAAGCGAAATGGCTGCAAAGACGCTGCCGAGTGAAACGTATTTCGATACTTTTAAAGTAACTAAAAACGTCACCAGCACCACCAGAAAAATAATAGGCGCCGCAGCTAATAAAGCACCGCCGCCTGTTGCAACGGCTTTGCCGCCTTTAAATTTTAAAAATATCGAGTAGACGTGGCCGATTGCTGCCACAACCCCGAAAATAATTACAGGGAAATCCACGTCGGTACTGACGAGCAGTGCCACCCATACTGGGATCGCACCTTTCAGCAGATCGAGTACAAGGACAACGATACCGGCTTTTTTGCCGAGGATACGGAATGTGTTTGTCGTACCGACATTACCGCTCCCGTGTTCGCGCAAATCAATTTTATAAAATGTTTTGCTGATAATCAGGCCGAATGGAATAGAGCCGAAAAGGTAGCTGAAAATTAATAATAAAATAACTGTATACACTAAATAATCCCCTTTTGCTATCAGGTATTAATAGTTTACCATAAAATAATATTTTCGCACATATAATTATAAAGTGGCTTATAATATAATTATGTCAACTTTATATATTTTGTTGCAAAACTTATGAATTTATATAAAAATAGATAAGTAGATTAATTTAACGAACATACGTTTGTATTGTTTGTAGGAGGATACAGACTTGGCTAAGAAAACTGGATATACTGATGAGTCCATTCAAATACTAGAAGGCCTGGATGCTGTTAGAAAGCGTCCGGGAATGTATATCGGTTCTACAGATACGAGAGGTCTGCATCACCTCGTATATGAAATTACCGACAATGCGGTCGATGAGATTATTAACGGCCACGGAAATGAAATCAATATTACTATTAATGCAGATGAAAGTATTACAATCCGCGATAACGGGCGCGGACTGCCGACGGGAATGCACTCGTCCGGACGTCCAACTGCTGAAGTGATCTTCACAGTACTGCATGCGGGCGGTAAGTTCAGCTCGGATAACTATAAATCTGCAGGCGGACTTCACGGTGTTGGTTCTTCTGTTGTTAACGCATTAAGTGAATCTTTAAAAATACGCGTTTTCAGAAACGGTAAAATTCATGAGATATCATTTAAAGACGGCGGCAAACTGGACCAGCCCATGAAAGAAACAGGGAAGACGAAAGAATCCGGTACAGAAGTAACATTTAAAGCGGATCCTGAAATCTTTAAGCAGTCGATTGCGTTTAACTTTGAAACAATCACTGAGCGCATGCGCGAGTCTTCGTTTTTAACTAAAGGCTTAAAGATTACAATTAATGATAAACGTACTGATGAAGAGGAAGTCTTCCAGTTCGATGACGGGCTGAAATCATTCATTGAATTTTTAAATGAAGGCAAGGATGATATCGGCAATATCGTTATGTTCGAAGGCACGCATAATGAAATGCAGGCAGAGGTTGCTTTCCAGTTTAACGACCAGTACTCGGAAACGATTATTTCGTTCGTAAACAACGTCCGCACAAAAGACGGCGGAACGCATGAAGTCGGCTTTAAAACCGGATTTACACGTGCATTTAATGAATACGCACGCAAAATCGGTGAACTGAAAACGAAAGATAAAAACTTAGAAGGCAGTGATATCCGTGAAGGACTGACTGCCGTCATCTCCATTAAATTGCCCGAACACCTGCTCCAGTTCGAAGGACAGACTAAAGGGAAACTGGGTACAGCAGAAGCGCGTAACTTAATGGAAACATTATTAACGGAACAGCTGCCGTATTATTTAGAAGAAAACGGCGCCTTATCCACACAGCTTGTTAAAAAAGCAATTAAAGCCCGCCAGGTGCGTGAAGCTGCACGTAAAGCGCGTGAGGAAGCACGGAGCGGCAAAAAGAATAAATCGAGAGATACACTGCTGTCAGGTAAGTTAACACCGGCACAGAGTAAAAACGCGAAGAAAAATGAACTGTTCCTGGTAGAGGGTGACTCTGCCGGCGGTTCGGCCAAGCAGGGACGCGACAGACGTTTCCAGGCGATCTTGCCCCTGCGCGGTAAAGTAATTAATACCGAAAAAGCGAAGTTCGAAGATATCTTTAAAAACGAAGAGATCAATACAATTATTCATACAATCGGTGCCGGCGTCGGCACTGACTTTAAAGTGGATGATACGAACTACGATAAAATTATTATTATGACTGATGCGGATACGGATGGTGCGCATATCCAGGTATTGTTATTAACGTTCTTCTTTAACTATATGCGTCCGCTGTTTGAAGCAGGCAAGATTTACATTGCACTGCCGCCGCTCTTTAAACTGGAGAAAAAAGGCAAGAAAAAACAAATTAAATACGTCTGGACCGAAGACGAACTGGCAGAAGCACAGGAAGAGATGGGCAATGCCGAACTACAGCGCTACAAAGGTCTCGGTGAGATGATGGCTGAACAGCTGTGGGAAACGACAATGGATCCCGAAACGCGTACGCTGATTCAGGTAAGAATTGAAGACGAAGCATTATCGCTGAAACGTGTCACGACGCTGATGGGTGACAACGTTGAAATCAGACGTAAATGGATCGATGCAAACGTGTCATTTACGCTTGAAGAAGGCAACAGCATTCTTGATAATCAGGATGTAGAAAAATTAGCAGAGAGTGATGAAGATTATGGCAGAGCATAACCCCTTGCAGCAATTAAAATTAGAAGATGTAATCGGCGACCGCTTTGGGAGATACAGTAAATACGTCATTCAGGACCGGGCAATACCGGACGTGCGTGACGGGCTAAAACCCGTACAGCGCCGTATATTATACGCGATGTATAAAGAGGGCAATACGTTCGATAAAAACTACCGTAAAAGTGCCAAAACAGTCGGTAACGTTATCGGTAACTATCACCCGCACGGTGAAAGCAGTATATACGATGCTATGGTCCGTATGGGCCAGGACTGGAAAATGCGTGAAGAGCTTATTTTAATTCACGGTAACAAAGGGAGTGTCGACGGAGATCCGGCAGCGGCAATGCGTTATACGGAAGCTAAACTTGCTGAGATTTCAAATGAACTCTTAAGAGACTTAAACAAAAATACAGTGCCGTTTATGGATAACTTCGATGATACGGAACAGGAACCGTCTGTTCTGCCGGCTAAATACCCGAACCTGTTAGTAAACGGAGCAACAGGTATTTCTGCAGGTTACGCAACGGATATTCCGCCGCATAATTTAGGTGAAGTCATCGATGCCACACTAAAAATTATCGATAAGCCGACAGTGTCAATCGACGAATTGCTTGAAATCGTTAAAGGGCCGGATTTTCCGACAGGCGGGATTATCCAGGGTAAAAACGAGCTTAAAAAAGCATATACTTCAGGCAGAGGCCGTATTGTGGTCCGCAGTCTTGTAAATAAAGAAGAAACCCGCGGCAACAAAGTGAATATCGTTGTCACTGAAATCCCGTATGAAGTGAACAAGGCGAATATGGTTAAGAAAATGGATGAAATTCGTGCAGACAGACAGGTGGACGGCATTATCGAAGTCCGTGATGAAACGGACAGAGAAGGTATGAGAATTGTCATAGAGGCGCGTAAAGATGCCAATATCGACGCCATTATCAATTACTTCTACAAGAAGACGGATCTGCAGATTTCATATAACTTCAATATGGTAGCAATCAGCGACCGTGCACCGAAGCAGATGGGCTTAAAAGATATTCTTGAAGCGTATATTAAGCATCAGAAAATCGTTGTCACAAACCGCTCTAAATATGATCTTGAACATGCCGAAAAACGCATGCACATTATCGAAGGACTGATTAAAGCATTATCTATCCTCGATGAAGTAATCCGCACTATCAGAGAGTCACAGAACAAGCGCAACGCCAAAGAAAACCTCGTTGAACGCTACGACTTTACTGAACGTCAGGCAGAAGCCATTGTCATGCTCCAGTTATACCGTTTAACAAATACGGATATCGCAGAGCTTGAAACAGAGCAGAGCGAACTGGAATTCCAGATTAATCAGCTGACAGAAATATTAAACGACGAGAAAAAACTTAAAAAAATAATTAAATCCGAACTCAGAGACATTAAGAAAAGATATGCTTCGGAACGCTTAACGTCTGTAGAAGAAAAAATCGAAACGATTGAAATTTCCAAAGAACAGTTAATTGCAAAAGAAGATACGGTCGTATCTCTGACTAAAGAAGGTTACGTTAAACGCACGAGTCTCCGCAGCTACAACGCATCGAAACCTGAAGAACTGGGTATGCGTGAAGGAGACAGAACACTGTTTACAAGTATGTCGAATACACTGGAACAGCTGCTCGTGTTTACGAACTACGGCAACTATATGATTATTCCGGTTCACGGGCTCCAGGATACTAAATGGAAAGATATGGGGCAGCATCTGTCGTCCCGTTTCAATTTAAAACATGGAGAAGAACCGATTTTTGCAAGGACAATATCTAAATTTGATGAAAATATCAGTGTCGTGATGGCATCTAAACGCGGCCAGGTGAAACAGACACTGCTAAGTGAATTTGAAGCCACGCGTATTTCACGTCCGATTGTCAATATGAAGCTTAAAAAAGATGATGAAGTCATCGGCATCTCAATGACTGAACCTGGAAAAGAATCATTATTGTTTGTTACAGAGAAAGGCTTAACACTGAAATATCCGCTTGCTGAAGTATCAGCAACAGGCTTAAAATCACAAGGTGTTAAAGCAATGAATGTTAAAGCGGATGATAATCTCGTATTCGGTGAACTGATTCCTGAAGAAGGCAATCTGATCACAGTATCGAGCAGAGGTGCGGTCAAACGTACGAGTCTGGATACGTTTGATGCGGGTGCCAGAGCACAGGTCGGTTCAATGCTGTATAAGGATATTAAATCAAAACCGCACAGAGTGGTTGCAGCATCAGTTACAGGTGCAGGCAAAGATCAGACAATCGAATTAATATCAGAAACAAACGTTCACACACTGCGTGCCAATGAAGTGCGTCTCAGCGGGAAGTATTCGAACGGCTCGTTTGTCGTTGAAGAAGACGCTTTCGGCATCGTTGTACATGCACACTTCAGCGCGTTATAAATATAAAGAAATGCAGGATGGGTGAATCTAGATGGAACAAGCATTTAATATGTTTGAACAGGCGGTAAACTTCGCCAATGACTTACTGTGGCAGGAAATATTAATCGGGCTGTTAATTATTGCCGGATTATATTTCTCTTTCACATCGAAATTCGTTCAGTTCCGCTGGCTGAAAATTATGTTTTCTTCTCTTGGAGAAAAACGGGCGAAAATGCCGGATGGCTCGAAAGGGATTTCATCTTTCCAGGCGTTTACAATCAGTGCCGCTCAGCGTATCGGTACTGCGAATATTGCAGGGGTCGCGACAGCAATCGTTGTCGGCGGTCCAGGTGCGGTCTTCTGGATGTGGGTGGTTGCCCTCTTAGGTGCAGGGACTGCCTTCTTTGAAGCAACACTGGCTCAAGTGTATAAAGTACGCGATAAAGAATCGGGCTTCCGCGGAGGGCCGGCGTATTACATGACTAAAGGTCTCAATCAAAAAGGTATCGGCTACGTATTTGCGGTACTGATGACGATTACGTTTGGTATTGTGTTTGTTATGCTGCAGTCGAATACGATTGCGAATGCGTATGATGAAGCATTTGGTATTAACACAGCGGTCAGCGGTATTGTCGTTGCGATTGTTGTCGCGCTTGTAATATTCGGCGGTGCGAAATCGATTGCGAACGTTGCTACAGCGATTGTGCCGGTAATGGCAGGATTGTACATCATTCTAGTAACAGTGATCCTGGTGATGAATTACGATATGATTATTCCAATGCTGCAGACGATTGTCGTGAATGCTTTTGGTATTGAAGAAGTGTTCGGCGGTGCCTTAGGTGCTGCGATTATTAACGGCTTCCAGCGCGGGCTGCTGTCAAACGAAGCGGGTATGGGTTCAGCGCCTAATGCTGCGGCATCAGCTGCAGTACGTCACCCGATTCAGCAGGGGCTAATTCAGTCGCTTGGTGTGTACTTCGATACGATTATCGTGTGTACAGCAACAGCGATTGTGATTCTCTTGTACACAGACTTAAGTTTCGGTGCGGATGCACCGCAGGGAATCGCAGTTACACAAGCTGCAATGGATCAGCAGTTCTTTGGTTACGGCGGTATTATTATCGCAGTATTCATTCTGCTGTTTGCATTCTCGACGATTCTTGGTAACTATTTCTATGCACAGAGTAACTTAAGCTTTATTGTGGATAATAAAAAAGTGACATTTGCGTTTAGAGTGATTGTTGTAATTATGACAGCAGTCGGTGCGGTACTCGGCGTACAGCTGGTATGGACACTGGCCGACCTGTTTATGGCTTTCCTGGCCATCATTAACTTAATGATGGTTGTTGCCTTAAGTCCGTTAGTATTTGAACTGATGCGGGATTACAAAGAGCAGAAGGACAGAGGAGAATCTCCAATATTCTTTGCTAAAAATATTTCTTACAAACTGCCGGATGATAACGAGTGGGGCGATGACGACTACCGTATGGACGATCCTGAAGACTATAATAAGTAATATAGAGGCCAGCCGCTTGTGCTGCACCCTTAAAGTTGAACTCCAAAATTCAACTTTAAAGGTGCAGCACATATTCCAGCTGGTTTTTTGATGGAAATTTATTTAAATTATAATTAAAGTAGTATTATCAAATTTCAGAAAAAAAGAATTCAATAATAATTCACTGTTAACTTATTATTTTAATGAAGTTACAAAATAATAAGTTAGTGCTATATTGTAATTAAATAATTGTTTAGAAATGGGCGATGAATTTTTTGAATGATAAAGTATTTTTAGAATTGGAAGATTTAGCAAGTGATGATAATAAGAACGTACTTAATCCTATTAAAAACGAATTTAGAGAACCTGAACAGATATATCCCGAAGCGAATATTAAGGTAGAAAGACATCAGTACCCAATTTTCCAACTATTGAGAAAATATGAACGGAATCAAATTATACTAGATCCTGATTTTCAAAGAGAAATGGTTTGGAATAATAAGCAAAAATCAGAATTAATTGAATCAGTTTTAATGGGAATCCCTTTACCGATTTTTTATTTAAACGAAACTAAAGATGGTCAACTAGTAGTTGTGGATGGTAGACAAAGATTAACAACTTTTTTCTCTTTTCTAAATAATGAATTTAAACTTTCAGAGTTAAGAATTTTACCTAATCTTTCAAATTGTTATTTTAAAGATTTAGATGAAAAATTACAGGCTAATTTAGAAGATTTTCAGTTAATTGCACAAGTTATTAAACCACCAACTCCTGACAGAATTAAATTTGATATATTTGATCGTGTTAATAGAGGTGGTACTCCATTAAATAACCAAGAAATGAGAAATGCTTTATATCAAGGTCAGTCAACGGAATTATTAGACCGAATTTCGAAATCAAATAATTTTATTAAAGCGACTTGTAACTCTGTAAACTCTACAAGAATGAAAGACAAGTATTTGATACTTAGAGCATTAGCATTTTATCTGTGGAGGAAAGATTTACTTAATGATGCAAATGGTGAAAAGATTGAATACAGAAATGATATAGATGAATTCTTAGGATTAACTATGGAATACTTAAATTCTATATGTGATGAAAAGATTTTAGAAATAGAGAATACATTTTATAAATCTATGAATAATAACTTTATTATTTTTGAAAAAGATTCATTTAGAAGGTTTTCTGAAGAAGAACGCAGGAAGCCCATAAACATGATTTTATTTGAATCTTTTAGTTATCTATTCACACATTTCGAAAATGAATATTGCCGTAGTAATAGTAAAGAAATTAGAGATTTATGTAATAATCTATTACAAACAGAAGAATTAACACGATTATTAACGGAAGATAGAGGACGTGGCATTGTAATTCCGCAAATATTTAATATGATGGACTTATTAAAAGAGGAGCTAAAAAATGTTAACTAAAATTACAGTTAAAAATTTCAAAAGCTTTGATGAAAGTACACTGGAGCTAAGTGATTTCAATTTAATTACAGGGATGAACTCAGCTGGAAAATCCACACTTATTCAGGCTTTGCTTTTATCAATACAAAATATATCAAATGAAGGAAAAGATTATTTAAATGGTCATTTAATTTCACTAGGTATGTTCTCAGATATACGGAATTTTTTGAAAAATGCTAAAAATATATCTATTAAATTATATGACGAAGAAGATGAATATATAGAGTTATATTTTGAAGAAATTGATGGTTATGTTGCTTTAGAGATTAATAATAATAGTACTAATTTATTCGAATACCTAAATCAGAAAAATAAAAAAATTAGATACTTGTCATCTAAAAGAATCGGATTTCAAGATATATATTCTACTAACTACGATAATTTTAATGATATAGGTATCTTTGGAGAGTATGCAATTGATTTTTATGAGAATAACAAAACTTTTCCAATTGAAAAAGACTTAGTTAGAGATAAAACTATTGGAACTACGTTAGAACTACAGTTAGGTTTCTGGTTAAAATATATTATGAATAGTAGGTTATCGACAGAAAATATTAGCGGAACAGACTATATTAAAGCAGAATTTGCTCACGGTAATAATAGACTTGTAAGGCCTAAGAATATTGGATCTGGTTTAAGTTATATAATTTCAATTTTAGTCAGCGGTTTAACTTCTAAAAAGGGTGATTTAAACATTATTGAAAACCCTGAAATTCATTTGCATCCGAAGGCTCAATCGAGACTAACAGAATTTTTAACTTTTATTTCTGATAAAGGGATAAGATACATAATTGAAACACATAGTGATCATATTTTTAATGGAATGAGAAAAGCAATAAATAAAGATATTATTAATACAAAGTCATTAAATACGTATTTCTTTTCATTGGATAATAAAACATCTTGTACATATACTAAGAAAATAGAATTTGATGATAGAGGGAATGTATTAAACCATATACCAGGTTTATTTGATCAATTCGATGATGATTTAGATGAATTATTAGGGTTGAAATAAAATGGATATAGTTATAAATGAATTTTCACTTGATGGGGATTTCCATACAATAGATGATTTCTTAAACTCATTATTTGAGATTATAAGAGTAGAACTAGTAATGGAAGAACATTCTTTAAATTTATTGAAACATTATGATTTTTATTCTTCCCTAGTGACAAAGAATCATACATTACAAGATATCCTACAAGATAATAGTTACAAAACGAGATCAGAAGTTAGAAAGTTTAAAGCTTTATTAAATAATCTAATAAACAACCCCCCATTCTGGAATGATAGCCAAAAACACAGTAATAAAAATCAGTATAATTGTGAGTATACAGATAAAACATTTGACTATTCCTTAGCAGAAGCTTGTGAACGAGATCAAATGGTTCTATCCTTCTCACATGATAATTTTAAGGAAACAAGTATTAAAATTCGAAAAAACTCACACGAAATGAAACTACATAATATATTTACTTCTCGTGGATTACTTGACATATTATATAATGAAAATATGATTGAACCTACCTACTATTGTCAGAACTGGTTTATAAACTCAAAAATATCTACTGAGTATTTAGAAAAAGAATATGGGTTTGATTCTTTGGAAAAGGAAGAAATAAATATTTTTGTATCTAGACTTAAACTATTTGAACAACTTAGTTGGAATGAGATATCTTCATATGATGGACTTGACTTTAAAACTTACAAAGCAAATGCTGATAAGAATTGGTTTAAAGGTCCTAATTATAGTGGTAAAACAATATATAAGTTTCGTGCTAATGATAAGCTTAGATGTTTTGGATATAAAGAGAATGAAATTATGTATGTTTTGAGATTTGAAAGGGATCATAAACATAGCGATCATGGTTAATTTTAAATGTTTAAATATCTAGAGAGCTTCTATTATTATTTTTGAATAATAATTATATAAAGGAGAGATTACATGACCAAGTGTGCAAGCTGCAATAAGCAGTGGACCGGCATGTTATTATTTAAAGGGCATTTTGCTTCAGAGAACGGAGTGGAGTGTGATTACTGTCATGAGAAACAGTATGTATCGGAGAAATCGAAAAAACGCATGATTATTCCGATGCTGTTAGTCACGGCAATGTTATTAATAGGACTGTTTGCACCGCCGTCAATTACTCAATATTTCTGGATATACATTACAATTACAGCGGTCACAATAATATTTATGTATGTGAGTCTGGAACTGACCAACGTACCGCCTGAAGACAAGAAAAGTAAATAAATCCAGGTAACACAGGGAGATTATTTCTTACCTGTGTTATTTTTCTGAATTTTTGATATACTTCTGTGATACATAAAAAGAAGAAGGTTATTATATGTCCAATCAACTGCGTATCGGCTCAAGTATTTACATTAATTACATACTGCTCGGCATGATCAACTTAATTATCGCATTACATATGGGCTTTCTGACTGAACAGCTCAACACAGATGCAGCAGCAATCTCGGCTTTAATATCGGCTATCGGTATCGGTAAGCTGATTGCCTTATCTTTTGCAGGTAAGTTATCAGATAATCTTGGAAGAAGACCAATGCTGATTACAGCATGTTTCCTGTACGTGGTGTTTCTTGTGGCCATACCATTCGCGCCGACATATACAGTTGCATTTATGTTTGCACTGCTGGCAGGAATGGGGAATTCTATTCTCGATACGAGTTCGTATCCGGCACTGATTGAAGTGTTCAGAAAACGTTCGAGTTCAGCAACGGTGCTCGTTAAAGCATTTATGTCTGTCGGTTCAACAATTCTGCCGTTAATGATTACGTTCTTTATGGCACGTGATATGTTCTACGGCTACACGTTTTTTATAATGGCAGCAATATTCTTATTCAACGCAATACACTTATTTACTTTGAAATTCCCGGAAGCGAATGTGCTTGAGGAAGTACCGCAGACAAAAGAAGAGAAAGAGAGGAATGCTAAGCCGGTTAAAGCTGCATTGATCTTCAAAGAGAAGCCGAAGTTTATGCGTGAGGGAATTACAGTTATCGCAATTGGCTTTACGTCAGTAGGATTGTTCCTTATTATCCAAACGTGGATGGCGACATTTGCACAGGAAGTGATTGGACTTTCGGAAGCTCAGGCAATTAACCTGCTAAGTATTTACAGCTTCGGTGGATTCGTAACTGTAATCATTTTAGCGACACTGCTGGATAAATTATTCAGACCGATTACGGCATTGATTATCTATCCGATGGTGGCAATTATTGCATTGGTATCATTATTGTTCGTAGAGAGTTATGCAATACTGGTTGTGCTTGCGCTCATTCTCGGTATGGCAACGTCAGGACTGTTCCAGCTGGCAGTGACGTTAATGGCACACTTCTTCCCGGAGAAGAAGGGGACAAGTACAGCGTTTGTGACACTGTCATCGAGTATCGCATTTATTACACTGCCTTACTTAACGGGACTGATTAACCGTCATATCGGTGTATCGTATGTCTTTATGTTCGAGATTGTTATTGCAGTAATCGCAGTAGTGCTTGCAGCATTTATATCTTACAGATACCGGAAAGTGTTTGATCTTAAAAGTAAAAACAAAATATTGTGGAGAAACCCATAAGAAAGACGGCAGTAAAGGAGGATATGATGGCAAAGATATTTAATATCGTTTTAATTATTTTGGGGATCTCATCTCTGATTAATGGATTTACGCATTTACCTTCAAATATGTTTCTGGCTATAGTGAATCTCATTGCTGCGGTAATCCTTTTGTATGTTGGAGTGAAGATGCTTAAGAACAGCAAAGAAGATGTGCCTTATGAATCGAGTAAAAGAGAATAATTCATATAAAGAGATTGTCATATTGTTTGATAGGCTCCCCTAAAGCAACAGCTTAGAAAATAAGCTGGTTTAGAGGGAGCTTTTTCATACAAAACTAAAAACTTTATGTATAGACAAAATGTAAGTACATATATATATTTGATATATGAGGTGATTTAATATGAACACTGAACTGAAGATTTTTAAAAGCGGCAACAGCCAGGCTATATCAATTAAGAAAAAAACGATGGAAAAAATGGGCTTAAAAATCGGTGACAGATTAAACATCGAAAAAAGAAATGATGAAATGATTTTGACAAAAAAAGAAGAGAAAAATTTTGAAGAAGAATGGCATGAGTTTTTTAAGAATGGACATTCTTATCACAATCTTGAAGAGACAGACTGGGGGGAAGAACAGGGCAGAGAAATATGGTAAATCAATATGATGTTTTAAAGGTTGATTTAAATCCGGTTAAAGGAAACGAACAAGGGAAATACAGGCTCTGTGTAGTTGTAAGTGATACTGACTTCAATAATAAAGTTAATATTGTCTGGGTATTACCTGTAACGAGTAGAGAAAAACGGTATCCAACAGATGTTATCATTGAAACAATGGACAATAATGTTCATGGTGTGGTGGATTGTTCTCAAATGAGAGCTTTGGACCTTGGGAGCCGTTCTTATAAATTAGAAGACAAATTGCAGCAGTCATGTAAAACTAAAGTGATTGAAAGAATTAAAGCGATATTGAGTATATAATATATAGAAGCCGGAATCTTTATGAAAAGATTCCGGCCTGTTTGCTTTAAAACAATCCTTTAAAGAATTCTACGATTCTGTCCCAGAAGCTTCTGAGTGAGTCCATAAATGAACTTGCTTCTTCCGAGTTAACAATGTCGTTTCCGAGTTCTGTTGCTTTGTCTTTAGCATCCTGGAAGCTGTCGCTTGATGTGATTCTGTCAAGCAGATCTTTTGAACTGTCCACCAGTCTGTCTGCTTCTTCACCTGTAAAAAGGCCAGAATCTTTAATGTTCATAATAATGACGATGATACGGTCGATCTGCTGCTGGCTGAGCATGCCGTCGAGACCATTCTCGGCTAATTTCTCATCAACAATAGTACGGACCTGTTCTTCAGTGACATCACCGTTAAAGTTATTTACAATTTCAACTTTAACTTCAGTGATGACTTTGTTTAATTGAACTTGTGAGAAACCTTCGACGTTAGAGTTTTCTTCAGAAATATCTGTGATTGTTTCTAGTTCATCCTGTGCGTTTTGTGTTTTTGCAGGGTCAATTGCTTCGCCTTGAGCTTCAAATGCTTTGTATACACCGGCTAATGCACTTTCACCTGTAACATCCTGGGCTGCTGCGATTGTGACGTCAGCGTCTGTAATACCTGAAGTGAGTAATGCGTTCTGGTATGTTTCTTCAGAGATTAACAGTATCTGTCCCATATCTTCATTAATATCAATATTTAATCCGCTGCCTTCAGGAGTCTGGATAATACGGATACTTGATTTCAGCACCCTGTTGTCATAACTCTTGTTGATGTATTGGTTAACGTCTTCTGAGTAAACGTAATCGACGATGTCGGTATCTTCAACACCGAGTAAGTTTGCTGTTTCATTTTGTAAATTTGAATCCTGTTCCAATGCTGCACCGTAGACGGTCACTGCATTATCCCATTCACTTGCTGCGTTGGCATTTTGGGCGCCGAATGGAATCATTGCAGCGACTAATGCGATTGCAAGTATTTTTCTAATCATAATTTTAACTCCTAACTGATTTTTTCTTAGAATACTACAGATATAGTATTATCTCTATTTTATATAATATTTATTAAAGGATGATGAAAGATACATATAAATATCTGTATATATAAATGAGAGTCACTCCGTGCAGAATGACTTTGGTTTTTATTTATTCTGTCTGTTTGATAAAATCCGGGTTCTCAATAATATTTTCTTCTGTTTCAATATAAAGCAGTTCCTGATTAATTTTCTGCTGCAGTTTTTCTTTCTTCTCTTCACTTAACTCCGGTTTGCTCATTTTCTGTTCGTACTTCCAAATTTTTTCTTTAGAGTTTTCTATATTCTTTTCGTGTGCATTGATGCGTTTCTGTTCTTTCTTTTCAAGGTTAGCCATGTTTAACATCTCCTAACTGATACTTTCAATATATCAATAACAGGGTCTTTAAAACAAACTTAACGGTAAAGAATATTACATTAAATGTGAATCGAATACCTTCTATCTACTATAAATAGGTTTTGACTTTATAAAAAAATTGAGAAGGCGTACAATGAGTTCTTAAGAAAAGTTTAGGGGCATTGCAATGGACAAAAAGACGATGAGACGGACAGATAAAGAAGAGTATCATACCGTTAAGAAAACACGGGTAAGAAAAAGAGGATTTATAGTTTTAGGAATCATTGCATTTATAAGCATTTTAATACTATATATAATTTTAAGCTACAGATCGGGTTTAAATATCGCAGCTGAAAATGGTGTAGAAACGACAGGTGAGGAGTTTAATCCTGTAGACAATCATGATGGTAAGAAGACGATGATGATTATTGGTAAAGACCGGATGGACGAAGGCGCAGAGCGTACGGATGTCATTATGATTGGTCAGTATGATTATATGCAGAAAGAAATGAAACTGGTATCGGTCATGCGAGATATTTACGTAGAGATACCTGGTTATCAGAGTTATAAAATTAATGCGGTCTATTCACTTGGCGGGGTAGAACTGCTGCGTGAAGTCATGGCGCATAATTTTGATATTAATATAGAAGAGTATGTCACAGTGGATTACGATGCATTTATGGAAACAGTGAATGTTATCAATCCGGACGGTATTACGATAGATGTGGAAAAAGATATGTCAGAGAAAATCGATACGGAATTGAAACAGGGCGTTCAGCAGTTAAATGGCAAAGACCTATTAGCTTATGCACGTTTCCGTAATGATGAAGAAGGTGACTTCGGCCGTGTCCGCCGTCAGCAGCAAGTGCTTTCAGCAATACAGGATGAAGTTATCAGTATCGGTGGTATTGTGAAGATGCCTAAGATTATAGGTACTGGTATGGGATATGTGGATACTTCAATGTCGAATAAAGAAATGTACCGTATGATTATGAGTTTTATGATCAGAGGAGATAAAGATATCGCAACGATGACACTGCCGCTGGAGAATACGTATCAGTTTATGGATACGAGTCATACAGGGAATGTGATTGATATGGACTTTGAAGCGAATAATGCAGCTTTAAAAGAATTTTTAAACAGCAGCGGCAAAGACACAAATGAGAGTGAAGCGGAAAAAACAGCAGAATAAGTCAAGCAGGCAATTTTAATGAATTTTCATTAGGGTTGCTTTTTTTATATTCCGTTTGTCAAAATAAGCTAGATAATTGACCATCATCTATGTAACTCAAAAATACTTCCAACGGTGTTTGATAGTTCAAAGACTTTCTGGGTATATGATTTCTTCTGGATTTTAACTTTTAAACTAGATTCATGTAGATGCTAAACTAGACACAACAGTTTTCTCCAAATAAGTGACAACACTTCTTGGTATACTGAGACAGAGTATATTGAAAGAGAGAGGACATGGAGTGGGAAAATGGATGATTTATCGAGAGATATACTGATTTAAGTGATAATGACAAATACGATTTACGTGGTATTGTAAATCGTATTTTTATGGTAATTTAGCAACGCCTTAAGTAAAGTTTACTTTTCTGTTATTTAGGAAAAGGAGTCATGGTCTTTTTTAAGTTTTCTTAAACAACAATTTCTTTATCCAACATATCTACTGCTACTTTCATAGGAGCAGTAACTGTAAATGCAAAATCTATAATCTCATCAGGTAACTCAATACTGCTTTTACTGATGTTGGAATTATATAATTCAGATTGATTAATTATCTTTAATAAGTGACTGTCTTTACTTAGATTTTTTAAACCATCATTGTTATTGAAAAATTCTATAATCTCATCTCCAGTAAAATTTATTTTCCACTTCAGTAAAAAATGAGGTTTTCCACCTTCATATACTTCTCGGTAAACACAAAGTAAGTCCTCATTAAAATCAAAGCTTACATATGAATTATCAATTCCTAATTCATCTTTTATCTCCATCTTAATAGCATGCTCAATACCCTTTATTGATAACTTATTTTGATTATTGAGAGAGTAAATAGATTTTAATGATCCAGAAACCCCAAAGCTATATTTACTTTTTGCAGTGGAAACTTTATTAGAACTTTGTGAAAGTACGATGTTATTATCTTTATCAAAAACTAAAATATTAAAACCGATATGGTTGGAAAGAGTAGAAACATTTAAATCATTAATATATGGACCAGGTTCTAAAACATCTCTTACTGTGAGGCTTTGAGAAATATGATAGTCTATCGCTCTATTCGTAATTAAAGTATTTAAGTATGTAGTTCTCGAAGTAAATATATTTACTTCATTGTCGGATACTTCAATTTTATCCATGCGTATCATCTTATTATTTTTAAAGTGACTAGCTTTATGAGCTGTTAATATTTTATCCGTGTAGTTAGATATAATAGACGGTAGAAGATAGACTCCTGCAGAATCTTTTATAGTGATTTTCTTATCACTGTTATGACTGTATAAAATAATAATTGGCCAGAAGTGGTCCTCGTTATCTTTGTAAAAACTCGATTTTACAACTTCTAGAGGATACTGGTCTTTAATTTTTTCGAAATCATAATTTATTTTGATTTCATCTTCTACATGAACTCTTAAAATATCGATACTCTTATTAAATAGCAAGGTTACAAAGAATGTAATTAAAAATGTAGAAAGAGCTGTACCCAATGACAAAGTAAAAATAAATCCAACCACTTTAAAATAACTCACCCGATTCTCATGTGTTTTTTCTTTCAATTTAAAACCTGTGTGCTATGATAATCATTTATAAAACACAGAGAAAACCATGAAAATAAGAATAGCAGTCATTATTTTTTGTATTGCTTTAATGCTGCTTGTTGTAGCAGTTATAGACAGTTTTAACCATAGTGACATAGATACACCGGAATCAGCAGATGTGATTATTATGCTCGGCGGGGATGATGCCGGACGGATGCAAAAAGTAGCCGAACTGTATCACGCAGGCTACGCGGATTACGTTATGATTACACCGGAAAGTGCAGACATTTACCCGCAGAGTACAGAATTCGCCCTGGAACTCGGTATAGCTGAAGACGCCATTATAGAAGAACATAAGGCAACGAGCACCTATACCAATGCGGTTGAGTCTCTGAAGATAATGGATGACTACGGCTTTGACAGTGCGCTGGTTGTGACAAGCGATTATCATCTGAAGCGGTCCAAAATGATTTACGACAGAGTCAGTGACGGACAGTACGATTTGAAATATATCGCAGCACCGGGTGCTGACGGCCAGGCATGGAATGACAGAGCAGACTGGGACAGAGCCTGGTTCAGTGAATTTTATAAACTGTGGGGCTACAGACTCGGCTTATATAACTTTATAGATGAGCCGGATGAAGGATGATGAATTTGTCAGACAAAGAAAAACAGATTAAAGTGCTCCTTGGCGGCAGGGGGCGTGCTTACGACTATGCCTGTCAGACACTCGGTGTCGACAACATGATGCATCACAGCTATGCCGATGTGTTTACAGTGAGTGAAGCGGATGTCTATGACTATATACTGAAGAACGGTCTGCCTGAGAGCGAAGATACAAGCAAAGAGTCATTAAAAGAAGGCTTTCACTATTATAAAGAAGACGGCAGATGGCATACCTTCTTCAGAGAAAGAAACTATATATTTGATGAGAAAAGTTTTGAAGACGATACCGAAGCCAGGAAATACATCGCAGGCAGACTGATCAGGCTGTCGGGAACAGGGCTGTATTGAAGATAGAATATTTTTTAACACTTATGATGATTCATAGGTGTATTTTTTTACCGCTCAATACCACCTAAATCGGATAAGACATAAAAATGACTCCACATTAAGGTTATAAACTTTAATGTAGAGTCATTTGATTTTATATGAGACTTTTACCCCAATTTATTCTTATTAACATACAGAGTCATTCGATTTTGGTACGGATAACCCGAACAGGGGTCTTAAGTAAAGTGCAAGGAATGTACCGCCGATGGCCACGATACCCCAAATGTAGCCGTGCAGGCTGAATGAAGCAATGCCGCCAAAGTAAGCACCGATGTTACAGCCGAATGCAAGACGTGCACCGTAGCCCATTAACAGACCGCCGATGACTGAAGCCATGAAATTACCTTTGGTGATTTTAGTGAACTTAAACAAACCGCCTGCTGCTGATGCTATAAATGCACCCAGGATGACCCCGAAGTTCAGTACAGTCGTAGAGTCGGCAAATATTGATGCGTTTAAAGCAGTTGCCGCTTCTCCCTGCCAGTAACCCCAGCTGGCAACATCAAAGCCGATGAATTCTGCAACTTTAGATCCCCACAGCGCAAATGCTGAAGTAATTCCCCACGGTTCACCGCGCGTCATCAGCGTCAGGGCATTTAAGACCGCAAGTGCGACTGCTGCCACCATTAACGGCCAGGATCCTCTGAAAATTCTTTTCCAGCTGCGTGCACTTGGCAGCTGTGCAACTTTAGGAGAGTTTTTCTTTTTCTCAACGACTTTACTTATATAGGCGATTAAGCCGAATGTCAGTAACGAGACGACTAAAGCACCGCCGTAGCCGAGATTAGTCGATGTTGCGAGTGAAAATGTGCCGAGAGAAGGCAGGTCTTCTGTCCAGAATGGTAAATGTGCTGCACCGATTGTCGTTCCGATGATGAAGAATATCAAAGTGATGAACATGACAGAACGGCCGGCGCCGATTGAATACAGCGTACCGGATGCACAACCGCCACCGAGCTGCATGCCGATACCGAATATAAATGCACCGACAATCAGACTGACACCGATTGGTGAGACATAACCTGTGACTTCAGCACCGAAAAATGAAATGCCGAGCGCTAAAATCGGTGCGAATAATAGAGTTGCTGTACCAAGCATGACCATATGCGCCCGTATTGCTTCACCGTTGCCGACAGACATCAGCCGTCTGAAAGCGGAAGTGAAACCGAAGCGGGCATGAAATAACGTATACCCGAGCAGTAAGCCAATCACCATAAGCACCGGCTGCATGATCGACTGGGTGATGGCTAAATACATAAATAAGACTAAACTGACTATAATGCCGCCGCCAATAAGCATTTTTTGAGGATCTTTCAGTGTATTCGCATGACGATGGACCGGGTCCATTGCTTTACTCACGGTATTTATATGACTGACCAATTGAATTCTCCTATTCCTGAGTACTTTAGTATGATTTAGTCAGTATAAGAGGACTAGGGACATATGTCAAAGAAAAATTATTATGCAGATTATCTGACAGCAAAATAAAATATCATTCACTTTTAAATTGTAGTAATATTATGACAACTGACAAAGTAATTCGTAAAGGGGAACAGATATGACACTTGAAGAGATAGATTCGGTTTTACTGAAACATAAAGACAGGTATTTGAAGCAGCTGTTTAACTTTCTTAAAATTAAGAGTATCAGCACCGATACAGGGGCAATCAGACAATGTGCCGGCGTACTGAAAGACGACATGGAAGCGCTAGGGATTCGCACCCGAATTATGGAAACCGACGGCAACCCCGTCGTTTACGGCGAGCTGATGAACGATAATAACCGCTTCACCTTACTTATCTACGGGCATTACGACGTCCAGGCGGTCGAGCCACTTGGTTTATGGGAATCAGATCCATTTGAACCCGAGATTAGAGACGGCAGAATTTACGCCAGGGGAGCCGGCGACAACAAAGGACAGTTAATGGCACAGCTGCTCGGTATTAAGACGTATCAGGAACTCTACGGTGAGTTGCCAATCAATATAAAGTTTGTCTTTGAAGGCGAGGAGGAACTTGGCAGTGTGCACCTACCCGAATTTGTGGATAAGAATAAAGACTTACTTGAAGCGGATTTGGTCTACACCGCCGACGGTTCTTCCCACAACAGTGGGAACCCGTTAATACTCTTAGGCGTCAGAGGCATTCTCAACTTTGAAATGACTATCAAAACTGCGGACTTCGACAACCACTCCGGCAACACCGGGAACATTGTAGCCAATCCTGTCTGGAAGATGATTGAACTCTTAAATACGATGCGCGATGATTCTGGGAACGTATTAGTGGAAGGGTTCTACGATAACATCCGTGAACCTTCACAGACGGACATGAGACTTTTATCGTCCTTACCATACGACCAGAAAGACATCAAAGAGAAAATCGGCTATCCGGATTTAAACATGGACGGGGAGACGTACTATCGTAAGCTCACGATGGAACCGACGTTTAATATAGCGGGGATGGAAAGCGGCTATACGGGAGACAATGCGAAAACGATCATCCCGTCGACTGCCACTGTGAGTATCGATATGAGACTCGTCGCCGACCAGGATCCGGAAGATATATTTAAAAAGGTTGAGTCACACGTCCGGAAATTTAATCCGGATATCAAAGTGACTTACAAAGGTGCCATGCATCCATCGAGAACACCCTCTGACCTTGAAATTGTGCACGTGGTGACAGATGCTGTGGGGGAGACATACAAGAAGACACCGTTAGTGCAGCCGAGCATGCCGGGATCATTGCCTGACTATGTATGGACCGATTACCTGGGCACACCATCGATCATCATGCCGTACGCCAACTTCGACCAGCACAACCATTCACCCAACGAGAACCTGAAAGTGGAGAACTTTTTCGGCGGGATTAAATGTACGTGTAATCTGGTGAAGGCGCTCGGGGAGTCCAGTAAAGACTCATAACCAAGTCCGAGGGATACCTTAATTCTGGAATATAAAAAAGGAAGCGGGATTCTTATCCCGCTTCCTTTTTTGAAGTTTACTGCTTCTGTTTGACGTAAGCAGTGACCGCTTTACTGACATACTCTGCAGTGCCTGCACCAAACTGATCGATATTCTTTTTGAACCGTTCATCCTGAACATAACCCAGTCCGATGCTCTCGAATACTTCCAGCGAACAGTCGAATGAATACTCGCGTATATGCTGGTGCAGTGATTTCGCAAGTTCAATGTTCTGTGCATCTGACGGTGACATACCAGCCGAGTGATTATTCGCAAAAGCAAAGAACAACTCGTTAAAACCATCGGTCATTTCCTGTTCTTTACCCTGATGTTTCTTAGCTGCTGTATCAATCACTTCTTTACCGTATTTTTCAGCAGCTTCTTCTTTGTACTCCTCGTTATCATCATAATTTAATCCTTTAAAACGTTCCTGACTTGTCATACTAATCCCTCTTTCCTTCGCCAGAATCGTAGACTCCAGCGTATTAATGATTGTCAGTATTCTCCGGTTTTCGTCATGCATCAGTTGCAGCTGTCTTCTTAAATGAGTCAGCTGATTATCTTTACTGTCTGCAAACATCTCTTTAATTTCCTGGAGTTCAAATCCCAAATGCTTATAAGCCAGAATGATTTGAAGTTTATCGAGATCTTTATCAGTATAGTAACGATAACCATTGTCGCTCCTGTTAGCCGGTAAAAGACCAATAGAATCATAATGATGCAGCGTGCGCACGGAAACACCAGTCCATTCACTGAGTTCTTTAACATAATACATTTTTAAACCTCCTGACAAATTAAGAATAGAGTATGACGTTATGTAAGGGTCAACCGGTATTTTAATATTTTTTTGGAATGAGTCTTTAATATGTACTATAACGTGACAGAATGAATAATTCTATACATTGATTTGGTGCAGGGGCAAAGGAGTATGAAGCGGCCACTTGGGGTATAAGTAAAAGCAAAGTGTAAATTATAGAATCTGTCATCGAACGTATAAAAATGTGACGGATAACTGGGGGATATATTATGAATGCAGCATTGATGAACCAGCTTAAAGCAGTCATTGCCAGTGAGCAATTTAAAGAAATCGTTAAAGAAACAAGTATGGTTGTAGGCAGGGAAGTCATGAAGAATGCTGGTGAAAAGCTGAAAGCATATGCACAGCAAAGAATAGAAAATATGGAAGACGGTATGAACAGTGATCAGTCATTTAACCGTGAGTTAAGTCAATTTGATAATCTGGAAGAAGTATATACAGAAGGACTGGATTTATTTAATAATACTTTTTCACAGCTGGAAGATCATTTTGACTTAGCTGATAACGAGCTGTATTCAGGGTTTAAAGAATATAAAGCATATCTTGAAGGCAATATGACCGATGAAGAGGAAACGACACTGATTAATAAATTGTATCTTTTAGCAGATGAACTGCTCGACAGCCGTGATCTTGACAAAAATATCGGTGAAGATAATTACAAGATGCTGCTTACTATGATGATTAAACATAGTATGAGTGTTTCACATGCAGTGTATGAACATGGGCAGAATAAGCTCACTGAACTCCAGCTGAAAGAGAAGATGAAGCAGCTGTATGAAAATTACATTATTGCCATCATGGACTTCGTCAAGCATAATCCGCTTGTCAGAGAACATGGACTGACTATTTTAATGCTGGCATTCGGACCGAAATCAGCGCTGATACAAGGTGTTGTCATTACAGTCGCAGTGACTGCACTGGACAAAGAAAAGCGTGAAGAGATGGTCGATGCTCTGAATACAGTGAAATCTAAATTACTGATGAGAAACAGAGCATCAAAACGTAAAGAGACAAGAAAAAATAAGGAGTCGGATTATGAGAACTTTGAGTCCTAAAATTGCATTCAGAAACAATTTAATACATGACACAGCGGGCTTAATTAAATACAGAAATAAGCTTGAACTGTATGAAAAATTTAAATCGGATGATTTAAAAATTTGGGCATGTAACCACTTATCTTTAGAAGCGGCTGATGCAGACAACGGTGATAATAGTATTGAAGCGTACTATCAGTTTATTACCATGCTGGACAACAGTCTGTCTTATACTTCGGAAAAAGAGACATTTCAGCAGCTGCTATATACACTGATGGATGGAAAGAACGACGATTTTGAATCTGTCTTAACACATATAAAAAAGATTATTTTGGATTATGAGTTATTTTATTCTGAGCTTCCAGAATTTGAGAAGTCAGCACTAATTAACAGCAGTTTAAATATTTTTATCGGATTTTCAATTATTATTGATGAGTATGCTGGAGAGATTTCCGAGCAGTTTATCGATAATATTAAAGGATTCTTGTCAGAAGGGTACTGGGGTGACGATGAGACAGCAGATTTCACCGTACTTCGTGCGGATGATTTTACACAGATTACAGAAGTAAAAACTAAATTTATAATAACAGAGTGCAAAGGTCCGTTAACGCTGGAGAATCTCAGTCCGGCATATAAAAGTTCTAAAAGTGCGAAATCCTTTGTTGATATTTATAACAAAAGAAGCGAACAGCAGGTGGTCAACAGAATTTATGCACCTGGCGCTAAAATAGATTTAAAAGACTCAAGTGCTTATGCAGAATATATAGAGGTGAAATATGATGAATGATCACAAGAAATTGGAATTTGAAATTACTAAATTTGTTCAATCCAATATTCCTCTTATTTTTCTGCAGAAATTCAGTTTTGATGAAGTCGAAAAGACAATGAGAAGCTTTAAGAACAAAAATTCTGTTGAAAATGTATTTTACTTTAATGTAACGCAGGGGTTTGGTGAACAGCCCGGAGTTGAGCTGAGTGACTACGATGTACTGCTGAATGGATTGATTGATCTGTTGAAGACGGACAACGAGCAGATTGTTGTGATTCACGGCGCAGAGTCACTATTCAACGGGAATCGGACTGATGAGTCAGACAAAATGTTTGAAATCCTAAGTGTTTTTGTACATAAGGTACAGACGAATAAATACTATAATACAACGATTATTTTTAACGGCAGCCATTATGATATTCCGTCAGAGTTAAGAGACGGTGCCATGATTATTGAAAATACTCTGCCGGATGAAAATGGTATTTACAACATTATTGAGGATTTTATCAGAACGAATCATCTTGAAGCATATACCGATGCCGGTAATACTGACCCGAACTTAATAGAGAACCTTAAAGGATTATCTTATTATGAAATTACGCAGGCACTGTCATTTATATTTTATGAATTCGGCATTAAAGTGTTCAACAGTACAATAGACAGCAGCATATCGAGAGAAATATATACCATTAAAGAACAGATGCTTAAAAAAATGGGAACATTATCGATCGTTGAAACGACAGAGAATGTTGATGATATTATCGGTCTGGATCATTTAAAAGAATATATCGAAGAAGAACGGGCTGCATTTTCGAATATGAATCTGCTGGCGAAGAATGGGGTGGAGTTACCGAAAGGCATTCTTATTTTGGGTGAACCTGGGACAGGTAAGAGTATGACGGCCAAAGCCGCTGCTAATGCGCTCGGATTAAAGCTCATTAAGTTCGATATCAGTAAAATAATGGGTAAATATGTGGGTGACAGTGAAAAGAACATTATGGAAACATTGAAAGTCATTGAGCATATGAGCCCCTGTGTACTGTGGATTGATGAAATAGAGAAAGCATTCTCCGGGGCGGATGATAGCGATAACCAGGTGTTAAGAAGAGTATTCGGTATTTTGCTGAGCTGGATGAGCGACGATAACAAAGGTGCTTTTGTGGTCGGTACCGCAAATAATATTGATGGTGTGCTGCCGCCTGAATTTTTACGGAAAGGACGGTTTGATGAAATCTTCTATGTCAGTAAACCGGATGAAGATGCGAGATTGCTGCTGTTTGAGGACAAACTCGAGAAACGGGCAATCCCGTTAAAGCTGCACGATGATGAATTGGAACAGCTGGCAGGGCAATCAGCAGGATTTACCGGTGCGGATATAGAGTATATATGTAACCGTGCTGCCAGGAAGTTTCATTTATCCAAAGCAGAAATCGGTACGAACAGATACAGAGAGACAATCAGGACATTGCTCTTTAAAGAAGTACAGTTTGTGCGGGATAACAGAGAAGCGGAACTGACTGCTGAGAATTACAATGAACTGGATGCTTATTATAAAAAAATGTATGGGGAAGAATTGGAATACCTCAATAATAATGTGAAGAATAAGAATCCTTTGGAAAGTAAGATATCCGAAGTGCTTGATAGTAAAATCTCAGAGATAATCAATCAGGATATTGAAAAAATGCTGAACAGAAAACGAAACCGCAGCAAATACCGGAATGCGGATGGATAGAACGGAGGGTGTTTATGAGTGACAACAACATCAGTAATATTAAAACATTCATCAATCAGGTGGATGAATTTAACGAACTGAATAGTGCTGATCAGATTATTGCGGAACAAAACCTCCGTAATCTGCTTGGAGAATTTAATCTGATTATCGATCGTGATCTGACACAGTCAGATGACTTTCTAGGGAAGTTTTTCTCTGAGCTGCTTGGAATTGATCAGATGGAAGCCCGTAAACTCTCTGAAGCAGTTAAAAGTAAAAATGCACTTAATTTTATAAATTACCGAAGCGGCATTAAGGGCACGCAGTATTTAAATTATCATAATTTTATACAGCCGGTTAATATTCTGGTTGTCGATTTTATGGAGCTGTTAAACAGTGAAGATATCTATGCAGAACAGCGGGTGAGTGTTAAGAGTGACTCAGCAGATAAAACATTAGTTTTGCTTGCGGATTCAACTGAAACACAAAATATTTATGACAACTATATACTCCCTGACTACGGAGAGAACGTATATGTGATTGTCGTCGACAAATTCAGTTTGCCAAGTGCAGTTAAAACAATTAACAATCAAAGAAGCAGCGTGCTGATTCACGACTTTGACAGTTCATCTGTTTCACCGGTGATTGAATACGGAAAGCTTACTGATAAATATGACTCAATTTATAAAACAATCAATGAAGATATTAAAGAGAAATCAGCAAATACAAAAACGTTCAATGAACGACTGACAGATTTTGAAAAGCATATATCAGGCATTCGTGAGAAAAAAGCAATGCTGAAAACTCTGGCAGCAGAAAATAAACAGTCGATTGATCAGTTAATAAACCAGCAGCTGGATGATAATTTAACAGTAGCAAAATTACTGGAACAGATTGAAACTCAGGGAATTAAAATGAAGAAAAAAGAACAGAAAGCATTTACGGAACATGTGCTGATGGAGAAAGTGGAAATTATCAATGCTGAAGTCCGCGGTAAAATAGAACACTTCAATGAGAAAACAGACGAAGCCATTGAAAATATAGAGCATGAATTTATCAATGTTTCCGGACTTAAGTTCGGTAATAATTCAAAAAACTGGTTTGTGACCGGACTCGCAGGACTGGGGTCATCGGGCGCACTCGCTTTATATATGTCCTCATTCGGAAAACTTGGAAGCACTGCACTGCTGACTAAAGCATCCGGAATACTTGCAAGCTTCGGCATGTTAAAAGCCGGTGCAGCCGCAGCCTTTCTCGCAAGCCCATTAGGTCTTACACTGAGTGCTGCCATCGGTGCCGGCATGGTATTTAAATCCATTACAGGATGGAAAAAAGGACTCGCCAAACATATAAGGAAGACCGCAGCGAAAAAAGTTATCCCTGACTTTAAAAACTACAACCATCAGTTATGGAACGAAACAGA
The DNA here is from genome assembly GCF_014207425.1 of Jeotgalicoccus coquinae. Taxonomy (GTDB): domain Bacteria; phylum Bacillota; class Bacilli; order Staphylococcales; family Salinicoccaceae; genus Jeotgalicoccus; species Jeotgalicoccus coquinae. The sequence continues at coordinate 970,468 of NZ_JACHFF010000001.1, read as the reverse complement.
GGCAGCAGTTGCTGCTGGATTTAATACAATGATTGCAGAAAGCCGTGAGCACTTTATCGAGCAAAACAAAGAACTGATAGATAAAGGCAGAATGGGAGAAATAGATGGGATTACGAGTGTGTAAGTAAGTTCTGTTATAATAACAATGATTTTATATTAAATGAAGAATGAACAGCTGAAAGTTTGAAGCGGAGAATTCCTGATTTACGAGAGTGGGTTGGGGCTTTTTATATATTGTAAAAGAAAAAAATGCTTTTAATCTTCGATATTATATTGAAGAGATTTTAAGATGAAGATAGATGTATATTAGAAAAGATATTGAGTGGCAAGAGAAAGAAGAGTACTTATACGAGTAAAATTAGATTAACCATAACTGTGATAGATAATCTAAATAGTTTTAAAAGATATATTTTCTATAATCATCCGAGTAATCTTAATAAGTCATAGTTAACGTAAACCTTATTTTTAGTTTTAGCTTTATCGGTATCTAAAAGTTTCAAATCAACTAATTTACTTTTTGCTTTGACTGATGATATAATCAAATTACAAAAAGGAAATCCATTGCAACACCGAACCCCCAATCTATGACCGTAGATTGGGGGTTTTTTGGTGTGGTTTTCGCCTATCAGTCATTGCGGTTATCCAGCCAATAGACAAAGTACGCAATCAGGCACCCGGTGATTACGGGTGCTAAAATTTCTGCAAAAAGAAAATCCATTGCCTCCACCTCCTCCCGGTCAATATTTCGCCCGGGATGGATAGGCGATATTTCAATTATACCAAAAATAGAACATTCGTTCGATTTATTTAGAAATTTTAAAATATAACTCCGCTATTTTTCGCACTTATATGCTAATATAGAACATATGTTCTATATAGGGGTGATATTCATGTATGACTACAGTGTTTGTCCGCACTACGATATTCTGTGCATTGATTTAAAGAGTTTCTTTGCCAGTGTGTCATGCAGGCTGAAGGGTCTGGATCCGAAGACAACCAAGCTCGCTGTGGTAGGGGACACAAAGAGTATCGGTTCCGTCGTGCTGGCAGCAACGCCCGAGTTAAAAAAGCTCGGTATTAAAACAGGGTCGCGGCTGTTTGAGATTCCTGCGCGCAGCGATATTTACATTATCAATCCTTCCATGAAAATCTATTTGGATTACTCCATGCGTATTACGGAAATTGCACTCAAATACGTCGCACCTGAAGATTTCCATCAGTACTCCGTCGATGAGTTCTTTATGGATGTCACACACAGCTACAAACTGTTTGCCGCTTCACCGAGAGAGCTTGCCAAAAAGATAAAGGACGAAATCTATGAAACGACCTTAATCGAATCCGCTGTCGGGATCGGTGACAATCTGCTGCTCAGCAAGGTTGCACTGGATCTTGAAGCCAAGCATATGCCTGACGGAATCACCGAATGGCGGTATAAGGATGTGGTCGAGAAGATGTGGCACATTAAGCCGTTAAGCAAATTCTGGGGTATTAATAAGAAAAGTGAAAAGAAACTGAACCAAAGGGGGATTTTTAATATCGGGGATCTTGCCAACTATCCGCACGAGTACCTGAAGCGGGACTTCGGCATTATCGGAGTCGACTGGCACCTGCATGCCAACGGTATTGATTTCAGCAAAATCAGCGAAAAGCATAAAGTCCATTCGCCTTCGATTGCAAAGAGCCAGATTCTCATGCGCGACTATAAATTCAGTGAAACGTATGTCGTGCTGTTTGAACATGTCGATGAGGTGACACACCGTCTGCGGCTCATGAAGCGGCTGGTGCGTACCGTCCAGTTTTCCGTCGGCACAAAAGACGGTCATATATACCGCAAGCAGTTTACGATTAAAGAAGGCACCAACAGTGAGGACATCATTATTAAACACGTCTGGCAGCATTTAAAACAAATCGCAGACCCATATGCGCTGTACCGGACCATCAGTGTCACGTTAACGAACTTTATCCCCGACAGCCAGAAACAGGTCTCGCTGTTCCAGGATGTTGATAAGGTATTGAAAGAAGAAGCGCTGATGAAGACGATAGACGCGCTGAAAGTGAAATACGGACAGCTCAGTGTTATGCGGGCAATCAGCTGCACGGAAGCCTCTACACTGAAGCTCCGGGAAGGTTTAATCGCGGGACATAAAAGGTAGATTACAGGTGAGGAGTGATATGATGCGGATTTTGGTGCTTATTTTATCAATACTGAACTTAATCTATCTGATTACGACGATTGCCGCGAACGACGTGGGTAATATTTACCTGTCACCGATCGGTCTGCCGTATTATATTGCCATCGGTCTCGCGATATTAAGCGTGGTTATACTCTTAATAACGCAAACCGGAGAAGGCAGAGCGAAGAAACTCAGCCTGTCGGCAATACTGGTGAACGTGGTTGGAATATTTTTAGTGAGCATATTGTTTATGTAAAATAGATGAAGCGTCCGGTGAGTGAGCCGGGCGCTTATTTAATAAAATATTAAGTGGTAAAGCGTATCATAAGCAGTTATCTACTCCGGTTGCGTGTGCTTCTCCAGTAACGGTAGGATATCCAGGTAGCTGCGAGTACCGTAATCCAGGCAGTGACCAGGATGATGCCGTTAAAGAGAGACTGATTGACTGCGAAGGCACCGAGGGCGACAAGTGAAATTTGTCCCGGTATGGAAGCAATAAAGGTTGCTGACAAAAAGGCATATTGACTGACGCCTAATGCACCTGCACCGTAATTGACCGGCCAGTATGGTAAGCCGGGCATCAGTCTTGCTGTACACATGGCTAAGAAGCCTGCGTTACCCAAATACTTTTTAACCGTTGTTCCATGGCGGCCAAGGAGTTTGAATGTCAGGTCTTGACCGGTAAGTCTGGCTAACCAGTACCCAATCCAGGAGCCGATCAGTACGCCTGTAAAGGAAAACAGACTGCCGGCTATAACACCGTATAGAGAACCTGCAACTAAGGCCGGGATAGTGACAGGAATCGGTGTAATGGCAATCAGGGCTGTAATGCCGATAAAAACCAGCCAGCCAGCCCAGCCATATCCTTGAATCATCTCTCTCAGCACTTCAGGTTCCGGGATATTTACATTAAAACTCAACCATATCAATACGCCTATGAATATTACTGAGGTTAATAGGGAAACTATTGAACGGGGAGAGAAAGCATCTGTAGAATATTTTTCTGAACTCATTATGTTTCCTCTTTCCTGGACATTTTATTAAAAACTTAATTTTATCGGATGATACACTCACTTTAACTTGAACAGAGACCTTAATAAAAGGGAATGGATTTTATCTTATAAATTTGGTGATTTAAAACTATAGGGGGCAGCGATTTTATGCGTATTTATACTGTAGGACATTTTGATTATTCACTGGATAAATTTCTGGAAATGTTACAAACCGCAGATGTCACACAGGTGACTGATGTGCGCACATTTCCTAACAGTAAAAGACACCCGCAATACAACCGGCAATCATTTCAGGAATGGCTGGAAAATAATGATATAAATTACCTTCATAATAAGCTGCTGGGCGGACGAAGACAACCATCAGGGACTGTAGGAGTCTCTTTAAATGAAGGCTGGAAAAATCAATCATTCCATAATTATGCAGATTATACGCTGACTGATGAGTTCAAACAAGGTATCAATTCGTTGATGGAAGATGCCGGAAAAAAGACAGTGGCTATTTTATGTGCTGAACGTCATCCATCCAGATGCCATCGTTTAATTATCAGCAACTGGTTGGCCGCACACGATGTGGATGTAGATCATATAATAGTGAATAATAAAGAAGAAATAGAAATAGTACCGCATAAGCTGGGGCAGTGGGGCGCCATGCCGATTATAGAAGATGATGGAGAAGTTGTATATCCTAAAAAAACAACGAAATGATTGTACTATGGAGCGTCCGGGGAAACCGGACGCTCTTTTTGAAAGAATAAAATTAGCGGGAAACACTTGCACATGACGTTACGTAATATGATTTAATCAAGATAGAGGTGAAAAGCCATGCATGAAAAAATGTATACAGTTGGTGAGCTATCCAGATTATCCGGGGCAACGATCAGAACGATTCAATATTACGATAAAATCGATTTGCTTAAGGCCAATAGAGATGTAAAGAAAAATATCAGATATTATTCAAAAAACGATTTAATGACGCTTCAGCAAATCTTATTTTATAAACGCCTTGGTTTTTCATTGAAAGAGATTAAAACTAACCTGATTAATTTTGACGATGTCGCTGATATAAAAAATATATTACAAAGCCAGGCAGATATCCTGTTTCAGCAGGAGATGGATATCAAATTAAGGCTGACAATTATCCAGGCAGTGAATAATGTGCTTGAGACTGATCCGAATCAGGACCTGGAACCTTTCACGGAACTTGTACTCGGGCTGAATAAGCAAACCATTCTTGATTATGCAAATGTTGAATTCGATGAAGAAACAGAAGAATTATTTAATGATAAGTACGATGATTACAACGAGATTATTGAAATTTACTGGCAGTGGAAACAGCTTATTTTGGAAGCGGCCTCTTATAAGTTGAATAGTACAGATGAGAATAGTCAAATCAGGCTTCAATTTGGCAGGAAGTGGGATGATTTCACAAAAAGCGTCACAGCTGAAGACCCCGATGCTGCCGCAGTATTTGAAAAAGGGCTGGAAGACAGTGCTAAGTGGCCGGAGGAAGATCTCTTTTTATACAACTTTTCCAATGATTTCATAGAGGATGCACATAATTATTATCTGACAAAGGGTGATGTACATGATTAAACTGGAGAATCTGACAAAAGTATACGGGGATAAAACTGCAGTGGACGGTCTAAGCTTGACGTTTAAACCAGGTGTGGTCACAGGACTTCTCGGTCCCAATGGATCAGGCAAATCGACAACGATGAAAATGATTATATCTCTCGTCAATCCGACTGCTGGTGATGTACTGATTAATGGGAATAAATATAAAGATTATCAGGAACCATTTAAACAAGTTGGTACCCTTATCGATCCATCAGCTTTAGATAAGAATTTCACGGCAAAACAACACTTATCTATTATAGCTGAAGCGGCAAATATCAATTCAGACAGAGTGGATGACATGCTGCAAATCACGGGACTGGATAATGCGAAAGATAACAAGCTGAAATCTTTTTCCCTCGGCATGAAGCAGCGGCTCGGTGTTGCCACAGCACTGCTTAGTAATCCGGCTGCGATTATTTTGGACGAGCCATTCAACGGACTGGATGTAGACGGCATTAAATGGCTTAGAAAGCTGTTCAAAGAGCTTGCAGAAGAAGGGAAAGCTGTAGTTGTTTCGAGTCATTTAATGAGTGAAATCCAGGCAGTCGCCGACCGGGTTGTTATTATCGGTCAGGGTAAATTGCTTGCGGATATGACTATGGAAGAAATGAATGAAAAGAGTTTAAGCTCATATGTCTATGTGGAAGCGGACAATCTGGAAAAAATGAAAAAAGCGCTCGAAGAAAAACAAGCAGTCATCAAACGAAAGGATGCAGGCTTTGAAGTGCGAAATCTTGAAGCAAAAGAAATTGGCAGACTGGCTCTGGAACAGCAGCTGACGCTTCATGAGCTTAAGAGTGTGAAACCTTCCCTGGAGGAATTATTTACGGAAATCACTTCCGGCAAAGCAGATTATGTATCACAAGGGGCTGAAAATAAATGATGAACCTTATTAAATCAAATTTTAAAAAGATATTATACCTGCCGGCCTACCGGAATTTTTTAATGATGACGGTAGTTCTTAGCATCGTGTTCGGAGCCATTTTTCTGTTCACTATTAACATTACTCAGGGCAGAGCGTTCACGGATCTGACTTTTATGGAAATGATTGATATTTCATTTCTCGGGATAGATGTGACAACGATTATGCTGATTATATTTACAGCGATGTTTATTTCGAAAGATCTGGCTGCAGGCGCAGTGCATACAAATTTAGCAATCACTCCGAACCGCAGGAAATACTTTATTTCTAAAATCATTTTCCTGGCTGTGTTATTCATTCTGATTAGTATAACAGTCGCAGTATTATTGGTTATCACCAGTCAGCTCATTGCATCCGCAATTGGTGTGAGCGGGTTAAGTGCTGCAGGAAGTGCTCTTTATCAAATCATCATCGGTTCTATCGTCATGGTCTTATTTTATACGCTCTTAAGTGCAGCCGGAACATTTTATATTCAATCACCTGCAGGCGGGATTACTTTTGCATTAGCTGTCATGTTCCTTCCTGCACTCATTAAGATGTTTCCTGAGGTTGTATCAGACCCTTTACTTGTTATATTTCCTGAAAACGCACTGAATTACTTTATCGGAGTCGGCAGCGGTTCTTTCGTATTATCTGCAGCTGTACTTCTGGCATGGATTATCATTCCATCAGTAATCGCTTTGTGGATATTTAACAGAATAGACTATTAAGATACCAGTTATAATGCAAGACCCGTCCAATACATCGGACGGGTCTGTTTGTATTTGAGATTCAGTTTTAATTGAGATACTTGAATATAAGACTGCACAGAGTTAAAAACTGTTCTGTGCCCCGGATTTTATCAGCAGTAAAAATGTTTCACAATTTCGAATAGTAGTTTAACTTTATATTTTACAATGTGCTCTTTAATATTATTCTTACGATGTTATAATTATGCATGGTATTATACTTTTGTAAAAAAATTTGGAGGTAAACGAAGTGGCGGATGAAAAACAGTTTTCAAGGCGTGATTTCTTGAAAACAACAGGGGCTGCTACCGGTGGAGTTATCGGCGGCAGTCTGCTCGGCGGGCTTATTGGTTTTAACATGAATGAAGTGGACAATGGTGGAGGTAACGAAAGCGCTGATTCCGACAGTTCCGGCGGCTCACATGGCCACAGTGATCACGGTGGCGGCATTCCGGATCAGGGACGTGTATTCTTCAGCAATGATGAGGATTTCCGTATCATTGAAGCGGCTATGGAAAGAATTTTCCCTGAATCAGATGCGGGTCCGGGTGCAAAAGAACTCGGTGCAGCATACTTTTTAGACGGACAGCTTGCAGGTGCATATGGACATAATTCGAGAGAATATATGCAGGGTCCTTTCCACGAAGGAAAAGGCACACAGGGTTACCAGTCTAATTTAAACCGTGCTTCATACTTCATGCTTGGAATCAGAAAACTGCAGGAAGAAGCAGAAGAGCGACACGACACGTCGTTCGCCAAATTGGACGGTAAACAGCAGGACGAAATTTTAAAAGCGTTTGAAACAGATGAAGTAGACTTCAATGTGCCTAAAAATACAGCAACAGCAGGGTTCTTCTTTAAACTATTACATACTGCAACATTAGAAGGGGTATATTCAGACCCGATCTACAGAGGCAATAGAAATATGGCGGGCTGGAAGATGAAACAGTTCCCGGGACACCAGCATTCTTATTTAGATGTCATTGATACTGATGAATTTCAGGATATCGAACCAATACCCAATTTTGGTTAACGGGTTGAGAATTTAGGAGGAAAATGAAATGGTAAAAGAATTAGATAAAGTAGACGTTGTTACGATCGGTGCCGGCTGGACAGGCGGTATCGTTGCTGCAGAAACAGCAAAAGAAGGATTAAAAGTTAAAAGTTTAGAGCGCGGTGCATACCGTGATACAACGGACTATCAGCATGTGCATGATGAATTGAAGTACGCTCAGCGTTATGAACTGATGCAGGACACTTCAGTTGAAACTTTAACGTTTAGAAATAAACGGGACGAACTTGCACTACCTGTGCGTCGTTTAGGTTCATTTTTACCAGGAAGCGGACGAGGCGGAGCCGGTACGCACTGGAACGGCCAAACTGACCGTTACATGCCATATGATTTTGAAATTAAATCAATGACAGAAGAAAAATACGGCAAAGAAAAACTTGGAATAGATTCCGGACTTCGTTATCGTGACTGGGGTGTTACATTTGACGAGATGGAAAAGTACTATGACAAGTTCGAAAAAACTGCCGGAGTCAGCGGTGAGGAAAACCCGCTTGGTGAGGAACGTTCCAGTCCATATCCAAACCCGCCAATGCTTAAAACAAAATCGTTAAGATTATTTGAAAAAGCAGCAAATGAGCTGAATTTACACCCTATTATGATGCCGTCTGCCAACATGTCACAAAGTTATGAAAACCCTGATGGCGAAGTTTTAAATCAATGTCAGTACTGTGCATTCTGTGAACGTTTTGCATGTGAATATGATGCAAAAGCAACACCTGACATAACAGTACTAAAAACAGCAGAAAAAACCGGAAACTTTGACATTCGTTATAATTCAAACGTAACTGAAATTGTTACTGATAAAGATGATGATAAAAAAGTAACAGGTGTGAAATTCATAGACACTATAACGCGTGAAGAATATTTCCAGCCGGCGGATGTTGTTGTATTAACGAGCTTCTTATTCAATAACTATAAACTGCTCAGAGTTTCAGATATCGGGGAACAATATGATCCTGAAACAGAAAAAGGGGCACTCGGAAGTAACTATTGTTACCAGACTGGTTTAGGTGCGACCGGTTTCTTTGATGAACAGTTCAACACATTTATGGGTGCAGGTGCACTTGGTATGATTCTGGATGATTTCAACGGTGACAACTTTGATCATGAAGGTCTGGATTTTATTCACGGAGGATCAATCCACTTTACTCAGACAGGCGCCCGTCCTATTTTATCGAACACAGTTCGTAAAGATACACCTGAGTGGGGAGAAGAGTTCAAAGAAGAATCAATTAAAAACTTTACAAGAACATTAGAAGTGTATTCAATGGCGCATACAGGACCGCATAAAGATCATTACCTGGACCTGGATGATACATATAAGGATGCATTTGGAAATTCACAAGTAATGCTTACTTATAATTGGACAGAACAGGATAATGCAAGAAATAAATATCTGACAGAGAGATGTAAAGAAATTGTAGAGAAGATGGGTGCAAAACATATCGATGTATCCAATGATGACATCGGTGCATACGATATTGTTCCTTACCAATCAACAAATATTTCAGGTGGTACTCCAATGGGGACAGACCCTGAGAACAGTGTAGTTAACACTTGGCTGCAGCACTGGGATCGTGACAACCTGTTTGTTGCAGGATCCAGTACATTTGTACACAACTCAGGAAACAACCCGACAGGAACAGTCGGTGCGATAGCATACCGCTGTGCTGAAGGAATAATTAAATATCATAAAAACAACCAGAGATTAGAAGACTAAGGTAGATAGATAAACACACGCAAAATTTGCGTGTGTTTTTTTATTATATAAATGTTATTTCTACACATCGTTAATGCAGACGTATATATTATAAGTGACAGAGCGAATTCATATCAGAGAGGGAGTAGCTATGTGAAACGATTGAGTGTGTTAATGATGATTTTGTTTGTCAGTGCATGCAGTAAAAGAAAACCGGTGCCAGATTGACTGACAGCGATTTTTTTGTTTAGGAATCAGGAGCTTATAGGATTATCTTTTGTAATGATATCAAGAGAAAATCCCCCTAAAGTGTCTGCTTTAGGGGGAACATATCAAAGGACGGTCTTTCTTTTACTGTTCGCTGAAGTAAGTGTGAAGTGCAGAGAGCTCTTCATCGTTGATTTGATCTTCACTGAAAGCAGGCATCTGTCCCTGACCGTTTCTTACAATTTCATTGAAATCATCTTCGCTGAGACTCATACCTGCAAGCGCCGGACCTGCACCGCCTGAGAAGTCTGAGCCGTGACACGATGCACAAGAGCTCTGTGCGATACCTTCAGCATCGGCATCACCACTTGAAGCGCTGCTGTCTTCTTCTGTTGCAGGCTCTTCCGACCCATCTTCTTCGCCATTGCCGCAAGCGCCGAGAACGAGCACCATGGAAAGACCGCTGACCATTAACAATTTCTTTAAACTCATTAAAAGTCCCCCTCAAAATTTTTTAATACTTACTATATACCCAATACAACACAAAGTTAATGAATAATAAAAATATTTGTAATCAATTTCATAGAAAGACGCTGCCGGATTTTTCTGACAGCGTCTTTTTTGTTTATAATCTATTCAATTTCTTCGTCTTTCACTTTCATCAGTCTCAGACTGTTCAATGCTACTAATATCGTTGCGCCCATATCGGATAATATCGCAATCCACAGTGTCAGCCATCCCGGGATAACTAAGAAGAGGGCAAGAACTTTAATCGCAATGGCGAACGTAATATTCGCTTTAATAATATTGAGTGTCTTCCTGCTCAGCTTCACAGTGAAAGGCAGCTTACGCAAATCGTCTCCCATTAAAGCAACATCTGCGGTTTCCAGAGCCGTATCTGTACCGGCACCGCCCATCGCAATACCAACCGTTGAAGCGGCTAAAGCAGGCGCATCGTTCACACCGTCGCCAACCATACCCACATGTTTATACTGTTTTTTAAGTTTATTAATGACATTCAATTTATCTTCCGGCATAAGCTCTGACTGAACATCCGTTACACCAACATGCTCTGATATTGCTTTCGCTGTACTGTGGTTATCACCCGTCAGTATGACAGTCTTATCGATGCCTGCTTCATGCAGTTTCTGAATCACCCGTTTACTCGTCTCGCGGACTTCATCCGCCACTGCGATCAGTGCGAGTACTTTACTGTTTGTACCTGCAAGCATGACCGTTTTACCCTGTTCCTGAAGTGTTTTTACTTTATGGTGAACGTCTGTCGTGAAGTTTGGTGTGTCTAATTCTGTGAATAAAGCCGGGCTGCCGATGTAATATGTTTCGTTATTAATATCACCCTGAATGCCTCGTCCTGTAATGGAAGAGAAGTTATGGATTACTATATTAGTATAATCCGCATTCATGTGGTCGGCTTTGTTGATAATTGCTGAAGCCAGCGGATGCTGCGAACGGTTTTCCAGTGCGCTGATGATTGACATCAGTTCAGTTTTGTTTGTTTCGCTGTTTAAGATTTCGTAGTCCGTTAATATAGGGACACCCTTAGTCAGCGTACCTGTCTTATCAAATGCGATGGCTTTTAAGCCGCCCATTTCTTCAAGATGAATACCGCCTTTAATTAAAACCCCGTGTTTTGCCGCATTACCAATCGCAGAAACGATGGATATCGGTGTAGAAATTACTAATGCACATGGACAGCCGACAACAAGTACAGCCAGTCCCTGATACACCCAGGTCGACCATTCTGCATTAAAGAATAGTGGAGGAACAATCGCGACCAATAGTGCAATGACCATTATAGCCGGTGTATAGTACTTCGCGAACTTATCGACAAAGGCTTGCGCCGGTGCACGTTCTCCCTGTGCTTCTTCTACAAGGTGGATGATCTTTGAAATCGTTGTGTCTTCAATCAGTTTCGTAATTTTAACTTCAAGGAAACCTTCTTCGTTGAGTGTTCCTGCGAACACTTCATCGTTATTCGATTTTTCTACAGGCAGTGATTCACCTGTAATGGCGGCCTGATTGACTGAAGAGTGCCCGGATGTAATGATTCCGTCCATCGCAATCTTCTGACCTGGTTTTACAATCATCACGTCATTCACCTGGATGTCGTCGACATGGATTAACTGCGCGTGGCCGTTTCTTCTGATCAGTGCTTCTTTCGGCATGATATCCATTAATGAACTAATGGATTTTCTGGCACGTTCCATGGAAAAACGTTCGAGTGCTTCACTGATAGCGAATAACACGACAACAATCGCAACTTCCGCCCATTCGCCGATTAAGACACCACCGATAACCGCAACAGTCATCAGCGTTCTCATATCAAAATCCAGTTTCGTTAAATTGATTAATCCTGTTTTCAGCATATTGCTGCCGCCGATCAGCATGGACGCGATAAACAACAGCGGCGTTAAAATATTATCGTTGCCATTGACTGCCATGGAGATAAAACCGAAGGCAATTAAAAGAATGGAGTAGAGGAGTGTGCTGTGTTTTTTATAGAAAGGATCTACTTCTTTTTTATCCTCTGAGTTTTGACTTGTGACTCCTTTTTTAGTTTCCGGAGTCACTTTAAGGTTCTCAAATGCGCCTGCCTGTTCCAGTTCGTCTATGGTTGCTGTACCGTATACCGAAATCTTTGATGCACCGAAGTTTACTTTAGCATCGTGAACTGCAGGGAGTTTCTGGACATTACTTTCAAACTTGCCCGCACAGTTGGCACATGAAAAGCCTTGTACACGGTAAACTGTTTTATCCGCTTCAGACATTGGCCGTCACTCTTTCCCCGGACATGAGTGCAAAGGTGATCAGCTGTTTAATATTCGGATCTTTCAGCGAGTAGAACACCAGCTTGCCTTCTTTACGTGACGTCACGATACCTTCTTTATATAAGGTGCGCAGGTGATGGGATGTATTCGCGATCGTGATATCCAGTATCAATGCAATATCACATACGCATAACTCATCATCTTGACAGAGGATATATGTAATCTTTGCTCTGTTCTTATCCGCAATGGCTTTCAGTATTTGCGACATACCCATGATGTCGACAGCTTCTATTTCTTTCTGAAGTCTCTCTACCTTATCTTCGTCGTAGCAGAACACTTCACATACGTTTTTATTAGTCATGGTCCACCTCTATATTCAAATATTTACTTGATTGTAATTGTAGAGGGTTTTATCTTGTTATTCAAGTGGATACTATAATGAGTTTTCAAAAAAAGTGATAAGCGATTAATCATCACTTATCACTTTTAGTTCAGTTCGTATTGTTCGCTGACGTAATCAATAATTTCCGTCAGCTGTTTGACACGGGAAGCATGGACATGTTTCGAAATGGTCGACACAGATCGTTTTGTCAGTTTTGCGATTTCTTTCTGAGTAATACCTGTTAAATAGTACTGCATGACTTCCTGCTGCAGCGGGGTCACGGTTCTAAAAATATCAGTTGCATACATTAACGCAATTTCGATGCCCTTCGGCATATCCGGACTTGAAAAATCCTGTACTTTCGATTTTTTAATCGTTTGAAGCGATTCTCTTACTGCTTTTATGGAAGGATGATCCCAGCGATCCGGATTGTATTCAGGGTAAGAGTCATCCACAGTATGGAAGCTGCATTTTAACGGGAAGTCCGAAGCAGGCCATAATGATTTCGCATAAAACGCTAACAGAATAGTGTAATGCGGCTGTGATGATAAAATAAACAACTCTTCGCCCATACGGTAATTCATATATAATTTATTCTCATCTGAGTTTAAATCCCGCAGCTTACGTTCTATATGAGAGAGATGGTTGTATATCTCAGGCGGTGCCTTAGTACTGTTCGACACATCCAAAATCAGCATGGATATTATGAGAATCAGCTCCTTTAATATAATAGCTATATTGTATAATAATTCGCTTTAAAAGGCGAATTGAATAAATTGATTCGCCTATATAGGCGAATTTTATGGATATGAAAGTGATATAATAGAGAGGCCGGGAGGCGGCTTATATGATAACTATTGAATCTGAAATCCATAAACAAGTCGTTAAGAATTTAGAGTTCGAAGGTATAAAGCTCTAAAAAGAACAGCAAAAATTAATACTTGATGTGATTAACTCCAATAAGGAGATTACTAACGAACGCATTCGACAAATAGCATTTAACGATAATCGCGGCTAATTTATTTTGGCTGCGATTTTTATAACCAAATCTCAGGAAGATAATAATTTTGAATACTACACCGGAGCACCGTCGTACTTTAGCCGGCCCTGAAATACGACGATGAATGCGTGTCGTATTTCAATGGAGCTTTGAGTACGACGGCAAAACACTGTCGTCTTTTAAGAGAGCTTGGCCGACGACGGTGTTTTGCCGTCGTATTCGAGAGCGGCTTGGAGTACGTTGTCATTTCGGCGTCGTACTTCAACATGGTTTCAAATACGACGGGACTTGCACATAGTACTTTAAAGGTCCTTCGGATACTACAGGGATTGGCCGTCGTCCTCCAGCGCGGGCGAAGTCCAATCCCGCACCAGGCATCCCCGCGCCGGTGATGAGAATTTTATCTTTTAAAAGAATTTAGTTTGAATTGGTGCCGATACGTCTATGTAATTAGATGAAACACACGCTGAAATCTGTTACTATGTTAGAGATTGAGAATTGATGAACGGGAGTGCCATTATGCAATTTACAGAGTTAACACTGGAAGAATTCAATGACTATACAGGGAAACATTTCAGTCATTTTACCCAGACGGAACAAAACTACAAATTAAAAACTGACAGCGGTATTGAGACCTACTTAGTCGGGGTCAAAGACGGCGACGCGGTTAAAGCGGCGTGCCTTGTGACGCTGACGCCTGTGATGAAAGTATTTAAATATGCATATACGAACCGCGGGCCGGTACTCGACTACGGCGACGAATTGGTGTTTAAAACATTTTTTGACGGGCTGACGAAGTTCTTAAAACCGAAGAAAGTCATGTACCTGCGTGTGGACCCGTATGAAGTCATTAATAAGCGGAATCACGAGGGTGAAATTATCGAGAGTATGGACAACGATTATATCTTTGATAACTTTAAGTCTCTTGGTTATCACCATGATGGATTTAAAAACGGCTTTGATCCGATTGTTCAGGTTCGCTGGCATTCAGTGCTGGATCTTGCCGGTAAGGATAAGAAGACAGTGCTTGATGATATGGACACGCTCCGTAAGCGTAATATTAAAAAGGCGGAGAAGAATGGTCTTCATATTAAGTATCTGGATATCGATAATATTGATATTTTCCGCAAGTTTATGAAGGATACGTCTGAGATGAAGGCGTTCTACGACAGAGATGACAGTTTCTATATTGACCGTAAACGCTACTTTAAAGATCAGGTGATGATTCCGATGGTCTACGTGGACCTGGAAGACTACAATACGTCCATTGCACAGGATAAAAAGAAGATGGCGAAGAATCTCGAGAAAGCAGAACGTGCCCTGGAGCGCGATCCGGAGAACGTGAAGAATCAGAACAAAGTGGTGAATCTGACTGAGCAGGTGTCGAACATCGATGCGAAGCTTCAGGAGGGTAAACAGTTACTCGAGACTCACGGCAAGGAACTGCCGTTGTCGAGTGCCTACTTTATAGTCACGCCGCATGAAGTGACTTACCTGTCAGGCGGAACGGATAACGACTTCCGTCATTTTGCGGGAAGCTACTTAATTCAGTGGACAATGATTCAGTACGCCCTGGAGCAGGGTATCGACCAGTACAACTTCTACGGTATCAGCGGAGACTTTACTGAGAATGCTGAGGACTACGGTGTAATTCAGTTTAAAAAAGGATTCAACGCTGTCGTGAATGAATATATCGGGGACTTTATCAAACCGGTTAATGGTCCTGCATATAAAATCTACAACACATTAAACAATTTGCGTAATAAATAAGAGAGAGTGAATCGCATGAAGTTTTTAGAATTAACTGATGAAGAATATGCGGCATTTATAGAGGAAGGTCATGAAGCGGCATTCTTCCAGATGCTGGAAAATAAAACAAACCGTGAAATGAACGGCGAAACGGTTAAACTGCTCGGCGTTAAGGATGATGCAGGGGACGTCGTTGCCGCTTGTCTGTTTACACTGCAGCCGACAGTCATGGGCAAATATTTCTATTACTCGAACCGCGGCCCGGTACTCGATTACCATAATCTTGAGCTGGTGCGTTTCTATTTTGAAGGGTTAACGGAATACCTGAAGAAGAATAACTGTTCCTACGTTAAAGTCGATCCAAACTGGATTTACAAGAAGTATGATAAGGATGTTGTCGAGAAAGAAGATTACCCGGCGCAGGACGCCTTAATCGAGCTGCTGGGGTCGCTTGGCTACGGTCATGAAGGATTTACACGCGGTTACTCTAAGACGTCACAAGCACGCTGGATGAGCGTTCTGGATATGACGCCGTTTGAGAGTGAGAAAGAACTTGTGAAGTCATTTGACTCCCAGCGTAAGCGCAATATTAAAAAAGCGCAGAAGTACGGTGTGGAGCTGCGTTTCTTAGAGGTTGATGAAATCGATAAGTTCGTTAAGCTGTACGCCGATACATCGGAACGCCAGGGCTTCTTTACTCACCCGGATCCGAAGGGCTACTTCTCACGCTTTAAGAAAGCATACGGCGATAAAGTGCTCATTCCTTACGCCTATATCGAACTCGATAAGTATGTGGCGAATCTGACTAAAGAGCTGGATGATGTGACTCAGCGTCTTACGACAATGCAGGCGAAAGAGAATAAGAATGACAAGACATTAAACAAGATTAAAGAGATGGAAAAACAGGTTTCGAACTTAACGGGAGATCTTGAAGAGGCGCGCATCATTCATGAGAAAGAAGGCAACGTGCTGGATCTTGCTGCCGGCATTTACTTCGAAACACCGTATGAGCTTGTATATAACTCAGGCGCAAGTACATCTGAGTACCCGCAGTTTGTCGGACCGTATAAGATGCACCTGGAGATGATGAAGTATTGTATCGAACATAACATTTCACGCTATAACTTCTACGGGGTGAGCGGAGACTTCTCTGAAGACGGGGAAGACTATGGTGTTTATCGTTTTAAACGCGGATTTAATGCAGAAATTGAAGAGCTGGTCGGGGACTTTGTGAAAGTCATTGCACCATTCCAGCACAACGTCTATAAAGTAAAAGCAAAACTTGGATTGAATAAGTAAAAGACAGAAAGGTTTGATCCAGCGATGGAAGTAAAACCAATAACAGAAGACGCATTTAGATTATTTGTACAGACCTATGACGGGCATATGCACTATTTCCATGATGAGATGTTTTACGATTACATTTCACAGGTGAATGAAACACATCTGCTCGGGTTATATGATGGGGAAGAACTCGGTGGTGTGTCGCTGTTAAGTGCGACATCCGTACTGAAGAAATTCAGACTGTTTACATCACACACGGGGCCTTTGCTGCGTGATTTCTCTAATGAGCGATTGAAGTTCTTTTTAGAAGAGATTGATAAGTACGCCAAGAAGAACGGTGCCCTGCAGATGATTCATTCGCCGTATACTGTGTATCAGATGCGGGACCATGATGGTAATGTGGTTGAAGACGATGAGCGTAATAACCAGGAGATTGTATCACTGTATGAGAATCTGGGTTATAACCATCACGGCTTTACGACAGAACTGATTACAGAAGAGCTGCTCCGTTATCAGGCAGTCATTGATGTCGATAAACCCCTCGATGCCATTTTAAAGCAGATGGATGTGACGACGCGCTACAATACACGTCAGACGGAAACGATGCCGCTTGAGTTAAAGCTGCTGGATGAAGATGAGTACGATAAGTTTATCGATATATATAAAGAGACCGAAGAACGCATTGGCTTTGACCCGGTGCCGGCAGAGAAGATTAAAAATCTGCTGCACACGTTAAAAGACCGTATGTTTTTAGTGCTGACGCATGTGAATGTGGACAAGTATCTGGCTCAGCTCGAAGAAGAACGTGAAGCGGAACTCGCTAATATTGCAGAGATTGAAGAGAAAACTGCGAACGGCACAGCGACGAAGCGCGAGAAGAAACGTGTGAACGAACATAAAGAACAGCTTGCGAGTAAAGATAAGCGCATTCAGAAGATGGAAGAATTCAAAGCGGAATTCGGTACGGAGCTCGACTTATCTGCAGGAATGTATTACTACAACAACCATGAAATGGTGTACCTGTTCAGCGGAAGCTATCCGGAACTGTCGTTCTTTAAAGGCACGAACTTTGCGACGTGGGAAATGATCAAGAAGGCGCAGGAATTAGGCGTGAAGCGGTTTAACTTCTTCGGCCTGACAGGCGACTTTACAGAAGACGCACAGGACTACGGCGTTTACCGCTTCAAACGCGGCTTTACACCGTATATCGAAGAGCTGCCGGGGACGTTCGACAAAGTCTTCAACAAACCGGTATATACGATAGCGAAAAAACTCGGAAAGATATAAAGAGATAGATTTCTGAGGAACGAGGTTAGGAGCCCCATTGGATGATAGCGAGAGAAATAGTTGATTTTCTTGGATTAGTACTCAGTATTCTCAGTAATCATTATGTATTTTGGTACATCATATTTGCATCGATAATCGCGTACGGCGTTATTAAAATCCATAAAGAAGAAAATAAACCATATTTAAAACCGCTGTTGAAAATAATGGCATTGTATTACTTACTCAGGGGCACGTTTGATATATTCTTTATGTAAATAACCTGATGAACAGCTGACAGATAATCTGTCAGCTGTTTTTTTGTTTGGTGCGGGGATGGGAGTTATTGGATTTTGCAGCACAATGACCCGGCATAACGATTCCCAGGTACTTGTGGAAGTGACAATGACCCGGGAGGCCAATTCTGGGGTACTTGTGGAAGTGAC